>JACNKX010000144.1 GCA_014381825.1 Planctomycetota bacterium
TGCTCGACCAGTAAGCTGTTACGCACTTTTTAAATGGTGGCTGCTTCTAAGCCAACATCCTGGCTGTCTCAGCAATTCAACTTCCTTAGTGACTGAGCATGACTTCGGGCCCTTAGCCGACGGTCTGGGTTGTTTCCCTTTCGACCACGCAGCTTATCCCACGTAGACTGACTCCTGTGATAGTTACATCGGTATTCGGAGTTTGGTTCAGTGGGGTACTCTGGGAAGAGCCCCCATCCGATTCAGTATCTCTACCCCCGATGCATAGTGGCACAAGGCTAGCCCTAAAGCTATTTCGGAGAGAACGAGCTATCTCCTGGTTTGATTAGACTTTCACTCCTCCCCACAAGTCATCCCCTCGGTTTTCAACCCAAGTGGGTTCGGTCCTCCACGCAGTTTAACCCGCGCTTCAACCTGCTCATGGGTAGATCACCAGGTTTCGCGTCTACCACCTACGACAATGTCGCGCTATTAACACTCGGTTTCCCTATGGCTTCGTCCCGAAGGGACTTAACCAAGCCGCAGACGGTAACTCGCCGGATCATTATGCAAAAGGCACGCCGTCACACATTCCAGTAAACTGGCATAGTGCTCCGACCGCTTGTAGGCACACGGTTTCAGGTTCACATTCCTCCCCTAGCAGGGGTTCTTCTCATCTTTCACTCGCGCTACTGAGTTTACTATCGGTCATCGGAGAGTATTTAGCCTTACGGGATGGTCCCCGTTGGTTCAGTCGGGGTTTCACGTGACCCGACCTACTCAGGTATCCCTCGAGAGTCCACACTGCTGTCGCGTACGGGACTATCACCCTCTGTGGTGCAACTTTCCAAAAGCTTCTGCTAACAGGTGGTTTTGTAACTCTCATGTAAGGGACCCTACAACCCTCCAGGGGAAAACCCCCGAAGTTTGGGCTATTCCGCTTTCGCTCGCCGCTACTTACGGAATCGATTTTTCTTTCTTTTCCACTGGCTACTTAGATGTTTCAGTTCGCCAGGTTAGCCTCCACGCGCCTATGTATTCAACGCAGGAACAATTCAGGAATCCCAGGATCAACGCTCGTTTGTCAACTTCCCCGGGCTTTTCGCAGACTTCCACGCCCTTCATCGCCTTCCGATACCAAGACATCCCCCGTGCGCCCTTAGTAGCTTGACCACTTAAATCCAAGACTCTCGTCTATAGATCAGCAATCACTACGATCCAGTAACGATTTGATCATTCGTCTTTGCGCTAACTAAGAACTTCATTCTCTTGAGAGAGTTCGATTAACCAAGCAGGCTCTCGCCCACGAGGCAAACCTCGCTCTCACGAAGATGCCATCTACCTTTACAACCAAATTGTCAAAGATCAGTTAGCCAGCGCCACCAGCGGTGACTCCAACTGCCTGTCCTAGCGGACAGGAGTTCAGCTCTCAATGTTAAATAAAAGAGAGAGCTGAACTCCTTACCGCGAAGATTCCCTCAAGGGGAAACTACGAATTTAGTGGTGGCATCTGAAACTGTCAACAGGGACGACGACGTTTTTGAAAGTTGTTACGTCACCCTGTCTTTTACCAGCCCAACGGCTAGTGGAGATGAAGGGGCTCGAACCCTCAACCCCCGGCTTGCAAAGCCGGTGCTCTCCCAATTGAGCTACATCCCCAAGGGGTTAAATCGCAATCGACACACATAAAATTACAAACAGGCAATCTTTGTCATTTGGTACTTGAGATTCGTCGTTTCCACTAGTGGGCGTACCAAGATTCGAACTTGGGACCTCGTCGTTATCAGCGACGCGCTCTAACCAACTGAGCTATACGCCCGCATCTGTCGCGGGCCGGATAGACCCAGGCCTGCGTTTTCGCGAGCCCCTTATTCTAGGCACGCTCGTCTGCCTGTCAAACCGGCACGTACTCCCAAATTCGCGGCCCAGCTACGAAGAACGTCAGCACAAGAACTGCCAGCCAAAACGCCCGCTTCTACGGGCCGAGTAATGTTACCCCCCCCCCCTGCAAGAATATCGTTCCCTAATCGTTGTGCCGCTCGCTGGTGGATCATTCGGATGGCATCGGGTGATCTTCTCAGGCGTTGGCTAATCTCCGACCAGGAACGTCCGCCCGCTCGCAAGAAACAGACCACTCGTTCGATATGAGTCAGTTGCGAGTAGGCGCGTTCCAACTGTTCGTCCCAAGTAAATTGATCGAGATCATCTAACGCTGCTGGATCTTCAAGGAGTTCAGGCGGGCAATCCGCAATGTCGTGTGCTTTCCGTAGAATGACAAATCTCAACACATCCTGACACTTGTTGCGAAGTGCGCGCTCGCAGTAATTGACGAAGTGCAGCGGACTGTCAAAGCGGCACTGAACCCGCCCCGCGATAAGTCGCGTGAAGAAGGAGTCGAACACGTCATCGGGGTCAACCGCCCACGCAATATTCAACCGTTTAAGCCTGTGGGCGATGCACCGTCGCATGTGGTTGCCGTACCTCAGATAGAGATCGGCTTGCGCCTCGCGGTCTCCTGACAAAGCCCGCTCGTACAATTCGCTGAAGGGTTGACCGTCTGCCATTTCGCCACATGTGTCGCTATTCGTTAAACTGCGCACCTGCTTTTATACGAGATCGCGATTCGAATTTCCAGAATATTCTCCCTGCCACTGTTCGAATCGTTGTTCTCAGCAGTAATGACTAATAGAGAGACATTGATTTTAATGCATTCTAGCTACGATGAGGGAGATGACGATGACAACGGCAAAAATATTTTCACTTGCGGCTCTGATTCTGGGCCTGTTTGCCAATGCAGGTGCGGCTGACGAGGCCGGTGCCGGTATGGCCCAGACACTGGCCGGCGCGGCTCAGGCGGAGGCCATGTCGTGGCGCACCCATGCGGAGTACATGAGAGATGACGCTGAGGACAAATTGTACAATGCGATGGGTGCAAGGGCGCAGCTAGTTGCGGCCGGTATTGATCCAATGTTTCTTATTACAGGAGACATTTTGATCAACAGCGGCAACGCCCACAAGGCGAGCGGCACCAACAAATACGCGCAAGGTGTGTTCCATGACGCTGACGGCCAGCTTCACATGACTGTTGCGGGAAACGCGATGACCGTGCAGGACTGGGATTTCGCGACCACCCAATACGACGCAGCCATCGTCGACTTTGATGCAGCTGCCGAGGATTATGAAGCAGCGACGACCGGCGGGTTTTATGAAGCGTATGTACGGTACGATGCAGCATTGATGGAATTTGACGAATTCCTCATGCTACTAATGATGTAGGTTTAATTATGTATATCTTGCATTTCTGCGCAACTCTGATCATCCTCCTGAACGCGGGGCCTGTCTTAAGCCATCCGTTTGGTGAGGAGCGTTCATCCCCTGAGTTGAGAGACCTCAGCAGTCTTCTACGTCGCGAGGAAGTTCTGCGGGAACTGAAGATTACCGAAGACCAGCGGGTGGCGATCCGGGATTCGAGAGGTGTGACCGATGACTTGCAGGCTGAACGCAAGAGGAGGGGACCTTCTCTCAGCCAACAGGAGATCAAAGCATTCGATCACCGAATCCAAGTGGCTAAAATCAATGCCATCGTGCAGTGCCTGAGTCCGGCACAGATCGTGAGGCTCGAACAACTGTTGATTCAGTATCAATCACTGTGGAACGGGCCATCGCAGTCGCTCGACAGGACGCTCGAAAAGTCGCTTCCATTGAGTGACGATCAGAAGACCCGAATCCGTGATCTGGAAACCGACCTTGGCAACGAGCTTCGAGTGTTGATGTGGGTTGGATGTCGTGACATCCAACGCGAGTTGGTTACGCTGCTGAGCTTGAGGCAGAGAACCACGTGGAGTGAACGAATCGGTGAAGACTTTGAGTTTAGATCTGCGAGGACGGGCCTGAAGCCGCTAGCCGGCCTGACGCTGAACTTTTATCTTCCCAGAAATGAGCTACCCCTTTCAGGCTACGCGATGCTGATGTACCGGGCGGAAGTCCAAAAGGAATTGGAATTGATTCCTGATCAACTCGGTGCCGCGTCACATGGAAACGTGGAAGCGAAGAAACAACTGCGAGCGTTTGGAAGGAGAATCGAGGGTGTCCAACCTGATGAAGTCGCCAAGCTAACGGCAGAGGTTCTCGCATTCCAGCAACAACTCCTCGAGGAAAAGGCGAAGGCTCGTCGCGCGCTCTTGCTACCTCACCAAGAAAGACGGCTAGAAGAACTTCATTGGCGTTCCCGTTCCGTCGTCGACCCGGTTCGGACGATCAACGCGGTCGTTGGCTTGGATGACCAGCAGCGAGAACGCATGGCTGCCATAACGGAGGAACTATGTGAGCGACTGACCGGTGAAATGTGGGAGTTCAAACGTTCTGCTGACCGCGAACTCACCCAGGTCCTCACGCCCGCACAAAGGGCGGAATGGAGTAAGCAAGTGGGCGAAGAGTTCAAGTTTCGATCCACGACGCGAAACTTTCAAATCTTGAGGTTTCTCAGGTAGCAAACCGGGCGGGGCGTTCGGATGGTGATACTGTTTTCGGATAATGCTCCGTAAACGTAGTGAATCCTCGCGCTACAACCCGAATACTCTTCCTATTTTTACTGGCGATCCGGCACGGAATCCGCCGAAGAGAATTGTCGATATCGAACCGTCGTCGAATTAAGTTGCCTGATTCCCTCAAAGGACGGCTTTATGCGCAAGAATGTTCACTGCATCATAGTTGCAACCGCCGTGTTCGCTTTGTCACCGACGCAACTTTGGGCAGCGTCTTCTGTCACGCAGGCTTTAGCGCTGGAGCCGATCCAGGCGGACGTTGATTACGATATCCCGTCGACCGAAACCGCTGCAAAATGCAAGATCGAAGCGGCCCGCGAACTCGGAGCTGGCTGGATCGTCCGCGAGGAGTCCGGGCAAATGCTCAGGCGATTCCTTGACACAAACAAAGACAAAAAGCTCGACCAATGGAGCTACTTCAAGGATGGCATCGAGATCTATCGAGACGTCGACGCGAACTTCAATGGCAAGGCCGATCAGTACCGCTGGATGGGTACAAGCGGGACGCGGTGGGGATTGGATAAGAACGAAGATGGGACCATCGATAGCTGGAAGATGATCTCACCAGAAGAGACGACGGCGGAGGTGATCTCTGCGTTGCAACACAAGGACGTTGAACGATTCAAGCTGCTGCTGCTCACTACCTCGGAGCTAAACCAACTGGGACTCGGCAAGAGCCTCAAGAGCGACATCGCACGTCGAATCAAGGCGGCCGAAGACGGGATCGAGTCACTTTCTGAATCCCAGAAAATGGTCGCGAGCGAGTCCAAATGGCTTCATTTCGGCGGTACTCGCCCAGGCGTGATTCCTGCCGGAGCAGACGGCGCGACGAAAGATCTCGTCGCCTACGACAATGCTGCAGCGATCATCGATACCGATGGCAAACATGGCCAAGTCTCAGTCGGAACTCTCGTTCGTGTCGGCGATGCTTGGCGAATCATCGACTTGCCGAAAAGCCAAGCTTCAGCCGGGTTCTTTTACACCTCCGTAGATCGCGCTCCTGACGTGATCGAAGGCGACGTTGGTAGTGTCAACGAGGCGATGCAATCGCTGCTCGGTGAACTGGAGAGAATTGACGAAAGCCTGGCCGCAGCCAGCAATTCAGCGACGCTCGCCAAGCTCAACCGAGAACGGGCGGATGCCCTCGAAGGGATCGCAAAACAGGCTTCGTCCGCCGCGGAGCGAGCCACATGGATGAGACAGTTTGCCGATAGCATTAGCGCGGCGATACAAGCGGGTGATTACCCCGACGGTATTGATCGATTGAAGAAAGTGGTCGCTGGACTCTCGCGAGACAAGGACAGTGCAGACCTCGTCCCCTACATAACTCTTCAGTATTTGACCGCCGAGTACGGGCAGAAACTTCAATCACCGAACGCCGATTTCGCTAAGATTCAGGGCCAGTGGCTGAAGGATCTGGAGGATTTCTCGAAGAAGTACCCCAAGAGCGACTCAACTCCCGACGCCATGCTGCAACTGGCGTTCGCGCATGAATTAGGCGGGAAAGAGTCAGACGCTGCGAAGTGGTACGGCAGGGTGGTCAGCGACTTTTCGTCGAGTCCGATCGCTACCAAAGCAGCCGGCGCGAAGCGGCGGCTGGAATCCGTAGGTAGCAGCATCCAACTCCGCGGCAAGACGATCGACGGTCGCGCGGTCGACCTTAGCGCCTATCGAGGCAAAACTGTTCTGATCCACTATTGGGCCACCTGGTGCGAACCCTGCAAGGAGGACCTGAAGACGATCAAGGCTCTACAAGCTCGTTACGGGGCAAAGGGGTTCGCCCCCATCGGTATCAACCTCGACAGCGAAGCGAACTCGCTGAAGGAATATCTTCGCACGACCTCACTTTCGTGGCCTCAGCTGTTCGAATCAGGTGGCCTCGATAGCCGTCTCGCCAACGAACTTGGCGTCATGACTGTCCCAACAATGATGTTGATAGACAAGTCTGGGAGAGTCGTTCGACGCAACGTCCATTCCACGGAGCTCGACACTGAGCTTCAACGACTTCTAAAGTGATTTTTCCCGTACACGCTAGCATCAGGTGCGATCATGAGTTGTAAAAACTACAACCCAATCACCTTGAAATAGCGGCTTTGCTAACGTGGAAAACACCGAGTTTTCCGTTCTCAGAGAAGGTTTTTCGATCGACATCAAGTCTTGGCACAAAGTTCGCATTCCCCTGATGGCATCTAACGCGGTACACTCTCGCCGCTTAAACCGCAATCAGGAGCCAACAAGGATGTGGGCCAACAATCAAGACAGCGTTCTCTTCTGCATCGCACTAGCCGTTCAGGCGGCGGCGATTCTCAGCGTCGTCATTGCTCGGCTCGGTCAACGCGCCGAAAACGAAGTTCGGTATGAACGCTTCTTCTTTGCATGTTTGACACTCGTCGCCGCAATCTGCTTAATAGCGACGTGGACGGGTACTGGGTCGTGGATGATGAGCGGGTTCACCCTCGCGACAATGGCCGTCGGAGCAACCATTGACGTAGGGAATACACCAGCCGACGCTATTCTGTGAGCGGATAACTAGAGTCGTTTTCGGCTCGCAATAATCTCACTAACGAGCGATTGGCCTCTGGGAACTTAAGCATCCGGAGATCCCGCCGGGAAACCCAGCGAAACGGCTTTCGAGGCTCCTCCACCGCGCCAACGATTCGACAGGCAAAGAAATGTAGATGGAGCCGATCGTGCGCGTACTCATGCAATCGGTCGTCATAGCTACCAACGATTGCGATCGAAAGCCCCGTTTCTTCCATGCACTCACGCACTGCTGCAACTTCGGGAGTTTCACCCGCTTCGACGCGCCCGCCTGGAAACTCAGCATCGCCAGCCAACGGCTTTCCTGCCGGGCGCTCTCCTACGAGGAAATAGCCATCACGTTCAACAACTGCGATCGCGATTTGCGTCGCCGGTTCTGACATGGCGCGACTCTTCGATCAGCTTTGCTTCTCGGCCTCGATCTTGTCGAGCAATCGACCTGGTGATCCCATCATATTGTAGCCGCCGTCGACGTGCATGATCTCGCCGGTGATTCCGTCCGACATGTCCGACAGCAAAAAAGCTCCGGTGCGACCGACTTCTTCGTGCGTGATATTGCGTCCAATTGGCGACATATATTCGTAGAGGGCCTCCATCCCCTTCGCACCAACGGCCGAACTCGCCAGCGTCTTCAGCGGGCCAGCGCTTAACGCGTTGACACGAATTCCGCGCGGCCCAAGATCGTGGGCGGCATACTTCATCGAAGCATCTAACGCTGCCTTGCACACTCCCATGACGTTATATCCTGGCACACAGCGTTCGCCACCGAAGTAAGTCATCGTGACAATCGACGCGCGGTCGCTCATGATATCCTTCGCAGCATTCGCGACGGCCAGCAAGCTATAGGCGCTGACCTCCATCGCGAGCTTGAAGCCGTCTCGGCTTGTCTCGACGGTGTCATTGCGAAGGTCGTCCAGACTGGCAAAAGCAATCGAATGAAGCAGGAAGTCGATTTTGCCAAACGTGTCAGCGGCAGTCTTCATGACCTCGGCGATGTTTTCGTCGTTACATACGTCGAGCGGAATGAGAAACTTCGCTCCTTCGTGACCGTCCGTGCATTTGGAGACGCGGCGACGGTTCTTCTTCTTCTCGTCGTCGGGCCTGTCGGGAAGGTGCGTGAAGCCGCATTCTCCGCCCTGCTCCATAATCTGCTTCGCAATTGCCCATGCGATCGACCGATCATTCGCAACGCCGAGTATCAAGCCCTTTTTGCCGTCAAACAGACCCATCATCGAACTCCTTGGTTGCTGGTCGCCGATTAATTCCACGCATAAACACGCCAGAATCCTCAGGATATCGGGTCCGTCGCCGTTCGACCATGAGCCCGACCACGAATTCGTTCCACGCTCAATGTATCGTCGAACTGACGACGAGCTGTCGCGGCGTCGTCATTCTGATACCATCAACCGCTTGTCATCTGTCGAGGATTCGCGAACAAAGCCTGCAGGATATCCGACGCAAGGTTTGAAATGTCAGTAAATCCGATGCTTCTGCAAGCCGCTAGCGAGTCCCGCGATGTAGCCGCACTATGGGCGAACGTCTTGCCGATCGTGGCGCGCGAGCTTCAGTGCGTCTTTCTCGCCGTCGCCCGGAGCGATAAAGGTGAATGGATTATTGAGTCATTCTCGGGCTCGGGACAACAGATCCCAACAGACTTACTGTCTGACGCCTTGGACAAAGGAGGCATTGCGAGCGATGGCGAGTGGCTGACGGCAACGATACAGAAGCACGCGGAATTGCTGCTCATCAGTCGTTTCAACGGACCGCCGGATTCAGTAGCGGCTGAATTGTTCTCGTCTCAGGCGGAAGCGATCGGGATCGTACGAAGCCTGGTCGGGGAGCGAGCGCGTGATCGGTCGCGAATCGAACGTCTTCAAGCGATTCTCGATATTGCAGCGCAATGGAACCGCACGCTGGAGATGGAGCAGCTTTTGGAGACAATGGCCGAGACATCAACCCGGCTACTGAACGCCGAGCGGGCGAGCATCTTCCTTTGGGATCGCGCTAACAAGACGCTGGTCGGACGCCCGGCATTGGGTGTTGAAGGTGGCGAGTTGCGGATCGCTGACACGACGGGAATCGTCGGGCAAGTTATCCACAGTGGTCGACCGCAGCGAGTCGACCGTCATGAACAGGACGAAATTGATCGTGGTGTCGACAAGAAGCTTGGATTCCACACACGCACCTTGCTGTGTGTGCCGCTGGTCGGTGGACAAGGTCGGATGCTCGGAGCGTTCGAGCTGATCAACAAATGCGAAGGCGAGTTCACCGATTCGGACGAAGAGGCACTTCTAGAGCTTGCCGGTCACGCGGCGATCGCGTTGGAAAACACGCACGAACATGAACAGCTAGTCAAGGTCCGCGATCAAGCCGCCGACGAGGGCGAGCAAGGCTCGCAGCTAGTCGGCAGTTGCTCGTCGGTTGAAGCGCTGCGATCAACCATCCAGCGCGTCTCGAACACTGACCTATCGGTTCTGATTCTCGGCGAGAACGGCACCGGCAAAGAAGTTGTCAGCAAACGAATTCACTACCTCAGCAGCCGCCGCAATGAGCCGTTCATCGCGGTGAACTGTGCCGCTTTGACCGAGACGCTGCTGGAGAGTGAGCTGTTTGGCCATGAGAAAGGCGCGTTTACGGACGCTCACGAATCGAGGCCCGGCAAGTTTGAACTGGCCTCCGGCGGAACATTGTTCCTCGATGAAATCGGCGATATGAGTTTGAGCGGACAGGCCAAGCTATTGCGAGTGCTCGAAGAGAAAGTCGTCGTTCGCGTCGGCGGATCACTGCCGATTCATACTGATGCACGGGTGATCGCAGCGACCAATCAAAAACTCGCAGAACTCGTGCGCAACAAGAAGTTTCGCGAAGACCTCTACTTTCGATTGAATGTCGTCACGCTCGAGTTGTCACCACTCCGTGAACGTGGCGACGACATCGTGATGCTCGCTGAGCACTTTCTTCAGGAGTTTTGCCTGAAGGCCCGGCGATGTCCCCCCGCGTTTACCGCCGCAGCGCGCAAGCGTCTTTTGAAACACAACTGGCCGGGCAACGTTCGCGAATTGCGAAACCTAATGGAACGAATCGCCTACCTGTCGCAGGGCGACAACGTCGATATCGACGAGCTGGCGTTCATTCTGTCGCCGTCGGGCGATGACAGCGCGATGTTCTCACTCGACCTGCCACTGCCCGACGCGACAAAGCGCTTCCAGATCGAATACATCAAGAAGCAGATCGAAAGAACGAGAGGCAACATGACGGATGCCGCAGAACGCCTCGGCCTTCACCGATCAAATCTCTATCGCAAGATGAAGCAACTGGGGATGCCGACGACCGATCAGGACGAATAGCTTCGACGAAGTACGGGGTCATGAGAAGCCATTATGTCGGGTCATGAGAACAGGGTCGCATCGCACGAGGCAAAGACATTGCAATTCCTGCTGGTGCATTGCCTCTACGCGACAGCACTGTTCGCAGCCTCTCTGGCAACATTCGGCGGAGGTGGTGTGATCATCGCGATGTTGCTTGGCAGCGGCTGGGGCTATGTATTCACGGGCAATTCGCGTCCTCGCCGCCTGGCGAGTTTCCTTGTTATTCTTTTACCCTGTTGCTGCTTGTTGTTATTGTTCCCCGCAGTTTCCACACCTCGCGAAGCAGGGCGTCGGATGCAATGTGCGAACAACCTAAAGCAGATCGCGATTGGCCTGCACAACTATCACGATGTCAACAAGACGTTTCCGCCAGCGTACATCGCGGATGCGGAAGGTCGTCCCATGCACAGTTGGCGAGCGTTAATTCTTCCCTACGTTGGAGAGCGAAAACTGTACGACCAATACGACTTCTCCGAAGCATGGGACGGTCCGAACAATCGACCACTGCTCGACAAGATGCCGCAAATCTACTCCTGTCCATCGCAACCGCATAACTCCAAATCACCGCGAACGCGGACCAGTTACGTTGGCGTTGTCGGCGAAAAGACTGTTTGGCCTGGGGAAGAGTCAATGGGGTTTCGAGATATTACGGACGGGACATCGAGTACGATCCTCATTTGCGAATTCGCGGATCTACAGATTCCCTGGACCAAACCGACCGATCTTGGCCTTCGCGACGCCGTAGATCGACTGACGTCGACCAACATGGATCGACGAGCTGAGCACAGTTACCAGTCGTACTTTTATGAGTCCGGTATCGGGCGGCAAGTGACACTCGCTGATGGAAGTGTGGTCTTTCTAGGACAGGGCATCAGATCAGACGACGCATTCCGGCTGCTGACAAGAGACGACGGAATGCAAATCGACATCGACAACATTAACGATACAGCTTTTGAACTCCGGCGACTTCATATCGGCAACTGGGTTCGTCTCGGGATCTTTATCCTCGTCGCATTGTGGCCGCTCCCCTGGGTGTGGATTCACCCGCATGGGACTACGGGTGTCGTGCAAAAGGCCACCAACGAGTCGGAGAACGTTACTTAAACGTTATTCGCCCGCCGGTTCGCGTCCCGCGGAAAAGATACTGCTAATGGCGAGCGTGAAGCCGGGTAGAATATCTTCGCCTGTCAACTCGTCGTCCACACCGAGCCGCTTGACAGTCGTGCCACTTCGGTAGATCAGGACGTGCTTTGATTCCGGGTAAACAACCCAAATCAAACGAACACCTGCCCGAAGGTATTCGTCAACCTTACCCTCGATGTAGACGGCCAAGTCATTCGGTGAAACAACTTCAATCGCCAAATCGGGAGCAACTTGAACGTGTCCTTCAGGCGCTTCGTCGTTTTCCAAGCGTCCCTTGGCAATGAACGAGCCATCGGGTCGCCGTACCTTGTTTGCATCATCGCCGAAAATCTGATAGCTGCAATCGGCACCCCAGACATAACCAATTTGGTGATCGCTCACGAAATTGCCGAGATGCCGATTCAACTCACTTGCAATCAAACTCGACTTTGCGCCCATGTTTCTCCCCACCAGTTCGCCATCTACGAGTTCAAACAGCTTACCATCTGGCAGAGCCAACAACTCTTCCGGAGAATAGATTTTGTCTGCCACGAGCGCGGGGATCGGTCCACCAATGCCCACAGTGGTTGTATCGGGTGCAGCACTCATGCCAATATCTTAACGTACAGGTGCTTTGCCAAGCAACCTTCTGAGCAGCCCAATCTGGCCCGCGTGAAGCATCTCGTGATGCGAACAAAAGAGCAACGCTCCCAGCTTCGTCGCGTACGCCGTATACGGCATATCGACCGGCTCGTTGAGCGTTGCGTCATCGTATCCTGACATCTCTGCCATTACTTGATCATAGACTCGTTCGAGGACTTGCATGATTTCATCTGGAGATGGATTGTTGGCCGGATCAGGATCGGGCCTTGTACCCTTGCTGTACTTCTTCCGAAACGCGGAAGTCATCAGCTCCGTATCAACGGGCTGCCGACCACGGATGCGGAACAAGCACAGACCGTATTGCGCCATGGCTAAATGACCGACTTGCCAAGCCAAGTGCGTCACACAACCTTCAGGGATGTTGAACCATTCATCCGGCGCGATATCTACCAACAGAGACTTTGTGTAAGAACGAGCGAACTCGATCTGCTTCCGTGCGAGTTCCAATTTCGAGTCATCCGACATGCGAAAATTCATCCTAGTTGAGAGTAGTGCTTTACGTCACTAAACTACCAAAATCACGCGAGTGCTGTCACAGCTCCAACGCTTCTTTCACGGCGAGTTCAATTCGACATCCTGCCAGCTCTAACGCTTTCAAGTACTCAGCCGGCGTATTCACGTTCATCAGCGTCAAGAGTTTCGAATCGACGCCGCGAAGTTCCTGGATCGAAACACGATTCGTCGTCAGCGATTCAAAAATGTCACAGGTCCGCAGTTTCTCCTGATTGAGAAGTTGCTCCATCGATGCAACCGTATCGGTGCGGTAGACGGCGGCGAGCGGGTGATAGAACTCGCCATCGACGGGAACGACCGCATTATGCTCGCCGAGCTCAGCGGTCATTCGCTCTACAAACGCTCCAGAAAGCAAAGGGGTGTCACAACTCGTCGCATAAGCCGCATCCACGTGCGGCGCGATCGCCATGAGGCCAGCTCGAAGGCCCTCCAAGGGCCCACGGCTTTCTCGTTCGTCATGTGTAACGATGGTGCCTGCTGGAAGTTCCGGCAGTCGCTGGCCTGCAGCAGCGACAACGACGATTGGCTCAACGACGTCAGATAGCAAACGCACCACACGCTGCAGCATCAACTCCGGCCCGAATGGCAAGGTAGCTTTCGGCAACCGCATCCGCTTACTTTCGCCGCCACACAACACGATGCCACCGAATCGCAAGTGATCGCTCCTATCCCGAGGGCCCTGGCCTTGGAGGGCTCTTCTTACTGCGTCGCCGTTAGCGGTGCTTCTGCTGCATTCGACGGCTGTAGGCTTCTAGCGCCTTCTTCTCGCGTGAAGTCAAGCTGTCTATGCCCTCTCGATTGACTTTATCGAGCAGTGCGTCACCTTCGGCATCGGACGCACCGTAGTCTTCGTCGGGCGCGTGGACTCGCAGTTTAGGCTTTGGTTTCAAGGCACGCTTCAAGCCCGCCACTCCGCCAGACAGGCTGCTCGGCACAAGACGTCCGAGGTTCCACTTGAATCGGTAGTAACAAACAGCGAACGCCGCGCCGACCAAGTGAACATCGAAAGCGGTCGTACTGTTCGCGTCTGCTAAACCCAACAGATTACTCACGATAATAATCGCGCCAACGAACCACGCTGGAACTGGCAAGACCATCATCAGGTGAATCGTATTCTTGGGAAAGTGAATACAGAAGAGCAGCGTGACGGCGGTGACGGCTCCGGACGCTCCGAGTACGGTCTGGAGTCCCCACGTCGATTGGTCCGACGTCAATGCAACTCGCCCGGCCCAAATGATTCCGCCCAACACGATTACGACCAGGTAGACACGCAAGAACTCCTTGGAACCATAGATTCCCTCGACCGAGCGTCCAAACATCCACAGCCCGAACATGTTCCAAAAAACATGCCACACGTCGTCTGGATCATGCGCGAAACCATACGTGAGTAACTGCCAGCAATAGCGCGGGTCCGTCAAGGAATGCGGGCTGGCAGCCAGCTTGTGCATGAGGTCGGGAATAAACAAACTCAGCAGAATAACCGCGGCATTTATCACGACCAGCTTCGTAACAACGCTCCAATCGCTACTGACGTGAATCCCGTCAGAGCGATCGTCGTCGTCGCGGTAGTAGGATCGGTCGTGAATTCCCATGCTGGCCGGACTGTGTGCTGTGAGGATAGAGAAGGCCGCGTCTTTAAAGCAGCCGTGCTGGTATATCCTACGTCTCGATTCGAAGAAAGACGAGTTCTCGCTTCGCTCTCTGAATATCCGCTAGCGAACTGGCAAGATCTGTATAGCGTCTGCGATCACATAGCCATTCGCCCCCGCAGTTGCGATTGTGACGATCACATCTCGATTGGCTTCACACGCGTAGTTCCCAAGCGAGACGAACGCGTTATCAATCGTCGGTGGCTTCCGCTGGTCAACAATGACTGTCGTTACGTTGCCAGCGGTCTCGATCGAGATGGGAACGTTCGTCGCGCGATTGCGATTTGCTGTGTAGGCGAGGCGAACCTCAAAGCGCCCGCTCTCCTTCGGAACGTAGCGAAATCGGATGGTCTTCGTCCCTTGGTCTTCGTTTCGGTCGTGCCAATATCTGTCGCCGACGAAGTGATCACTGGACGTACTCGACACCCAAAGTCCCGTCTGCTCCATCGCCTCGTCATCCAGAACGATGCCCGGCAGGGAGTTCGGATCGATGCGAATCACTTTGCGAGCGGGAGGGCTTGTCCATTCGAGCACCTGTTTGTCGGCAATCAGCCTTGCGGAAAGCCTTGAGTATTCAACATCCTGGACGGAGCCAGATGCCTCCAGGGCGAGTACCGCCGCCGTTGCAGCCGACTGGCCCAAGATCATGAAGACAGGTTCCATTCGGATCGATCCGTAGGCGATGTGGGATGATGATAAACAGACAGGCACGAGCAAGTTCTCGCATTCGCCTCGACGAGGAACGATCGAACGGTAACTGATTGAATACGCACCGCCAGGCGAGACCTGCACATCGCCTTCGTTTTTTGCGAAGCCATCGGTCGACACGTACCGTTGGACGTTGTGCGAATCCATGTTGTACGAGCCCATCCCGACGGAATCTTCGGCAACGCGAGTCCTCCGGCAATCTAACTCCGTCGCGACGTAATCGCTGACCATGCGACGAGCTTCGCGAATATAGAGCTGGTGCGGCCAGTTGCCATTTTCGACAAACTCGTCCGCGGCCAAACCCCACGTGGCCATCTCGTTGCGGATCTTACTCGGCGCGCGTGGATGATGCGCGAGCGTCCACATAAAGCCCTTCTGGTAAGTCTCGTGTTCGGCGATGATCGCTTCACGACGCTCGTAGCTGGCGTCGGGATAGTCGTAGTTCATCCCGATGTTATCAGTCGAAAAGGCTCCGCTGTTGTTCGTGTCCGTCTTGCCGTTCGGCATCATGCTGGGATGCATCGGAAAACGAAGGTCGCCGGCCTCCAGCGTCCGCAACAGCAATTCATAGCGGCGTTCGTCGTAGTCCTCTGGCTTCGGAAATGGAACTCGATTCGATGCGACGTTCGACATGCACATGCGAAAGCAATACGCCTGCACGCGATGGTCGCCTGCTCCCTCTTCACCCGGCGGATTACCGTGGATGCCAGGCAGCAAACCACTCGCTGGATCGCCAGGCACGACGTAGGGATCGACCTTCACAGGAAAGCGATGGTTGTGAGTGTTCTCCCGTTTTTGTACGCCATTCAATGTCTCGCCATACGCCGAGTTGCTTTCTCGGCCAACCGTATAGGTCACACCCGCGGCCGCCATCAAGTCGCCCTCGTACGTTGCATCAATGAACATCCGGCCGCGATAAACTTCGCCCGATTCCATCGTGATCGAGGTAATCCGATCATTCGTCATACGGACGCCGGCGTCTCGATTCACTCGTTGTTCACGGGCAATCGGAACCTCATGCTCTGAGACAAGCTTCTCGAAGATCGTCTCGGCAACCTGCGGCTCGAACGTCCACATTGCATCATCCGCAGCGCGATATCGCGAGTAGCCATCGCGCCTCTCGTGCTGCCAAGACGCGGGATCATCGTAGTGTTTTTTGACTCGTTGATAGAATTCTCGCGCAATTCCACCGATCACCGCCTTGTTGCCGCTGTCGGTCATGCCGAGCCCACCGCTCGTGAGCCCGCCCAGGTGCTTGCCGGGTTCGATGACAATCGTCGATTTGCCCATCCGCTCGCACTGAACGGCGGCCGCAACGCCGGAAGAGGTCCCTCCGTAGACAACCACGTCGTAAGTCCTAACGTCCGCGTGGATCATCGTACTGATGAGTAAGAACAGGACGATCGAGGAAACGAAGGTGCGTAGCATCGAAAGTTAACGCCAAAGAGGTTTACAGTGTAGTGATCGACGACATCCTGCATCCACGTCCAGACAACTTGCAGTTGGTTCGACTGGCAGGATGAACAATACACTGGCAACCGAATCCCATCGCGTCAATCGGTCGATGCCGTCATTGCATCATCTTTATCAGAAAGCTTCCGAACCGTGTCTCGCAGTCGTAGATGCTAGGACGAGTCAGTTACAATCGGAGTTCCGCGATTTCGTCTTCGGAAAGTAGGCGTTCGCGAACCAGAAGTGCCTGCGTTTGACCGACAATGGCGTGGGCCTGACCGAGGATGTGATCAAGATCTACTTCACACAGATCGGCAAGAGCTACTACAATCAGTTTGCAAATCACGGCGAACCCGTGCCTAGCCGAATTGTCGTTAGATATGCGCCCGGGTTCATTCGTGCGATGCGTCACCCTCAAGCAGGTTGGTCAAAATTCGAGAGGATAGACGAGAATAGACATGGACATTCCTTCACCGAGTGATGTTTCGGTCGATCAAGTAACGCAGGAACTTATCCTGGACGCAACAGAACTTGAACGCCAGGTCAACGAGCGCCGCCCGCTTCCGGCAGAAGTGATTCACAACATTCAAAAAGAGCTTCTAGGCGAGCGAGTCTACAACAGCAACGCGATTGAAGGAAATACGCTGACGCTTCGTGAAACGAAAAGTGTGCTGGAAACTGGCGGGATTATCGATGTCGGTCGCAAACGTGAAGCAACCGAGGCTATTAACCTTGGAAAGGCAATCGCTGAGGTGCAGGAGTTGGTTGGCGATCGCGAGTCGTGGTGCGACGTTGCCAGATTTACCGCAGTGCATAGAACACTGCTCACCGATGTCAAGGATGACGCGGCCGGAGCAACTCGATCTGAACGCGTCATGATAACGGGTGCAAAGCACCAACCACCTAATCCAATGAAGTTGGATGCACTTCTGGAGCAGTTTTTTGGCGAACTAAGAGATGCAACTAACATTGAACCAATCCGGTTGGCGACATGGGTTCATTGGACGATCGCGCGGATTCACCCCTTTCTCGACGGCAATGGGCGGATGGCTCGGCTCTGGCAAGACTTGATCCTTTTTGGTCACCAGTTCACTGCTGCGGTTATTCGACAACAAGATCGAAACGAGTATTATTTGGCCCTTTCTTCTGCGGACGATGGCGAATTCGATCCCCTTACTCAACTCGTTGCACGTTCGCTGAGCAAGACCCTTCAGATCTACATAAATGCACAGCGCGAAGTTGACGAACTCAAGGACTGGGCGACCGACATCGTTGGGGAATCCAACGCACGACTCGATCAACAGCGTAAACTCGAGTATCTGCGATGGGTCCGGCAGATGGAACAATTACGGGATGCATTTGAACGCTGCGCTACTCAGGTTACTAGTGCGTCGGACGGCACGATTGAGGTACAAGTAAGATCGTTTGACATTGTCGATCAGTCGACGTGGGAGACTCTGCGAGCCGGTGGACGCGCCGGAAAGACATGGTTCTTTTGGATGAACTTTCGACGCGGCGAAGAGCGGATTCAGTATTGTTTCTTCTTTGGTCACCATTTCTTCTCGCCAGCCGATAGCGGAATTTCTAACATCGGTCCAAATGCGTGTTTGCTCATCAGTGAGCAGATAGGAGACGAAGCGGCCGTACGCTTGACCGAGCTGGGCGACTGTCCCGTCACTCTGCGCGAAGTAGTGACTGTAAACCACAAGATTGCACGAAAACGACTGGATATCGCTGAGGACTTGCTCGTGTATGACCTCGATATTGACCCGTTGTCGGTGGCTCGCGAGTTCGTTCAGGAGGTCCTCCTAAACCGGATGGCGTGACAGTATTCCAAATTGACCGAGTTATTGGCTCATCGGCTCACAGTGGACAGCACTCGCAAGACCGTCTCCGTATCCAACTGCCCACCCAACCAGATGGCAAACGCGATCGCCAGCAGTGCGATGGCGACCGAATCACGGCGGGTAAATCGTGCACTCTGGGCGTTGTACCTCAGCTGGTTTAGCAAAGCTCCGGTCGGACAGCCGAACCGACAGTAGGCCATCGGCACGAATGCTGATGCGATCAATCCAACGAGAGCGATCGCGAGCGACGTGAGACCAACGACTTGCAGGAAGAAGAACGCGTCAAACGCTTCGATCCCTGCCAAGTTCAGCGGCCAATGCAGCATCGCGGTTAACAGAACAACGACAAGCAACGTTGCCGGAATCACTCCGAGCAACGCCCTGAATCGTCGCGAAATACTGAGCCTCCAAGGCAAGCGGTTGCGGAGCAGCTGCTGTGCCGCACCAAATGGACAAACGTGATGACAGTACAGCTGCTTTTTGGAAACGGCAGGTACGATCAGCGACGCGGCAACAACCAATAACAGCCCCGGAGCCAGTCGCCACGGAACTCCGCTTTGCGCCCACCCGACCAATAGGGCTTGCGATAACATGTCGCCGTTCACGAAGCCGAAGTAGCCGACCAACGTCAATTGAAACGTAATTCGCACGCTGCGATAGCTGCGCAGTCGGCTGAAACTCATCGCCATCGCGGTGACTAGGACGAGCAGCGTGCCAACGTCTCGCGCGGCGAATACAAATCTTCGGTCGGTCGGCGGTGGCGGTTTGAGTGCTGCCAGTGCCGCCTTTGGCAGACCGTCCGCGATGGCCATGCTTGTCATCGTTGCGCCTGAAACGCCTTCGACTTGCAATTCGTCGATATCGATCTTCGCCAGCTCTTGAAGCGTTAAGCCGTTGAAACGTTCCAGAAAGTATGTTTCATCACGAACGTATCCGACGTAGGGCTCGTTGTCGTAACTCTTGCGAAGCTGGAGCCCGATGACGTCACCCTCTCGGTCGAAGGCGAGCAAAGAATCGGTCGGCCCTTGATATCCCATGATCGTATCGGTCGTCGGCGCAGTTCTTGTCACGGCTCCGATGACGAGATCGTTTTTGTCATAGACATCGAGTAGCGTCGCCGATGATCGACGCAGCTGTAGCGAGGCTGCGTCTGGAAAGAAAGTAGTGACCTCGCCGACTTCAATCTCGTCGGGAAACTTCAACGATGGCTTGGTACCGCCAACGCGAAAGCTGATTCCTTCGAGAATCGCCAAGCTCGTGAGCGTTGCACCGCTGACAGCGTCGACAGTTGTCGTGGAACCAAATTCATTCCAGGCCTTCCCTGCCAAGGCAGTCATGAACACATCGTTCCGCCGCACGTCCGCGACATGCTCGGGGGTATCACGACTGTCGAGAATGTCGATTCCGATGACGCGGCTGTCCGAATCGAATGCGATCAGCGTGTTCGTCGGGCCGGAAAAGCCAACGATGTGATCGCTCGTTGGCGAAGTCTGAACAAAGTATCCAAGCTGAGTGCCAGCTTCGTCAAACACGCCCGTCGATCCAACCTCTGCGATATCGGCGTAGTACTTGCGCAGTCGTTCGATCTCGATCGGCACAGCTTCTTGGCTTGCTTGCTCCAAAACGAACTCGCGATGCTGCTCGCGAATCAACCACACGATCGCAACGACGATGCCGAGCCGCGCAACGTGAAGAACAACGCCGCGAGAGCGTGAACGCGCCGCGGGAGTTGGCGGCGCGTTGTCAACGATCGGCAGCAAGTCGCGTTGCGAGCCTGCTTCCACGCGTCTACTCCTTGACCGGGAGCAGTTGAACGGAGTCAGCGTGAGCGAATCCGCCTGCACCCTCCGACGAGACCGTGACGCGGCAGAATTCGTTAGCTTTCAAAGTGACCGTGCCGAGTGAAATGAACCCGTGTTCAAGCGGTGCGGGCTCGCTCATATTGATGCGGTGGGCCTTTTGAGCGCCCCCGGCATCAACGGTGACGGAAACGGTTTTGCCACGATTCTCGTGATGCCCGTACCCGAGTCGCACTTCATAGGTACCTGCCTTGGTGACGACCGGTGCAAATTTGATCATCGACTTGCTTTGCGGCGATGCGTACAAATATCCGTATCCAACGTAGCCCTTTAACCCGGCACCGGATGTCCACTCGCCCGATTTGATTGCATCGACGTCATCCATCACGATTCCCGGTAGCGACTTTGGATCGATGCCTGTCGGCGGGCCCGCGGCACTCGCCGGCAAAAGCTTCTCTGGCATTTGGATCTTGTCAATGACCGTCTCGCGGCGGGCTTGTCCCGGCAGATGTAGCAGTTGCTTCAAGTCGTCGAGATAGTGTGTGTACACTTCTCGCGGCATGCAATCGTGCAACGTACAGATCGAAGCGGCCTTGCCAACGACTTCGCCCATCATGCCACAAGTCTTCATGACGCGAGTCGTCCCGAGCGCCTGGTGCGTGACGCTGATGTTGCGACCGGCCATGAACAGATTCTCGATGCTACGAGAATAGAAACAGCGATACGGAATCGGATAGCCGTAGGTCCGGTCAACGCGTCGGTCGTGTTCGGCAATCGAAATGAACGGGTTGTCCGGAAACTTCTCGGCGTATTGTTTCTTGGGATAATGCAGATCGATTGACCAAGTGCTCGGCACACAACCGTCGGGGAACTTTCGTTTGTCGACGACGTCTTTCTGAGTCAAGATAACGTCTCCCATCAGTCGCCGCGATTCTCGAGGTCCGCCGATGAACGCAATCCAAGCGAGGCGGGCGTTGCGATGATCCGCGCGGCCGTCACGATTCTTCATTGCGTTAAAGGCACCGTAGACCGCTCGCAAGTTCCAATCGCGAATTGTCTCGGCACCACCGAGCGGATCTTTGTCGAAACCGCTCTCCCAGAACCACTGACCGTGATGATCACGTGGATACGGAAAGTCCTTCATCTCTAGATCGAGCGCCCAAGGAGTCTTGGGGAAGTCGACAGGTTCGTCGCCCTCGCTCCAGACCCACATATTGCTCATGCCCATACGGCCTTTCGGTTCCATCTCCCAATCGGCTTTGGCGAGATAGCCAATCGTGCCGTGGCCCGTACAGTCGACGAACATCTTGCCGCTGAACTTCTTATGCTCACTCGTCCGCGTATCGAACGCGCAAACGGAAGTGATTCGGTTGATGTCACGATCTACCTTGTAAGCATGGTGATTCAAGAATAAATCGATGTTCTTCTCGGCACGTACAACCTGTTCTTTCAAGTCATCGCCGAATTCATCGGCTCGACCGGGCGATTTGGTTGCTTTATCGGCGAACTCTTCGATGATCTCGCCAATCCGTGGATACTCACCGCGGCGAATCAGCCCCATCGCCCAGACTCGCACTTCACTCGATCCGTTCCCGCCGAGCACGGGACGGTTCTGAATCAAAGCCACCTTGCAACCCATTCGAGCTGCAGAGATCGCCGAACCCATACCGGAATAGCCGCCGCCGACAACGACAAGGTCGTAGCCTTTCTTCTCTGTCGGCTTGTCGGCGAGACCTAACAAATCACGTCGCCACGCCGGGAGTATCTCGCCTGCATTTGGCGGCGGCGAGTTGTCTTTAGTAAATAGAATGGCATCGCAACGACCGTCGAATCCTGTCAGGTCGTGCAAGGCGAGTGTCGCAGACTCCTTCTCGACATTGACGACACCGCCATCATGCCAAAACCATTCCTTGCCCTTCGTGCCAAACGTCTCAGCCAGCGGCTCTCCATCAATCAGCAAGTTGAATTTGCCAGGTTGGCCGGGTGCATCCCAACGGGCGACCCAGTCCTTGGTGCGGACAAAGACATGGTACTCGCCGGTGGAGGGAAACTTCACTTCCGTCGTTGCGTCCGGCAACGGTCGGCCCATGCCATGCGCCAGCAGATACGGCGAACCCATGTTGTCAATGAACTGAGTATCGAGTACCCAGCCACCGTGCTTCTCAAAACTTTCCGCTTCGACGAGCACTGTGTCCGCTGCGAAGAGGTGTGAAAACGGCAAAAGAAGAGATGCGTGGAGAAGAATGTGTTTTAGGTTGGTCATCAGAACTCGTCTATGTTGAATCGGTAAGAAAGAGCCTTCGCGGTGACTAGCTGGTAGTTTTCGTTCGTCGTCGTCACCTAGATAGGAATCTACGGACGACGTTTTTGATAGGTCAGTCTAAACAGACTGCTTCGGTGGGAACACCGGATGGATTCATCATTTTGCTGTATGGTTGACGCAAATGCTAGACTCGTGGGCGGCTCCGACGGCGACTTCAATGTCTTTCCATCATTCGCAGTCAGAAAGTACACGTCAGGCAGCTGTTCGCTTGAACCGCCGAATGTCTGACCGCTTCGGCTGTGATAAACTTGTCAGCACGACGGACATCACCGAGCGTCAAACTAGTGCGAGGAAACCGATGACAACAGCCATCCAGAAAGCCGAACCAATTAGTACACTCCCGGACATGCCGATCGAACCGTCTTGGATCAAGGGGGGCAACCCAGTGGCTCGTGGAATGATCGCCACGCAAAGTGGTGACAAGAGAGTCTCCAGCGGAATGTGGTCGTGCGAGCCGGGGACATTTGAATGGACGTTTGCTTGGGACGAATTCGTTCACGTACTAGAGGGTGAAGTCGACATCGTCGAAGATGGAACAGAAAGCGTGTTGACACTCCGCGCAGGCGATCTCGCGCACTTTCCACTCGGCATGAAGACCCACTGGCACGTGAAACAGCCTGTCCGCAAGTTCTTCGTGATCCGCACTCCCGAGCCGCTCGAACTGTAACAGGCTCCGGTCGATACTTCGAAAGACGAAGTTCGTTCCAAGGAAGAACTCGACGCGCCGCTGCCTCAAAGGTTTCGTCGAAAGGTTGCGTTAACGGCGGCGAGGAATCAAAATTCCTATCAGTGTTAGGTAGGAGATGTCTCGAGTATCACAGTTAGTCATGACGTGGAATTATTTCGAGACTATGAGGACGATCTTCACTAACAACTTGCCTCTCGCATGAGCGATTTAATCCTTGATAGCGTCGCGTCTCTCTATGTCGAATTGCGGATTCTGGATGTGGCTAACGATGTTTCTCGCTCCGTTAGTAGCTCGCGGTAGTGACATAACGTCAATGAAGATCAAAGACGGTTTTCGAGTCGAGCTAGTGCATGCTGTCGATAGCGAGACGGAAGGTTCGTGGATCGCGCTGACCGTCGATGATCGAGGGCGGCTGATTGCGTCAAGCCAGTATGGCCAGCTGTTTCGCGTTGAGCCCGGAGGGAAGGTCGAAGCATTGAAATTATCGGTCGGCCACGCACATGGACTTCTGTATGCGTTCAATTCGCTATACGTCGTCGTTGCGGAAGACAAGTATCAAGGGCCGGGGCTCTATCGCGCGCGTGATACCAATGGTGACGACCACTTCGATCAAGTCGAACAATTGCGTGAGTTATCTGGCACGGGTGAGCACGGCCCACACTCGATCGTGCTGAGCCCCGATGGCGCGTCGTTGTTTGTGTGCGCCGGTAACAAAACGAGTTTGCCTGAATTAGCGACGTCGCGCGTTCCAACGCACTGGGGCGAAGACGATCTCCTGCCTCGAATCTGGGGACCGATTGGTAGCGAAGTGGGCACACCTGCGCCCGGTGGCTGGATCGCCCGCACGGACCTCGACGGAGAATCATGGGAGCTGTTTGCGGTCGGCTTGCGGAACGCATTCGACATGGCGTTCAACCGACAAGGTGATCTCTTCACTTTCGATGCGGATGCCGAATTCGACATGGGGACGCCCTGGTATCAGCCAACGCGTGTTTTGCACGTTGCGAGTGGAATCGATTACGGGTGGCGGTCGGGCGCGGGAAAATGGCCGCCCCACTTCGCCGATACGCTACCACCGGTAGTCGAAGTCGGTGCAGGTTCGCCGACGGGCGTGGCCTTCGCCTATGAGGCAAAGTTTCCATCGCGTTATCGCAACGCGATGTTTCTCTGCGACTGGAGCTACGGTCGCGTCTTTGCACTTCACCTCGAGCCGGATGGAGCATCGTACCGCGGTGAGTTGGAAGAGTTTCTAACCGGTACACCGCTGCCCATCAGCGACCTTGTGGTCAATCCATCTGACGGGGCACTGTACTTTACGTTGGGGGGGCGGCAAACAACGTCGGGGCTGTATCGAGTGGAGTATGTCGGGTCGGAATCTACCTCCGAAGGAATTCATGAAAGGCACGAAACGCCGCGACAGACATTGGAAAACTTGCATCAAAGCAGTTCACCGCAAGAGGCGATTGATTCGGCTTGGAACCATTTGGGATCCGGCGACCGCTTTGTTAGGCACGCGGCGCGGATGACGTTGGAACTCGCGCCACCGAAATCGTGGCGGGAAAGAGCGATCATCGAACGCGATCCAACAAGTCGCCTGACCGCGATCTTGGCCTTGGCCCGCGCCGGCGACCCGTCTCTGTTGATTCGACTACTCGACTCGCTCGACCAACTCGATTGGGACGCGTTGGATTTCGAGCAACGTCTGGCGCTCCTGCGTTGCTATGAACTGACGCTGATCCGAATGGGTCCTCCTAATCCGACGGCCTTGCACAACAGTCTTGCCGCGAGAATGACCGCGTGGCTGGAGAAGGCATTTCCGAGCAACGATCGTCTCTTGGATCCCGAGTTGTGCAAATTACTTGTGTACCTACAGTCCGACCTCGTCGCGTCAAAAACTCTCTCACTCTTGAAGAGCGGATCGACGAGGCAGGAAGAGTTGCAGTACACTTTGCTGCTTCGGCACTTGCAAGCCGGATGGACACCGCAATTGCGACGCGAGTACTTTGACAGGCTCGATCTCGCAAGCAACCGACATGGCGGGCGTAGTTTTTCCAAGTACATCGAAACGATTCGTTCCGACGCGTTTGCCAATTTACCGAAGGAGCTTCGCAAGGACTTTGCGCAAACGGCACACGGAAACTCGCAATCGATCTCGAAGATCGCGAGCCAACGTCGCCCGTTTGTTCGGAAATGGACGCTGGAAGATCTATCGCCACTGACACGCAAGCAACTGGGCGTGCGCGACACGTTGAATGGTCGGCGCACGTTTGGCACGGCGAATTGCTTCGAATGTCACAGAATCGCCGGTGAGGGCAGGACGGTCGGCCCGGACTTGACGACCGTTGCGAGACGATTCAACGTCCATGATCTGCTTGAGTCGATGATTTCTCCGAACAAGGTCATTAGTGACCAGTACGCAGCGACGACTATTATCAAACAAAATGGACAGATAGTGACGGGGCGTGTTGTGAACTTATCCGGCGAAACATTGATGATTCAAACCGACATGTTGCAACCAGCGAACCTGCTTCGCATCCCAAAGAGCGAAATTGAAGAGATGGCTCCCTCGCGTACGTCGCTGATGCCGGAGGGCCTACTTGATACACTAACAAAAGACGAAATTCTCGACCTGATTGCCTTCATGTTTGCCGAGATCCCGACGCGAATCGGTAGCGACTAGGCGTGGTGCAATTAGGCGTACTTCAGTTTAGATTTTACCGTAGCTGAAACTGTAAGAATCCAGTCCTTGTAGGCGGCTGAATTCTTGCGAATCCAGCTACGACAATTGGTAAGCGCCGTCTGCTCCACGACCGTTCATCGTCATCGGGCAAGGCAAGAAAGAGACTAGACGAATGAGAATTCAATTCGCATCACTTTGGCTCGTCGTGGTCTCCGTACCGCTTCTGGCAGCTGAAGATAACGACGCCAAGCCGGTAGACTTTGCCCGCGAGATACTTCCAATCCTATCGGACAAATGCTTTGTCTGTCATGGTCCGGATGGCGAGGCAAAGGACGCCCTTCGCTTGGATTCGTTCTCCGAGGCCACTCGGGATCGAGAAGGCCGTCGAGCAATCGACGCTGATGCTCCTAACAAAAGCGAGATGCTCGTCCGGCTCCACTCCGCCGACGATCCAATGCCTCCGACAGAGTCTGAGAGACAGCTCACGGCAAAGGATCGTGAACTCCTCAGTCGCTGGGTGCGACAGGGCGGTGATTACGCCAAACACTGGGCGTTCGTTCCACCTCGGAAAGAAGCGCCGATTGACGAGACCGCTACAACGAAGAGCCATGTGATCGATTCGTTCGTCCAAGCACGTTTGCAAGAAAAGGGAGTCACGTTTGCGGAAGCAACCGATCGCGCGACGTTGGCGCGCCGCGCGGCTCTCGTGCTAACTGGCCTGCCGCCCGATCCAGTTCAGCTATCTGCGTTCCTCGCCGATGCGAAAGAAGGGGCGTACGAGCGACTAGTCGACGAGTTACTGGATAGCCCTCGCTATGGCGAGCATCAGGCGCGCTATTGGCTAGACGCGGTACGCTATGGCGACACGCATGGTCTCCACTTGGATAATCGCCGCGGCATTTATCCTTACCGTGACTGGGTTGTGCAAGCGCTCAACAGAAACTTGCCGCTGGACGAATTCATCACTTGGCAGATTGCTGGCGACTTGCTGCCGAACCCAACTTTGGAGCAACGTGTCGCGACCGGGTTCGTACGAATGAACCCCAGCACGGCCGAGGGAGGCGCGATTCCAGAGGAGTTCCAAGCCAAGAACAATTTCGACCGTGTCGAAACGTTGGGCACTGTATTTTTGGGAATGTCGCTGACCTGCGCTCGCTGCCATTCGCACAAGTACGATCCGATTCCACAAACCGAGTACTATCGGCTGCTTGCGTTCTTCAACAGCACTGCCGAACACTCGATGGACGGCAATAAGTATGAATACGGCCCAGTGCTGAAGGCTCCGGCGAGCATCGCTGCGTGGAAGCAGTGGAGTGAGCTGGAAGTGGCGCGGAGCAAATTGTTGATCGAGGCAGAGCTCGTCGTAAAGAGCCGCGACGATAAAGAGTCTCCTGAATCGAAGAAGTGGGAGAATGCCGAAGCAACCGAGCGTTTGGCAATGGTGGCCGATCCGAAAGGTCAATTCGAGACCGTGGAAATCCACGAACAAGCAATCGAGCTAAGCAAGCGCTTCGCCGAAGCGGAAAAAACATTCACCACCACGCTCGTTGCTCAAGACTTGCCGACCCCTCGCACGACACAAGTCTTGGCGCGCGGCGAGTACAATTTGCCGACCGGTGATCCGCTTGAGCCGGGTGTCGTGACCGTGATGAGCCCCTTTCCGAAAGACGCGCCGCGGAACCGGCTTGGGCTGGCGCAATGGCTCACGTCCCGCGAGCACCCGCTGGTTGCTCGCGTGCTCATTAATCGAGTCTGGCAGCGAGCCCTTGGTCACGGTCTGGTGCGCACGCCAGAAGATTTCGGTTTACAAGGCCAGCAACCGACGCATCCTAAGCTTTTGGACTGGCTGGCGGTGGAGCTACATGACTGCGACTGGGACTTAAAGCACATGTTGCGGCTGATGGTGACTAGCCGGACCTTTCAACAAAGTTCAGCTTGGCGCACGGATGTAGACGACGCGGACAACCGACTGTTAGCACGAGGTCCCAGCCATCGGCTGGACGCCGAAGTGATTCGAGACGTCGCGTTGTGGTCGAGTGGTTTGCTCGACCAGCACATGGGTGGCGAAGGAGTGAGACCGTATCAGCCCAAAGGGTTGTGGTCCACTCTCATGCATCCCGGCAGCAACACGAAGTTGTACGTTCAGGACACGGGCGAGAAGCAGTATCGCCGCAGCCTGTACGTCTACTGGAAACGCACCAGCCCGCATCCGATGATGACCTTGTTCGACGCACCAAGCCGCGAGTCTAGTTGCGTCCAACGATCTCGAACCAACACCTCGCTACAATCATTCGGACTGTTGAACGAGACGCAGCGAATCGAGATGGCACGCATGTTGGCGCAGCGGTTGTTGAGCGAAGGTGACGACGACACGCAGCGCCTCGATTTGCTGTTCACCTTGCTCGCCTCGCGAAAGCCGTCCGATATTGAGCGGGCCGCATGCACCAAGCTGCTCCAGTCAATGCAAGAGCGGTACGCCGCCGCCGATCAAGATGCCTTAGCATTGCTTTCGACCGGCGACACACCGAGAGATCAGAAGTTGAACCCCTTTGAACACGCAGCTTGGGCGCAATTGGCCATCACGGTGCTGGCCAGCGACATCGCCATCTTGCTTTATTGAACCAACCACCCGAATCCGAAAGCTCTCCAGTGAATAATTCGAATCCGCTTCGTGAATACGAACTCAACCTGACCCGCCGACAGCTCTTCGGGCGCACCGCGCTGGGGTTGGGCACGGCCGCGATGGCCAATCTGCTCGGACCTGATTTGCTTGCCGAGGGCACCGCAGAAAGAACGGGACTGCACCACGCGGCGAAGGCCAAACGCGTGATCTACTTGTTCATGAGCGGCGGCCCCAGCCACCATGACTTGTGGGACTACAAGCCCAAGATGAAGGAGATGTTTGGCGAGCAGTTGCCGGATCACATTCGCGATGGCCAACGCATCACGGGAATGACGGCCGGACAGAAAACCTTGCCGGTTTGTCCGAGTAAGTACAAATTCACCAAACACGAGAACAACGACCGTGGTGTGTGGGTGAGTGAGCTACTTCCGCATACGGCGACCGTGGCGAAAGACCTTTGTGTCGTCCACAGCACATTCACGGAGGCGATCAACCACGACCCGGCGATTACCTACATTCAAACTGGTAGCCAGATCCCTGGGCGACCTAGTCTCGGTGCATGGCTGAGTTACGGCTTGGGTAGCATGAACGAGAATCTTCCCGGTTACGTGGTGATGCATGCCAAGACAAGTTTTGCGGAGCAGAGTCTGTTCAGCCGTCTGTGGGGTACGGGTTTCCTACCCTCGGATCATCAAGGCATCTTGCTCCGCAGCCAAGGCGACCCGGTACTCTATCTGAGCAATCCGGCGGGCGTCACTCGCAAAGATCGTCGAGAGCAGCTCGACGCACTCGCCGCGCTCAACCAAGAGCAGCACAAACGTTTTGCTGACCCCGAGATCCTTGCTCGGATCAAACAGCACGAAATGGCTTATCGAATGCAAGCATCAGTTCCCGAGCTGATGGATCTATCGCAAGAGGGTAAAGAAACATTTGAGCTCTACGGCGAAAACGCTCGCCAGCCGGGTTCGTTCGCCGCCTGCTGTCTTAATGCACGGCGGCTGGCCGAACGCGGAGTCCGCAACATTCAAATCTTTCATCGAGGCTGGGACGCTCACGGCAATTTACCCAAGGAACACGAGTCGCAATGCAAGGACGTCGACCAGGGTTGTGCCGCGTTGATTAAAGATCTTAAGCGTTTGGGCATGTTGGACGAAACACTAGTGGTTTGGGGCGGCGAGTTCGGGCGCACGTCCTACTGTCAAGGCGGGCTAACGAACGAGAACTACGGACGCGACCATCACCCACGCTGTTTTACCGTGTGGATGGCGGGAGGTGGCGTGAACGCCGGGATCACCTACGGCCAGACAGACGACTACGCCTACAACATCGCGGACGCGGACGGGAACCCGATCAAACCGCAACCAAGCAAGGAGCATCGGACTCCAGGCACGATGCACATCCACGACCTCAATGCAACGATTCTGCATCTGTTAGGGATCGACCACAAACGGTTGACCTACCGTTACCAGGGTCGCGACTTCCGGCTGACCGATGTGCATGGGAGTGTGGTCCACGAGATCCTCACCTGAGCAAGGCTTGGCAACAGCGTGTCAGACCATGGGGAAACGAGATTCGCGTACAACCAAGCCACCTATGACCGCGAAAGCAACTCCGGTATCGGCGTACCGCCTTCGGGCAGGATCGGGATTGGGCGACCGGCGAAGTTGTCGAACGCGATGTGTTCGGCGTCGACGCCAAGGTGACGATAGAGCGTCGCCAAGAAGTCACCGCGACCAACGATGTGGTCCGTTGCGTCTTCGCCGCGGATGTCGGTAGCCCCAATTACTTGGCCGGTCCGAATCCCGCCTCCGGAAAACAGCATCGATGTGGCGCGCGGCCAGTGATCGCGACCGGGTTGGACCGTTCCCTTGTTCGCACTCGCGATTCCACCGCCCGTACTGGCTTGATAGTTGATCTTTGGCGTGCGGCCAAATTCGCCTGTTACAACCACCATCACACGCCGGTCAAGGCCACGGTCATAGATGTCTTCGATTAAAGCCGCAACAGCTTGATCATAGAAGCGACAGCGGTGCTTCATTCCCTCGAATACATTGTGGTTCACGGCATGGTCGTCCCAATTACCGACGCGACCACACAGTGGGCCGCTGAATTGAGTCGTGACAAGATCAACACCTGCTTCGACAAGCCGCCGCGCGAGCAAGCACTGCTGCCCCCAGCGATTTCGACCATAACGATCGCGCGTTTTGGCATCTTCTTGACGGATGTCGAACGCGTGGCTCGCTTCCGCGCTCGTCAACATGTTCCATGCCAACGATTCGAACGTATCAAAGGCACGCATCTGACCAAGATCGTCGACGTCGCGTCGCAATTGGTCAAACTTCTTTCGCAAATCGATGCGCTCGCGTACCCTTGAATCTCGTCCAGCATCCTGCAAACCGATGTTGGGAACATTAAAGTCGGGAGCATTTGGATCAACACTGACAGAGAACGGTTCGTATGACGGTCCAAGGTAGGCGCTGCCAAAGTACGACGTCGGCGGAATACCGACATAGTTTGGTATGTTTCGCGCGCCGCCGGAGCGCAAGCGATGAGTGATCGACAGCAAATCGGGATGGTCGGGCTTTTGCTTCAACACGCGAACAGGGTGACCGGTGAAGAGCTGTTGCGTGCCCTGTTGATGACAGAATCCACTATGCACCATCGATCGCAAGATGCTGAATCGATCCGCGACTCGGGCGTGATGCGGCAACAGTTCGCAGATGTCCAGACCTTCCGCATTCGTGTGGATCGGCGAAAACGGGCCCCGATAGTCGGAAGCGGCCAAAGGCTTGGGATCGTAAGTCTCCAAATGACTCGCCCCGCCCTGCAACCATACAACGATCAAGGCAGTCGGTTCAGGCGATGATGCGGCACGAGCTTGAGCCCGCCAATTCAACAGCTCCGGCAACGAAAGACTTCCAAGTCCGGCGAGTCCAAATCGCAGGAGTTCACGCCTGCCCAAAGGACCCGGACATTTTGGCAGCGAGTTCACATCGCCGGATCGAATCATAGAGTTTTCTTTCGCCATGCGTTATGCGATGACATCGCGCACCGCTCGACCGTGCAAGCCAACGGGAACAGCGTTGCCGGAACGGTCGGTAATGGTTTGATGGGGGTCAAGGCCCACTAGCTCATAAATCGTCGCCACATGATCTGCTGAACTGACGGCACCTTCGATCGGCCAGCCTGCGTGATCGTCGCTCTTGCCGTGAACGTAACCGCGCCGCACTCCGCCGCCGGTGAGCAAGATGAAGCCGCATTGTGTCCAGTGATCGCGACCGCCGGCGTTCTTGTTGACCTTCGGCGTGCGCCCCATTTCACCCATCACGACAACAAGGGTCGAATCCAACATGCCACGATCATCCAAGTCCTCGATCAGCGCCGTGTAGTTCTGGTCAAGGATCGGCAGGTTGAAGTTTTTTAGCAGGCGGAAATTGTTTGAGTGTGTATCCCACTGCCCAGCACCGATCTTTCCGTCCAAAGCCGATTCGGTGGTAACACCAACAAAGCGAACTCCGGCCTCGACCAACCGTCTGGCCGTCAACATACAGGAACCAAAGAGGTTCTTGCCGTAGCGCTCGCGAGTTTGCTGCGGCTCGTTCGACAGATCGAAGGCCCGCCGTGTCTTATCGGATGTCAAGAGATCATAGGCTTGACGCTTGTTATCGTCCAAGTTGCGGGCAACGGAACTCTTGTCCAATGCCGTGATCTGATCGCCCAATTGTTGCAGCAACGAGCGGCGACCGTTCAGCTGGTCGAGCGTGATCGGCGGCAGTTGATCGATCAACGGCATCTTTGGTTCGGCCAGCGGAGTTGGCGGATTAACGTGCGCGTTCCGTCCTTGGGTTTCTTCTTCGAATCTCGCCGTGTAGTCGGTAAATACCGGATCGTACTGTCGCCCCAAAAAGCCACCGTACGGGCCCGCGCGATACTTTCCTTGGCTGTGACCCGGGTGAGACGGCATCCAGACATAGGTTGGAACATCTCGCGAGCGGAGGCCGGCGTGATGCATCACGGCACCGATGCTGGGGTGATCGGTCTGTTTGGCGACGTTATCGACAATCACGGGCCCGGAATATCCCGTCAGCATGTTGTACGGACTGTGTGTGTTGTATAGATGCGTGTGCGTGCGGATCAGCGTCGACAAATGCATCGTCCGCGCCGTCAACGGCAGATGTTCGCAAACCCTCAGACCGCCAACACTCGAATCGATCGGACTGAATTCGCCTCGGATATCGACCGGCGCATCGGGCTTCATATCGAACATGTCGATATGGCTGGGCCCTCCGATCAGATTCACAAGGATGACGGCTTTCGCCGGTCCTTCCAGTTGAGACTTGAGCGCATCCGCCGAAGCAAGTTGGGGTAGTGACAGTCCCAACGCCGAGAGCCCGCCGACTTGCAACACCTCGCGGCGCGTCGTGCCGTCACACGTTTTCGATCGTGATCCCAACACCCTGAACATCTTGGCTCCTGGAACAAGTCTGGAACGACCGTAGCTCACAACCGATTGATTGTATCAATAGCCGTCGATGCGTCCAACGCGAAGCCCTTGGCTGAATGTCCGGTCAGACACGCGATTCGCGCGCTGGACCTGTGTGACAAAATAGGCGACATCGATTTTCGTATCGTGTCGTTGAACGCTTCAGATGTTTCAGCTGACGAAGGCAACGTTGGTCACTAACATTGCCTTATCACCGCAGCGAGTCCGCAGGTATCGTCGGCCCAACTCTCTGGACCGTATGGTTGCTGTTTACTGTGTTCGGTAGTGGCCAAGAGGCTATAACTCCTGACACACAAAGACCTTTGCCGTCGTGGTCTTGCTAGATAAGTATAATCAGTACGTGTGAGCCGTTAGGGCGCATCATTCCCCACAATCCCACCTAGCCTTCATTGCTGAAGGATTGGCAAGATCCACTACCGAGTTGCCGACACTTACAAAGTTGGTGACATCGATTGATCTGCCAAACGCGACACAGAGAGAAGAGGCAACTGAGATGTTTTACGAACAGAAATTGTCTGTGCTTGTCGTCGACGACGATTCTGACGTCGTCGAGTTTATGACTCACGTTCTACGAGCCGCTGATTGCGACGTGTGCTCCGCCACCGATGGTGAGCAAGCACTCCAACAAGCAGAAGCCAACAAACTAGATATCGTATTTCTGGACATCAACATTCCTGAGCAAGATGGATGGCTAGTTTGTTCAAAGCTGAAGATGCCGCTGGATGGGCCAAGAATTGTGTTGATCACCGGGCGTACGGATAGCGACACTGATCGTTTCGCTGGATTCGTACACGCTGACGAAGTGTTGAAGAAGCCGTTTTCCGAAGAAGACGTCCTGCGCATTCTGAAGAAAACGTGCTCCACCGTATCGAACGACTAGTCCTCACTCGCCATCCCTGACCAGTCGTTCCTTCTTCTGTTTGGTCCACTTCTTCACCTCCGCTTCGCGTCTCAGTGCATCGCCTTTCGAGCGATGATGTTCTTGGTACACGAGCGCTATCGGCAGACGGCTACGTGTGTACTTGGCCCCTTTGCCGTTCTGGTGAGTCGCAACACGCTGTTCCAAATCGATACAGATCCCGGCGTAGAGCGAACCGTCCGAGCAGCGAAGCAGGTAGAAATAGTAGTTATGGTTCATTGCAGAGCCAGCTTAACACAGCGAAGCCAAAATCGCTGCGGTTCCCGTCAGTGCTCTGCGATGAACAACTGATGCCGCTCATCCGATCGCCACAACATTTCATCAGAGATCGGCATGGACTTGAACAAGTTGCCGTCGGCGTCTCGCCAATCGACATCCTTGCGTAGGCAACATTGGTTGTATTTCGTTCCACTTCCACATGGACATGGGGCATTGCGAGAGACTTTTCCCTGAGCCGACAGGAGAGTCCTATCCAACTTGGCGCACGATTTCAGTATCATTCATTTGATGTTTCTCGGTCAAAGACGCAACCAAACCTTCGTTGACAGTTTAGAGTTCTTCCACTCTCGCAGATTCCGCGGCAAGTGAGGCCCATCGACTACATTTTTAACACGCTCGATCGCCGCGCATCGCAACGTTTCAATCGTCCCCTGAATGGCCAATCATGAGAAATGTACTAAGTGCTTTGCTGTTTGTGATCGCAATCTTTACTGCTGTTTCGACCCGTGCAGAAGTGCCGCCCTCCGTAACTTCCGAAAGAGAAGCGAGCAACGAACTTGGCGAAGTCCAGGGCAAGTGGATACGAACGATGAAGATCGACAGTGGCACGTACACGATCGTCAAGGAGCACAAGGGAAATAAGACAACCGTGACGATTTTTGATGCGGCCGGAAAAATCGTCACTGAAAGGAAGTCGGAATTTCGCCTTGAGAAGACTCGTAACGTACGAATCTTCACGTTCTTTAACAACGTCATAACAGCAGGCCCTCAAAAAGGACAGATGGACAAAGAGCCGAAGTCCTACATCTACAGAGTGACCGGTAACACATTCGTTGAGGTCAACGGATTGCTAGTCGGCGACGACGCCCAGCCGCTGGCATTCACCTGGGAGCGTGTGAACGAATGACCGTTCGGACAAGTCTGGCTGGGTAGCAACTACGCATGGCATGGTGAGCCACACGAATGAGCAGTACTGAATGTTGTCCAACGGATTAGAGACAACGGAGCAGATCCGGGCGCAACTTCAGAAGGACGATTCGTTGGAGTCTCGCGATCCGTTCCAATGCACGTAATCGATCATGCGACTGGTTTGGGCGGGCGTACTTCCCTCTGTTTCGGCACGGCAGACGGTTAAATCTCGAATCGCGGCACGGTTAGTCAATTGCTAAGCGTCACTTCCTTGGATTCTCTGATGGCCACAGTTGCAGAACCACTCGCAATCGCACTTGGACGCAAATTCTCGTCATGGTTGCCCTTGATGATACTTCCTGCGGCAGTCTTGGTGGCGGGACTGGACTGGCCTGCATGGATATTTATGTGGTCACTGTCGTTTGCGATCTACGCCGGGTTCAAGTGGCTGACGTTTGCCGATTGTTCGGTCGAATCACCAGTACATTCGCGAACACTGACTTACCTGCTGCTCTGGCCAGGAATGGACGCGAATTCCTACCTCGATCAAACGCGGGCTACCAGCAGACCAGAAATGGATGAATGGGTCTTCGCGACGATCAAACTGCTGTTGGGTGTGACGCTGATCTTCTTGTCCAAGTTCGTCATTCAGCAGCACGCGTTGGTTGGTGGATGGGTTGGTATGGCGAGTATTGTGTTTGTGCTGCACTTCGGCCTGCTCCATTTGTTGTCGCTCTACTGGCGAGAATCTGGCATCCATGCTGTCCCCATCATGAACGCGCCTATCATGGCCTCGTCGCTCAGTGACTTTTGGGGACGCCGGTGGAATCTGGCATTTCGCGATCTGGCACACACCTATGTGTTTCGACCATTTGTGGGTTCGCTCGGCGTGACTGGAGCAACCATTGCCGTGTTTGTCGTCTCAGGAGTGATCCATGACGTGGCGATTTCAACGGCATCTGGTGCTGGGTACGGTTTGCCAACGCTGTACTTCGTCATCCAGGGACTTGGCTTGCTGTTCGAACGGAGTCGCATCGGCAAACGAATCGGACTAGGCAGGGCGGTTATTGGACGCGTCTATTGTGCGGTATTGACTTTAGCTCCAGTTGGGCTGTTGTTTCACCGACCCTTTGTTGAACACGTCGTTGTTCCCATGTTGCAAGCGTTGTGAACTTATGAACCTAGAACTTCTGATCTTCGTTGGCGGACTACTTCACTTCGGTATCTTGATCGCAAGCGCTTTGGTGCCGCAGGTACTCGACTGGAAAGCGTCGTTGGGAAAGCTTGATGGCTTGACCCGACAACTGGTCTGGGTCCATGGCGTATTCATCGTAATCGTGATTATTGGCTTTGGTTTGCTATCGGTATGGTTTGCGAGTGATTTGGCCGCCGGAACTATGTTGGCACGAGCCGTTTGTTCGTTGATCGCGTTCTTTTGGGCAGCACGATTGGTCGTGCAGTTCTTCGTCTTCGACGCCAAGCCTTATCTCAAGAATGCCTTTCTGAAACTAGGTTACAACGGCCTGACGATTGTCTTCGCGTATCACGCTGTCGTCTATTCATTGGCAGCCGTTTGTTCGTAACCTGTCGCCGGAAATAATGTTGGCCTACCGCACTGGGTTCTTTAAGAGGTAGCACGTTCCATTGCCATTGACGATCGCGATGTATCGTCCGTCTGGACTGAATTCAATCGCTGAGGCAACCATTTGGGCCGGGCCAATTTGCAAACGAGACAGCACTTCACCTTCGTCGGAGTATAAGACGAGGTTTCTGCCAAGTACTGCGGCAACGTGCCGTCCCGATGGTGCGAACGCGGCCGATGGTGCCCCGCGAATTGGGTCAAGCTCGATGCGTTTCTCGTCGGACGTCTGCCAGTTCCATATCTTCAGCCGCGAATGCCCATCCGCATACTCTCTAAGGAGAACAAGAGAGTCCTGGATCGAGAAAACACGCGAATTCCGAAGACTCGAGTTCGGTTCCTCCGCGATCTCCAAAGTCGGGCCCATCGCGGAACCTTGCCCGGTGAGTTTCAATTTGCAGAATCCTTCTTTCGTGAAAAACACAAAACACTGTTCACTCTTAGACCAACTCGGACCCTGAGGCGAGAAAGGCTGCGGTCTCGGTGCCCTGCGTTCGCTCTTGGCTACCAACGTATTGCTGGCGTATTCAGTCAGTGTCCAACCCTCGTTCAACACAAAAGCCAACATCCGTCCTTCGCCCGACGACAGGGTTGCGTCTCGACTGGGCGAGCCTTGCCGCGATTTGCGGACGAAGGGCTTTGCAGATCGCCAGTCGAAGACGGCGATCTCATGTTTCTCCTCAGACATCAATGCTCTACTGTCTGGACTGAACTCCACGTACTCCACCGACCCGCCGTGTGCACGAAACCTCTGAAGTTCCAACCAACTTCCCGTGCGAATGATGATGACTTCTCCTCCTGACGTGCCTGCCACCAGCAGATCACCCTCGTAGCTCCATCCGACTGCTGTGATGTGATCGGTCGCTATGTCCGGCAAGCGGAGCCGTCCATACTCATCAAGCAAACCGACCTGTCCTGTTTCGTAACCAATCGCTCGCTGAGTAAAGATCTGTCCTCCACCTACATATCTTCGGAGGGCCATGCACCTTACAGGCATGACGGGAGTGGTCCGCACAATCTCCTGTGATGGCTCGCCTCGGCTTATTCCGAAACGCAACATATTGCCCGAATTTGCAACCCAGGCTTGGTCCGAGCCTCCTGGAATCGCCAGGTCCGGAGTGCCGCCTATACTCAGGTGCATCTCATTCCAATCGTTCGTTTCTTCGTTCCATACAATGCTGGTGCCCGCACGGATGACTAACCACTGAGGAGGTTTTAGCCTAACGGCATACCTAAACCCGCGACCTGCGAGCAACCTGGGATCGTGTTTCCACTCGCTGACCACTTCACCGCTTTCGGAATCGATCAGCAAGAATCGGTCGTTGTAGACGACCAGCATCGCACCGTCCTCACGGAACCCAATGCACATTTCGGCGGCTTCTTGGTCGAAATGGAGCAGGCTCATTCGCGTTCCGCTCTCCAAATCGAAAAACTGAATGTCATTGGGCTGGTCATCGTAGACCACACCCAATGTGCTGCTGATCACAGAAGTTAGCACTTTGCGAATCGGGGATTCTGCGGCGACTGAGAATTGGCGTTGCAGCTTCAATGGCGAAGAGCCGGTATCGTACACCCGAGCTTGCTGTTCATCGTCGATGGTGACGAGCAAGGTGGACTTGGCAGCGATGTAACCTCTGATATCGCTGATCACTTGCAGCGATTCGCCGGTCTCCGTCGACCAACAGCGGACTGCTTTGTCGAGACCACACGAGATCATCTGATCCGCCGTCAAACCGATGTCATACACGCGATCCCAATGCGAAAGATCGCCGCTTCCCAAAATGTGGACGAGTTCGTTCGGCGGTTGTGCCCCTGTCTCCTCGCGAAAGACTCTTTCCGCCCTCGCTTGAACCGCCCGAGTTGCAGTCCAATCCAAATATTCTTGGTGCCACCTTTGACCGTTCAGCGCAACGAATGTCGCGACGGCTGCAATCGTAACTAACAGCAACAGCACCCTGAGTGTAAACCGAGGTTTCCACCGCATGTCTTTCTCCCCGCCGCAATTTGCCATCCCCCGACGATGCAGAGCGTACCAGTCTCAAAGCAGATTCAAAACTGGGCACGGAGGTATTGTAGCATTGCAGGCTCTATTTGAATCGCGACTTCACGCCGAGTCATCGAGCATTTCTGACGCTCTTCATTTTGCGCACCAAGTGCGATCGCCTTGGCAAGAACGTCGCTTGCCTTTGCGAATTCCTCCTTGTGCCGTCGAGCTACAACCAACCATCATGAGCAGAAGAACCCGTGGCGACCTCTCCTCGATGTCCCTGGAGACACTACTGCTCAATGGCACGCTGTTGCAAGGACTCGGCAGGGCGACTGCGAAGACCTTATAGCCGAAGTCCTGTTTAGTTTCCTCGACTTACTTGATTTCGCGTTTCGAGGCCGCAAGACTACGGTTCGCCACACTCGATCAATCACCCAAATTGACTCTAAAGGAGAAAACAATGGTAGCTCTCGCAAGACGCACAACCGCCGCCTTCTGCCTGTTGTTCGTTGCTGGCTGCGTAACCGACGAACTGGTCGTCTATAAGGAGACCGTTGTAACCAAAGCATCGATAAAGCCTTTCATTGGCGTGTATCACGTCGAAGAATGGCCCGGCAACGCGAAGCCCGAAAGCGTACGCGTCACGGAGAAGGACGAGGATTTGCATTTCTCGTATTCGCTGCCGGATAAGAAAGTTCAACTCCACTTTTTACTGTCGAAGATTCCAAATTCGAAGTCTGAACTGTATCTGCTCTCGATTCCGGGCCAAGACGACACGAACCAAGCGAACATGTTCTTCATCGGCAAAGCTGAGAAAGGGCAAACGCATATTTGGGCCGTGTTCTCCAACTTGCCGGTCGCCAAAGATCACCTGAAGTTCCAAGACGGCAAGGCCAAGGAAGTGAAGAAGTTCCTCGCAAAGCGCGCGGATGCGTTCGTGATGGCGAATGAACCGCAAGTCACGCTTAAGAATCCAGAGCGATAGGTCGCTGACCTTTTTTTTCTCCGCTCTTCATAGCCGCATTGCCGAATTCATCCGTCGCAGCAGAGTGGCTTACTGCATCGCCATAAATCAAGGAAAGACAAGCTCTTGCGATTTCGAGTGCCGCTTTTCAAGCCACGCCGCGATTCGAGTCGTCGGAAGACTTCTTCTTGTCGTCGCGGTCAACGGCTTCCTTGCTGATGTGGCCGTCGTTGCTAACGTCTTCGAAGCGAACGGAGACTCGCCGCGAAACGCCCGACTCTTGCATCGTGACACCGTAGAGCGTCGTGGCGGCCGTCATCGTCTTCTTCGAGTGCGTCACGATGATGAATTTGGTCCAGTCCAAGAATCCTCGCAGCACGTCAACGAAGCGACCGATATTGGCCTCGTCGAATGGAGCGTCGACTTCATCCAACACACAGAACGGCGAAGGTCGATATTGAAAGATCGCCAGCAGCAAAGCGACTGCGGTGAGCGCCTTCTCGCCGCCGCTCAACAACGAGTTGTTGAACGAAGGCTTGCCAGGCGGGGTCGCGATGATGTCGACACCGGCTTCCAGAGGATCGACGCCCTCCTCCAAGACAAGATCCGCCCGCCCGCCGCCAAATGCCTTTCGATAAAGCACCTGGAAGTTTTGGCGAATGGCTTCGAGCGTCTCCTCGAACAGCCGTCGGCTATCGGCATCAATCTTTTGAATAATCCGTTCGAGCGATTCCTTGGCGGAAACGAGATCGTTGTATTGGCCCGACAGCGACGCGAATCGAGTCTCTAAATCATCTAGCTCGTTCAACGCCTCCATGTTCACTGCACCGATGTTGTTAAGCTTGCGGCGCAATTCGCCAATTTCGGCCTCAACTTCTTCACGTTCCTGCTGTTCCTCGTCCGTTGGTTCGTTGCCGACGTCGGCGAGTTCGATGCCGTAATCATCGCGAATGCGGTCCGCGAGCGTTCGGAGTTCGTGTTGCAAGTCACCTAAGGCAAGATCTTTCTTGTGTAGCTGCTCCTCGAGCTTTTGGCTTCTACGCCGTAATTCCTGTAAGGAAGAAGCAAGCTCTCGTTTTTCGAGCTGCAGCCGCTCCCGTTCACTTGTTCTCGCGGCAATCTCAGCTTCAATCAATTCTTTGTGGAGGTAAAGTTCGGCCAATTCCGAAGTCGTTCGCAGAATCTCACTTTGAGTATCGAGAAAACGCCGCGAACTTTCTGCCAGTTGGCTTCGCGATTCATCGATGGCTCGCGTTCGCTCACGGCGATCCTCCTCGAACTGAGTCATGCGAGCTTGCAGACTTTCCAAACGCTGCTCGCTCTTGGCAAGGTCTACTTTCGCCGCCGTCGCTTCGCTGGCATGTGTGTCCCGTTTTCGCTCCAGTTCATTCAAGCGGTTCTCGACCGATCGAAAAGCGGCCTCCGCCACCGAGACAATGTCCTCCAACTTCACTAACTCGATACGATCGGTTTCCAAATCCGCGGCGAGCGATTCTCTTTCGCTACGCGAAGTAGCGGCCTCATCCGTCAACGCCGCCTGCTCACGGTTCAAGTTCTCCAACCGTTCTCGAAGCGATCGCGTTTGAGCTTGTGCTTCGACAAACAACTCATTGACTTGCCCGAACTCTGCATCGAGTTGCGTGACCGCCCCCTCTTGAGACTTGACGTTCTCGGTAAGCAGAGCGACTTCATCCACCGCATCCTCAAGCCGTGATCGCAACGATTCGACCTGCTCGTGCAGGTCTCGTAGTTCGCTGCGTCGCGAAACGAGTCCCATCGCTGAGAGCTTGGGACCGATAATAATCGCGCCGTCGGGTTCGACCAACTCTCCCTGGCTGGTTACGAATCGACATCCGCGGCCGGCGGTCGTACTGAGCGCCAGGGCAATGGACAACGACTCAACAAACCACGTGTCGCCAAGCAGTCGCTGTTTGATGGGAATAAAATGAGAGCTACATGTGACTAATTGATCGGCGCGACCGATCACACCAGGTCGGCCGGTCAGATTGGGTCGTTGACGATCATCGAGTGTGGCCTCTAGTTGCATAAAACCAACTCGACCGGCCGGTCGATAACGCCCGCTCAGCATCTCTTCGAGCAGCGAATCACCAAACACGATGAGATGTTGAGCCCGTTCGCCCAGTGCAACATCCACCAGCGGCGCGACTTCGACGGACACTTGAAGTACGTCGGCGACGAGACCTTGAATATCCGCGAGCGGCCCTGTGGCGGAATCTCCTGCGGCAACCAGCACGTCGCGAACTCCTGCGTCGAGTCCCTCGCGACTCTCTTCTAACTCCTCCAAGACTAACGCACGTTCGCGAACCGTACTCTGGCGATGTTGCAGCTCGTGCAGCTCGTTCTGCTTGGCGGCGAATGTATCGCGGAGCGAAGCTAGGTTGGTGCGTGCCGTTTCCAACGCTGATCGTTTTGTCGTCGTCTGTTGTGCGAGCTTCTCGTCGGCTGTCGTTGCTGCTTGCAATTCTTCGGAACACGATCTCGCAACAGCTCCGAGCTCCTGCAAGCGCTGCTGGGCCCGCTCTTCGACGATTCGGAGCGATTCTAGCTGCGACTCCCTACTCCCGATCCGACTGCCGAGCATCGAAACGCTTTTCATGCCGTCAGCATGCTCGATTCGTCGCAGCTCGCGATTCGATCGCAACGCCTCGAGCTGTGTCGTGGCTTCCACCAATGCTCGTTCCTGGCTCGTCACACGACCTTGAACTTGATCATAGGAATCTTGTGCTTCGCGCAATCCCTCGGTTGTTTGCCGAAGTCGAGCGTGTAGGTCACCCACGCGTCCGGTCATGGCCGCGAGTTGTCGACGGTGTCGGGCTGCGATGCCTTCGAATTCGAGCAACGCCGATCGGGATTGCTCGGCGGACGACTCGCGGACGACGATCTGCTCGCGATTGCGAGCCAGATGATTCTCGCTGACACGGGTCATCTCGACCGCGTTCGTGATTTCAACTTCCTGCTCGAGCGAATGAGCTTCGAGGGCCTCCAATTCTGCGACCGCGGCCGCAGAATTATCTCGCAATCGTTGTTGCTCCGCTTCGATCTGCTGGACTTCGCGCGACAACCGCCACCAATCCGTCAGACCAACTTGCGTTCGCAGTTGTTGCAAGCGTCCTGAGTACTCACGATATCGGCGAGCCTTTGATGCCTGTGCTCGCATACTACGCAACCGGCTCTCGACTTCTTCGACGATGTCTGACAAACGGAGCAGATTCTGATCGACGCGTCCCAGTCGGCGCTGCGCCTCGACCTTTTTGGCCTTAAAACGGCTAATGCCGGCTGCTTCTTCAAACATCGCGCGGCGATCTTTCGCCGAAGCCTGCAACATTCGCTCGACTTTGCCCTGTTCGATCAGGCTGTACGCGTCTGTTCCGACGCCTGTTCCACGGAATAAATCGCGGATGTCCTTCAGTCGACAAGGTTGCCCGTTAATCAGATACTCGCTCTCACCGCTCCGATAGACGCGACGCGAGACGTGAACTTCTTCGTCGTCGATCGGCAAGCGTTTTTCGCTGTTATCGAAGATTATGGTGGCTTCGGCGGCATTGAGCATCTTCCGCCCGCCCTCGGACGAGCCCTTGAAGATCACGTCCGACATGTCATTGCCACGAAGTGCCTTGGCACTTTGAGCGCCGAGCACCCATTTCATGGCATCGACGATATTCGATTTGCCTGATCCGTTGGGGCCGACAACGACCGTGATGCCCGGCGGAAACTCAAAGCGAGTCTTGTCGGCGAAGCTCTTAAAGCCGATGAGTTCGAGAGCTTTGAGCATGGATGAAATCGTCGGGGAGACAGGCGGGATAAGGGTAGAGGGCGGAGGGCCAAAAGCTGAGAAGCATCACACGAACGGCCTGGTTCGTTCTGGCTCTCCACCCTTAGCTCTTCGCTCTCCGCTAGAACCAGCCTTTCATTCTAGCAAACCAACCCTCGTCCGTCCTCTCCGGAGCGTCGATATTTGGTGCATCGAGCAGGTCATCGGAGGCTTGATCCGAACTTTCGTCATCCAGCCGATCTTCGAACATCGCCGGAATCTGGTTTGTGACGTGATAGCGGTTTTCAGATCCAGTCGCTTCTTCCTGTCGCTGATACGAACGAGTTGGTGATGGAAGTGCTCCAACTTCGACTCTTGCATCCAGATAACCGCCGCGCTTTGCACTTTGAATTGCTGTCAATACTTCCTGATAGCCTCCCCCCAACTCAACAATCGAATTGACTAGGTCGTCAACCGTGGGCGAACAGAAAACGCTGGCCGTTTCTTTGCCGGGCTTGAACGAGCTGACTTTCAGTTTCCCCTGATCGACCGCTTTGATCATGATCTCCTTGCCCGCGAACAGGAATGCGGGCGGGTCGATGTGTTGCCCTTGGCCGAATACAACGATCTCTGGTCGTTTCGATTTGGAGAAGTGGATCACCGGATCGGCTTTGCTGCTGATCTTGTGGTAGCCGAAACTCCTTCCGAGCACTTTACCGTGGACAAGAGGATCGCTGGAGTCGCTTGCTCGAAGCGCTCGGAACGCGCCATAGCGAGTCTCGGCACTTTGCGAATCCAGTAGTTTGATGAGTGCATCTTGGGCACCGACATGTTCCATTGCCGCGAGTGCAGTCATCGCTCTCCATCGAAATGCCCTCTCGACGCGGGCTGCTTCGTACAAAGGTTCGGACGCGGAGGGTTCGTCTAAATACGCCAAGGATTCCGCCGCATAGAAACGCACCTCCGGATCAGAGGAAACAGCGCCCTTCCGCAGAATCGGAACGGCGTCATGGCCGATTGCTTCGAGACGAATCGCGGCGCGCTGAGCGGTAAGCGGTTCGTACAACATTCGATCGAGTTTTAACAAACGTTCCGAACGCTCTGCTGGAGTCTCGCCAACTGCAATATTGAGAAGCACGTACTTATAGCGGTCGAAGTTGTGTTTGTATCGGTGATGCATCGCCAGCTCGACTTGATTGTCTCGCAATGGTTTCGCGACGCCGGCTTGCTCGCCACGGTCAAAGTGGTGAAAACGTTCGTTGATCGCGGCACCAATCATTGCGCTAGTGCGAACGGAACTGTGTTCGTCAAATATCGCCAAGCCGAACTGGCGAGGCTGCATGACAACGCCACCACCGATGACACGTCCGCGCTTTTGTTCGACTTCATCCTCGGACGTAGCGAATAAAGAATCGACAAGGACTTCGCCCTGCCCAATTCCAGCGACGTTTCCCGAATGAAGAGAACTGTCGATGATCATGACTTGACGTAGTCGAGAAGGCATCACCCAACCACCCAGTAACGAGTCGGTCCGAGAACGCGGCGGAATACTCACTTTGAGATCGAACGTGTCGCCCTTCTGAGCACCCGGTGCAATGTAGCCGCCGACCATTACCATCGCCGTGTCGCTCGACGCTAACGCCTCACGCCTACCACGAACCTCGTGCGTTTGCATTTCTTTTTTGAGTTGGTCCAGAATCGGCGACGGAGGCGGATTGCTCCCGGTACCGCTTAACTGGGTCACGAGGGCAACTCCTTCGATCTTCAACCAGTGGTCTCCCCAAGGAGTCGCCAGATCGCCGACGAATTTCGTTTGGGCTTCCTCTTCGACCAGTTTTTCAAACTCACCGACATCTGGGCTTTGCGCAAGGAACAATGGCGAGCTGCAACCATTCACGCAAAAGATGACGAGAGACAACCAAGTGAGTCGCTGCTGAACCGCATGGGAATGCGACATCGTGTCGCTCCGTTTTGTCGAAGGGGAATTGCCGGGGCAAGATGAGAATCGTACATCCAAACCTAAGTTCGGGCTGCGGACTTTAGTCGGCAACGGCATGAAGGTCAAGATCGACGCTGCTAGCGAAAACCGTCGCGCGGGTCGCTGCGTTACGATCTAGTAACGCAAAATACACCAAAGCGCCCAGAGCCCGTCGCGCCAACCGATCTTCTTTCCTTCGGCATAAGAACGCCGCGCGTATCGAATCGGTCGTTCGTGGAACCGAATGTCTCGGTCCTTCAGTAAGCGGGCTGTCATCTCAAGCTCGATGCCAAATCGCTTTTCTCGTAGCTTAGGTGCGACGCCTTGAATCAACTCGCGGCGGAAGAGTTTGTAGCAGGTTTCCACGTCGGTGAAGCGATAGCCGTGAAACACGTTGAATAAGTTCGTGATCAGTTTGTTCGCAGCGAGATGCCACAGTGGCGAAACGGCCCGGTCGGGACCGCTAAAGCGACTGCCATAGACCACATCCGCGCTGTTTTCGAGTATCGGTTGCAGCAATAGCCTAAGGTCTTGGGGATCGTACTCCATGTCTGCGTCTTGCACGACGACAATGTCACCAGTCGCCTCAATGAATCCGGTACGTAGCGCGGCTCCCTTGCCCTGGTTCTTGTCGTGGAAAACAGCTTTCAGGTCTTGTTCCAACGCCAACCGCTCAAGAACTTCTCGTGTCCCATCTGTGCTTCCGTCGTCAACGCAAATTAACTCCATCGGCAGGTGTGTTTCGCGCACGCGTGCGATGACGTCTTCGAGTGTCTGGGCTTCGTTGTAGACGGGTATGACCACCGATAAAACAAAGTCGGCTGGCAATGCATAAATTCCCAAACGTCGACAAGCGTCGCGTCCGACCAGTCGCTCTAGCAACTCAACGCGATCGCTGGAAATGCCTTCCACATCGTGGGACTGCAGTTCGTCAGCGAGACGTAACACGACATCGCGCAGCGTCTCGGAAACAGCTTCATCGTCAGGAGAAAAAGAGTCCATGAAGAGAGTCCGTACTCGGCGAATTGCGAAGGGGATCAAGCGTGCATTCCATACTACGTTGTACAAGGCCGTCGGTTCAAGGAGTCGCGGAGATACGTCGCATGTTCCTGCGAACCAGCGATAGCACAATCGGAATAACCAGACGGTGAATCGAACCGACGGCTTCCCTAACGGAGTTCAAGCGATGAATCGGAGTCAACGGAGTTGCGCCAATCACGATCAGATTGCAAGAGCAAAATGGCTTCGATGACAAAACTTTACGGCGAGAAAAAAAGTCGTCGTTGAGTTGCTTGACAAGTTGCCTCTAGTCCCGACAATGTGGTCTCTTGATGTTAAACGGAACTTCGCGATTCTCTCTGCCTTGTACGAGTTGTTACCTGGCGATATGCGACCGAAACTGCTGAATCGGTGGCGATAAGATTAAAACGCATCGGTGTTCGCTGCGCTCGTCGCGTACGCTAGCTGTGTTGCGCTGTGTCTCGCGATGCTCCGAGTTATCGAAGTAATACAGGTCGAGAAGCAGCCTTAAATAGCTAGATGAATAACGCGGGGGGCGGTGCCCGAATGGAACGACAGCCGGCGGCCTTGGCCGTGGTTTGGAAGTCCTCCCCGAGTTTCTTCGAGTCGACTACGCACGGAGCGCGTTAGGCTCACAATAGCGGCGACGTGGAAATCGGAATTCCTCGTCGCCGCTTTTTCGTAATGAATTCCTGATTTTTTGAGTACGAACGTGGCAGAGTGCTTGATCAGCATCGGCTCGAATATCGGTGACCGTTCGTATGTCATCGAGTCGGCGCTTGCAGAACTTCGCGAACACCCGGCGCTCCAGCTCCACTCGACCAGCAATTATCACATCACTCAACCGGTTGGGGGGCCTCCAGGGCAAAGTGAATTTGTCAATGCAGCAGCCCTTGTGGAAACTTCGCTTCCGCCGACGGAAGTTTTGAGTTTGTTGCACGCAGTGGAATTGCGCGCGGGGCGGAAGAGAGGTGTCCGATGGGGGGCACGCTCGTTGGATCTCGACTTGCTTTTGTATGGCGACGTTGTGATCGACGATGAGCAGATTATTTTGCCACATCCACGCCTTGCGTTCCGGCGGTTTGTGCTCGCCCCGGCTGCAGAGGTCGCGCCAAAAATGTTGCACCCCGTGTTAGGTCGGAGCATCGAACAGTTGCTACAGCACCTTGAGCGAGCACCGAATTATGTCGCCATTACCGGATTGCCGGGAGTCGGGAAGGCCGATCTCGTGAGCGCCTTGTCGAAGCGAGTCAGTGCAAAGCCAATTCTCGGCGAGCAAGGAGGTGACTCGTGTAGTCCCGATGACGCTAGTCCATCTCAAGCGCTAGAGCTAGAATTACTAAACGCTCGATGCGCTCTGCTTCGGAATATATCGTTCAGTTCAGCGTCCTATTCAATAAGTGACTTCTGGTTAGGTCAATCTCTGGCGTACGCGAAAGAGTTGCTGCCAATTGGTTACCGCCAATTCGAGGAAGCCTGGGCGGCATGCCATTCGCAAGTTATATCACCGAAGTTGGTCGTCCTGATCGAAACGTCCATAAGTGAAGAAACTCGCGGCGAACGGGCGGGTAGATTACTCGCCGTTCAACATAACCTCCAGCAGCAGCTCGTTGAAACCGACGGAACGCCCACACTGCGATTGAACGCGACAGCCCCCTCCTGGAACGAAGAAGAAGTTGCGGCAGCGATCCTCGCAATGTAGCAACGATTTACAATATGCCTGAAGAAATAACTAAGATTGCGAGTACAGAACGTGAGGCTCGAAGCTTTATTCGAGCAGCGAGAGAGGGCCGTAAACGCATTGGCCTTGTCCCGACAATGGGGGCACTGCACGAAGGGCATTTAAGTTTGGTACGAGCCGCTCGGCGAACTTGCGAATCGGTTGCAGTGACGATTTTTGTGAATCCAGCACAGTTCGGCCAGACCGAGGACCTTAGCAAGTACCCGCGCACGATCGACGAAGATTTGGAAGCACTGCGGGATCTTGGTGTCGACTTGATATTCCTGCCGAGTCAGGACGAGCTTTATCCCAATGGTTTCTCGACTTACGTGCTGCCACCAGCGGTTGCCGATCCGTTCGAGGGACAGTTTCGCCCCGAACACTTTCGTGGCGTGGCGACGATCGTGTTGAAGTTGCTCAACTTGCTACCGGCGGACGTCGCCTTTTTTGGGCAAAAAGATTTCCAACAGTTCCAAGTCATTCGCCAAATGGTGAAAGACTTGAACGTACCGGTCGAAATTCAAGCGTGCCCGATCGTCCGTGAGCCGGATGGGCTTGCCATGAGTTCCAGAAATCGATACCTAACTCCTGACGAGCGCGAGCGAGCGGTTGCATTATCCGATGCGTTAGCTGAGGCAAAGCGATGCTTTGACGATGGGGCGACGTCCAGCTCGACTCTCGCTGAATATATGAGCGAAATTCTTCGCAAAGCAAAGATCACGAAGATTGATTATGCCGAAGTTGCCGATGCGAATACGCTCCAACGAATTGACCAGATCGATCGGCCCGCGGTTGCCTTAATCGCGGCGTACGTTGGACGGACACGGTTGATCGACAACACTTTACTTGCTGCCGAATAAGGCCGAGATCTTTCGGATGCGCCAGACTCTCTTATACATTCCGCACGAGATGTTCGGCGTTCCTGTTTTCGGGATGGGATGGGCTCTTGGGATTTGGCTGGCAATTAGCGTCGTTTTTCTATTCGTCTTGACCCGACGCCACGGATGGACATCGGAAGTCGCGGGCTACCTGCCGCTGATGGCGGTCTTCTCGATCGCTTTATACGCATTGCTCCCAATGCTTGAAGTTCGCCCGCCGGGGTTGGAGCCGCTGGGTGTGCCAATTCGGGGCTACGGGATGTTCGTCGTAGCCGGGATCATGGCTGGGATGTCGCTCAGCATTCACCGAGCGAAACAGATTCGGCTGGAGCCCGAGTTGATTTATTCGCTTGCGTTTTGGATGTTTGTCATCGCTATCGCCGGGGCGCGGTTGTTCTACGTGATTCAAAAGTGGGACGAGTTTGAGCGGGAAACGCTGATTGCAACCGCGGGAGCGATTTTGAAGTTTACCGAAGGCGGACTCGTCGTCTACGGCTCCATCATCGGAGGCGTTATCGGACTTTATTTTTTCTCGCGCCGGCATCAGATCCGAATGCTGGAGCTTGGCGACGTGATCGCCCCCGGTATGATAATTGGTTCCGCATTGGGTCGCATCGGCTGTTTAATGAACGGATGCTGTTACGGCGGAGTATGCGAGAGCGGGCCACTCGCGATAACCTTTCCGAAGTACGCAGCCGTCGAGTTGCGTCAATACAGTTCGCCCTACGCACACCAGCTGGCGATCGGAGAGCTACATGGATTTCGCGTTGCGGAAGACGAGAGGCAGAAGGTCGTTGTCGTTGACGTCGAGTCGGGCACTGCTGCCGAAGCGGCGGGGTTGCGTGCGGGAACTAAGATCCATCGTTTGAACGGTGTCGAAGTAAAGAGTCTCACGTCCGTGCAGAAGATTCTCCTCGCGGGTCCGCCAAGAATTACCATCAACGAAGACAATGTTGCATGGACAATTGATGCGCTGCCACCAAGAAGCCTTCCCGTTCATCCAACTCAGATATACAGCTCGATTAATGCCGCTCTCATTTGCCTTGTTCTCTGGTTTGCTTATCCATTTCGGCGTCGGCACGGCGATATACTGCTGTTACTTTTCGGCCTCTATTCCGTGACTCGTTTCTTGCTCGAAGCGATTCGGACCGACGAAGCAGGTCAGTTGGGGACAGCCTTCACGATTTCGCAAATCGTAAGTCTATGCGTATTTACGCTGTGCGTCGTCTGTTGGCTGTCTCTGTTACGGCAACCAAGGATCGGTGGAGAGTCAATGCCTGCGGGCGAGTCCGTATAGGTCAAGTGCGGTCGCTGGGACGCCACGCAGCGAATACGGCTCATTTGCCGCGCAAATAGCCGGCACTGGACTGGAAGTATTTCGTCCTTCGTGATGCAGCAACATCGTCGGCCTCTTCTTGCTGCATGCGAAGGTCGTGGAGATTCGCATTGCAGAATCGGCAGCCCACTTCTTCGATATGGAAACGGCAGTAAGCCGACTGCTCTTGATCAAGTGCTTCGAGCAGATAACTCCCGAGTTGTTCGCGATTTGGGCAACTGAGCCGATGCCGACGCCAGATTTCTCCGATCGTATGAATGCCCGCATCCCGGCGGCCGTTGATCACCGCGAGCCGTTCGCCCAATTCGGGATCGGCTCTCAACTCCGACTCGATGGTCGCCATCTCGTCAGGCGAGAGGGCTTCGTCGAGGTACGCTTCTAATTCTGACTCGGTGAATTCTTGCGACATACGCGTATGCGGCTCACAGTTTAATCGTCGTAGAGTTCTGGGAATATGTCTTCAGACAGCCCTTGCCGCCCCACCAACGTTCGAGTTCTGGTGAGGAAATCAAACTTGAAGTTTGCGACTTGCTGCTCAGAAATGCCAAGGTGCTCGGCAACCTTTTTGTTTGCCCAACCACGGACAAATAACAATTCGTTGCAGCGTAATTTCGTCCAATCGCCGCGGTCTTTCCAGCGGTCAAGTTGTTCACGAAGTGCCTCGACGAGCGCCTTTTCTTCCAAGTCCTTTTGTTCGCCACTTCTAACAATGCTGCTTGCCGCGCGAGCGGGCGACGCGAGCTGCCACTCGCCACCTGAATCGCCGCCTGCCGACAGCGGTAAGGCTGGACGTCGCCCCTCGCGTCGCATGTGATCTGTCAACTTGTAGGCGCAGATCGAGAACAGATAGCTTTCCAGGGGGCGCCGACCGTCGAAGTTCGGTAAGCTGCGGAGGAATCCGATGAAGGCTTCTTGCACAATGTCTTCGCTGGCCGCGCGGCGCCCAATACGACTTTCGACAAATGCTAACAAACGCCCCTCGTAACGTGAAATTAAATCACCCCACGCGTCGTCATCCTTGTTGCGGATTCGCTCGACAAGTATTTGATCCGTTTCCGAAGAAGCCATACGCTAAAACGCCGGAGGGTTGCGGTAGCTTGGGTGCAGCAGGATTCACGGTTTAAGGAATTCTTGCGAATCCCGCTACGTCCGTGATGCACTGCCTACATCCACGGAATCCAATTCGCGCAGACCACACCGGCAGCGATAACAGCCAGTATCGCCGCAGCCGCTCCGAACTGCAAGCGCCCCGTGTAATACCCACGCGTCGCGGTGTCGAGCTTCAGGTAACTGAACATCGTCCCCAGCAGGAGTAAGACGGCTCCCGCACCAAGCCCCGTCTGGAACAATCGCGACGTCGCACGAACTTTGCTCCATCGTTCGTCGAGTGCATTCTGGAGGTTCTTATCGATCTTCACCAACGCGTGTGACTGATTCATAACACCGTAATCAAACTCGACCTGTTCATCGAATCGCTGGTTGGCGATTTCAAATTGTTTGTTGTCCAACCGTAAAGTGAACGTTCGCGTATCACCGCGTTGGCTCTCATCGATCGAATAGCCCGACAGAGTTGCAGCCAGTTCCGATCCGAGATAATCCTTTACGAAGCCATCGACGTTGGCTTTTACTTCGTCGCGCAGAGACTGTTGTGCAGTCCGTTTGCGGACTTGTAAACCGGAGTCTACCGAGATCTGGTAGCAATCTTCAGTGGTTAAGGCTTCGGTCTCGACCCAATCGGGGCGCGGGAGGGTAAGGTAGCGAAAGCTCGGTGTCGGCTCTATGGTTAGCTCACGTACCTCGGCTGTGGCCTCGACCGAAGGGGTCTCGTCGTTCGCAACGGATGTTTTTGGGATGAGTTCGTTGTTGGGAACATCTGTTACTTCGATTTCTGTAACCGCTTGTTCGTTCGCCGGTTGCTCTTCGTCGGCATAGGTCACACTGAGGTACGCATCGGAGTAGGAATCGCTTACTAGTGCAACTGCACGTCCTCCAAGGATGACGCTAAGCACGCCCATAGCGACGAGTATCGCAGGTGGCTTCCGTTCCATATTGGAGGCCCAAAGCGCGAGAACAGCAAGAATGACGATCACCAATAGCACGAGCATAGCGTTCTCCTACGCGACCTCAGCAACTTGTTCCCGGATTTCCGCTCGCTCCGAGGGACGAACCCATGGCGCGGCGAGTTGAACGGCGATTGATGTGGATGCGGCGAACATAAAGCCCCACGGCTGTGGAAAGGCCCAAAACACGTGAATCAGCCACGCCCAGAAGATACAGCCTGCGGTTGCCCACAGGCTGACACGGCTCGTACGTAACGGGTCGGTTTGCAGCCACCACTTTGCGATTCCGAAGATCCCGCCGAAGTAAATCAGGAACGCGGGCAGCGTCAACGAACCATCCGAGGAGCTCCAATTCGCAGGTAGCGTGACTGCGGGCAGGGTTTGGACTACAAGTTCGTCAGTTACTTGCACGCCAAGAAACTGGCTGGTACCGAACGCGACAATGCCAGTGACAAGCCCGGCCATCAGCAACGCGAACCGCCGCCGAAGCGGTTCGCCTTCGTCCGATTCCCAGAACTTCGACATCGCTAACATCACCCACGCACCAACGATGCTCGTCAGCGAGAACCAGGCGTATAGCGTCCACGTAAAGACGTCAGCTAGCGCGTCACCTCGCATCAGAAGTGTCATCACAAAGCAAAGAATTAGGCTTGCCAGCGCGGAGGTTATTAGCGATCCGAACAATTCCGTCGCGCGTTCACCGTTATGTTTGCGCGCGATACGATCCCTAGCTTCACGCTTCCAGTGCTTTCGACGATAGCTCCGGCGATTCTTGGCCGTCGAGGTCGTAGACTGATAGCTGGAAGCAGATGCTTCGGATTTCACGTGCGACGGCGTCTTTGGTTTGTCTAGAGCCAACACGATCGATCGTAGCCCGAAATAGACCAAGTACATCGCTCCGAGCAAAATCCCGGTCGGCACCAACCATTGGCCATTGAGAACTAAGAGACAGATTCCCCCAATCAGTAGCAGCACTTTTGCCGATGAATTCAGATGCGAGTGCTGCCACCAACGCGTCGTGTAGTGCCAGCCGTTACGCACGGCGCGCGCGATCGGTTCGGATTGTGGCTGAGCATTCGATGGCGCGAGGAAGGGCGACTCACTAACAACCTCTGCCGGAACTGTTTCCTGGAGTGGTCCAAGATAAATCCCGTCGCTTTCAAACTCATCACCTATGTACATGGCCGATCCGACGCGAGCGATTGATTCGGAATTGGCTGTTGCGATCACCGGTGGCTTGGGACTTGCGTCGGCGGCTTGCGGTTTGCCAAGCCCAAGAGCGATTTCGATTTCTGCAAGCATTTCCTCAACGGAGGAGGTACGCTGGGCGGGATCTTTTAGTAGCGCGCGATTTATGACGGAGCGGAAAGCCTCTGGAGCCGGCGAAAGATCAGGATCCGCCGTCAGATGTTTCATGATGATTTCTTGACTGCTCTCGCCTTCAAAAGGCACCCGCCCCGTAAGCAACTCGAAGAGGATGATTCCGAGGGCATAGACATCGATCTCTTTGCCATAGACGCCTTTGCCGATCTCCGGAGCCATGTAATGGAATGTTCCAACGCTTTCCGTTTGCCCGCTGCGACGGCTGCACGAGATGTATTTTGATAAACCGTAATCACCGATCTTGACGATGTCGCCATCGATGAAAATGTTGCCAGGCTTGAGATCCCGATGGACGATGCCTTGGTCATGAAGGTATGCAACGCCACCAGCGATCCCTCGAAACCAATCGTAGACTTCCGATATCGGCATCCCGTTTGGATTGCGGTCGAGCGCGTCTTTTAGGCTGTCGCCCGCTACGTACTCCATCACCACCCAAGCTTGGCCTTCGTCGTCGTACTTGATATCGAACAGCGATACCAAGTTCGAATGCTTTAGGTTGATGCATTGCGTCACGCCACGGACTTCGACGTCCATGTTTCGCTGGATGCGTTTGACGGCAACCTCTTTGCCCGCATCGCTGAGCGCGAAGTAGACCTCACCAAATCCGCCGACGCCGATACCTCGCTTGATGGTGTACCCATCAAGAGGTCGCGCTCCCGTCGCATAGGCGAACTTCATACTTCCGCCTTCCGGCTTTATAAGTTCTTTAGGCATTGCGGCGTGCCGTTGTTCGAGTTGAGGGCCGCAGTCTTCTAAAGTAGCGGCTGAGTTGTGCATCTGTCCAGTTCCTCCAGACTCATGGAGAAATCGCTTCCTGCAACGTGCGAATTGCTGTTCAAACGGCCACGTCCGTCACATAATTCGCCATCGATTTCAATTGCATCCATTGCGCGGCAATAAAGTTCGTCATCCTGGCGGTACAAAACAACATCTGCCTCCCATTCCGGACAAACGACGTGGTTTTGCCATCGCGGGCCCAGTACACACGATTCGGCCATCAGGAGGATGCTATCAGCATATGGCTGTGTCCGGTGACGGCTAACGACGTCTAAACGTGCCGACGCACTTAACGCGTGCGGTCGTCGGAAACGAAAGCGAACGCCCGAGCCAAGCTCAATCTCGTCGCCGTCGCTCAGAATCGCTCTCGTTTGAATCGCTTGGCCGTTCAACCGCAGAACGTGAAGTGGCTCGATCGTATAGCCCTCTCCGTCGCGGCGAATCTTTGCATGTCGACGCGAAATGTCCGCCAAGATTGGTATGTCGACTCGATTTCCAGGCGCTGCTTGTCCGAGCACAATTTCGCTCGCCAAGCTCACCAAGTATCCACCAACGCCATCGACCCACAACAAAAATCGGTCACCATTGACTTCGCCAAGGTCGTTTTCGGTGGACAACTTGCCAGGCACTCGACGCGAATCAACAAACTTGGCACCGACCTTTGCCCAAGCGGCCCTGCGAGCCTCTTTCGCCAATGTCGACTCGGGAGCAAGCTGCAGCAGCTGATCGGCGATTGGGACGACCTCCGACCAACTCTCTTCGGCCATGACGTGGTGAAGCTGTTCTGTCAAACTACCGAATTTCTCAGCTCGCGCGAGGCAGTCCGATCGACCCTGCTCTAACTCGGCAAAGTCGGGACGAAGCCGCATCGCGATTTCGAGTTGTGATTCGGCTTCTGCAAACTTGCCTCGCTTGACGAGGTTTGCCGCTGATTGAATGCGTTGAGCCAGCTGTTTCAGCGGCATCAGTGACGCGATGGCAACTTTTCGCTTTTCGAGTGATTCGATTGCCGTCAGAGCAGCGGTCGCATCACCAGTTCGAAGCGCTGTACTGATGTCGTGAACAGCAGCTTCGACGAGCTTGTCCTTGGCTCGTTGTACTGCCGTCGTTTCGCCGCCCAAAGAGATTGCTTCTTCGATTTCTCCCCAAGCTGAATCAAAGTCGCTGCATTTTGAACATTGAATTGCTCGCTCGGCCTTCTTCGTCGTGACTTTTGCGGCCAATCTCCGCCCTGGAAGAAACTGCGTCAGACTTTCGTCAACCAGCATCTTACAAGCCTTTGCAAGATCGCCAGTCTTGTAAGCTTCTTCCGCTTCTCGAAGTTTTAGACGCCAGGTTTGAAACATCTCGATACACCGAAAGAAAGCGTGACGAATCCGAAAAGAGGGCCTGAGTGCAGGTGACTCAGACCCTCGCGAAATGATCCTGTCAGATCTAACGAAGCGAGTCGACAAGAGACTCGATCTCGGGACGACCATTTCCAAAGTAGTCCGTCACTTCTTCCGTGATATCGCGGTCGATACCGGACTCGTCGAGTGGAATGCGATCGTAGTACTCGAGATCAGCGTTGACCAGTTTCTCTGCGACTTCGATACGAGTTCGCACTTGGTCGACCAGCTCCTTCGTCTGCGCTAGCTTGCTATCGTCAAAGTTGAAATCGCTAGTCGTTTGAGCGACCTCGACCATCTTCAAGCGCGCGTCAAGGTTCTCGACATCAACTTGCAGCTGACTCTTTGCGGCCAGCATGCCTTCTAGTTTGTCGCGAGCGGCGAGCATCATTCGTTGCTTGGCCGCCAATTGCTTCTTCTTGCTGACGATTGTTGCTTCCTGCGTCTTGAACTGGTCAAAGCGCCGAGTCAGATCCGTCTTCACTTGTGTCGCAGTATAGTTGCGATTCGCATACACAAACTGTTCCGACCCCGAATCCAAATCTTCCTTCAAGCGAATGATATCGCCTCGGTCTTTGGCCAAACGATCTTCTGCCTTCAGAACTTGTCGCTCCAACTTGGCGACTTCGACTTCGACCTCCGCGATCGCGTGCATGTTGCGTTCGATCTCGGGCTGTAGTCGTCGAATCTCTTCGCGAGCCCTCTTTAACTCGAACGTCACCGGAACGCTGTCCTCGAACGTCTGGTGAGCAATCCCAACCGCTGTCGAGACATGACTCCGACCGTACAGCAAGCCTGCTAAGAGCAGCACGCCGGCGGCCACAACTGCTGATTTCTTGACCATCATTCGATCCTCCAACTTCTGTGATGTATCTAACGCCGTGATTCGTAACTGTTCCAATACGAGGCTTGCCGCGACCCTGCGGTTCTCAACGGGGAATTCGGCAGGACATCGCCGTTATTTGGGAACGCTTGAAATATTTTCAAGTTTTTTCTGCTGTGGCCGAATTGCGTTCTGACGGAATTTGACACGACGTTGTCGGAAGTGAACGAAGTTGCATCAGCTGTTCAATGTTGCCCAATAGACTTGAACGATTGTGATCGTTGATCGGAAGCAAACCTAGTTGCTAAGACGATTTACGCCATTCGAGATGTCAACGATCCGCCGCGGCACGATGATTGCTACTACAGCTTGCATCAATCTCAACTTAGGAGCAGAGTCATGTACGCCCGCACATCAAAACCGGCCCAAACGCAAGCTTCTGGTTCGACGGCAGCGTTGTTGCTTGAGCTTGAAATGCCAAAAACAACCGCATTCGAGGCGTTTGAAAATGGTCTCGAGGCGGAGCTTCTTAGCCTCGAAGAGCGTTTCAGCGGCTTCGTAACCCGTAATTCTCTTGCCGGGGCGATCGGTCGATAGAGCGTTCGTCGCTCGCTACTCCCCGACCCTCTTATGTCGAGGCATGATCAAGAGTCCGACAACCGTCAAACACACGCCGAGTGTCAATGCCGGCGACGCCTGCTCTTGAAACAACACGATTCCGGCCACCGATGCCATCGCAACTTGAGACGCGTTTAATGCGTTAACGTGGACGAGCGATGTGATTTGCAAAGCGCGGGTGAGAGCTAAGAAGGCAATCAAGTTGAACACACCACCTAAGACCATCATGGCGATGTCGCCACGATCGGTCTGAAGCATCTCTGTCACTCCGATTCGATGGACAGCTAGCGGTGTTAAGCACAACAGACCAACTATCGCGATACAGAATGTTGTCGCAGAAACCGTCGACACGCCCAAGACCGCTTTCCGAATCGCGACACCAAGTATCGCGTAGGAAAGCCCGGAGATACAGCCGCCTGTGACGGCAGCTGTCACGAACCACGGGCTTACTGTTCCCAGTTCCGCCATTGCATTGCTCGCGTCTTGTGCGCCAACCGACAAGATCCAAATCGCAGCGAGCAATATCGCGAGGGCAACGACCGTCAGCGTGTTGACCGATTCGTGTAGCAAGACGCGTCCAAGTACGGCACCGGCAATAATTATCATGCCCATGCACAAAGGTACGGTCAGTGCGATACCGATGATTCCCAACGACCATTGGAAGGCCACATTCCCGCCAAGCTGCCCTATCAAACCCGCCGCAGCAAGTGTCGCAATGACGGGCAACGGCGGAAAGACTCGCTCACCGCGACGCCACCGAACGATTAGCCACGGCGCGACGCCGACGACAGTTGGAATCGTCTTGATGCACATTACCCAGACAGGATCACAATCGGTCACGCTACGCATGCAAATGTTGGTTGCTGTATAACCAACTGCAGAAACTGCGCCGTAGATCGTTCCCCACAGTGCGGCAGCACTAGAAGACAGTTGCGGTCGAGCCGGCGCGGCAGGCGGGTCGAGGAGTTTGTTCACCAAACTATTGTAAGTGCGAAGCGGAGTAACCGCTATGACGCAGCAAAGGCGGAGCTATGAGAATCCGGTCGTTCAAGTTCTCGGTTTGACGTTGCTGATTGAACTCGTAACAGTGATCCTCCGTTTCGGGCTTCAGCTCGAATCGACTCGCGATACCGCATCAACGATCGGTCTGCTGACATTCGGAATTCGAGTCCATCACGGCTACTGCGGCGCATTGCTTGTTCTGATCGCCTGGGGCCTCTCGCGAGAGGCCCATCGGTTGTCACGATACGGC
>JACNKX010000168.1 GCA_014381825.1 Planctomycetota bacterium
GAGGATTCGTTACCCGCGGGTCGACCGCGCCGTCCGCAATCCACTCTTTCAAGATGTCAATGTCGCGCTGAGACAACTTGCCATCGGGCGGCATCTGTAGTTCCGTATCGGAGTACCCGACAGCTCTCATGAGCAGGCTCTTTGCCGCGTCCCCAGCTATGATCGCTGCGCCAGAATCGCCGCCGACCTGCCAGCCAACTCGACTGTCCAGAACCAATCCGCCTTCGGCGGCATCGCTCGCGTGGCTGTGACACTCGTAGCAATGCTTCTTTAGCACGGGAAGCACGGAATCGGAGAAATGTTTCGAGACCTCCGTGGCAATGCGCGAGTCGTCAGCGAGAACCGCTAGAGCGAGGAATTGGAGTATCAGTGCGACCAGCATCACGCGCGGCCGCGCGAGACCGAACGCTTGCTGTGAATTGACATGCTGTGAATTGACATGCTGTGAAGACATTCGCGAACCTTTACCGTAAACCTAGTCTAACCTAGGCCAACGTTTCACAGCTAACGTGATGTAAGATTCGCAGCGGCCAGCTACTCCTGAACCCAGAAGTCCAGCACTCGCGGTGCGTCGAGAATCGGTTTCAGAATTTCAACAAACGCAAGGTGGTCGGCATGGGGCAGATACGCGGCTCGCCCTGCTTCCGAATCAAACGTCACCATAAAGCAGTGCGTGAATCCTGCCGCATGTTTCTCAGGACTGTTGTTCGTGCCCCACTCGAAATCTTTGATTGTGTCGATCTTGGACGGCAACGCGGCAAATGCCTCTTCGACCTTCGTGATGTCTTCGGGCGCTGCGTCTTCCTTGAACCGGAAGAAGACGGCGTGTTTCAGTTCCTTCTCGAGCGGCTCGACGGCGGGCGTCCCCCAGTAATCGACCACGAATACCTTGTCATTGTGTCCACGCAGGACATCGCCAAACGCCTTATGCGCCTCGTGCGGGAGATACGCCGCTCGCCCGGCTTCATCTTTAAATGTCAGCAGAAAACAGTGTGTGAACCCATCATCAAGTCCCTCGGGGCTGTTGTTCGTACCCCATGCAAAGTCAATGATTTCCTCGATCTTCGCTGGCAGCTCGCGGAACGCGTCGACGATACGTTGAACGTCTTCCTCACTCGATTCCTCCTTGAACGAAAAGAAGACGGCATGACGAAGCACTTTGCCTTCGGGGGCGGGGGCGAATTCTGGTACTTCCTTCTCCGGTTCGGGATCGTTGCTCACGGATGCAGCCTCTGTATTGTTACTTATCGTTACGGGGAGGGCGGGAGTTGGCGCCGGTGGCTTGCTGCACGCTGTGCATAGGCCGGCGGCGAGCGAATACAGAAGCAAGAACTTCAAATGGCATGTCGGACGACAACTGATGGATTTCGAATGCAGCAGATTCATCGTATCTACTCCTGGAGATGGGCTAGTGGTCAGTCAAAGTGCGATTTTGGTTGTAGCGGAATTCAATACGCTTAACGAGTAGCCGAGCTTTGTTTGCTGGACTCGCGTGCTTCGCTCAGCGGAAGTAGAGCGGTGGTCGATTCTGATTTGACAGTGGGAGCCGGCCCTACCGTTCACTTTCATTAAAGCTTGCTCAAGGTCAGACATCCTTGCACTAACGGATACTCACCGGTCGGCGGTTATCGCGATATCCCACCGAGCCGCAACACAGGGGGTGAAATTGCGTTCCAAGCGGGATATCATCGTGAGTATGCGCATCAATTACTCGATCGTCTTCGTAAGTGATATGGCTCGATCCGTGGCGTTTTATCGCGACTTAGTTGGCATTCCGCTGAAGTTTGAATCGCCCGAATGGACGGAATTCTTGACCGACGGAGCAACGCTGGCTCTCCACATAAGCGATGGGACCGCGCCCGATGCCGACACTCAGCAGGCCGAACCAGCGGGAAGCTGCCGCGCCGGTTTCGAGGTCCAGAATCTTGATGAATTCCATGAGCGAATGATTGAGAACAATGTTCAGTGTACTCAAGAGCCAACGGAGACCTTTGGCGCGAGAATCGCACAATTTGTCGATCCTGATGGGTTGTTGTTCTCCGTGAGCGAAGCGCGGACTGGAGAGTAACGAATCAATTCGGATGTGATCGACGGGCAAGAACATTAATGGTTCGTCAGTAGAACGAAGCCTCACATTTGCAAAGCTGCAACCACACTTGCAACGAAACTGGGTTGATTATGAATCCCATCGCGAGGAACATCTTGGCGGCAATCCTCGGTTTTGTCATTGGCAGCGTGGTCAATCTTGGTTTGGTCAACGTTGGAATGTCAGTCGTCCCTCTTCCCGAGGGCGCGGACGTCTCCACAGCGGAAGGCCTCCGCGAGAGCATGAAGTTGTTTACGCCGGTGAACTTCATTTTTCCGTTCCTGGCTCACGCGCTTGGAACGCTCACCGGTGCCTTCGTCGCTGCCAAGCTCGCGGCCAGCCACAACATGAAGTTTGCAATTGGCATTGGCGTGAGTTTTCTGCTCGGCGGTACTGCGATGATCTTCATGTGCGGTGGTCCCGTGTGGTTCATCGCATGCGACCTTCTGCTGGCGTACATTCCAATGGGATTCCTTGGAGGCATCCTTGCCGGCGGGGAGAGGTCTCAAACTACGTCAATGCCATGAAGCGGAGCGGCGGTTGCCGGGTCTTTTGTGTTTTCCATTGTCTTCTCCCGCCGCCAGCTTATGGCGGTCGTTACCCCGCAAAACCTGATGCGGAGCTAATCGATGCCTGACGATCGCTGCTTTCGCATCGACGAACTTGATCTCGACGAATTGCGAGACCAAACGCGAGATCAGAAGCTGATTGACTCATTCTCGAACTGGTTACAAAGATTTGCTCCGCGCGTCGATGACGTAGTTTCACGAATTGAAACCGCATTCGCCGATGCGAAATTGGGCGAAGGGATCGGGCTTTTCGAGGCGAACGGATTGGACGACTACGCTTCCGACGAAGAACTCCAACGACTTCGCGCAACCGACGAGAAACTGAATTGGAAACACATCTCTTACTCTGATCTCGAACGATGCAATGTCTCGCCTTGGTTCTTCGATGCGAAGGGCTTTGTTTTCCACCTTCCTGCCTTCTTGATTGCCGAATTAAACGACAAGCATTCGTATGGGTTCATCGACCGACTTTTTCGACGCGACGAACACCCCGAGGGTTGGCGTAAACTTTTGACTGACAGACAACAGGATGTAATAATTTCGACATTGGAACTGATTCGGGAACATCCGAATTACGAACATGACGTGGACGACATTGACGCGGCAATCCAAAGTCTGAGGCACGATCAAAACGCGGGGTAATCAATGTGTTGCACTAAAGCCGCGGTGCCGAGCGGATTGACAATTGAAAATTGTTTGCCGCGGCTTGGTGAACACCGCCGTTATCTGCAATAGAATGTAGCGATGGACACCGTTTACATCGAAACATCGATCATAAGCCACGCTACTGCATGGCCAAGCAGCAATCCCTCGACAGCCGTTCTCCAAGATCAGGCCAAACGGTGGATGCTGCACATGTCGCCGCCGCCGCATTGGCCGGTGTACAATACTTGTTGACGCAAAATTGTAAGCACATCGCGAACGCTCATGTGCTGCCTCGCGTCTACGAATTGCTTGGCGAACTTGGCTTGTCCGGATTGTTGATTTGCACGCCAGTTGAATTCCTCGGAGGACTTGACGATGACCCGTAACCTAATACTCGACGAACTGCACGAAATCCGGCGGCAGATTCTGGCAGAATGCGACGGCGACCTCTCCGTGTATCTTCGCGATGCGCAAGCAAGACTCGAGGCTTCGGGGCGACCTATCTGGCAAGGCAAGCAGAGAACGATCCGATGCACCGAAGCGGCGAAGCAACGCAAATTAGCAATGGAAAATCTCTCGTCGCCACCCGGTGATCGGTAGCGTTTTAGCCGACTGAAGAGGTCGCTTGTGAGTCAAGGAAATGCGATGCTCACACCTGATGATCGCAAGGAACTCGACTTCGAGAAGCTCGGCCCGGTTCTCGAGTCACTCGTGAATTCCGATCGAGTTTCCGAAAAGGAACGTCGTGCGATCGAACTATGTGCACGCGCTGCCGTAGATCTACTTTCGATCGAGCACGAACAAACGATGCAAGAGTTCTACAACCGGCCTGACGTTCAGCGCTTCGAATCACAACAAATAGAACGCTGGCTTGAGGAGAATCAAAATGTCGCGGCGGGTATGTCTGTTCTGACTCATGGACGCTGGTACGTATCATCGTATGCATCGAATGGTAAACTACAGCTCACCCCGGTCGATCCCCCATGGCCATTTTTTCCGGATGACATTGAGTAATCGGTTAACAATCGGATGCACGGGACGTTATGCCATTCGGATGGCGACTTCGTTCGGTAAACTATTTGACTCACACAAATGACAAAGACGACTTCTGCAAACATTGGCACGTGTGGCGAGCACTACGTTGCAGGCCAGCTTTCTGGATACAACCTTTGCGTTGGCCTTCCTCGCGGTGGCGCGGCGCGATCGGATATCTTTGTTGCACGCGAATCAGGCGGGCCGGGATTTCGCATTCAAGTTAAGACGGGCACTCAGTCGACTAAAAATGACAAAGAGCTTGGCCCGATCTATCTATGGAAGATGTCTCCAAAGGCGATCGATGATTACGATGACTACTTTTGGTATGCGTACGTGTGGCTGAATGGCTGGCCTGACGCGCCTACGCTACCGGAGGTCTTTTTCGTTCCGTCAAAAGTTGTATCTGATTGCATACGTAAGTGTCGGGATGATGGTGAAACTTGGTTGTACTTCTGGATGCATGCGCAGGATGCCGTACAATACAAAGGCCGTGACGGACTTGAGTTCCTGATGGGCGACTCCCGCGCTGAACCGATTGATTAATTAAGGCATAACAACTGAGAATTTGACTTCGCAGGTCGTCTAGTTTGGGTGAGAAGCAGTGCTGAGTTGGGAGTTCGGGGCAGACATGGAACTACGTTTGAGCGAGCCGAAGCTCAAATTCCTTGTTCAAGGAGCCTGGTGGGGCAAGTCGCGCATCTCTATTTTGTGTTTCGTTGGCATCAGGCACAGCACGAAGCGACTCAGCGATCAGCAACGCTGGTAGTTGTTGTGAGAGAACGGGATCGGGCAGAGCGAAGGGCGGCTCAGCCCGAATCGAGATACGGCAACGGATGGTTGTAGAGTAAACGGCCGCTGCCGTCGGTGACGGCTGCCGATTGCATCTCGCCGCCGCCGACCAATCCGCCTGACGGCGATCGGTGCCCGGCACAGCGAACTGACGGCTTGTCGATTGGTTCAGGCTCAGCCTGCTTGGCCATGGCCCCTAAAAGATTGCGGACCTTGGATGTGGCAACGGCTACTGCCGGATCGCACCGTGCGATGTTCCCGTCCTGTCATCGCACCCCATGTTCCAACTACGCTCGACGCAAAGTCGAATCCTCGTTTGTCCGACGGGAAGGTGCTCACTTAACTTTCTTCAACTTCATCGTCTGGCAAGCCTTCAGCGGCTTACCCTTGGCTCCGAGTTCCAGGATCATCTCGTAGCCACCCGACGGATCAAAGCGAAGTGTCATGCGAGCCACTAAGTTCGCAATTCCCTCGGTCGACTCAGGTTCGAAGTTGAAGCCGAGCGCAGGGCTTTCGACTTGTTCGAGCCGGAACGTATTCACAAAGCCCTCACTCAGAAACTGCCGAAACCGTAAGGTGCTCTCGCCTTCACTCCAGCTCACATAGCCCACATCTTCATGAACCGACGCCGCTCCGTCCGCACCCTCGGTTACCGACCGCGTTTTTAGACGCATGAACTTACCATCAAGGACCTTCTTCCATTCATGGGTTACCTTTGAGGTTTGACCAAATCCCTCGCCGTCGCCTTGCCAGACGCCTTCGAGTACCTGGACCCGTGCCAAGGGGCCAGCCGCCTTGGGGGATTCCTGCGCGCCGACTTGCGCAGCGGCCAGTAGTACGATCGCGACGACTAGGATTGTCTTCTGCTTGGACATCTGGGGCTTTCCTTTCGGTCTGAATCGAGTGTCGATTTGTCCAGCTGCTTTAGGACGGATAGATCGCGTGTTGAACGTTTCTGCCTCGTGGTGATCGGCTGTTCGAGTTCAATTTGGCCATTAACTCGAACAAAGTATTCTTTGTGTCTTACTTCGGTGGGCGCAGGTCGTTATCAACCGGCAATAATTCGATTCTCGTTCGCGAGGCATCAACTCGAAACCTCAACAAATGAACGCGGTTTGGCGCTCGCCCTGAGGAACAGTACGAGATGAGCATTGAGTCGTCTTCTAATTGCAGTCCACCTGGATAACCGTACGAAGTGGGATCGAGATCGATCGGACCGGTCCATGACTTACCCCCATCGCGTCCGAGAAAGACCTGAAGATTTCGATACGTGCAGATGCAGACGACGGTTCCGTCGGCGAGCACAAACAGTCGCGGGGCTTTGAATTTTCCGGTCGTCACCAGGCGGCCACCGAACGTCCAATTTGCGCCTTCGTCCTCCGAGAAGAAGTATCCCCCGTCAGGGCGCGTGATCAGAAATAAACGTCCATCGGGAAGTTGTGTCACGGCCGGCTCATCGATATTTCCTGAATCCTCGCCGGCGGTATCGGCAGTTTCACCGGAACGCGTGATGCGTGAGGCGACACTCCACGTCCGCCCTTCGTCGTCCGATGCGTGCAGCGCGCCGTACAAGCGGGAATCGGCCTTCTTGCTGTAATAAGTCGGCCACAGAATGCGACCGCTTGGCAGCAACAACGGTTGCGCGTGACTGCGCTCATAAAAATTTCCGGGGCTGTCGAGCCAGATCGGATTGCTCCAACTTCGCCCATCGTCAATCGAACGCACGACGCATTGCTGAGTATTCAATCCATCAATGTCTTTGTGGAACGCTGGCGGAGCTTCCGCGTACCCGTACCAGGAAGCTTGGACGTTGATGAAGCATAGCAGCGTTCCGTCATCGCAACGAAGTAGTCCATAGGGCGCATCGTCCAGCGGCAAGTCGATCAATGTCCGTGGCTTGCTCCACGTACGGCCGCCATCGCGCGAGCGAACCAGCATCGAGCGTCCGCCGGTCGGCGCGGCGAAGTCGAGCGGCCAACCGTCGGTCAGCCAACGCTTTCGCAGTGCGGGTTCGATCAGTCGCGGTTGGGCAAACGAAACATGGTAGTAACCAGCCGAATGCACAAGCAGCAGTTCGCCATCGGGCAAGCGCACCATATTGCCCGGCCAGGAAAAGTTGCCTTGCCCTGGAAACGGATCGGGACGGTTGAACTCATGCCCCGTCACCGTGATGCGTGTTTGTTCAATTGTCTGCGGCTTTGCCTCTTCTTTCGCGACGGCTGCTGCACGCGGGACAAGACTCGATAGAAGAGCAGTCAACGCGATGGCCAAAGCGACCGAGCGGTTCAAGTAGGATGGCCGGACATTCGAGCTAGGCAAACAATTCATGAATTGCAGTTCCGTGATCTGTGATAGGAATCGGGCGATCCCCGTCGTACAACTCGGTCGCTGGATCGATACCGAGGGTCGCGAGAATCGTTGCGTGAAAATCTGGAATAGTGACGGGATGCTCGGCAACTCGGCGACCGAGTTCGTCTGTCGCGCCGATGATTTTCCCGGCCCTCAATCCTCCACCAAACATGGCGGCGCTAAACGCTGCCGACTGATGACCTCTGCCGCCTTGGCCATCGAAATCTGGGGGCCGGCCGAATTCCGTCGCGACTACGATCAGCGTCGTGTCGAGTAGTTTTCGCTGTTCGAGATCTTCGACTAATGCGCTAAGAGCCTGATCCAGATCTTCAATCAATAAGTGCTGGTTCTTCTGTCCATGGCGATGCGTGTCCCAGCCAGTACCGTTTTTGAAATTCAGGTCGTAAGCTACTTCGACGAATCGAACGCCCGATTCGACGAGTCGACGTGCCAACAAACAACGCTGGCCGAACGGACTGCCATACCGATTGCGCGCGGCGTCGGGTTCGCCGGTCAGATCGAAGATCTTCGCGAACGAGCCATTCATCAGCGCTCTCGCATCATCAAGGGTCGCGTCATAATCCCGCGTTGTCGGATCTTCTGCTGCGTTTGCCCGTGCCTTGACTCGCAGTAAGTCCAGCAGATCTTGACGACGACCTTGTCGTTGTTGGCTGACGTCCGATGGACGCTTCAGACCGGTCGGGCCGGCATCGACATCTGTCAGATAGAGATAGCCGTATCGGCTGCCGAGAAATCCCGGGCCGCGTGTCACGTTCGGCGAGCCCATGACGATGTACGGCGGTATGTCGTCCGCGCGTCGTCCGAGTTGGTGAACGACGAGTGATCCGAGTGACGGATAGACGATCGTGCCGCTTGTCAGCCGTCCGGTCTTCACCAAATTGGCTGAGTCCGCGTGATCGACTTTGAGTGGGTGATTCAGCGTCCGCAGCAGAACGCCTCGATCGAGCAATTTGGCGGTCCGAGCCAAATGCTCGCACACCTGGACACCAGGAATGACGGTCGGTATCGATGGGTAAGCAGAACCAGTTTTGTTTGCCTTGGGATCTCCGACTGTTTTTGGATCGAACGTATCGACGTGACACATCCCGCCGCCCAGCCAAAGCAGTACGCAAGCTTCGGCTCGGCCTTGAGGTGCTGCGTCGAGCTGAGTCGTCGTAGCCGCCGAGATAGCCCCAGCGACCACGAACTCGTTGAACTCGCGGCGCGAGACGGCTGGTGAGTTGTTCTTGTAGTACTCGCTCATGGCATCACCACAAACTCGGGAGAGTTAATTAACGCCCACAGTACGTCCTCAACTCGTTCGCGAGAGTCCTTCGTGATTCGCGCTGTTGGTGGCTCGCCACTCGCGACACGTTTTCTTGCCTCCAACATGAGCTGAGTTTGCTCCGCCTCCAAGTGCTTTCGCCAATCAGGTTGAAACTCACTCAATGGCTTGAATCGTCGGACGGGCTCGCCCGTTCGCCGATGCTCGTATCCAGGGCTGAGATACTCCGTGAAATGTTGCCGCTCTTCGTCGTCCGGCCGTCGTCCGAGCACACCGAGAAACAATTGCTCTACGAGAGTCGACACGAGGATGTCTTGCAAGCACAACTCGGTGATTGCACTTTGGTCGGACAGCCGCGTGATTCGCTGCGACATCAAGCCATTGAACAGTATCAGTGGCTGGAGCGCCGATGTTGTTTGTTCACGCTCGCTTCGTGGTTGTTGGCGATTCCCGTTCCACCCGAACGTTGCCATTACGTCGACGATGGTTTGATTTACCGGCATTCCAAGTGCAGGTCGGTCTCTTTCGTTGGGCAAGGCCGCGAACTGCCACGCTCGATGTGGTCGCGGCAGATGAACGGCGCCGGGGTCGGTGGCGTGAACTCCTAGCGTCTCGGCCTGGAAGTCCTTGCCGACCGCCATAAACAAAGAGTCGACCAATTGTTCTGCGGTCATCCGCTGTCGACGCTTGCGTTGCGACTGCCAGACTTTGGACATGAGAATCGCGCGTGCGAGAGCTTTCATGTCGTAACCGCTTGCCACAAATTCGGCGCTCAGCGTGCGAAGCAATACCGGTTGCGCTTCGTCAAGCCGGTCGTTCCATTGGTCGACCGGTTCGACGAGCCCACTCCCGAAATAGCGTTCCCAAACGCGATTGACGATGACATCCGAGAAACGTGAGTTGCGGGGAGAAGTAAGTAACGCCGCGAGTTCCGCGCGCGGTCCAAGTTGGAATGGGTTCAGTGGCTCGGTGTCTTTCGTTTCGCCGAGCCATCGGGCCGTGAGGCCCTCTGGATGAATGGTTTGCTCCGCGACGAGCGTCGTCGTGATAAGTCCGGTCTCCTTTGCCTTGCCGACGGCCGCCACGCTTGATGCAGGAACTTTCAGCGGCTCGCCGTTTAAATAGGCTGCCAGTAAAAACAGATCGGCTTGTAGGAACTGATCAACCGGCGAGTCGTGGCAACGGGCACACTTGAGATCAATCGCCGCAAATGCCTTCATGGCAACATGCGAGCGCATCGCCATGGGAGCGTCGTTTCCAGTCGCGAGGGAAAAACTCGCGGGACTGTCGCCTGCGTTCGACTCGCTTCCATCCGATTCCATGAGTAACAGTTCGGTTGCAAAGCGATCAAACGGTTGGTTGTCGCGAAACGATTCATAAATCCATTGGCGAAACGCGCCCGAGTTGTTCAATGTGGGAAAGACGACCGACGGATTCTCCGCCAACACATCCTGCCAGTATCCAACCCATCCATCGGCCCACTCAGGTGACGCGAGAAACCGATCGATTGCACGAGTGCGCTTCCCCACTCGATCGTCGTCCAGAAACGATTCGACCTCATCCCGCGTGGGTATGCGTCCGCGGACGGTCAGCGACAGCCGCCGCAGAAACGCGGCATCGTCGATCGGTTCACTTGGTGGTGTAAAAAACGTATCGATGGACGATCGTACGCTTCCCGGATCGGCCCAACGTGTCGAATGCTCTCGCGCCCACTGATGCCGTTTTTTCCAAAACTCTTCCCGCCGTTGCACGCCCAAGCGCGCGGTATCGATGACTTGCTCGAAGCTTGCGCCTTCGCAACGTAGGAATTCGTTGATTTTCAGGGAACGTGGAGTCAATCGAACCTCGTCGATGAAGCCCTCGAAGCCTCGATTCACTTGAGCCCCTGATTTCAACCTTGCACCGATTGTGAATCGCGCTTTGCCCGGTGGCCGCAAAGTATTCTGATTCGCTTGTCCGCCGAGAAAGATCTCACCGGTCAATTCGTAATCGAGATACCATCGAATCGTCGCTGCGGCTGCCGTTCCTTCATGCACCAGTCCAAAATGATGCCAGCGATCTACTGGAACGGCTCGATCGCCCATACCGAAAGTACGGCCTTCAAAACCCTCGATCTCGACACACAACTTCGGCGATCCTTCGCCATCCGCCACCAGTCCGATCGCCAAACGCGTCCAGTCACCCTTGTCGAATGCAAACTGAGTTAACAGCCGATCAGCGATGCCGGTTTCGGGTAGGAACTTGTTGGATGATGGTGAGAGGAAGAAGCCTTCCCAAGTAAAGTTCTCAGCAAACCCGACCGCGTTGCTCGGAACGGCATAGGCGATGGAGCTGAGTCCGTCGAATTGCCAGCTGCCTTGATTTGGCAAATCGGGAGAGACCAACTTCCCGACAGAGACCGTTGACGAACGAACGGTTGAATCGCGAGTTGGCTGCCCGTTGACTGCGTCTCCTGCCTCGCAGCGAAGATGTAATGTGTCTGTCGCTCTCGCCGATGGGGACAGCAACACGAACAGCAAGAGCGTCACTAAGGTGCAGGCACCGTTAGATGTTTTACGCGAAAGAATCATCGGCCGGTGTCGAGCTACATGCGAGTGAATCAACCACGGCGATAGTATAGTCGCGAATGATGCCTATCGCACGTTTATCACACCGGGAGTGAGGGCCTTTGTGTTTTTCAAGCTGCGTAGGGTGTGGCGAAGGAGGTTGTTAGCTAACGAAGTCGGGTCTTAGTAACATCAATCTCCTCGCGTTTCCGTGGTCTTTGTTGGAAATTGAAACGCGTACAAGTCGGCATCCTTGAGTACGAAGCGGAGTCGCACTGGCTGCCCAGTGATTTTGCTTAGGTCACTCGTGTTGTTCCAGCGTACCGTATGTTCGACGCGGTCCCCGACGAGTTCAGCACTGTCAGCCAGCGAGAATCCCGGTATCGTCTCGCCCGCAAAGCCTTGAATCTCGATACGGAGACTTCCCGCCGCCGAGGTTGCATAGTTCACGTTTAGTTGCTGGCCGGAGAAGACTAGTGGTCGCGTAACGATCTCGCCGCCTGCGAACGGAGCGTTGATGGAAACGAAACCATCCGTGCGGATCGTGTATCGTCGTACGCGCGACTCTCCGTCGCGCCAGTACCCCTCGCTGAACAGCATCGAAAGTTCTCTTGGCGCGCCGCCTGTCTTGGAACTCGTTTCGTACAAGCCGTAGTTTTGGTAGTTGTCTCCGTACATCCAACGGCTGTTGGAATCATCGGCTTGTGGCCCAGGACGCAGAAACGCTTCGTCCCAGCGGCGGAAGCTGATCCCGTCTCGACTGGTCATGAACAATCCGTCCGTTAGATCAGAGCCGACGCGAGCGTATGCATCAGCGAGTTCTGCGCGTAATGGAACAGGTTCGAGCGAGCGTAACTGATCAGTCATCGAGCGGGCGACGTAACGGGTCGGGAAACCGATCCGAATGTGCGGGGCTCGATAATATGGAGCGATCTGATTCGTATACATCTGCTGCGGCGGCGAGTTCGGATACTCCAGTGGCACGGGTTCCGACCAGTTATGAAGATCAACGGATGACGACATGGCGATTGCTCGCAAGCCATCGACGACCGTACGGTAGTACAGCACATAGCGTTTTGTGATGTCGTCCCAAAACACGACGTTCATCGAATCGAGGGCACCCTGCTTGAAGATCGCTTCGTCGCTCTTGGTCCAGTGGATTGCATCGGGAGAAGTGAACAGAAACAGTCCCGTCTTACCGACCCCACCGACCGCTTTGAACTTCTCCGCCGCCGGACACTCGGAGCGCCTGTCAAGAAACGGAACGAAAGTGCCTGATTCCGAACTGCCGGGCCAGACGATATTGTTTGCCATTGGATCGGACATCTTATCGGCATCCTTGCCACGCCAGCGAAACAACTTGACATGTGGCTTCTTCCAAGTGATGCCATCGTGACTTTCTGCATAGCAGACAACAGGACTGTGCGACATTTGAAGCTTGCCGTCATTCCACACCATCCGATGCCCACAATAGATCATCCGCAACCGATCACCGTCTCGCATGATGGTGACGTAGCCGCTCGTGTTCCCTTCCCACGGTTGGTCAAACCGTACGGCGACTTCGCGAGCCACAGGATGATGCAACTGGAGTGTTGCTCCGCCCGAGAATCTTTCGATCAGTGAATCGTCGACAAGCAATTCGCGTCTTGAGCCGATGTCCATTGGCTCCGCTGCACGTATCCCCAACGGGAGGAATAGCGAGATTAGCACCAGTAATTGAATCAGCGACTTCATCGTAATGCCTTTGCTGTTCGGTTTTCGATCGATGGAGACCGTGAAGACTTCCGTCTTGTTCAAGTGCAATCGAGGCAGCGTTTCATCTGATGGCTCCAACCATACTCGTCATTCAACCGATACGGAAAGGATCCAACTCGTCACCATTTCTGGTGTGTCCTTCGGCGTCGTGTGACCTCGTGGCTCCGGGAACACGTGGAGTTCGACGATGGATTTAGCTTTCGTGAGTTCGCGCGCCAGTTGAATTGCCGAATCGGTACTCACTTGCTGATCCTGATGGCCGATGCCGATCCAAGCGTAATGATTGGCGAGCTTGTGCGCGTGATATTCCAGCGGCTACTTCCATTCCCTGGTGAGCTAGTTCTATCCAGCTCCTCATTGGATATCAACTAACCTGAAGCGTGGCCGTCGGTGAGAGAGGATTTAGCAAAGCATCAGGCGCACCAAGTTAGTCCGGTTTCGTCGCTGAGATTCGAGGATCGTTGCCTCAAAAAGTCTTAGCTTGGAGAGCGAGATCGGTAGGCGAATCATGGTGATCCCGTCACTCGTCTATCTGCTCGGCCATGATGCCTTTGTCCGCGGTCAACGGCTGCCAGTGCGGCCACATAGCAGCGTGGCCCGGAGTGAGATTGGTGATGCGTGTTTCTTGGCCTTTAGCCAATTGCATTACGTACAGCTGGCGGACGCCCTCGCGTTTGGAGCCGTACACCAGCCAGTTGCCGTCCGGTGATGGCTGTGGATGATAGTGCAGCGTGTCTTCTTCGGACTTGGTCAGCTGCTCGATCTTGCCGTCCATGTTCACAGCGAACAGCTCTACGTTTGTACCGACTCGCGCGGTGTAGAAGACTCGAGTGCTGTCGGTGGACCACACGGGTGTGTCGCTGCTGCCGCCGTGGAAATCGGGCACGTCGAGAAACTCCATGACGCCTCGGTAGCCGCCGCGGTCCGCCAGCTTCGTCAGGCTGGTGCCGTTGGCGCGGACGATATGCGGGTGGCAGTTGTAGTGCTCGCCGCTAACGAACAGAACCCACTTGCCGTCGGGTGACCAAGTGGGTCCGAAATTGAACGGCTGTCCGGTCTCGATATGCACGGCCTTCGTCCCGTCGGCGTCGGCGAGGTAGATCTGGTAGCTCTTGTGGTAGGCGATCCGGCTGCCGTCGCGCGAGCTGCTGAAGCCGTACGTGAATTCCTGTGAGCCTTGTGTCAAATCCAGCTTGTTGTGGCCATCTCGATCCATGCGGAAAGGATGCGAGTTGCCATCAATCAAGGCGGTGAATCCCAGTTTCGACGCGTCGCCCGGCCAGAAGAATAGCCCACCGTTGTAGAAGCTGACACGATCAACGCCTGTCACGTTCTGTGATTCTCCAGACGCGACGTCGACAAGGTGTGTGTCCAGCAGCCAACCCGCCTCGGTGAAGTGAAAGCTCTGCCGTTGTTCCTCAATCATCGCATTGGCCGGACTCTGCCAGCCCCGAGCAATCAGTGCGGTCGATCCATCAGGTGACCATCCGCCGAACTGCGTCCATGCATTTACTTCATCGACGAGTTCTGCGGCCAGCTCGCGCCGCTCTGATCCGTCCGCCTTCACGACTTTGGCTCGCATGGTGCGAACATTCGTGTGCCGCCCGCCGGTTAGATCAGTACGCAACTGTGTGTAGCCAAGCAATCGCCTTGGCCACACTTCTCCTGGTTTTGTTTTGATCGCTGCGAAGATCGCGTCCGCGATAGCTCGCATGCCTTTATCGCCCGGATGGCCGGCTACGCCAGCGTGCTCGATCTTTCGCTCCGAACCGGCGGCGTTGGACCGGTCGAATCCTAATGCCGCGATGTCCACGAACGTGGCTCCGGCATCCATGCTTGCTTTCCGCATGATGCCGTCCTTCGTCTCATTCGGCCAGAATGAACTGCGCACGAATATGGTCGGCTGACCGTGCTTCTTGATCTCGTCGAGTAGTCTGGTGAACGCTGCAGCGAAGTTTGCTCGCGCATCATCTGTCTTTGGTTCGTTTGTATTTTCGCCAATCGCCACGACTACGATATCCGCCTTGAATTCAAGTTCCGGCTTCAGCTTGGTCGCGATGTCGAATGTTTCGTAGCCGCGCTCAAAATCAGCGATGTTCTTCACCATTGTCTTCGGCGGCGCACCAGCTGCTGTTGCAATGTCTGCGCTCAACAGATGGACATAATCCTTTTCCCGCGAGCTGGCTGCCATACCCCAATTTCCCGTCCAGCCGATGGCTGGGGCTGGACTGTGCAGCGTGATGCTGTTGCCTAGGAACAAGACCTTTGCGGCAGGGACTTCGCCAATCATCCGACTTGTCGGCGGTTTTTCGTTGGCATGCAGCAGGGTAGTCAGCGCCGACAATATCAGGGCGAGCAGGATAGTTCTCATGGTTCCCTGTGATTGACTCGGGTGGGTGAGTTGGTGATCGATTAACATACGGGCTCTTGGAAGCTGAGTGG
>JACNKX010000101.1:0-68096 GCA_014381825.1 Planctomycetota bacterium
TTGATCAGACATGACGGACCTCCCACGGACAGCGACTTCAGTTTTGCGGCATAACTTATTTAATTCACCCGGTTAATTCTGGAATAAACCCATTATCACCGGTTTTATTCCGGTTAGCACCGGGTTTTGCCGGTTTTATTCCGGTGCCAAAGAAAAATGCTACCAGAGCGTTCTAACTACCACAATCGAGCTAACAGTTGACATATGTACACTATCAGGTATTCTCTCCCCTGAAGACTGTTTCACGAGGGAGGGCTCCCCATGAGCGTGGAGAAGTTCTGCATCTTGTTGAACGAGGCAAAGCTTGGAAAGAACGACAAGGTCTGGTTTCCTCGTTGGATACGGAGATATGCAACGACCATCAAGACGCCTCGCGCGTCGCTCTCGGTTGGCGAGCGCGAGGTGATCCGGTTTTTGCAGACGTTGCGCGATCACGGGACTCCGGCGTGGCAGCGATTACAAGCAGTTCGCGCGGTGCCCGTGGTATTTAGTCGAGGTGAAGTTGCGATGCTGTTACCAGAGTTCGTTGCACTGAAGCGTCCGATGTTTCTTACCATCTATGGTGCCGGATCGCGATTGATGGAAGCGTGCCGCCTTCAAGTAAAGGATATTGTGGATTGCTGCGATTGAACCGAGACGCCGATTGCTTGAGGTTGCCGCAGTGGTCACTGTCGATTGGTTCGCGTCTTTCTCTCTACCGCGAGATCAGCAAGCCAGCGTTCACACGCTTTGGTCCATTCGGATGTTGGATAGGAGATGGGGTCGATTCCTCCGCCGCGACCGCCGGTCGCGTAGAGATGACATTCGGCTGGTACCTTCGCCTTTTGCAGCTTGAGAAAGAAGTTCAACATGCCGCGCGTGAACGGATCATCCTTGGCAGCACCTAGGAACATTGGTGGAGTTGTGTTTCGCTTGAGCGTCAGAACGTTGGGATCAACATTATTCGAATTGCGAGGCTCTGTTAGGTATGCCGGGTAGGTTAATACAGCAAAGTCTGGGCGACAGCTTTGCTTGTCGATTTCATCAATCGACTCGTAAGAGTTCGTGTTGAAGTTCGTGCAGAGCATTGCGCAAAGATGGCCACCGGCCGAGAAGCCGCACACACCGAGGTGCTGAGGGTCGAGGTCCCACTCGGCTGCATTCGCACGGACCAGCCGGATTGATCGTTGCAAATCTTGCAAAGCGTGATGGTGTTTTGGAAACTCGCCGCCGCGGCGCGGGACTCGATACTTCAGCAGAATCCCGGTAATGCCGAGGTCGTTCAACCACTCGCAAACACGCGATCCTTCGTGCTCCGCCGCCAATCCATCGTATGCGCCTCCGGGGCAAACGATCACCGCTCTGCCCGTCGCTTTATCGCTCGGTGGTCGCACAACGGTCAAAGTGGGTTTTGTTACTCGCGTAATATTCAACGCATTTCCACCACGCGACTTCGCGGTGACCGTTTCGGCCTCGGGCTCGAGCGTTTCGTCTGGCCCAACGCCGCGCGGCCACACTGAAACAACCGGGCAATCGCGGCCCATGATCTGCGGCAAACGCTGATCGCCGAGTGTTAGACCTTCAACGAGTTTGACGTCTGGCAGCGATTTGGCTTTATAGGTCAGCGGTTTCGGTTTTGAAGTTCTCTCGACAATGCCTTGATCGCCGAGGAATCGATAGCATTCGTTCGCCCACTCACCGAATGGATACTTCTCGACCGCTCCGCCGTGACTGCCATCGGGATAGACATGGAGTTCAACGTCGACTTTTGCTTCCATCAACGCCAGACAGAACTCGACCGAACCGATCGTGAACTTATCGGGATGCGTGACGCTGATCAATGTTGGCGGTGTTGCGGTCGCCGATATTCGTTCGTAGTGCAACTTCGTATCGCGCTCGCGCGACGCGATCGGATCGGTCAAATATGCCGGATACAACAACACGGCAAAGTCCGGGCGACAGCTTGTCTCGTCAGACGCATCGACCGGTTTGTAAGATCGCTTGTGATGATTGATCGCCAAAGATGCGGCCAAGTGCCTGTCGGCCGAGAAGCCCGCGGCACCGATTTTGTCCGGAGCGATTTGCCACTCGGAAGCCCGCGTGCGAAGAATACCGACTGCTCGTTGCACGTCTTACAAGGGCTGGTGATTCATCGCGAACTCATGATGTCGCTTTGGGACTCGATACTTAAGAAGCACGACCGTGATGCCTCGTGCGTTCATCCACTTGGCAGTCTCGATGACTGGATTGCAGGCGAGCGAACCGTAACCGCCACCGGGGCAAAGTACGATGGCTGCACCGGTGTTCTTTGCCGCGGTCGGCGACAAGATCGTCATGGAAGGGACGGCAACGTTGCGAATCAACAACAATCCTTCGCGACCACCACGCGTCGTCTCGACGGTTTCGTCGCCGAGTACTTTCGGCTCATCGGGAATTTCGCCGTCGGGCCACAACTTTACGATTGGACAGCGACGTCCGACGGCGTTCAGAAAGTGATCCTCGCCGACCGTGAGTTCTGCTGCGACGGCATTCGCTTGTACGGCGACCAAGACGCACAATGTCAGGTAACTCACTCGAGACATGTCGTATCCGTGAGACTAGTTCAGACGGGATGAGAAAATTCAGCTCGATTGTAGTTCACAACCGCTATAGACGGGCGTACGAGGAGGGATTCTATTGAGCTGGCGGCAGCTTTTGGCCGAAAAATGCAGGTAAGACTTGACCACCGCTTTGCGGGGATGATATAAGCGCTGTAGGAATAATGGTTTCTAAGTTCACCTCCTCTAGATTCTTCCCAGAGAGCCGGGCTGATGACGATTACGTTGCGCGTACTCGACGGTGCCGACCGTGGGCGAGTCTTTGGAGACGTTTCCCCTCCTGTGACCGTAGGACGCGAAGAAGGGAACTCGATCCAGTTGAATGACGAGCGGGTCAGCCGCTTTCATCTCAAGATCCAGGAAGATCACGAAAAGCTCGTTCTTACCGACTTGGAAAGCACGAACGGGACGAAAGTCAACGGCGAAGATATTCAACTGCGGATCCTTCGCTTCGGGGACATGATCACGCTGGGGCGTTCCGTGCTGCTCTTCGGATCGCGAGACGAAATCGCAGGTCGCCTGGCGGATATGCGGCGCGGAAGCGCTGCGGCACGCGGAACGATCGATCCGTCGGCTCAGGGGAAGAGAAGCGGAGGCTCGTTAGATTTTGATCTGAAGTGGGATGAAGACAACGACGACCTGCAATCGACTCTTCACTCGATGGAGCCACCGGAGTTGCCGGATCGAATGTCTCCCGGTCAGGCCGCACAAATGGCTGAGTTAATCGAATACGTCCATATCCGCCTTCGTAATTTGATGAACTCGGTCGAGTCGGAAGGCAAGGGCGAACAAGTCAAACTCGATGTGCAGCAGTGGCAGAGTTTGCTTGACCTTCAAAGCCGCTTGGCCGAGTATCTTCGTGCTGTGAGCGGGCCACACGACTGACGAATTCGTTTCGTCGTCTCCTCAAATGGCGATGGCTCTATTCGTTGAGTCGCTGTACTTTTACGGCGACTACGATTCTTTGCTCTAACGGAAATGAAAGCCATGGAAGCGACCGCACATACATTCTTGAGACAACTCTTGAGCACTCCGAGCCCGTCTGGGTATGAGGCTCCGATTCAACAGGTCGTCCGCGAGTATGTTGCTCCGTTCGCGGATACGGTGACAACCGACGTTCACGGAAACGTGATTGCTTGCAAAAATCCCAATGCCCCGATGCGATTAATGTTTGCAGGACATTGCGATCAGATCGGGCTTATCGTCACACACATTGACGATTCGGGCTTTATCTATACGCAAACGATCGGGGGGTGGGATCCCATCCAGTTGGTTGGACAACGAATGACAATCTGGGCAGAAGGTGGTCCGATTCCTGCGGTCATTGCGCGAAAGCCGATTCATTTACTGAAAGATGAAGAGCGCAAACAGACCGTAAAGCAAGATGACCTCTGGCTGGACATTGGTGCGACCGACAAGGCGGAGGCAGCTGCTGCGATTCGCATCGGAGATCCTGTCACACTGGAGCTTGGCTATCAAGAAATGCGAAACAATCTGGCGAACTCGCCCGGAATGGATAACCGCACCGGGCTGTGGGTCGTCATGGAGGGGCTACGACGTGCGGCATCGCAGAATCCGAACTGCGGAATCTATGCGGTTTCTACCGTGCAAGAGGAGATCGGGTTGCGAGGCGCACGGACAAGCGCGTTTGGTGTCGATCCGCAGGTCGCCATCGCTGTGGATGTAACGCACGCGACAGATTGCCCGACCATCGACAAGCGGCAACAGGGAGACATCTCGCTTGGCAACGGGCCGGTGATCTACCGTGGTCCGAATATGAATCCACGCGTTACGAGCCGTCTGCTGGATCTGTGTACAAAGCAGGAGTTGCCATACCAACTCGCCGCGATTGGACGTGCGACTCCGAACGACACGAACACGATTCAGATCAGCCGTGGTGGCGTCGCGACCGGATTGGTGAGCATTCCGAATCGCTACATGCATAGCGCGGTCGAGACAATTTCCTTGGACGACATTGACCAAGCAGCCGATCTACTAGCCGCATTCGCGTGCAGCCTCAGCGATTCCGACGACTTTACGCCGTAATACGGATTAAGTCGACAACCAAGACGAGTGCCGAGATCGCGACTGTTCCTGTGATCGCACCGACGCAGGTCCCGATGACGATACTTCGTTGTGTGTGGTATCGATCGAACGCCAAGCTGCCCGCCGGAATTGCGAATGCAAGTACGAGCAACAGGTGGGCAACATCTGCGCTCCAAGTGCCAGTCGTAAAAAGCGCGCACAGGACCGACACGCCCATCATTGCCAGCAGCATGGTTCGCAAGCTGAAGACTCGCATAGCGGTCGTGCCTGGCGGTGAGAATGTATGTGGTTATTCGTAACGAATCGAAACGACTTCAAACTTGATCGTGCCTTTTGGAGCGGCGATCTCGGCCACTTCGCCCACCTTCAGGCCGAGCAGTCCTTGGCCGATGGGGCTTGTACATTTGATCTTGCCCGAGTCGTAGTCTTCATCTCCTTCACCGACTAGTGTGAAGTCCTCTTCGTCGTCAAAGTCTAAGTCCTTGACGGTAACAGTGGCACCAAACGAGATTTGACTCTTGTCGACTTTCGAGATGTCGATAATCAAAGCGCGACCGAGTTGACTTTTCTTCTCGTTAATTCGAGCTTGCAGCATGCCTTGATTCTCGCGCTGCGCGTGGTACTCCGCATTCTCCTTGAGATCGCCCTCGGCGCGGGCCTCGGCGATCTTCTCGGTGATCTTCGGCATCTCGACGTTTTCGAGTTCCTCGACCTCTGCCTTGATGCGGTTATACGCGTCCTGCGTCATCGGGACCCGATCGGACATGCTCTCTCTCCAACTGGCGACAAAAAACGACCTCCGACATGCGGAGGTCGCGAATTGGTTTAATCGCCCATCATTTTGCTCGAAGATGGGCGTTATGTAAAGATTGACTCTCGGCGTGCGACGTCAATCACCGACTTGACGCCCTTCCTGCAGGTAGAGCAACGCCCCGCAGCTTTTGCAGAAGACGGGCTTAGTCAGATAAAGTTGGTTCATCATGTTTGGCGTCAGCATTTGAAAGCAGCCGCCGCAAACTTCGCCATCGACTTCGGCAAGGGCTTCTTCGCCTCGTACGCGAGCGACGCGATCGTAGTCGGATTTATAGTCGGAGGGAAGATTCGCTTCAGCCTCTTTCAGTTCTCCTTGTACTCGAGCCAATTCCGACTCAAGGTTCGCTTGTTCGCCATCGATTCGAGTCTTCACTTTACTTGCCTCGGCCCTCGCGCCCGCCAAATCGGCATCCGCCTTCGTTAGCGTTTCCGCGAGCAGGTCGATCTTCTCGAGCGACTCGAATATTTCGTCCTCCAGCACGGAGTTGGCCTGCAGGTCGGCGGCGATTTGATCCTTCAAAGTTTGAAACTCTTTGTTGCTGTTTGCGATGTTCAACTTGGCCTTCAAGTCATCGATCTTCATTTCACGCGATTTTAATTGCAATTGTTTATCGTCACTGGCGATGCGAGCCTTTTTGAGCGTTTCCTTTGCCTGTTCTGCATCCAGCTCCAATCGTCGTACTGCGCCTTCCGATGCAGCGACTTGCTTTGGTCCCCGCTCCAAGCGACCGCGTAGATCCGTCAGCTGCTTATGAATTCGATGCAGCTCGCGGAGCGCTGTGCCAGTAATATTCATCCAGTTACCTCGCTTAGTTGGTTCGTTGATATCTGCTGTCTAATGGATACGTGCAAACTGCACAAAAAAACCGCTGATCCAAAGATCAGCGGTTTGCGTTGACTTAACTAGTGTCGCTGTAGTTCGCGAAGAGAACTCGCTACAACGGCGATTTGCTGCGGGCTCGTTAGCTCGCAACCGGTTCGGCCTCGACCGCACTTCCCAAGAAGCCTTCGAGTTGTTGGCTCCGTACGGGATGTTGCAGCTTGCGAAGCGCTTTGGCCTCGATCTGCCGCACGCGTTCTCGCGTGACCTTGAAGATGCGTCCCACCTCTTCCAAGGTGTACGTATAGCCATCTCCCAGTCCATACCGCAGCCGAACGATTTCTCGCTCGCGGAAAGTGAGGGTCTTAAGCAGGCCTTCAATTTTGTCCCGCAAAATGCCATTACTTGCGTTCTTGATGGGATTATCTTGTGTCGCGTCCTCAATGAATTCGCCAAAGCTACAGTCGTCGCCTTCGCCGACCGGACGATCCAGACTAACTGGATGTCGGCCAATGTCCATCACCCTCTTTACCTCATCCAAGCTGAATCCAGCCCGAATCGCGATCTCCTCGGTGGTGGGCTCGCGTCGCATTTCCTGTTGCATCTTCTTCTGAATATTGCGCAACTTGGATAGCACGTCAATCATGTGTACCGGAATTCGGATCGTGCGTGCCTGGTCAGCGATCGCCCTCGTAATGGCCTGACGTATCCACCAGGTCGCATATGTCGAGAACTTGAATCCGCGGCGATACTCGTATTTATCGACCGCTCGCATCAATCCGGTATTTCCCTCCTGGATCAAGTCCAGGAAGCTCAGGCCGCGGTTTCGGTACTTTTTCGCGATCGAAACGACCAATCGCAGGTTCCCGCTCGACAGCTGACGCTTCACCGCCTCGTACTCGGTGTATTGCCGGCGAACCGTAATGCAACGGCTTCTCAGACCACGGGGACTTTCCTGGGTCATCATCATCAGATCGCGAAGCTCGCGACGAAGATTCATCCGCTCTTCGCGGAACATGGCGTCATCGCCAAGGTGTTTGAGGCGTCCTCGAATCTGTTCCATGCGGTCGGCGAAATGCTCCAATTCCTTCATCAAGGGCTGGACGCGACGCGTTCGCAAGCTGAGTTCTTCAACCAATTGCAAACACTTCTTCCGACGACGCAGAAACGACCTTCGGATATCGCGAGCTTCTTCGGGCGTCGTCGATTTGCGAATCAACCGCGAGAAATCAAGTTTGTTCAGTTCGAGAAGACGCTCCAGCGTTTTCAGATTGTGAGGCATCCGAGCCAGAATCTGCTCCTTCGTCAACTGCTCGGTTAGCGAGACTTTGATCGTGCGGTCAAATGGCAACTCGCCACGATAGACTTTCCCCAGCGTTTCGACCGTGCAACGCATTGCAAAGTCGCAGCTGAGCAACGTTCGCCGGAAGAGTTTGCGAGTTAGCTCGATCTTCTTAGCCAGCGAAATTTCTTCCTCGCGTGTGAGCAGCGGGATCACCGCCATCTGGCTCAAATACATTCGAATCGGATCGTCGCTGAGCTTGGGTAAATCATTCGCCGCGAGAAACTGCGGCGTGACTTCCTTCTCTTGCAACTCGACAGCCGTTGGCGATTTGCGAAGCTCAAGATCGTCGAAGCCATCGTCGGGTGCTTCTTCGACGAGCTCGATACCAAGCTCTTCGAGGGCCGTCAAAAGATTGTCAAGCTTCTCGGGGCTGACGTCTTCGTCGGGGAGATAAGCGTTGACTTCGTCGTAGGTGAGATAGCCTTGGGCTTTGCCTTTGGCGATGAGTTCTTGATGGTCTTTGGTCTGGACTTCCATCTGTCATTTCCCTCCGCGCGATCCTGCGCTTCAAGGACACGACGCGACAATGGCAGCTACCCATCCGTGGGTGCGGGAATACCTTGCCGCTTCCGCTCTTGCTCGACGAGCTGTTGCAGTAGATCTAGCTCCTCGTCCTCTCCGAGGTTTCGTTGTTCCAACGCCGCCTGCTTCGCACGGCCTTGGTCGGCTTCACGTCGTCCATGAAGATGATCGATCAGCCGTCTGAGTCGTGAGGCTGCGTCTTCTTGAACGTGTTTCTCTTTCTCGATTGCTTGCTCGTCCAACGAAACAAGCAAGTTCTTCAACTGAGGGTCGTCAAGCTCTGTTAGGATGCGATTGAACTCAACAGGTTCACCTCGCCCTAAAACAACTTGATACGTCTCATAAATCGTCCGAGTCGGGTCATTCAAAAGCTCACCAGGAACGATCGAAGCTAATGCCTGGTCGACCAATTCTGGATGTTGCGTCAACAGTTCTATCAGTTCAGCATCACATGGATCAAGGTCGCTGACAGACAACTGTGGTTTGGGCGCTTGCTGTGCCTTCATGCGAGCAATGGGAGTCGCTTTGCGCAACTCGCCGATTCGCGTTCGAAGCACAGTTTCGTCCATGCGAAACTCGCGTGCTAGCCTCGCGATGACCTGGCGCTCCCGCAGCAGCCGAGCCGAAGAGGTGTCGGCACTCATTCGCGGTGCTTTCGAGATGATCGCCAGTAATTGCTCGAGCGCTTGGTTCGCACGATGCGTGTCACGTAGCAGATCAACACCTCGCGTTCGCGAGTCGACCGCATGCTCGAACGCGTCCAGCGCTTGATCCAGAAGCGCCTGCATAGCGTCCGCGCCTTGATTCAACAGGAAATCGCAAGGATCGAGGCCTTGGGGCAGGCTCAGGATCCGCAGGTCGACTTCGCTAGCAACAAATAATTCGAGAATCTCATTCGTCCGCTTCTGCCCAGCCTCGTCGCCATCCAACACGAGCGTGATCGAGTCAGCATAACGACGAAGTATGCGGATATGCCGTTCGGTGAGTGCTGTTCCGCAAACAGCAACCGCGGTCTGCAAACCGAACTGATGCGCCATGATGACGTCGGTGTAACCCTCCATCACAATGACGTTCTTCGTCTTGCGAACGGAATCTGACGCTAGGTTGAGAGCGTAAAGCTGGTCACTCTTTGAGTACAACCGCGTCTCTTGCGAGTTGACGTATTTGGCCGACGAATCAGTCGCGAACTCCGGAAGAATTCGACCACCGAATCCGATCGGTCGGTTTTGCGGATCGCGGATCGGAAAGATGACTCGACCTTTGAAGCGATCGTAGAATCGCCCTGACTTCGCGCTCTTTCCGAGCAGCCCCGCCGCCTCAAGTACCTCAGGCGAAAACGGAGTCGACCGAGCACGATCGAGTAGCCATTGCCAACTGTCTGGCGAAAAACCAAGGTGAAAGCGATCGACGCTGTCCCGGTTCACGCTCCGATCGGCGAAGTAATTTCGAGCGATTTCTGCATCAGGCGATCGTTGTAAGCATTGGCCAAACTGCTGCTCAGCCCATTCGCATGCCGCATATAGTGTCTTCTTGTCGCCAGGACTTCCAGCTGCGGCGCGCGGCGTAGCAGCATTCGCTTGGAGAATGACGCCTGCGCGATCAGCAAGGAACTCCAAAGCTTCGCGGAAGTCGAACCCTTCTTTCCGCATCACAAAGCTGAAGATATCGCCACCTTCATTACAGACCCAGCATTTCCAGGACTGCCGAGCAGGATTGACTTTGAGGCTTGGCTTTGCGTCGTCGTGAAAAGGGCAAAGCCCTTCGAATGCAGCCCCAGCACGACGCAACGGCATGTAGCTACCAATCAGATCGACGATATCGACCGCTTGGCGGATTCGTTCTTTCGCGTCGTCGTTCTGTCCGAAGGACATCGTCATCTTTCGTCCGCTGGACAAGTTACTTCCATGTTGGCCCCATTCACGACATCCTGATCTCAAGACGCCGATTGGAATGGCCATCTTACCACCTTTGCCGCAGCGTGGGTGGGGCGCCCTCCATAGCACGGAGCGGGATTATAGTAGCATGTTTTTTTCAGGTCAACATTACACTTGACACGACGCAAATCGCGACGGCCACGTGTGTTAGCGTCGATCTTGGCGGGTCGTCGATCCGTCTTGACGTGAGTTCGCTTTTGAAACTAGCCGCTTGGGCCCGCGTTCTGTCAACATCAGCTCGCCTAAAAAATAATTCCGCTTCGACGTTGTGACATGCCTGCCGGAAGCCAATAAAATGGTCCACCGGACATTAACAAATATCTTCGTATCAGGTGCGATACAGGAAAACGGAGCATCAGAGTGCGCAGCCAGATAATGATGGCGACGATCGTGTGGTTCCTCGCTTCAAGGCCTGGACTCTCACAGGAAAAAACTCCGCTGACCAAGCATTTCGTTGCCGGAAAAGTTCGCGTCTTTTACGCGACCGAAGGGAAGGCCGCCGTTCCTCCCGAAGATGCGAACTCCAATTCAGTGCCCGACCATGTCGAAGATGTCGCGAAGCAATTGTGGGCAGCTCATCAACTGTTCTGCACTGCGCTTGAGTTTCCCGACCCTTTTGAAAGCGAGCGGTACGCAGGCATCACGTGCGTAGAACTTCGGATTTGGGATCGAACCGAAATCGGCGGAGGCAATGGAGTGGCCTTCGAGAGCGCCCAACGAGCCAGGACCATTCCAGAAGGTAAACGCGATGATCGCGCACTCGTCATGTCGATTGGCAAGCACGTGGATGCAAGAAAGAACGTCACGCCAGCGCACGAGTTCTTTCATCTTATTCAGTACAGCACGACCTACTTCAAGAATCCGTGGTATCTCGAAGGCTTGGCTCGATGGTCGGAACATGCGCTGGGCGGTGACGGAGTTGGGCAGGTGAAGTATTCGACCCGCGGTCCATGGCCGCAGAAGGCAGAGAACTTAAGTCAGTTGTTCAAGATGAGCTACGATGCCGAGCATGTCTTATGGAACTCGCTCGCGATGCGAGCCGATCGGCGAGGCGTCATTCCAAGAGTCCAAGTTCCAGAGACGCTACGAAATCTGCGGTACTCGGACGGCACACCCGTACTCCGGGACTACAAATTGCACGGCGCACCACTAATGCGAAATGTCTTGATCGAGCTAGGCAAAGCGGACGACATTGCGTTTGGAAAGCTAGGTTACAGAGACTGGTCCGAGGACAATCAACGTGCGGCGAAGAATAGCCCTTATATCTATGAAGCGATTATGAACGCGCTTCGTCGGCAGGCACCTCCCGTCGGCCGATTCAGCGCGAGCACAAGTGAACGCGAGTGAGCGTGCCATGCTGAAGAGACACCAACCTAAGAGTTGCTGGTCATGTCGCATGACGCTCCGCATCGTTGTCCTCCACCTTTTTGCGCTGGTGTGTTTAGGCATCGTTTTTTCCCGGCAACCAGGCGGGCAAGCAACGCTCTACGCGAATGAATCAGTCGACGTCGCTGCAATCGTTGATTCCATCGGTCAGAAAGCGGTTGCGGACGAACAAGCGGTTGGGCTGAGTATCGGAGTCGCCAAAGCTGACACGGTGCTTTGTGCCAAAGGATTCGGACTTACCAGCGTCGAACTCAACGTTCCTGCTTCTGCGAAAACCGTCTATCGGATCGGATCGATTACCAAGCAATTCACCGCGGTGGCGATTCTGAGGTTGGTCGAAGACGGCACCGTTAAGCTCGATGATCCGCTGACCAAGTTCCTGCCCGATTATCCGATTCAGGGGCGCGATGTGACGATCAAGCATTTGTTGCAGCACACTTCGGGCATTCAAGACTTCACGCGTTTGCCGCTGTATCGACAAGAGTTGCCAAATGAAGTTTCGCAGGAAGACGTACTCGCTCGATTTCAGGACCTGCCACTAGACTTCGAGCCTGGTGAGAAGCACCAATATTGCAACTCGGGCTACTATCTGCTCGGTGTTGTGATCGAGAGAGCATCCGGAAAGTCGTTTCAGAAATTCGCGGAAGAGCATCTGTTCGATGCAGCGGGACTCGAAGCCACTTATTGCGATACGCATGCTCGTGTGATACCACGTCGCGCCACTGGATACTCGCGCTGGGGAGGTGTGCTGAGGAACGCTCGCTACCTTAACCTGAAGCAAGCTGTCGGAGCCGGTAACTTGGCATCGACCGTCGGAGACCTGCTGCTTTGGCAACGGACGCTGGTCGAGCACGGCTTGCTCACGGACGAGTCAAGGCGGCTGATGACGACCAAAGGTGAGCTTGCCGACGGCAAGACCTTCGATTACGGGCTGGGCGTGTTCGTGCGGAAGTTTGGTGAACATGACGTCGTTCGACACGGAGGAGGCATTCAAGGTTTTCGCGCTGATCTCGCCTACTTCCCGAAATCAGGGTACACCATCGCCGTTCTCGCAAATTGCGACAGCGTCAACGCCTCTCGCATCTCGGGCCAGATTGCCAGACGCTTGCTCGTCGAAGCGGGTACGGATGATTCCCCGTAGGCCGCCAACAAGGAAACACGGTGAAACAGTTCTGGCGTCTTACTTTGTCAGCTGTTCCCGGATGTACTCGGTCGATCGTTTAAAGGCTTGATCTATCAGCTCTCGATCACCACCCCACAAGCTATGGCCGCCCCCTTCGATGGTGATGAGTTCGTGCGCGACGCCATGACGTTCTAGTTCGCGCGCCATACCGGTTGATTGCTCGACCGGTACGTCAACGTCGGCCGTTCCGTGGAGAAACAGAGTTGGCGGATAGGCCGGAGAGATGTTGCGGATCGGGCAAAAAGGCGTGAGCTTGTCACGATCGGTGTTGGGATCTAAGCCACTAACGGCATTGATCCACTGTCCAGTCTGCTTCAGGTACAGAAAGAAAGTAGCCCGCCCGCGGCCGTTCTCTTTATTCGTACTCGTGAGAACTTCTTTGCCGACTCCCGACCAAGCAACTTCTTTGTCGATCAGCTTTCCCTTGCGATACGCCTCGCTTGGCTTGGTTGTCCAATCTCCGTCCACATCTCCGAAGCCCCAATACGACACGATGGCCGACGGTGGCGAATTCGTCCTGATGCCGCTCATCAATGCGAGATATCCGCCGGCCGATGCTCCGGCGACGACCGTCCGCGACGAATCGGCATGAAACAATTCTGGCCCAGATTCACGAACCCACTTGAGGCCATCCTTCAAATCTTCGATGATCTCCGCCAGCTGTGCTTCAGGAGCCAGACGGTAATCAAGCGATACTAGGACAAACCTTTCTTGCTCAGCCAGCTTTAACAGTTGCTTCGGTACTCCACGATTGCCCATGATCAGTGCACCGCCGTGAAGCCAAACGATGGTCGGGCGATTGACTGTGTCCTCGTGACGATAAACGTCGGCTTGCAGCTTTACCGGATCGATCGTCTTAAACGTGTAGACTTCTTTTGAAAACGCCGACGTATTTTCTTCTGCGCGCAAATGGCCGGGCGCTAACAGGATTCCCGCGATACAGATCGCGCGTGAACACTTTGACGTTTGTTGCAGTACGTGTCTATCGATCACCACCCACCTCACATTTAGGAAAAGAACGCAAAGGTCGCCATCGTGGCCACAACGAACTCAAGTCCGAACTTCTCTTACCAGTGTAGCAAGTGTAAGTTGGTTGGCAGAGCATTCGCCGGAGTTAGGTGATTGTGTTAGACGCGTGTGATTGGATCGCTAACGGTGAAGGAGATGTATCCGGTTTTAGCCTCTCGTCGGAGTTAATTAAAGGAGCTTCATTGCATTGTGTGTTTTCAACGTCGGATGGCGGCGCGTACAGTCGTTCGAGTTTCGTGACGCTGTCGATCGAAATCGACCCCACAGAAGCAACTACATTTAAACGGTATAATCAGCCAGCTGTCTTTCGAACCCGCGACTTGAATGCAAACGAAACGTCATCCAAGTCGCGACCGAACATCTCCGAACGAAAAAGGCCGACATGCCAATTCCAGAAGTTGATCCGATCGTCACTGTTCCCATGATCACGCCATTCGATGATCGAGACCAAGTTGATCACGCAGCAATCGCTAGAAATGTCGAACGTTGGTTGAAGACGCCGTTAAGCGGTTTCATCGTCGGCACGCAGTCGGGCGAAGAGTGGTTTCTCAGTGAGAACGAGAAGCTAGAGATCGCTCGCACCGTCAGCCAAAGCATCGACGAATGTCGCTTTTTGATTGGCGGCATCGATTGCCCATCCGTGACCGAGACGCTTCGTCGCGCGGATGCGTTTGCAGCGGTTGGTGCCGAGATGGTCCGAGTGCGACTGCCTCGAAACGAAGCGGTCGTCGAATCCTACTTTGAACAAGTGTTGCCGCGTTGTCCGGTGCCTGTGCTCTTGATGCATCAATGCGATCCTGAGCGGTTTGGGGCGGCGGCTGATCCCGGAGCGAGCCCAGAGGTGATTGGACGCGTTTGTCAGATGGATGGCATCTTCGGATATGTCACCGATCACGATATTCGATTCGAAGCACAAGTTCGTCATTTCGTGCCGCGCCGTTGCAGATTTTGGATTTGTAACGGCAGCATTGTCTTGCCAGGGACACTCATCGGCTGCAATGGGACGACGACCGCATTCTCGAATGTTTGGCCGGAAGCCCTGTTGGAGGTACTGCAACTCGGAATGGCGGGACGATACGACGAGGCTCAAGAATTACAGGACAAGGTGCGAAGAATCGATGCGGTTATGCTGCCGTACCGAGCAACCGGCATCAAAGCCGCGCTGAACTTGCTTGGCTTCGACGGGACTCACCCCCGATCACCGACACCACGGATGCCTGACGCCGAAGTTATCCGACTCGAAGCCGTGATGCGCGAGACGGGCTTGCTTGGGTCCTAATGGCGTACCTGAAGAGATACCAATTCTCCCGATTCCGGTGAGGGAGCGTTTGAAGAGTACGACGACATGCCTCCACGGGCAGATCACGGCGAAATCGATGAGTTGCCGAAGGAGATTGGCGCTGTGTAGTCAACTTCGCCAACCCAGCGAGACGAGGCTTGACTCCTATTAAATCCGCCCGCCGTTTGAGTACACTATGACGTATCCCACCCGGTCGCACACTTTGGCGCTGAGCCATCCTCGCATCGACCTACAAACCCACCAAACGCATCCCACCGCACGGAGTTGTGCCATGAGACAATTCGCCATCGTTTGCTTGTTCGTTTTACTGACCCAATATGCTGGCGCTGCGGACTGGCCCCAATGGCAAGGTTTGGATCGGACCAATGTCTCGCAGGAAACCGGCTTGTTGAAAAGTTGGCCTGAAGGCGGCCCCGAGAAGGTTTGGGTCGCGCGAGATGCCGGCTTAGGCTACGCGGGGATGGCCGTCGTTGGTGATGCGATCTATACACTGGGCTCGCGTGGCGACAAGGAGTTTCTCATCGCGTTGAACGTTTCCGACGGCAGCGAGATGTGGTCGACCGCGATCGGCGAATTGCTGACAAATAATTGGGGCGATGGTCCGCGTAGTACGCCAACGGTTGTAGGCCGGATGGTTTATGCGTTGTCTGGTACGGGAACAATGGTTTGCGCTGGCGCTGACGACGGCAACATCGTATGGCAAGTCAGCGCGACCGACTTTGGCGGCAAGAAGCCGGGCTGGGGCTACTGTGAGAGCGTCTTGGTCGACGGCGATAAAGTTGTTTGGACACCGGGAGGCAAGCAGGGCGCGGTGGTCGCGCTGGATCGCAAAACCGGTGACAAAGTTTGGCAGAGCAGCCAACTCACTGACGGCGCGCAATACGCTTCGATCACGGTTGCCGAACACGGCGGTCGACGCCAATACATTCAACTTGTTCAGAAACAGCTATTCGGCCTCGATGCCGCGTCCGGCGATCTGTTGTGGCAAAGTGATTGGGGCGGTCGAACGGCAGTTGTTCCAACGCCGATCTTCCATGACGGACAAGTTTATATCTCCAGTGGCTACGGTGCGGGCTGCAAGCTCGTGAAGCTTAGCGATTCGAACGAAGCGACTGAGGTCTATGCCAATCAGAACATGAAGAATCACCACGGTGGTGTCTTGCGATTGGGCGATCATCTGTACGGCTACTCGGACGGTGTTGGCTGGCTGTGCCAAGATTTCGCGACGGGCGAGATGGTGTGGCGGGAGCGAAAGGCCCTTGGTAAAGGATGTCTGACTTACGCAGATGGGCGTTTGTATCTCGTAGAAGAGAGACGGGGTGATGTTGTTCTAATCGACGCGTCATCGAAAGGCTGGAACGAGCGAGGCCGATTCTCGCTCGATCCACAAACCGAGCAGCGCAAGCCCAGCGGCAAAATCTGGACTCACCCGACGATCGCCAACGGACGGCTGTACCTGCGGGACCAGGATGTAGTGATCAGTTACGACATTCGCGAATCGCGATAGACATCAGTTACGGCTCCCCGCTTTGATGACAATATGACGAGGCCTAATCATGAGATTATTAACAACGCTTTTGGTTTCCTTTGCTCTGCATGGTCTGTTGTCGCTTGAGGCGAATGCTCAGCTACAAGCCGGCGCAGCGGTTGTTGACGCTACTCCGATTCAGTTGCCAGTTTTTGTGAATGGCGGCCTCACGAGTCGAAGCCTCGACATTGTGAAGACGAAAATCAACGTCCGCTCGATCGTCCTTGATGATGGCGAGTCGCGCATCGGGATCGTCGTTGTCGACAGCTGTATGATGTCGCGTCCATTTCTGGATGAAGTAAAGCAACTAGCGTCACAGAGAACGGCGATACGTCCGGATCATCTGCTCATCTCCGCGACGCACACTCACAGCGCACCCGCATCGATGGGTTGCCTTGGTACGGATGCGGACGCTACTTATGTGCCCTATCTTCGCGAGAAAATCGCGGAAGCGCTGGCAGCAGCCGAGGCGAACCTCGAGCCGGCGCGAGTCGGTTGGGGCGTCGCCAACGCGGCACCGTTCACGGCTCTTCGACGCTGGATTCGCCGTCCGGATCGAATTGCCGACGATCCATTCGGCAACCCAACGGTCCGTGCCAACATGCACGCGGGGAGGAATTGGGACGATGTCACGGGCGAGTCAGGCCCTGAAGACCCTGATCTTTCGTTGATTTCAATCCAGGCGAAGAGCGGTCGTCCGATCGCGGTGCTGGCGAATTTCTCGATGCACTACTTCTCGGGCGAGCGAGGATTGAGCGCCGATTACTTTGGTCTGTTTGCGGACGGTCTACGGTCGCGCATCGCGCCAGACGATACTGCTGATGCTCCCTTCGTTGGCATCATGTCACACGGATGTAGCGGCGACATCTGGCGTCGCGATTATGCGAATCCGCCCGCAGCCGGGACCGAAGAGCCGAACATCGAAGGTTACGCCAATGGGTTGCTGGCGGTCGCGATGAAGGCCTACGAATCGATCTCGTACGACGAGAATGCCGACCTAGCGATGGCCGAGGCTAGAATGGAACTGAAGTATCGCGTCCCCGACAAGCAGCGATTGGAGTGGGCACAGAAGATTATCGAAGGGATGGGCGATCGCCCTCCCAAATCGCAACAGGAAGTCTACGCAATCGAGCAAGTCATTCTCCACGAACGCCAATCGACCGAGATCGTCGTTCAGGCTCTTCGAATTGGAAACATCGTCATCACGACGACGCCCAATGAAACTTACGCGCTGACAGGGCTGAAGCTGAAACTCCAGAGTCCCCTTCCCCAGACGATGGTGATTGAGTTGGCGAACGGAGGTGATGGTTATATTCCACCACCCGAACAACATTTGCTCGGCGGCTATAACACGTGGTCCGCACGTTCCGCCGGGCTGGAAGTTCAGGCGGAACCCAAAATCGTCGCGGCAGGACTTCGACTTTTGGAAAGCGTCGCGGGCAAATCGCGACGAGCGTTTGAGCAATCGACAGGAGGCGGTGCAGCAGCAATTTTGGCCGCAAAACCCAAAGCTTACTGGCGACTCGACGAGTTCGCCGGGCCTCACGCAAGCGATCTATCGGGACACGATCACAACGCGGTCTACGAACCAGGTGTCGCATATTTTTTAGCGGGCCCACGCACGGATCTGTTTTGCGATACGAACGAAGAAAACCGTGCGGTTCATTTTGCCGGCGGGCGGCTTCGCGCGAGAGCCGGGAAACTCGGCAATCAGTATTCGGTCTCGATGTGGTTCTGGAATGGAATGCCGACCGATGCGAGAAACGTCACCGGCTGGCTGTTTTCGCGGGGGCACGACTTCAGCGAAGGAGTCGGTGGCGAGCATGTTGGAATTGGTGGTGTCGAGAACCATCCGGGACAGCTCGTCTTTCATGATGGCGAAAAACTCTTCGCAGGCCAGGCGGTAATCGAGCGATGGACCTGGAATCAATTGCTCTTCATTCGAGATGGCACACGAGTTCGCATCCATCTCAATGGCGCGGCAACACCCGAGATCGATATCTCCACAGGTGAACGCGGGAACGTCCCACAGCTGTTCTTCGGCGGTCACTGCTCTGGGGACGCATCTTGGGAAGGTCGTCTTGACGAGATTGCTGTGTTCGATCGTATGGTTTCTGTGGCGGAGCTATTGGCAGAGTAATCAAGACTCGAACCGGGATATCTTTCCTTTCTGCCGGATTTTGCTGCTCGCCATCTGTGGCTTGCGTTGTGACGCCGTGTGGTTACTGTAGTCAGTAATCGATCTCTCAACGATGTACACGTTCTTCATTGAGGAAATAACCGCATGTTCCGCTTCGCGTTTGCTTTTTTAGTGGTTACCACATTCACGGCGTCGGCTCGCGCGGAGCAACCAAACATCGTTTACATTCTTCTCGACGACGCGGGTTATGGCGATCTGAGTTGCTATGGCCAGAGCAAGTTCTCGACGCCAAATATCGACCGTCTCGCCAAGGAAGGCATGAGATTCACCGATCACTATTCCGGCTCGACCGTTTGTGCTCCAACACGCTGCTCGCTGATGACAGGCTTACACACGGGGCACTGCTTCGTGCGCGGCAATCGCGAGGTGAAGCCGGAAGGTCAGTCGCCAATGCCCGCAGATATCGTCACGATCCCGCGACTACTCCATCAGGCTGGCTATACGACTGGTATGTTCGGCAAGTGGGGACTTGGAGCCCCTGGCTCGTCGTCCGATCCGGCAAAGCACTTTGATGCCTTCTTTGGATACAACTGCCAACGCCAGGCACATAATTACTACCCCGATCATCTTTGGAAGAATAATGAGCGCGTTGAATTGGACGGAAAGACATACGCCCATGATTTAATTGTCGAGAACGCGTTGAAGTTCGTTCGGAAGAACAAGTCGGGCCCGTTCTTCTGCTACATGTCAGTGACAGTTCCTCACGCAGCCATGCAGGTGCCCGAAGAATCGATGACGAAGTTCCGTAAGAAATTTCCTCAGTTTGAAGACCAGATCGGAAAGTACGCCGGAACGGAAGTTCGCAACCCGGTCGCTGGATTCGCTGGAATGATGACTCGCCTTGATAGACAGGTCGGCGAGTTGCTCGCGCTTCTGAGAGAACTTGACATCGACGACAATACTCTGGTGATGCTAACGTCCGACAATGGTCCACATCTGGAGGGCGGCCATCTGCCGGACTTCTTCGATTCCAACGGGCCGCTTCGCGGTTACAAACGCGATCTGTATGAAGGTGGCATTCGTACTCCGTTGCTCGCCCGTTGGCCCAGTCGACTAAAGGCCGGTGGTACGTCCGATTTGATCTCTGCTCACTGGGATATGCTGCCGACGTTCTGCGAATTGGCAGGAGCGAAGACACCGGAGGGGCTCGATGGGATCTCGATCGTGCCGACGCTTCTTGGGAAGGGAGACGAGCAAGCAGAACACGAGTCGCTCTATTGGGAGTTTTCCTCGCGCGGGCGGAGCCAGGCAGCTCGACTCGGTAAATGGAAAGGCGTGCGCGTGAATCTCAAGAATAATCCCGATGCGCCGATCGAGTTGTACGATCTGTCGGTCGACCTGGCTGAAGAACGCGACATCGCATCCAAGCACCCAGAGATCGTCAGCAAACTGAAAGCAGTTATGCAGCGAGAGCACAAGGATTCCGAGGAGTTCCCTCTGTTCTGATGCAATCCGATCGCTTCGCTAAGGGCTCAGAACTCGATCGACCGCCGCCTTGAACTCAGCACCGACATTGACTTGATAAGGTTCATCGGGGATCTCCGCCTCGTCGGCTAGTCGCTTACACTCGGCGAGCATTTGCCGCAGGTCTTCGTCCGCAACCGGATTCTTAAACTGGCGCGCGCCGTTGGAATCCTGAGTTGAAATGTAGTCTAGCGCCGTGTTGAGTGCGTCGGGATCGATCTTCTCTTCGAAGACACCTCGAGCAACTCTCTGAAGCGTCCGTTCGGCCAGATCCTTCTCTTCATCAGACAATCCTGATGGCTTGATATACGCTTCTTCAGCTGCCATCGCCATCATGAGCGTCACTAGCGGAGACTGACTCAGTTCCTGGGCGATCTCGCTGAGCTGCTGCATCGTGATTCGACCTGCTTTGTATTCATCGACGACTCGATCGACCTGTCCCGTGACGACTTGCTTATCTTCGGCGCTGAGGTCCGACTCCTCGATGCCACTCACGATGGCGTCGCGAGCCCAATCGGGAGCCTTTTTGGCAACGAACCAGGTTCCGCCGCCACACGCCACAATGCAAACCAACATCAGCCCAAGACACACGAACAGGCAAGTCGCGCATCCCGATCTCTTCGGCGGGGACTGGTCGACGCCGTTGGGGAGCGCGTCGTTCACCACTTCGGCCTCTGCAACTCCATCCGGACCCTGATCGTAAATCGACATTGTGGTTACTCTCGAATGAAGGTGGCCACTGGCCCCGACTCTGGTGCCGAACCTTGGCTGTCGAAGTCTAGCACACTCCCGTCGCTCTCCCCGTGCAGCTAGACGCGGCGTCGAGCGTATAGTCCGCCCCTGTCAAAATGACACGCTGGCTGGTGCGGTATACGTCGAGGCATCTAAAACGGCAACCTGGTGAATTCGCAAAGTGTTTCTAAGTAATCACTTATGCAATGTTATTAATGATTGGCACATAGCTTGCTCTAATGGGCCCGCCTGTATGGTGACCTGCCATATTGTTCTGCAATTGGAGTATTAGGTCGTCGCGAAGCGGATCCCGCATCCAGCTCCCGGCGATATTCAAGCAACACATAGAGGAGGAAACCTCACGTGGCAAAGCAGATGGTTTTTGACGATGAGGCTAGACAACCGTTGTTGGCCGGCGTGTCGAAGCTGGCTCGAGCTGTCCGCAGCACGCTAGGCCCCCGCGGTCGTAATGCAGTTCTCGATAAAGGTTGGGGATCTCCCAAGGTCACCAAGGACGGAGTCACTGTCGCCGAAGACATTGACCTGGACGACCCAGACGAGAATCTGGGCGCTCAATTGGTCAAAGAAGCGGCCAGCAAGACGAATGACGTCGCTGGAGACGGGACGACGACCGCAACCGTGCTGTCCGAAGCCATTTTCCGCGAAGGCTTGAAGATGATCGCTGCAGGCGGCGATCCGATGGCCTTGGCTCGTGGAATCGCCAAGGCGACTGACGCCGTAACGGTTGCGATCAATAAGCTCGCCACCCCCATCGGTGAAAAGAATAAGAAAGAAATTCAGCAGGTCTCCACGATCGCTGGCAACAACGATCCGACGATTGGAAAAGTGCTCGCCGATGCTTTCTTGAAGGTCGGCAAAGATGGTGTGATTGTCGTCGAGGAAGGTCGCGGGAGCGAAACGACTGTTGACGTTGTCGAAGGTATGCAATTTGATCGCGGTTTCCTGTCGCCTCACTTTGTGACCAATCAAGACGAAGTCATTGTCGAGTATGACGACTGTTACATCTTGCTGTTTGAGGAAAAGATCTCGGCCAATAAGAAGTTAATTCCGCTCTTGGAGGCGATCAGCCAAGCCAATAAGCCATTGCTGATTATCGCCGAAGATATCGAAGGAGAGGCACTCGCGACGCTCGTCGTCAACAAGATGCGAGGAATCCTCCAGGTCTGTGCGGTCAAGGCACCTGGATATGGCGATCGTCGCAAAGCGATGATGGGCGATCTCGGTGTGCTGACAACGGCAACGCCGATCTTCAAGGATCTCGGTATCGAACTGGAGAGCGTCAAGCTGACGGACCTCGGTCGAGCCAAGAAGGTCAAGATTACGTCGGAGCATACGATCATCGTCGGCGGTGCTGGCAAGAAGGCTGATATCGATGCTCGCGCGGAACAAATCCGCCGCGAGATCGATGTTACCGATAGCGAGTACGATCGCGAGAAGCTGCAAGAGCGGCTTGCGAAACTAGCCGGTGGCGTAGCTCAGATTAACTGCGGTGCCGCGACTGAAACCGAAATGAAGGAGCGTAAGGCTCTGCTGGAAGACGCAAAGGCTGCGACCCAAGCTGCTCTCGAGTCAGGCATTGTCCCCGGTGGCGGCGTGGCATTACTTCGTTGCGAGAAGTCGATCGGCAAGCTGAAGCTCGAAGGCGACGAAGGCCTTGGTGCTAAAATTATCCGAAATGTCCTTGATCAACCGCTTCGTGCGATCGCCAACAACGCCGGCTTGGATGGTGCCGTCGTTGTGAATCGCGTGCGACAGCTCAAAGGCAAGAACGACGGATACGATGCAGATAAGGATTCCTACTGCGATCTCGTGGCTGCCGGTGTTGTCGATCCTGCAAAGGTCGTTACGACTGCCTTGCAGAACGCATCTAGCGTCGCTTCGCTCTTGCTCACCACCTCGTCCCTAATCACCGACATTCCAACCGAAGAAGAGGAGGGTGGCGATCACGATCACCACGATCACGGCATGGGTGGTGGCATGGATCCGATGGGTGGTATGGGTGGTATGGGAGGCATGGGTGGCGGAATGCCAGGCATGGGAGGTATGGGCGGAATGCCGGGCATGATGTAAGCGGAGGTCCGGCGAAACCGACGAATCGTTTGACTGACAAATTAGCAAATTAGCAATACACGTAGAAGGAATATCAGCGATGGCAAAGATGAAGATTCGCCCTTTGGATGATCGAGTGGTGGTTGAGCCGGTTGAGGCGGAAGAGACAACGGCAGGCGGGATCGTGTTGCCTGACTCCGCGAAGGAGAAGCCGCAGCGTGGCAAGATTCTGGCCGTTGGCGCTGGCCGATTGCTCGACAGCGGACAGCGCGGTGAGTTGTCGGTGAGCGTTGGCGACGAAGTGATTTACGGCAAATACGGTGGAACAGATATCGAAGTCAACGGCGACGAGGTTAAGATTCTTCGCGAGAGCGACATCTTGGCCAAGGTTGTCGATTAATCACGTCAAAATCTTGCGGCACGACAACTTGGTCGAGTCGCGATTGACTCTAACGAACACTCTAATATGAGGGTCTTCCAGCGTGGCGAAGCAATTACTTTTTGAAGACCACGCCCGTGCAAAGATGTTGCAGGGCGTCGATAAATTGGCCAACGCCGTGGCGGTTACGATGGGCCCAACCGGTCGTAACGTGATCATCGACAAATCGTTCGGTGGTCCAACCGTCACTAAAGACGGTGTCACTGTGGCAAAAGAGATTGATCTCGAAGATCGCTTCGAGAACATGGGATCGAAGCTTGTCGTCGAAGTGGCTCAGAAGACATCTGACCTCGCCGGTGACGGTACGACGACAGCAACGGTATTGGCTCGAGCGATCTTCAAGGAAGGTCTTCGTAACATCGTTGCCGGAAGCAACCCGACTGCGATTCGTCGCGGAATTGAAAAGGCGGTTGCCGCAGCAGAGGACAAGCTTTTCTCGATGGCGAAGCCTGTATCGGATAAGCAGCAAGTTGCTCATGTCGGCGCGATCAGCGCCAACAATGACATGGTCATTGGCGAACTGCTGGCCGATGCACTTCATCGTGTTGGCAAGGACGGTGTGATCACGGTCGAAGAAGGCAAGACGGCTGATACGCAAGTTGAATACGTCGACGGCATGCAGTTCGACAAAGGCTTCGTTTCGCCGTATTTCATTAATCAACCGGCGGATATGAATTGCGTGCTTGAGAGCGCGCTGATTCTGATCCATGAGAAGAAGATCAGTAACCTTCGCGATTTGGTGCCGATCCTTGAGAAAGTTGGCCAATCCGGCAAGCCGTTGTTGATTATCGCCGAAGATGTTGATGCCGAAGCGCTGACACTTCTGGTCGTCAATAAGTTGCGTGGCGTGTTGAATGTCTGCGCCGTGAAGGCTCCTGGATTTGGTGATCGTCGTAAGGCGATGCTTGGCGATATAGCGACGCTAACCGGCGGGATGCTGGTCAGCGAAGATCTCGGCATTCAACTCGAAAGCCTCGAACTTGGCCACCTTGGTAGCGCTAAGAAGATCACTGTCGATAAGAGCAACACGACGATCGTTGAAGGTGCGGGCGAGCGAGCGGAGATCGACAAGCGGATCACTCAGATTCGCAACCAAATCGATCAATGCGACAGCGAGTACGACAAGGAGAAGTTTCAAGAACGTCTCGCAAAGCTTTCAGGTGGCGTTGCGGTCATTTCCGTAGGTGCCGAGACAGAAGCTGACATGAAGCAAAAGAAGGCTCGTGTCGAAGATGCGTTGCATGCAACGCGAGCTGCCGTCGAAGAAGGCATTCTGCCTGGCGGTGGCGTCGCTCTTCTCCGTTGCCGAGAAGCAGTCCAGTCGGTCAAGAGTTCACCACTGAAGGACGCCAATGGAACGACAATCGTTGCCGCCGCTAAGGGCGACGAGAAGACTGGCGTTGATATCGTCCTCCGTGCCCTCGACGGTCCGTTGCGTCAGATCGCCGACAATTGTGGAATCGACGGTTCGGTAATTGTGGATGAAGTCGCGCAGAAGCCAGAGACGCAGGGCTATAACGCCAACGCTGGCGAGTATACCGATATGTATAAAGCTGGCATTATCGACCCGGTCAAGGTTGTCCGAACGGCATTGAGCAATGCGGCAAGCATCGCCGGGCTGTTGTTGACGACTGAAGCACTGGTTACGAATTTTGACAAGGACGACAAAGACAAGCAACGCATCGAAGGCAGTGTTCGCTAGTTGATCGACTCTTTGGATAGAAGCAATGGCGGGCCACTTCGCGTCTCGAGGTGGCCCGCTTTTTAGACTCGCCGGTTTGTTGTCCTTTGTACCGTGGGCTGTGCCCGCGCTACTGACTGACACGTCCCTGCTCCTCCTGCCATGACAGCGATGGCCGATAAACTCGACTATTACGAAGTCCTCGGCATTTCTCGCACCGCCTCGGATCGGGAGATCGCAAACGCGTATCGCAAGCTTGCGCTGAAGAACCATCCTGATGCCAATCCGGATAACGAAGAAGCAACCCTTCGATTCAAGCAAGCGGCCGAAGCCTACGAAGTTCTGAACGACGCTGAAAAACGCGCCCGCTACGATCAGTATGGCCACGCTGGAGTTGATGGCGGCGGCAGCCAGTTCCACGAAGTCGAAGATATCTTCGAGGCGTTCGGCGATATGTTCTCGGGTGGATTGTTCGGCGACCTGTTCGGAGGTGGCCGGCGACGAGGCGGCAGACGCCAACGTCGAGGTGCGGATGTTCGCTCCGACGTCACGCTCGACTTGGAAGAAGCAGCTCGCGGCGTGTCGAAAACCGTCGAGTTTACTCGGAGTAAGTCATGCAAGACCTGCGACGCCAGCGGCGTAACTCCGGGATCATCGAAACAGGCGTGTAGCCGTTGCGGTGGCCGCGGACAAGTCGTTCAATCAGCTGGCATCTTACGAGTTCAAACGGCTTGCCCCGCTTGTCAGGGAGCTGGTGCGATCATCAGCGATCCATGTCGTGACTGTCGCGGCCAAGGTTACACGCCTGCAAGAGTTACACTCGACGTTGCCATTCCCGCTGGTGTCGATGACGGGATGCGAGTTCGCATCCCCGGAGAGGGCGAACCCAGTCCTGACGGTGGCCCGGCGGGCGATTGCTACTGTTTCGTGAGCGTACGTCAGCATCGCTTGTTTGAACGCGACGGCAGCCACCTGATCTTGCGATTGCCGATGACCTACACACAAGCTGCTCTTGGAGCCACCATCGAAGTTCCGACTCTCGATGGCCCTTATGAGCTGAATATCCCCACCGGGACACAGCCAGGCGATGTTTTCCGCGTTCGCTCGCAGGGGATGCCCGATCCCCGGGGTGGGGCGCGCGGCGACCTACTAGTGCAAACCTATATTGAAATTCCTAAAAAGCTTTCCTCTGAACAGGAGGCTTTATTGCGAGATCTGGCCGAACTAGAACACGCTAACGTAACACCGCATCGAAAGTCGTTCTTGGATACAATTCGAAATTACTTTGCGCCGGCATCTGAGAACGGGGAGGACGAGTAACTATGGTTGATCCTGACGCAAGAGCGAACGAAGACGAGTTGCTCGACGAGTTGGCAAGTGGTCGGGTCGAAGACGCTGATGACGAGCGGGCCGAGACCACCAGTGACGCTGAACTTGGAGCCAACGAACAGCCCGTTACGATGGAGGCATTACAGGACCAACTCGATGAAGCGAACGATCGTGTGCTGCGTGCTCAAGCGGAATTGGAAAATTTTCGCAAGCGAGCACGCCGCGACATGGACGAGCAACGGCACTACGCGAATCTGCCACTCGTTTCTGGTTTGTTACCTGCAATCGACAACTTAGGCCGAGCCGTCGAAGCCGCAGAGCAAAACGAGAACGCGACAGGATTGCTGGAAGGCGTTAAGATGGTTGCCGTTCAGATTCAATCTATTTTGGAACAGCATAATTGTCGGCGCGTTGCCGCGATCGGAAGTACGTTCGACCCGAACGTCCACGAAGCAATTGCCCAAGAGCCAAGTGAGGAAGTGCCAGCAGGGGATGTTACACGCGAAGTGCTCGTCGGCTACCAACTTCACGATCGTGTCATTCGTCCCGCGCAGGTTATGGTTTCGACGGGCGCTCCGCAGAAACCAGCGAACGAACAATAGCCACGAGCCCACTAAGGGACGCAAAGATGCCGACTTACGATTACGAATGCGACGCCTGTGGTCATGCGTTTGAGTTGTTTCAGACGATCAGCGCGCCCGTAAAACGCAAGTGCCCTGAGTGTAAAAAACAAAAGCTTCGTCGGTTGTTCGGCACGGGAGCTGCCGTAATGTTCAAAGGATCCGGCTTCTATACAACAGACTATCGTAGCGATTCGTATAAGAAGGCAGCCGCAGCAGATAAGAAGTCGAGCAGCGAATCAAGTTCCAAACCAGATAGTAAGAAATCGGACTCCAGTTCGAAGTCGGATTCCGGTTCGAAGAGCGACTCGTCCAGTCCAAGTAAGACTTCCAAGCCCGACTCGTAACGGTTTGTCCAGGTGGGCCATCTGTAGTGGGCCGCTTGAGACGATGACAAGCCGTCCCACGAACGTTTCGGACGTTGACAACCATGGATGCAAAGTTGTGACTAGTCTTCGTTGCCCAACCTGTGAGAATCGCTTTGACACTGAAAAGACGACCGCGATGCCGTTTTGTAGCGAACGTTGTCGGCTGATCGATCTGGGAAAGTGGTTGAACGAAGAGCAGAGCATTCCGCACGTGCCCAGTCTCGACGAATTTGAAGAATCATCGTTGGACGAGTTGCCGTAGACCAGCTCCGGAAAGGAACAGCATGACGGAAGAAGTCGGAGTTGTGCGGCGAATCGTCTGGCGAGAGGTCCTGCCGTGGTTGATCATCTTCCGCGCGTTTCGCATCTCGATCAGCTTGCCCGTCCTGACCCTTGCCACCGTCGGATGGTTGTTAACACCACTTGGTGCTCAGATAGCGTCTTCGCTCTTCTTGGGGAACGAAGAACTTTCAACGACAGAGTGGGCGATATCGCTGAACGATACCTTCGGTGGAACTGAGTCGCTTCACGCGGTTCCGGGAGTTTCGACAGCGGCTTCGACTTCAAACCCACTCATCCACGTTTATCAACACTTCACCGATCCGTTTGTACAGCTATTTGATCGCAGTAACACGGTTCGCGAAACGGCGTATCATCTCTTCCGCGGCTTGTGGTCGATCGCCATCTGGGCATTCTTTGCTGGAGCCATCACGCGAATCGCAACGGTTCAACTCGGTCGTGAGGAACGCGTCGGTCTTCGAAACGCAGTCGGCTACGCAACTCGACAGTACGGTTGGAGTTTTGTAGCTCCGCTCTTTCCGTTGTTCGGCGTTTTTCTGGCAAGTTTGCCTCTCGTTGCGCTCGGGTTTGTTATGCGTGCCGACGTCGGCATGATCGTCGCGGGAGTACTCTGGCCGCTTGCTCTGGTTGGCGGATTGGTCTTGACGATTCTGCTGTTAGGCTTGCTTGCTGGCTGGCCGCTAATGTGGCCGACGATCAGCAGCGAAGAACATGGCGACGCGTTCGAAGCATTCAGCCGCAGCTTTTCGTACGTTTTTCAGCGACCGCTTCAATACGCATTCTACCTATTGATCGCTGGATTGATCGGTGGTCTCGGCTGGATTCTTGTTACCCAGGTGTCGGAAGCCGTCATCGAGTTAACCTACTATGCCACATCCTGGGGAGCGACAAACGATCGAGTCGAGTTGATTCCCTTTGGCTCGTACACCGGTAGCCTAGGAACGGGCGTCAATTTGATGCGGCTAGTCAATGGACTCGTCCGCATCATCGCCATGGCGTTTAACTTCAGCTTCTTTTTCTGCACACTATCGGCCATTTATCTTGTTCTCCGTCGCGATGTCGACAAGACCGACTTCGATGAAGTCTTCGTTGAAGACGACAAACAGCAATACAGCCTTCCGCCGCTTGAATCAGAGGAAGCAGGTTCGCCCAAAGTTGTCGCGACACCCGAGACTGAAAAGGACGACCACGCAGCCGCTTCCACCGACGAAGAAACGGGCGCCTAAGCATCACGCGCCGTCATTCGGTGTCTGCTTGCGACGACATCGAATTGCGGAGTATGGCTGCGATCTGCTGGTCGAATTGCGATCGAGGTAGCACGGCGTCGCAACCAGCTTGCTCGGCAGCCGTCAACATTGCGGCGTCCACGTGTGGGCCATACGCGATAATATTCAACTCGCCGGAGAGTTCTCGAAGTCTGCGAACCGCCAACGCAATATCGAGTTGAGCGAGCCCGAGGTCAATGATGACCAACGAGGTGTCTGCCTTCCCCTGACAAGCTTGGAGCGAAGCGACGACATCGATCGTCGCGCCAGCCTCGCGAGCAAAGCTACAGACGCGAGACGAGAAGAAGATATCCTTCGTCAAATACAAGACATGCATCTCGACCACCTATTCGTTTAGACTGCTTCCGGGCCGGTCGTGCCGCTGCTGATGCAATAGACCTGCTCAACAGGCAGCACAAAGACCTTGCCGTCCCCGATGTTGCCCGCGGGCCCAGTACGAGCAACCGCTTCGATGGTCTCGAGCGTACGTTCGAGAAAATCGTCGTTAACGATGATCTCCAGTGTCACCTTCCGCAGTAGATTCGTCTTATATTCGATTCCTCGATACATCGCCGTTTGGCCACGTTGCCGACCAAATCCCTGCGAGTCACAGACCGTGAGCCGCTCGACGCCGATGCGGACGAGAGCATCTTGTAGTGGGCGTAGCTTCAGCGGCTGAATAATAGCAACGACCAGCTTCACGCAACGAACTCCCGGTGAACGATCATGAAACTGATACGATACTTTACGAGGCGACAAGAGCAAGGGCAAAGGTCTTGTGATAGGCCAACAGGAACGGCAGTGGATCGCTCATCCGACTGGGCGAATCGCGATCGAATTGGAGGATCCGTGCGGTTCGTATTGACCCGAAAACGCGCGGAGGGATAGACTTTCAACAAGTTGGCTCTTTGAACGGAATTTTGAAATAGCGAGTCTCACGGATGTCACATACGCTTGGCGTTGTCGAAGTTCCCACTTTCTCGTACGCGTCGATGGCCCACGCGCTGACGACCCGCAAGTTCGGCAACAAGCCGCTGTTCGAGTGGGTTGCCCGGCGTGTGACCGAAGCAATGTGTGTCGATCAAGTGCTGGTCGTTGCAGACCCATCACTGGGTGAGATCATCGCTCCGCTGTTGCCTGCGGATGTAGCTGCGTTCTTCGGGCCACAGCCGGATTCATTGGCTCGGCTCGCCGCAGCCATTCGTAATGTAGACGCATCATCGATCGTTCGTGTACGTGCCGACCGGCCGTTCGTGGATCCTTCGCTGATCGATCGACTGATTTGCGATGCGCACGCCCATCCGCAGTGTGACTTCATTGGATATATGTCACGCGACGGAAGCGAGGTTCTTCAATCGCAGCTAGGCATCTTTGCCGAATGGTGCCGGGCGGATGCGATTTTCCAGGCCGAGCGATTGGCCATCGAACCGCTCGACCGACAGCAATCGACCCGCTATGTGTCGTTGCATCCTGAGCAGTTTCAGCTTCGTTTCCTGCCAACTCCGGCGGAAATCGACCGCGACGATATCCGACTGGCGATAGACCATGAGGAGGATTGGGAACACGCGCACGTCATCTTTGACGCGTTGGGACCAGAGCGGCTCGATTGGCGGGAAATTGCGGAGCTACTTGCGAACCAGCCGGAATTAAGACAGAAGATGGCGACGCTAAATCGAGCTTGTTCCACAGTCGACTGAGAAGCGGTGAGATTGCTAGCGGTACTGCGTGCTGGAATAATCGATACAACCGCTACGCTCACTCTAAAGTTCCTCTCTTGAAATGCCGAAGTTGTTTTCGGCGGACTCGTTCTGTTCGCGCGAGACTCATTAAGAGAGGCGTATTGATGCTTCGGAAGCTCTTCTGCATCGGATTGTTGACTCTGGTTTCCTCGTCGTTAGGTTGCGCTATGTGCTGCAGTCCCGATGATTGCAACTACGGGGCATATGGCGGTCGATGGCAGCGACACGATATGTCTTGCGGGCGAGTTGGATCGGCATTCGCAGAGGCTGGATACGACTCACTCGGCGAGGTCATGCAAGCAGATGCAATTGAGCCTCCACAGCCGCTTCCTGCTGATGACAACATCCGGGCGGTTGGCTACGACGAAGAACTGCCGCAACAAGTGTCTTCGTATATCGATTAGCTCTCAACGGTGGCCTCCTCTCGGGGCTTACTGCTTTTTCGGTCGAAGAGCGGCAGCCTCGACGCACCGCGTCCCTCCCCAGCAGGCGTTTGCGCTATCTTTTCTTCTGCTCGTGGCTGAGTTACGGTTAGGCTTCGCATTTAGTCGCCGCTCCGTCTAGCAACCGTCGAGAAGAACATCATGACCGACAGTGAACAGGGTAACGACGCATCAAGCGTCGACGACGTCCAGCTGACCGAAACCCCACCGCGTACGATCACTGGAATTTTGGGTCGGCTTGGCCCTGGGTTGATTATCGCCGGGTCGATCGTCGGCTCGGGCGAGCTGATCGCGACGACGGAGACAGGTGCGAAGGCCGGCTTTTGGTTGTTGTGGTTAATCTTGATCGGATGCGTAATCAAGGTCTTCGTGCAAGTGGAAATGGGTCGCTACACAATCATCAGCGGCAAGACACCACTCGATGCATTGTCGGAAGTCCCAGGACCCCACATCAAGGGCCGCGGTAACTGGTTGATTTGGTACTGGGCACTCGTTTTCCTCGCGACGATCGGTCAGGTTGGCGGAATCGTCGGAGGTGTCGGGCAATCGCTACAAATCAGTGTTCCGCTCACCGATTCCGGTCGGCAATTCAATGCGCAACTCGATGCCGAAACGGAGTATCGCGTTGCCGTTGCGCAGCTCGGTTTGGCCGGGCGACGCGCTGATGAGGCTGGAGTAGCGATCGGCGAAGACGGGGCCAAAGTTCTTGCCGTGGTCGAGCGACTTGGACCTGAGATAATCTCGGAGCGACTTAACGCCGCAAGAGAGCAAGTCCAGAAGGCTGATGGCGGCAGCGCCACGTTGTTACAAGAAGCACTCGACATCGTTGAGTCGCGAATCGCCGAATTCGGAGACAAACCGGAGCTTGTTTTTGACATTGCCGCCGACGAGAGTAAACCGGCAGAACTACAAGCTGCGGTGAAATCTTTGGGGCGACGATCTTCGAACGACGACAAGATCTGGGCATGCTTCATCGCGCTGACGACGGCGATCGTGCTTGTCGTCGGTCGGTACGGTTTCATACAGTCCTTCTCGACCGTCATGGTTGCTTCCTTCACGTTGATCACAATCATCAATCTGTGCATGCTTCAGAACAATGCCTACTGGATGGTGAACGCGAGCGACATTATGGATGGCATGAGCTTCCAACTGCCCCCGGCACCACCCGGGGAAACTCAACTTAGTGTCGTGGCGATCGCTCTCGCGACATTCGGAATCATCGGCGTCGGAGCAAACGAGTTGATTGCCTATCCGTACTGGTGTCTGGAGAAGGGATATGCCCGCTTCACTGGCAAACGTGATGACACGCTCGAATGGGGCGAGCGAGCACGCGGCTGGATGCGGGTGATGCGTTGGGATGCTTGGTGTTCGATGGTGGTTTACACCTTCGCCACTTTGGCGTTCTACCTTCTGGGAGCCGCGATTCTCGGTCGCATTGGTCTTCATCCGAAGGGCCCGGATATGATTCGGACGCTCGGTGTGATGTACGAGCCTGTGTTTGGATCGATCGCGCGGTGGATATTTTTGTTCGGAGCGATCGCGGTGCTGTATTCGACTTTCTTCGTCGCTACAGCAAGTCTCGCTCGCGTTGTAACCGATGCACTGCGTGTGATGGGCATCGGCCCAACAACAGAAGCCGGATACAGACGCGGTATCCAGGTTATGAGTGTCCTCTTCCCATTTATGTGCGTGGCGGCGTACTGTCTATTTAGCCAACCGGTGGTGCTGGTTTTGATCGGTGGCGTCATGCAAGGCGTGATGTTGCCGATGCTCGCGGGTGCGGCCTTGTACTTTCGTTACAAACGTGGTGACTCGCGTCTGCTGCCTGGTTTCACATGGGATTCATTCTTGTGGCTGTCCGCCGTCGGCATGTTGATCACCGGCTTATGGACCGTGTGGGCCAAACTCAGCGCATATATCGGCCAGTAAGGGCCAGTCAGCTCATTAGCCGGTGTACTAACGCAGATTATCGAGGAACGCCAACAGATCCGCGACTTGCTGCGCCGTCAGGTCTTGGAGCAGCAAGTCGGGCATCATCGACTTTTGCTGCGGTGCCGCGAAATCAATTTCGTCACGCGGGACTCTAATCTCTTTCGCTTGCGCATCTTTGAGAACCATCTCCTTAGCGCTCGACGCGATCAGCAATCCGGTAACAACTTGTCCTGAAGTCGTCTCGATCAGCTGAGTAACGAACTTGGGATCGATCCTCTTCGAGGGAAACAGGAGACTCTCGAGCAGTTGCTCACGGTTATACTTCTTCCCGATTTGAGTCAGCTCAGGGCCAATTGCCTTACCTTGCTTTCCAACTTGATGGCAGTTTTTGCATTGGACTCCAGCAGTGTTTAGAAACAAGTCACTGCCTCGCCTCGTGTCACCGGAAAGATTGAGTATCTCCTCCGGATCGATGCTTGCGCCCAATCGCTTTGTTCGCTTCTCTTCGGGCAGAAAACGCTCGAATAGGTCACGAATCTGGATGGCTTCGTGCTTTAGTGCCAACTGAATGATCTGGTCGCGATTTTCAGCTGAAATGGTCCCATCGTTGATCGCATGAACCGCCATTATTGCACCACTGGTGCTGGTCAACAATTCGGAAGCTGCATCGCTCGCGGCCTCGGATTCTGAGAGCCAATTCAATGCCTCAAGTTGTGTGGTGCGTGTTGGCGGCGGTACGTTGTCCGCGTCGCGCTTCAAGGATGCGATCCAGTCGTGCAGCAGTTCGACTCCCTGATCGTCAACCACCGACGAGCCGATGTAGGGCATCCGTCCACGTCCGAGTTTTGACATCCGATAAAGCAACACGCTTCGGTACGGATCTCCCGCCCCAAGGACCTCGGCCCCATGAATCCCGAAAGTGCCCTGCGTTGGACGAGCTTTCAAAAGATTGGTTTTCTCCAATGTCAACTGATGCTGAACATCCATCGCCGCTGTTCCACCACCGCCTCGTCGATGGCAATGAGCACAGTTTATATGCAGGTAGGCTCTGGCTCGTTCTTCAAGAGATGCCGATTCGTCCTGAGGGTTGGCCATACGAGCCGAAGAAGTCGACCCAATGTGGTCAAACACGCCGATGTGCTGAAGCGTCGCCAATTGGTCTGCTGCAGCGTCTCCGTAACGATGCTGCCGATCGAGCTGCGATGGTACAAATCCGTAGACTGAACCGCCGCGAGTTGTATGGCACAGCAGACACTCGGTGCTGCTGGCAAAGTGCCACGTCTGCTGTCGCTTTCCTTCCCGTGCCGATGCGTCGACGATCTCAAACGTTCGATCGAAGGCTTGCTCCGTGCTTAGCTCGGCGTCGGTCTGCTCGTCGTTCCAGGCATAGGTGTAGCCCCGCCAAGTATCAACATCGTAGTGCAGGATCTGTGTTTCCAACCGACGAAGGCTGTTCGCGTTTCCTCGCTCCATCTCCAGCGAAATCGTTTTCATCAAGACGGCATCCGTGGGATAGCTCCAATTGCCCTTGATGTTTCCTACTTGCACGTTGTTTGTTTCGTGGATGCCGAGACGAGCCGTGCCAGGCAACGCGATATATCGCTCGGCCGACGCACCGTCCATCCATGGCTCGGCATTGATACTGTACGGGATGACGCCTGCTGCAACGGCATGTTCTTTGACGGATGTGAATAGCCCTGTGTCACTGAGCTTGGTTGGGAATGATGCGTTTGCTGCCGCTGCGCCATTCTCGACAAGCCGATGAATCGTTCCGTCGTACCCGACGACGTACAGTTCGCCCGAGTTATCAACACCAAAGCAGATGATGGCCAACGGTGTGTCAACGATCTCCTCTCGCGAAACGACTTGAGTGCCATCGTGCCGCAGCGCCCACATCTTGCCAGTCACATAGTCTCCGTAGACATAGCAACCGCGCAGCTCGGACAACCGCTCGCCGCGATACACGTAACCACCTGTCACCGAGCGAGCTTCGATATGTGAATGAGCAGCGGTCGGCTCGACAATGGGCGACGGTCCGCGAGTTCGCTCGCGATGAACAGGTTGCAGTCCCTCCACGAGACTCCAGCCGTAGTTCGCGCCACGCTCGATGCGATACACCAACTCCCATAACTCCCAGCCAACATCGCCGACCCACAAATCGCCGTTCGCCGAATCGAAGCTCATCCGCCACGGATTGCGATGTCCATAGGACCAGATTTCGCCCCGGGCTCCTGGCAAATCGACGTAGGGATTGTCTGATGGAATCGAGTACATGCGATCGTCGTCCGGTCGATCCACGTCGACACGTAAAATACAAGCCAAGACATTCGACACATCTTGTCCGGACATCATCGGATCAGGTGGAAACGCCGGTCCACCATCGCCGGTTGAAATGTAGAGGCATCCGTCGGGTCCAAACTTTAAGCAACCACCGTTATGCCCTCCAGATCGCCAAGTCAGTACGATCTGCTCACTCGTTGGGTCAATCATCGGAGGATCGGATTTCACGACCTCGAATCGCGAGACTCTTGTTCCATCTTCAATGTCCGCACCCGTGATGTAGCAAATGTAGCAGTATCTGTTCTCTTGAAAGTTTGGATGAAACGTCAGCCCGTACACACGATCCACTTTGGGCAACGCCGCTTTGAGGTCGATGAACAAATCCGGTTCTGTGGAAGTACCGTCAGCGAGAAACGAATACATGTTCCCTTGAAGTTCTACAACGAAAAGGCGATCCGTCCCCGGAGCGTTTGCGAAGTCGACGGGGTCTGTAAACTGCAATTTTGAAAAGACTTGTTCGGTTCGATAGGGAGAAGGAGGGTTAGGTGAGCCTGTAATATTCGAAGCGACCCACGGAACACGGGTCTCGATTCCGACAGTTTCATCCCCCTGAGCCTGCTTGCTAGAGAAGAAGCCAATTCCAAGTGTGCCGAAGGCCAAGGAAGTCATGAGCTTCAGGGTCTGTCGGCAAAACAGCGGTGAGCGATTATCCATGGTCGCTTTCAGTTGGTACGATGTGCAGCATTGCAAATTACAAGAACGTAGCCACGATTATTGGTCGCGTACTCGGACATTACAAGCGACGCGATCACAGTAGCCATCAGAAAGCACACCACCATGACGCACCACGTTGATCGAAGGTCCTTCCTCGGAACGTTGCTCGCCACATCCACGGCCGCGACACTGCGCGCCGCTGAACCGAACAGCGATTCTTCAAAGTCCGAGATGCTTGCCGCCGCACGCCAGAACGACACGATTTATCGCGCACGGGAGATCGCGGCTGACATTCTCAATCCTTCTCCCAAAGAACTTGAACACGGGATGGAGTTGCACGCAAACTCACTAGTTTTCGATACGTACGGATTTGCACCTCGCGCTGCCCTAGATGGCGATGCACTTCGAGAAGCCGCCGAAGCGGGCGCGTCCCAAATGGAGCTGCAAGACTTACGCGAGTCGATGACGATGACGCGTTATGTTACGGACGCCAATGAACGAGCCGAGTTCGTGCAGGCATGGCATGCGTCGGGAGTGACGTGCATTTTCCAAAATGCGGGAGAAGAAGGCCAGGCTCCGCTAACACTTCTGAAACGGTTATCTCGCTTTACCTACGCGACCGACATGATGCGCGATTTCATGGCAAAAGCGGCGACGCCGGACGACATCGTCTCGGCCAAAGAACAGGGCAGACGTTGCTTGTACTTAACGGGAAACGGCGTCCCACTCACGCAACAATGGGTTTCGGTTGAAGACGAGTTGCGGTATCTGACTGTCTTCTTCCAACTTGGCATTCGAATGATGCATCTAACTTATCAACGACGGAATATGATCGGTGATGGATGTGCCGAATCTTCGAACGCCGGCTTGAGTGATTTTGGTCGCACTGTCGTCGCGGCAATGAACAAAGTCGGGGTAATCGTCGACATCGCGCACTCCGGCTGGCGTACGAGCTTGGAAGCCGCGCAAGCGTCTGACCGTCCCATGGTGGCCAGCCATTCGACTTGCACCGCGCTGCACCACCATATTCGCAGTAAACCTGATGAGGTCATCAAAGCAATCGCCAATTCAGGCGGGCTGATCGGCATTTGCTGTATCCCACGCTTCCTCGGTGGGAGTGGAGACATCGCAGCGTTGCTCGACCACGTTGATCATGTCGTAAAAACGTTCGGCATCAACCATGTAGGTATTGGTACGGATGTGTCCTACACCTCGCGGAACTCCGCGATAGAGAACAAGAAGATCCCACGACGCCCCAAGTCGAGACCCGACTGGCGTTCCCTCTGGCCACCCGATCCGTTCAAGGAAACTGCCGAGGGCAAACAGAGCATTGCCTGGACCAATTGGCCCATGTTCACCGTCGGCTTGGTGCAGCGGGGTTACTCTGATGATGACATTCAAAAGATCATCGGAGGAAATATGCTTCGGGTCGCACGGGCCGCACTGGGATAACTAAGACTGGAGGTCGTTCGCTCTCCGACGAAGTGAAAGTCCGGACCGCAATGCCTCCTTATTGCTTCACTTCATCATGCTCCCACTGAAACAGGCTGGCGGCGTTTCGTTTCCCCAGAAGAGTTCTTAAGAAGTCGATTCTCTGTAAGTCATGCGAGCTGTTATTTAGTCAAGAATTGGCGCGAAGACGAACACTCATCAGCTGAGCCAGACTGTGCCGTTCCGATGCTTCGGTCGATGTGACCGACGCAGTTTGGGAGGCTCGCGAACAGGTGCGATTCGAGGAACTAGCCAACTGAACATAAGGACCGTCAGCGTGCTTTGCAGCAGATCACAATTCAGTCCATTTTCGGCATGTCTCATGCCTCACGGGCTTCTTAAGACCATTCGTATCGTTGCCAATCGGGGACCGACCCTCGGACGCGTTCCCGTTTCTTCTCGCGACTATGCCAATGCTAATTCGGTGGCCAAGAGCTCCAGCGTTTCTTCGTCCACCGGCAGACTCAACCAATCCTCGTTTTCGCTCGTCTCCAACGCGACTTGCCGAGCGTCGTCTGTTTGTTCGGTCATGTCTCGAAGGGCATAAGCCGTTACATCGACCAGGCGTGATCGAAGCAACTCAGGCAGATGCGATCCGTCGCTTGAGGTTTCCGGAGAGTTTGTGGGAGCGACGGTGAAGAGTGCTGTGATCCCGCCTTCTCCTTCTTTGCTGCCGTCACCGTTCAGGAAGTTAATGATCAGTAACGCATCTAAAGGCGAAACGGATAGATCACCACTGGTGTCGTAGTAGAACGCCGGCAGTGCGCTGAGTAATTCTGGCGTGGCTAGCGGGCGAGCCCCCATCTCGTTCAGCGTGTTGATAATCACTAGTGCGTCTACAGGGGCAGTGTGCCCATCGCGGTTTGGGTCGAGTGCGTTGAACGGATTCCGCCAAGCGATTGTATTGGCAACTTCGATTGTTGCGCCAGCTTGAGTAAGCACATGAACATATTGACCGTCGACTAGATTCGGTGGCTGAACCGTCCAATTCCCAACGTAATCAAGCGTGTCGTCCTCGCCATGGTGTATTCGTAGCGTGGCTGCCGTCTCGGAGATACCAAGGACACTCTGGCCGGTCAGTATTAGCGAATTGGCTCCGTTGCCGAGGATGTCAATGACTTCAACGCTGTGCAGATCGAGACTGTCGATGTTCGTAAGATCAAGACCCTGGCTACCGCCGGTAAGGACTAGGGCATCGTGACCGCTACCACCATTGAAGCCGAGCTTTCCTGCGAAGATCGCGCCGAGATTCGCGATGTTGAGCGTGTCGTCACCGCTGGTACCGTGAAATCCGAGTAGGCTCGTCCCGCCGCCACCAGCACGAAGAAGTTCCATCGAAGCGGAACTGGCCACGATATCGTCTCCGTCAATCGATACTTCGGTCGAGCCCGCTGGCGGCAGATAGAATGCGACCACAGCGGTATTCGCATCTGAGACCGTCACGAGGTAGTCTTCCACCTCGCCACCGAATACGCCGCCTGTAGGCATTGCCGGACTATTTGTCGTACCCAAACGAAAGCGGGCATAGGTCGTCCGCACCGCGTTCTGTGGAACTTCAGGAAAGGACAATTGAACCTCACCATCAGTACCGTTGGGGACCGCCGCGATTGCCATCTCCGTGTCGTTGTCAAATACACCGTCGCCGTTGTAGTCAATCCATCCTGCCAATGCCGCTTCGATTCGGCTGGCGTTGAAAACGGTTACACGAACCTCCGACGTCTGGCCAAGAGTGAGTTGCAGATCTGCAAGGTTCACTCCATCGTCATCGTCGGTGCCCGCCGCGTCTCCATTCGCCTGAAAGGTAGGTTGCCCGTCCGCCTCGGTGTCTGGTGGGCCGCTGCCCATATAGAGATCCTGCCATACGCCATGACGAGCACCATTCTCTTCCAATAACGTGTCGTAATTCAGCGTCGATGTCCCAGGACCGAAGTCAGGGGCATCGCCGTAGTCCAGTGTTGGCGAAACGAGTATCGATGTAGGGTGGTCTTCAACTTCACCATCCGAGGCGCGGCCGAACGAATTTGCCGCCGCGCTATCGGTGCTGATTCGAAACCTGGAAAACGTATTGCCGAAGTCGCCAGCTAATGTGGGGACAGGCGGAAAGCTGAGAGTGACTTCTTCATTCACCGTGCCAGCAGGCACCGGCACTGAAGCCCGTTCCCCTTCATTCTCAAAGTCGCCATTCTGGTTGTAGTCGATCCAGCCATAGAGTGTGGCTGGCGAATCGCTGTTGTTCGTGACGTTAACGCGGACATTGGGAGACTGGCCTACCAGCAAAGTCTGGATATAGAAGGAATCGACGACACCGTCTTCGTCGTCGATTCCTTCATTGTCATCACCAAAAGCGATTGGATGCACTAATGCGTTAATGGGTTCGAGATCTCCCGTGAGAGCGCCCATAAACACGTTGCTGTTGGCAGGATGCGACGGACCATTATCTGCCTCAACCGTACGGTAATTGAAGAATCCTGTCCCCGCAGATCCATCAGGAGCGTCACCGTATTCGCGCGGCTTCGCTTCGATCTCGACCGTAAAGCCTTGTACTCTCTCTGGAGGTAAGTCTGAGGGGAAGACACTGCCCGATACACCTGTCTTACTGACATGGAATCGTGACCCCGTCGTGCCAAGTGGCGCATCACTGGGGATGTTGAATGAGAATGTCTGAGTCTCGGAAGTTTGACCAATATCTTCGTTGAACAAGATCCGTTCTCGAAAGTCCTGGAAATCTCCGTCACCATTGAAGTCAATCCATGCGTCTAGTCTGTTCGATACGGGATCAGGGTTCTGTAACTCAATCTCAACCTCGGCCCATTGTCGGGGCACGACGTCCGTGGAGAAAGAGGCTGTAACTTCCGGGTCCAAATCGCTGCCGACACCCAGTTCTCGAATTCGCACGTTGGGCCCGAACACCTGTGCCTCCTGCCTTTCTGGCAAGACAACATTGGGATATCGATGCCCCTCAATGTCTATACCGCATGCGGTGCCAGTTGGATGCGGATGAACGCGACCACCGATGTGGGTAACGCCGTCTGCGGGAAGCACGTCACTGGATGTAACAAAGTTCGTGAAGACGTCGGTCGGCGTATCGAATTTCCAACTCCAATAGGCACTGAGTGCATAAGTCTCGCTCGGCAACAGGACAACATTGTTGGGCGTATCTTCAAACAGCCATTGTCCCACGCCTGCGTTGCCGACGACGGTGCTATTATCTGTAACCGTTACTGACGACAAGCTCTGACTATGGTTTACCGATCCACCATCATAGATGTCTTGAAAGAAAACGTCCTCAAGAGAGGAGCCAGCGCCCTTCGTCAAATCCACGGATGTGCTGCCTAAGTCATTGACAAACTCAACCATCCACGGCCCACCAGCGTTTCCTGTAACTCTGACATTGTCTGCGGAGTCGGCATTCTGGCCTACGTTTGACAAGGCGGCCAAGCTGGATTGCACCTGGGCTGACGTTGCACCGAACGGAATGGCAGAGGTCGTCGCTGTGCTAGTGCCGGGCATTTCTACCTTTATCGTAAACGATGCGGCAGCGGACGCACTATTGCGGGTGATAAGCGTAACGTCGCTGACGCCAACGCGCCACAGACTCACTTCATGTGAACCTTCAATTAACCCACGACCGCTGTTTTCCGTCTCGTCCCAGAAACCAAGTCCATCGACAACAACCGGATGATCGACGTGAAATTCCCATCCAAGTGAAATGTCGCATCCAGACGTACGCGTTTCTCCTACTTCGGAAAATATCAAGGCAGGCAGTGATGCAAGCAACCTCCGAGGTTCAAGCGTTTCAACGGCCAGTCGTCGTAAACGCGTCCTGTTTCCTTTGCGGTATCGCTTGCGATTGGAGCGGTGGAAGGATCTCACGGGATAATCTCCTGGTGTTTGACAATTGGGCTGAACATTCTGAACCCAATTCAATTCCATGCGTTGGTAACATCTTCAGCAAGTTCATCGAGCAAGGCATCTAGTTCGTCCGTCGAAGTCAACTCTTGAGCATGCCGCGAACGGAAAGTCTTGATCGTTGCGGCATTTTCATCCAGCCAGTCGGACGACTTCGTGTAACGAGCATCCTCAGGCTCGACGAGTCGAGTGAGCGATCGACTGGTACTAGGATTTGCTGCATTAACAAACGATGAGCTGCTGCTTGGAGTTAGCCCGTTCCCGAAAGTAGTGTCAGCTAATACCGTGTCCTTGGCATACTGCGGCAGATCTGCTAATTCGCCTTCTGATCCGAGGATCGATGAATTGATGTGATTGATGATGATTAGCGCATCGAGCGCCGTGACGGAACCATCTCCGTTAACGTCGTAGAAGAAATCATCTGACTCAGTGCGCTCCCGAAGCTCCAGCGTGTTGCCACGGGTGTGCTGTGGAGCGTTGATTTCGTTGATGATGATCAAGGCATCGAGCGCCGTGATTGAGTTGTCACCATTCGTATCTTTGGCTTCGCTTGGATTCTGCCAAGCTGGACCAGCCACCACGGTCGTCGTTGCTTCGGCGACGGCGAGCTTGCTTTCGATGTGCCCAACGTTGTCGGTCGCAACACTGTAGAAGGAGTATGACTTTCCGTCTTCTCCAAGAAAGGAAGCGAAAGTCTCGGGTGTTCCCGCCAGCCACAGTTCGAATGGACCATCATCTGTCGAGACGAAAATGTCATACGAACCGACGCCAGAGCCACCGGCATCGTCTTGACCGGTCCAGGTAACGCTGAAGCTGTCGCTGGAGGTCTCCGGCAAAAGATCAACGGTACTCGTCGGCGTGCCGATGTCGATTGTGTGCGTCGTTGTGGGGGTCAGAATTGGATCGTTCACGTCGAAGAAGATATTGGCTTGGTTGTTGACTTTGGCACCGGATGCAAGCGAAGCGAGAGGCATTACAGAATAACTCACGAAACCTTCACCACTGCCGGTTTCTTTGTTGTTCACAGGCAGGAAGCCTGCAAACGGGTCGGCTGGCGGTAACCCGGTATTCGGATCGAGGGAATCGAACACCCACGTTGCGATCCCCGTAGCTAGGTCGATATCGCCGGAAACTCTGACTAGAAGTGGCGTCCCGTCCGGATTCGTTGTGCTAACGGACTTCTCGAATTCGCGAACACCTGGGGGAACCGCGATTCGCAGTGAACCAAAACCAACACTTCCAAGCTCAAGCGTCTCCCAGTCAACGTGCTCCGAAAGCTGATCGACGATACGCACTTGCTGTGCGGCCGCAGTGGCGAATTCGGGATCGTTCTCAAAGTAGATCGTGTACGGCAAGATTTGGTCGACAACGCGGTAGTTTTCAGGTCCGCTTCCTTGCGGGCCGACCTTATCGTTGGGGTCGAACGATCCGACTACTTGGATATTCTTGATCAGTCTGGAGTCCACATTCGGAGGCTTCGGGACCGGCGTCGGAGTGTTGTTAGAAACGTTAACATTGCCGTTGATTCGAGTGCTGACTGTAACGCTCGTCAGAATTGTCTTAGCAACTCCGCATCTCAACAAGCGGTTTCCGAACCCATCAGGTCCACTGAGTTTCGCGTCGTCGTTGTCGAACTCATAACGATCGCTGATTACATATTCCACATCCGCTCGGTAAGCTGCTAGTTTCGAACCGTCGTCGGCTTCAACGAACTTGATATCAATGTTCTTCACCGTAACCTTCAGTCCTTGAGTACCGCCAAAGGTCAGCTGGAGGCGGTAAAAGTCTCGATTGGTCGCGAGGATCTGCACAACCTCGCTAAGGTCGCCGATGCCGGAACTATGTCCGGACGAGTCGTAGAAAGATACATTCGGCAGACCCTGGATCTCGAAACCCGTGACAGACATCGCGCCGGCTAGGAGTTGACTCACGATTTCTTAACGCGCCTGAAATCTCGCTGCTTTGTTGATTTCAAAGAAAGAGTCGCGATTGCCTGTGTTGCTATCGAGCACATTGCGCGCGATACGAGTTCCTGAGAAGTCTCTCCTTCCGCCAACGCCGTTCATGTAGTCCAACAGCAGTTTCGCAGGCTCCTCTCCACCTGCTATCTGGATGGCAGCAGCCCACTGACTCAGGGACTGCCTGTACTCAAGGATCTTCTCCGGTGAGCAATCCAACGTCTGGGCATTGTTGCCCTCAGCTTCGCCATGTGAACTCGAAATTACGATGGGGCTAGTCGAGTGTTCTGGTTCCGGCAGGATGGGACTCGCGTCGTAAAGTACGTCGGCGGCTGCCTGCACGAGCAGTTCTCTCACGGAGTGGACGGGCGATCCGCTTTTGGAGGCACTGTTCTGTACTGCCGTTCGTATCAACGAATCATTCAATTCGTTCCAGGAATTGCCAAGGTCTCGTCGAAGCCCAGCTACAACATCGACGCTGTCAACACTATCTCCGTTGAAACCTAACGCAGCGACTAGCTCGTGATAGTCAACAACGGCATCGCTCGGCTCAACAATAGAGACCTCAAGATCTGCCGACGATTGCCTCGGAGGATTGATTGTCAGTCTAATCGTTTCTGCCTGGCCGGGCCGCAACGCTCCCGCCGAACCGCCAGAACTTGTGCCGATCAACATCAGCGAGTCCGCGACCATCACCGAGTCGTCCGGGCCTTGCAATTTCGTACCCAGAGAACCGTCAATGACGAAGAGCGGTGCTGAGACATCAATACTGCCAGCATTGCTGTACTGCAGAAAGACATCGAACGGGCGGCCCTGGCGAACGACCTCAGGAACCACTAGGTCAACTTCAATCAGCGAGTTTCCCCCGTTAGCTACAACAAACGAATCGATGGAACGTGTGGACTGTATTGTAGTGACGTAACTCGACTCACCTTGAGTTATGAAAGCGTTCTCCGCTTCGATTTCGTAGTCACCGACCGGTACGTTAACGAGACTGAACTCGGCATAAACTCTATCGTTTCGAGTCTCCGTAACACTCCCCGTGGCGACGACGTTGTCGCTCGCATCAACCAGGCGGAACACGGTATCACGGCTAAATCCCGCGCCTACCACTTCCAAGGTCACCGAGCCTGCATTCCCTGCCGAAGCGGGTCGAAACTCGGAGATTCCGAACGGGGTTGTAGAAGCGCTGAGTGTCGCGTTCGCGGTTGAATCGTTCCCTAGCGAAGCTGCATAAGCGAGTACATAGAACGTCTCCTCGCCACCGTAGTGTTGTTGCATTTCGACATCGGCTCCTGGTCCTATCACGTTCGATTCGAAGTCGCTTCGTGTGGGGAGGCGGCCACGTGCGATGTAGAGTTCATTGATGCCCTGATCGTCCTCGTCGTTCAGCGAGATAAGAAGGTCGCTTCCGAGTTCATCGACCTCCGGAGTATTGAGAACGAAATAACGTGCCGTATCGCCCGGTGTGAATGCCACGTCAATGGAACCGCCCAACTGAATCTCGGGGAGTTCGAGACGCACAAGCGTCGACGATGAGGCAACCGATGTATTGTTTCGAATATTGATTCCTTCAAACAGCGAAGCGTCGAAGTTAGTCCGAACGATGAGATAGTAAGAACCCCCTGAAACGATAGGTAGAGTGATGTCTGCGGACTTTGTATAGGCTTCGTTCGCACCTAGGGGCCCGGATTGGGAGAAGATCCCGAGCGAGACATCGTCGATTGACCACGCGGCGTCGGTTGATAGGAAGACAGAATCATTCCATACACCTCGTGCGACGTCTGAACCCAAGTTTCGGACGCGCCATTCGAGGCTTATCGATGAGCCAGTTGCCCCGAGGTCTGGGGCGGATGTATAGTCTGCTACAAGATCTACGTTCGATGGTGCGGTTTCCGCGAACTCAAACGCACCCATGTCGGCAAAGGTGCCGTTCACCGTGGCTTGGCCCGTGTTTCCAACTCGCGGATCGTCGTAGCGTGGCGCGCCGGTGGCATCGACATCAGGTGCGGCAGTTCCATCGGCCGCATCAATCGCCGGACTTAGGTAGTCGAGCCGGTAGACGCCATTACTTGCATCAATGTACTTCGGATCAATCGAGACATTGCCATTGCTGCCAACCGGATCAGGAAACCCGCGTGAATTGTCGCCACCAGGTGTGTAGAGGTTGGAGTAGCTGACGGTTGGGTCAGGATTGATGTCGTTGTCGATGGCAACGGCGATACTGTTGCTGATGATCGTGTTTACGACGTTCAAATCGCCACCATGCGCAAGCATACCGACGCGGTTATCATGGAAGGTGCTGTTGAGCACTTCGACATCAGCATCATTTGCCCACGAAACAACTCCTCTGTCCGCAGTTTCGATGACTGTATTGGTAACTGTGGTCAAGCCACCTTGTGTGAGCACGCCATCGAAGAATGCTTCGCTCAGGCGACTGTTCTTAACCTCAAGTGACGCAACCCCGGTGGTGCGGAGCATGCCCGACTGTTGCCAAAAACCTGTTGCACTGCCCCCGCCAAAGCTAATCTTGGTGTGGTCGAACCTTGCGGTTCCACCAGCAATGTGTACAGCAAGCCAATCACCTGCAAAGGGCACCGCTTTATTGCCGTCGAAATTTGTATCACCTCCCACAGAATCGTCGTGAATCGACGTGATGTGGACTGGATTCGCCCTTGTTCCATTAGATTCAAGGACTCCCCCGGATTCGACTGTCAGACTCGTCAGTTCATCGAATTTGACGACCGTTCCCGCATTGATGGTTACCGTGACGCCGCCGATGATGGTGGCATCATCCTCCATGATGACGAGCCCGCCCCAAATGGTATCTGTGTCGATGTTGCCTGATACCCGAAAGATGTCCGCCAAAGTGAAATCTGCGAAGTACTGATCGCCGATTGCTTCACCACTTGTTCCATCGCGGTCTTGATCCAAAACGTTGCCACTGACATCCCGGAGTGTCGGGTTGAGTATTAATTCGTAACGGCCTAACGCCGACTGTGTCGCGAACAAGACCTCGAGGGTCCTTGCATCTGGCCAATTCGAGTCGGCCAGCGGAATCACTTCGTCGTCTGGGCCGGTAAAGCTCGCGACCGCATCGGCAAGCACGAAGGATGCCGTGTCCATGTCTCGATCGAACTGCAACGTAATCCGATCAACCGTTCCCCCAAGGAAATTGTTCGGTGAGTGACTGACGACTTCCGGAGCAGTAATTGTCCAAGTAGCCGAGTAACGATCGTCAACAGCCTCACCACGCACTCCATCGCCGTCTTGATCTAAGGTATCCCCGTTCGTGTTTAAAACAGCTGGCCCAAGCACTAACGAATAGTCACCTGCCTTTCCCTGCTCTGGGTACGAAATGACGACTCGGTTCGAATTGAGCCAACGAAATCCAGTGACTGCGATTGACCCATCGGGTCCGGTAAAGCTCAGGACGTCTGTCGCGGGATCGAAGCTGGTGGTATCCATCTCCTCTCGGAAGGTGAACTCCACAGTACTGTGAGCACGCGTCACTTCACCTCGCGGCCAGTGTCGCGTTGGGCGGGGAAGACCACCGTACTCGTACGCGCCAATGTCGTAGTAAGTTGGTTCGCCGGCTCCAGTGTCGGGGACATCGGCTTTGTCGACTCGCCAGTTGAAATCGATGTCGTCCGCTGGCGCAGCTTCGCTCGTTGCTGCATCGATTACAGGAGAATCAGGGTGGAGTTGATAGTCTTGTTTCTCGCGGTCAACGTACAACGGATCGACCGAGATGTTGCCACGCGTTCCAGTCCGGTCTTCCAGCCCGTCATAGTTCCGACTTCCTGGGTTAAAAACGTTGTTGAAGCTCGCGTCGAGAGTACCTTCGTTGGCCAGGATGATGCCGGCGGAAAAAGTGCGGCCACCGTTATGTGTGACGAGATTATTCCGCAACGTGGCGGCTGCGCCATCGAGTCCGATACCTACAGCATTGTCCGCCACGGTGTTGTTGACCGCTAAGAACGTCGATCCGTCACTCGCGATGATCCCATGCAGCCGGTTGCTATGCATCAGCGAGTTCTCGATGGTTGCTTGCGCACGATTGACAAGCTGTACACCAAAATTGCCGGAGTCTCGAACGATCGTGTTGGCGATGTTTGCTTGGCCTCCGTTTACGTACACTTGCGTGCCAATAGCGCCAACTTGGCCACCGTAGCGAAGCTCGGCGAACTCAATCGAGTTGCCCGTACCCCTCAGTTCAATACGTCCCCAATCACCCGGGTTGCCTGTCGTCGGGGCGTTCGAGTTGTTTGCGTTTCCGCCGATACTGTCGTCTCGATATGACGTAATAACAATCGGCTGACCAGGAACACCGCGCGCGTTCAACTTGCCATCAAAGATCAGGTTGAAGTTCCGCCCTTTGATGACTTGGCCAGGTCCGATGGTCAACGTCGCTCCAGCGGGGACTCGTGTTTCTCCCGCATCCAGATAGTACGTGATGCTGCCGTTGTCCCACACCGTCTCGGTGTTATCGGGTAACGAGCCCTTCGGCAGGAACAAGCCATTGATTCCGTTGCCACTCGTGGTGATTCGCTCAAGGATCGGACGCGAAGTCAAGTCCTGACGTGCTGCCCAAAAGCGATTCCCCTCGAACGTCACGTTGCTGATCGTGGGGGCACTCTGCACAATATCGAGACCTGCTTCACCTCCTAAGACGACGCTATTGCTGAGGGTTAGTTCGCTGTTGTCAACCAGAATCTGCCCCGGTCCTTCAAATCCCCCGTAACGCACCTCGACATGATCCAGTACATTCCCGACGCTCGTGCTGGTGAACTGTATGCCATGCCACCTTCTGAAACCGCCGACCGTTGGCGTTGCGCTGTTATTCGTGTTGCCTCCCGCCGTGTCGTCGAGGTCTGACGTGAAGACGACCGGTTCGTCCCCGGTTCCCAGGGCTTCCAGAGTTCCATTAACAATTAGCTCGTCGGCCGAGCGTCCTCCGTCGAACTTCACGACTTGATCCGCCATCACCATCAGCTTCTTGCCTTCGGCCACCGTTACGTCACCGGCAACCAAGTAGGTTATGTCGCCGTCATCCCATTTGGTGTCTTCGTTAATTGTTCCGCCGTCAACAACCAGAGCATTCGTTCCATTGCCGGTAACGGTTACGGCTTGAATGTCGGGATCCGAGGTCAGATCCATGCGCGCAGCCCAAAACCTTTGATTCAGAAACGAGACGCCTCGCACGACTGGCTGAGCCTGCTGGATCTGCAGCCCGGTGATTCCATCGCGAATCACGCTGTTGGTGATCGCTAGCTCACTTTGATCGACCAGAATCTGCGGTCCGGCGAAGCCTCCGTAGCGGACTTCTACGTGGTCCATCTGGTTGTCGATGCTGGTGCTGGTGAACTGGATGCCGTGCCAGTCACCGCTACGCCCGGTCGTCGGAGTCGTGCTGTTGTTGGTGTTCCCTCCCGTCGAGTCGTCGCGGTCGGAGGTGAAGACAATCGGTTGATTGGCTGTTCCAAGCGCCTTCAGTGTTCCGTTGACGATCAGCTCGTCCGCCGCTCCTCCGCCGTCGAACTTGATCACTTGCCCAGGCTCGATGGTTAACGTCTTGCTTTGATCAACGGTGACATCACCGCCGATCCAATAGACAATATCTGGATCATCCCATTTGCTGTTCGAGGCAATCGTGCCGCCTTCGACAAACATGCCATTGATGCCGTTGCCGGAAATCGTCACGTCGCTGATCGCCGGGTCGGAAGGGAGATCCATCAATGCAGCCCAGTGGCGGTGGTTGATGACGGAGACTCTTTCCACAATCGGGTTGCTTTGACGAATCAGCAAACCCGAGTCTCCATCACGAATGAGGCTGTCAGTCAGAGATAACGTGGCGTTATCGACGACGAGATGCCCTCCCACGCCAACGCCGCCGAACCGGAGTTCGACGTGAGCCATGTTGCCAGAACTGTCTGGTGCAAACTCGATGTTGCTCCATGCTCCGCGGAAGCCTTGTGAAGGCCCATCGCCATTAGTATCCAGGTCGTCCGCCGTACCCAATTCGCCATCAAATCCAGTGTCATCACGATCTGAAGTGAAGAGGATTCGATCCTGCTCAGTGCCAGTGGCATTCAGTGTTCCTTCCACCTGCATCTTGCGTGAGCGATTGAATTGAATCAGCGTTCCCGGTTCAATCGTCAGCGTAGATCCAGAAGGAACGCGCACGTCGGCTGTTAAGCGGTGGACATCTTCTTTGCCCCACACGGTGCCATCGGGAACATCGCCCGCCCAGTTGACGACTGCCAACAGCATCCGCGGTTCGAGCTGCTCCAAGAAATGGATTCGTCGCTTGAGCCAATTTACCTTGGTATGTCTCTGCCTTGTTGTCCGTTTCCTTTGTCGTCTCTTGATGTACATCAGGGACCTCCGGAGGGCTTTACACTCTCTAACTTCGGGCCGCGTGGTTTCCGTTTTCGGACGAATCGGCCACGCCCGTACCTTGGCCCTCTTCAAAGTTCCAATGCGCCACCAGGCCATGATTCAGGTCGCTGTTGGATGTTGCCGAAGCGCCCGTGGTCTCGCTTGGTGTTTGGGCTGCTTCGAACGTGCCGAAGTCGGAGATGATGTCGCATTGGGGCAAAGCGGCTTTGAGGCGGAGAATGCCGTCGCGGGTGAGTTTCAGGCTACCCGTGAGCTCGAGCTCTTTCAAATGTTTCATCTCGGCCAGAGGTGTGAGCGCACCGTCGGTAAGATTTTGGTGTCCTTGTAGTCTTAACTCTCTCAAGTTGGAGAGCGACTTCAGATGAATCAACAGTGAGTCAGATGAGTTAGCGGTATACCCTATGATCAAACTCGAAATGTTCGTCAGGAGTTCAACGTCCTGGGATTCAGCAAGTTTGCCATGTTTGATTTCTAATCTGTCCAGGTTCGGCAACTGTGCTAATGCCTTCGCGCTGTCATCGGTGAACATCGAGGCATCAATCTCAACGTACTCCAGGCTCGGAATTCGACTGAGGTTTTGAAAATCGGTTGGCTGAATCTGAGTTCCTTCTAAAACCAGGGATTTTAGGTTCGCAAGCCCGTTAAGGTGATCTAATCCCGCAGCTGAGATTTCGGTTTCCGAGACGCTGAGGTTTTGTAAGTTCGAAAGATGGGCCAGGTGTCGCAAACCGTCATCGGTGATCGGCGTTCCATTCAGAAAGAGCCATCGCAGGTGACTCAGGTTACGGAGATGTGCGAGTCCCGCGTCCGTAACATTAGTCTCGCTGAGTACGACCGACCCGATGAGACTCTGTTTGCCGATCCACTCGAGCGTCACATCGGTGATCGACGTGCTCCCCAGATTGAGGTCATTCAGACTGCTCAAGTTTCGGAGATGCGCGAGTCCCGCGTCTGTAACATTAGTATCATTGAGCGAGAGCCTACCAGTGAGATTCAGTTTGCCAATGCGTTTCAGCGTCATATCGGTAAACCTCGCATTGCGAGTCAAGTCGATGGACACTATCCATCGTAGACGTTCGATTCCCGCCAGGTCATCGTCGGTGACCGACTCGCTACGTATGCTCCATAACTTATACGGTTCTGTCGGCAATTTGCTGAAGCTGTCACACGTGACACGGTGGATTCGACCGTAGGCATCCACATATTCCAGGCCTACAATTCCCCCAAGCTTCAATACTCGCTCGGCGATCGTTCGATCCAGATCTGACTGCAGCCGAGAGTGGCTGCTGGCGGGCACTGAATCGGACGTGTCACTATCCCATTCGCGGATGCGTATGTTCCGGAAGCGGATGGTGCCGCTCCATGTCTGCAATGCGATTCGCGCTGGGCGTTTGACGTCGTGCAGGTAAGAGTGCTTGACCGGGTCCGTGCTGACGCGAGCCATCCAGTTATCACTGCCGATATCGCACACGACGACTTGCACGTCGTTCAACCAGTGTTCGATGCGTTTTCCGCGGGACACGATCCGTGACGAATTCCACTCGCCGACGGGATAAGCTTGCAGCGACATCACAGGGTAAAGATCCTGTAACACCCCCGAGTCGCTGCCGTTGCTCAACTGGTACTCCAACGCGGGACGCGGGACGCGTCCGCCGAACACCGTTTCGACATCTTCGCCAGCGTGATAGATCACGCCGCCATCGGTACCGTCTTGGACGAGCCATTCAAACTCCAGGTCGAACTCGCCGAACTTCCTTCGAGTCATGATGTGTTGTTTGCCACCGGACCCAACAAGTTCTTGATCAACAATCTGCCACTCGTCCGGAATCGCCTCGTCCTCCAATCCTTGCCAAGCATCTACGGAAGTCCCGTCGAAGAGGACTTGCCACTGTCTCGCTTCGGTATCAAGTTTGTCCGTCTTCGACTGAACGGGCGTCGCAGCTAACTGGTGTTCGTCGAACGGCGTTCCGCCTCTGGCCACCTGGACTTTGGCACCTTCCAGCAGCGTGACGCGCAGGTCCACCTGCTCGCCCTTGCCAACGGTAAACTCTTTGGTCTGAAACGTCGTGCCGCCCGCTGTGATCTTCAGCGTATGCTCACCCGGCTCGATTTCGAACTCGCCGTGTTTGCCTTGGATGCGGTAGCGATCTTCTCCGCTGACGGCGACTTCGATCGATGGATCGGTGATCTCGATGCGAACCGTGCCATACTTGCTGGGCAGCAGCAGGATGATGGCCGCAAATAGCCCAATCATGCCCAGACTCGCCGCGACCATCATCGGCCACCGCGGCGGCTTGTTTCCTTTTGACTTAACCTGAGTACTCGGTTCTCGAAGAGGCGTGTCGGCGTGCGGCTTCGTTGGCACAGCTGCCACGGAGTCCGACGACTTGAAGTCATTTGTCTCTGCGGAACTGCCGGTTTCCGGTGCCGCTGGTTCTGCGAGTGCGAGGTCTAATAACGCCCCTAAGTCACTCGTATTTGCGAAAAGTGTCAGAGCCTCAGCGACTTCTTGCGGTGTGGATGGACGAGTCTCTGGATCGCGGGAGATCATGCGATCAATCAGCTCGACTAGTTCGTTCGGAAGCTCCGGTCTTTTTTCGCCAATGGATGATGGAGTTTCATTTGCCAGCGCCATCATCATCTTGACTGGTGTGTCGTACTTACGCCTGGGAAATGGCGTTTCGCCGCAAAGCAGCTTGTACAGCGTTGCTCCCAACGAATAGATATCAGCACGGATATCGACCTCGTGGCTGTCGCCTCCTTGTTCGGGAGCCATGTACGCCAGCGTACCCATCATCTGTCCGGTGTTGGTCAGATCCTTCCCTTGATGCTGCTGTTCGTCTAACAGTGCCAGCCCCAAATCAAGGATCTTCACGGAAGGCTGAGCATCTCGACTAGCGAGCATCAAGTTCGATGGCTTGATGTCGCGATGAACCATGCCACACTCGTGTGCATGCTGCAGACCTACAGCCGCTTGACGGACTATTTCACAGGCATCGGCGAAGCCTAACGGACCCATGCGACGAATAAGTTTCGAAAGGTCGAGGCCAGCAACATATTCCATCACGAGGTAATGTATGCCGCTCGCCTCACCGGCGTCGTGCGCGGACACGATGTTTGGATGGTGCAACGCCCCGACCGCTTCCATTTCGCGTTCAAAGCGGGCAATCGCTTTCACGTCTCGCATTCGTTCGACCGACAGCACCTTGATGGCGACGATCCGCTTCAGCTTGGTGTGCATCGCTTTGTACACCGCGCCCATACCGCCTTCGCCCAGTTTCTCCACGAATTGATAGGGCCCAATTTGTCCCAAGTCGGCCAGTGCGGGGAACGAGTCCTGGCCGGAAGCGAACGACGATTCGTGGCCGATGGCTCGAATCAGAGAGGCAGCGCGATCTAGCGCCGATTCGTATTGGTACGGGTCCTGCGGAGTGGGTCGCCGAAGTGCGGAAGCCAACGTGTCGCCCCCGTCGCCAATCGTGTCGATCATCGCGCGACACGATTCGCAGCTATTCAGATGTTCGCCAATCTGCTGCATTGGGTCTGGAGACGACTTGCCGGTGGCGAATTGAGTTAGTTCATCGCGTGTCGGGCAGGTAACCGTTTGCATTTCACTACTTCCTTGGCCGGGATCAAATAATCCTTCGAGCTTCTATAAGGTTCAACGAAAGTACCTTACACGACTTTTCTTGCGATTTCGGTGAATCTGCTCGACGGCGAGTTAACACACACCGTGTTAATGCTTTACGACCTCGGGGAATTCGAGTCAGGACTCTCAACGGGTGAGAAGAGTAGGCGCGAGCATCTCGCTCCAGCTAGGCCTCGGGCACCTCAGATCAGCCCTTCAATCTCTTCACGAAGCCGACGCAGCACGCGTGACTTGGCGGTGTAGACCGCGCCGACTTTCATTCCCAGTTCTTCAGCCACGACAGCAGGATTCTGGCCACCGATCGCAACGCGCAGGAAGGCCTGCCAAGTCCGCGTCTCAAACTCGTCTCGCACCAACTCCAGCGCCCGATGGGCTAGACCGGCTGTCAAGTCGCTGTCTGACGAATGCTCTTCGTCTGGCGGCGAATCAGGAATACTCTGAAGCTGTTGATTGGCGTCTGTGCCACCAACCGCACTAGGCCTCGACGACAGCCATTGGAAATAGTCTCGCAACTTATTACGAGTGATGGTCCACAGCCAGCCGCGGAAGCTGCTGCCTGGTTCTTCTCGACGGAAACTGCCGATGCCGTTCGCGACAGCCCGGAAGACCTCTTGTGATACGTCGGCAGCATCGTTGTCTTGCAAGCCTGCTTGTCGGCACCAACGATACACAATCGGACCATAGAGCTTCGTGAACCGATCCCATGCGTCGGCATCAAATTCCTTGACACGATCCAACAATGACAGCGAAGTCGAACTAGAGCTTTGTCGAGTCGGCATTCCCGAAACGCCCAAACGAGGAAGTGAGAGAGTATCGAACTCGACCACTATAACCGAAACATCTAGCGGCAGCACAGCTTGGCCGGACCCGTCCACCAGCCAACCAGCAACTGTAAATGCGGCATAAGACGTTTGTTCACTGACGTATCGACGACCGTTCGATTTGCAGGGTCACTGTCGTCGATTCCGTAAGTCCTACAAAGGCTTGAGACGGTGAGTCCCGAATTGCCATCTCCGAAAACAAGACACCTGAATCATGTAATGCATGGAAACAATCGCCGCTTCGCTGCCTCGTCTAACCCCGATGCATACTCACTGATTTCGTAAGCTTCCGCGAACTCAACTGAGCTACCGAGCTGCTCGCCAAACACCTCCACGAGTCTTGATCGGAAGCGATCTGCTACGGCTTGAGCACGCTGAGCAAACCAACTTGCCAACCACTTTCGCTTTTCATCGTCATCGGCTGGGACTTGCTCGATCGCACCGGCGTTATAAGGCAACCACTCGTAGACTTGAGAACGGTGGCAATCGAGCATCGCAACGATTTGTTCCACGTAATGCGTTATGTCAACGACGATGTCAGGGCAAAGCGGATTCGGTTTCGTGAACAAATCAGGCATGTAGGCGACGACCGGATCTCTGCGCAATGGCGTGGTGTTGGGCTCGACGAGCGGAACGGTCACTAAATAAGAGGCGTCTTGAACTAACTGCCCGACGGCTCGGTGATCGGGGTGGTAGTCGTTCAATCGATGTGTCAGCACCAGGTCCGGAGCGTAAGTGCGAATCTCGCGAATGACGCGATGGCGAACTTCCAACGTTGGTTGAAGGCCTCCGTCCAGATACTCCCATACTTCGTAGTCGGCTCCGATTAACTGGCCGACTGCGGCAGCCTCTTGTGCGCGAATCGCGATCAGTTCCTCGCCGCTTCGCTCGTGGTGACCTGCGCCGCCATTCGTTATCGAGATGATCTTGACGGCGTAGCCGCGTTCTCGGTACAGCGAGATCAATCCACCTGCATGAAACTCGGCGTCATCAGGGTGGGCGCCGAGGACTAACATCCGCGGTGATTCTGTTGCCATGAGATGTTCCCTGCGTGGTTTTGATTGTCGATTAACCCAGGCCCATCGCCTAGATCTCCACGAGCATTTCGGTCAGCTGTTCCATCGGCAATCCGATAACATTGGATTCGCTGCCCACGACGATCCGTAGCCAATCTGGTCCGTCTTGATATCCGAACGCACCAGCCTTACCTTCCCACGCCTCGGATTCGAGATACTGTTCCAATTCGCGGTCAGATATCTGTTCCATCTTCAACTTGGTAACATCGACCCGTTCTAACAAGCGATTCGATGGACGCTTCCACAGGCACACTCCGCTGTACACATGATGAACTCGTCCGTTCAACAATTGAAGCATCTGACGAGCGTGGTCAGCGTCATGCGGCTTGCCGAGAATCTGACCACTGCACTCGGCGATCGTATCGCACGCGAGTACAATGCCTTCGTCAACGCGGGATGCGACGTCAGCTGCCTTTTGTTTCGCGAGACGCGCGACAAGTTCGTTAGGAGTCTCGCCGCTACAGATGCCACACTCGGCGTTGGGGTGCGGCGCGATGGTCTCGAATGAATAGCCGGCAGCGTGAAGCAGCTTTCGTCGCTGCGGAGACTGGCTGGCAAGGATTAAGCGGTAGGACTGGTCAGGCATTTTGTTGTTGCAAAGAAAATAATGTCTCAAGTTGTTCCTCGTTTAACGGCAAGCCGCAGGCGACTGCGAACTAACACCGTCGCCTGCGGCTTGCCGTTAAACGAGTTGAATAGAGATCGGAATTAGCGTGAAAGTTCCAGAGCTGCAAGTTCTCTACGAGGATAACCACTTGCTCGCTGTCGCGAAGCCCCCTGGCATTGCAACGATGGGAGTTCCCGCGGGCAAGTTGAGTTTGCTCGACGTCGCCAAACAGTACGTCAAAGACAAATATGACAAGCCGGGCAACGTGTATCTCGGAATCGTCAGCCGGTTGGACGCGCCCGTCACCGGCGTGCTGCTCATCGCACGAACATCGAAAGCAGCCGGGAGGCTGACGGAACAGTTTCGCAATGGGACCGTCGACAAAGTCTACTGGGCAGTTGTCGAAGGAACGCCAGAAATTCCCGAAGACACGTGCGTCGATTGGGTAAGGAAAGACGAACGTCATCGCAAGATGCATATCGCGGCGGCGTCGAATCCCCAGGCGAAGGAAGCAAGATTGAGCTACAGGGCGCTGCAGGAAGTTCCCGGCGGGACACTTCTCGAAGTTCGCCTCGAAACGGGTCGCAAGCATCAGATTCGACTGCAGCTGGCTCACCGCGAGTTGCCGATCGTTGGCGACCGAAAATATGGGGCAACGCGTTTGTTTGACGAAGGAATCGCACTGCACTCTCGGTTCATTCGCTTTCAACATCCGGTGCTAAAAACTGAAATTGAGCTGACGGCGAAAGTACCGAATTGCTGGCGAGTCTTTGGCATTACACATTAGTACCGACAGGGCGAAAGCGGCTGTGGCCAAAAACGCTCGTGTTGTTCCCGCTCGAGTGCCGACAACTTGGGGACCGGGCGAGACAACGGACTGCTAGCGAGCTGCTCCGTCACTCGCCCTTCACGTCACTCATCCCTCGATCCGTCGCTACTCTACCGTCATGAGCGAGTATCAAGGCTTTCCAAGGCTAGAGCGTCAGGCCGTCCGAGGGCCCTCGCGTCTTGAGCGCGCCGAGACAACGAGTGAACGCCCTTGTACGACAAGATCGATCGTTTCGACGGTAGCGACTTACCTTTGGGGCGTGCTTGTAAATCTAGTCGAAGCATCACGCCGCTGGCAACGTGACGATGCGGGCCTGCTAGCGGCTTGCGTTGCCTATTATGCAACGATTTCTTTGTTCCCTCTCTTGATGGTTCTGATTGCTGGACTCGGTATATTTCTGCGATTCACGCCCGTTGGACAAAGCGCGGAGGAGTTTGTGCTAACCGTGATCGCTCAAGAGACTACCGAGGAAGTCGCCACGCAAGTGAACGTAGCGTTTCAACAGATCGAGCAACAGGCGCTGCTCAGCGGCCCGCTCGCGATGGTCGGACTAGTCGCCGCAGCGATGGCCGTCTTTGCTCAGTTCGATAGAGCTTTCGATAAGATTTGGAAAATCGATACGCCTGTGTTTGATGGTTATGTTTCTGCGGCTCGACGTGAGATCGCCCATCGCCTTAAGGCCTTCGTTGTGTTGTTTAGTCTCGGGTGCGTAGTCGCGTTGATCTTCTTCGCCAGTCTTGCACTCGACGCATTGATGCACTTCAGCAGCGGACACGTACATATCGCTGAGGAGTTCTGGCGGTTAGCCAAAGTCGCACTCAGCATCTGCCTAAACACCTTCGTGTTTACCGCCATCTATAAGTGTCTGTCGAAGATCCCGGTTGGGTGGATGCACGCCGCACGAGGCGGGTTGCTGGCGGCCGCGACATGGGAACTTGGGCGTCTGTTGCTGGCGACCTACTTCACCATGGCAAACTATGGTGCGTACGGAATCGTCGGATCGCTGTTGGCCGCCATGTTGTGGTCGTACTACGCGAGCAGCGTTCTCTTTTTAGGCGCGGAATATGTCCAGGTGATTCGAGAGCATGCCCAAAGGGAAAGAAGAGAGGCGTCGTTCCACCGCGCCGTAGCCAAGCAACGCCTGTCGCGAGAGCAACTCATTACGGCCCGTACGCGTGTCGTTGCTCGACGTGCTGCGTAAGGCCTGCCAACTTGTTACTCAGTGGGCGAGGCGTCGGTCGACGCCTCACCACTGGTTGCTGTTTCTGCCCCCGAATTCTTGATCGTGGTCGCTTCCGCAGTCTTCTCTTCCGACGTTGTTGTCTCTTCGGTTGCTGTCTCTTCGGTTGCCGCATCCACGGCTTCCGCGACCGGTTCTTCCTCGTCGGCCGGTGGGACGAAAGCTGGCAGCCGGCGCTGGATTCGGTCTTCAACCAGTTTCATCACAACACGATCAAGCGGATCTTTCTTCTTCGTCTGGCACCGACAAACAACAACCGTTACCGTGCCCGCAGCTCGTTCCTTGTGATGACACTCGGGGCATTCCCAGACGCGCCGTAGATCATATTTCAACCGTTCGAACGGGCCCTTCATGGGGAGATCTCGCTAATGAACTAGACGGCGGCAACGGCGACTAGTGGCCTTGAGCGGCGTAGTACGGATTACGTCCCGCTGCGTGATCCGTCACGTCCATGATCGCGCCGACTTCTGGTATCGCTTGTCGAATCGCGGCTTCGACGCCGTACTTAAGCGTCACTTTCGCCTGGCCACAGCCCTGACAGCCTCCGCCCATTTGAATGAACAGATTATTCTCACGTACATCGAGCAGATGTACTTCGCCACCGTGACTGGCGACGGATGGATTGATTTCCGATTCCAGAATCGCTTCTACTCGTGAGCGAAGTTCGTCGACAGGCGGGATGCTCTGGCGAGCTTGGTCGCTGACCGCTGGTTCGCCCGAAGCGATATGTTCCCGAATCGCTGCACCAATCTTCGGGCCGATCACTTGCCAAGGATCATGAGCACCTTTGTTCACGGTCAGCTCGTCATGCGAGATCAAAACTGATGTCACGCCTTCGATTGCGAACAAACGACTTGCCAAGTCGGAACCCTCAGCCTTTTCTTTCTTTCCAAAGTAAAAGGACGCGTCGGGATAAACAGGGCGATCAACGGTGAAGCGACATGAATTGTCAGTGATCGGGTCCGCGGTAATGCGAATATCGTCTTGGGTCATCGTTTTAGTCTCCTAGGGGCGTGTTTCGCCTAGTATAGCAGCAGACACGCCACTGAAGTAGGGACGGGTTAGCTGCTGACGTTTGGTGCGGAAGCAATCGCGAGCGGCTCGGTCAACGAATCGAGCCAAGATGCGAGGTCTGGCACGATATCTAATTCCGTAGGCACTTGCTCTAGGATGACCAAATTATCAGCCCGTAGCACTTGTCGCGTCAGGTTCACGGTTTCTGTCGCGAGCCGCAGGAACTCCGTCGTTTGCGCCTCAGTAAACTCATTTCGGACAAGCTGTATTTCGTCTTTTGTTCGGCGACGCTCAAGTTGAACGAGGCGTCCTCGCTCTGCCTTCATAAGGCGGCCGTTCCAGAATCCCCGCCGTAATTCCCCCGCCGCGTTGAACTGAAAGACCGGATCTGCTCCAAGAAAGATGCTCGCCTCGCCGCCACGGCGAAATCCGACGACACACGGTTCCGCATGGCCCGGCAGCTGTAGTTTAATGCGACGGACCAGCGCGGTTGCTTCGCGCATCAAGTCTTCTCGATCTTGTTCGTTTCGTGCCATCGCGACTTCCTTGTTGAGAATACATCTCACCACAAGTTAGGAGATTTGTTGGCGGCTGCAATGTGGGCCTTTAGCATTCGGCTTGTCGATACAATGTTCAGCCTCTACGATCTGTAGTCGGATGCCCAACGCAAAATCAAACAACATAAACACAATGGAGTGACTAATGGCCGCGACGAATGAAGAAGTCATCGAAATGCTCAAGGAAGCCTTTTCCATGGAGCTTGAGACGGTCATGAACTACTTGGCGAACAGCACGAACCTGGACGGTGTGCGAGCCGAAGAGATTAAGAAGTCTCTGGCCGCAGATATTACGGAAGAGCTGCTTCACGCGCAGCAACTCGGGCAACGCATCAAACAGATCGGCGGGGTCGTACCTGGTTCGGCCGAAGTCAAACTCAATATCGGTGGACAACAACAGCCGCCTGAAGACACGACCGATGTAATGGCCGTCATCGAAGCAGTGATCGAAGCCGAATCGAATGCCTGCCAGCAATACAAGAAGATCATTCGGGCGACGGACGGCGAGGATTATGTGACGCAAGATATGTGCATTCGTTTGTTGGCTGCCGAAGAGGAACACTTGGTCCTGTTCCGCGGATTCTTGAAAGAGTATTCGAAATCGTAGCCATCACTTTCCGTGCGATGAGCATGCTGTGTAGTCACCCTTTTGAGATTGTGCTAAATCCGGCGGAGCCGTTCGCATCAACGGCCCCAAGCAATCGCTGGTCACGACCGAGTGTACGGCTACTTTCGAGGTGCGGGCAGTGTCGTTAGATTTTGAACCGGGGTTGAGTGTGAATTGCCGTTGGTGGGCAGGCCGCGTCTTGCCACGAGACGTGGTTCGCTCAACACGCGGATCACCACGTACCAAAGCACCAGCACGACCGCGATGACACCAACGAGCGCCCAAATGCCTTCCCGTTTGAGCTTCGATCCAAGGCTGCGGACCGGCACCAATGCTTTGCGGTAGCGTTCCTGAACCAATACGATCATCTCCTGTTTGTCACCGGGACCGTCTGGCAATCGAACCCACTCCGTCGCTGGTATCCAATCTCCTCGAAACGCCTCACCGCCATCGGCTATTGCGACGGGATCATCGTAGCGATAGTTAGCATCGGATCGGATCCGCAACAGTTGCTCTGCTCCGACTCGAAAACGACTGGCTTCGCCGCTGCGCGTCGCGGACAATTGATCGAACAGCGGATGTTGAAGAATGACGCCGTGGTTCGGTCCTCGGCGACCATCGATCAAGACAGCAAAATGATCCGGATGATGGTTAGTCCGCAGGTAGGCGAAATCGCCTAAATTGACCGTTAACGCAAGTACGCCAATCGCCGCTGCATCCGGATCATTGTCCGCAAAGATGGGCGTCGACACGGCGACCTTCCAGATTCCCGTTGTTGTGGATTGGAACGCGGCTGAGAAGTGTGTATCGGTGATCGGCTTCGCATCGCGTGACTTACGATCTTGCCAATCGCTACGACTGTCGATTAAGTCGGCCGGTCCGCCATGAAAATAAGTCCGGTAGGAATAATTCCAACCGGCAGATCGATTGACGGTTGTCGGATCGTCGTAAGCACCGGCGAGCATCCTTCCCTGGTTGTCAACGACAAACATACTGGCAAGCTTCAACTCGGACGGCTGATTCTGGAGTCGCGACAAGAACCAGTCGACTCGCTCCTGCAAATATCCGTGCAACGCAGTTCGGCGTGAATCTGTGAAGAACGTCTCGCGAAGAACTTCCACGTCTTTGGACGACATATTCGGGTGATTTAGTTGCCCGACGATGTCTGACTCACTAACAGCCATAAACAATTTGTGCAACTTCGATTGTTCCGCCTCGTCCTGGACAACATCAAAGTAGCGACGGATCTCGCCTTCGATGGAACTCGCCGCGAACTGGGCGACGATACTGTTCTTCTCGCGCGCGGCCAGCATCGCAATTTCTTCAGACTCGCTCACGGCGTTGTCATAGCCACGTAACCCAAACAGCGCCATAACGACGAACAACAACAAGGGACCTACGAATCCTAAGAACAATAACGGGCGGCGAACCTTGGCAAGATCACGCGCATTCAGTGCGTCGATCACCGCTTGCACATTCGAGTAGCGACGCTCAGGAGCTGCCGCTAAACAGCGGTCAATAATCTCGAGCAGTGAACGATCGATTCCAGGAACACGTCGATGCTCCGTCGGCGCTGATGCGGTAAGAATCGCACTTTTGTATCGCGCGAGTCGCGTCTCTAAGTCGTCGGCGGCTTCGATTCCTTTTACGTGCGTTTCGCTGCGATAAGGCGGGCTGCCCGTCAACATGCAAAAGAAAATAGCGCCCAGCGCATAGACATCCCACTGAGCATCTGGCATGGCCGTCAGATCTGCCTGCTCAGGTGCCATATAGAACAACGTGCCCAGCGACGGCGACTGTTCGTGTGACAACCGCGATTGGCCGAAGTCCGCTAGTCGCGGCTTGTTGTCTTGGTCGAGCAAAATGTTCGCCGGTTTTAAGTCGCAATGCAGCACACCTTTGCCGTGCGCGTGCATCAATCCAACGGCAATCTCGGCAAAGATCTCGGCGGCCTCAGATACCGGCAGCGGGCCGTCCCGGCGAAGCAGATCCTCAAGAGAGCCGTTTTCGACGAACTCCATGATGTAATACGGCGGTTCGGCGTCCCACCCGACATCGAGCAGTTGAACCACGTAGCGATCAGCCGACAGATAGACCAACTTCTCGACCTCCCGCGAGAGAAGTGTCCAGTCGACGCCCGATCGATGAGCGAAGAATTTGATAGCAACATGTCGGCCCGTGTTCTGGTCGACGCCAACCCACACCTCCCCGTAAGCTCCACGGCCCAGCAGTCGTTGAGCATCGTACCCCGGCACGTCGACAGGCGGTCGAGTAGTCTTTAGACTCAACTCGCGCGCTAGGCGCTCTTCGTCGCTGGATTGATGCTCAGTGCGGTCCATGGTCATGATCTTGTTATCGTATCACTCTTATCGATTGCTGAGGAGACTTGCGATGCGCAACCATCCGTTACTAGCACTCTTACTGTTGCTTGCGACGTCGATGCAACCGGCATTTGCGCAAGACGAGAAATGGCCGGAACTAGACGGACGAAATGGCCGGGAGCTGCTGTTGAAACATTTTCGGCCCAAGACGACGCTTAAGGTAAATCAGACCGATCTCCGGCGAGCCAAGTTTCCGGTAGTTGACCTTCATACGCACTTTCGTTATCGCTTTCGACACTCGTCCGAGCAGCTCGACGCGTTCGTCGAACTGATGGATCGAAACAACATCGCCGTTTGCGTCAGCCTGGACGGCCAACTCGGCGATGATTTCCGCGAGCACGCCGCGTATCTGTGGACGAAATACCCAAATCGTTTCATGATCTTTGCAAACATCGATTGGCGTGGTGACGGAGCGGTCGACGATCCGGCAACTTGGGCTTGCCATCGAGATGACTTCGCCGCGCGAACGGTCGAGCGACTTGCCGAGGCCAAGCAACTTGGAGCTAGTGGCCTGAAGCTGTTCAAGCAGTTTGGGCTTGGCTACAAAAATCCGGATGGCACCTTGTTAAAGGTCGATGACCGACGGTGGGATCCCATCTGGAAAGCATGTGGCGAGCTAGGGCTTCCGGTCATTATTCATACGTCTGACCCGGCGGCCTTCTTTGAAAACATTGACGAGACGAACGAGCGTTGGGAGGAGCTTCATCGACACCCCGAGTGGAGCTTCCCTACCGGAATGTTTCCGAGCCGCGAGGAGTTGCTATCCGCTCGCAACCGCGTGATCGAGCGTCATCCGGAGACTGTGTTCATTGGGGCTCACGTGGCAAATAACCCCGAAGATCTCGCGACAGTCAGTCAGTGGTTGAACAAATACTCCAATCTCTATGTTGGTTTTGCGTCACGAATCGGAGAGTTGGGGCGACAGCCTTACACGGCGCGGAGATTCTTTCTCGAACATGCGGATCGCATCCTCTTCACGACCGACGGGCCATGGCCAGAAACTCGCGTTCGTCTTTACTGGCGGTTTTTGGAAACGTATGACGAGTACTTTCCCTACTCCGAAAAGGAGTTCCCTCCTCAGGGATTCTGGAACATTTATGGAATTGGCTTACCGGATAACGTCTTGCGGAAGGTCTATCACGAGAATGCGCTACGTGTCCTTCCGGGCATGAACGACAAATTCCGAGCGACCACCGCGAAACTCAAGCCCCAACCGTAACGCCTCAGAGCGGCTGAGCCCGAAGGCGTTCCGGTTGTATTGAATGCCGGATATTTGAGTCCTCTTCACCTCGCGCTCGGCGGTTGGTCTCGCGATTAATTGATTCGGCGATGAGTCGTCCAATTATGCTGGAACTCGTCCGGCATATCATCCGCTAACACGCGTACGCCGAGCGATATGAATGCCTGTCGTATCGGAGTTCGCCAAAATGAAGTTGTCGCACGAGGTGCTTCTTTACTCGCTCTTTCGCTTCACGCGCGGTCGGCGCATGCGGCGTTTCGAGCAAGAACTGAAGCCGAGTTCCTCCGATCGGATTCTCGACGTCGGCGGTGGATGCTTCAATTGGCAGTTCGTTTCCCTCCCGCTACGGGTGACGCTTCTCAATCTTTACAAGTGCCCAATCGACCTTGACGCTCCAGTCACGTTCGAGTCGGTTGAAGGCGATGCGACTGATCTAGCCTACGAAGACGCCAGCTACGAAATCGTTTTCTCGAACTCGGTGATTGAGCACGTTGGCGACGTCAACGCGCAGCGCCGATTTGCCGACGAGCTACGACGGGTGGGCCAAACGCTTTGGGTACAGACGCCTGCCAAAGAGTTCTTTTTAGAGCCACATTTTCTCCTGCCGTTCGTGCACTGGCTCCCGGTCACACTACGGAGATGGCTCGTCTTGCGACTCTCTCCACGCCGTTTTGGCACTAAAGCGAACGTCGAGCACCTCCGCGAGTTGGTCGACGAAGTGCGTCTTCTCTCGAAGCAGGAAATGCGCGATATGTTTCCGGATTGTCGTATTGTGACCGAGCGATTCCTTCTGATGCCCAAGGCGTATATCGCCGTTCGCGATTAGTCGCCCCCATTACGGGTTATTCGCAACTGCTATCTGAGCAGACAGAAGTTCCTAATTTGACGCTAGTTCCGTAGAATTGGAGTACTTTGTCGCTCTGTGCTGATTCCGAGCGACATCTTGGTCGACGTATCTAACCCGTTGGACGTACAATCATTAGGCTATCCTGATGCCCACCGGTAATCTGTGCCGATTCTAACGATATGGCAAACAATCCTACTGGTCCTCGAATCCCGAGACGAATTCGCCGTGCGCTTGGCGGGCTGCGTTGGCGGATTCGCGCGTACGTAGTGATTCAGGGGCTCTCGGTCGCAGTGAGCTGGGTTTGCCTCACATTTTGGGCAGGATTGGCACTCGACTACCTGCCCGTTCTGCTCGGAGCCGACGAGATGCCTCGGGCGGCTCGCGCAGTTGTGCTGGCAGCGATCGCAATCGTGTTGGGCGTGATTCTATATCGCTGGATCTTGCGACGAGCCTTTGTACGAATGGCGGATCGAAGCATGGCGATCCTGCTTGAGCGGCGGCACCAACAGTTTCGTGACAGTTTGATTACCTCCGTCGAATTGAGTGGTCGCGATTCAGGCTCCGCCGAGTACAGCCCGACGATGCTCAATGAAACGGCAGACGACGCCCTGAGTAATCTGAGCCGTGTGCGTCTGGGTAGCATCTTTGATTCGCGACCATTGCTGTTAAGTCTCGCGGGAGCGGTCGTGCTCGTCGCAACGATCGGTGGTGCGATTGCAGCGGATCAGCGGTACGAAACTAATTTGCTTGAGCTTGGCTTCCGCCGGCTGTACTTACTCGAAAACGAGCCTTGGCCGCGCAACGCTTCGATCGAGATCGTTGGTGTTCAAGTGCAGCGAGACGAAGCGGAAACGGGCACCAACGAAGAAAATGCCGTGCTGGAATTTGGCGCAAGCCCGATGAAGGTCGCTCGCGGCTCAAGCCTCAGTTTGTTCGTCCGCGCCGATGCGGGCGCCAAGGTAGTACCGAATGTCTGTTCTGTCGATTACCGCACTGCTGAAGGGAACCGAGGTCGTGTCAATATGACGCGCGTCGGACGAATTCGCGATGGGTATCAAAACTATCGTTACGACGGCAAGCCGCTGAAAGGGATTCTCAGCAACGTTAAGTTTGACGTTGTCGGCTTCGACCATCGCTTGCGAGATTACGAAATCGAGGTTGTCAATAGTCCAGTTGTCATCGCCGCGACGCTCGACTGCGACTTCCCCGATTACATGGTGAATGAAGAACTGGCCACTTGGCTACCTCGCGAACTCCCATTAACGACCGCGACACAGTTGCCGCTAGGAACTCGATTCACGCTTCGCGGGCATACGAGTAAGCCGCTCGCCAGCGCGCTGCTTAACGATACCGAGACAGGCGAGCCGCTTCCGATTTCAATTCAGCAGGGAGGTCGGGAGTTTTGGTTCGATGTGTCAGAGCTTTCAGGCAACTTGTCCCTTGACGTAATACCGATCGATACTGACGGGATCGCGTCGGACAAGCCCTACCGAATTTACATCGTAGCAGTCGAGGATCAACCACCGACAGTCAACGTGCGACTTCAAGGAATCGGAACTGCAGTAACGCCTGACGCCATCATCGCCGTACAAGGACAAATCGAAGACGATTACGAACTGGCGAGCAGCGCATTCGAGGTGATGGTGAACGACGGTGACCCGCACACGAATCCATTCGATCTTCGATCTGGCGGGAACGTGGATGCTTCGATTGACTTTCGTGAGCAGCGGAGCGACGGAAGTGGAATCCCGCTGCAACCCAAGGACAGGCTTAGCCTGACCGTGATCGCGACCGACAAGTTCGATCTTGGCGCTGAAGCAAATGTCGGCACCGGAGATCACTATCAGTTAGAGGTTGTGACTCCAGATCAGCTGCTTTCGATGCTGGAAGCTCGGGAACTAGGACTCAGACGTCGATTCGAACAGATCCGAGACGAGGTAACCGAGTTGCGTCAATCGCTCGATCGCGTAAAAAACGAGGGCCCCGCGACGGTCGAGTCGCAGTCAGATCCGGGCGATGCGTCCACAGATCAAACGAACTCATCGGCACCGGACGAAGCGGAATCGGCGGTCGAACGGATCTGGTCGCTACGGCGTCTTCGCACGCAACGATCTCAAATGCAAAGCGAGAAATCTGCTCAGGAAACGCTCGGCGTCGCTGCCTCGTTTGACGACATCCGATTGGAACTCGTCAACAATCGGGTCGATACGGAAGATCGAAAGCAACGACTTCAAGAACAAGTGGTCGAACCGCTTGAGGCAATTGGCCAAGAGCTGTTTCCTGAACTCGACCTCCGTCTGGCTGCTTTGTCGGAGAGAATGGACGCTCGGCACCAAGCGGGTCTCGATGCTCATGCCGAAGATTCGGAACTCGTCGCGCGTGCAACGACCGCCGTCGAGCAGACCGATGAAATCCTTGCAGCAATCGACGTCGTCTTACAAAGTATGTTGGACATCGAAGACTTCAACGAGTTACTAGACCGAGTACGCGACTTGATCGTCGATCTAACAGGATTGCGAGACGAAACGAAGAAAGCTCAGAAGCAACAAGTTCTGGACTTACTTCAATAGGAACCGGAGGCCTCTATGCGATCGATCTCTAACGCTATCCTGCTGGCCATTGTTCTCTGCACAGGCATCGCTGGTTTAACTCCCACAGGACTTGTTGGCCAGGAAGTGCGCGTCGCAACTTCAGCCACATCTTCGATGGAGGAATTGCAACGCAAGGCGACGAAAATTGCTGACAGCTACGAGAAGCTAGAGCAACTGATCCTCAGGATGGCCGAGATCGAAGCACTCACGAACCCGCCACGCGCAGCTCTACTGAAACGCGCCGCCCAGCAATCTGCCGAGCGTCGCACCAAGAAGCAGCTCGCTGATACTGTTGCACTGCTCGTGCCCCCGGCGAAATTGAAACGAGCCATTGACGAACAAGAACGCGGTCTGGCCGACATGAAGTCGCTGCTGGAGTTATTGTTAAGCGAGGACCGCACGGATCGTTTGAAAAGCGCAGAGAAACAGGTTCGCGATTGGATCAAGGAAGTCGACCGCCTCATTCGATTGCAGAAGAGCGCCGAAGGACGAACCCGTGGCGGTGCCGACCCGGCAAAGCTCGCTGACGAGCAAGAGCGAATCGCCGGACGAACTGGCGATCTCGTGAAGGAACTGAGTGAGACGGAAGAGGACGGCGAGAGTAAGCAGAATGAGACAAATGGTGAATCCGATCCGAAGGAACGGTCTGACGACCAAGAACCGAAAGAATCCACACCCGGTGAATCCACACCCGGTGAATCCAAGCCCGGTGAATCCAAGCCCGGTGAATCCAAGCCCGGTGAATCCAAGCCCGGTGAATCCAAGCCCGGTGAATCCAAGCCCGGTGAATCCAAGCCCGGTGAATCCAAGCCCGGTGAG
>JACNKX010000101.1:68106-103680 GCA_014381825.1 Planctomycetota bacterium
TCCAAGCCCGGTGAATCCAAGCCCGGTGAATCCAAGCCCGGTGAGGATGGACAGAATTCAAATGACCAACCACAACTGAATGAAGACCAGCAAAAGGAAGATGCCAATCCCGCTCGTGAGCGATTGCAAGCCGCTGAAGAGCGAATGCGAGAGGCGCAAAAACAGCTGGAGAGCGCGAGTCGCGATGATGCGGTTGAGGAACAGGAGAAGGCTCGCCACGAACTCGAAAAGGCGAAGGCAGAACTAGAGGAGATCTTGCGTCAGCTGCGCGAGGAGGAAGTTGGACGAACGCTCGCGCTGCTTGAAGGTCGGTTTCGCCGAATGCTCGAAAAGCAGCTAGAGGTCTTCGAGTCGACGAAACGCCTTGACAAGGTCGCGCCCGACGAACGAGGTCGTCAAGTGGATATTCAGGCCAGCAAACTCGGTTTCGATGAAACAAAACTAGCGATCGAAGCCGACAAAGCGCTGCTGCTGTTGCACGAGGAAGGATCGTCCGTTGCATTTCCTGAGACAGTTTCAATGATGCGAGACGACATGCAACAAGTTGCCGACCAACTCTCGTCAACGAAAATCGGCACGCTCACGCAAGGAATCGAAGAAGAGATCATCAGCACCTTGGAAGAGATGATCGCCGCATTGCAGCAGGCTCAACAGGATCTGGAAGAAAAGAAGCAGCAAGAGCAGCAACAGCAAAAACAAATGCAACGATCGGGCGAGGAGCCGCTGGTTGATCAAATTGCCGAGTTGAAGATGATCCGCGCGCTGCAAATGCGTGTTAACACTCGAACGACACGATTCTCGCGATTGTTGGAAAACAGTGATGATCTTGTCGGCGAGCCAGATGACGAAGAACTTCGTGAGTCGATCGTCAAACTGAGCGAGCGACAAGATCGCATCCATCAAGTCACGTCGGACATCGTCTTGGGAAAAAACAATTAGGATCGAGCATGAAATGTGAAGCCATCGCGATGCTATTGGTGACTTGCGTTGCAACATCCAACGTATACAGCGAGGATGATCTCGCAAAACGCGCAAGTTGGGCACAGCCTTCGGTAGCCGAGGTGAAGGCACAGGTTATTTCATGGCTCGAATCGCAAGATGTGGACGAAGCGCTACAAAAGGAGGTTGATACGTTCTGGACTGACGACCGTTTACCACTATCCGGCGTAGAGTTGCTTGAGCACGTGGCCCTCACGATTGGACGTGTTGATTTAGAGGTTCGACCGCTTGTCGAACTTTGTCGTGGCACCGCACCGCGTCACCTGACACCTCCGGTTGAAGTCCTATTCGACGAGAGCCGCGAGCCTTTCGAACGAAACAATCTACGCCTCTACTTTGCCCAATGGCTGACGCAGCAGGCGTTCTACGACGAAGCGCTCGAACTGCTCGATGGACTCACCCACGAGGATGTAGTCGACCCGGCATCATTGTTGTTCTATCAAAGCGTCGTCCACCATCGATTGCTAAATAAGGACGACTGCCTGATTTCATTGAACTTGTTGCTGGAGGACGAGCGAGGGATTCCACGGCGTTACCGCTCCGTCGCCAAGCTGATGGAATCAGACATTAAACCGCTCGAAGAGGATTCTCTCGACGAAGTGTCTCGCCTGATGGATGACATCCAAAGGCGATTGAATCTCGGTCGTGCCGGCACGCGTGTCCGCGATGAAGAAGACGATGTCATCGAAAAGCTTGACAAGATGATTGAAGATCTCGAAAAGCAGCGACAGCAGGCGCAGCAAGCGAGTGGCAGCGCCAATGGAACACTCCAGCCAAGTAAACCTGCGGATGACTCAAACGCAATGGGCGGCAAAGGGCCAGGCAACGTCGACCAAAAGCGGCTGAAGAACGAAGTGGACTGGGGTAACCTGCCGCCCAAGGAGAGACAAGAGGCTCTGCAACAGATCAGCAAGGATTTGCCCGCGCACTTCCGGGACGTGATCGAAGAGTATTTCCGAAAACTAGCACGCGACGATGGTAACTAACACGATGCTCACTGCAACCTTGAACTCCCTTGTGCTTGCTGCAACTCTTGGCAACGCACCAATCGACATCAACCAACTCGACGGCCAAACTACGAGCGGAACGCTCGTCTCACTTTCCCCGGATCAAATGGTCGTCGAAACAGACGACGGGACGCAGACGTTCACGACTCGTGAGATTTTCTCACTGACGTTTGTCGACTCATACGGTGATGAAGACTTTATTCCTCTCGAAGACCCGTTAGTCGTTCAATTTGTGGATGGCTCCAGCCTACAAGCAACAGGCTTCCAAGTGGAGGCCGGTCGTGCAACGGTACTGCGTCCGGAGGACGATCCGATTCGAGCCGCAACTCGCTCAGTGCATTCGGTTCGATTCTTCAAGCCAACGGTCGAGCTATCTAAGCAATGGGATGACATCGAAACGGCTAGCGACGTTGCTGGTGATGTCCTTGTGATTCGCAAGACGCTAACGGTGGAGGACGAGAACGGCATTGAACAGGAATCAATCGGACTCGATTCGTTGGAAGGTGTGCTCTACGACATCACGGACGAAAGTGTCGCGTTTGAGTTCGACGGAACTCGCGTCGACGTACCACGTCACAAGGTCGAAGGCGTGATCTACTTTCGTCGAACTGGCGCGCGCTTGGCCGAGCCGACGAGTCGAGTGTCGACCGTAGACGGCACGATCTGGAATCTTAAGTCTTGTCAGCTTGACGGCGACACGCTCAAAGGCGTCAGCGTCGGTGGCGTTCGATTGAGTATGCCACTTGCAAGTTTGACGAAGCTCGATTTTTCTGTTGGAAATCTGGTCTTCCTGAGCGATCTAGAGCCAAGCACGTTCCACTGGAAAGCCGACTTTCAAACCTCGAAAACTCCCTCGGTCGTACCTACGTGGTACCACCTTCGATTGGACGAAGGCTTCTACGGAGGTCCCTTGCGGCTCGACTCACGCAGTTATGAAAAGGGGCTATCTCTCCATAGCCAAACGAAGCTGAGCTACCGTCTAACACGTGACTTCGACCGTTTCGCTGCGATCGCCGGTATCGATGACCGCTTTCAAGCCGACGGTAACGTCACACTCACGATCAGCGGAGATGGCAAGCAACTCCTGTCAGAGGACTTGGCCGGCTCGAGGAATATCGAGATTAATCTTGATCTAAGAGGCATCCGTCGCTTGGAGATTCTTGTCGATTATGGTGATGATGAAGTCGGTTACGGCGACTACCTAAACCTTTGCAACGCAAGGCTAATGAAATGAACAAGGTGGTTCATAAATTCGCGATCATCGCGTTCCTGATACCGACATTCGCGATGGCGAATCTCGCGAGCGGGCAAGTCGCTGAAGCGGTTCGCCAAGCCGAGCAACAACGCATTGATGCAGTTGCGAAAGCGGTGAAGTCGGCCGTTGCGATCTTTTCGGCTGATGGAAACGGTGGCGGATCGGGGGTCGTGATTTCACCCGACGGCTACGCGCTGACAAACTTCCACGTCGTACAACCTGTCGGCGACTACATGCAGTGTGGTATGGCAGACGGCCGCTTGTACGACGCGGTTCTCGTAAGTATCGATCCGACCGGCGACGTCGCGTTGATCAAACTCGTTGGGCGCGAGGATTTTCCGGTCGCTGAGATGGCTGACAGCGACGAAGTGCAAGCGGGTGACTGGTGCTTCGCAGTAGGAAACCCGTTCTTGCTTGCATCAAACTTTGAGCCGACCGTCACTTACGGTATCGTCTCGGGCGTCCACCGATATCAGGAGCCCGCGGGGACCATCCTCGAATACACCGATTGCATTCAGACCGACGCCGCTATCAACCCAGGGAATTCGGGTGGACCGCTGTTCAACGCGGCAGGACAACTGATCGGAGTTAATGGCCGCGGGTCGTTCGAGAAACGCGGACGAGTTAACGTCGGCTTGGGGTACGCGATCTCGATAAATCAAATCAAACACTTTCTCGGATATCTTCACAGTGGTCGCATCGTCGATCATGCAACCCTTGGTGCCACCGTGGATGATGACGAAGAGGGACGTGTTGTCGTCTCGAACATCCTGGAGTCGTCGGATGCATATCGACGAGGTCTCCGCTACTCGGACGAACTTGTGTCCTTCGGCGGCCGGACCATTGATTCACCGAACGCGTTCAAAAATGTGCTTGGGATCTATCCGAAAGGATGGCGCGTTCCATTGAGTTTCTTGAGAGATGGAGTGCGGCACGACGTTCATGTGCGTTTGGCAGGTGTCCATGCTGTCGAAGAACTGCTGGCGAAGATCCAAGAAGCTCCCGTCGAAGAACAGAAGCCAAAACGGCGCCCCGGGGACGGTGAACAACCGAGCGACGACCAGGAGGAGAAGTCACCGGCTAACCCACATGGCGAACCTGCGAAGGTCCCGGAAGAACTACAGCAGTACATCAAGCATCGTTCGGGTTTCGCGAACTATTTCTTCAACGAGTTGCATCGTACGCGGGTGTGGAATGAGTTTCATGATGCCACGGGAGATTTTGCCGCATCTCGAGCAGATTGGACGCTTGCAAAGGGTGCAGACTTTGCGATCACGCTCGGGGACGAGAAATCGGCGATAAAGACTGCGACGGCGACGATCGCGCTCGATCGCGGAAAGGATCTGTCCGAGCAACTCGAACCACAAGGCAGCGGCGGAATGCTCGCGACCTTGCACTTGTGGCGTCGTTTGCTCGTCGAGGGGCCTGCCGCGTTCGGCGATGTCGTCTATCTGGGACAAGCTCCTCTCGTTGGTCACGATGGCCTGCACGACGTCCTTCTTGGAACCTACGACGTTGTCGAAACGCATTTTTATTTCGACCTCACTTCGGGTGAATTACGCGCAATTGAGATGACCCCCGAGCCGGGCACTGATCCGTGCGAGATTCATTTGACTGATTATCGAGAAGTTGCTGGAGCGAAACTGCCTCATCGAATGCTGATTCGCCATGGCGATAGCATTTTCTTAGAGATTGAGATCGATTCCATACAATTGTCCAAGCCTGATAAGCCGGAGGCTTAGTTCGTGATCCGCGAGAGAATATACGCGATTCGTTCACGCTCCGTGTGCGATTCCAATTCGGCGGTCGTGGTGAACTGGCAGATCGCCCGGATGCGAAGCCTATCGCTGATTCTTCTTTGCGCGACCCTGATCGGCTCGCAGTACAACACGCTGCGCGCAGCTCAGTCGTTTGCAACTACGATTAACTCAGTGCAACCCAAAATGGTAAAGATCTATGGTGCCGGTGGTATTCGCGGACTTGAAGCTTATCAAAGCGGTTTCTTGATCTCACCAGTAGGACACATCCTCACGACTTGGAGCTATGTGCTCGATACCGATACCGAAACCGTCACGATCGTGCTCGATGATGGACGCCGGTTCGATGCAAAACTCCTCGGTGCCGACCCGCGGATCGAAATCGCAGTGCTAAAGATTGATGCGACGGAGTTGCCGTTCTTCGATCTGGATAGCGCGGTTGATCTGAGTGCGGGTTCACGAGTCCTTGCCTTTAGCAACGTGTTCGCGGTCGCTGCTGGAAATGAACCGGTAAGTGTCTTACACGGCAGCGTCGCCGCCAACACCAACCTTGCGGCGAGGCGCGGAGCTTACGCTACGACGTATCGTGGTGCAGCCTATATTTTGGATGCCATGACGAACAACCCGGGCGCGGCGGGTGGAGCATTGACCGACCGGCGAGGCCAATTGGCTGGGTTGTTGGGCAAGGAGTTGAGGAACTCGCTGGACAACACGTGGCTCAACTATGCCCTTCCGATTCCTGAAATCAAAGCGTCTGTCGATGAAATCCTCGCTGGCAACGCCCGCCCAATCAGTTCCGCGCCAGACCGACGTCGCCCAATCGAATCCATCACGCTCGCGTCTCTCGGAATCGTCTTGGTGCCGGACGTCGTCAGCAAGACTCCGCCGTACATCGATCGCGTGCGTCCCGGAACGCCGGCGGCTGAAGCGGACCTTCGACCAGACGATTTGATTTTATTCGCCAATGATCGCCTTGTTAACTCGTCCAAGATACTTCGAGAAGAGCTGATATACATCGATCGAATCGACGAAGTGCGGTTGGTGGTTCAGCGAATGCAGCAATTGATCGAAGTTTCACTTTTTGCCGAATAATGCAATTCCATGAAGCAAAGTCCCTCATCGTTAAGCATCTTGTGCCTCCTACTCAGTGTGGGGATTGCGTCTTCGGCAATGGCGGAAGACGATATCGCCGCGTTGGAAGAGCAAGCCATGAACGCGGCTGTTGCTAAGGTCGCCCCTGCCGTAGTTCGAATTGAAACGGTTGGCGGGTTGAACCGAGTGGGCGATGTACTTTTAGGTGACGGACCAACGACCGGGCTGGTCGTCGATGCAGATGGCTTTATCATTTCCAGCGCCTTCAATTTTCTGCGCAAGCCAAATTCTATTTTAGTGACATTGCCGAGCGGCCAGCGAACGCCCGCGGAGATCGTCGCAAGAGATCACAGTCGCATGTTGGTGCTTTTGAAAGTGACGACCGACGAAGCGTTGCAAGTTCCAGAACAGGTTCCCGTCGAGGAGATGCAAGTCGGTCAATGGGCGATCGCCGTCGGGCGTGCTCTCGATTCGCGGCGCCCAAATCTCTCTGTCGGAATCGTCAGCGCGAAAGATCGTGTTTGGGGCAAAGCTATTCAATGTGATGCGAAGATCTCGCCGAGTAACTACGGCGGTCCGCTCGTCGATATCGAGGGGCGCGTCCTCGGGGTTTTGGTACCCATGTCACCCAACGAGCATAGCGAGGTCGCCGGTGCCGAATGGTACGACTCAGGAATCGGTTTCGCCATTCCTCTAGCCGACATTCATGGCACGCTGAAATCGATGATGCGAGGCGAAGACGTGTCACCTGGCTTGCTAGGAATCGCTCTCAAGGGCGGCAGCATTTATTCGCTGCCAGCTCATATCGCTGCTTGCCAGGTCAAATCGCCAGCATTCGAAGCTGGCCTGCGGGCCGGAGATACGATCATTGAAGTCGATGGCCGAGCGATTGAACGACAAGCCCACCTCAAACACGCACTTGGGCCACGGTACGCCGGCGACACGGTTCATGTCGTGGTAAAGCGTGGAGAGGAACGTATCGAGGCGGATGTTAAACTCGTGGATCGACTGCTTCCCTACGATCACCCTTTCCTTGGTATCCTTCCGATGCGTGACGGTGAAGGAGTGATTGTGCGCCATGTATTTCCTAGCAGTGGAGCAGCGACCGCGGGCATTCGGGCCGGCGATAAGCTTGTCATGCTTAATGACACCGTAATCGCAGAAGTCGCTTCTTTGCGAGAGGCACTTGCAGGTTTCGAACCAATGCAGCAGTTGCAAATTACCGTGACTCGCGCAAACGAAGAACAAGTATTTCAGGTGACACTTGGATCGCTACCTACGACGATTCCTGAGAGCTTGCCGCCGCCCCACTTAGAAGCTCCCGGCGGAGACTCGGTAGCAGCGGCTGGCTTCATTGAAATGAAAGTTCCCGAACAGCCGAACGAGTGCTTTGCGTTTGTGCCGCCCAGCTATCAGGCAAGTACTCCTCATGGCGTCATCGTCTACCTACGTCCGCCGGGTGAATTCGACAAGGACAAATTGCTTACACGTTGGCGAGCGCTATGTGAAGAGAACGAATTAATCCTGTTGGCTCCACAGCCTCTCGACAAGGAACGTTGGACACCGGTCGAAGTCGAATTCGTTCAAAAGACGCTCGACCAAATTGTCACGAACTACAATGTCGACAAGTCGCGAATCGTTCTTCATGGTCAAGAAGCTGGCGGCGCGCTGGCGTACCTTTTTGCATTCCGTAATCGCGAGATCGCAAGGGCAGTGATCGCGATCGACGCCGTCATGCCAGCACGTCTTCGATTGCCCGACACCGATCCCGTCTACCCACTGGCGATCCTCACAACGCAGGCGCCAAAATCGCGCGTTGCCGAGCGAGTTGAGCAGGCCGTCGAGAAACTACGTGACATGAAGTACCCCGTCACTGTATTGCAACTGGACACCGTTCGCTCATTGAACGACCAAGAACTGGAACAGGTCGTTCATTGGATCGACATGCTCGACCGAATTTAGACCACGGGCAGCCATGCTCACGTCAAACTGGACTCGAGTTTTTGACAAGTGACGTATACGCTTGCGTCAAACTCGTCGCGTGCGACTTGGCTCTTCGCCTGTTCGCCCACCGCCGCGTCGATTAATCCTGCGACGTTGTCTTCGTCACGGTACGTCAAATACCAGTTGCCGATCCATTCCATGTAAGCTCGACTAGGATTGGATGGCGCAAAGTTAAAGACGATCATTTCGCCGATATCGGAAAGCTGACTCCAGAAGCATCCCAACATTTCGACGGCGTCTGCATCGGTCAAATAATCGAACAGGCCGGTGCAAGCGATGAAGTCCGAGTACTCGAGAAGCGCCCTCGCCTTTCGCAATTTAGGCAAGCGAAATAGATTCTCTCGCTGAATACAAAGCTGACTGGCATCCAACGACGACTCCAACCGATGCCTCGCGTGAGTGAGGGCGTCAGGATCAAGGTCCAACAGCGTGACGACAAGCTTTGCCCTTTCGTCTTGCGTCAATTCCCGACATGCGAGGTCGACATCGATCGCAGGTCCACACCCCACGCTACAAATGTGAACCCGTTCCCCTTTCGCTTCCCGAACGATCCGAACAATTCGGTCGGCAACGAGTTGTGTCCGGAAACGTACGGCATAGGGCGCGGCCTGTTCTTGGAAAAAGTGATCGAAGGCTCGCCCAAGCGAGTCCGAACAGAGACTTCGATTAACAATCTTGTCAATCATTTCAAAGTCACCGGCGTAACCGCGCGGCTTCTGCCGTGCATGTTGCTGAAGCCATCCGACCGAAAGGACCTCTCCCGCGACCTTCCACAACACATTCGACGGAACTCGATTTGCTTTACCCCAACAATTCGTCAATGCTAGGTCGTCAAGACACGAGTTCATAATCCGGGAAACTTCGAGCTCAGTTCGCTCGCGATTCGACCATCCGCTCGTCGTCACCTCGGCGTAGCGCAAATCCTCGAGCAGCTTGTCGCCCGCCCGCCTAGCGTGTTCGCGCAATTCATTCAGTTCATTCATGAGAACATCGAGAGTACGAGCTCGCAGATTTCAGTATCCGTGAGATCTGCGGAGAGGCGGTCGCTTTCTGAACAGAGAAGAATGCCCTGCTGCTCCGGTGTCGACACCGGAGCACCGTGCGAGCCTTTAACGAGCGTCGCGTCGAGAGGAATGCTCCTGGTCGCCATGTCAAAGTGCAACTCTACCGGGTCGTAGCCCGGCTTGCGATGAATATCGACCGTGCGAGCAAAGCCTGGCGCGTTCGCATCGTCGAGCCACCAATAATAAGCCTGCCAACTGCTCGGCGTCGAGATCAGTATCACGTCGCCCGCTCGCTCGTGGCTAATGTAATACTTGTCTCTGTTCGCGCCAGCTAGAACATCTGCGATTCCTTCGGTTCCGTCAAAGAGTTGAGTAACGCGGGCGATCAAGTCGGCATTCGCATTTTTCACAAAGACGTGAGAAAACTGATGATCTGCCAAGGCCCATGCATCGCTACGCTGATAGTCGAGATGCTCTCCGTCTTCCTCAACGCGCACCTGCAGGAGCCCGGCTTCGCGCAAAACGCGGTTCGGATACGTTACATGATCGACCGGCGTGATGACGTACTCGCTGGCGACGAGCCACACAGGTTGATCGCCGTAGGCTTCCGTCATTCCATCCGCCAGCCTTCCGATGACTTCGTCCAGTTCGTCGAGGGCTCGCAATGCAGCCTCACTGTCTGGGCCGGTCTTCTGGGCGGCATAATCTAAGTGAGGCAGATACAGGTAGAAGAGGTTGGGCTTGAACTGTCTCGCCGCAGTGACCGCAGAATCGGCGATCCAGCCGGTTGATTGTATGTTGGCGAGTGGTCCCCAGAAGTGTTTCAATGGGAAATGCCCGTGTGCGTCCCGCAAGTCGCCGTACAATTCGACAGGCTTCGTATAGCACCACAACGATTCCGAACCATCGGGATTATGGATCGGCTTGGGCATACAGATGTAGTCGGCACCACATCCCTTGCTCAACATCGGGAACCACACTGCCGACGTGATCGACGGATCTCGATCATGTAACAAGTCCCAAATCTGTGGAGCCGTGATCTTATCGTTCCAAGCCGTCCACATTTCGACTTCGCCAGTCTCTCGCCAGTAGAACCCGTTTCCAATCACGCCGTGCTCGTTGGGCGTCTTGCCGGTCAGCATGTTCGCCTGTGTAGGCCAAGTTGCACAGGGAAAGCTTGGAGTTAGTTTCGCTCGACTTCCTGGTCCCATCAGCGCGGACAGCCGAGGCATTCGTTCAACGTCTTGCGGTCGCAAACCTGGAACCGATAGAAAGACGACATGTTTATGCATGATTGGCACGACGTATCCAGTTATGCACGCTGCGAACGTGCTCTAATTCATTCGCACGCCGCCGCGGGATGCACGACGATCGAGAAGACATCTCCTAGCGTGGCGGGGCCAACGTCACGACGACTTCCAGTTTTTTGCCGTCGCGGAGGATGATTACCTTGACTTTGTCGCCAGCTTTAAACTTACGAAGTGCTCCATCAATGTCTTCGAGACCCGCGATCTTGCTATCGCCAAATTTGACTATCACGTCGCCTGCTTTAATACCGGCGCGATCCGCGGGGCTATCTTTCGTCGCCCCCATCAGTGCATATCCTTCAACATCGCGGCCAAAATCCGGAATTGATCCGAGATAGGGGCGGTCGCCGCTTACTTCGCGTTTCTTCTGCTTGACTTCAATGTATTCAGGGCGTTCTTCCACGCTCGCAAGTTGGTCCACAACATCGTTCACAAAGCCCGCGATCCGCTCCATGCCTTCGACATTGATTTTGTCGAAGTCGTCGCTGGGGCGATGATAGTCGTTGTGCGTGCCAGTAAAGAAATGAAAGACGGGAACTTTCTTCCCATAGAACGACGCATGATCGCTGGGACCGAATCCGCCGGGATCTTTCTTGATTTCAAATTCGTGTCGCTTATTAGTCTCGTCGATCAGCGAGTCGAACGACTTTGCAGTACCTGTACCATGGACGATCAACTTGTTGTCCTTTAGTCGGCCCACCATATCCATGTTTACCATGGCGACTGTCTTTTCGAGAGAGATCGCAGGGTTCTTTACGTAGTGGGAGCTGCCGAGCAAGCCGCGTTCCTCGCCCGAGAAAGCTATAAAGACGATTCGGCGACGGGGTTTGTCATCTTGCGAGGACATTCGGCGAGCTACTTCGAGTAAGGTTGAAGTGCCAGAGGCATTATCGTCGGCACCGTTGTGAATCGCTTTGGTCCACGGAGCAAGCGAGCCAGGCCCGCCGAGTCCCAAGTGATCATAGTGAGCTCCGACAACAATCGTTTCGTCGGCGAGTGCGCCGTTGCCATCGAGGACTCCGGCAACGTTTTTGATCGTTGCCTTCTTGTAGACGACGTTCGACTCGCAGTCCGCCTTCCAGCCCTTCAAGGCTTGGCTGCGAGGAGTCGGACCTTCGTCAATCGCTGATTCGAGTGCGGCGAGGCCCTTTCCGAGCGAAGCTTTTAAAACACGGTCGATTAATGTGCGACTCGCGAAGAACACAGGCAGCTTGCGATGACTGCTCTCGGTGCCAGCACCTTGTAGCGTCAAAATCTCGTCGTGATCGCCCTGCAACTTGCCGTCGAGAGTGTGAATTCGCGAAACTAGCTTCCCGATACTTTCGCGGTGTTCGGCGGTCTCTTCCTCAGTCGGTTCATCCTTCTCCTGGAACGCACTTCGTAGCTTGACTAGTTCGTTAAGTGACTCGTTCCATTGATTTCGAGAGGTCTTTTCCGCTTGCGTGATCCCGTATTGATCATTCACCATCACGACAGCTGCCGCGCCGTGAGAATAGGCGTTTGATACTTTTGTCGAAAAATGAGCGTGACGTGACGATGAGGTTCCGTCGAAGGCGCTGTGCGGGTTGTTCTGTTGCGGCTCTTTGCGAATCAGCAACACGACCTTTCCCTTGACATCCACGTCGGCATAATCATCATACTCGGCGTCGGGCGCTGTGATGCCATAGCCGACGAAGACGATTGACGCGTTGACGACCGCAGTCCCGCCCACCGCCAACGTGTTGAAGTCCTCGCCTAAAACAAGTTCGATCCGCTGCGCTACATCGGCGTCCTCGACGCCAGATCCGACGAACGTCAGGTGGTTGTTTGCTGCGGGGCCAAGTTCGGCCTTGACCGTGATCTCGAACGACTGAAACGCGTCACCTGCAAACAAATCAGTTCGCAATCCAGCGTCCTCGAACCGCTTCGCAATAAAGTCCGCCGCCTGATCCAGCTCCGCGGTCCCGACGCCACGTCCGCCCAATTCGTCGCTGGCCAAATACTTCACGGTTTCGAACAGCCGGGCCCCGCTCGCCGAGGAATCCTCACCTTGCGCCGGTGCATTCCCATACGCGATGAACAGGGAAATTGAGAAGGTAAGCGGGTTGAGCAATTGGCGTAGCATGATGTCCTATTCCTCTGGGAAGGCAAAGTGTGGCGGGCGTGCAACATTTTTTTCGGTCGGAGACGCCGCGTCAAGTCATATCTCGTTTAGTTCAAGCAGGTTAATGCTACTCGAATTCGGTTTTGACAGGAACGAGGTACGACAATATCCTCTCCACCCACGCGACAAAGGCAATATAGCCGCTCATGAGGCCAATCAGGACGAGAGGCCGCATCCCTCCAAAGCTTCCCACCGATCTGTCGACATTGCACACGGAGGTGCTAGTTTGACCCCAATGGCATCGGAACGTCGTTCCGCCAGCGTTCTTATTGTGGATCGATCCGAGGAAACTCGGGACGTCTTACGCACGATTCTGGAACCTCGAGGAGTGGACATCTTAGAGGCAGAACAGGGAGCAAATGGCTTAGAGTTACTTCGCGAGTTGCACCCTCGCGTCGTAGTGCTCGACCTTGAAGTTGATGATAGCGAGTCCACACGCCTGCAAGATGCCTTCGAAGATGAATCACGTCGTAGCGAAGCCTCGCTCGTCATGTTAGGTAGGGTAAGAGGGGCGAGCCAATCTAGCAGCGTCGACAAATCGTCCGATGCCCCGCATGTGATCGCGAAACCCTACCATTACGGGCCTTTGATTCGTACAATCGAGCAGTTGCTTCAGCAACACGACGCGGTCGCATAGCCGATATTCGAGTTGGGGCGAATTCCGTTCTGGCCGAGAAGCGGCATCGGCAACCGCTCGAAACGTGATCGTTCTCAGGTGCCTGATAATTCTCTGGTGCCTGCCCACTCACAGGCTACTTCTGCCGGACGGGTCAGATGGCTTCGCTCTTTGTAATCCACGGAAGCGATCAAGGTCGACGATACGATCTTGATGAAGACGCGATATCGCTTGGCCGCGATAACGACAACGGTATCCAGTTGCATGATAGCGAGGTGTCACGCCACCATGCCGAAGTCCGAGGCGACGAAGCTGGCTATCAGCTTGTCGATTTGAGCAGCTCGAACGGCAGCTTTGTGAACGGTAACCAGATTACCGAACATCAGCTTACGAACGGCGATCGTGTTCAGTTGGGTCGGACGCTGATGATCTTCACTGGCGACGATGATTCGTCTTCGATCAGCTTAGCGGATGAAGTGGATATCGTCGGTCAGTCGCCTAACGTCGCAGGCTCGCGAATTATTCATTCCATGAGTCACGAAGAAGGCAGTCAGATCATCGGTAGCTTTGACGAATCGGAGAGCCCGTGGCTGGCACGAGCGCGAAGCAACCTTCAGGTCATGTACCGGACGGCATTGGCGGTCAGTCACACGTTGGACATCGACCAACTATTGCACCGGATTATGGAATTGATCTTCGAGTGGGTTGAGGCCGATCGCGGCTGCGTCATGCTCCTGGATCAACAGACCAGCGAACTGGTCCCCAAGGTCAGCCGCAATCGGCGACAGCGCGAAGATCGCGAGAAAGAACGGCTCGAAATCAGCCGAACGATTCTGGACTACGTCCTAGAACACCGCGAGGGCGTTCTCACCAGTGACGCAAAAGACGACCAACGATGGGACCCCGCGGCAAGCATCGTCAAAATGGGAATCCGCGAAGCGATCTGTGTCCCCATGCAGGGGCGTTATGGCATCGTCGGCGTGATATATATCGACACATACACTGCACCGGGACGCTTCGTGCAGCGCGCCGGAAACAAGTTCTCGGAAGAGCATTTGAAGTTGATGGTGGCCATCGCCCATCAAGCGGCACTCGCCATCGAGGACACTTCCTACTACTCGGCGATGGTGCAAGCAGAAAGATTGGCCGCGATGGGACAAACGATCGCAACGCTATCGCATCACATCAAGAATATCCTGCAAGGCATTCGCGGTGGCAGTTACCTGATCGAAGAAGGGCTGAAGAACGAAGATAACGATATCGTTCGCAAAGGTTGGACGATCGTTGACAAGAATCAAGACAAAATCTCCAACTTAGTGATGGACATGCTCACGTTTAGCAAAGATCGCGAGCCCGATCTCGTCCCATCCGATATGAATGAACTCGTCAACGATGTGCTTGAACTGATCGTCGTTCGCGCCAAGGGAGCCGGAGTCGAGCTGAATTTCAGCCCCGTCGACACGATGCCCGAGTTGTTGTTCGACCCCGAACTGCTTCATCGCGCGATCCTCAACGTCGTCGCCAATGCGATCGATGCGTGCGGGCAGTCATCCCCAGGACGCGTCGAAGTTTCAACTGAGCATTCCGTCGAAGAAGGTAAAGTGCGAGTCGTCGTGACAGACAACGGTGCAGGAATCGAGGAAGACGACATCAAACGCATCTTCTCAGTCTTCGAATCACGCAAAGGTGCTCGCGGCACCGGTCTCGGCTTGCCGGTCAGCCAAAAGATCCTTCGAGAACATGGCGGCGATATTTTCGTCGAAAGTACGCTCGGCTCCGGCAGCCGTTTCATCCTAGAAATCCCCGCCATCATCCCCGACCCGTCACACCTCGGCGACACATTGGCCGGATTTCGGATCGAATAGCATCGATCGTTCCTAAGTGTGAGATTAGTTCGGCTGCCAGCGCTGTAAGATCATCCTGTCGAGTCAGTATGCTTACGCTCCACAAAAGCGCAAGTCTCTTAGGTCAAAGTGTTCCATACAATCGGAAGCGCTCAGAAAGAGCAAAAAACGCTCGCAGCACTGCCCGTGAAGCAGTTTGGTTCAAGAGCCAGAAAAGCCAGATGAAGAAGCCTTACCCGAACAAATCCATCACCGGCTTGCCCGTGGTTATGGGGCGCGAAATGCCGCTATTGTTCTGCGGCCCGTTGAGCGGAATGTCGAGGGCGTGGTAGATGGTAGCCGCCATTTCCTCGGGACGAATGGGGTGGCTAGTAGGATACTCAGCGTGTTTGTTGGATTTTCCAAAAACTTGGCCTCCGGCGATGCCACAGCCTGCCATGATGGCGGAGAAACATTTGGGCCAGTGCTGGCGTCCGGGAGGTTGCTGGGTGAGAACTTTTGGTGTGCGGCCAAACTCTCCTGTCACGACGACGAGCGTGTTGTCCATCATGCCACGCTCTTTGAGGTCGGAGAACAGCCCCGCAAGCGCTTGATCCAGGCGAGGCAGGCAAAATCCCATGCCGTAGGAGCCGTCGCCGAAGGCGTTGCCCATGCCCATGTTTCCACCGTGCATGTCCCAACTGCTGCTGGGTGGGCCTGCCGTATCGTGTGGTGCCTGGCCGGTCCAGCCGTTAACGGTGACGAAACGCACGCCGGCCTCGACCATACGCCGGGCGAGAAGTAAATTCTGACCAAGCGGATGGCGACCGTAACGATCTCGCACTTTTGCCGGCTCGAGATCCAGCTTAAACGCATCCCGGCCCTCGGGGCGTGTCATGGCTTCGTAGCCCTTTTCTCGCAAGTCGGCCCAGTCCACTCCGCGAGCGTCCTTGGCCAGCGAGTTGCTCTCAATGCTGCCGAGCAACTTGCGGCGCTGAGCAAGCCGAGCAGGGTCGCCGAGATCGTAAATCGGCGGAGGCGTAAAGTTATCCATTGCCGGATGATTTTGGGCCGAACCGATGAACACCGGCGCGAAGGCTGACCCGAGGTAGCCACCGATGCCAATGTTCGGCGCGCAAAAGACCGGTGGTCCGACGCATTTGATGAGCCACGCGTTGGAGACGATGTTGCGTTTGCTCGGGTTGTGCTTGGCGACGAAGGAGCCCAGGTAAGGCTGGTCATCAGTCACGCCTTGTTGGACACGTTTCGCTGATTGACCGCTGAGCAGGTTGTGCATCGCATCGAAGTGATTGCTGATGCCGCCCGGATGTGTCATCGAGTTGATGAGCGTGAACTGGTCGGTGAACTTTGCCAGCTCCGTGTGCATCTCATTGATGCGCATGCCCGGCACTTTGGTGGAGATAGGTTGGTATGGTCCTCGGATTGTATCGGGCGCGTTGGGCTTCATATCCCATGTATCCACATGGCTCGGTCCGCCACAGAGCAACACAAAGATGCAAGACTTCTCGGCAGCAACGGCATTGCCGCTAGTGTCCAGCTTGTCCCTACCCATCACCATTCCCGGCATGCGCAGTGAGAGTGCGCCCATGCCTGCTGTAACGAGGGCCTGCCGTCGGTTTAGTTCATAAGTGTTCATGGAAATACCTGGCTGTGTTCGATATTGCACAGTACGCCGGCGCGATGCGCAAAATGTCCAACTTCACGCGGAGATTAGTTCATCCGGAACACCCCGATCACCACACAAGATAGCGTAAGCCAAGAACTCGTGTCGAGTCAATTCTGCGTACCTGCCCCGTTAGGGACCCGCCAGCAACGCCGTTTGCGAGTCGTCAGTACACTCCAAAGTGTGCCGTTTCATGGGGCGAGAAACCGGGAACTCTTTCCTGGCATCTTCGCGATTGGCCCTCTTGACGACGTTGGGCAGTATCTCTGGTAGGAGAATGGTTTCGAGTGATTCCCGATCTTGACGGGTCGTGAAAACAAACGTTACGGCTCCGCCGGTCGCCATCCGAGGCCGACTGAACGTCAGTGTTAATTATACGGAGGACGAAGCCGAGGGACGCACCTTCCGCAGTGGTTTCCGTTCCCCAATTGGCCAGATTTAATGCTCGCGGTTCGAACGCGCCCCCAAGACTTTCACCGGTTGCCCAGTTAGTCTTCCGTTAGATTCTCCATTTGCTCGACACGCGGGCGTGCTTCGGCAACTTGCTGTGCCGCGTCCGGCCAACCGAATATCAACCCAGCTTCACCGCGAGCCAACATCGACTTCGCGTGTTCGCGGCGTGCTCCCTGTGCCTCTGCAAGTTCGATGCTCTCGTCGAAGTACTGTCTGGCTTGTTCTTCGCGCACGGCGAGGACCTCCAATAGACCGCACTCGCGAAGCAGATGGGCACGGCAGGTCAAATACTGCTTGGTGATTTTCAGTGCAGATCGAGCTGCCTCTCTGGCTCGTTTGATCGCTTGCCGCCGCGACGGTCCTTCGGATTCTCGTTCGGCGGCAATGCGAAGGGCGGTGACTTTCCACGTCGCGCTCGCGAAGACACACACGTTGCGGACGCCTTTGTTCTTGCAAAGGTCGAGACTCTCCTGGAGTACCTTTGCCGCTCGCAGGGGATCGTCTTCTCGGAAGAGGATCTCTAACCCACGGCCCTGGATCGCGAGCGCGCCAGAAGTAGCATCGTCACGCGGGCGGTCGACTTCCTCCTGCATCTCGCCCTCAGGCGCACTCTTGGGATCGATTTGCATCCAAAAGCAGAGGGAAATCGCTACCGCTGAGTAGTCGCGGACTTCTTTACCGATAGCGAGGACGCGTTTCGTCTGGCGATAGGCCGCCTTAAGATCGCCTGCGTGATACAGCGACCATGTGTTCATCATGCGGGCCATGTTGGCCTCCCACACGTCGCCAGCCTGCTCCAACAGCTCGACGCCGCGGCCGGACGTTTCGATCGCCTTCTCATGTTGCCCGGTGACGAAGTAGTTAAACGTGTAGAAGCTCAACGCTTGCCCCTGACTCCACAAGTCGCCGCGATCCTTCGAGATGTCGTGCGATCGCTGTGCATACTTCATCCCGCGACGTGCCATCGGTAAGCCCGACATCACAATCGAGTGGAACGAATACACTTTCGCCAATTCGGCCGACGGTTGATACCGCTCGGCGATGTTCATCTCTCGCAAGTGGCACCAGAGGCAAAGTTCCACGCCACGCGTGTACCAGCAGATCATTGTGAAGGCATCGAGTACCCTAGCGCGAAGTAAGTCCATGCGACCGGCGGCAGAATCAGCGCTTCGAATTCCAACAAGTGACGGAGAGAACGTGTGCAGAACTTGAACCACCGCCTCCTTGCAGAGTCGAACCACAATCGACGGGAAGTTGCCGGGGGGGCGCTCGCCCAGCGCGATCAGGGCCCTTTCGAGGTACTCGCCAGCCGTTCTCAGGTCCCCCTGCTTAAAGGCCATCGCGCCAAGTTTGCCTTCGATCCGTGCCAGCGGGATGGCACTTGGGGCAAGCGACAAGGCGGCCTCCAACTGTGTGTGTGCTTCTTTGTACTGTCCTCTGAGTACTAACACGCTGCCCAGTCCTTCGAGTACGCGGAAGCGAATCGCGTCGGATTGCTTCGAGGCCCCATTGCGCGCGATGCAGTACTGTTGTTCCGCGACTTCCAACGCGTTCTGCTTGCGCGCCTGTTCAGCGGCGGCTAGTGCGAAGGGAAACGCGCGCTCGTGTTCGCCCGCAGCATCGAAGAAAGACGCGAGGTCGAAGACTCGTTGCCATTCTCGCTTCTCGAGTTGATAAGGCTCGGTCGATTCTTCCCAATCCGCCGTACTGTTGATATGAGCCCGCAAGTCTGCAACTTCGATTCCGCTTACCTGTTCTATCATCAGGGCAAGTTGCAGATTGTGTTGCCGGAGAGTTCCTTGATCGAGATGATCTACAACCGATTCTCGGACGCGGTCGTGATAGCTCTCGACGACCACGTCGGAATCTTCTGATCCGGTCGTACGGACGAAGTTTCCGATGCGCAGTTGCGCGAGGAACGCCTGTCCTCTTTCGACCGCGCCGATGGCCTGATAGGCCTCCATCACCGGGATCGGTCGGCCACTGACCGCGATGAGTTCGAGAAGTCGTCGTGCTTCCTCCGGCAATCGATTGACTCGTGTCCAAATCACTTCATCGAGTTCAAGAGACTGATCGGCGATCTGGGGATCCTGTTGTACGTGCTGGGCCAACTCCCAAACGAAGAACGGCCAGCCGCCCGACTCTTCCGCGATCTTGTTCGCAAAGGTCCGACTTGCATCGTCCTCGCGCCCCAAGAGCGTCAATGCCAGTTGTGTCGACTCTGTTTGAGTTAGCGACTGGACTGCTAACTCTTCTCGATGGGGAAGGTATTGTCCCTTGCTGTAAGCCTCCGACAAGGCTTGCAGGCACAGGCTACTTTCGACATCTTCGCTTCGATAGGAGCCCAGCAGCAGCAGCCGTGGCGCGTCGGGAGGACGTACCAAATCCGCCAACAGCCCGGCGCTGTCGACGTCACCCCATTGCAAATCGTCAATATATAAGATCAACGGTTCACGGATGGCCAGCCGCTGCAGCAACTCGCGCAACGCGTTCATGGCACGCTGCCGCAATTCCTGCTGATCGACATTGTCAATCGAAGGATACGATGCGTTGGGCGCTTCTGGTGCGCGATCAAGTACAGGGAAAACCCGCGTCAGCGCTAGGCGGTCCCGCGGCATGACGACTTGAACTTCACCAGCGGGCAACGCCTCCAAATACACGGAGAGCGAGTCAATCAAACTGTCCAGAGCCTTGAACGGGACCGATTCCTGTTCGTAGCAGCGGCCTTCCAGAACTACGGCTGCTCGTTGCTGCTGAACGCCGTCGAGGAAACTGCGTACCAGGACACTCTTACCCATGCCCGACTTGCCATGAACAAAGAAGCTAAGCGTGTCTCCTTCCGAAACCCGTGTCAGGGCGTCACGCAGTACGTCGAAGTGTCGTTCGCGCCCGACCAGCTCAACGGAGCGAATATCTGTCGCCGGTTGGTGAGCTTCGAGTTGATCTGCCAAGGCGTCGGCACCCACACAGCGCAAGACCTCGGTCGCCGTCGGACGACGTTCGGGATCGCGAGCCAATAATGCTATACACAGGTCGTTTAGGTACTGCAGCGTGGCCGATGCAAAGTGATCAGGCATCTGCGGAGTCTCCGACCGCTTTCTGCTGAGGATTCGCATCGTACCTCCGCTGAAAGGGAAACGGCCTGTCAGCACCTCGTACAACATCACCCCGACGGCATACCAATCACTGGCTCGAGAGAGCAGTCCTCCGGCCGCCTGTTCGGGAGACATATAGAGTGGCGTTCCCTGGACGATCCGCTTCTCGTTGGTAGCATGCTTTCGTATCTGGGCCGCCAATCCGAAGTCCAGCAGCACGAGGCGGCCTTCCTTGGTCATCAGCACGTTGGAAGGTTTGATGTCACTATGCAGCACACCCGCGTCGTGCAAAACGTTTAGGCCCATAGCCAACTGACTGAGCGCATTCACGAGACGGGCCTGCCGTTCTGCGGATAATCGCGCCGTACTCACCGAATCGGTAATGGGTGGGCAGTCAGCTTTAGAATCCGGTCCATCGAATCCAGACCAGACATACTCCAGGAAATCCACGCCCTCCAGGATCTCCATCGTGAAGCACCAGGTCTGGCCATCGGAGAGAAGTTCGTACAGTGACGCGAGATTGGGGTGAGCAATGTCGGCCAGCGTCCGGAATTCCTGCTTGAAGCGGTGCAGTCCGTCCGGACTCATCCGTTGCAACGTCTTCAATGCGACTTCACGGCCCATCGCTTCGTTGCGAGCACGATATACGACTCCCATTCCGCCACGGCCAAGCTCGTCAAGGACCTGATAACCGGCCAGAGTCGGTGGCTCAAACATCTCACGCGAATCATGCTCAGAGGAACTCTGATTGGCCGAGTCAGAGCTGTGATCCAGCGTCAGAAAGCGCGCCGCTTTCGAGTCCGCTTCCGCCGCCTCGTAATTGGACTGTCGTACCCCACCCGAATTCTCGGCGGAATCAATGGTAGCGTCCACGGACCCGGATTGCTTTGTCTCGTGTGCCGGTCTCACTTTGGTGATCGAACCGCACCGCGGACAGGTGACACGACCCGTGGATTCTGGCAGTTCCAAGATATCCAGTTCGTGACCGTGATGGCAGGACAGACGCGAGGTCATCGGGGTCTCTCGTCGCAATACATTATCGTTGACCGGTGTCGGCATCGGTCGTCGGCGTAGCGTCGAACCGTTGCCGCGCCGGGGCCATTGAGCCGCGTCGCCATTACAACTGAATGCTCTTGAGCGCGCCCATTGTAGCATGTGCTTCGCCAAGCTGCTTTGTGGCCTTCGGCCCGCCAAACTTGACGCCAGCTTCGGGGCGAATCAAACGCGTCAAGGAACAGAGTTGCCAAGTCCCTGGACCGCTCCGAGATCAAACCCCATCGATTTCCTCCATTCCCTCGATGAGTTTTCGAGAAGGTGCAACCTGTTCCTCTGCGTTCGGCCAGCCAAATCTCAGACCCGTCTCTCCTTGTGCCAGCAGCGTCTGGGCGTGTTGGTATTTCGCGTGTTGCTGCGTGGCAATCGCCAGGCTTTCATCAAACAACTTCCGAGCGACCGTTTCCCGGCCTTCCATCGCCGCCAAAATCGCATTCTCCCGCAAGGCATGTGCCAAGTTATTCTGAAATCGACGGGAGACTCTGACTGCCTGGCGGCCCGTTGCCTTGGCCTGTGCTAGGAACTGACGTTGACGTGCCGAGCCATTCTCCTCGCGTTCGGCGAGCAATCGACGAGCCGTCGTGAGCCAAGCGTGATTCGCCATGACGTAAGTGTTTTGAAGACCACGTGTGGCGGCGTCGTTTCGCGCCTTTTCGAACAACTCAACAGCCTTCGCGGGGTCGTCGTTGCCGAGCAAGACCTTGATCCCATGTGCTTGAATCAGTTGCACGGCTGATAAGGGGTCTTCTCGGGGGCGTTCGTACTCGGTTTCGATAATGTCGAGTGAGATCCTGCCGCGTGTTGCAGCTGCCCAAGGAGCGAGGACGTAACCAGCAGCAGACGCGTCGCCAACCTCGACAGCTTGCTGATACATGAGTTCCGCCTGTACAACAGCATTCCGCAAGTCGCCAAGATGGTACAGCGAATCCGCGAAGTGATAACGTGCCGAGCATGCTTCCCAAAAATCGCCAACGTTTTCCAATCGCCGAATTGCCTCGCGGCACTTTTCGATGCATTCCTCGAATTGCGAACTGGCGAACAACACGACGCCATGAAAATGAAACGACTGTCCCTGCCCCCAAAGATCGTGCATCTCTTCGCGTATCTTCAAGGATCGCTTGGCGTAGTCGATACCGCGACTGTAATACGCGACGGCACTCATAATGGGCGCGTGCAAGGAATAGGCTTGGGCCAACTCCAAAGTTGGTGGGTAACATTCGACCAGATTCAATTGCCGCAGATGCGCCCACAATGTGGAATACAAACCGCGGGAAAACCAGTAGGCATAGCTGAGACGGTCGTATAATCGAACAATGACCAAGTCGATCTTGGATTGTTCGCTTTCCAAGGATCTTCGTCCAACCAACTTCGCAGGAAGCAGCGAATGCAGAATCTGCGTCACTCCTTCCTTGGCAAGGCCCAATGCAATCATTGCCGAACTACGCGGTGGTTGCTTGCCGAGTACCGTCAGAGCTCGCTCGATATGAGACGTAGCAGTTGTCTGATCGCCTCTTTTAGAGAACAGCTCTCCCAGTTTGCCTTCGATGCGAGCCAAAGCTAGATCAACCTTGGCGCGAGAGAGAGCGTCCCGGAATTGTTGCTCGGCGGCATCGTAATGACCGCGTAACATGAGGATGTCGCCAAGTCCTTCCGAGACGCGGAATTGAAGGGCACCGCCCGCTGACTTCGATCCTCGAATTGCGATCCGGTACTGTTGTTCGGCGACTTCCAGAGCATTCTGCGAACGGGCCTGTTCGGCTGCGGCCAGCGCGAATGGAAACGCGCGTTCGTACTCACCCGCTGCATCAAAGGAATATGCCAGATCGAAGACTCGCTGCCATTGATGCTTCTCCAGCCCATGAGGCTTATCCGGCTCTTCAAACTCCGCCGTCGTGTCGATGTGCGCGCGGAGAAGTTCGAGTTTAACGCCGCTGTTTTTTTCGATCGTGAGGGCCAAGTTGAGGCTGTGCCCTTGAACCGTTGGTTTGTCGAGATGAGCGATGACTGACTCACGGATGCGATCGTGATAGGTCTCGACGATGGTGTCTTCGTCCTCCGATTCCGTCGTGCGGACGAAGTTGCTGGTGCGCAATTGCGCGAGATATCCTTGCCCCTTTTCGACCGAGTCGATGGCCTGATAGGCTTCCATCGTCGGGATCGGACGACCGCTGACCGCGATGAGTTCGAGAAGTTGTCGTGCTTCCATCGGTAAACGAGTGACGCGAGCCCAAATCACTTCATCGAGTTCAAGCGACTGATCCGCGATCTCCGGATCGTCTTGTACGTGCTGGGCTAACTCCCAGACAAAGAATGGCCAGCCGCCCGATTCTTCCGCGATCTTGTTCGCGAAGGTCCGACTTGCATCGTCTTCGCGCCCCAAGAGCGTCAATGCCAGTTGTGTCGACTCGGTCTGGGTCAGCGACTGGACCGCCAAATCTTCTCGATGGGGCAAGTATTGTCCCTTGCTGTAAGCCTCCGACAAGGCTTGCAGGCACAGGCTACTTTCGACATCTTCGGTGCGGTAGGAACCCAGCAGCAGCATCCGTGGGGCATCGGGGGGACGTACCAAATCCGCCAGCAGTCCGGCGCTGTCGACGTCACCCCATTGCAAGTCGTCGATGTAAAGCACCAACGGTTCACGGATGGCCAGCCGCTGCAGCAACTCGCGCAACGCGTTCATGGCGCGCTGCCGCAATTCCTGCTGATCAACATTGTCGATCGAAGGATACGTCGCGTTGAGACGTTCCGGCGCTCGGTCAAGTACCGGGAACACCCGAGTCATCGCTAGCCGGTCTCGAGGCATGACTTCCCGAATCTCACCAGTGGGGAGCGTCTCTAAATACTCTGAGAGCGAATCGATCAAGCTGTCGAGCGCTTTGAACGGCACCGATTCCTGTTCGTAGCAGCGGCCCTCCAGAACTACGGCTGCTCGTTGCTGCTGAACGCTGTCGATGAAACTGCGCACCAGGACACTTTTTCCCATGCCCGATTTGCCATGAACAAAGAAGCTGAGCGTGTCTCCTTCCGAAACGCGTGACAGGGCATCACGCAGCACATCGAAGTGTCGTTCTCGCCCCACAAGTTCAACGGAGCGAATCGGTGTCGCCTGTTGGTGAGCCACAACTTGTTCTGCCAAGGCGTCGGCACCCACACAGCGCAATACGTCGGCCGCTGTCGGTCGCCGCGCGGGATCGCGATCCAATAAAGCGATGCATAGCTCGTTAAAGTGCTGAGGCGCGTCCGACGCTAAGCGGTCCGGTTTCATCGGGGCCTCTGATCGCTTTCTGCTGAGAATCTGAATAGTATTTCCGCTGAAGGGAAAACGTCCGGTTAGCACCTCATACAAGACCACGCCCACGGCATACCAATCGCTAGCTAGTGAGAGCGCTCCGCCGACCGCTTGTTCGGGAGCCATGTAGAGCGGCGTTCCTTGTACGACTCGCTTCCCGATAGCATCATGTTTTCGTATCTGGGCTGCCAAGCCAAAATCCAGCAGCACTAGGCGACCCTCCTTAGTCATCAGGACATTGGAGGGTTTGATGTCGCTGTGCAACACGCCCGCCTCATGCAAGGCGTTCAAGCCGGTGGCCAGTTGTGTTAGCGCATTCACGAGGCGGTCCTGCCGTTCTGCCGTTAATCGTGACGTACGCCCAGAATCGGTCGTGGGCTGGCAGCCAGCTATAGAATCCGGTCCATCGAATCCCGACCAGACATACTCCAGAAAATCCACGCCCTCAAGGATTTCCATCGTGAAGCACCAGGTTTGGCCATCGGAGAGCAATTCGTACAGTGACGCGAGATTGGGGTGAGCGATGTCGGCCAGCGTCCGGAATTCCTGCTTGAAGCGATGCAATCCATCCGGACTCATCCGTTGCAGCGTCTTCAACGCGATCTCGCGCCCAATGGCTTCATCGCGAGCACGATACACGACTCCCATTCCGCCACGACCAAGCTCGTCAAGGACCTGATAACCGGCCAGAGTCGGTGGTTCAAAATGCTCACGCGAATCATGCTCGGAGGAACTCTGATCGACCGAGGAGGAGCTGTGATCTAGCGTCTGGAACCGCGATACATCAGCGGCCGCGTCCGCCGCCACGAAATCGGCGTGTTGCTCCACCTCCGATTTGCTAACGGAATCAATGGTCGGGTCCACGGAGCCGGATTGTCTTGTCTCGTGTGCCGGTCTCACTTTGGTGATCGAACCGCATCGCGGACAAGTGACACGACCCACGGATGCTGGCAATTCCAAGATTGCCAGTTCGTGACCGTGGTGGCAGGACAGACGCGAGGTCATCGGAGTCTCTCGTCGCAATACATTATTATTGACGGGTGTCGGCATCGACCGTCGGCGTCGCGTCGAACCGTTACCGCGCCGAGGCGATTGAGAAGCGTCGCCATTACAACTTAATGCTCTCGCAGTTCGCCCATTGTAGCATGTGCTTTGCCAAGCTGCCTTGTGGCCCTCGGCCGCTCGAATCGGCTTCGGTTACAAGATCACGTGCAGTCAATCGCTGGCGACACGTCCCAATGCACAACTAGGAACGTGGAGGATATCGCCGACGGTTGTGTCCGAGATCGGTTACTCGGAAGGGCCTCAAATGCTTGCTACGGTGTACAGTTCCTTCTCGCTAATGGCTCAGAGCTTGGTTAACTGACGCTGCGAGATAACGTCCGGCTCCTTCCCGTCGGAATGCTCGGAAACGTCGGCCAGCGCACAGTGCTATACTGCGTAGGCATCAAAGGATGCTGAGTTGTTCGTATTGATGGCGACCCCAGCACCGTTGTCCGAGAAACACGACCAAATAAATCGAAGCATAGGCGACCGCAATTATGCCACGTATCCTTGTCGCCGAATGCAAACAGGAAGTTTCGACATTCAGCCCGGTCCGCAGCCAGTACGACGATTTTCGCGCGTTCACCGGCCACGCGGCGTTCGACTACCATCGTTCCGCAGGTGAAGAAATCGGCGGGGCCCTTGGCGTGTTCGAGTCGGCCGAAGATATCGATTTAGCACCAGCCCATTTCTTGAGTGCAATCTCCGCTGGCGGTGTCTTGTTGGACGAAAGCTTTGCGCAAATGAGTGAGGAGTTTTTGCGAGCCTTGCGTCGTGCCGGGCCCGCGGATGGAGCGTACTTTTGTTTGCACGGCGCGATGCAAACCGAATCAGAAAACGATCCCGAGGGGCACCTGCTTCAGGAAGCACGTAAGATACTTGGCGAAGAGATTCCGATTGTTATTTCCGTCGACTTGCATGGCATTCTGACCGATCGAATGATTCAGCATGCAGATGCTGTAGTAACGTATCACACCTATCCGCACGTCGATTTCTTCGAGACCGGCGAACGAGCGGCGAAACTGCTATTGAGAATATTGAGAGATGGCGTTAGGCCCGTCGTTGCTCGTATCAAGATTCCCGTTCTAGCTCGCGGCGACGAAATGATCACCGACACCGGAGCGATCGCTGAGTGCATCGAGCTCGCGAAAGAAATCGAATCGAGCGACATCGGGCTGTCCGCTGGCGTGATGTGGAGCAATCCGTTCACCGACGTACCCGAATTGTGCAGTTCGAGTATCGTTGTGACGGATGGCGACGAGCAGCTTGCGAGCGAACATGCTATGGATCTGGCCAATCGCTTCTGGAGACATCACACGAAAATGCAAGTGCCATTGACCTCATTGCAGGATGCCGTGTTTCAGGCTGCGGCAGTTTCGACGGGAACGGTAGTAATGATGGACGCCGCCGACGCGACCAGCTCGGGCGCGTCGGGGGACAGCAACGCGATCCTTTGTGAAGCAACGCGCCAAGGGTATAAGGGTCGCATTCTTACGCCCGTCGTCGATCCGACGGCCGCGCAAATGGCATTCGCTGCAGGCGTGGGTGCGACCATTGAAACGACCGTTGGGGGTGCGCTCGATCCGTCGCGGTATGAGCCCCTGCCAATAAAAGCTCGCGTGCGTTCGCTCTCCGACGGCGAGTTTTTAAGCGAGACGTTCGGTTGGCCGTGGAGTTCCGGACAGACGGCGGTCTTAGAGGCGGATAACGCGACGATCGTCGTTGGCACGCGACCGATCATGTTATTCGACCGTTCTTGGTTTTTCGCCAATGGGCAGAACCCGCGGCATTTTAATATGGTTGTTGTCAAATCTCCGCACTGTGAACCTCATATGTATGCCGATTGGTGTGCGAAGCTGATCAACGTCGACGCGCCCGGAGCGACCAGCGCGAACTTGCGCAGTCTTGGTCATAACATCTGTGCCCGACCGATCTTCCCGTTGGACGAAAATGTCACGTTTGAACCGAAGGTCGACATATGGCGGCGCCGATGAATGTCGCGAGTATGACCAACCTGGATTGGTGTGGCGCCATTTGTTGGTCACCGGACATTTCATTGTTAACCACATTCGAATGATAAAGACGCTTGGCGCGAGTTCGATGCGGGACGTGCGAATGTCGGTCGCATTTGGTGTGAGTTTGATTATGGTGTCCGATGTTCTGATTGAAACAGGTCGACGCGATTTATCCGCTGTTAGTTAATCGGTACCTTTCTCTGGCGCCAGCGGGGCAGATGCGATAGCGAGATCCGTCATGGACGCTAGGGCTCCGGCCAATTCAGATGCTTATGCAAGAACGCGAACGTGCCTTCGCCGTTAATGCTGTGGCCTCCCTGAAAGAATTCAATGTCCACGCGATCAGCGATACCAAGCTGGGCGTAAAGCCATCGAACCTTGGCAAACTCATGGGCGACCCACCGGTCCCGGCCCACTCGATCAAGGTGCCCGCGTTCCACCATGAACGGTCGCGGTGCCATCAGGTACGTCATCTCGGCATAGTCAAACGTATGGCCAAGATTCCAGTAAGGCATTTCCCATTCGATCGTCCGCATGAAACTGAACGATTGATCGGTTGCCGCGACTTTGCGAGTCCATTGATTAAAGTCTCCTGAACAGATCGAGAGACAGTAGCCTTCCAAGATCGTCGGCACGCGAACGGCCGTTTCACCGCCATAGCTCAGTCCGTAAAACGCGATGCGTTCGCCATCGACAAAGTCCAGCGAATCGAGCCAACGCAGTATTTGATCATGCTGGGCCACGATAAACGAGAATAGCGAACAACCGATCGTATTGGCCTTGCGATCGAGCCAGCGATAGCGATCTTCACCTCGGTAGAGATTATGTGGAGCGAAGGTGATGAAACCGCGCTCGGCCAGCTTTGCGGCAAAGTCGTTATAGGCGGTCGCGTGTGAGTCGATCGTATCGCGAGGAATGCCCTGTCGACCATGCTGACAGACAACGACCGGGTGCCGCTCTCCTGGCTTTAAGTCCTTTGGAACGACCAACACGCCCCACGCAATTAATTCGTCAAACACGTCAAGGACCACATCATACGCGGTCCACAAATCAGTTTCTGCAACACGACGCGTGCGGGCGTTGAAAGGCAACAACGACTCGTCGAACTTGCCGATCGACCCTTCATGAAATCGTCGACGAAATTCGCGCGTACCCTCCGTAAACTTCTCGACGGGAGACACCGGGTGCCGGCGCGCGGTACTCCAACGTGCGTCTGCCAACTCCGGCATAACGGTATAGAGCATAAAGTCATCACGAACATGCTCCGATCTTCGTATGAGCATTTGGACATGCCGTTCGATCTGTAGGAGTGCGCGTTGCTGCCGCTGATCGGGTGAAAACGCCTCTCGACGGTCTCGGAGCGGTTGCGTCGCGCCGAGTGGTTCGTCGATTCCAAGTAGCTCGAGAAACTTCGTCGTGGCAACTGCGGAGTAAGGTTCGACAGTCGCAGCGCCGTCGCCATGGACGAATACTGGTGGATCACCGCCCTGCGGCGTGCGAATCCTGATGACTTCCCGTGAGACGCGATCGAACGGCGGTGTCTTCCAATCGCCCTTGTGACCCGAAATCGTTGGCACCGCGCTGTACTCGATGATCAGTTTTCGTGGCTGCACGAGCGACGCAATCTCTGCATCACTGAACCGTCGGAGCAGTCCCCACACATTGCGATATATCGGTTCCGACCAAACCGCCTCCCGGGAATCGAAATACCCACTGACCAGTGTCACATCAATCCGTTCGTCGAGCGCGGCGGCATAAAACGCGAGCAACGCGCCCTCTCCGTAGCCCGCCACCCCGATCGGATCTGTTTTCGTCTTGCGACGGACTTCGAGGCCGTCGACTGCCGCCAGCACCATTTGCACTTCGTATCCGATCAAATGGCGCCCCATGTGGAAGGCCTGTCGATAGAGCCACTCGCGGTGCGTTTGATCCGATCGGATCAGTCGTGCGTCTTCGGTCTGGAGTTTCTCTCGACTGACCATCGTCGGTATGAGTACTTCAACATGGTTCGCAAGCAACTGCCGCGCGATCTGGGATTCAGCGGCGACGCCTTGCACTATCCCGAGTAGCTGCTCCGGAGTCTGATCAGCATCCGGAACAACGACCGCTGCCGCAATCGGATCATCTGGTGAAAGCAGCAAACCTTCGCCGAAGACGCCTTCTACGACCGGCCAGCGAACTTGCGATATATGAAAGCTGTCGCCTTCGTACACAAACGACCCATCACGCGAGCTACCAAAGAACTCAAGTCGAGGTGGCAATCGATCATCGACAGCACCAATGATCGTCCGCAGACGCTCTCGATTCGCTTCGATCATCTTGTGTTTTTGGTCCGCAGTAGCATCTCTTGAAGGCCAGAACCGCCGCCTGTCCATGGCCGCTTGTTCGATCTTTCGTTCAACGAACCGATGCGCACCGTCCATTAACCGATCCGGCAATTCAGCTTCGGGCCACTCGAGCGGTTTTGTCGCAGGCAATGAGCCATCATCGGCGTGTCCGGATATAGACGACGCAACAAGAGCCAGGGCAATACAGCAGCGAAATTGCATGATCCAATCCCTTCTTGAGACACACGAAATCTAACGATCGGCGCTCTCGTCCGTTGGTCGCACAACGGTTTGTTCACCAATCAGAACCCACGCAGCGATGGTTACTAAATGAATGACGCTGGCAGCGCCAAGCCAGAAGTGGTAACTCGGCAATTTCGATTCATAGACACTGTTTCCACCTGCCATGACCCAAAACGGCAGCAAGACTTGTGCGAGCAAGCTGACGAGTGCAATAACTCCTACAGCTCTCAACCAAGCTGGCTGCGAGCGAGCTATCCGTGCCGTCGTTTGATTCGAGTCGACGGCGGACACGAGATCTTCCTTGATTCCCGGTTGGGCTGTTCGTGCGCCTGCCGCAGCGGCAAACACTGTGTAAAGTGCTGCCGCAACGAACCACAGCGGAATCGCGATAAAGAACTCGTGCAGCGTCTCGGTAAACCACAGACCAAGCGCGATGCCAACAGAACTCGCCCAAGCCAGGAGCGCCGGCCAACTGATCGACTTATCCGTCGCGCTGAACCAATACTGACGAAATCCAAGTCGAGGGAACAGCCAGTGTTCGACGAATACGATCGCACCGACTGGCGAAAGTAGAATTCCGAACAGAGCGACAAAGCTCAGCAGTTTTGTGAACACAAACGGAAAACAGGCAACGACCGTTGTGGCGATCCCGGCCAGCAAGGTCACAAGCCAGCGTGGCCAGCCAGGAGTGACCGCCTGCAACGCGAGCCCTGCTCGGTAGAGGGTTGGGTTGGATGTTGCCCAGCCGGCGATAATCACTGCCAAGATTCCGGCAAGTCCGAGGGCCTGATAAGCGACCTCGCCAGCGTCAAGTTCCGCGAGCGGTCTCTGCAGGATTAAAGCTGCCGCGGCACCCATCACGCCCGCACAAACCCAAGCAAGATAATGACCCAGGTACATCCCGCAAGCCGAGAACACACCGTACGAAGCCCGTGGTGCGTAACGCAGGACAGCCATATCGGACAGGCCTACATGAAACGCAAGATTGCAGATCCAGGCGAAGGCCGTAATGTGCCAGACGCCTAGGCCGCTCTCGGGCTTGTGCAGCCAGATTTGTTCCTGCGCGATACGCCACAGGTCGGCGATGCTATCGATGCTGCCCATTCCAGGAGACGCGTTTGCCAGGACGGGAAGCGTGCCGATTGCTCCTGCCGTGAACATGACAAAGAGCCACGGAACACAAACTTCTGAAAACTGGGCGAGTCGTTTGAAGCCCATGATCGCGACGCCAACGACGACCGCTCCAACAACCAACACGATGAACACGAATCGCATGTCTTCCGGATACCATTTCGTCTGCGGAGCGATCCCGAACGGGATGCGGATCGCTGAAGCAGACACGGTGATCATCGTGCCAGAAAGGATGCAAAACAGGAATGCGTTGAGTACGTTGTAAACGGCTGTCACTCCAGGTCCAGCGATTTTCCGCAGGTACCAGTAAAGGGTCAGTCGGGTGCGAACGGCGATCGGAGCACAGATGAACGTCCACGACAGAACAGCCAATGCGTTACCGATCAAGAGTCCGATGAGGACATCCGCAGCGCTGGCTCCCCAGGCAACAAACGCAGCACCGATAACAAATTCCGTTCCCGCAACATGCTCGCCAGCAAACAAGGCTGCAAAGTGCTTACCGCTTTCTAGCTTGTCTTCAGAGACTGGTTCGCGCTCGAACTCGTAGAGTTTGTCGACGCGTTCTGTTAGCGATTCAGATTCGTTCATTTCCCGAGTCGATTCCTGCGTAAGATGGGGTTCACTCGACGCCGTTCGATCTGTGAACGTGGCGTTTCGTTCGCGAAGCCAACGACGACTTTTCTACCTTCTGAACGGCGCTGTGAAATCATAAGCTCCTGATCCAAGTTCTACGATCGCTGCGTTCGTTCGCAATTCGATCAACTGGATTCCCGGCGTCTGGTCGATTGGCTCGCCAGATTCACGAACAAGATTTGATGACGTTGTTGGGATGTACGCAGTCGCGGTCGCATTCGGCGGCACGACGACTCGCCAGTGGATTTTCCCGTCAGCAAGTTTCCAGTCGCTGACGATCTTCCCGTAAACGCTGACATGCGATGCTCGCGTCCATGTCAGATCCCCAACTGGTCGAGGACGCAGAATGATGTGCTTGAAGCCAGGTCTTTGGGGGTCGTAGTTGATTCCGCCAAGCGTCTGGTAACACCAGGCTTCGAAATTGCCCGAAAGAATCTTCTGACTCTCGCCGTTCATGCCACCATCCTGAGTATCGGTGTCCCAGCGTTCCCAAGATGTGGTCGCGCCTTTGCTGATCATATAGCCCCAGCTTGGTCTCTCCGTTCGTGTCGCGATCTTATAGGCAACATCGGGTCGACCGATGTCCGTCAGCACTTGCATTTGCCATTGTGTTCCGATCAGCCCGACCGACGTGTGACCGTTGTGTGCTACCAAGATATCATTGACCAGATGATCGATCACGCGCTGCCGGTGTTCGTCCGGCACGAGCCCAAACGCGAGAGGGAGAACGCTCGAACATTGAGTCGCGCTCTCATAGGAACCGGTCATCGCGTCGAAGAAACGTCGATTGAATCCGACGTATATCCGACCAGCGAGTTCGCGGAAGTATTGTTCGTCCTGAGCGTTTCCCAGCATTCCCGCCGCTCGTTGGACGATTTGACAATTGTTGTACAAATACGCCGTACTCATCAGCGGTCGCGACGTCGCGCCCCCGTTACGGCTGTTCGCACCGATCGATGCAGTGTCGACCCAGTCGCCATAAGTGCAGTGGTCCATCGTGTTGTCGGGTTTGAGATTCGTTTGCTCGTGATACAACACAAAACGCTTCATCATGTCGTAGTTATCACGCAGCGGGCGGTCGTCGCCATAGAAGTTGTAGTACCAGTCGGGAATGATCGTCGCCACGCTGGGCCAGATGATGTCCCTGCCGTCGAACAGCCAATAGGGCGGCAGGATCTCCTGCATGTGACCGTCGTCCGCTTGGTGAACTCGGTAATTGTGCAGGAAATGTTCGTAGAATCGAGCAACGTTGAACGCCCAACCTTCGCTTTCGGACGTCTTCGCCGGGTGACCGGACCAAGGCATACGTTCGTCGCGGTCCGGTTCCATCGGTACGCTTCGATTTTGCAGCCGAGTTCCCCAGCGAGCGTTCAAGTAAACTCGATTGACTAGTTCGTTGGAACATTCGAACTCACCGACCGGAGCGTGATCGGTGTGAGTCACTAATCCTGCGAAATTGTTCTTCGTCGGCGTACCGGGGAACTCTTCCACCTGGACCCATCGAGTGGCGTTGCCTCGAAATCTTGGATGCCACGTTTCGACGCCGTCGCCATTCACGGTATAGACATCCGTGTTTCTCGCGCTGCGGTCGTTGATATAGTTCAGCGTTCCATCGGGCAACACGTTGAAGCTGGTTCGCATGGTGACTCGCGTGCCCGTTGGCCCGCTGACCTGCAGACGCACGACTCCGTAAAACGCTTGCCCGAAGTCGATCATCCAGATACCGGGTTTGGCTTGCAGAATCTGGACTGGCTCAAGGACTTCCGTCACTCGAATGGGTTCGACCATCTGCGCTTCAAGCTGCCCGCCCGGTGGCTTTATGATATCTACCGGCTTCCACGCCGACGCGTTGAATTGTGGCGCGGACCAGCCAGCCATTTCCTTTCGAGCATCGTATTCTTCTCCGTCAAATTCGTTGCTGGCAAGCAACGGACCGTCCGATGTCACCTTCCATGATTCATCCGTGACGATCGTATGTTTCGAACCGTCGGTGTATTCAATGTGTATCTGTCCGATCATCTGTGGATGACCGTAGCTGTGCATAGGGACTGGGTGCTGCACTCGCGGCGCAAAGAAGCGACCATTACTGAGAACGACACCAACGACATTCTTCCCCGACCGTATTGCATCGGTCACATCAAACGTCACGTACAGCGCTCGCTTGTCATATCCCGTCAGGGCAGGGTTCATTAATTGATCTCCGATCCGCCTTCCGTTGACATAAAGATCGAAGAAGCCGAGCCCGCTGACATACGCCGTTGCTCGCCGGACTGTTTTTCCATCTTGCGTTTGAAATTCACGTCGCAAATTGCGGCCTGGGAGCCGTCGGTGCTCGGATTGCCAACGGTCTTTCCACGGGATTCCCCAAGGTGCGATCCCAGCCTTCCCGAGTTCCACGGCTCCGACCCAGTCAGAGCCCGTAAAGTCAGCGGTCAGCCAACTGTCGTCGGCGGACTTCACGCATTTCCAAGTCTTGTCGGTATGCAAGACCATCGGTGGGCCTCTGTCGAACTCGACCCGAAGCGCACCGATCCACCCAGCGGGATTGTTTGGTACGTCCGCATTGCCGTTGGTGATCGACGCCGCAAGTTCGTTGACTCCAGGTTTCAACTGCCTGGTCAGTTCGGCCCCTACTAAAGACGGATGTCCGTTGCCGATGCCTACGAGCGCACCGTTCACGAAGAATTGCACGGAGTCATCGCCGGCGAAGAAGCAGTGAGCGCGAACGATTCTTCGGTCCGTCGGCAGTGTGATATCACGACGAAAGTATCTCGTCTCAACAGGTGCATCGAACGCAGCGTTGCCTTCCGGATACCACAACCAGTTGGCCGATTTTATATCGGTAATTTCGACGCCAGCATCGACGATTTCGCTAAGCCCAATCCATTTCGCATTTTGCCACGCATCTGGCGTCAGTAGCCCCATGGACCACTGCGCGATAGGACTCCAGTCGGAGGCGATGCCGCGTTCATCCCAGACCCGGACCTTCCAGAGGCATTGCACCCGCGACCGCAGCGGCTGGCCTTCGTACGAAACCAGATGCGATTGCGTTGACGCGACCCGACCCGAGTCCCACAGGTCTCCACGATCTCGATCCAGTAGTAATCGCTCACTCGCAACTAGCACTCGGTAAGCAGACTGCCGCTGACTGCGGAGCCCTTTGGCCGTTGGAGCAAGCTTCCAACTAAGTCGCGGCACGCGGTCATCTATCCCAAGCGGATCGACGAGGTGTTCGCAGCGAAGGTCGATTGCCTTCAGTGTCGGCGAAACGGGTTCAGTGGCAATCGCAGCCAAGGTGACGAGGTTCGTTTCAACCGGAACGAGCAAAAGCAGCAGAACAAACTGACGCAGCATCAACTCCACCTTGATCGAAAGAAATCACGAAACAGAATGGTTTCGGAAACATTGTCGACCTCGTTGCAATGCTCCCAGTCGATCCATACGTACTCGACGCCGATGTACCCTGAGTAACCTTGCTTCTGCATGATGTCGACAACGCGACCATAGTCGATCACGTTGTCCTTGAATGAACATTGCAATCGCCCCTCGCGGGCACCCCGAACATGGAAGTGGCTGGCGTGAGTGAGGAGCGACTCCACT
>JACNKX010000101.1:103709-114523 GCA_014381825.1 Planctomycetota bacterium
AAAAAAAAAAACCAACGTGAGCGTCAGACCGGGCACCGACTCGACGAGTTTCAAAGCCTTTCGGGGCGTCGGCACGATCGATCCCACATGAGCTTCAACTCCGAACACAATTCCCGCCGCGTTGGATTGTTCCACACGCCAAGCGAGTTCGTCGTGACAACGACCGAATGAGGCCGCTTCGGATTCGTTTTCGAACAGCACGCCAGGTAAAGCCGTCACATGTGGGCTTTTACACCTTGCAGCGTACTCGAGTGTCCGCTGAAACCAATCTCGCGCCTTTTGGCGACGCTGTGCTTCGGCGTGATTCACCGCGAAGACATTGAAATCTGGATCCATTTGCAAGAATACATCGGCAACCTTCAACCCGCGGTCCGTCACCTTCTTTTGCAGTGTCTCGGCAGCGGATGGATTGGCGAATTCGAGCGACGGATGTAGATGAGATCGTCCTTCGAACAATCCGATGTCGACGCCATCGAAGCCAAGCATCGAAATTAGGTCGAGTGAATCCTCGTGACTTAGCAGAGGAAAAGTGAAATCAGCGCAGGCCAGCGGGAACGTCATGCATCCTCTCCGAGTGCCGTGGTGTCGTCGGTCGTATCCCATTCGGCAGCAGCCAGATAACCGCCATCGACCACGATGGACGTCCCGTTGACCCCGGCCGAATCCTCGCACGACAGATACAGAATCGTGCGGGCAATTTCATCGGGGTGCATCGCGCGATTTATCGGGACCCGACGCACACGCTGCCGCAGCGTCTCGTCCGGGTCGGGTGTGGTATTGAGATGCTTGCGCAGCATTGGCGTATCCGTGATGCCAGGACTCACACAGTTACATCGAAGGCCCATCGCTGCGTAGTCCAATGCGATCGACTGCGTCAGAGACAACACGGCACCTTTCGACGTGGTGTAGGCGGGCGTTGAACGCTGGCCGACATGGCTGCTGATCGAACCTACGTTGACGATGTAGCTGCGATCGTTGCGGCGAAGATGTGGAAACGCGTGCGCGAGCGAGAAGAAGATGCTCTTCACGTTCACACCCATCAGTTGGTCCCAGTCGTCCTCGGCATATTCGTGCAGCAGCCCGACATGAACGATTCCGGCGCAGTTAACAATGATGTTCAACCCGCCGAAGTGGGAGGCGGTTGATTCGATCGACACGCGCACCTGATCGTTGCGTGCGACATCGCAGGAGGAGTAGATCGTCTTACCGTTGGCTGAATTAATCTCGTGAACGAGTTGCTCTCCGTCTTGGTCACGAACATCGGCGATCGCCACCGACGCGCCTTCGCTCGCGAACAACTTCGCCGTCGCCGCGCCGATGCCGGACGCTCCACCGCTGATCCACGCTACTTGTCCGGCGAGCCGTCCTCTCATGCTTCATTCTCCAAAGTGAAACCTGTCACGCGCATCCACTTCTCGCGAAAACTCTCTCGGTCGAAGAGTTCAGGATTCAGGACGCCCTTTGGACGCTTGCCAATCGAGAGATCCAACATACTCTGACAGGCGGTCCGTCCTATATCGCGAAACAGTTCGGCAGTCCACGCGACGGAGTGCGGGGCGAGGATTACGTTTTCGAACTCGGCAAAACGATGTGGCTCTGTGATTGGTTCGTCTTCGAAGCAGTCGAGGGCTGCTCCGGCGATGCAACGATTCTTGAGTGCGTCAAACAACGCCTGTTCGTCAACAATTCCACCTCGAGCTGTGTTCAGCAGGTAGGCATCTTGCTTCATCAGTGCAAGCTGATCGGCGCCAATTAAACCTCGCGTATGTTCATTCAGTGGACAGTGAATGGAAACGAAATCAGCCGTTGTGAGCAATTCGTCAAGACTGACAGAGCGTACTCCCAGTTCTTCGAGCACTTCGCCGGGCACGAACGGATCAAACGCGATTGGCGGATTCATACCGAACCCACGCAGCAGCGCAACTAGCGTTCGGCCGATACCTCCAAGTCCGATAATTCCAAGCGTTCGGTTTCGCAGTTCACAGCCCATGTACTGCGTTCGATCATCCCACTGACCGGTCCGAACGAGTCGATCCTTCGCGAGCATGTGATGCGTCAAGGCGATCATCCATCCGATAGTCGCTTCGGCAACAGGCCGATCGACCGCTCCGGCGGTGATCATCGCCAACACGTCGTTCTCCGTACAAGCATCCACATCGACGGTGTCATAGCCGACTCCGAACCGACCGATCGCGAGCAGACCCTTGCAATCGCTCAGTGAATCTGCCGTCACTCGCGGGCTCAGCACGATTACCCCCGCGCTGCCAACAAGTTGATCCGGAGTGATGTCCGGTCGGTGTTCGCTGAACTTCGTCACCTGAATTCCGTCGCGGCCTTCAAAGACGCCAAGTCCGAGATCATCGAACTTTGGCTTCCCGTCTTTGTGATAAAAGTCAGCCGTCAACGCTACGCGAAACGAGCTACTCATCTGCAGAACTCCATGCGGCTCCCGGTTCGGTCGCGCAGGTCTCGTCAACTGGAATGCGATTCGGTATCGGGCTGGCGCAGCCCCAAATGATGTCGACTGCCTTGGACGACTCGTTAACAATTGCATGCACTCGACCACGCGGCACCATCGCGGTTGAGAGGCCAGCCAAAGAATACCTCTGCCCCTCGACAGTACACGTCGCATTTCCATCAATTACGCATACCGACTGATCGCATGCAAGCACATGAGCGGGAAGTTCTCCGCCCGGTTGAACTCGAATGATTCCACTGCTCATTTCAATCCCGGGATGGAGAGATTCGTTGAAGAGATCCACAAACTCCGACGCCGATCCGGCGCGAAACGAACGCGGTGCCGATGCGAACCGAATTACTCGTTCAAAGCCTGGCAGGCCAGTCGAGCTTGAAGGCATGTCTCGGCGAGCGAACTCGGTCGACACAAGATCACGTGCCGGAGGAGTCATGCCAAACGTATTGTGGAGTCGCGCCGGTTGCGTTGCGTCCGGATTCCGAGTCGCATGAGGTAGCCATCGCGGTATGACCATCGTATCCAGCGGACCAAGCCGATAGACGCGGCCTTCAACCGTGAATTCCGCTTCACCCTCCAGTACCGTGACGGATTCGGTGCAGGGATGCGAGTGGCAGGGCAGAAACGCTTCCGGTTCAAGCGTAGCGGTGCCGGTCGTCAGCCCGCGTGCCCCGCAGAATCCGCCTGCCAGCGGTCGAAATATGACGCCCGGCTGCAGTTCCACCGAACTGGCATCATCTAAATCGGTCACGACTGCCGGGCGATCCGGACACAGCACTCGCGGAGGGCAGGCGAGCTTCGACTGCACGACTCGACCATCTGCCGGATCAAGGCTTGTTGCGGGCAGACGATCGCCACCGACGGTTAGCAAAGCTTGATGTAGTGCTCGCGACAGAAGGCCAGTGTCGGAACCAATGCCGAACATTCGGAAACCTTGCTCGCGTCGTTGCATCAGATCCTTGACGCTCGTGGTCATCAGACCGCAGTGCTTGCCGGCAGCCGTGATCGTGTCTTTGAGTGCAAGGATCTGATCGGCCACACCAGGACCTTCCCACTGGCCCCGGTGGCCAGCGGTCGCGGAAAAATCCGCTGGCCCGAAGAAGAAGACATCGACTCCGTCGACTTTGCACATGGCTGGAACATGCGGAATGGCAGCCACACTTTCGATCAACGGGACAACGAGAACATGCTCGTTTGCCTCGGCCGTGTGTTCCGCGAGACAGTGTCCCCACGCCGTCGCTCGTTCGCCACCGATCCCGCGACGCCCTTCTGGAGGATAGCGACAGTCACGAACCGCGTCCTCCAGTTGCCCAACGCTTTCCATCCAAGGAATCACGACTCCGTCTGCTCCAATGTCGAGAGCTCGTTTCGCGAGTGATGTGCTTCGTTCCGCAAGTCTCACCAGCACGACCGTGTCGCTCCGAAGCCCTGCTCGAACGTGCTCGTTGATGTCCTTCCAGTCGAGATGGCCATGTTCAGCGTCAATCACCACCCAGTCCATGCCAATAGCAACCGCGATCTCCGTCACGGTAGCCGACTCAAGTGTCACCCACAGTCCGTTAACGGCTTCATCGCGTGCGAGTCTTTCGCGAAATCTTTTCAACGCCCGAGTCTTCATTCGAATGAATTCCGTGAAAAACGGCTGATTGTAATGCGTTTGACCGGCGATCATCGTTGTCAACCAGCGTGTCGGCGTCAAGCAGGTCACAAATCGCGGAGTGGAACTCTCTGTCCGAAACGTTCTCGGTCTGTGGTGATGCCACCACGTTCAAGTTAGAATCCGATTCATGAGTACTCTTAGACGCCATCTAGCCGACCGGTTGCGCCCACTCTTCATGGTCTCCACGATCTCTGTCGCATCCGTGAGTTGGGGACAGGGGACGATCCCCGTCGAAGAAGCCTCGCCGCCGCTATCACCTGCGGCGGCGGTCAAACAATTCAAAGTAGCTGACGGTCTGGAGATCAGTTTAGTGGTCGCCGAGCCACAAGTAAGTCAGCCGTTGTCGATCAGTTTCGATGACTTTGGCCGCATGTGGGTATTGCAGTACCGGCAGTTTCCAAATCCAAACGGTTTGAAGCCGGTGCAAGTCGACAATTGGCTGCGCACGAAATACGACAAACTCCCCGAACCGCCGCCGAAGGGGCCTAAAGGGAACGATCGCATTTCGATTTACGAGGACACCACGGGCGACGGTCGAGCTGACCTCGTGAAGCATTTCATTTCTGACCTGAACTTGGCGTCCGGTATGGCGTTGGGATATGGCGGCGTGTTTGTCGTTCAATCTCCCTATCTACTATTCTATGCCGATCGTAACGGAGACGATGTGCCGGATGGCGATCCGGAAGTACTGTTAAAAGGCTTTGGGATGGAAGACGCCCATGCGTTTGCCAACTCGTTAACATGGGGGCCCGATGGTTGGCTGTATGGTGCACAGGGGAGTACCGCGACGGCAGATATTCGAGGCATCGGGTTTCAACAAGGCGTCTGGCGATATCATCCCAGGACCAAAGTGTTTGAACTGTTCGCTGAAGGCGGTGGCAACACGTGGGGTATCGACTTCGATCAATTCGGAAACCTCTTCGCTGGCGGTAACACCGTCGAGCCGCTTGTTCACCACGTCCAGGGCGGATACTACGTCAAAGGGTTCGGAAAGCATGGACCGCTTCACAATCCACACACCTACGGATACTTTCAGCCCGTCAAGCATCACGGTTACACCGGTGACAGTTTGACCGGCGGGTTCGTGCTCTATCAAGGCGGCGCGTTTCCAGAGCGATTCAACGGTGCCTGCATCGCGCCGAACACGCGTCATAGCGCGAGTCGTTGGAGCACGGTTGAATTGCGTAGTTCGACGTTCGCAACGCGGGCCGCCGGGGATTTCATTACGACCAGTGACATCTGGTTTCGTCCGGTCGAGTCGACGGTCGGTCCAGACGGGGCGCTGTATGTCGCCGATTGGTATGACTATAACATTTCGCATTCGTCGCCAAAGAATCGTAGCCAATGGTATCAGCCAAGTCGTGATGACGGACGAGTATGGCGAGTCGCTCCCGGCGACGTTCCACCGATTGGTGCAGAACAGTTCGATTTGAACAGGTCGAACTCCGAACTCGTTGCGTTACTTTCACATCCCAATGACTGGTTCGCGCGTCAAGCACGCCGTCTGTTTGCAGAACGGCGAGACAAGACGATCGTCCCCACGCTTGCCAAGCTACTCAAAAGCAGCGACCAGCGCCTTGCTCTACAAGGTCTTTGGTCGATCTACGTGAGCGGTGGTTTCGACGATCCACTCGCCGAGACGACGCTGGGGAGTGAGCACGAGTATGTTCGTGCCTGGACGGTACGGTTGTTAGGAGATGAGGAGACTGTCTCTGCACGCCTTCAACCAAAACTCGTACAGCTGGCGCGCGAGGAATCCAGCGTTGTGGTCCGCAGTCAGTTGGCATGCACTGCAAAGCGACTGCCGGCCGATGACGGAATGCCAATCGTTGCCGAGTTGCTGCGTCACAGCGAAGACACTGACGATGTTCACATACCGCTGCTGCTTTGGTGGGCTATTGAAGACAAAGCGATCTCCGACACGGCAATCGTGCTGCGATTGCTCGAATCGTCAAACAACTGGCAATTGCCGATTGTACGAGAGTTCATCATCGCGCGACTCGCTCGTCGTCTTACAGCCGAAGGTTCGGACGCCAGTCTCACTGCCTGTTCCCGACTGCTTGCCTTGGCCCCAAGCGACGACGACGTCATTCGCGTTGTTGATGGGATGGTCGAGGCGTGTTCCGGTCGTCGAATCGAAAACGACTCCAAACCACTCAAGAAGTCTTTGGCCGACTTGCTGAGGCGAACGTCTGCGGATGCTCGAGCGGTTCAGTTGGTGTTACGGATGGGAGATGCTGCGGCATCGGCGATCGACCTGATCGGGGATACTTCTCGAACGGTGGAAGACCGTGTTCAGATCATCAAGGCTCTTGGTGAAACGCGATCCAAATCGGCAATAGAACCGCTACTTGCGCTGGTTGCTGATTCCGGTTCCGAGCAACTTCACGAATCCGCACTTGCCGCGCTAACGTACTTTGACAATCCGCGAATCGCCGATGAAGTTCGATCGGTGTATCCGAAGCTCAAGGCAAACGCGCAGGTTCGCGCGATTGATCTGCTCTGCAGTCGAGTTGCGTGGGGAATGACGTTGCTTGCTGCCATCGAAGCGAAGGAGATCGACGCCGTCGATGTGAAGCTCGATCAAGTGCGACAGTTGGCGGAACATGATAACGAGAATCTGCACGATCATGTCACAAAGATTTGGGGGCAAATCCAACCGGCGACTCCGCTGCAACTCCAGGGACGTATCAGCGCGGTCAGCCAATTGCTCTATCGGGCAAAAGGGGATGTTTCCCGGGGCATGCTGCTTTACGAAAAGACTTGCGCGAATTGTCATAAGTTGCACGGCAAAGGAACTGTGATCGGCCCCGATCTCACTGGCGCCGAACGAAAAGATAGCCTCAAACTGATACGCAACATTGTCGATCCCAGCGCCGAAGTTCGACCGCAATTCATCCCACACATCGCAGTCACTAACGACGGTCGCGTAATCACCGGTCTTTTAGCTGAATCGAATGCGGAGACGATTACGCTGCTCGACGCAAAGAATAAACGCACGGTTCTCAGTCGCGAGACCCTCGAAGAACTTCGCGAGTCAACGGTGTCGCTCATGCCCGAGAAACTGCTTGACGAAATGATCGATCAACAGATCCGCGACTTGGTGGCGTACATACAGTCGGATGGGCCGCAGAAATAGGCTGAGCCTCTTGGCCGCGACTCTATTTTTCTTCAGTCCGCCACGTTCAACTTTCTCACTTAACGCCTCGGCCAAGTATCGGCTCGGTTAGAAATCTCATCGAATGGCCGTAGATGGTAATGCGTGTCGATGGAACGAACGGCATCGATTGATGATTTGATGCGAGCGTAAAGCGGTGTTGCTTTCACGTCTCGACGATTGGATTCGACGGTGATCGCCCGCTCGGTCAATACAGTTTGAGCTTGCCCCGCCGCTTGTAAGCAGAAGGAAGTTGCAAGCACGGCCAGTGAGATGAACATCCCATCCCGTCGACGCAGACGCTCTAGGCTCGCGGATTCAGCAGTCTCGTTCGTAGCGTGTATCATTTTCCACTGACATGAAGATCCGCTCGGTGTCGCTATTCGAACGGAAAGGTCTCCTTGGCCTGCTGTTTCACGAACCGATAAACCAAGGCGGCCAAGATGGAGTTTACTTCTTTGGGGCGTAGCCCGCCTTGGGAGTCCCGTCATCATTGAGCTTGTCGGCGCTCCAGAGCATTCCGCGGGCTACGATGTCGAGGTAGGTTGGCACTTTCATCGTTTCGTTGTGATGACCGATCGTCGTCCCGAAAGTCCGTATTGAACCATGCGTGCTGACCCAGATATTGACCTGTCGGTCGACTTTTGGATCGTCCCTCTTGTAGCCCTCGGCCAGCGGCGTCGTGTTCTCGATCGCCTTCGTATGATAGAGCTCGCCCTTGGGCGTCTCCCACTCGTCAGGCACGCCGGTAAGGATGGGATGTTCCGTCAGTTTCCGAACAACGTAGGGAAAGTGTGCGCCATGGCGAACCGAGTGGATCCCGGTCAATTTTTCCCACTCGCCGGACGGGTCCTTGCGATAGGTGTGCATAGCGCAGTGTATGACCACAACACCAACGCCCGCGTTCTGGTGATCCTTGACGATCTGGGCGACTGTTTTCTCGGCTCCTTCTTCGATGTCCTCCAAGCAACCGTTGTAGATCACCACATCGTAGCCCGCTGTCCAGTCCTTCGCGAGGAACAGTTCGGGGACACCTGCCTTGGTCTTATTACCCTTCCAGGTCGTCCACGAGATGTTGGCCCGTGCCGAGAGACCGTCGCGCAGAATGATTTCCTGAGTTGTATAGTCGTGATAGCCGCCTCCCGTGACGTAAAGAACTTGGAGCGGTTTGGGCTGCGTCTGAAGGCACAGCAACGAGAACAGTAGAATCGCCGAATGCATCGCCGTCCTCCTATCAAGAAAATCTAAAAACAGGCCACCAATTCGACCGTTGCAAAACGCGACGCGCCTCCGTAGTCACGCTAACAATCGACCGCTGGACGGAACACAACCGTCTGATACGAATCTTAATCTCCCGCTGGCCACGTGCAACACGTCAGCCTAATGAAGACGCTCCTGACCGGCGGGCAGGGACACTTAGATGGCGGGCAAAACGAGCGATAGGTCCGATCAATCGAAGATCGTCGTGTCGGCCAATTGGCGGTGTCTCCGAGTTAGTCCGGCGGCGTAGATGAGCGAGTACGCATACCCCACGACGATTGATGGCAGCATCGTGGCCATGATCTCCGGCGTTCCCGTGGCAAAGTGGACGACTGTCATGAGTAAAAGCGTGGCCGTGGTCGGTCCCATACCAGCTGCCAAGAATCGGGTTACTCCGGGTGACATCCGACTGAATACCGTCTCCATCAAGGAGGTGAGGACTGCCGTTGAGACGAGGCTAAGTGAACCCTGCGTCAGCCCTGCCAACAGACTCTTGTACAGGCCATGGGACGAATTTGCGAAAGTGGCCCATCCTCCATACATAAGGAAAGCACATGCCGAGAAGATCACGACGCGGCGTACTCGACCAACGGCGAGAGATCGTTTATTCATACTAACTCGATAACCTTTGACACTTCGCGACGGTCGATAGCAGCTGAGCTTAACGGTCTCGTGTCCGGGGTCGAATGCCCTCCGGCTCGCGGCGAATCGATACCGCCTTGGAGCAGGTCTTGGCACACAACCATCGGCAGGGTGAGTCGCGGTCGCGAAGCCAACTAGTAGAAGTAGAACATCATGAAAACTGCCAGCGAACAAAGCAGCGCAGCCCAGGACCGATCATCAATGAACCAATTAGAAGCGTTTTCACGAGGGTAGAGCTTGATCGCACCCGCGAACATGGCAAGCGTCCACAGAGCTCCAACGATCGCACAGATTGCTGGAGCCGACCCGGCCACGATGAAGCCGGCGAGAATGGCAAAGAAGCAAATCGAGCCCAGAAGTGTCAAGAACAGATTCCGAATTGTTCCCGGCTGGTGCCCCCCCAACTCAGTCCATACCAAGCGACTCTTCTGTTCATCCTCTTTCGTCAGCAAGCTGACAATCACGTGGATCACACCGCAGAGAAGAAGTACCCCTACGACACGATGAAAGAAGTTCAGCTTCTCGCCAAATAATTCAGCGACGTTCGGTTCGGTTCCCAAATGGTTGTTGTAGATGTACTCGATCAGCCACGAAAAGAAGACGCCGCTCACGATTGTCACAAACGCCCCCGTCGCCGTGCCTCGCTTCCACAACATGCCCAAAACGAACGCGACAAGGATTCCCGGCGTTAAGTAGTTCTGGTAGTCGACGATCTGAAGGAAGAAGTTCTGCTCCGAGTTTGGATCGAGGATGAAGATGGCCATGAGTGCAGCCAAAACGACAAAGACAACAATCGACAGTCGACCCATGAGGATCATTCGTCGATCATCCGCGTCGGGATTGATGTAACGTTTGTAAATGTCGATGGTGACGATCGTTGCCGCAGAGTTCATCATGGAGTCGATCGAAGACAAAATCGCTCCAATCAAGCCGGCTGAGATTAAACCGACGATTCCGAAACCTGCCGGCACGACGAGCCGGATCACTTCGGTGAAGGCGGTGTCGGGCGCAATAGTTCGATCGGGCAATCGCTGTCTAAACAGATAGAACGCCGCCACGCCGGCCGCAACCGCAAAGAACGGAATCAGCAGCTTGAGAAAGCCCGCTGCGATGATGCCAAGCCGTGCTTCCGTATCGCTGCGAGCCGCCAGCGCACGTTGGACGATGAACTGATTCGTGCCCCAATAAAAGCAATGCATTGCCATCAAACCCGTAAACACGCCTGTCCAGGGAAGCTGGGAATGGTTCATCGGAAGATACAGATGCATTTTTTCATCGCCAGCTCGATCTGCCGCCATCATCGCGGACCAGCCACCAATCTCCCGAAATACCAGAAATGCGACGAGTAACCCGGCAACCAACAAGAGTACGGACTGAATGACATCGGTCCAGACGACCGCTTTCAATCCACCGAAGATCGTATAGCTTGCCGAGATGACCGCCAACGCAATGACAAAGCCCGTGTAATAGCTGTGGTTCACATGATGCTTCGTTGCAGGTTGCGCATCTCCCTCGCTCACTTCAACATTGACTTGCTGAACCGCGTCGCCACCGAGCAGGACGCAGACGCTGCGCGCGCCGATGTAAAGCCCCGGAACCATCTGAACCACAGCTTTTTTTTT
>JACNKX010000101.1:114552-156232 GCA_014381825.1 Planctomycetota bacterium
TCCGCTCGTCGTAACGTCGACGCAAATACTCGGACAACGTGAACACGTTGAGCTTACGGTAGACCGGCAGAAAGCCGTAACAGAGGACCATCAACCCGGCGATCGCGCCGAGTTCGAAATGACTCTGGGCAAATCCAATGCTAAAACCGATCCCCATCATTCCGACCATATGGTTAGCGCTGACATTGCTGCCATAGATCGAACCGGCAACTCCCCACCACGGGATCTTCTTACCAGCCAAGAAATAATCCTCGGACGTCTCCTCTTTCCTGCCGGCTATCAATCCAACAGCCATCGCGAAGATCAGCGCCGCGAAAAACAAAACCAGGTCGAGAGGTTGAAGGAGATCGCCCATGGTGATGTTTCTTTCGGGGGTTTCAGTTCGAGAGTTCGATAAACGTGATTCGACGATTATCCGAGGGCGTCAGTGCCACTGTGCTGAAACTGTCGTCGTCAAACTATTCACTTCGTTCGCTTCACTTACTCTTCAGCGGTCGCATTTTGATGTTCTTGTACCAACAGTCGCTGCCATGGTCCTGGAGTCCAATGTACCCTTTGCGTGGATGGACCTTGTAGGCGATATCGAACTTATGTTGGGAGCCATCGGGGCGCACATTGGGTTCGGTCCATTCGTCCAAATCCATTTGGGTAACGAGATCGCCGTTGAGTGCCACAGAGATTCTGTTGTGGTCGCATGTCACCACGATGTGATTCCAATCCCCCACGGGCTTCATGGCGTTCTTCGTTGGAGTTACTAGATCATAGATGGCCCCAGTATCATGAAGGCCGTTCGTCTTCGTGTCATCCACTGCGATTTCGATTCCGTTGAAACCGACGTCCTTACCTGGGCGGGGCTGTAGCGGAAACGTGCGAATAAAGATTCCGCTATTGCAATTTGGACTGATCTTGAAATCGAGAGCGAGTTGGAAGTTGTCCCACACCTTCTCGTGAACCAGCATGTAATCGCATGGATGTGGGTTCAAGCTTCCATCTTGAACGTGCTTTGAGTGCAGTCGCTGGCTTTTAGGCGTCATCCAACCCGTCGTGGCTGCGCCGTCGAAGAGAAGAATCCAACCTTCGGATCGCTCCTTGTCCGTCAACGCATTATCGTCCGCGAGCGCCGCGCCAGCCGACGTGATCGAGAAACCGACGAAGAGTAATCCTGTACAACTGAGTTGACTTAGTCTCATAGTGTCCAGCCTTTTCGATACTCGGTATGAACGAACTGATTCAACTCCGGGGCGTTCTTTACCTTTTGATTTTCGGCATCCCATTCGATCGCGAGCCCAGGCGCTCGTAACGACAGCACTCCTAGCAGAACCGTTTCTGTCATTGGGCCGGAGTAGTCAAAGCTGGCCGCCGGCGGTTTGCCGCTCCGGCAAGCTTGCACCCACTCCTCGTAATGTCCCGGGGATCGTTCCATCGTTTTAGGAACGGCCTTCGTCTGTTCCATCAGCGACGCCGGCAAAAGTTGCGGCATTCCGCCGTGGGCGCCATGGTACATCTTCCCCTTGCTGCCGATGTACAGAACTCCGTTGTCAGGTAAACGTTGTCCGGTCGGCAATTCGGAGGGTGCCGGTGGCATGAGTCCGCCGTCGTACCAGGTCATTCTTACTGGAGGCAAGTTGCCTCGCGCCGGGAATTCGTAATATATCATCGCGGCGATCGGATAAGTCTCGAAGTTCGGCTTGCTTCCTTCGAGTACACTGCCGTCTAATGTCGTTCGTGACTCGACGGTGGACGGCGCGCCAAGTTTTAGCGCCCACACAGGATGATCAATGATATGGCAACCCATATCGCCGAGCGCTCCCGTGCCGAAGTCCCACCAACCACGCCACTTGGTCGGAACGTACGCTGGGTGATAAGGACGTTCGCCGATCGGACCAAGCCACAGATCCCAATCCAGTGTTGCAGGAATCGGGAGAGCGTCTTCGGGACGACCAATGCCTTGCTTCCAATGCTTTCCGGCACGATCGGACCAGACGTGAACTTCACGAACCCCGCCAATTATTCCGGCTTGAATCCATTCGTTCGTCAGTCGTGCGCCTTCGGTGGCATGCCCTTGATTGCCCATCGACGTCATGACCTTGGCGTCCAACGCAGCTTTCGTGAGCGTGCGGCATTCATGCAGCGTGTGGGTTAACGGCTTTTGAACGTAGACGTGTTTCCCAGCGCGAATGGCTGCCATGGCGGCGACGGCATGAATATGATCGGGAGTGCCCACGGTGACGGCGTCGATGTTATTCGCTTCCCTCTCCAGCATGACGCGAAAGTCCTGATAGCGCCGCGCCTTCGGGAAGGCCTTGAAAGATCCGGCAGCGCGGACATCGTCGACGTCACAAAGGGCCACGATGTTCGTACCTAGCTTGCTGACCGTGGCGATATCACCCCCGCCCATTCCGCCCGCACCAATTCCCGCAACATTCACACGATCGCTCGGTGCCGTTTGCCCGGGGCCACCCAGCACGTGCCGAGGCACAATGGTAAAACCGAATGCCGTCGCGGTCGTCGCGGAGAGAAACTTTCGCCGAGACGAAAGTGATGGTTCCTTCGAGAATGGAGCCTGATAATTCATGGCGTCGATTCCTTTGTTCTGAAAGAGATTCAGTCGGCGCAATTTTTCGTCGCATTGTCGCTACTCAGTCCCACGTCGACAACCATCGCGCGTCTAAAGCTTCAGGTTCTGAGAATTCGACGCAAATGCAACAGATGGGCGATCGCCACTCTGCCCAAGCCTCCGGTTCGCACGCGGGTCGCGACCCAACCACAGGGCTCATCTACTGGCGACGCGGACAGTTTGTTTGCAGTCATGTTTGCAGGAACACCTGCCGTTGCATGTCAGCAGGTGACAGTAGTTGACAACACGCCGTCAATAGATGTGATCGCTGCTCCGCTGCGCAAACCCGTTCGTGGTGTGGGGTTTGTCACCGATTGTCAGTCGGTGGCGATGACTGACAAAGTACGCCCGACAGGTTTCGAACCTGTAGCCCTCGGTTCCGAAGTTCCAGACAACACGAAGGTGTATACCCACGAGGCCTGACTGCGGCGGTTGTAAACCATTGTCTGGAAGTAGCTTCCGGAATCGCACGTTGGACCGAGTGGGATACGCCTGAGTGTTGCAAAGGCCCGTTCTCAAGGCAGAGTGGAGAACATTATGGAGAACGCGAATTCTCTCGTTTGAATCGAATAGCCATCGTTTTCAAGGGTGACACATTGTCCTGACCACGTCTAAGGAGCTGCCATTCGATTTCGCAAGGTTCTGCGGACGCGATGCCCAGAATGGCTAGACAGTTCCGTGCATCGCTCGCTTGACATTGGCACGCCGATGGGTAGCCAAGTCCGGGTAGACAGTGAATGCGATAGGGGAGTGGCATTGACTCAGCCGCCAAATTGTTGCTTCGTGTCGTGTCAAGGAATGCGAGACGATGATTCGCCATGAGCGGCAATGCCGATCTATGCGTGAGTGTTATCGTCAATGCAGTCTTCACTGCTATTCTTTCACCCAGTGGCAACAACGTCTTTGGATGCAACGGCGAAGACGGCGGCGGCCTGCGAATCCGCGTCGCAGCACGTGGTGCCCGCCGAGGCGATCGTGATGGAAACCAACATGCTGCGGTTTCCGATGTTCTACTTGGCCAAGAGGGGACGCAACACCGTCGATGCTTTGCAGGTTAGCGCCGTGGAGCTGAGAACAACCGACTCGCTGGTTACCGCAAAACATCGTTTCGACCTAATTCAATCTGCCAAAGCTTCGCCGTTTTGCTGGGGCTGGTGGCCCTGGAGTATCTCCAAGATTTGCTCGGCACTCACTGGTTTGGCAAGATGAAAATCGAAACCCGCCTGGGACGATTCCCGAAGATCGTCTTCACTGCAGTACCCCGATACGGCCACTAGCAGCGTTGCGTCGCTACCAGGCAATGATCGAAGTTGACGAGCAACGTCGTAGCCATTTAGTCCCGGCATGCCGATGTCGACGAGCATCACGTGCGGCTTGCAAGCTCCAGCCTTTACGATCGCCGCCGCACCGTTGAATGCCATGTACACTTCGTAACCGAGTGTACTCAGCAAGGCTTGCATCGATTCCGCCGCTTCCGGTAGGTCGTCCACAACAAGGACCCGCAAGCCCCCGGCGGCTTCCGCTGAGAGTAGAGATTCGACCGATGTTGTCTGGACTTCACGCAAAGATCCCAGCGGAAGACACACCGTGAATTCGCACCCGAGTCCTTCACCCGCGCTTTCAACAGTGATCGTCCCACCGTGCTGCTGAACGATGCGGCGTGCCAACGTCAAGCCAATTCCCAATCCACCGGACGACCGATCGAGACCACGTTTCGATTGCACAAACAAGTCGAACACATAGGGAATGTCCTCAGCCGAGATGCCTTCGCCGTTGTCACGAATGCGGATCATCAGATTCGAATCCTCAACGGAGGTCGATAATTCGATCCGACCATTAATTGGCGTGTAGCGGACTGCATTGCTGAGCAAGTTCGAAACGACTTGCACCAATCGAGTAGGGTCGGCAAGCAAGTGAATCGCCTCATTCGGCAATGCCACGGACAACATCTGCTCCTTTTCCTTGCACGCTGAACGCACCAACGCAACTGCGTCGCCGATAATGTCGGCGAGGTCCACTTCGGCTTTCTTGAGTACTATCTTGCCACAAGTTATGCGAGAGACGTCTAACAAGTCATCGACGAGTCGGACGAGGTGCTCAACTTGCTTGTGGATCATCGTTCGAGCGTTGACGATCGTCGGATTGTCGAGTTCTTCCAGAGCCATGACGTCGATCGCGGTCCGAATCGGTGCCAACGGATTTCGCAGCTCGTGGGCGAGCATCGCGAGGAATTCATCCTTGCGCTGATTTGAGTGCAAGAGAGCCTGTTCGGCTTGTTTGAACGCAGTCACGTCCAGCATCGCACCAAGGATACGGGTGCCCTTTCCGTTCAAATCGCGTGTGATGTGCGCCGAATCTAGCACGTTGATATATGTCTCGTCCTCTCCCTGAAACCGATATTCAACGTGCCACCGCGTAACCGTTCCTTCGATCGTATCGCGAAATGATTGCACGACTCGCTCGCGATCTTCTGGGTGAATTCGATCGATCCACCAATCCCACGACTCCGCTTCGTTATCAGGTCGAACGCCAAATATATCGTTGTATTGTTCGTTCCACCAAATTCCACCATCCACCAAATTACAGTCCCAAACACCGACACGAGTAGCTTGAACGACAAGCGAGAGCCTCTCTTCGTTCGTTCGCATCTCTTCGTCAGCCTTCTCACGATCGGCAATCTCAGCGCGCAGCGATTCGTTAGCCTGCATCAACCCAGCCGACCGTTCCCGCACACGTCGCTCAAGCGACTCTTCTGCCCGCTTGCGATCTGTAATTTCAAGCGAGACCAAGAGAACACTCTCATCGCCATCGGGGACAACACGCGTTTCAAACTCCGTGAAGCGCGTCTCGGTCCGAATGCTAAAACCGAACACCTGCATCGCGTTGTTTGCGAGCGCAATCGCGATGACGTTGTTACACTGCTCGGCGACCTCTTTCGGAAACAGTTCGCTCAGTCGCCGTCCCATCAACCGATCGAGGTCTAAGCATGGGGCTAGATCGGTCCCGTGAACGAACTCCGTAAAGAAGCCATTTCGGTCGACCCGACAAACCAAGTCGGGCAGCGCGGCGGCCAGATCGCTGAAGTCAACTCTTTTATCATCCGATAGCAGGGTTGAGTCGTTTTGTCCCTTAGACGAACGCGGGACGGTCCCGTTCTCCGAACTGTTCATGGCTGTCACTCAGTGGCGTCGGTTAGTTAGCCTCTGGGATAACCATAACTTGCTCGCAATGTATCGGCCATGACTGCTCAAGAAACTCTGCGCGTGGCAACCCCTTCTATGGAGCGCCTATTGGTATCGCCGCCGGGGTTTCCGGGGAGCTGAATGCGCAACGAAAAAAGGACCCACAGCGAATCGCTGCAAGTCCTCTTCACCGGAGTGCGGGCGAGAGGAGTCGAACCTCCACTCTCTTGCGAGAACAGGAACCTGAATCCTGCGCGTCTGCCAATTCCGCCACGCCCGCGGGGCTCGTTTTTTATAGGGTGCGATTCCCGTTCATTCAAGGGGCCGCAGTCATCGTGTTGCGGCTCCTTTCTGCTTGCGGGTCGCCGAGATGTATTCTTCGACGTTTTCACTCAAAACGCTTAACGGAATCGCCCCGCTTCCGAGAACGACTTCATGAAACTCGCGAATGTCGAAGGCATCGCCCAATGCGGCCTCGGATTTTGCCCGCAGTTCGCGAATCTTCAACTCGCCTGTCTTATAAGCCAATGCTTGGCCCGGCCAAGAAATGTAACGATCAACTTCCGCTTCGATGTTGTGCATCGACAGCCCCGTGTTGGCGGCCATGAAGTCGATCGCCTGTTTGCGAGTCCAACCGAAATAGTGCATCCCCGTGTCGACCACCAATCGACAAGCTCGCCAATTCTCATACGTCAAGCGACCAAAGTCGCTGTAAGGATCTTCGTAGAATCCAACTTCCAACCCCAGTCGCTCGGCGTACAACGCCCATCCCTCGATGAACGCCGTGATCGGCGAGAAACGACGGAATTGCGGCATGCCGGTCAGCTCTTGTTGTAAGGCGAGTTGTAAATGATGTCCAGGAACGGCTTCGTGGAGCGACAGCGCCTCGATGCCATAAAGCGGCCGCGACTTCAAGTTGTAAGTGTTGACGTAGTAGAACCCTGCTTGGGACCCGTCGCCGGCCGGTTGCTGATAGTAAGCGGTCGTCGTTTTTGGGGCGATGTAAGCCGGGACTTCGCGAATCCCATACGGAGTTCGCGGCAGCGTCTTGAATAGTTTTGGCAGTTGGCCATCCATCTTTTTCAAAACGAATGCCGTCTCCTTCATCAATTGCTCGGGTGTTTCGGCGTAAAACCTTGCATCATTTCGTAGATGCTCGACAAACCCAGCGAAGTCGCCATCGAATTCCACCCGTTTGATGATCTCGTCCATCTCGGCGCGAATCCGTTTGACTTCGCGATGACCGGTCGCGTGAACTTCGTCCGGTGTGACGTCGAGCGTCGTAAACAATCGAACACGATGCCGGTAATACTCGCGACCGTTGGGCAGAGCGGAAGCGGCGATCGAACCGCGGCAATTGGGAACGTATTCGTCCTGCATGAACTTCAGGAACTTTTGATAGCTTGGCACAACATGCTCGACAATCGCGGAGCGACCAGCGTCTCGCAAGATCTTGCGCTGATCTTCCCCCACGCGATCAGGAAAGTCTTTGAACGCATCGTACAGCAGGCTCTTTGTCGGATCATCGACGATGTGGGCGGTGATGGAATCCTTGTATCCTTCGAGGACAACTGCCGGCAGCACCAACCCCTTATCGATGCCAACTCGCATCAGTTGGATGTTCTCGTCGGTGACTCGTGAAAACTCTCGAAGTCGCGCCGTGTAGTTTTCATAGTCCTTTGCCGTTTTAAGCGGCACTTGCTGAGGCAGTTCAGGAAACGAAATATGGAAGCCCCAGCGGTTGGAAATCGGAATCAAATACATCTCGAATTCTGCCTCGGCGATGTCGTTGCCGAGAATGCGTCCAAATATGTCGTAATTGATCCGATCGGACTTGCTTAGAGTTCCTCGCTCAATTCCGTTCCACCGTCCCTGGAATTCTCGCTGTTTCGCCAGACGCCGCTGTTGATCGGTGATCGATTCGCGGGACAGCTTGTCATTGAAGCGATGGTCTCCGACGCGCGTGGCAAACGTCGGGTATTCCTGCAAGCCAAACTCCCACGATTCATCGAGCAAGCTCTTCAACTCGCCGGAATCTTGCCCAGACGCTTCGGCAGAAATCATTGCAACGAGAAGGAACAGTGTCGCGAACAAAGAGCGCATGGAGGTCACCTGCGAAGGAGTTAAGGAACTGCTCAAGATTGAATTCGGACCAGGATAGTGTTATTCCCCGAAACGTTCCACTATAAAGCTCAAAGCAACTGCCAGCGTGAATCGAAACCGTGGAGAATCCTCATGCCGAGTCGATACCGATCGTCTATCGCACTTCTTCTGTTCTTCACTGCCAGCCAATCGATTGAAGTGCGACCGTGCAGTGCCGCAGAACCGTTTGACGTGATCATTCGCGGCGGTACGATTTACGACGGATCGGGTGGGCCGAGTTATGTGGCAGACGTCGGCCTTCGCGGCGACAAGATCTCGGCAATCGGAGATCTCGCCAAAGCAACCACAACGCAAGAGGTCAATGCCAGGGGGCTCGCCGTTGCCCCCGGCTTTATCAACATGCTTAGTTGGGCGACCGAGTCGTTATTGCACGATCCGCGCAGTCTAAGCGACATCCGCCAAGGTGTAACGCTCGAAGTCTTTGGCGAGGGTTGGTCGATGGGCCCGTTATCGGAAGCGATGCGTCAAGACGAACTCGACAGCCAAGGAGACATCAAATACGAGATTCCCTGGCGTAAGCTGAGCGAGTATCTCCAACATCTCGAGCAACGTGGCGTTTCGCCAAACGTTGCATCTTTTATCGGCGCAACGACGCTGCGGATACACACGGTTGGCTTTGAGGATCGGCGACCAACGACGAAAGAACTGCAAACGATGCGTGAGCTTGTTCGTGACGAGATGGAGCAGGGAGCGCTAGGCATCGGCTCGTCGTTGATTTACGCGCCCGCGTTTTACGCCGACACGAACGAGCTGATCGAATTGTGCAAAGTCGCCGCCGAATATGACGGACTGTACATATCGCACATTCGCAGCGAAGGGAATCAATTGCTGGAGGCGGTCGATGAGTTAATCAAGATTGCCCGCGAGGCGAACATCGCGGCGGAAATCTATCATTTGAAGGCAGCGGGCAAGGACAATTGGGGGAAGCTCGACGCGGTGATTCAAAAGGTCGAAGATGCTCGAGCGAAGGGACTGCGCATCACCGCCGACATGTACACCTACACCGCCGGAGCGACCGGTCTGAATGCGTCGATGCCACCTTGGGTCCAAGAGGGAGGCTTTAATCGCTGGCAAGATCGCCTGCGTGATCCAGCGACACGAGCGCACGTCGTCAAGGAGATGCGAAATCCGACCGACGAGTGGGAGAACTTACTCCTGATGGCTGGCTCCGCCGAGAAAGTCTTGCTTGTCGGCTTTAAGAATCCCGACCTAAAGCATCTGACCGGCAGGTCACTTGCCGACGTCGCGCGACAGCGGGGAAAGTCACCGGAAGAGACCGCGATGGATCTTGTCGTGGAAGACGGAAGTCGCGTCGGCTGTGTGTATTTCCTGATGAGCGAAAACAACGTGAAGAAGAAGCTTGCGCTGCCGTGGGTCAGCTTCTGCAGCGACTCGTCATCCCTCGCGCCGGAAGGAGTCTTCCTCAAATCCAACGCACATCCGCGAGCTTATGGGTCGTTTTCGCGTGTTGTCGGTAAGTACGTCCGCGACGAAAAAGTGATTTCGCTCGAAACTGCGGTTCGCAAGCTCACCGGGTTGCCGGCGACCAATCTCGGGATTCGTCAACGCGGATGGCTGAAGCTGGACTATTTCGCGGACATCGTTGTCTTTGATCCGGCCACAGTTCAAGATCACGCTACGTTCGACGAGCCTCACCAGCATGCCACCGGCGTGCGAGACGTGTTCGTTAACGGGCAACTCGTTCTCCATGACGGCGAACACACCGGTGCAACTCCAGGACGAGTCGTCCGCGGCCCCGGGTACTGGCGAAGCAACGAGCGGCGGGGACTAGTTGAGTTGACCGCTGCCGCGAGCGACGTTCACAAATCCGGCTTCGTCTTCGACGGACACAATGATCTTCCCTGGGCGATACGAACGAACGCTTCGTCTTCGTTTGCCAAGATGGATATCTCAGAGCCCCAGCCGAAACTTCATACGGACATCGCACGACTTCGCCAAGGAAATCTCGGCGCTCAGTTCTGGTCGGTCTATGTCCCCGCTGAAACGGCGAAAAGAGGCAACGCCTTGCTCCAGACTCTCGAACAAATCGAGTTGGTGCATGCGATGATGGAGCGTTACCCAGACACCTTCGAGTTCGCTCGCACCGTTGATGACATCGAACGGATTCAATCGTCTGGCAAGATCGCGTCGCTGATCGGCGTCGAGGGAGGCCATTCGATCGAGAACTCGCTGGGGACGCTCCGGCGTCTTCACAAACTTGGTGCCGCGTACATGACGCTGACTCATTCGGACACACTCGCCTGGGCCGACTCGGCGACCGACGACCCGAAACACGGTGGACTTTCGGCTTTCGGCGAAGAAGTCGTGCGTGAGATGAACCGACTGGGCATGCTCGTCGATCTATCCCACGTCTCGCCCGACACAATGAAGGATGCGTTACGAGTCAGCAAAGCCCCAATCATTTTCTCGCACTCGTCCGCGCGTTCTGTTGCTGACCACCCCCGTAATGTTCCAGACGATGTCTTACTGTTGACGAAAGATAACGGCGGCGTCGTGATGGTGAATTTCTTTTCGGGATTCGTCGAACCTGAATCGGCTCGTCGGATGGCAGAGATGTTTGCCGCCAGTCGCCAGCTACGTGAACAGTATCCGGAAGAAGCCGACTATCAAAAGGCGCGCGCCGCTTGGCGGCTGAAGAATCCGATCCTACCAGGCACCATCCACGATGTCGTCGACCACATCGATCACATTGTTCGTGTCGCTGGAGTAGACCACGTCGGAATCGGTTCGGATTACGACGGTGTTTCCTCCCTTCCGAAGCAACTGGAAGATGTCTCCACCTACCCGCTGATTACCCAAGCCTTGCTTACGCGAGGCTATACCGCCGAAGAGATTCACAAGATTATGAGCGGTAACATCCTGCGGGCAATGCGCGAAGCGGAAGCTGTGGCGACCAGCGAGCGTTAATAGCGCAACTTCAAAAGTTGCGAGATGCGTTCCCGGACTTCGCAATAGATCCTCGCAACTGCACGGTGCGTGTGCAACGAGCGAACGCATTGCCTTCAACTTGGTCCAGCACTTTCCGCTCACGGACGAGTAAAGCCAAACCGCTCGTCGATCGGACGCTGGTACTCGCAGAGGTCCCCGCTCATCACTTCGTCTACTTCCACCGTTCGCTTCGCCATGCTCGATTCTAGGACCGCAAACGCGACGGCGAGATCTCGTAGTCCTTCTCGTCCGCTCGTTTCCGCTTCACGTTTCTCGCGAATTGCTTGCAGCCAATCGAGTTGATTTAACGCGAATGCGTCGGTCAGTCCGAGCGGGAAGTGCCGGGCAACCGTTGATGAAGGGCAGTGCGTAAGGCAAAACCTACTTAGCTCCTCGCGAGAGCCATCGTCTCGCACAATTTCGTCGCCAACAACGCTCCCTTGCGTGCCGTAGTACACAATCCCTCGGCCGGTTCCGGTAAGTAGCGATTGACCGCGCCCACTCCAACTTGCCGCTACATCGCCGATGACGCCTCGATCTGTTTCGAACGTCGCGAACATCGTATCGTCGGCATCACATTCGACATCGTTCAACGCGTTACCCTCGGCGTCGCGAGTGAAGCGTTTTGGCTCAAAAATCTTAGCGTTACCGGTGACGGAGGCGATCTCGCCTGCGACGTAGCGAAAGTGATTGAATAAATGAACGCCAATGTCGAGCGTGATTCCACCACCTTCGATCAGTTGATGTCGCCACGGAGTTTGTGCGACGATCCGATCCGGTGCCCACCAATTCCCGATGTTTGCCAGTAACATCATCTTTAACTTGCCAAATCGATCTGACTGAAATAGCCAACCGAGATGTCGTGTATCCGCGCGGTTCCTTGCGTTCTCGAAGACGGCTAGAGTCAAGCCACGAGCTTCCGCTTGCTCACACATCCGTCGGCCTGCAAGGACAGAAACGGCAAGCGGCTTCTGCGTTAGTAAATGCTTATCGTGCCCCAGTGCGACCTCAGCGACTTGATGATGCAATGCATGCGTCGTGAAATCATTCACTGCGTCGACCTTGCCAGTCGCAATCATCTCGCGATAGTCCGTGAACACTTCGACATCAACGTCACTTTGAAAGTCCGACAGATAGATGTCACTTACAGCTAACGGATCACCAACGCTCGTACTGACCGGCTGCCGCTGCGTCGGGCCGTTGCCTCGGCGCACGTAACTCCAGGCATCCGCCTCGCGTCTCGCGCACAAAGCGGTAATCCGAAAGTCGTCAACGCCTGCTTCTCGCAGAAGCTGATAACCGCGCAGATGCGCCGCCAGAATGCGACCACAACCAACGATACCTATCCGAATCATCTTCTATCGCTTTCTAAACATGTGGTATCTGTGTAGCCATCACTCTCCGAGTGATGAGCGCTCGTCACTCGGAGAGTGACGGCCACAGAGGACGTTAAATCACCACGCAGCTCTTGATAAGTGACGCAGTGGCAAACCCACCAACTCTCTGTTAGAACCTTGACATGCCAGAAGGTAACGCCACGGGATTGGAACTGCAAACGCGTTCGTCGGTCAACACGATGAGCCGATTGTCGCTGATGATGTTTTTGCAGTACTTCGTGCAAGGTGCATACCAGCCAGTCGTAACGGTCTACGTCTTGAAGACCTTACACTTCAGCGAGACCCAGGCCGGTGCCTTTTCGGCCATGTTGTCTGTCGGGCCATTGATTGCGCCGTTTTTCGTTGGCCAGATGGTTGATCGTTACTTTGCCACTGAACGCGTACTGGCTGTCTGCCACGTGCTGGGCGGTCTGCTGATGTTTGGGCTGTACACCCAGACCGAGTTTGGGCCAGTCATTTTGCTTGGCACGATGTATTCAGTGCTATACATCCCGACGATGATGCTCACGAACGCTCTTGCCTTTCGACATCTGAAGAATCGGGACCTAGAGTTCCCGTGGGTGCGACTGTTCGGCACGATCGGCTTTATGGTACCTGCGTATCTGGTGGAGTTCTGGTTGCTGTGGGGACTAAAGGGCGAAGAATTGAATCAAGCACGCGGCGTGGTGTTCTTGTTCTCGGGCGTCGTTGGAATTCTGATGGGCTTCTATTGCTTGACACTCCCACGTACGCCACCTCAACCTAACGAAGATCGCAAGTACGCACCGGGGGCGGCCGTTCAAGAACTGCTGAAGCGACACTTTCTGGCGTTGGTCGTGATCAGCTTCTTTGTGGCGATCGCGCACAAATTCTTTTGGTTTTGGAATAGCCCGTTCCTGCGAGACATCCTCGACAGCGGTGGTGTAGGCGGAGCGTATGAGCAGAGCCTAAGCTCCATCGGACAGTTCTGCGAAATCTTCGTGATGGCAGGACTCGGCTTTGCCATTCGCCGCTACGGTTACAAATGGACGATGGTCGCGGGCGCGCTTGCCTATGCGATTCGCTGCCTTCTTTTTGCCGCCGTCTTCAGTCTCGACCCATCGTTCGCCGGCAAGATCGCTATCGCTGTCGTGGGCCAAGGGTTACACGGATTTTGCTTTGGATGCTTTCTCGCTGCCGGTTATATGTACGTTGACAAGGCCGCACCGCTCGATCTCCGTGGCAGCATGCAAACGCTCTACGGAACTTTTGTTGTCGCCGTGGGGTTGTTTGTCGGCGGGTTCGTTAGCGGCTGGGTTGGCGCGATGTTTTCGACCGGAAGTGGCGATGATGTCGTACGTGATTGGACGAGCATCTGGCTCAGTTGTGCCGTGTTCTCGTCAATTTGCCTTGCTGCGTTTGTGCTCTTCGTCCCGCGCACGCCACCGAAAAAGGAGTCTGACGCCGAAAAGGTGACAGCATGACTTACCAACTATTTTGGGGCGACCTGCACAGCCACTGTTCGGTGAGCTACGGCGAAGGAACCGTCGAGCAAGCGTTAATGCGTGCAAAGGCACAACTCGACTTTTGTTCCATCACGGGGCACGCCTTTTGGCCCGATATGCCGACAGATCGTGATCGCTATGGCGAGATTATCGACTACCACAACAAAGGCTTCGCGCAGCTCGCGGGCAACTGGGACGCGTTGGTTGCCAAGCAAGCAGCGGCAAGTTGTGATGGCCAATTCATCGCGTTCCCAAGCTATGAATGGCATTCGCTCAAATATGGCGATCACAACGTCTATTCGCGCGGGCCCGAGCTACCACTTCGAGATGCGATCGACCTGCCCGCGCTGAGACAATTGGCTCATGACGCGAATGCCATCATGATCCCACACCACATCGGGTATGCGGCGGGTTATCGCGGAATCAATTGGAAACATTTCAAAGACAGCCAATCGCCTTTCGCCGAAATATTTTCCCTGCATGGTTGTTCGGAAGGCGAGGACGCTCCTTACCCAATGCTCCACGACATGGGCCCGCGTGATTGGCAGAGCACCGCGGAAGCTGGCTGGGACATGGGATATCGCTTCGGTGTCATCGCTTCGACTGATCACCACGGGGGCTATCCAGGCAGTCACGGCGACGGACGGGTCGGTGTCTTTGCCGAGTCGCTTACCCGAGACGCTATCTGGGAAGCGTTGCAAGCTCGTCGCGTCTATGCAGTTACCGGCGACAAGATTGACGCAAGGTTAACGGTCGATGATGGATGGATCGGATCGACAATTCAGTCCACAAAGAGGCGACATCTCAAAATCGCAGTTCGCGGATCGGACAAGCTCGATCGCGTTGAATTGCTAAAGAACGATCGTGTTATACGATGCTTGTCCCCCAATGTACCCGCAGACACAAGCGACTCGCGGTATCGGCTTCGCGTCACTTGGGGATGGGGACAAAAAGACCAGCCGGTCAGTTGGAACGCACACCTCGCGTTATCAGCCGGTTCCATTGTGGACGTAGAGACCTGCTTCTCTGGTCAAGCGATCGTCGCTCCACAAGGAGTCGGCGGTCACACCGACGGATCAGACGAGGAGGATCTGCCTCACGAAGTCGTCGAACGAACGCTAAGGTCACTCGCGTGGCGATCAACAACAACTGGCAACCGTTCCACGCGTCATCCGACAACACAAGCAATCTCGCTCGCGATCGACGCGCCCATCAACTCCGAACTCACAATCGAAGTAAACGGCAAGCGGCTGGTTTATTCGCTCGGGCAATTGCTCGAACGCGGTCATTCAACGTACCTGCGCGGTTGGCTCTCGGAAGCAATACGCGTCGGACCACTGGTTCCTGTTGCCAAGTGCGCGTTGCTTGCCGAGCTAGACGACGAACCCGAGTCGGATTGCGATCGATACCGTATCCGAGTCGCCCAAACGAATGGTCAATGGGCATGGGTGAGTCCCATTTGGGTTGAACGTTGATGCGTACTGAACTCGGTTAAACGACCTACCCTAACACACGAGTGATAAATAATGAGTACGCCACTTCGCATCGGCATCCTCGGTTTAACTCACGATCACATCTGGGATCACTTGCCCGATGTTCAAACGAACGCAGACACACGGCTCGTCGCCGTCGCCGATCCACACCAAGCATTGATCGGTCGCGCGGAAGCCGAGTTCCATTGTCGGCCATACAGCAATCCAGAAACGATGTTGGACAGCGAAGAACTCGACGCCGTCTATATCTACTCAGATAACGCTGCCGGCCCGGAGCTGACTGAGATGGCGACATCCCGTGGTTTGCACGTGCTCATTGAAAAGCCAATGGCCGCTGACCTGGCAGGCGCGGATCGCATGCTTGCCGCCGCGGCAGCGGCCGACGTACGTCTACTGGTCAATTGGCCATTCGCTTGGTGGCCTCAAATGCAGCACGCATTGAAACTCGCGGACGAAGGAGCCATTGGCGATATCTGGCAAGTTCGCTACCGAGCTGCACATGCCGGACCGCGAGAGCTTGGCTGCTCTGACTTCTTCTGCGAGTGGCTTTACGATCCAAAACGCAACGGTCCCGGAGGTGCATTCATGGATTATTGCTGCTATGGAGCACTTCTCGCGCGAACCGTCCTAGGTATGCCAAACACGGTTATGGGAATCGCCAAACGGTTGGTCAAGCAGGACATCGATGTTGAAGATAACGGAATGCTGATCATGAACTATCCGAACGCAATCGCCGTTTCAGAAGGATCATGGACACAGATCGGCAAGCTCTCGGCGTACATGACGATGGTCTACGGGACGACCGGCACGCTGATGTTAGAGCCACGCAACGGTGGGCGGTTACTGCTTGCGACGCATGAACAACAAGGAGGTGTATCAGTAGATGTTCCGGAACTGCCGGTTCACTTACAAAATGCGACAGCTCACTTCGTCCATTGCATCCGCACTGGCGAGGCAGCGCTTTCTATGTGCGACCTAAACATTTGTCGCGATACACAAGCCATTCTAGAAAGCGGCATTAACGCTGCGCGAACAGGTACCAGCGTTTCGCTTTGATAGTACGCGGCCTTTCGCTCCGAAGCTGCGACAATGCCACGTAACAACCGTACCTCTACTCAAACTGGAACGAGTAAACATCGGCTGCCTTGACTTCGAACAAGACTCGAATCGTCTTGCCAGCGAGTCCCGACAACTTACCGTCACTCCAAGCTACGGCTTGCTTGATCGAATCGCCTCGAAGCGGCTTGCAATCGGCGAGAGCAAAACCTTCGAGCGGTTTCCCCTCTATGCTTTGAAGCTCAACACGAACACTTCCCGCGTCCTTCGTTGCAAAATTGATCATCAACTCGTTGCCATCAAACACGAGCGGTTTCGTAACAAGTGAACCGCCCTGCTCCGTACCACGAAGCGACACAAATCCGTCGACACGATAAGTAAATCGACGAACTCGGCTGTCAGGGCCCGTGTAATAGGCTTCCGTCGCGTAAACCGAATACTCCTTGTCATTGCCGGGCAATTGCACCAGTCCCCACGTCATGTAGTTGCTACGGTTGCCGCCACGATCTTCGGGCGCATCTTCGGGGATGACCGGATCGAGCCAACGCTTGAAGTTCACACCATCGTGACTCGCCATCAAGGTTGGCTCAACGCGTTGGCCTTCCTTGGGTAAGTATCGAGTCGGGAAACCGAGCAATATGTGTGGCGCTCGATCGTATTGCTGCACGGCGTTCGTATAGAGATGCTGATTGGGAACGTCACCGTAGTTGAGCAGCACAGGCTCCGTCCAGTTCACGTAGTCGGACGACGTGCCGGTCATAATGGCTCGAACTCCATCAACGAACGTACGGTGGTATTCCCGATAGGTCTTGGCATGCGAGTCCCAGAACGCGAGGTTTTGCGAGTCAAAGTAGCCGTTAGTAATCACCGGCTCCTCCTCGATCGGCGTCCAATGAAGTCCGTCCGGAGACTTGAAGACGTACAACCCTTTCTTTCCAGTCGGGCGGCCCCTCGCGATCGCCTTGTAACGGGCGTCCGCGGAGCAATTAGGATTTTTATCTTTGAACGCGGCGAAGCAGTGCGTCCCGATTTTGTTCCAGACGATGTTGTTCTGCTTCGAGCCGTTGAACTCGCAAAGTCCGAGCTCGGGCTTGATCCAATGAACGCCGTCCTTGCTCTCGGCATAACAAACAACTTCCGGATGCGCCGCCTTCTTGGTTTTCTCATCAAAATGCGACCCGCGATAATAAGCTCGATAAAGATCCCCGTCACGAAAGATTGTGTAGTACGCGGATGTATTTCCTTCCCACGGCTTGTCGGTCACCAACACCACCTCTTGCGGTTTCGGTTGATGCAGTTGCAATGTCGCATCACCATCAAGCTTGTCGATCAAATAGTCGTCAACAAACAACTCGAGACGCGAACCAATCTGTAACGGTTCAGCTGCAGTGAGCGTACCCGCGAGACAGGACAAGGCAAACGATGCGACAAAGCATACTGACTTCATTGGAGAGCTCCTTGTATCGATCGCGGAGAGACTAGAATGACTAGGTGAGTTCGCGAATGGGCGTGCCGGACGTGATCACGCGCTCCACATCCTTTGGCACACCCGATAACAACCTCAATTCGCCGATGTCGAACAAGCTGTTCATTACGGTCGCCAGCACGTTGCTGCTAGAAATCGGATCCGAGTTGGGTGCACTGCCCGTCCGGTCGGAACGGCCAATGACCTGCCCCATCGGCAATCCGCCACCGACGAACGCCAAGGTACACAAGTTTCCCCAGTGATCACGACCACCGTTCTTGTTGATGCGCGGAGTTCGTCCAAATTCTCCGGTGATCACCAAAAGAATCTTATCCGAGAGCCCCTTTGCTTCAACATCTTCGATAAACGCGGAAACCGCCTTGTCGACCGCAGGTGTCAGCGACGAAAGTCCGTCTGCCATCGTGAATTCCTTGCCACCTCCATGCATGTCCCAGCCGCCACATGTGACGGTGACGAACCCACAGCCGGCCTCGCACAGTCGCCGCGCCAGCAGCATCTGCTTGCCAACGGCAACGGGTGAAAACTGCTTCGCGTAGCTGTTCCTCTGCTGCACCGCGGCAGTGGGACTGAACTCACTCGTGTCGTAACGGTCGATCGTTCGAGGATGCTCCTTGGACAAGTCGAATGCGTCGGAGACGCCGCGTATCAGGACGTCGAAAGCTTGTTGCTCGAATCGATTCGCTAACTCCAGGCTTTCGTTCTCGTCGGCCTCACGACGCAGTCGATCTACTTGTGCCAATAAGGCCCGGCGATCGCCGAGGCGGTCGCCTTGGACGTGAAGTTTCATGTTCTCAATGATTTCGCCGCCTGCGCTTGGATCGAAGGGCTTATACGCGCCAGGCAAACTTCCGGTTTGCGAGACGCGACCCGGGTTGTGGTAAAGCTCCTTGAACTGCGGCCCCATCGCTCGCGACGTAACCAACGCGTTGTTCGGCATCCCGGTCGCCGGGCTCGTCAATCCGGCGACGCGGGAGAACAACGCTCCCATCATCGCGCCCGTCGGATTGCCGCCAGCCATGACATGCATCGCGGCCGGACCGTGACTGGAGATGCCGTGACGATAGGATCGTACGACTGCAATCTTGTCTGCCAGCGACGCTAACTTTGGAAAGCTGCCGCCGAAAGTGACACCTGGAACGGCTGTGGCGACTTCGCCCGTGATGCTGCGTACCTCTCGTGGCGCAGTCATCTTCGGATCAAATGTCTCAAATTGCGTCGGCCCACCCTGAAGGTTCAGCACGACGACCGATCGGTCTCGCAAAACCCTCTTCAGTGAAGCATCAGCTTTCGCCGCGAGAAGATGCGACAAGCCGAGCCCGCCAATTGCGGCACTCCCAATACGAAGAAACTCCCGACGCTGGCACCTTCCATGCGATTGCGAGTCGAGAAGTGTGAGCATTTTCGATTCCTCTACGTTAAGTACGAGATCCTACGCCACGATTTCCTTGACAACACGCGTGTCAAACTGGTGCGTCAGGCGATCATTCAATCCGTTGCGTTCGAAGAACAGCTCTTCGTGACGAAGGCCCAGCAGATGCAAGATGGTTGCGTGCCAGTCCTGGATGCTGACACGATCTTCCACCGATGCATAGCCGATGTCGTCCGTGTTGCCGTAAGTCGTACCGCCTTTCACGCCGCCACCGGCCATCCAAGCCGTGAACCCATAAGGTCCGTGATCGCGACCAGCTTTTGTGTATTGGCTGGCCGAGTTGACTTGTGCCAATGGCAGCCGACCAAACTCGCCGCCCCACAGCACCAGCGTCGAGTCGATCAACCCGCGCTGCCTTAAGTCTCGAAGCAACCCCGCAACCGGCTTGTCGGTTTTGCCGCAGATATCCCGAAGGGAGGTGCGGATGTTGCTGTGATTATCCCAAGCTTGGCCTTTGGGGAATAGTTGCACGAAGCGTACGCCTCGCTCGATCATCCGGCGAGCCAACAGACAGCGTCGACCGAAGCTATCCGTTTCCTTCTCGCCGATCCCATACATCGCCAGCGTCTCGGCCGTTTCTCCGTTCAGATCGAGCGTCTGAGTTGCTTCGAGCTGCATTCGCGCTGCCATCTCGTAGTTATTGATGCGAGCGTCGAGAACCGGCTGACTGGGACGTTTGCTCTTGTGGATTTGATCAAGCCTCGCGATCAGATCACGTTTGGCCTCGGTGACCGCGAGCGGTTCTTCGTAATCGGGCTTCAGGTTCAGCAGCGGCGATCCGGTCGTCCGCATCGGCGTTCCTTGATAGAGCGGTGGGAGGTAGCCGGAGAACCAATTCTCAACGCCATTGGTGGGCAACCGCTCGCTCGGATCGGCCAAGACGACATACGCGGGCAGGTTTTGATTCTCGCTTCCCAATCCGTACGCGACCCATGAGCCAAACACTGGATGACCCGGGAAGGTCTGTCCCGATTGCATCTTGTAGATCGCGGGCTCATGGTTTGGATGCACGTTGTACATCGATCGCACGATTGCGAGGCTATCCACCTCGCCACCAATGTGCGGCAACAGTTCCGACACCGGAGCGCCACATTCACCGTGTCGCGAGAACTTGAACGGACTTTGCATCAGCGTCCCCGTCCGATCGTTCTCGAAGATGGCACCTTTCGTTAGCTCTCGCGGTGGTGCGCTGCCGTGGTACCTTTTCAAGGCCGGTTTCGGATCAAACAAATCCACTTGGCTCGGACCGCCCTGCATGCAGAGGTGTATGACGGAGTTAGCGGTCGGCGGAAACTGCGATCGCTTCGGCGTTAAATCAAACATCCGCCTCGCCGAGTTCAATTCTCCGTGACTCTCGTCCGAAGCAAACAGCCGCGCTCCTAGCAATTCGTTTTGTAGGAGATACGTCAGTGCGGCGCCGCAAATCCCATCCGACACGCGATCGAAGAAGCAACGACGCGTCAGTGTGTTTCGAGATTCTTGTGGCTTCAGCATCAGATCATCAATCCACGTATAAAAATGCAGCGGAGTTCAACAACGCGTGGCACAGATCGGCGAGAGCCAAGTCGTCCGGCAAGTTACCCTCGGTGGCGTCGTCCTCCCACTTCTGTGTCAGCTGTTCGAGAGCTTCGATCCCCGTGACCAGTTCCTCTGTGTTTGCGGTTCGACCCAGAGCAGCTAAATAGATCGCACGGACTCGCGCACTGGAGTCGGAACCGGCTTCATTCTTAATCTTCGTCGCGAACGATCGAGAAAGATCATAGATCATCTTATTATTCAACAAATACAACGGTTGCGAAACGACAGTCGAATCCTGTCGCTGAGTGCAATTCGGATTCATCTGCGGCAAGTCAAAAGTCTCGAGAATCGTAGGCATTTCCTTACGTCGATGCCGAATGTACACGCTGCGTCTTCGCCCGCCGTCGGTTGCCTTTGACGTCACGAGCCCGTCCTTCCGAATATCGACGGCAGCTGGCTCGCCAAAGCGATTCTCGACAAGCTCACCGACGACGTATAAGAGTGAATCACGCAATTGTTCGGCATCCAATCGACGCATGGGCATTCGCGATACGAGGCGATTCTCTGGATCAAGTTGTTCGTGTTCTGAAGTTACCAGAGAGCTTTGCCGATAGGCGTTCGAAGTGACGATCATGCGATGAAGATGCTTCATGCTCCATCCGCTCTCGACGAATTCGACGGCGAGCCAATCGAGTAGTTCCGGATGCGACGGCGGTGTACCAAGTTTGCCGAAGTTGTCAATACTCTTAACGATTCCAGTACCGAAGTATCGATGCCAGACACGATTCACTATGACACGAGCCGTCAAGGGATGATCGGGCTGGGTCAACCAACGTGCCAATGCCAAACGTCGTCCAGTCTTCGGCGACGAATGATTCGGGGATTCGACGACAAACGGCGTCTTGCCATCGGTGAGAACCGACGGCACGCCAGGGCCTACGAGCCTCGTTGGCTGCATTTCTTCACCACGTCGATAAATGTAAGTCGGCGACGGCTCCCCCCGATCCCATAACGCTCGAATCATGGGCTTAATCCGAAGGCTGGCTTGCTCTTTCGCAATCGCGGTTTTGAATTTGGCGACTTTGTCTTTGTCCTTCTCTGCCTTCTGCATTGCCTGCAGCGATTCAATCTTCGCGCGAATCGGTGCATTGTGAGCTTCGACCGCCTCCAGTTCGCCGGGAATGGCAACTTCGAGCAGTCGTTGCTTGGAGTTCTTCCACTGATTGCCAAACGCCTGAGGTGTCATCCACTCGTATTCGTCATACGCTCCCTTGAATATCGCGGCGAAGCGGTAGTAGTCGCGGTGCGGAATCGGATCGTACTTATGACTGTGACAGCGGGCACATTGCATCGTCAGCCCCATGACTCCTCGACACAAGACATCGATTTCGTCCGCGATGACTTCGACGCGATCGGGCAATCGATTCACCGGGTCGGCGGCTGTGCCATCGGGAGCCATTCGTAAGAAACCTGTCGCAACTAACTTCTCGATATCTTCCAGTGCCAGCGCGTCTGCTTTCGCGTAGTCAACCAATTCGTCACCGGCGATCTGTTCCAGAAGAAATTGGTCATAGGGTAGATCCGCGTTAAATGCACGGATGACGTAATCTCGATAGCGATAGGCGTGCGGACGAATCGTATCGGCACTGCGTTTGCCCTCGGAGTCGGCATAGCCAGCCAAATCTAACCAAAACCGCCCCCAGCGTTCGCCGTAGCGTGGAGACGTAAGCAATCGTTCGATTTGCCGCTCGTCAGCTCCAGGCCGGTCGTCGTTGAGAAACTTGTTCACATCGTCGGAGCTTGGAGGAAAGCCGGTTAGATCAAAAGTCACGCGACGAAACCAGAGCGATCGTTCTGCTCGCTCTGAAAACGAAAGTCCCTTGACGGCCAGTTGTCTCAGCAGAAAAGAATCGATTGGCGTCTTTGTTGAGCCAGACGAGTCAGTCGTGGGTACTTCTGATCTCTTCGGCGACTGGAACGACCAGAACTGGCGATCCTCATCACTGACCAATGGGTCGCCAGCGGTTGAGGCAACGTCCGGTGCGATTTCCAGTTCAGGTGCTCCTGCGGCGATCCACCGCCGGAGAACGACAAGCTCTTCTGGCGTCATCGGCTCGATGCCAGCTTCGCCAATATCAGCCTTCGGAGGACATTGTCGAGCGACAACTCGCGCGACCATAAGACTTCCGTCTGCGTCGCCGGGGACAAACGCACCACCGTTACTTCCACCTTTAATCATTCCAGCGCGGCTGCGCAGATCGACGCCACCTTCTTGATACACCGAACCGTGACATACCGTACAGCGACGAAAAACGATCGGTAGAACGTCGTGTTGATTTAACGTCGCCTCCTCGGAGACAGGCACGTCGGCAAACTTCGCGCCGCTCTTTAGCCATTGTTCAATTACGGTAAGCTCAACATCTGAGAGGTGCTTGTCATCTTCCGGCGGCATATCACCACTGGCAACTAATTCGTACAAGAGGTTTGCATCGAGCGCTTGGGTAAGTAGCGATTCGCCGGATTCGCCGCCGCGACGCACTCCAGCGCCCGAGCTTAGATTCAACTCGGCTTTCTGCATCTTGTCGCCATGACATCGAATGCAGTGCGTGTTGAATATCGGTTGGACTTCTGTTTCAAATGTTGGAGCTTCAGCACGCAATAGGCCGCATTCACTCACCAGCAATAACGTGGTTGCAGATGCAACGAGTTGTCGTCGCGAAAGAGGCATGGCACTTCGGGGAGGGACGGGGATGCGTTGCGGCGATAGACTTCTATGATATCAAAAGATGTTGATGGATGGGACATTCATTGCGCTGATCCTTTGGCCCAGTTCTCTTCGCGCTGGAGAAATTGCCGACGAAATGGATGATGGATTGAAACAAACATGCTGGTATTGGGTCCGCCGCGACGATGGCAGCGTCGCGCCATATCGCTTTCATCAGGCGAAGACCGATTCACGCGGACGCCAACTGGGCGAATTCTTCGTTGGCAGCTTTATCCGAACGTATCCGCTGAGCGCCGTCGTGGGAGAAGCCGAGATGCCTTCGGCAGATGAGGCGTAGAAGCGAGCTGAAGGGGGCTACGATATTCCAATCCCATCATCTTCGTTTGGACCGGGACGAGGCTGACCGTTCGTTGGTTCAAAGGTTTCATTTGTCGGGATGGCAGCGTTCCCAATTGCGCCAGTTGCCGCCGCACCAATCACCGCAGCTCCGACGGCAAGCTTTAGCACCACGGTCCCAGCAAGAATCACTCCAATCACAAGGAACAACATGCCGATGCCAAACGGCATGTAACTTGTCCACGTTGTGCCTGGTTCCAGAGCACAGACGCCTGGCGCAGCAGGATCGTAGAAAACTTCCGCTTCCTTGCCGACTGGATAGCGTGCGACAACATTCCTGGCCCCCGCTGGGCTGCTCGAACTTCCGCCACCGCTAACCCACACTTGCGAGCCGGTGTGCCGAACGCCGTCGACCTCAAACACATACTCGATGTGAGGCGCATACATCGTCGTGCTCTCTTTCCCGCGATGCGATTCGACTTTCGACACCGTGATCTTCCCGGACGTTGAAGGCCACGATTGACTTGCCTTCGCTTCGACGATCATTGGCCATCCGAAGAAGTACGCGACCGATCCCCCGACAACTGTGAATATGGTTCCGACGATCAACGCCGAGATAGGGCCGCCTCGTTTGGTGTGCATTCGTATTCCGATCGCGAGCTACAATTCCCAGACACTAGAAGGGAGATCTTCTATTGCTCCAGCATGTTCGCTATGCCGCCTAATACCGAGCCCTCGCCTTTGCGTGAGCCACCAGCCGATGGCGCATGGGCCAGCACGCGGTCGGCGAGTCGTGAGAAGGGAAGGCTCTGCAGCAGCACCGTTCCGTGTCCGCGAAGTGTCGCAAGGAACAATCCTTCGCCACCAAAGAACATCGACTTCAAGTTACCGGCGCGTTGAATGTCGTACTCGATCCCCCCAGTGAACGCGACGATGCAACCCGTGTCGACTCGCAAAGTCTCGCCCTGGAGTTGCTTCTTGACGACGTGTCCACCCGCGTGCAGGAACGCCATGCCGTCGCCATCAAGTTTCTGAAGAATAAAGCCTTCACCACCAAAGAACCCCACGCCAAGCTTTCGTTGAAAAGCGATGCCGATCTTCGTGCCATGCGCGGCGCACAGAAATGCGTCCTTCTGACATGTCAGGCCGTTGCCGATCTTCGCCATGTCGAGAGAAAGTATCTTCCCCGGGTAAGGGGCTGCAAACGATACGCGCCGCTTGACGCTGCCGTGATTCGTAAAATGCGTCATGAAAATCGATTCGCCTGTTAGCACTCGCTTGCCCACGCCGAGCAGTTTTCCCATCACGCCCTGGTCGGCCTCGGAACCGTCGCCCATCCGGCTCTCGAATGCGATGTCTTCTTCCATGTAGTTCATGGCGCCGGCTTCAGCGATCACGGTTTCCCCTGGATCGAGCTCGATCTCGACGATCTGCATGTCGGAACCGAGAATTTCATAGTCGACTTTATGACACAACATTGAGTTCTCCCGTGAAACAACCGGACAGACAGTAATCGCTCGCGGCATGACATTCTTGGACGAACAGGCTCAAAAAATCGACCCATTAGTCCAGTCGTTTTAGTTGAAGCAGGCGAAACTCTCCAGTCTTAATGGCCGACGCTGCGCGTTGGTCGGTGTCAACGAGATTTACGTCGAAGCTTTTCAATGCGTCCAGTGCAAGAAAGGTGCTGGCGGCCGATCGTCCCGGATCGCCAATCCAACACTCACCGCCCTCTTCAAGCAACGTGATCACGGCTTGCAAGAAAGGCACATGAAGCTCGCGATCGTATAACACATCAGAAGCAAGGATATACGAGAACTTCTGCTGTGGCGGATCAGCCCAATCCAATTCGAATGCTTTCACATCGGCAAGGCCATTCCGCCGCGCGTTCTCGGCTGCGGTTGCAACAGCCAACTCGACACGGTCCGTCAAAGTTACATCAAGGCCCGCAAGAAGCCCAGCAATTCCAACGACTCCGATCCCACAACCTAGTTCAATTGCTCGAGCATCACTCGGCCAGCTCGCTTCGTAGACGAGCTTCGCCATCGGAAGCGACGCGGACCAAAGCTCGGCCCAATACGGATCGGATTCCTGAGTCGAATTTGTCGCTTCTTCCAGCTGTTCGAGTAACTCATCGGGCCGGGCTGGGAGAACGATGTGGACAGATTGTTCGCCGAGCAATATTTCTCGCTCCGACCAACCGCCAGGAATTGCTTGTTCAGTAACCGAATGTAGGTGGAAACTCATAGACCTGATCGTGACTTCAATCGCTCCAATCTTCGACAATGCCAATACCTGCAAGAAATACGTATTCCTCGCTCATTAGATGAGTTCTCATATCGAATGACGAAGACTCTACTTCTTCGCGAGCTGCGTTTCGATCAACTTCACGACTGCTGGATCATCGGGGCTGGTGTTGGGTGTGAACCGTCCGACGACGTTACCTTTTCGATCCAACACAAACTTCTCAAAGTTCCAACCAATCTTCCCAGCTCCCTGCGGCTTTGTTTCGAGAGCTGTCAGATGCTTGTAGAGCGGACAAGCCTTTTCGCCGTTCACATCCACTTTGGCCAGCATGTCGAAGGTCACGCCGTAGTTCTTTTGGCAAAAAGCCGTGATCTCCTTTGCCGAACCGGGCTCCTGAGCTCCGAACTGATTGCACGGAACGCCAACGACGGCTAGACCTTTGTCGGCGAGGGAGGCGTGCAAGGCTTGCAACTGTTCGTATTGTGGTGTCAATCCGCACTCACTTGCCGTGTTGACGAACAAGACGACTTTGCCTTTGTACTTCGCCAGATCGACTTCTTTGCCCGTCAGCGTCTTCATCTTGAAGTTCAATGCGACAGGCACCTTTTCTTCGCCTTTGCCGACCGACGATATTGCACCGACGGCGATAAAGACGGCGAGAATCATAGAGATCTTTTCCATTAGAGAGTTCCTTCTGCGGAGTGAGGGGTAAGGTGGGAGTTCGTTAGCACACCAAGTCTAACGAAGATCGAGGCTCCGCGAAACAACTTCCAAGCTCCCTAATCAATGCACCACGATTCGCCTTTTGCAGCCTTCGTCGTTCTCCTACAATTCGCAGAAGCGAAACGATACAGTCGAAGATTACTAGGACTCCCCATGCCAACGGTCGAAGAAGCGTTACAACTCGGGTGGAAGCAACATCAGGCGGGCGACTTTCGCAACGCCGAACACATTTACCGCCAAGTCATCGCGGCTGCCGCAGCGGACGCAAACGCGTGGTGCTTTCTCGGGATGGCTTGTCACGATCAGGCTCGATATGACGAAGCCGTCGATGCGTATCACAAGGCGATCGAGATTCAGCCGGACTTCCCCGTCGCACTCAGCAATTTAGGAAACACGCTCAAACAACTGGGGCAGCTGGATGAAGCGGAAGCCAGCTGTCGTGAAGCACTGCGATTGAAGCCGGATTACTCGACAGCGTTCAACAATCTCGGCGTCGCGCTCGTCGCCCAAGGGCGATTGCAGGAAGCGTCCGCGACCTTCGAAGAAGCGCTCGCCTTGATGCCAAACGACGCGGTCACGCATTCCAATTTGAGTGCGGCGCTTGTGCGTCAGGGCAAGTACACCGAAGCCGAAGCTAACTCGAAGCAAGCTCTGAGTCTGAATCCTAACTACGCCGAAGCTCACAAGAACCAGGGGATCGTGTGGTTGTTGTTGGGCGACTTCGAACGAGGTTGGCCCGAGTACGAATGGCGGTGGCAGTGTCCTGGCTCGAAGATGCCTGGCTACTCGGCATCGTTATGGCAAGGTGAGCCCCTCGATGGCAAGACGATCTTACTGCACCATGAACAAGGACTTGGCGACACGATCCAGTTTGTGCGATACGCGACGATCTTGAAACAGCACGGCGCGGGGCAAGTTGTCGTTAAAACGCAAAAACCCTTAATGAAATTGCTCGCGGCATGCCCCGGCATCGACGAACTCGTCTGTGACGATGCCAAGCTGCCGGCCTTCGATGTCCACGTTCCAATGCTCAGCGTGCCAGGCATTCTGGAAACGACATTCGAATCGATTCCCGCCAAAGTGCCGTACCTTCACGCCGAGTCCGAACTCGTTGCGAAGTGGCAGCGGCGACTTGCCGCGTACGACGGATTTAAGGTTGGGATCGCGTGGCAGGGCAGTCCTGACTTTCATGCGGATGCGCAACGAAGCGTTCCGCTTCAGCATTTCGCCAAGTTAGCTGCCGTGCCCGGAGTTCGCTTGTTCAGCTTGCAAAAAGGTTTCGGAAGCGAACAAATCGATGCGATGAACGGCCAATTCGAGCTCGTCGATTTCGGCGAAGAACTGGATGTCGATGCAGGCCCGTTCATGGATACGGCGGCGATCATACAGAACGTCGATTTGGTAATCACGTCGGACACCAGCGTGCCGCATCTCGCCGGAGCCCTTGGGGTTCCAACATGGCTCGCCTTGTCCATTTCGCCGGATTGGCGTTGGTTTCTTGAGCGGGAAGACAATCCGTGGTATCCAACGATGCGATTGTTCCGGCAGCAGAAACTCGGCGACTGGGAAGACGTATTCAGCAGGATCGGCGACGCTCTGCTGACGCACGTCACCGCCGCATCGATTTCCGCCGATGATTCTTCTGCCGCAAGTCAACGGACAACAACAGGGAGAGCCGACGTGACACAGGAAGCAACGGTAAATGTCGAGATCGCTCCAGGGGAACTGATCGATAAGATTACGATTCTGGAAATCAAAACGGAACGTATCACCGATCCCGCGAAGCTCGGGAATGTTCGCATCGAACTAAAGACGCTCGCAGAGGCGCGCGACTCAACTCTCGTCGGCTCTCCGGAGCTGGATGATTTGACGAAACAACTCAAGATGATTAACGAGCAGCTCTGGGACATCGAAGACGATATCCGAGACTGCGAACGCGATAAGGATTTTGGCGACAAGTTCGTCGAACTGGCTCGCGCGGTCTACAAGAGTAATGACAAACGCGCAGCCTTCAAACGCGACATCAACGTACTTCTCGGATCGCATCTTGTCGAAGAGAAGTCATACAGTGATTACGAATAGTGCAAGAAACAGTAGCGTAGAACCGTGTTAATCTGCGTCCCAAGCAGCACAGTCTCCAAGCCGCCAGCAAGCCTGAGCCGACTGCCTGAGTTCGTCGATGCGATCGAGCCGCCGCGAACTGGACGAACATCATGGCCGCACTGAAACACGATCTGTACTTCAGTGCGCGCAAACGGCGGTTCGGGTCTTTGCTTGCCAGCCAATCTTTCGCAAACGCGGCTGGCATAAGACCGCAATCAATTCATCCAAGTTACTCCACACCTTGTGAATACTACGGAATGAAGGTACGAGCCTGACCGTTACTAGACGCAGCGCGCCAGATATCGTCAAAGGAATTCCGGGAGGTTTTGTTGCTGCATCGAATCCTTGGTATAAACGATTGAGTTGCGGTACCAAAACGTTCCCAAAGGTTTGACGCGTGGCAAGCGACGCAATATCACGAGCGGACTCGGGCAGCTCCAGTGGCTTGAGCCTGGCCGAGCGATTGCGCGAAGGCTCACCAACCGCCTGGCGAGACCTTGTCGAGCTTTATGGTCCGTTGTTGGATCGTTGGTGCCGGGCCGCAAACGTTCCTCCAGACGCGGTGGCGGACATTGCGCAAGAAGTCTTTATGGCGGCCTTTCGCGGACTGGATGGGTTTGATGGTCGACGTGCCGACGCCACCTTTCGGGGTTGGCTGTGGACGATCGCACGCAGCCGGGTCATCGATTTTCATCGTCGCCGCAAAGGCAAGTGTGCTGCGACAGGAGGATCGACTGCGCATGCTAACCTGCAATCTATCATCGATCCGGTTCCGATCGACGACCCGACGGAACCGGACCACGCCTCAGCTCTTTTGCATCGAGCGCTCGAACAGATTCGCAGTGAATTCACCGATAAGACGTGGGACCTATTCTGGCGGGCCACGGTCCTCGGACACCCAACAGATGCGATCGGTGACGAGTACGGAGTCACCTCAGCTGCCGTCCGACAAGCCAAGAGTCGCGTCTTGCGCCGACTGCGAAAACAACTTGGCGAGTTGTAACGCAAGCCTTAATCAAACGTTGTGATGGCTAGCTATTCAACTCAGGAATCGGTCGACCGCCTTCGGTGACGATCGGAATCGGCCGACCTCTTGAGTTAATCCAGTGGCTGTCGAGATCGATCCCCAGATGACTGAATGTCGTGGCCGCTAAGTCTTGCGGACGAACGGCGCTGCTCGCGACGGCCCCGCCGCGTGAATCAGTCGAGCCGATTACTTGGCCGTGCTTCATGCCTCCACCGGCCATCACCATCGACATGACGTTCGTCCAGTGATCGCGCCCAGCTTCTTTGTTGATGACGGGCGATCGACCGAACTCGCCCATCATTAGGACGAGCGTGTCGTCTAGCATGCCGCGTTGTTCGAGATCATTGACGAGCGCGACCATGGCTTGATCGACACGAGGAAGCAATGGCTTCAAACCCTTTTCGATACCGCCCCAACGCACTTGATCGCCGTGATGATCGAAGTATCCCCATGCACCGCTCACCAACACAAAGCTGACGCCACCTTCGACTAAACGCCTTGCCAAAAGAGCCTTCTGGCCAACGCTTTCATTGCCGTACGCCTGCTTTGTTGACTCGGATTCTTCGTCGACATTAAATGCCTTCTGAACCTTTCCCGACAGCACCATCTCGTAAGCTTGTCGCGTATAACGATCGACGCGGTCCAATGTTCGTTCTTGTTCCAAGTCTCGGCCAAAACGATCCAACTCGCCACGCAGCTCGTTGCGGTTGGCAAGTTGCGGTACGCTGATGCCCTTGGGAAGCGCAAACTTGCCGGCCAACTCGTGTCCCTTCACCGGCGCATACCGACTGCCCATGTCGCCCGATTCCCAGACATCCGAACCCCATGAGTTCGCAAGTCCGACAAACGCCGGCATGTCCGGATCGTTCGCACCCCGAAACTTTGCCGCAACGGACCCCATCGATGGATAGCCGGCTCCATCGCGACCATCGTTCGTACGGCGAGCGAGTGGATTTCCAGCCTGCATCGTGATCGGCGTGTGATTGCTCGAACTGCAATCGACCGAGCGGATGATCGAGAGTTTGTGCGCGATGGAAGCTTGCAGCGGCATGTGCTCGGTAAAGTTGACGCCGGGCAGGCTGGTCGCGATCGTACCGAACGGGCTGCGGATTTCTTGCGGCGCGTTTGGCTTAGGATCCCACATGTCGATGTGACTCGGACCACCGGACAGCCAGAACAAGATGACGGATTTTTTGCCGCCGGTCGGCTGCGTCCCCGCCGCTTGCAACTGGAGCAGCTGCGGCAGCGTCAATCCGCCGATTCCGGCCAGGCCAGCTTGCAGGAACCAACGCCTGGAACCGACGTGAATCATGTCGCGACCTGCTGGCTGATGCGGATGCATGGCGGCTCTTCCTTCAAGATTCGTGAACGCAATCACCGTGGAAACCGAGTCTTTAACGTATCAGACGCCGTCTATGCGTACAAATGCAATTGGGTTAGAGAGATGCGTGGGACGTGGGTAGAAAACGAGTTGGGGGGCTTACGCCACGCTCTACGAAGTTACGGTACGTGAATATCCGACATATGAATCGTCGGACGAATCGCTACTGGGCGTCCAGCATTCGTTCATACTCGGCGACCAAAGGGCGATAAGCATAGGCGTTTAACGTCGCGATCAAGCCCCGGTCGCTGGGGTCTTGGGCGACATCGCCCAGCGTGTCGATGGCGTTGTAGAGCGACTCGATTGCCGTTTCGAGTTGCTCGATCGCACCGTCGATGTCGCCATCTTGCTTCGCGATCGCGGCCGCTCGAACAGCTGTGACGCACCCGAGGTATTCCAACACATACTCGCTTCGCTTGGCATAGTAGAAAAGGAACGCTTGGGATCGAGGATCGGCGGGGCCGTGACTGCGATAGAACTCGATCATCGCTTGGGTGTAATGCTCGTTCAACTTCTCCCACCACTCGGGAGCAGGTTGGCCCTGATAGTGCTTCATCAGCATTCCCTCGACCGGAAAGGCAAAGCCGATGTTGTTCTTATCGGTCAGTTCGGTGGCCGCTTCGATTTCTCCGAATCCGAGCCATAAGCGATCCGCAATCGACTGTTCGCCGGTGATGGTGACGAACAGATCGTCATGCGAGTTGCGGGCCGTCACGGTTGGGTCCCAAGCGGCTCGCGACAGGTAGTGGACCGTCGGATCTAGCTCGGTCAACATCCAATATCGTGTCGAGAAACCGTCCCAGCCGAGTTCGCGGATTTGGTCGACAAGCACATTCATGCTGCGTGTGGTCGATTGCGAAAGGATTCCTACGTTGTCATCCGCCAGAGTAGTAATCAGCTGGCTGCGGACCTTGTTGGCCGGGACGGATGCCAACAAGTCCTTGTTCTCGACGATTCGGCGTGCGGTGTAATCGATAAAATTCAGTGTCGACGTAGCGGGAAGGATCACTCGATCCAGCACTGGATACAACGCCGGATCGATCGAGGTGATTGTCACATCGACTCGGCTGCCATCGGCTCGCTGGAGTACGGTTGAGTCTGCCAGTAACTCGTTCAAGAACGCCAGCGTCACGACGTTCCCTTTGATGGCATGTTCGCCGCGATCACCCGACGCAATCAACGACCTGTTGCGAGCCGTTTTGATGAGCGACTCAAGCGTAGCAGCGCCGTCGCCGATGCGATTACTCAGCTGCTTCCAACTGGCGGCGGCATGTTGTTCCCACTCGGGGAATTCAGGCAGCGTCAGATAGATTCTGTCGACTTTGGGATAGGTCTCGACGTACGCGCGCAACTTCGTTGCGACCAGTTCTTTGATAACAGGATCGTCCGGACGGAGCTTCGCGCCCGGCGCGACCGTAAGATCTTTCAGACCGCGGGCGTTCTCCAAACCGGGCACTGCTTTGATGAACTCCCGAGGAAACTCGAGCGGAGAAATGGAAATGCCTACCGACATTCCCAGTCGTTTCGCTTCGTCAATAATGCCTCGGGCGTGCTTGATGCCCGCTGCCGTCATCTCCTCGTACGTCTGCTTGCCGGCAAAGTCCGGATTCGTAAACTCGCCACTCGCGGCGAACGCCGTTCGACCTGGGCTGCCCGCTTCGATTGGAAAGCGCTCGCCGTACCACAGCATCCCGGTTTGCTTCTTGACACCGCGGAACTCGTAATCCACGAACGGCTGCCAAGGGTAGACCGATAGCATCACGCTGTTGAATTTCATTTTGGCCAGTTGTCGAAGTAGCTTTTTCTGGTCGGCAACGCCCCACGATTCCGGTCCTATCACGAAATCGTTAATGGTTCGCCACGTGCGCGTCTTCAGTTCCGGCTCCATCAATTCGTCGAAGCCACTCAATTTCAGTGGTTGTTGGTCGGGATATATGTCCTCGCGCAGCAAGTAGCGGATTCCGAATCGATGTCCCAGCTCGCTGACGGCCCAATAGGTTGCTGCGGGACTGTCGCCCGCGACGATCACGCCGCGTCGGTCGCCGGCATCAAAGCTGCGCAAGATGAATCCTTGGTCCGACAGCTTGGGCCAGCTGTCGCCTACAACTTCACGAACCGCTTTGTTCTTTTGCGGACCGCCGACTAGGACCAGATTCTGGTGTTTGTCGGGCAGGAAGTCCGTCAGGACAACATTGGCGTCGAAGAGTTGTTTGAACTGCGAGACAAGTTCCTGCGCGGCGAGATGCTCGAGATCCGTTGCACCTTGGCCGACCACGACAGTGACTTGTTCGGCTCCGTTCGTGGAACCAAGCAATGCGACATACAAAAATGACGTAATCAGCAGTGAACGCATGATGCTGAGTCCTAGGTTCTATAGGGAGTTTGTAGGGTGTCGGCGTTGGCCGCACCAAGAATTGCACGTAGGTGTGGCTAACGCAAACACCCTACACATACCGTTACTTGGCGTCTTCCGAAAAACAGTACAGTGTCTTCAAGGTGCGCACAAAGATGCGACCGTCCGCGATCGCCGGCGTCGCGACGCAGCTGTCGCCCATATCGTTCTTGGCGAGGACCTCTACTTTCGGCCCTTGGCGCAAGACCACTAAGAAGCCGTTCTCGCCCATTACGTAAACTTTTCCGTCGCCGGCAATCGGCGAGGCGTAGTAGTTGCCGAAATTTCGGATTCGCTTCTTCGACCAGACTTCGTTCCCCGTCTTCGCGTCGAAGCTGGCCGAGATTCCGCCCTTCTTCACGACGAACACTCGGCCATCATCCACCAAGGGCGAAGCGATGTTGGACGGCGAGGTGTTCTCGATGTTCCACACGACATGCGTCTTCGTGACGTCACCTGTGCCTCCGCCGCGAATCGCTTGAATAATGTTGCCGCCGCCCGCCATGTTGGTCGGTGCCTGGAAGGCCGCGTCGATCTCGCCCTCGACCAAAAAGCCGTCTTTGTTGACGTCGCCTTTGTCGAACTTGGCCCAGAACGGTTTTTCAAACTCATCCTTGCCCAACTTGCCGTCCTGATTCGTATCCTTCCATTGCAACAAAGCGTATTTCAAGACACGATCCGTATCGCCATAGCTTTGCACCGAAACGTAGATCAAATCGTCGACAACCGCGGGGGAAGTCATAATCGTTCGCAGCAACGTGTTGCACGTCCAAAGTTGCTTGCCGTTCGCTGGGTCATAGCCTTTCAGCTTGCCGGAACCAGCAATGACAATGTCCTCGCGGCCGTTCGCTTTGCAGATCACCGGCACGGCATAACCGGCCAGCATCTCGGGACGTGGCGTCCGCCATCGCAACTTTCCGGTGCGTCTGTCCAGCGCGATCATGAACGGCGTGAGATCGTCGTCTTGATTGAAGATGACTAGATCCTTGTAGACGATCGGCGAATGTGCAGCTCCCCATCCGAGCAAGTAGAACGGTTCAGGGATTTCATGCTTCCAAGCCGTCTCGCCGCTGGCTAGATCGAGCGCCAGCATTCCGAGCGTGCTGAAGTAAACATAAACGCGTTCACCATCCGCCGCAGGAGTCGACGAAGCTTGCGCATTAGGCGGCATGATGGCAGGCGTCGCGCCCGTATCAAGCTCGCGCCGCCACAGCTCTTTACCTGTTGCTGCTTCAAGGCAGAAGACACCGAACGTCTGATCGTCGATCATCGTCGTCGAGATGACTTTGCCACCAGTCACGATGGGACAGGCGATACCTTCACCCAACTCAAGCGACCAAAGTACCTTCTCCTCATGCGAAAACTCGACGGGCAGGTTCTTACTTTCCCGCGAGATCCCAGCCGCGTTATGGCCGCGAAATTGAGGCCAGTCTTCGGCGCCTATAGAGCCGACGCAGGTCGCCAAGAATATCGCTGTGCCGTAAATACTCCTAAATCGCATTTGATCCTCACTTCCCAGCTTGAGTCGTCAGATGGTTCGCCGTTACGATAGCGGTGACGACTCACGAAAGCAAGGAATACCGGAAGAGAAGCGGCCAGTTTGGTTGAAGTGATGCGCTGCGCCGTTTGTTTCATGGACGGCTGATCAAGCGGCTCGGTTTCTAACCTGAATTGCGATTACGAATAGACATACCCGCATTCGCATTCTTTTCGACGCACGTGTGCCTCGGCTCCACACTTGGGGCACTTCTTCTTTGTCCAAGTAGAAGGCTTGGGCTTGTCGGCCTCCAGCTTCCGCTCTTCTTTCAGTTTCTCGGCCCGCGCCGCATCGGCCCGCTGAACCGAGCATTGCGGATGAATACCATCGTGCGAATAGGTTTGTGTGCCGCAAACGGGGCAGACCTTGCCTTTCGGCTGGGAAGGCCAAGGGGTGGGTTTCTTTTCACTCATTCGGCGACATCTCCAGCCACTTAAATCTCCAGCCACCTACGCACCGCTCGTTCCGAGACAACGTTTCGCCCGAGACACCGTGTGTATCGATACAGGCACCACTCGCAGCGAGCGGCAACTTCGCAAAGAGTCTTAGACGACGCTCGGCGATCCAAGCGTCCAGTCAGATCGAGCGTGCGGCGGGAACCGACCGAAACCCGGCTTCCGTCTCGTTCCTCGTGAGGGCGTGAGCTAACGATCTAGTTACGCGACGCGAGAAGCAACAGCAAGAAGAAAGGAAAAAACCACACATCTCAGTCTCTATCTTACGGCGTGATCCCGAGTGAGTCTATGGAAACCTTGGGTGATTGTTCACGCGGGGCATGTTCGCTCGGCCAACACGCGCACTTTTATAGAGCGATAAGGCCATGCATGTGTCTGTGGGGCCGCCGTGCCACAGGCCGTGGCTACTCCTCGTCGTCTCGAAGCTTGGCCAAGACGCTGTAGTCTTCCAGCGTCGAGGTATCACCGGCGATGTCGGCGTTGCCGGACGCGATGTCGCGGAGCAGCCGTCGCATGATCTTACCGCTGCGAGTCTTCGGCAGCGCGCTGGTGAAGCGAATGTCGTCAGGCTGTGCGAGTGCTCCGATTTCCTTCCGGACGTGTTGCTTCAACTCTTGGCGGAGTTCTTCGGTCGGCTGCGCATCGCCCTTGATCGAGACAAAGACAGCGATCGCTTGCCCTTTGATCTCATCCGGGCGACCAACGGCGGCGGCTTCGGCGACCTTGTCGTGGCTGACGAGGGCGCTTTCGACTTCGATCGTGCTTAGGCGATGTCCGGACACGTTGATGACGTCGTCAATTCGGCCCATGATCCAGTAGTAACCATCATCATCCTGTCGCGCGTTGTCGCCGGTCAGATACTTGCCGGGAACCTTTGTCCAATACTGCTCGTTGTATCGCTCTTCGTCGCCCCAAATGCCGCGCAGCATTCCAGGCCAAGGGTGCGAAACGCAGAGCATGCCGCCGTTGTTCTTGGGTACTTCCTGGAGCTCTTCATCGACGATCGAAGGGATCACACCGGGCAGGGGCTTTGTGCAACTGCCAGGCTTCGTCGGAATTGCACCGGGAAGCGGCGACATCATGATGCCGCCGGTTTCTGTCTGCCACCAGGTATCCACGATCGGACAGCGTTCGCCGCCGATCTTCTTGTGATACCACATCCAAGCTTCCGGATTGATTCCTTCGCCGACAGTGCCAAGCAAGCGAAGGCTTGAAAGGTCATGCTTCTCGACGTGCTCGTCGCCCCACTTGATGAACGCTCGGATTGCGGTCGGGGCTGTGTAGAGAATGTTAACCTTGTGCTTTTCGATCAGCTCCCAAAAACGATCGTCTCCTGGCCAGTTCGGCGCGCCTTCGTACATCATTACGGTCGACCCAGCTGCCAACGGGCCATACGCAACATAGCTGTGTCCCGTGATCCAGCCGCAATCAGCCGTACACCAGAAGATGTCTTCGTCACGATGATCGAAGACCCATTCAAAGGTCTTCTTGGCCCACAGGTTATAGCCGGCGGTCGTGTGCTTGATGCCTTTTGGTTTACCGGTCGAGCCGCTCGTATAGAGAATAAATAGCGGCGCTTCGCTGTCGAGTTGTTCAGCCGGGCAATCGGTTGATGCCCCGGCCATCACATCATGCCACCAGACGTCTCGTCCGTCCTGCATGGTGACTTCGTTGCCAATGCGCTTAAGCACGACACACTTCTCGACAGTCGGCGATTTTGCAAGTGCTTCATCAACGACCGACTTCAGCTCCAATTGCTTCCCGCGCCGCCAAGCGGCGTCGGCGGTCAGCTGAATCTTGGCGTTAGCGTCATTGTTGCGGTCCGCGATCGCTTCTGCCGAAAAGCCTGCGAAGATCACAGAATGCACGGCACCAATCCGAGCACATGCTTGCATCGCCACGACCAACTCGGGCGTCATCGGCATATAGATCGAGACGACATCGCCTTGCTTCACGCCAAGCGACTTCAATGCGTTCGCGAACTTGCAGACTTCTTGATGCAGTTGCTGGTACGTCAACGTTCGCGTATCACCCGGTTCGCCTTCCCAGATGATCGCCGCTTTGTTGCGGCGAGCTGTTGTGAGGTGAGCATCGATACAGTTGTACGACACGTTGGTCTTACCGCCGACGAACCACTTGACGTTTGGCGCGTCCCACTCAAGCACAGTATCGTATGGCTCGAACCAATGCAGCTCTTCCTTCGCCAGCTTGTCCCAAAACGCTTCCGGATCGGCCTTCGCCTCGTCGTACAGCTGTTGGTAAGCCTCCATCGAGCCAATCGCGGACCTCGACGCAAACTCTTCGCTGGCGGGAAAGAGTCGGTCTTCGGTCATGACAGTATCGATTTGGCCGCTGCTACTCTCAGACATCCTGTGAATTCCTTGTTGCGATGTTGCGTGCTGCCGTCTTCATTGGCAATTGGAAGCCCGATTCTAGGGCTGCAGAATTGGAGTGTCAACGAAACGTCACAGTCTCGCAGCGTTATCTACTTTGCCTGAGACGCAGGGATTAATGTGATGGTCAATCGCTGATCATTGCTGCGAAGTGCGAGTAGACGACCGTTTGCATCGCTTCGAACGGAACGAGCTTAGACTTCTGCACCCGAATAGAGTGGCGTAATCACTTCGCCGCGATTCAGCCGTACTGGGCGATTGAAACGATCGCGAACTTCAGCATCCGGCGGGATGCCGAGCGATTGATACACGGTCGCGCCGATGTCGATTGGCGAATAGGCCTTGGTGACAGGATAAGCTCCGGTCGCATCCGATCGACCGATCACTTGGCCTCCGCGTACGCCGGCTCCAGCGAACATGGCGAAGAAGCAAGGTCCCCAGTGGTCGCGTCCTTTGCCCTTGTTGATCTTTGGCGTTCGGCCAAACTCGCCCAGCATCATCACAAGCGTTTCGTCGAGCATGCCTCGTGATTCAAGGTCGTCGAGCAGTGTCGCGACGCCTTGATCTAGCGGTGGCAAAAGCCGGTCTTTGAGCGTCGGGAAGATGTTGCCGTGGTTGTCCCACGTCTGGACGGCACCGATGTTTGTTTGCACAACTGGCACGCCAACTTCGATCAGTCGGCGGGCGAGCAACAACGACTGGCCTGTCGTGTTGCGGCCGTACGCGTCGCGCATCTTGTCGTCTTCGCGTTCTAATTGGAAGGCTTCCGAGAAACGGCTGGACGTCAAGATCGAGAACGCTAAGTCCTGTTCGCCCGTCAGCCGCCTTGCCACTGCCACCTCTGATAACCGGTCGCGTTGCTGATTGAAATCACTTACCAACGACCTCCGGTTGTCCAAACGCTGGACATCGAGACCCGCGGCGAGCGTGAGATTGTCAACTCGAAAATCTTCTTTGTTCGGGTCGCCGGTGATCTGCCACGGATCATACTTCGGGCCGATGAGGCCAGCATGTTGGCCGGGCCACGTGAGCGCGCCTTGCCACAAGTAAGTTGGCAAATTGACGCCGCTAGGGATACCGTCGTTGCGAGGCCGCAAGTAGGCACAGCCCGCGGCATAGGACGGCCAGTCGTCACGGGAAGCTACTTTGTCGAAGAAGCCGCCGGGCTGTAACTCGCCGGTCAGCACGTAATGCGTCGACATCAAATGATTGTTATCGCCGTGTGACAAGCTGCGAATGACGGCGTATTTTTCGGCTCGCTTTGCCAACTGCGGAAGATGCTCACAGACGTGTAGTCCCGGTACCGACGTCGCGATGGGATTGAACTCGCCTCGCACTTCGGCGGGCGCGTCGGGCTTCATGTCAAACGTGTCGTGATGGCTAGCCGCGCCTGTCAAGAAGACGATCAACACTTGTTTCGGTTTGTGCGGCAGCAGTTCGACTTCGCGACCAGTTTCTGCTGCGCGCGTGCGTCTTGCCAAGGCCGAAGGCAACCCAACGCCCAGCAATCCAGAATACCCGACCTGCAACAACTCGCGACGAGTCATTCCAATTCGATGCTGGTGACGTGGATAGGCGGGAATCGACATCGGAGTTCCTTCGATGCGCGGCGATGTGTGTTTCTGTCAGGCAGGCAAACGGCAGCTTTCACCGTTTGTATCGGCATGGCACAGGTTTGATTCTAGTCGAATCCCGCCCATTTCGCGATACGGAGCTGATGTGCCACCATGACTTCGCGCTGTCGTGCGGCATTCGATCAGTTATACTGCAAGCCCGCCATCGCATCCTACCGGAGCACTCGAATGAATCGCCTCGACACGCCACGGTTCATCAATCGTCGCCAGATTCTGAAAGGCACCGCTGCAGGGGCTTTAAGTGCAACTCTTGCGAGCAGCGGAGCTGCCGCAGACCGCCCTACCGCTAAGTCTGTCATCTTCGTTTTTCTCACCGGCGGCATCTCGCATATCGACACCTTCGACATGAAGCCGGAAGCCCCCGATGGGATTCGCGGCGAGTTCGGTTCGATCGCGACGAGAACGCCCGGGGTGCAAGTCTGTGAACACTTGCCGTTGCTCGCACAACGCAGCGAGATGTGGTCGCAGCTTCGTTCGATGGCGACGGACAGCAGCGGGCACGAGCCAGCGTGTCACATGATGTTGACGGGCCGCCGCGATCTGCCAATCGGCTTCAGTGTGAACGACTCGCCAAGTCCGAACGAATGGCCGACGATCCCCTCGGTCATCACGTACTCGCTCCGCAATACAAAGCTCCCACCCGCAGCGGTCCTGCCTGAACCGAGCGTGAATGAAGCCGGGCGTGTGCGCCCGGGCCAATACGCCGGTCGCATGGGCAGCCAGTGGGAAGCGTGGCATATCGACATCGCAGCCAAATGCCCGCTGGGAAATGGTGCCTGCCCGGATTGTTTTCGTTTCGAGGGAACTCCTTTCGAACACGCGGCCAACGCGATCTATGACGTTCCGGTCTTGTCGTTGCCCGAAGGTGGTCACTCGCGATTCGCCGGTCGAGTCGGACTACTTGACTACATCCATCAGCAACAACGTTCATTGGTTCGTCGCTCCGAAGTTGGCAAATTTGACCGACAACGACGACAAGCGGTGAATGTACTGACAGATCCGAAGACCAGCAGTGCGTTCGACATCGAGAATGCCGATCAGGCGACTCAGGAGCGATACGGCAAGAACAAGTTCGGGCTGTCGCTATTGATGGCGAAGCGGCTTGTGGAGGCAGGTGTTAAGTATGTGCAAGTCAATCTCGGCAAGAACTCATCGTGGGACACGCATCGCCGCAACTTCGTCAACCTGAAAGACAACCTGCTGCCGCCCATGGATCGAGGAATGTCGGCGATGCTCGACGATCTTACCGAGAGCGGGCTGATCGACGACACGCTTGTTATTATGACTGGCGAGTTTGGTCGAACACCGAAGATCAACAAAGACGCGGGCCGTGATCATTGGGGACCGACGAATACGGTGTTGTTCGCTGGCGGTGGAGTTCAAGGCGGTCGAGTGCTCGGCGCGACAGATCATATCGCTGGGGAAGTGACCGACTTCCGCCAGACGCCCGAGAATCTTTCCGCCACGATGTACGAGGCACTTGGCATTCCTCGAGACGCTCATTGGGCCGACGTCGATGGGCGGCCGCATGCTGTTTATCACGGCGTGCCGATCACAGGTTTGACTTAAGGATGACTGCAATGATGCGTTTCGCGACGGTGTTCCTGATCACGGTGTTCCTGATCACGGCGCTTCCGTTAACGCTAGTCCAAAAGGCTGTATCGGCTGAATCAAAGCGGCAACCGAATGTGGTCGTGATTCTGACGGATGATCAAGGCTGGGGTGACTTGAGCGTTAACGGGAACACAAATCTAGACACACCGAATATCGACTCGTTGGCTCGCGATGGAGTTACGCTCGAGCACTTCTATGTGTGCCAAGTGTGTGCGCCGACTCGGGCCGAGTTTCTGACCGGTCGTTACTATCCACGTACGGGCGTCAGTGGCGTAAGTCGAGGGCAAGGTCGACTGAACTACGACGAGACGACCATCGCCGACATATTCAAGGCCGAAGGCTATGCGACGGGTTGCTTTG
>JACNKX010000125.1 GCA_014381825.1 Planctomycetota bacterium
CGTCAACCGACAGGTCGACGTTTGAGTGGTCTTTGGTCCAAACCTGATCCTTGGACACAATGTCCACATTGCGACCGGCGTTAGCAACCGAATAGAGTTGGTCCAGGGCAATTAGTGTACCGTCCCCCTGGTCGGTTGTGACATTTGCGTTGCGTTCATTCATCTAGATCGCCGTTGCATTTCCGTGTGCGTAGATGTCGCCGCCGATCCGCTGGCCTGCAAACACGTTGGCGGCACCGGTGCTGGCCGTCACATCCTTGGTTTCACCACGAAGTGCGCTCACGGTCGCGTTTCGTCCCGCCTCGACTTCCGCGAAAACATTTTGGCCCGCGACAACTGTCGCGTCCACAGCAGCGATGACAGTTCCACCGAACGATTGCCCGGCCGAGACAAATGCCGACCCACCAGCATCCACCGAATAAGCACCGACATCGGCAAGACCGATTAACGTCACGTCGCCTGTTTTGCTCGTGAAGTAGGACTCAGTGACCTCATCCAACGCGATCGCTTCGACGCCTGCAAAGCCATCGAACGTACCTTGCATCGTTCCCATAGCAAAGACGTCGACAGTACCGTGCGATGAAGTGCCGTGAGCGTTCACATTATCCAAGCCAATAATCGACGCTTGGTGAGTCCCTGTGACGTTGGCGCTGATGGTGCCCACGACCAGCAACTGGGCAGTCGAAGCTTCCATGGAAACACCTGAACCAGCGGTCACATTGGCATTCGCATTCCCGCCAGCAAAGGCGAATGCATCACCTTGGGGAGCGTTGACGACGCCGTTAGCCATATCTGCTAACGTCGACGCCGACGCGTCACCCATATTCGAAGTTACACTTCCACGAAATTCGCCTTTCGATGCCGCCGTCGCGTCATTGACCGCGTTGACCTTGGAACGCGTGAAGTCACCACTAGACCAAGCGACCGCACCTCCCTGTGATACAACGGTCACTTGCGACATATCCATGCCCGAGGCGGCGCTAGCAAATGTTTTTCCGGAAACGATCGTATCTGACATTTCAAGCTGTGACTCGGCAGCTGCCAAACCGCCCACAGCTTCGATCGTTCCACTTATCTGTGCCAACGAATCGACATGAGCGTCGCCCTGGCTGGTGACCGTGCCGCGGAAATCGCCATGGGTGATTAGATTGGCAACCGCTTGTTGTGATTCATCTGGCATGTTGCCGGATGCGGTTACCGCCATTTGCCCTGCGTAAAACTCGCCCTTGATTTCATCCCACGCTTCAATTTGTAGATCACCCGCGGCGGTTGCGTCGCCTTGCAACGATCCATCAACAAGAATATCGATATAGCCGTTGTTGGAGACAAGACTGGAATGCATGTCGGTCCACGAGATTGCTTCAATCAGACCATCCGCTTCGATCAAGTTGGAGACGATTCCGTTTTGCGCCGACGCGCGAATGCCGCCACCCGGCGCCGTCAGTTCGCCGCTGATCTCCCCCCAAGTATCAACCGTCATTCCGCTTCTCGAATCGATTTGACCAATGACATCGCCTTTTGCGAAGAGACCGACCGTGCCATCACCACGCGGGGCAGCATAAGTTGGACATGGAGCCACCCAACACCAGATTGGGTAAGGCGATGGCGGGGCTGTTGTCGTAGGCGTGTTCAAAGTCCCGGTGACGTCGCCCGCTGCCCAGATACTGATCTTCTGATGAGAACTAACGTTCGCCGACACATCGCCATAAGCTTGAATATCGACGAAGCTGTCACTGGAGTATCCTTGTGTTGCCGTGATGTCGCCACTGACATTCGCTGCCTCGATGGTTGCGGTTCGAATGGAAGTGTTCCTCAACTCGGCGTCGCCGCCAGCGTAAACTTTCAACTCGCCCGTTGTGACCTTGTTGACAGTCAGGTCCTTCATTGCCAACAACGTGGCACCGAAAAGACCAAATGTATTAACATGCCCGAGACTAAGATTGCCCAGCGAGATTCCAATGTGCTGGCCACCGAGGACGTTGATCTGATTCAGCACCAAAGTATCTAGCGCGATACTGATAATATCCTTCGACTCGCTCTCTAAGCTATTGGAAACGACAGTACCGCCTCCAACCATGACCGCACCTTTGGCTTTAATCTCGGGTGAGGTAACCACTCCCAGACCGACTGCCGAAACGTCTCCACTGTCACTTTCCACCGCTCCGCTAAGAGTCCCATACGCAAAGACATTCACATCAAGACTACTTTGTACCGCTCCTTTCACGGCATCCCACGAAGTCGCCTCAACAGTGCCTTGCCCGCCGTCGATCGTGCTGTTCATACTCTTGTAAGCACGAGCAACAACGCCCTCCGTCGCGTTGACCTCGTCCAACGTTCCCCAAGCATCTATTTCAAGACTCTTGCCAGAGGAAACGGCCCCGGTAATGTTTCCCTGAGCCCAAACCGATTCGAGATTCAAGTCGCCAGTAATGTCGCCTGTGATGTCTCCGAAGGCAACCACCGACTCGATCGTCGGAGCGGTGATGTCGCCTTCGATGGAGCTGGATCCGGATATCCCAATGTAAGGCAACTCTACCGGCTTAGGACGCTTGGTAGAAGAAGGAGTGCTATCGCCGACGTTCAAATCGAGTCCCGTGCTATAGTCTTCCGTTTCCCAAACTGGCAACGCGTATCCTGCATCCCACATCTCGTGCGCCGTTACATTTTCGATCTCGACACCCGCGTTGATGCTTTGGAGAATGCTTCCTCCATACGCAAGACCGGCGAAGACTTCCTTAATCGTTCCACCTGCTTCGATCGTGGCATCGATCGTTCCGCCAGCGTGAACGATCGTGAGATCCGTCCCAACATCGATCGAACCATTGATTTCGCCTTCACGCCCAGTAACGCTGGGCAAGGTCGTATCGACTTCGATGTCGGCGATGATGTTGAAATCGGCGTAAATAGAATCGATATCTGCCCCTGCTACCACGCTCCCTTCTATGCTTCCGTGTGTTGCGTGAACGATATCGATCGATTCGGTGACCGCCTTGATGTCACCGATGATGTCACCTACGTTCTTTCGACCGGCGTCGATTGTCTTGATGTAGGATTGCGCCTCAATGTTTGCCTCGATGGTGCCATCTGCTGCGATGGTCGTAATGTAGGTGCCCGCCTGAATTGTTCCCACAGAAATATCACCGCCCGCCAAGTCAAGCTGCGACTGAAGAGCCTCGATCAGCGTGATCCAAGTTCCGGCTGAAATCGTCGCGGACGTAATGCTTCCCGATGACGCCGCCGAACCGCTGGATGGCTTTCCTGCCCGAATGTTTTTGATGCTCCCCCCAACGGTGATCGAACCCGAGATGTTTCGGCCCGCAGTCACATCTAGTAAGACACTTCCATCAGCGGCTATGCTCGAAGCAATCGTACCGCCCGCAACAACACTCGCGATGTCGCCGTTCGTACCAATGGAGGCAGCCAGGATGTCTCTTCCCGCATTGATCAAGTTAATTCCGCCAACATTCACACTGATCCACGCCGCCGAGTAGATATCGCGTCCCGCATCAATCGTTCCCATCGAATGGGCGTTGATGGAACCTTTGAGATCAACGCCTGCGTCGACTAGTTCGACGTGCCCGTAGAGGGCGTCAATACTAGCTACGATGTCCAGCCTCGACCTAACTTCGTTGATGTTGCCACCAGACTCGATCTCGCCGTTAATGTCCCGGTCGGCAAGAATTTGGTTGATGTCAGTGCCTGCATCGATCTTGCCGCTAATGGTGCGAGTCGCGGCAACGATACCGATCGTTGTACCTGATACGATCTCGGCATCGATCACGCGTGATTCAATCTCGCCGATCGAGGTTGCTGAATCGATGTCGGCAGTAAGCTCCAGGCCGGCCGCAATCGAGACAATCTTCCCAACCTCAACAGTACCAGACACCATTCGATTGGCGCGAAGTTCTAGACCGAGCGAAGAGTTTTGATCGAGTGCAAGAATGGTGCCGAGACTGTCGAATCCTGTGGTGACATCTCGGATCCCGCCAACAGCCTCGACTCGTCCAGACGATGTGATCGACGCACCGGCTGCAACGCGGTAAATGTCTCTCCCCGCAGTAATATTACCAGCAATGTCTTCCAGCATCTCGACATCATGAATGTCTTGACCGGCGCTGATCGTGCCGGCAGAACTCAATTCAAGCCCCAAGATACGTTCAATCGACTTTCCCGCCGAAATCTTCGCTGCGATCGGACCGGCGATGTGAATACCCTCGGGGTTCCCCGCGTAAGACTGCACAGCTAAACTGCAGTTAGCCAGCCCTGCGTCGGACACGCACCCTATGTGTCCACCTGCCGAGATGTCATTGATCAACGCAGTCGTGAGTTTTATCGTCCCGATATTTGTCCCAGCCGTCACTGAACCAAGTTCGTAAGCTTCGATCGTGTCGACCGCGACTCCTGCTTCCACGTCCTTGATGCGTGTTCCCGAAACATAGCCGATCGAGCCGACGGCGGTAACATTTCCGATGGTTCCAAGCTTGCTGGCGGCATCCCACGGTCGCGTTCTTCCCATCGCATCGAAGCCCGAGCTAACCCCCACGATTAGATCAATAACATCGCCAGTCGCATACACATCGCCGATGGAGTAGGCGAGAACGCGCACGTTTCTCGCGGTGATATCGCCGACCATTCCCGTCCCACTTGAGATGAAGACATCGCCGGAAATCGAAATGTCAGAGATGTCGTAAGTCGCGCTAAGCGTGAGTTGTCCACTCACGCTGCCCGTCCAAGTCACGCTGCCGCCCGTGACGTATACATTGAAGGAACTTCCGCTCACGGCCGCTAACGTCGCAGAATCCGTTGTCCAACCTGCCACTTGCACGGTTCCCGGACCATCGTTCTGGACAATCAGACTGCTCGGCCCATGCCACGTCTCCCCTGCCTCAAGAAGCGTATCGGCATCGACGTCCGTATGGCAGCTCACGCTCACGCTCAGGTGCTCTGTTTCGAAGCCATCTGAAATGGCGACACCAAAAGAGCCCTGTTCGTAACTCGCAATCGGATGCGGTGTAAACACGTACGATCCGTCACTATTGACCACGACGCTGCCCACTCCGTCTGAACTGTCGCGCGAGACTGTCAATGGATCACCGTCGTAGTCGTGTGTTGGCACCAGCAAGTCGCCGCTACACGGAAGCGCCACTCCTGGTTGTATCTTGCTAGCGCCAAAATCTAGAAAGTGATCAACCGTGATGGTGGCTGTGTAGATGGCGCTTTGGTTCCCCAGTTCATCGCGAATGAAGAACGTGAACTCGTCTGGAGTACCTTCGGGAGATGCATAGCCCGAAACTGGTACGTAGATGAATGATCCATCGGAGTTCAAGTTAAAGGAAGCCGCATTCAATGGTCCACCAACGTGTACCGCGGTTAGAGAACCCGGATGCTCGTCAATTGCATCGCGCAACACGCCCTGTCCGCGCCCAACCGTTAGCAGCTGGTCGCGGTACGTGTAGAACGCGCGGGCACTTCCACTGGGCGCACTGTTGTTTAGAACGTTGATCGTAATCGTCTGCTGAATCGGCGGACTCACGTCGTCGGTAACGAAGAAGTCGAACGAGGTTGTTCCATGAAATCCGGCAACTGGAATGAACACAAAGGAACCGTCTTCGTTCCACTCCAAACTGCCGTGTACTACGCTGCCACCAGCTGGAACGGTCCCTGCGAGCGCTGGATCCGGATAAGCAATCAGTCGGTCTCCGTCGGGGTCGTTGGCAGATCCAAGAACGCCACTACCAGTGGTTGTTACTAACGGTTGATCGGCAGCAACTGTGTACGTTTTGGAAGTGGCAGAAGGACCGACGTTCGTGACCTCAATCGTCACAGTTGCGGGCGACGAGACATCGTCTATCCCATTATTCAGTCGATAGGTGAAGCTGTCTGCACCGACGAATCCTGAATTAGGGACGTAGTAAAACTCGCCGTCACTGTACAGAGTCAACGCGCCGTTCGACACATCGGTATCAAGTTGCACATGAGCCGACTCACCTTGGCTATACTGATCGTTACTTTGTACATCCCCGTTCAATCGGCGGTCGTGAACAATCGTGTACGAATCGTCAGCTGGTGCTAGTTCGACGACCACAATTTCGACGGTCGCTTCGTCGCCGTTGGATCCCAGTTTGTAGTCAAACGAATCCATGCCAGTGAAACCAGAGTTCGGCGTATAGTCAAAAGAACCGTCTGCTTGAAAATTGACCGTTCCGTTAGTTGGACTGCTTGAAAGCGTCACCGTCAGGGGCACCGTAGCAGATGCGCTCCAATCATTATCGAGGACTCCTTTAGCTGGAACCTGGAGCATCTGCCCTTTGAACGTTCGATAGTAGTCATCATAGGCCGCTTGCGAATCGGCACCAAGGACGATCAACACTAGCGTATCTTCACTCTCACCAACTCTGTCCGTCACCCGGTACGTAAATGTGTCGTATCCAAAGAACGCGGCCGTTGGGCTGATCGTAGCAATCGATCTCGTGTAGACAAAGCTGCCGTCTTCGAGCAAGTTGACCGCGCCATAACTTGCCTCGTCGGCAAGTTCCGCGTAGATCAAATCACCGTCGTCGTCGAAGTCGTTGGCGAGAACATTGCCGGCGATGCCACCCAGATATGAGGACGCCAGCGAACCGTGATAGGTGTCCATCACGCCGATGGGATTGTAGTTGGTCACGTCGATCGTCACGACGACCGGATCGCTATAGTCCGCGCCGTCAAATGTCCGGTATTGAAACGAATCGGTACCGTGAAAGCCAACATCAGGGATGTAGGTAAACGATCCGTCAGCTTCTAGCCCATTGGCTAGTGCGCCACTGGATGGACCGGAACCGACTGTTAACACCGCTGTTAGTGAATCGCCGTCAGCATCATAGTCATTTCCTAGCACCCCAGGCGCCGAGACAGCCAGCGTGTTGTCGTGCATGGTGCGGTAGTAGTCCTCGATACCTTTAGGGTGACTGTTGCTAAAGTCCAATGTTACCAGGCCAGGCTCACTGTCGTCGGCACCGTCCTTCGCCACATACTTGAACGTAACAATGCCAGTAAAATGCGATCCGTCGGAAGTTGAAGGCGGAGAATACGTGAAAGTCCCATCGGGGTTTAACGCGAGATTGCCACTTGGTGACGCCCCAGACAGAGCAATCGTCATCGATTCGCCATCCGGCTCCCAATCATTTGCAAGGAGATCGCCGGTCACGGAGTTCAAACCGTGAGCAAATGTGAAGTTGTCGTCGATGGCCCATGGTGCGTTGTTAAAGACATCAAGCGTGACTTTAGTTGGTTGTGACTCCGTAATGCCATCGCTCACTTCGTAAGTGAAGGAGTCAGTACCAGAAAACTCTGGCAAGGGCGTGTAACTGAATTCCCCACTTGATTCTAACGTTAGTGTGCCGTGAGCAGTGGTAGCAACGACCGCAACCGTCAATCCATCGTCATCCCAGTCGCGATCATTGCTTAGCACACCATCAAGCGCAGCGATGTCTAGTGCGACTCCTCGACGCGTTGAATAATAGTCCTCGTTTGACCATGGCGCGTTGTTCCAGACGTCGATTGTCACAGAGACTTGGTCGCTGGTCTCAGCTCCGTCACTTATCGAGTACAGAAAGCTGTCCGTGCCAACGAAGCCGTTGTTGGGCGTGTATGTAAAGTCTCCATCCGCGTTCCAAGTAAGCGCTCCACTCGTTGGTGACGTTGCAGCAACAACATGAATCGCATCTCCATCGCCATCCCAATCATCATTTAGGAAGTTGCCCGTTACGTCTGTGTCATGATGGACACGGTGGTTGTTTGCTGTGGCAACAGGCTTGCGATTATGAACGTCGATTTCCACCTTCGCTGTGGAGGTGGCGGGTCCGTCTGTAATTTGATAGCTAAAGTTTTCAGGGCCAATGTAGTTGGCGTCCGGAGAATAGGAAAACGACCCATCCGCATTCATGCTGAGCGAGCCATGCTCCACATTGTCTTGGATGCTAATTGTCAGTGCGTCGTGATCGTCATCCCAGTCATTAGCAAGGATGCCAAGCTGTGGCGACACGATGAGACTTGTGTCGCGATGTACACGATACGAATTGTCGTTCGCCGTGGGCAGGGTGTTCCAAACGTCGAGCGTAACGGCGACGATTTCGCTATCAAGGCTACCGTCATCGGCTTGATACTCGAATGTATCTGTTCCCACAAACCCTGCATTGGGGATGTAGATGAACGAGCCATCCGAAGAAAAAGACAAAGTCCCGTACTCGACATCGGCAATTAACGTCGCCGACAACACCGACCAAGGCTCATCAAGATCATTTGCAAGTACTCCAAAATCGGCGCCAACATTTAGCGTCTGATCATGATGCACGTGATAGGTGTTCTGGATTGCCTCCGGCGGAGCGTTGTAAACGGTAATCGCAACGGTTGCAGGTGCCGTCGTTGTACCGCCTGCCCCACTCGTTCCGCCACCGATCTCTTGGTCGGTGGCCACATAGGTAAAGGAGTCTTCGCCTATGAAGTCGGGAGAAGGAACGTAAAGAAACGAGCCATCGGCCGACAGTGTCACCGTTCCGTGGACAGGGCTAGTCTGCATGGCAGCAACTAACTCTAACCCGTCGTCAACGAAGTCGTTCGCCAGAACTCCTCCAGCGACATCAACGACCAAGCTCTGACTGTTGTGAACGCGATACTTGTGTGGCCCGTCCGGCACAGCAATTGGCGGCTCGTATACCGATGAAGCAGACGGGGCTGGAGGAAATATCTCAACAACGGCTGTGATCGTTTCGAGAGTCGTTGCGCCAAGTGCAGTGCGAACAACGAACGAGTCGCTTCCGAGAAATCCGCTGTTCGATGTGAACACAAACGAACCGTCGGAGTTAAGGGCAACGTCGCCGTCCTGCGGCGCTTGCTCTAGTGTTAGCGTTACCAAGTTACGTTCCGACGCGATGACTGTTCGCAGCAGCCCATCCTCTGCACTGATCGAAACTGGTTGATCTAGGATTCCAACGTAGCTGCTGGTGGCTACATCCGAACGATGTTCACGAACGATGATTGTTGCTGTCGCTTCAGCGTTTGCTGCTCCATCGTGGATACGATAGACAAAGCTGTCGCTACCGGTGAATCCTGCAGATGGTGTATAAGTAAACGAACCATCAGCGTTGACGCCGAGCGAACCTTGCGACGGGTTTTGTTGCACGGTCAGCACGAGAGAATCTTGGTCTAAGTCGTAGTCATTGCCCAGGAGTCCTTGATCGACTGCAACTGTTAGCAGTTCATCTTTGCCTGTTGAATATGTGTCACCTATCGCAGTTGGGCGATGATTTTCGATTCGCAGCGTCACCTGTGCGGGAGCAGTCGTTGCAACACCATCACTTAGTTCGTATGTAAATGAGTCGGCCCCAACAAAGCCAGAGTTTGGCGAATACTGCAAGCTGCCGTCCTGTGCGAGCGACAGAGTTCCATTGGACGGTTGCGTTAACAGTACCACTGAAACACTATCGCCATCTGCGTCCCAATCATTCTTGAGAATTCCTTCTTGAGCCGCGATCGTTAGGTCGGTTCCATGATGCCCACGGTAAAAATCGTCCCCAACTTGCGGGGCTGCATTGCGAATTTCAAGCGAAACGAGAACTGGTTCGCTTGAAAAGGCACCATCGGAAACCGTGTAAAAGAACTGATCAGTTCCTGCAAACCCTTGGTCTGGCGTGTAAGTAAATCCGCCGTCTTGATTGAGAGAAAGCGAACCATGTTCAACTTGGCTGCTGATCTGCAATGTCAGCGTGTCGCCATCCTGATCCCAATCGTTAGCGAGCACACCGTGTTCCGTATCTACGACCAAAGATGCGTCGTGGCTCAACCAATAATGATCAGCGTGAACTTGGGGCTCCGCATTCGTAACATTAATGGCGACTGTTACACTCTCGCTCTGAATCGCTCCATCGCTGACAAAATAGCTAAACGCGTCCTGCCCTACGAATCCACTAGCAGGCACATAGTCAAAGGTGCCAGACGCGGACACTTGCAATGAACCGTGGTCTGGATAAGTTGCGACTGCGATTGTCAGAGTATCCTGATTCGCATCCCAGTCATTCTGCAGCAACCCAATATCGGCGGTCGCTTGCAGAAGTGAGTCGTGCAGAACTTCGTAAGTGTCTGCCGTCGCTTTCGGCGCGTCGTTCCAGACTTGCAGTGTTACCAGCACATCGTCGGATGTCGCAGCCCCATCAGAAGCCTGATAGGTAAACGTGTCACGCCCAACGAAGCCTGCTAGTGGGATGTAACGAAGCTGTCCGTGCAGATCCGTTTCAAGCTGACCATACTCCGGCTGGTTCGAAATCAGGACTTCAAGGGAATCGCCGTTCAAGTCAAAATCGTTCGCCAGAATGTTGTTACTACCGACGAGACTGATCGACGTGTCATGGAGAGTCGATGAAAAGTCTGAGGTTGCCTGCGGTGCATTATTGTCAACCGTTAGCGACACCTCGATTGGAAGGCTGTCTGCAAAACCATCGGACACTCTGTACTGAAAGGAATCGATGCCAACGAAGCCGGGCGACGGCACATAATTAAACGACCCGTCCACTTGGAATTCTAATGTTCCTGAACTGACTCCTGAAACCAATGCCGCGCTCAAGGTACTCGTGACATCATCTTCGTCGTTACCGAGGACGCCTGCCGAGCTGGAGATTGCAAGTGGTTTCCCGTGGTGGAGCCGGTATGAGTCTGGATTTGCAGTCGGAGTGCGATTAAATACTTCGATCGTCACGCTGGCGTTCTCGGAATCGGATACTCCATCAGAGACTCTGTAGGTGAACGTATCATTGCCTTCGAACCCAGAATCGGCCGAATAAGTAAATGATCCATCGGACAGAAAGCTTAGCGTGCCGTTTGCCGGGGAAGTGATAAGGCTGGCCACTAACACATCTTCGGCGGTGTCGATGTCATCGTGAAGAACACCATTCTCGTCATCGACATTCAGCGTGTCTCCACGCTGAAGTCGATAAGAATTAGCAACAGCCGTTGGAACTTGATTAACCACGAGAATCTCCACAGTGACGTCGGAAGATTCGTTGGTTCCATCTGAAGCGCGATACGTGAACTCATCCGCGCCCGTGAAACCGGTGCCCGGAACATACGTGAATGCGCCATCGTCAGAAAGTGTCAATTCACCGTGCTGCGTTGTGGAAACCAGATTTGCAACGAGTGTAGCCGCTCCTGCACTCCAGTCACCATTCAGGATGCCCGATGACGATGGAATCGCTAGAGTTTGGTCATGGTTGACCTCGAAGAAGTCATTCGTCCCGCGGATGGGTAGATCGGTTACGTCAATCGAGACGACTACTCTCGTGCTTTCAATGATGCCGTCAGTGAGTCGATAAGAAAACTCATCAATACCGACAAACCCAGTATTGGGCGCATACGTGAACGAACCATCGCTCGCAAGAACTAGATTGCCTTCGCGGACATCGTCAACCAAGAGAACCGTTGTCGAGTCTCCTTCGTCATCAAAGTCATTGACGGTGACTCCCGACGCTTGGCTAACAACCAACGATTCATTCTGCGCAACAAAGTAATTATCTGATTGACCCACCGGCTGTTGATTTTCAACCACCAAAATGACCGGAGTGACCTGACTTGTGGTAAAGCCGTCCGAAACTGTGTAGGTAAACTCATCGATCCCAGTAAAAGTTTCATCCGGCGAATATTCAAATGAGCCGTCGTTCGAGAGCGTTAGCGACCCGTGTGAAGTATCTTTGACGAGCGTCAACAAAGGCGCGTCCGACGGTTCTACTGTATCGTTCGCTAATACCCCATCTTCGGACGATACATCAAGCAGCGTTCCATGTAACAGACGATAGACATCGATCTCGGACTTGGCAGGCAAATTGTCAACTGCTATCCGGACGGATGCTACATCGCTCGTCGATAAGCCATCACTGACTTGATAGGTAAATAGGTCTTCGCCAACAAAACCACTCGTTGGAGTGTAGGCAAATGAACCGTCGCCATTTAGGACCAATGCACCGTTTTGAACATCGTCAATAAGTGTTACGGTTTGCGACTCTGTGGCATCAACGATATCGTTATCCAACAGGCCTGATTCGAGCGTAATGTTCAGTTCGGTATCGTGCAAAACGCTAAACCGATCATCTAGCGCAATTGGCACGCGGTTCGTTACGTCAATTGCTACAGTCACTTCCGGACTATCCAGATCACCATCGGTGGCGAAGTAAGTGAAATTGTCACGACCGACGAAACCGGCATCGGGGGTGTATAGGAATGATCCATCCGAATGGAAATCAAGAATTCCGAATAGCGGTGGTTCGACCAGTACGCCACTGATAGCATCTCCATCAGGGTCAAAGTCGTTTTGCAGAGTGCCCGCCGTCACGTCTGTAGCTAACAACGCGTCATGCCGCACTTCGTATCCATCAGGTACAGCCACTGGTGCCAGATCGACAACCTCAATGCGAACAGTGGAGTTGCTGCTTTGTACCGCACCGTCGTCGACTTGGTACACGAACTCGTCCGTTCCGATAAAGCCACTGGCAGGTACGTACGAAAATGAACCATCGTCTGCAAGCGACACGGAACCATTCTGCGGTGCGGAGACAAGAATCGCAGTTAACGCATCGCCGTCTACGTCTGTCGCGGTTGACAAGAGTCCCGTATCACTTGCTGCCGATAACACATCGTCGTGCCCGACCCGAAACAGTCGGTCGATTGCCAGAGGGGCATCATTCACAGATAGCACGGTAAACAGGATGTTCGTTTCCACGAACGCACCTGCCAAATCTTTTGCTTTCAGCGATACTTGCGCACTTCCGTGCTGATCAGCTTCTAGTTCTATGGTGAGATCAGTTCCAGATAGCGCGGGCAGCAGGAGCATGCCGTTGGTGTTTCCGCTGAGCGATAGCGTAAGTTGGTCGCCTACGTCAGAATCAGAAAACACATTTGATATGTCGATTACGACCGGATCAGCGTCTTCATTCAACGTCTGATTCGGAATTGAATTTTCAACAATGGGATCGGAGTTTGGGTCTTGAACGGAAATATTGACCGTCACAAGGTTGCTGTCATCTGTTCCGTCGTTTGCCTTATATGTGAAACTGTCTGATCCAACGAATCCGCCAGTGGGAACATACTCAAACGAACCATCTGCATTGAAATAGTTGAGCGTTCCGCTTGAGGGAGCAGCTTGAAGCGAGCCCGTTAGCCCATCGCCATCCGCATCCGTGTCATTGGCGAGGACGCCGGTTGGTTGAATGGTGAGCGTTGTGTCCTTGTTCGTCGAATACCCATCATTCACTCCAACCGGAGCAATGTTTCCGCCCCCAGTCACTAGTACTTGCAATACATAGTCGTCACTTGTATTTCCGTTGCCAATGCCAGCAACGTTGGGATCGTATCCCTCATTCCCTTCTGACGATACGCCGATGTAGTAGTGACCGGTCGTCGCCACGTTAAAAGAAATGAATGAGTCGTACGTGACTGAGGAGTCGTCGTTTGGGCTCAACGCATCAGCGTTGCTGGCAATCTCAACTCCCGCTGAATTGAACAGTCGTAGGTGACTATCGAGTGAACCGTACCAAGTCCCGTCATCCAGATACTCTGCGTCAATATCGATATCAAGCGATTGTCCTGAATCCAAACTCACTTTAAACAGGTCAACATCCGCATCGCCATATATCCCATCACCAACGCTGTGCTGTAGTTCGTTCGTAACACCCGCAGTTAGCGAGAGAACTTGAGCACTTCCCAAGTCGTCGCCTGGATCATTAGAGACTGCATTTACGGTGACGGTTACAGTGGCGGTCGTGCTGTCGTCTGTTCCATCGTTGGCAAGGTAAGCAAAGCTGTCATTGCCAACGAAACCGCTATTGGGAACATATTGAAACGCACCATCGGCATTGAAATAGTTGAGCACACCGTTTGTCGGGCTGGATTGTAGCGACGCCGTCAACGAGTCGCCTTCTCCGTCCGAGTCGTTGGTTAAGACTCCTGCGGCAGCGATGGTGAGCGTCGTGTCTTGCTCAATGGCATAACTGTCGTTCTCGACGTTGGGAGCTTGATTGCCGCCGCCCCCACTGCTCGTAACGAGTAGTTGGAGGACATAGTCTCCATCGGAATAGCCGTACCCCGTCCCTGCGGAATTAGGATCGTAGAATTCGTTACCCGATGAAGAGACTCCCACGTAGTAGTCACCGGACGTGGACGCCGAATACGACAAATATGAGTCGTAGTAGGTGTAGTAGTCATTACTACTTTGGCCATCACCGTTGCTAACCAGCTCTACTCCAGAAGAATCAAAGACTCGCAAATGACTGTCGAGAAGTCCGTACCACGTACCGTCATCAAGGTACTCTGCATCAACATCGACTTCGAGAGTCTCGCCCGCCGTCAGGCTTACTTGGAAGAGGTCGACGTCCGCATAACCATATAAGCCATCACCGATATTTTCCTGTAGCTCTGTTGTGACATCTGGCGTCAACGACAACGCTTGCGCGGTCGACAGGTCATCGCCTGGTGCGTCAGCTGTTAGGAGCAACCTCGGCTCTAGTTGTTCGACAAATGCCCTCCGCTTGGAGAGAGTGTTAGAGAGTGGCTTTCGCTGTTTTCGTTTCCGAGCGCGCGTTAACTTACGTCGCATGATGCAACTCCTGATGCAGATCTAGCAACTCGCAGTTGACGCACGAATGTGCCCGCCAACCGACTCACACTATCTAACTGACCCGTGTGTCGGACTGCCCTAATGCCCAGCCCAACCCAACCCAACCCAACCTCTCGAACTCAGCAAGAGGTCGCTCGGATGAGTGGCCTCACCTGAGCGGGCGTCTTTGTAACAAACTTGACGGCAGTGTCAAGAAACTTCTGAGCTTTCCATACAAATTGGGCTTGATCAGACGGGAAATGCGACGATTGCCAAACTGCTTGTCCGTGCGATCATGGGCGACGTTCTATGCGTTTTTGGCTGGTGATTGCATGTCCGTCATCCAGTGATAGGGCGCCTTCTTAGCGGGTCGCTTCAACGCTGACGTCCCTTCAAGGTTTCGTAGGCAAGCTATCGCTCGAAGGCTGAGGGTAAGGTGTGCTGTTGTTGCTGCCGTACTGCTACGTTCTCTGGTCGTTTGTCGCATTCCGTACGAACCATAGTCAGCCAAAGGCGGTTGCTGGGCTGGTTGCTTGTTACCATGTGGACATCGACGGAGCGAGTATCGATCCCACAGGAAGCAAACAGTGAAATTCAATGGGGAAGTAAAACCAGCGAATCTGATATTACCCGGAAAAAGTGGACAGTGAATCGGTGTTATTGAATGGGTAAAGTT
>JACNKX010000211.1 GCA_014381825.1 Planctomycetota bacterium
GGTGTGTCAAATGGGTGTTTCCACATGTGAGGGTTATGGATCGGCACGAAGGGGCGAGAGATCGGGAAGCAAAGTTCAAAGACCGTCTACCAATTCGGTACCATATCGACATCTCGCTCGATGGAAAACAGTGGGTTACGGTGGCAAGCCACTATGACCGCCAGCCTATGGGGACGCCCTACGATCAAATCCAGGCGTTGGTCCGCAGTTCCGTCGAGGTGGATGGCGAAGACGTTCAGACGCAGGCCGCGGAATTAGATGAACTCAAGAAGCGTAAGGCTAAGTTAGAAATACCGCAGATGACGTACGCCGGTGTGTTTCGCAAACCGGACGTGACAAGGCTGTTGTCGCGGGGCGATCCAGAACAACCGCTCGACGAGTTGGCCGCCAGTGTGCCGGCCATCTTCGGTGAAGTCGAGTTCGCCGATTTAGGCGTCGAGCAGAATCGTCGTGTCGCCTTGGCCAAGTGGCTCACTCGGCCCGACCATCCACTAACAGCGCGAGTGCTGGTGAACCGTGTCTGGCAGGGACATTTCGGCCGCGGAATCGTTGACACACCGAGCGATTTTGGCCTGAACGGAATCCCTCCAACTCACCCCGAACTTCTCGATTGGCTTGCTGACAGTTTTGTGAAGCAAGGTTGGTCGATCAAGTCGCTACACCGATTGATCCTGACATCGGACACTTACAGTCAGTCGACCAAGGTCCATGCATCTGCAATGCAGGTCGATGCAGACAACCGATTGCTCTGGCGGTTCGCTCCGAGGCGGCTCGAAGGGGAGGCGATTCGCGACAGCATATTGTTCGTCAAACAGCGTTTGAACTTTGAGATTGGCGGACCGGGCTTTGACTTCTTCAAAACGCGCGGCGGGCTCAGCGGTTTTCCTCCGATTGACGAATTTGGTCCACAGAACATGCGTCGAATGATCTACTCGCACAAAATACGAATGGAACCTGTGCCGGTGTTTGGCGTTTTCGATTGTCCCGATGCGGGACAGCCGACACCCCGTCGCACGCAATCCACGACGCCGCTCCAAGCGTTGAACCTGCTAAACAGCCCGTTTGTACTCCAGCAGGCGCAGGCACTTGCCGAGCTGATCGAAAAGGAACACACCGCTATAGAGGCTCAAGTCACCGACGCATTCCAGCGATGCTTATGTCGACCTCCGGACGAATTCGAATTTCAGAAAACAGTTGGTGTCGTCGAAAAACATGGCTTGTCAGTTCTCTGTCGCGCACTCTACAACTCCAACGAATTCCTATTTCTTCCATGACTTCTTCCATGACTTCTTCCATGAAGACACCTTCTTCCAACAGCGCCGCTTCTACCGCCCGACTCCAATCGCTCGGGCTGCGGACCGGAACGGGACTACTCGACCGCCGCAACTTCTTCAGTTCCACGCTGACCGGGTTGAGCGCCATCGCGCTCACGAACCTGCTGTCGGATGACCAGCTGTTGGCGGCCGAAAAACCTCAGATCGACGCATCGCGTCCGTTTGCGGCGCGAAGCCCCCATCATGAGGCGCCGGCGAAACGGGTCCTGATGGTGTTTTGCGCTGGTGCTTGTAGCCAACTCGAGACTTGGGACTACAAGCCGGAACTTGCCAAACGCGACGGGAGGACGGCCGGTGAAATCCCACCAGTGACGTTTCAGGGACCGTCCGGTAACTTGGCGAAGCCCCAATACGACTTTCGACCGCGTGGTGAGAGCGGCAAGATGGTGTCGGACATGATCCCTCATCTCGGGGAATTGGTCGACGACTTCGCATTTGTGCACTCGCTAACGAGCAAGTCCAATACGCACGGTCCGGCCGAGAATTTCCTATCCACCGGTTTTGTGCTTGACGGTTTCCCCAGCATGGGAGCTTGGTTGACGTATGCCCTAGGCAGCGAAAATCAAGATCTACCCGCGTTCGTCGCCATTCCCGATCCGCGAGGCGTACCGCAAGCGAGCGTCAATAACTGGGGCCCCGGTTTCCTGCCTGCCGTCTTCCAAGGGACACCCTTTAGCAGCACTCAGCCCATACGAAACTTAAAGTCCCCACCTGAGATAAACCAAGCCAGTGACGCTGCCGCCGTTGGTCTTTTGCGGGAACTTAACGACCGCCATTTGGAGCGCAACCCAGGTGACTCGAGTTTGGCAGCCAGGATCGCAAGTTACGAGCTTGCCGGAAGAATGCAGTCCTCCGTTCCAGAAGTAGCCGATCTCAGCAGTGAATCGAAACATGTGCTCGATTCCTATGGCGTCGACTCTCCCAATAAGAACAAGGCGAGTTTCGCCAGAAACTGCATCCTGGCAAGACGGTTGATCGAAAGCGGGGTGCGTTTCGTGCAGCTGTTTAACGGAGCTTACGCCAGTGGAGGAGCGCTCAATTGGGACGGCCACTCGAAGCTGAGAGAACAGTACGACGTGCACGGCGAAATCATGGATCAGCCCGTGGCAGCACTCTTTAAGGACCTAAAACAGCGTGGCCTCTTGAAGGACACACTCGTCATTTGGTGTACCGAGTTTGGGCGGATGCCCATGTTTCAAAAGGGAGCCATGGGTCGCGACCACAATCCCAATGGGTTTACCGCTGTGCTAGGCGGAGCCGGCGTTCGCGCGGGCACGAGCTACGGCACAACCGACGAACTGGGCTTTAAAGCCGTCGAAAACGTACGATCGTTACACGATTTCCACGCCACCGTCCTCCATCTCCTCGGCCTCAACCACGAGCGACTAACATTCCGCCACAACGGCCTCGACCGTCGCCTCACCGACGTGCACGGCAAAGTGATCCAAGAAGTGCTCGCGTAGTGTGCGGCGGCACGTACTTCTTTTGGGCAGGCACAATACAAGCACGAAGCGCCAGCGAGTGGATTCGCGGAGGTCGCCAGAATTCGGCAGCGCGGGTACTGGCTCCCCTCGCCCCCGCGGGGCATCGGTATCTACACATCTCGGCATTGGTATCTACACATCTCGGTTCCTTTTTTGTGTAACAACATCGCT
>JACNKX010000165.1 GCA_014381825.1 Planctomycetota bacterium
GCCTTCGTCGGTCGCAATGTGAGCCAGCGAAGCGCTCGAATCGTCGCTCGTTTTGACATAGACTGACTCAAACCGCTCGTTGTCGTAGTGAACTTCGCGGCGACCGGTTTGCGGCTCCGTTGCTGGAACGGCATCGTTCGGCTGCTGAACGGCCTCTTGGTCGTTCTCCTGCGGGAGGCTCCACAGAGCCATATGGTAACTGGGGACTTGGTCCAGTTGGTGTAACAAAGGAACCAGCAGGCATCCCGTGAACGTCCATTGGATGATTCGAATTCGGTAGATTGGTTCGCGGCAGCTGTAAACCGCGATACTACCTAAGGCCAGGATTACGGCACCGAAAACTGCGGAATCGATAAGCCAAGAGCTAACTTCGTTAAGCCACATCATCTTAGTTTCCCCTCTTACGTCTGCTTGCTTTTTGTTCCCGAGCTTCCGCAATCAATGATTCGAGGTCGCGCAGATCCCGCTCACTGAGTTTTTCCGAGTTGAGCATATTCAGTACCAGTTCGTTCACGGCACCATCGTAGACTCGGTGCAGGAACTGGGACGAAACTTGTTCTCGCGTGCAGAGTGGACGATACAGAAAAGTTCGCCCATCGCGCCGATGCGAAACGAGCCCTTTTTCGTCCATGATCCGCAATTGAGTCTGAACCGTGTTGAAGTGCAAGCCGGAAATGCTTTCGAGCTTTTCGTGCACCGCGCGCACCGAACCCTCTTCGAGTTCCCAAAGTACCTTGAGAATCTCCGTTTCTCGTTCCGTTGGATTATTATCCATGGCCAGCCTTTCTTCTCGACTCGGTCCCGGCAGACTTGTCGTGTGAGTCTCGTCGTATGAGCGACAATACCTAACCTAATAAATTAGGTATAGCAGGTCATTGTAGAGTGAGTCAACTCTTTTTACCTAAAAAATTAGGTGAGGGTCGAAGCGGACCGTAGGACAGGTTTTCAACGTTTTCAACCTGTCCAGAACTCGTGACATGTGTGGTTGGTGGCCGTGACATATTTGGACAGGTTGAAAACCTATCCTACGTACGAGCAACCAAATTCACTGGCGTTTTCGCGGTATAATAACCGGTACGTCTTTTGCCCGATGGAGTAAACCATGCGCCTGCCTTGTTTCACTGCTTGGACCCGCCCGTCCATTCTTTTCATTCTCACTGCTGCTGCCGCACTTGGTAGTCTCCCGATGGTGAGTTCGGCTGATGACAAAATCCCTGCGGCGGACGCTGAGTTTTTTGAGTCGAGCATACGGCCGGTTTTGGTCAAGCATTGTTACCAGTGCCACTCGACTTCGGCGGGGGTTGCCGAGAGTGACTTGAAACTGGATTCGCGGGAAGCGACCCGGACAGGTGGCACTCGGGGGCCAGCAGTTGTTGCGGGCAAACCGAACGACAGCCTGTTGCTCACCGCGATTTCGCACGCCGACCCCGACCTGCAAATGCCGCCACGAGTCGAGCGCTTACCCAAAGCCGTGGTTGCCGATTTTCGCCGCTGGATCGAACGCGGCGCGTTGGATCCTCGTGACAAGGCGGACGCTGCGCCGATTCGAGTCGCGGCCGACCAGTCCTGGGCACTGCAACCCCTCGCTCGGTCGAAAGTACCGATGTCCGACAGTAACTGGCCTCGCAGCGAGCTCGACTATTTCATCCTGCAACAACTAACCGACCACCAACTCAAGCCGTCCAACGATGCGAACCCGCAAACGTTGCTGCGAAGGTTGTTCTTCGACATTACTGGTTTGCCACCAAAGCCGACCGAGATCAAGGCCTTCCAGAAGGCCGTTGCGAAACAGGGCATCGAAGTCGCGTTGGCGCAGCAGGTCGACTCGCTTCTCGAATCGCCTGGCTACGGAGTGCGTTGGGGGCGGCATTGGCTGGACGTCGCCCGTTTCGCCGAGTCCAGCGGCAAAGAGGCGAACATTTCGTTCCCCTACGCGTGGCGTTACCGAGACTATGTCATCGATGCGTTCAACGCGGACATTCCGTTCGACCGATTCGTCACCGAGCAAATCGCTGGCGATCTGCTGCCGGCCGACGATGACGAAGAGCGGACACGACTGCTGATCGCCACCGGATTTCTCGCCGTCGGCACCAAGAACCTGGATGCCATGGATCCGCGACAATTCGCGGCCGATGTCGTGGACGAGCAGATCGATGCGGTTTCGCGGGTGTTTATGGCCAGCTCGATCGCTTGCGCTCGTTGTCACGATCACAAGTTCGACCCTTATTCGATGAACGATTATTACGCCCTCGCCGGTATTTTTGCGAGCACCAAGACCTACTTCGGTACGGCCGTTTCGCCATCGAATCGCGTCGGCGGCGACCCACTCGTCCTCCCCAAGTCAGCGACAACACCGATCCTGCACAAGTCGATACCCAAGGAGCGAGTCGAGAAGCTCAAGGAAGAACGGAAGGCTCTCCAGGGGCTGAGAGCAGAGAAGGGAGCCGAGTTTACTTTAAGAGACGCCTTGCGCGTGTTCTGGCGGACCGGCGCCATCGACGGACAACTCGAAAAAGTGGACGCCGAAGGCCGAGCGCTGCCGCTCGCGATGGGAGTTCTGGAAAGCGAAAAAATCGGTGACGCGCCATTGCTCGGTCGTGGAGAAGTGAATCGAGTTGGCGACCGTGTTCCCCGTGGTTTCCCCGACGCCATCCTGGCGAGCGCGCAAATTGGGAAGGCACAAATTGGGAAGGCACAAATTGGGAAGGCGCAAAGCGGAAGGCAGGAATTGGCTCAATGGTTGACGCACCGCGACCATCCGCTGACGGCCCGTGTGACAGTGAATCGTATTTGGTCGCACCTGTTCGGGGCTGGCCTGGTTGCCAGCGTCGACGACTTTGGGAGTACGGGCCAGAAGCCAAGTTTCACCGAATTGCTAGACCCCGTGGCCGCGAGATTCATTGAACAAGGGTGGTCACAGAAACAACTGCTCCCCGCGCTACTGCTGTCTCGAACCCATCGACAGGCATCTCACCACCAACCCAC
>JACNKX010000081.1 GCA_014381825.1 Planctomycetota bacterium
GCAGCAAGCCTTAACATCGACCAGCACATGAGTTGAGATAAGTTAATGCCATTCGACTATGGTCCTCCAATGGTACACGACTCCTCTACTTGATCGGAAGGGCCTTATTCGTCAGCTCCACGAGGTTGGCTACGCAGGCGTCCATCATTTCCATCAGAGGCCCTGGATAGACGCCGATCATGAACACGACTATCGCGAGGGGCACTAGATTCAATGTTTCGCGCGGCGTTAGATCTGGAATCTGTTCGGCGGTGCTCGTGGACGGCTGGCCCAAAACGACGCGCTGCAGCATCCAAAGCATGTACGACGCGGCCAGGACGATACCGCCCATCGCGAGCAAGACCATTACATAGCTTGTTTCTGACGCACCGAGCAGCACCAGTACTTCGCCGATAAAGCTGCACGTACCCGGCAGCCCGAACGAAGCGACCGCGAAAATACAAAACAGTCCGGCGAAACGCGGCATTGTTTTGTGCAAACCGCCATAGTCGCTAATCAGCCGGCTATGCGTTCGCTCGTACAACTGGCCGACGGCGAGGAACATCGCTCCCGTGACGATTCCGTGATTGAACATTTGCAAGATCGCGCCTTGAATTCCTTGCCGATTGAAGACAAAAATGCCAAGCGTGACGAAGCCCATGTGTGAAATCGAAGAGTAAGCAACGAGTTTTTTCAGGTCGTCTTGCGCGAGCGCCATAAAACCACCGTAAAGAATCGCGACGACGGACAGCGAGAGCATCAGTGGTGCGAATGTTACCGCAGCGTCGGGAAAGATCGGCAGGCAAATCCGCAAAAATCCGTAACCACCCATTTTCAATAGCACGCCCGCCAGGATGACGCTGCCCGCGGTCGGTGCTTCGGCGTGTGCATCAGGCAGCCACGTATGAAATGGAAACATCGGCAGCTTGATACCGAAGGCCAGCAGGAACGCCAGGAACATCCAGAACTGTGCGTCCGACGAGTACGTTTGCTCGGACAATGTCTGAATGTCAAACGTGCCTAGGCCGCTTTCCACGTGCAGCGCCAGAATTCCGACCAGCAGAAGCAGACTGCCTGTCAAACTATAAAGCACGAATTTCAATCCCGCCGCGATCCGGCCCGGCCCGCCCCAGAGGATGATCATGAAGTACATGGGAATCATCGTCACTTCCCACATCATGAAAAACAGGAATAGATCCAAGGCCGTGAACACGACAATCATCGCGCCCTCGACGAGCAGGATCAGAATCATGAATGCCTTCACGTGTATCTTGATCGAACTCCACGAACAAAGCACGCACAACGGGGTGAGCAACGTTGTCAATAACACCAAGAGGATGCTGATCCCGTCGACGCCGACGGCATATTCAATATTGAACGTCGGCATCCACGGTATCCGCTCGACAAGTTGCATTCCTTCATCGGCCGGCTTAAAGCGGGACCACAGATACAGGCCTAGCCCCAAGTCGAGTACCGCGCACAACAAAGCGATGATTCGCGACACTTGCTCGTTGCGAATAACCACCATCGCCAAAATACCGATGAACGGCACGGCAATCATGCAACTGAGCAAGTGGTTATCGAGAAGTGTAGCCATGGCACAAGCTTTCGTTAGGACACGTTCATAACACCAGCCAATAGAAAAACACGATCGCGAAAACTAACCAAGATATTACCACCAGCAGGTGATGCTGAAGCGTGCGCGGCTCGACAACATGCAGCTTGCGTCCTGTTGCGTCGACCGCCTGTCCAATTTGTTCGGATGTCTTGTCGATGCGACGGACATCGATCGCTTCCCACAGCCATCGCGCCAGCCCGATGCTTGTGCCGCCGGTTCCTTCCACGGTGCGGTCGATGGCGCGCACGTCAATTACCTGCCAGAGCCATCGCGCCATACTCACGACCATTGCAGCAGTCCCAAAAATCAATCCGTTGATCAACCATTCGTCGACAGCACGCCAAAGCCATCGCGCGAATCCAATCACCGGTCGCACGATGAAGACATGATAAATTTCGTCGACGTAAAACTTGTTTAGGAACAGCACGTACATCGACTTTGACAGGCTTGATCGCGCGGCGCGCGAGGGCTTTGGCTTGAGATGGAGCATGTAGGCAAAAGCCCAACCGCCGGCTGCGACGATCAGCGGAAGTGCGAGCATCAGAAAAAGGTTCGGCTGCCAAACAACTGTGTCGGAAACCGTTGGCTTCGCCAGAGCCAGTGCGAGGAAAGGTGCAAACCAACTCCAAACGCCAATCAGAAGGCCGATCAGCCCGAGCGCCCCCACGCCGATTGCCGTCAAATGCTTGAGCGAATAAAAGTGTGGCCTGACCGAACTCGTTGGATGAGGGTGAAACTGCGAAACAACTCCGCGAAAAAGATAGACGGCCGTGAAAAAGACGGTCAACAGACCGATCACCCAAAAGCCAAGCTTTGCGGCGATCGAATTGTGGACGGTCCACAGGCTTTCGTACGGCCCCGTAAAGATTAAGAACGGCGGCACGCAAGCGAGAATCAAGGCACCCAGGTACAAGGACCAGGGCGGCTTCGATTCTTCCGATGCGTGCTGGTGATGTGCATGCGAGCCGGTTGCTTCGAGTTGGTTTCCGGTCGACAAAAACAGGAAGCCTTTCAAAAATCCGTGCGCCATCATGTGGAAGATCGCCGCCACGAACGCGCCGAGGCCGCACGCCATGATCATGAATCCAATCTGGCTGATCGTCGAGTAGGCCAGAATCTTCTTGATGTCGCTTTGTGTGAGCGAAACGATCGCGGCGAAGAGAGCTGTCGTTGCGCCGACGATGGCGATCACAGTCATGGCCACCGGTGAGAGGATGACCAGTGCACTGAATCGGACCAGCAGGAAGGGTCCAGCATTGACCATCGTCGCGGCGTGAATCAACGCGGAGACCGGTGTCGGTGCTTCCATCGCATAGGGAAGCCACACGTGAAAGGGCACCTGCGCCGATTTCCCCAGACAGCCCATAAACAGAAGCAGTGTGATGATCGTGACCTTCGGGACATGGAGTTCGTGGCCGAACCAGGAAAGCAGATTGAACGTCTCTTCAGCCATGTCAGGCGCTCGATCCAGAATTAGCTGGATGTCAAGCGTGTGAAACGTCGCGTAGGACAGCACAATGCCAAACAGCAATCCGACATCGGCGACGGCGTTCACGAGAAACGCTTTTGTTGCAGCTCGACACGCGGCAGGTCGATCGGATTGATGTGAAATCAACAGATACGAACAGATGCCCATGATTTCCCAACTCATGAACATCATGAGCAGATTGCTGCTCATCACGAGCGTCACCATGCCGAACGTGAACAACGTCGTCACGGCAAAGAAGCGGCTATATCGCGCGTCGCCAATCATGTATCGCGCGGAGTATACGTGGACGACAAAGCTGACACCGGTAACCAACAGCAGCAACAATACGGTGAGCTGATCGATGTACAAACCCATGTCGATGATGAGGTCACCCGAGCGCAGAAACTCATAGAGCGGCACGGCAATCGCTTCACCACGTGACACGACGTCGATGAAGGCGACAATCGAGATTGCTAGCGACGTCCCAATCGCCGTCATCGCCACGCGCCGGCTCTTCTCGCCCATCCAATGCCCGGCGAGCGCAATAATCATACTTGCCAACAGCGGCGAAAGTGGAATTAAAATGTAAAGCGCGGGAAACAAGGCTAGTATCCCCTAAAAAACTTATTAGTACTTTGGCAACGCTTAACTTTAGGGTGGCTGGGGTCGAGTCTTCGAGCCCCCAGCAACGACGACTGGGGGCTCGAAGACTCGACCCCAGCCACCCAACTCAATTTCTAAGTCTTGACTAGTTAGCTCCCAATCCCGCTGACTGGGCCACGTCACGGAAGACCCGAATGATCGGATCGCTACAAATGCCCATCGCGATGACCACAATCGATGTTGCTGCAATGCTGAATCGAAGCGCAAAATGTGTTTCCACCTTTTCTGCATCGGCAGGCATTTCAGGCTCACTGAAAATGCGGACGAACAAGCGTTGAAAATAGGCCATGGTTAAAATGGTGGCGATAATTATTGCGGCGACCGCCCAATAATTCTGCGCCTCGATTGCGCCGAGGATGATGTGCCACTTTCCAAAAAATCCGCCCGTCGGCGGAATACCAATCATCGACATCGCCAGAATAATCAAGGTAGCGATAATCCACGGTGAACCGTTGCGAAGACTCGACAGGTTCTCGATTGTTCGCGTCGGGTGATGATAAATGGCGACGCCGGCAATGAAAAAGAGTCCGGCCTGCATGGCGGCATCGTTGATCAGATAGAACATGCTCCCGGCAAACGCTGTTTCGTTTCCCTGACTGACACCAATCAAGATGAGCCCGACATGTGAAATGCCGCCGTAGGCGAACATCCGTTTCACATCGTGTTGGCTGAGCGCCAGCAGTGCGCCGACGACGGCAGCGATCGCGCCGAAGATGCCGAGCAGCGTCAACAAATGTACTTGTCCGAACTCCGCCTTTGCGCCCAACACCCAAAACATAATTCGCACCCAGGCGTACAGCGAGACTTTGGTCATCAACGCGGCGAGCATCGGCGAAATCGCATCCGGCGCTCGGGTGTAGGCACCGGGCAACCAGCCGTGCAGTGGAAATAGTGCCATTTTGATTCCGAGCCCGATGAACATAAACGTCGTCCCGCCGATGACCGCTTTGTTCGTTAGTAAATCCGGCTTGTCGGCCAGTTGTTGCGCCAAATCGGCCATGTTCAACGTGCCGGTCGTGGCGTAGAAAAAAACAACGCCTAACAAATAGAACGTGGCTCCCAAGGTTCCCAAAATCAGATATCGAAAAGACGCGATCAATGCTCGATCACCGGCAACACCGACCAGCGCGTATCCCGACAGCGCCGCCAGTTCCAAAAAGACGAAGATGTTGAACAAATCGCCAGCGAAGATAATGCCAGTCAGACTGGTGATCAGCATCAGGATTAATGTGTAATAGAGTACAACCTGCCGGCCTAGCGACCGCGGCGACACCGGGCCACTGTAGATCAAACAAAGACTGGCAATCGCGCTGAGCGCAACGATCATGATGCTGGCCAGTCGATCGTTGACCCATTCGATGCCCAGCGGCGCCGAAGACGTGCTACCGCTGATCGGCCAACCGCCAAACGCGTATCGTGTTTCACCTTCGGTCAGCACGAGGACAAGATTGACGACCGCTGGGACACACATCGCAAAGACCGCCAAGAGCGCGATTGGACGACACCAACGGACACTCTTCGCCCCAACCATCGGCATGCAGATGGCGGAAAAAAAAGGAATCAGAAAGATGATGATTGGCAGGTGTTCTCTCATTCGATCTTCTTTAGCACCTCGTTCTCATCCAGACTGCCAAACCTGCGGTAAATCGCCGTGACCAAGGCCAGCGAAACGCCCAGTGTCGCAACTTGCACAACGATCGCCGTCAGCGTCAAAACATGTGGCAGCGGATTGGCGTACTCCGTGGGATCAATCTGGCCTGATTCGATATCGACATCCCTCAGAATTGGGACCGTGGCGGGGTGGTCCTTGGCACTGACCGTAACCAGCAAGAAGATGACGCTCGTTTGCACAAGATACATCCCGACCAGTTTCTTCACCATGTTGGGGTGCGTCACCATAATGTAGAAGCCCCACAAGAATAGGATGACAAACGCGATGAAGTTTGGACGCTGAATCGCCGCTTCAACATGCTCGATCAACTCAGTCACGCGATGGCTCCGTATCCTCAGTGTCATTGATCGGCGACAAACTAAACACGATCGAAATGGCGGTCACCGCGATGTCAACGGCGACACCAATCTGTGTCATCAGGATTCCGAGATACCGCCGTCGCGCGTCGTCTGCTAATGGGATTTCCAGACTGGAATAATTCAAAAACTGACCGCCCATCACCAGGCAAATCCCGCCGACACCGGCGAAGATGATTAATCCAACGCCGTCGCCATGCATAAGTTTTCTCGCCGCACGGCAAGGAACACCGTCTCGGCCATAAACAAGAATCCCAAGAATGAGGCTTGTCCCCAACATCACCCCACCCACGAATCCGCCGCCTGGTCCGTATTGACCGAAAAACAAAACGTAGAGCGCGAACAATTGAATGAGCGGAATCAACATGCGGCTCATGGTTCGAACAATCACGCTGTCGTGAGGATTAATCATTTCGAATCTCTCCTCAACAACAGGGCACAGGCGATGCCGGCTGTAAAGATCACCGCCGTTTCGATCAGCGTGTCGAATCCTCGATAGTCCATCAAGACGGATGTCACAACATTCTCTGTGTCTGTTTTCTGGTAACTCTGTTCCAAGTATTCGGGCGAAACATGCACGCTGGCCGGTGACTTGGGGTCGGAAAACTCTGGCAAGTCTTCCGCGGCAAACAGCAACAAGAGTCCCAGCATTGGCAAGCCAAGAAATGCGATGAAAGGCACGGGTTGTCGTCGAATTTCCGTGTCTTTGGGCGACGCGTTGAACAGCGTCAACAGGAAAAACACCGTCGCCAGTCCGGCACCCACGACCGCTTCCACAAACGCCACATCGACCGCCCCCAGCCACGCCCAAACGAGCGCAAGGACAAAACTGTATGACCCAAGAATTAAAACCGCGCTAATCAGGTCCTTGACGATGATCGCGCCGGCGGCGGTCAACAGCAGCAGAATCAATAGCGGTATCTCAAACGAAAAGATCATGCGTCTTCACGGCTCCAGGGTTTCAGACCGCTGCGATGAGCGGAGCGAACAGTCGCGTGAGCGATCACAGGATTCAGCAAATATAGCAGAATCAAGACGATGAGGATCTTGACGGCGTTTGTGCTCAGGCCTTCGTAGAGTGCGAGACCACCCAAGACAAAAAATGCGCCCAGCGAATCCGTGAGCGACACGGCGTGAGACCGAGTGTAGACATCGGGCAATCGCAATACTCCAACCGCCGCGACAAACAAGAAAAACAGTCCCACAACGATCGATGCGATGGCAATCGGTGACATCACGTACAATTCAACCCATTCAATCAGCGTCATTGGCCAACTCCCGTCGCTCTTCGAGGTATTTCGCGATTGCTAATGATCCGACCAGGTTGATGAGCGCGTAGCCGGTCGATATGTCCACAAACATGTCGACCCGCCCATAAACCGTGCCAATGACGACGAGCAGGATTATCGCTTTCGTCGAGATTCCGTTCAGTCCCAAAACGCGATCGAACACGGTCGGCCCGCGCATCACGCGATACAAGTACACCACGATCAGCAGCGTAATCGTAATCAACACGATCAGAAAAAAGATCTTCATGCCGTCTCCTTGCTGCTTGTCACACGGGCGATCTGCTCGTCGAATCGAAAGGACGTCACATCTTCGGCGGACTCGGCGTCCATCGCGTGAACTTCAAGCTCATCGGAATTTACTTCCACCGTGATGGTGCCAGGCGTCAAGGTGATCGAGTTTCCCAGCAGCACGATACCGGCGTCTTTGCGCAACTTGGTTCGCTGCCGAATCATTCTTGGGTCAATCGGCAGCGACGGATGCAGAATCAGCTTCGAAAGATGAAAACCACTTTGCAGGATGCGCCCCACAAGCCAGAAGTAATACCAAACGATTCGCGCCCGCGGGATCTCGAATCGAGTTTGCTCGCGGCTCCTGTTAAACCAGGCGACACCGAATGCACACAAAACACCCATGCTGACGTGGAGCCAGTCAAAACTCTCCGACAACAGCAGCCAAATCAGAAAAAAGGCGAGCGTTTTGATCGCGAGGGGATTTGATTTCATGGTGCTGTTCTCTGTTGTGGAAACCCCGACGCGTAAGCGAGGGACGTTCGATGTTTGTCCCTCGCTTACGCGTTGGGGTCCTATCAAATCTGCGACTCAGCCTGCCACGTGGCGTCAGGCAAGTATCGATGGAACTCTCCGGTATCCGGATCGACGGCGACCAGGTTGACCCATTGGTTGTGAAACAAGTGTTGTAATAGCGTGTGTTTGGCAATGATGTTAGTGATGCGGTCCGTCGGCGCTTCCAGGATTGCCAGCAGCCGCACCGGTTCGTGATAGTGTCGGCGGCCGTCGTTCACGCTTTGCAATGGCAAGCCGGATTGCAGGTCGCCATGAGCACCGTGCATCACACCGACTCCCCCGACTACGTTGTGCGTTACTTTGCTGCCGCTGCCATAGACCGCTGGATCGACCGCCGAAAAGTAGTATTCCATGCTAATCCACTGCGCGACGACGAGCGGGGCGTTCATGAGCGCTTCCAAAATCGTTCCTTCAGGATCGGAGTCCGGATCATAGGAGTGCAGAAACGCGCGTCCGCCCAAGTCGAGCCCTTTTGTCAGCGTCCGTCGGCCGAGGATGAATGCCGCGTTGCTCGAAAGTCCCCACTCTGGCCGGACGTTTGCCCAGTCGACGGTGCGCGAGACCATATGATCCGCCGCGGCCTGAGGTGAGATCTCCGTTGGAGCATGCGGGATTCGATGGCATCGTTCAAGAGCCTGTTTAGCGCCAGCCTCTTTCAGGTCCTCGATCACTGAACGCAAGTCTTCGGCATGGCTCTCCGGCACATCTTCAATGTCATAGAACGAAACTTGATCGGTCGCCGTGTTGTGTTTGCCAGCCAGGAACCACGTGTCGTCTGGGATGTCGAGACCGTTTGCTTTCATTGCCTCGCGGACACTCGGTTGATTGCCCATCGCGGCGAAAACGCGCGCGTTCGGATCGCCGTGCCCGCCGCCGCAAGCGCCACAGTTGTACGCCGCAAAATACGGATTATTGTCCGCGTTGCTGCCATGGCCACAGAGTACGATGAAGCGGCCAAAGTTTTTCGTCAAACCAAACGCCCGAAGCCCCTTCTCGACAAACGTCGCTTGTTCAGCCACGCTGAATCCATGCGGCAGCCCCTCGGAAGCATCGCCTTCACCATCATCGTCCCGATCGATTGGTATCCGCGTCGCGACCGAGCGCGAAAACCACTCGACCGACCGCGCTTTGATCGACTCATAAGGCTTGCTCAAGAACGTCTTGCCAATCAATCGCGCGCTATAGAACAAACCTAGCGCGTCGATCAACATCATCGAGCCAACGGGATTGCTTTTTAGATCATGAAACAGGTGTTCGCCGAGACGGTTGAATCGCGACGCCGCGCCATACGTTGTCAGTGACTCATCCTGACCAGTACGCGGCTCCTCATGAACTTCAAATCCCGGTGCTGCAATCACGGGGCACAACGCCGCCTGTCCGTCATTGTCGAACGCCCGAAAGCTGATTGGCAAGCCAAAGAAACCAGCGAAACCAAAAGTCTCGTACGGCCCTTGCGCTTCGACGTGCCGGCGAAACGACTCGGAACGCGCGTCGATGCACAACACGAATTGAGCCCGTGGCCGTTCTTGCGCCTCAGCGATCTTGCCACGATGATCGGCCAGTCGTGCAAGCAATCGTTCACGATAACTTGTCTCCAGCGCGTGCAACCAGACCAGCCCGTGCCGGTCCGAGGGAAAATCATCCAACCATCCAAGCAACGTTGCGATGTCCGACGCAGCAAGACTTTTGATGTCATCAGGCCGCAGTCCAAGGAATTGCGCGAGATGAAACAAGCGCCACCCATCTTTGCAAATCGCGGCCGTTTCGAGATCTACCGAATGCGAGTCGTTGACCAGTTGTCGAAACTCGTCGGAGTTGTTTTGCCAGTAATTGACTAGCGAGGAAAGGGTCCCTTCGATTCCCCATCGGCGACGACAAAACGCTTCGACAAGTTCTGCTTCATAAAAGAGACAGACTGCGAGATATTGAACCGGATCAATCCTTCGCTGCTTTTGAGCCGGATAACTCGGGTTGTCGCCCAGCCAGCGGATGAATCCCGACCAGCCGGGCAATTGGGCCAGCATCCGCGACAAATACTCCACGCGACGCTCGGCGGGAATACCGAGCCGATCAAGGCCGAGTGCGATGGCATCTTCCGGCGTATCGGGCAACTCGCGGATCTTTTTCGCAATTCGTTTGATGCCCACCAAACGGCCGGACCAATCCCGTGTCGCCAGGTCGCGCCAGATTTGGTAAAAGCCTTGTTTGCGATCTGGCATTTCCCACCCCGACATACCTTCGTCGAGAAATGCGGCGTTCCATTTGATCATCTGATCATTGATCTGGTCGACGATTGTGGCTGCTGCGAGCGACCCAAGCCAATCGCTGATCGTTCGATCGATGGGAAGCATGATTTCGGGGTCATCCGCCTCTTCATCGGACCGATCCATCTTGCTCACCGCTGCCAGCGAACTGTCCCAAAGCTCGCGAATGAAGGATGGGTCGACGTCTTGATCTGTCTGACAGTCGTCCGGCAAGTCGTTTCGAAGTCGCGTTGTCGCCTTTCCTGCGCTCAGCGTCCAGTCCAACAAATCTGAAGCCAACGAGTCTAGACCGAACAATAAGTGCAAACGCTGCACGTGCAATGCCTCGACTTGCTGGTTGCCAATTGAAACAGATTGCTTCGTGGCATGAGGGCCAACCTCTTGCAGCGCTTGACGAACCGCATCGTCCGAGATGCTTCCATCGCGATACACCTGACGATATTCATCATTTGGGATGTACCCGTTGCCCCCCAGAACGTTTTTTGCCTTACGCACCGCGTCGTCAAACGGCAAAGATTCCCAGCCGCGAAGTGGATTGCGATAAGCAAACGTCTTCATCGGCCAGGACTGGGCAATCGGCTTACACGCCTCCGCGACCTCATCGCGCACGCGATTCCGTTCTTCTGGGGAAAGCTGCATCGCGCCCTCACCCAATACGCTGTGGTTTTCAAGGTCGGGAAGTAATTGCATGGTTCGTTCCGCTGGTGCAGCAACTGAAACAAGGAATGAAGCCGCGTCGTCAATCCTCTCGAACGACTGAAACGGTTTCGATGGGTTCCAGATCCGGGACGGTAAACTTCAATCGCACCAAGTAAAACAAGGCGGTGAAGACAATCACCGCAGTATTCAAGTCCTTCACTAAAGTGACCACCGCCGTGCCCGCAATGAAAAACATCTCGCGGTGGCCCACGTCGAACAACCCGGTTGGATCGCGTCTTCCCAACAGTCGCCGGACATAAATCACACACGGTCGCCAGTCGAAAACGTCGTAGCCGACCTTGAAGAGAATCCCAGTAAACACGGCCACCGGGATGGTGCTGATGTAATCCTGAAAAATGAGCATCTCGACGAGCGCGAAGATGCCCACCGCCACGCCCGCAACCCGCCATGTCGCGCCTTCGTTGAGGATCAACACCGATCGGATCGTGGCCTGCGCGCCGGGGATGCCGCCCAAGCAAGCCACCGCGGCATTTGCGGCGCCCTGCGCGGCGAGTTCCTGATTCTGCTTGGTCCGCTCATCGCGGCCAAACTCCTCGGTCATCTTCTTGTCCACGACCAACGACGTCAAAAGCGTGTCCAGATAGCACAGCATCGTCAATTGCAAAGCGAACGGAATCGCGAGCCAAACCAGTTGCGCGCTCCAGTCGGTCGGCACGTTTTTTTGCACAACGGCAACCCAAGCGCCAACCGAATTCTCGATCTTCTCGGTTTGCACCATCTGGATATCGACACTCATCAATTGCACGACAATAGTCACCGCGAGAATCGCGATCAGCGTTCCAGGAGGAATAAAGGCCCTCCAGCGAGAAGAGAAACGGCGAGTAACCATCGGAACGGCAAAGGCAATCGCCAATGCGGACAATGCCACGGCAATGTTGACAGCCAGCGCCCCGGAAAGCCGTTCCTGACCGCCGAGGCCGAACAGCTTCTTTGTCTGATCGACCCAAATCAGAATCGCAATGCCGTTCATGAATCCGGAAATGACCACCTTGGGAACGATTTGAATAAACCGTCCCAAACGACAAATCGCCGCGATGACCAGAATGACGCCGCAAAGAATGAGTACAAGGTTGACGAACTGCACGGGGTCGGCGCCCGGAAATGCCTCAAGCAGGCCTTTCCCCGCATACTGACGCGTCGACGCCGCGTACGCCATGATCAGCACCATCACGGCGGTCATGGGAGCGGTGGGTCCCGAGGTCTGAACGCGCGTGCCGCCGAACAGGGCCGTGATCAGTGCGATGATCCCGGCCGAGAGGATCCCTGCAAAGGCCCCTCGCTCGGACAGAATTCCGAAAGCCGCGCCAAGACTGATCGCCACGAAACTGACCGCCAGGCCTGCGACAAGATTCTTGGCCAGTTCGCCTGCGAAGTTTGAATTAGAATTCTGCAAAGAATCCGTTGCCATACATCCGATCCCTTATTCACTCTCTGATGACTGAGAAGTCTAGAGGCAGTTTCAAAATATCATTGGTTCGCGGAGGTGTATTCCGACGATTCACTGGTGTAACTCATGACCATGTTTCCTAGATGGACGGCAATTCGCGCGTGGCGGCTGGAGCGGTGAAGCCTGCTCCTTCAATGAGGACGAACTGACCAACTTGAGGGCGATAGCCGCAGACCTGTCCTGTCTCGAACTCGTAGACCCAGCCGTGAAGATTCAGCGTCTTCCTGCCCAATGCCGCGGCAACCGTCGGATGCGTTCGCACGTGTTCCAGTTGGACAAGTACGTTTTCTTCCACCGTTGCCGTCAAGCGGGCGTTCGCTTCCGAAATGTGTTCGTAGTTCTCTTGCATGATGCGCTGCGTGGAATCGGCGTAGGACAGCCAACTGCGCACCGCCGGAAGATCATCGAGCTTGCCCGGATCGAGTACGCCTTTCATCGCTCCGCAATGCGAGTGGCCGCAGATCACGATATCCTTGACCCCCAGGGCACTCACTGCGAATTCGATGGTCGCCGCTTCACCGCCATTGAGCGTCCCGTAAGGTGGAACAATGTTGCCGGCATTGCGCATGATGAACAGCTCTCCCGGTTCGGTTTGCGTCAACAGCGACGGATCGATCCGCGAGTCGGAGCAAGTGATAAACAACGCCAACGGATGCTGGCCATCGATCAGCGTTTCGAACAATCGCTGCTTTGAACTGAAGATGTCTGTCTGAAACTGATGAATGCCTTCAACGAGCTTTTGCATGAATGGGATCTCCACGGCATTTGTCGGTGTAAGAGGACTTCGCGCTAGAAATCCACGGCAACGCGACTGTCGCAGTATTGGCGGAAAATGTGAATCTGACCGGCAGCCACCACAGCCGAATCGAATGGACTCAGCAGGCGCGAACAATTACCTTAACATTGGCGGGAACGCGATCCCCAGAGAAAGAGCGCAGCCTAAATCAGTAAAGGCGCGCAGAGGTCATTGGCTAGCTGATGGCCAACAATCCCAATGAAACTGGCGTGACAAGCGATTCGATGAAGCCGATTGCCGGTCTCACGTGGTCGACTGTGGCCATTGTAGTGTCGGTCGTTTGAGCGTCGGCGTTCCGAAGAACACACAATCTGTTCTTTCTCAGAGTTCTCCTCGTCCTCTTCGCTAGGGTATTCTCCCTCAGCGAATTCCACGCACGTCACAACTCCATGCTGAGATATCGGGACGAGGACGACGGCGCAAAGACAGATCAACACCGATACCCGACGTAACAAGGCCAGCCGTGTTGTCCATCTTAATCTGAGCGCCATCAACGCCTGCCATTTCGGAAATTCGAGTAGCTGCCACAGTTTGGCAATCACGTTCTTGTACGATAATTCTTGAGAACTGTCAAAACCGGATTCGCCCGCTGAGATTTAGATTCCAAATAACCGCGTTGAAGTCAAGATCACCCAGCTCAAGTCCTGCAAAAGACGCGGATCACTGGTTGCGCCACAGAGTGCTTAGCACGGAAATAATCTGCGGCTTTGGATAATTAGAACACTGAGTGTCCAATATGCTATCGCTTATGCATCATGAAGGTAAGTTGACCAACATCCCCCATTCGATAAAGGAGCCACTATGCCCAAAAAGAACTTCCTATGCATCCAGCGAAGTCTGCCGGCGCAACCAGGGAAATGCGAAGCACCATCTCCAGCACAAATGGAAGAGATGTACGCGAAATTCAACGCCTGGAGAGAAACGTTCCAGGAAAATATCGTCGACATGGGAGGGAAACTGGGGGGAGGCGGGAAAATCGTCACTTCAGAGGGTGCAACTGATGGGCCTTTCGTAGAAGCAAAAGAGGTGATCGGTGGCTATATGATCGTCTCCGCGGAAAACATGGAAGAGGCGGTCGAGGTAGCTCGTCAGAGCCCGGGAGTCGCAATGCCCGGCTCAAGCGTTGAGGTTAGGGAGATCAGCACTCCTTGACTACGCCTAAACTGGTTGAGCACTTCTTCCGGCATGAATACGGCCGGCTAGTTGCGATGCTGTCGCGCCGGGTGGGCGTGCAATACATCGAGGCGGTTGAGGACGCCGTTCAGTCCGCCTTGATGAAAGCACTCGAGTCCTGGACGATTACGGGTTTGCCAGACAATCCATCGGCCTGGGTATTTCGGGTGGCGCACAACGATCTCATGGGAGAGTTGCGCCAACGGACGGGCCGTCGACGCATCTTGGAGAATTACGCGGAAGAATCCAGTGGTACTACTGAGAACGGTCCGGAGCACTTCTTGGCGGACGAAGTTCGTGATGACCTGTTGCGGATGCTATTTGTCTGCTGCGACGAGGAAATCCCGGCGGAATCACAACTGGTGTTTGCTCTGAAGACCCTGTGCGGCTTCAGCGTTGGGGAGATTGCGATTCGGCTGTTTACCAGAGAAGCAAATGTTTACAAGCGTCTGGGTCGAGCCCGCAGCCGGTTGCGACAACTCTCGACTGGCCCCGGTGAGCTCATCGGCCCACAGTACTCTTCGCGACTTCCCAGCGTAAACAAGATTCTGTACGTGCTGTTCACGGAGGGCTACCTTTCTTCCCACGCCGAGATGGCCATCCGCCGCGAGCTCTGTGACGAAGCGATACGGCTGGCTGTCATCATGGCGGAACATCCAACGGGCCAGGTTCCGGAAACTTATGCGTTATTGGCTTTGATGAATCTGCACGTGGCGCGGATGACCGCTCGCCAAGACGGTTCCGGGGGCTTGCTTCTTCTGGAGGAACAAGACAGAGCGCTCTGGGACCGGCAGAGAATTCAGGTGGGGTTGGAGTGGTTGGCAAAATCCGCGGGGGGTGACAACTTTTCTCGCTATCACGCGGAAGCCGGGATTGCGGCGGAACACTGCCTCGCTCCGTCGTTTCAGGAAACTCGATGGGACAGAGTGGTGGAGTGTTACTCGCTGCTGGAGCGAAACGCACCGTCCGCAATACACAAAATGAACCGTGCAGTGGCTATTGCAGAGTGGCAAGGCCCCGACGCGGGACTCGCTGTTCTCAAGGGCTTTGAACCGCCCGCTTGGCTTGTCGGCTCCTACTTATGGGCTTCGGTACTGGCCGATTTGCATCGGCGCTGCGGAAATACCGATGCGGCGAGACGCTATCGGGATGAAGCATTCAAATCGGCTCCCACTCTGGCGGTGAAGGAGCTTTTGCAGCGACGACTCCAGACTGGAAGCCCTGGCCGATAAACGCGGAAAAGGCCAATCCTAGGATACCGCATATTGCGCGTTATATTGCGCGTTCAGATATTGCGCGTTCAGAATCAATTGCGATACACTTGAGAATCCTTTCTTTGAAGTAATCCCCGGGAATGAATCGACCGAAACCGACGCAGCCGCACGTTCAGACAAACAATCGGCACCTGCCTGGTTCTGGTTGGCTGCAGTAGGAATCGCGACGTGTCTTAGCAAGCAGCGGATGATATACGGCAATGCCTAAAAATGAGTCTCACCGAGAACCGATCGCCCGCGAGCGGCACTTCGCCACGACGCACTGGAGCATCGTCGTTGCGGCGGGGGATGCCAGTCGTGAGGGTGCACAGGATGCTCTCTCACAACTTTGTGAGGCCTACTGGTATCCGCTTTACGCGTACGTGCGGCGGCGAGGCCATTCCGCGCCGGATGCTCAGGATTTGACACAGGCGTTCTTCGCGCGGCTGCTAGAAAAGCAATCCTTGCGCGTTGCGAAGCGCGAGCGTGGCAAGTTCCGTTCGTTTCTCTTGGCGTCGCTCGATCATTTTCTGGCCAACGAGTACAATCGTGCTCGCGCGCAAAAACGGGGCGGCGACCGCGTGCATCTCTCGCTCGACGTGGCTGCCGGAGAATCCCGCGTCAATTTGGAGCCGGCGCACGATTTGACGCCTGAGCGGCTTTACGAGCGACAATGGGCGCTGACGCTGCTGGAATTGGTGATTTGCCGGATGGAAGCCGAATACCAAGAGGCTGGCAAGGCACGGCAGTTCGAGTTGTTTAAAGACGTCTTGGGCGGCGGTCGCGAGCGTTTACGCTATGTTGAGATTGCCGCAGAACTCGATATGAGTGTTGAGAACGCACGGCAGGGAGCTCATCGCATGCGAAAACGCTACCGGGCGCTGTTACGAGAAGAAGTGGCTCGCACCGTTGTCGATCCGAGCGACGTGGACGAGGAATTGGCCAATTTGTTCGAGGCGCTGGGGAATTGACTTTTTCTGTCACATCCGCTGAAGCTTGCTTTAGATAAGGGTAGAGACCTAGCAAACAAGGAACTCTGCCATGTCAGACCAAAGTATTTGCCCCAAATGTGGCGAAAAAATTCCCGCCAGCGCTCCCGCAGGACAATGTCCAAAGTGCATGATGAAAGCCGGCTTCGAGAGCCGCGACGCTGGGTCGGTCGACGGACAGGCGACCGATCTGGCCTCTCGCCGTTCGGGCTTTGTGGCCCCTTCCCCTGAGGAATTGGCACCGCACTTTCCCCAATTCGAGATCGTCGAGTTGCTGGGAAAAGGAGGCATGGGAGCGGTTTACAAAGCCCGACAGCCGAAGCTCGACCGTTACGTCGCGTTAAAAATCCTTCCGCCGGAAATTGGCAAAGATCCTGGCTTTACCGAACGTTTCACGCGCGAGGCCCAATCGCTGGCCATGTTGAATCACGCGTGCATCGTCGCAGTGTACGACTTTGGCGAAGCTGATGGGTTGTATTACTTCGTCATGGAATACGTCGATGGTGCCAATCTGCGGCAGACGATCGAGACCGGTGGACTGACGCCGCCCGAAGCCCTGGCGATTGTCCCACAAATCTGCGACGCCCTGCAATTCTCGCATGACGAAGGCGTCGTTCACCGCGACATCAAGCCTGAAAACATTCTCATCGACAAACGGGGACGCGTGAAGATCGCCGATTTTGGTTTGGCGAAACTACTCGGCGTGGCAGAAGACGGCTCAGCGGTCGAGAAGCCGTACACGGTAACCGGTACGCATCAGGTCATGGGCACGCCGCGTTACATGGCACCCGAACAGATGCAAGGATCGAGTGCGGTCGATCATCGAGCGGACATCTACTCGCTGGGTGTGGTGTTTTATGAAATGCTGACGGGCGAGCTACCCATCGGCCGATTCGAAGCTCCGTCAAAGAAAGTACGGATCGACGTCCGGCTTGACGAAGTGGTGCTTCGATCGCTGGAATCGGCACCCGACCGCCGTTATCAACACGCCAACGATGTGAAGACCGAGGTCGAATCGATCGTGGGCGCCAGCGACACTCGCTTCTCGGTTGCAAAACCGGCCACAGCAGACTTCAAAGCAATGGTTCGCAGTCAACTGAAAGTCCCGGCAGTCGGCTTGATGGTTGCAGGCATCGTGAACCTGCTGGCAGCGGCGGTGATTCTTCTGCTCCCAACTTTCAGTAAGCTCTCAGGAGGATTCCCTGAGGGTTTAGAAGGTTTCGTCGAGGGTAAAGCAACTTTCGCCGAGGCGACGTTCGTAAGCATAATAATTGCGTCTTGCAGTTTCGTGTCGGGCATCCTTCTGGTACTTGGCGCGGTCAGAATGTTTGACCTGCAGTCCTATGGAATTGCGCTGATCGCGGCCGTGGTAGCGATCTTGCCGTGCGCGCTTGGATTCCCGATCAGCCTGCCGTTCGGCATTTGGGCGCTGATTGTGGTGTTAAGGCACGACGTGAAGAACGCGTTTCCCGATGAGCATGCGAAATCTGAACGGAAACAAACGCCGACGGGACCGGTTTCGGTGGTCGGCGGGGCGATGGTCGGTGGCATGATAGTTGGAATGGTTTTGGGCACAGCGGTGGACCAGGACAAGATTGGGGAGTACATGGTTCTTGGGATGGTCGTCGGTCTACTGCTTGGCTGCGTGATCGACGCGAACAACCGCGGAAAATCGAAAGACTGACGCCAGCAGCACTCCGGCACTTGAAATCGTGACCTGATTTGTGACACGGTCCGACCACTTATCCTTTTTTTGGCAGGTCCGTTCCTGTGCGAGCGAAGAGTAACACAAGCACTACGAAGGATAGACATGTTCATAATCAAACGAAAATGCGTCGAGTTCTGCTGTAGATTGTTCGTCGGCGGGGCCATCGGCTGCGGAGTCGGAATCACATCGCCAGCGGCATTTGGACAGGAAAAAGGTAACGATGATCTCGCGGCGCGCCTCGCCAACCTGGAGAAACGGATCGAAGGGGAACGAAAGAAGCAGCACATTCCCGGCGTGGCAATCGCAGTGGTCAAAGATGACAAGGTTGTTCTTGCGAAGGGATTCGGCTACAGCGACATAGAGAGAAAACAACCCGTCACGACAGAATCTCTGTTTGCAATCGGGTCGGCCACAAAGGCTTTCACGGCCGCGCTCATCGGCATGTTGGCAGATGATTCAAAAATGAGTTGGGACGATCCGGTCGAAAAGCATATTCCGGAGTTTCGACTGGAGGTCGACACGGGTGACGAAAAGATCACCGTGCGAGACTTGCTCTGTCACCGTACCGGCTTCACTCGAATGGGAGTCCTGTGGGCTGCTGGCCGTCTTACCCGAGCCGAGGTCATTGAACACGCCGCCGCCGCGAAGCCGTACGCCGATTTTCGCAAGAAGTTTCTCTATAACAATATCATGTACATGGCCGCCGGGATCGCGGCAGGTAATGCGGCGGACAGCGACTGGGAATCGCTTGTTGCAGCTCGGATCCTGAGCCCGTTAAACATGACAGATTCCACGACTTCGATTACGGAAGCACAACAAGACGAGCGGTTGGCCAAGGGCTACCTCTGGGATGAAGACAAGCAGACGCACAAACGACTGCCGATGCGCAACATCGACGTGATCGGCCCGGCCGGGTCTATCAATTCGAACGTCAAGGACATAGCTCAGTGGGTGCGATTTCAGCTAGGCAAAGGCGAATACGAGGGCAGACAACTGCTCGGCGTGGATACGCACGCGGAAACCTGGAAGCAGCAGATCGAAATGACACCGGGCGCGGGCTACGGTCTAGGCTGGATGCTACGGGAATGGAACGGAAAGAAAGTCATCGAGCACGGTGGCAGCACCGACGGCTTTGCAGCTCAAGTTACGCTGCTTCCCGAACACGATCTCGGCTACGTCCTGTTAACAAACGTCACGGCGACTCCGTTGCAGCAGAAGTCGATCAATATTGTATTCGACTCGCTCGTTCGCGGTGCGTCGGATGATCCAGCAGCCGTGAAGAGCGAGGATGTTGGCGGGTTGTTGGGCAAGTACGTGGCCAACTTTGGCCCGTTTCGGGACAAGCGTTTTACTGTTTTCGTGAAAGACGGCCAGCTCGCCGTGGACGTACCGGGCCAACGAGTCTATGAACTCAAGGCACCCAACGCGGAAGGGAAATGGTATTTCGCACTGACGAATCAGATCGCCGTCTCGTTCAAGCAAAATGAAGCGGGCGAATCGACCTCGTTGACGATGTACCAGAAGGGTTTGGAATTCGAGTGTCCGCGCGAGGGCGTCGAACTCGAAGCGGAAGTCCCACTGAAAGAGCTGCAGCCGCTTATTGGAACTTACCGCGACGAAGCAACGAAGCGCAACATCAAGGTCATCGTCTTAAACAACCGGCTGGCGGTTGAGTTGTCGGGCAATGGTGTTTTTGAGCTGTTCCCACCCGACGACAAGCAGAAGTGGGCTTTCCGAGCCAACAGGAAACGCCTGCAGGTTCGGTTTAACAAAGCTAAGGACGGGTCGATCCTATCGATGACGCGGTTCGAAAATGGCAAGGAATTCGAGATGCCGCGAGCTTCCGCGGGAGCCAAAGATTCGATCCCCTCGGTCGAATCGCTGATCACGCATGTCCGTGACGGCTATGGAGCGGACAGGGTCGCGGATCTCGGCCACATTAGGCTGACAGGAACAGTAGCCTTCGTTCACCAAGGCGTTCAAGGCAAAGCCACGCTATTGATTTCCGGTTTAGACCGATTCCTGTCAGAATCCGATCTGGGAAAACTCGGCTACATCCGGGCGGCTTATGACGGACAACGCGGCTGGAGCGACTCCGACTTTCATCCGTTCGAGGAACTGTCGGGTCCACGGCTCAAGCAGCTCAAGTACGGGCACCCGCTTTGGTTTCTGCAAAACTGGCGCGAAGCGTTCGACAGCGCGGTGATCGTTCAGCCGGGCGAAGTTGATAGTGAGAAGGTCTTCGTTTTGAAGCTGTCTGCCAAAGGGCTTCCGCCGCACACGCTTCATGTTAGCGCTGCAAGCGGGTTGGTCCTTAAGGAAGAAACGGCGGCGATTGCGCCAGGCATTGGACAGTTGCCCGTGACGCTTACTTACGCAGACTACCGTCCAGTTAATGGTGTCATGTTACCGTTTAAGATCGTGTCGAACTCTCCACAATCCGGCCAGATCGTCACCCAGTTCGAAAGGGCAACATCACCACTGGACGAACTGAACCGCGACGCCTTCCAGCTGACTCCGAAGTCCGACTGAGCGACTCATAGGAAGTAGGATGTAAATGCATGCACAACTCCCATTCCCTCGAAGCCTCCGGCGAATATACGCAGGAAACACACATGCGAATGAAATTCGCAAGATGTTGCCCAAGTCGGGGACGCGCGGTCAGAGAATCTCGTGCGTTTAGCTGAATTCGGCTTACCTAAATCCGTCAAACGAGTGGTCCGACGGGCGAGAGAACGCCTGAATTACTCACAGTCTCGCCGCGAGAGGCGCGAACTGTCGAACGATCTCTCGAGCCGAGCGAAGTCCGTCGACAGCAGCACTCACGATTCCGCCAGCATAGCCCGCACCTTCGCCTACGGGATACATGCCTGCCAGGCCAGGCACTTGCCGTGTGGTCCGATCACGATCGATTCGGACGGGGGAACTGCCTCGCATCTCTGGACCAATCAGCGTTGCGTTGTTGAGGAAGCGGCCCCTCCAGCGCCGGTCCATGATCGGCAAGCCCGCGCGAATTGCATGAATCACCGTCCGCGGAAGAACCGCTTGCAAATCTGCGACCACCGTCCCTCGTTGATACGATGAAGGAATTCGATCGCCACTAGATGATGTACGCCCTGCGACGAAGTCGCTTGCTCGCTGAATCGGACATAAATAATCACGCTTGCCGATCTCGAACGCAGCCGATTCGTAACGACGCTGAAGCTCGACGCCAGCGAGCGGGTGTTCGCTGCCGAACTCTTCTGGCTGCAGCGTGACCATCAATCCGCTATTCGCGAACGGCGTATCATGTCGCGAATTGCTCATGCCGTTCGTGCAGAACTGATGCGGTTCCGAGATACTTGGAATCGCCACGCCACCAGCACACATGCAGAACGAATACAAATCACGTTGCCCCTTCGCGACCAAACTGTAATCCGCCGCGCCTAACAACTCCCGGTACTGATCGCGTCCGTATTTCCATTCATCGACTTGTGTCTGCGGTTGTTCGATTCTCAGACCAAGTTGAAATGCTTTCTGCTGAAACGGGATGCCCGCCGCATAGAGCATTTCGTACGTGTCACGAGCGCTATGCCCGATCCCCAAGACGACATGCGTCGCCGCGATGAATCCGCTCGAAGTGTGCAAGCCAGTGATCGCGCCATCTTGGACGTCGAGACGTTCTAATCGACAACCGAACTTGTACTCGCCTCCCAGGGCTTCGATCTTTCGACGAAAGTTACGGCAGATCAACGGCAATTTGTTGCTGCCCAGATGGGGCCGATGTTCATAGATGATCGATGATCGCCCGCCGCACTCGACGAACGCTTCCAGAACCCAATCCACATCGGCACCACTCATTCGACAAGTCAGTTTGCCATCAGAAAATGCGCCCGCTCCCCCTTCGCCAAATAAGTAATTGTTCTCGCCGTCGTGATCCGCCTCGTGTCGGTCGAAGGCTCGCAAAACCGGAACACGTTCTTTGACGGGTTGCCCGCGCTCGATGATCAGAGGTCGGTAGCCACGTCTCGCCAGATAGTAGCCCGCGAGTAAACCGGCAGGTCCCGACCCGACGATGACCGGCCGCGAGAGGAGCGGTGGCTTTCCTGGCTCTGGGTCATCGAACCCGTCGGGTTGATAAATCGCGATATCGCGGTCCATTAAAAGCCGCTTTAAGCAAGCCGGTTCGTCCTGTAGGTCAACGATCGCTGAGTAGACAAACTTCAGATCGTCTCGCGAACGAGCATCGAGGCTCTTGCGGAGGATTCGCCACCGGAGAATCTCTTCCAGGGGAAGCTTCAGACGCCGCGCAATCCGTATCGGCAACTCGGCTTCCGGTTGCTCGACGGGCATTCGTAGATTGGTCAGTCGGATGGGCATGTTCGATACGCGCGGAGGTATTTAACGCGGTTCGCCTTACTTTCGCAAGGGCATCGAACGCAATGATCGCTTCGCCAACTAACGCTTACACAGTCGAACCGTTCTTACATCGCCTGTTTCTTCAATGACGATTTCGATTTCGAGAAAACGCTGAAGGACATCGATGTGTGTCTTCGTATGTTGCGTGAGTGGACTCGTCCGAAACGCGCACGCGTGTCCCTGATGTGCGGCAATACCCATCGGGAGCACGAGTTGATCAGCCAGATACGCACCGACCGGTGCGTCGGTCGCGATATACTCACGTGCGGCTTGAATGACTGCGTTGGCGACGCGTTCTGCCTTCTTGCCGATCTCGCCGAAAGCGACGAAGAGTTCCGTAACGTGTTCGAATTCAAGCTCGATCATGACGACGTTCCCCGGGCCTGACGATCCAGTCACTTCTTCGCATACGAAGCATTTTGCGTCCCAATCGGTCTTGCGCGCGATCAGCTTGCACTCACGCTCGGCGATATGCTTTGGTAATTTGGCAACGACCGCTCGGACCTCGCGTCGAACGAGCTTGCCGCGTTCCAGCAGCTCGAACGGATGAAGCTGTTGGCAGGGCGAGATGTTCATACGGAAGCTGCCGCCTCCGGCGGGATAGAATCCCGGTTGGCATTCACCCGGTATCACGGTTGGGCCAAGCTCTTTTAGCAGTGGCAGATAAACATTGGTCAAGAAGTCGAAAGGCGGTGCAAACGGATTGTGCGTTCCACCGTGAATCTCAACGGTCGAATTCCCTTCGGCGAGCATTAACGCAGGCAAGACGGTTTGGAAGACAAGCGTCGTGCTTCCCGCAGATCCGACGCTAAATCGGTACTCGCCAGCTTGGACCACTCCCGGCTTGAAGACGAATCGATTCGACCCAAGTTCGACACCCTCGATCGTTGCGTCACTGATTTGAGCGGCAAATTGAGTAGCCGTAAGATGCTGCCGTAGCAGTCCCGGCTTCTTTCTACCGGCGCGTATGTTCTCGATCGTCACGGGCTTTCCTGTCACCAATGACAATGCCAAAGACGACCGAACGATCTGCCCGCCGCCTTCGCCTTGTGAACCATCGATCGTGATCATCTACCGATACCGTCCGTGTTAGCAAGAAACGCGAGACGGCCTCGAGAAGAGGCCGTCTTTCGGAAGTAGTCACGTGAAACTGAGCGAAGGTTCGCGGCCTTATACGGCTCGTGACCTAGACCACGCCGCGTCGCACTGCCCACACGGCGGCTTGCGTGCGATCGTTCACATCCAGCTTTCGCAAAATATTCTGAACGTGTTCTTTGACCGTCTCGATACTGATGCCGAGCGATTGGCCGATCTCGCGATTGCTTAAGCCAAGCGAAACATGCCGCAATACTTGAAGTTCGCGGTTGGTCAACGGAATACCGTCATCGTCGCGCTCGTGGCGTCGACGCATGACTCGTTTAACGCGGCGCAATACGCTTGTGTCAAGCGGTTCGTCACCTGACGCCGCTCGCGTGATGACGTCGACAATCTCTTGGCGAGTCGAGCCCTTGAGGACGAAATCCGTCGCTCCCAGTGCCACGCTTCGCGCCACGTAAGTCGGGTTGTCATAGGTCGACAGCATGACGACGCGAGCGTCGGGCATCTTGCCGCGGATTGCCTCGAGCGCCGAGAGACCGTCTCGATTTGGCATCCGAATATCCATGAGGACGACATCGGGATGATGCTGCATCGTCTTTTCGACGGCCTCATCGCCATCGGCAGCTTCACCAACAATGTTGATGTCGGAACCTTTCAGGAGGTTCGCCAGCCCGCTGCGTACAACCTCGTGATCGTCCGCAATTAGAATGTTGATCGTCATATTTATTTCCTTCCCTTGGCCAACGACGCTCATGGGTGGTAAGCGATGGAGTACCGAAGCGGCCGCCTCAAGTGCCTAACATTCGATCCGTACTCACTGATGATACTACCTTTGTTGATCAGGAGGAACTAGTTGGTACATCCCGGATGTGACGAATCTGCCGATTTTTGCGGTGATTTCCGTATGCAAACGTTTCGATTCTGACACATCCCGTCAGAGAAATGCCTTGCTCGGCCGTTGTTCGTTGACGTTGCACAACGTGTGACGTAGATACCCTACGACAACTGTTTACTTACAGCACAAGGCGAAGCAAACGATGAATAACGGATCGTTACTGCTTGTGGACGACGATCGGCACGTCCTCGACTCGATGTCGGATTGGTTGCGCGAACAAGGCTATGAAGTTGCGGAAGCTTCGAGTCGCGCGGAAGCGATTCAACAAATCGACAATCGAACCTACGATCTTGTTTTGGCGGATGTCCGCCTGCAAGATGGCGATGGTTTCGATGTCTTGGCGCATTGCCGCGAGCACCAACCCGCGACGACGGTAATCCTGCTAACCGGCTACGGCACCGTGGAAACAGGTGTCGAAGCGATCCGTGCTGGTGCGTTCGATTTGCTGACAAAGCCGTTGATCGACGAAGAGTTGCTGATGTCGATCCGACGAGCTCTTTCGCAGCGCGAAGTCATCGAAGAAAATAAGAAGCTGAAAGAACAACTCGATCTCCGCTTTGGCATGGAGAACATCATCGGGCACGATCATCGGATGTTGAAGATCTACGACATGATCGACAGCATCGCGGATACGAAAGCCACGATTCTGATCACCGGCGAGAGTGGCACAGGAAAATCACTGATCGCACGTGCGATCCATCGCCGCAGCGGTCGTCGCGAAGGAGCGTTTGTCGAGATCGCTTGTGGAGCGCTTCCCGAAGCACTGCTTGAGAGTGAGCTGTTTGGCCACGTCGCCGGTGCCTTCACCGGAGCGGCTGGCGAAAAGATGGGAAAGTTTCTCCAGGCAGATGGCGGTACGATCTTCCTCGACGAAATCGGAACGGCATCGCCAAGCATGCAAGTCAAACTGCTGCGAGTGCTCCAAGACTTCGAGTTCGAGCAAGTGGGCGGGACGAAGACGTTTCATGTCGATTCGCGAGTCGTGTTGGCAACGAACGAAGAGCTTTCCCAGGCCGTTGCCGAAGGGCGTTTCCGGCAGGATCTGTTCTATCGTGTCAACGTGATCAACATCGAACTTCCTTCACTCCGTGAGCGAATTTCAGACATCCCGCTGCTCGCTCAGCACTTCCTTGATTCTGTCTGCGAAGAGTCAGGACGTCAGGTGGAAGGATTCAGCGAAGAAGCGCTGACAGCGCTTCGCCGATACCAATGGCCCGGCAATGTTCGCGAATTGCAGAATATCGTCGAGCGAGCCGTGTTACTTGGTAAGGGTCCCAGGATCACCGTCGCAGATCTTCCAGGCCAACTCGCATCGGGAGCGCCTGTTTCGGTGCAGTCCTCGCCCGGTGCTTCGCTCAAGAACGCATTGGACGCACCCGAACGTCAAATCATTCTAGACGCGCTGCAAGCGAATAATTGGAATCGCAACGCGACAGCCGAACTGCTCGGCATCAATCGCACGACGCTCTATAAGAAGATGAAGAAGCTTGGTCTTCAGGATCCTCGACAAGCGATGACGTTTTTGCAGTAGTAGGTCGCGACGCTCGACGTGAGTTTTCTATCGACGCAAGTCGACGGAGAACGTTGGATTGTTTGCCACCGGGAGCATTGGGGCAAACCGCCGCGAACGACCTGATTGAGCATTGCCGCCTGGATAATAAACTACTCCCAGATAGGCGTCGACCGTTCCTGAGTCGGAAGGCGTGATGAAGTTCGCTTCGCCGAAAATTGCAAGACGATCGTTGAGCGGTACATGGATATCCGCTCCATAAACGAGCTGGACTCCGGTAGGATCAGCTACCGGAAACAGAATAAGTTCTTCGCCGTGTGGCTCGGCCGCTCCGACCCAAATGCTGGTTTCAGCTCCTCGTTCCCACGAATGTCGCCAGTACGCATTAACTTGGCTTATCGGCTCCAGACTAAGAGGAGTCCCAAGAAACGTCGCAGAGTCGCCGTGATCGGACACCGTGAACCACACGCCGAAATCGTCGCTATCAGATAGTTCGTGCGCTACAGTCCCTCGCCATTGCCCAAGATTGATTCCTTCGTAGTAATTCTCTGCGAGAAAGTCGTAAGCGAATCCCCACTTCCAGCGCCCGTCTCCGCGCTGAAAGACGCCGACGGTGGTAAAACTCTGAAATCTCTCGCCAGTACCTTGTAGAGCCTCGACCGCTCCCACCGCAAAGTCGTGGTAATTGACTCCTGATCCGAGCTGCATGCCGATGCTAAGTTCTTCGTGCAGTGGGACGCTGAAGTTGATGTGCGCTCGAGCACCCATGTGGGCATTCACGCCAAGATCTTGCGGCTGTTTCGAGCCGTCTAGACCGAAGAACATGGACAGGTTCTCGTTCCAGTTATTTCGTACGTCATCGTGGAAGGCTGAATACTCTTCGTCTATCTGCGATGTCGGTTCGATTTGTGCGGGGGCTACCGCCATGGCGCAAAAAACGAAGAGTATGTTCATAACAGGATCTCGGGAGAACTCCGCTAGAGAAAGCGCGCACGACCACGCAATCTATTATCGTCGTACCGATTATGCCGAGTTGATAGCAGCTCGTGCGCGCGTTTAATCTTGCGCCGCTTAACCAGCTTCAAGCCGGTGCTTGCATCCGGCAATAGCGCTGGACGATAGCAGGGCACCAGTCAGCGTCGATGACTTCGCCGACATCGCAGTTATCACGGAGAAATCTAACGGTTTCCGAGTTTTCGATGATCGTGTCGGTAACAAGCAGATCCCCAGCGACACCCAGATCCAACAGCCGCTTCGTCACGTGGACGGTCGAGCCGAAGTAGTCGAGCCGGTCATTCAGCGTCGTTACCATGGCGGGACCGCGATGAGCTGCGACGCGAGCTGTCAACGGATCCTTGCGATCGGGCGACGATAACGCCGCATGAATTGCCAACCCCGATTTGACGGCGGAACTAGGATCGGTGAAGGTCGCGATCATCCCTTCGCCAACGATCTTCACAACCGCGCCGCCGTGTTGAGTAATGCAGTTCTCTAATGCGACTAACGCCTCGCGGATCACATCGAACGCTTCTCCATCCCCAAGCTGCTCGTAAAGTTCAGCTCCGCCGCCGATCTCCGCCATGAGCATCGCAACGGTCGCCACACTGACCATCTGACCGGCTGACAGCACTTGTCCCGGCAATAGCTCGCCAAACAGCGGAAAGGAAGAAGCATCTGCCGCCGTAACTGCGTCGGCGCGCGATGCCGTTCGTTCGAGCCGCATCATCAATTCTGTCGGACCATCGTTAAGCAAAGTCACCACTTGCGAGCCAGTTCTCAGAATTGGAACAAGGTCTCGCGGTGTCGGCTTCGAGAGGCGAATTTCGCACCGCCCGCTCGCGCCGCGTGAAGCAACTCGCAGATCGACCGCGAACGGTAGCTGCGGCCCACAGAGGCGATACGCGCCTTCGGACAACGCCAATTCCATCTCGAATCGTTCTCCGGGCGGCAGTCGCACTTGGGCCACGACATGTGCGGAGAACGCGGGCCCCCCGATACAGTAGGTCTGCACTTCGACGTCGCGAATTTCGGGATGGGCTCGAAAAATCATCTCGATCGAATTCGCAAAGTCTAGCTCGAAGTTGGCATCGCACGCTTCACAGTGTCCGTGTCCTTCGAGTGCCGCCAACGACTCTTCGACGTTCGACGGAATGCGACAAGAAGGACACAGTATGTCCCACAACAGTACCAACAACCCTTCTCGTGCCCCGTGTAAACAAGCGGCGAGAGCGCTCGTCGCATCAAGGTCGAATCGTTCAGCAAACGCTCGCGGTCGAATACGAGCGACTTCCTGATCCGAAGCATGTTCCAGGAACTGCCCGAGCGTGTCGATTACGGTTGCATCGAGTCCTCGGTCACGCAACCGTTCGATGCGTTGGTGCAAACGAGTTCTTCTTCGCGCCGATAGCGCCGCCGACTTGCGAAACGCGTCGGCCGTCGGGTCGGTATGCTTGCCGCTGGCGATAAAGCCATCGATCTGTTGATAGATCCGACCAAGCGAGCGTCGAGCTTTCATGCCAATTTCCATCTTGGCGATCAGCCGCCCGAGCATGTTCTTCGGCTCTAGCAACACTTTGTGACTGAGCAGCGTTGTACCGTCCACCTGTGGCGTAAGTTCCACAACATTGACAAACCAAGTGAACGGTCCGTGTGAAAACTCCCGCAGAACGCTCATTCTTCGACCTTCCGTCCACTCGAACGGATGCTCTTCCCAAGCGATCCGTTGACCCGCGATTCGTGTTTCCGCAAACCGACGGACGCCACGTTCTGGGTCGTTGCGAGTCGAAAATCGAGCTGGTGGCAAACCCATCGCTTGGTTCAGTCGATCCGTGTTCGCTACGAACGGCCATAACTGAGCAGCCGAAGAATTGAGTGTCCACGTAAATTCGTACTCCAGCGTTCGAGCGGCATCGCAGTTGGGGAGCGCCGGGTGAATTGCTAAAGACGTCGCTTTACCGAGAAGAAGATTTTCGAGATCAACCAGCAACGCTTCTGCATCGGCGTAGCGAGCATCTGGATTTTTGGCGAGCGTCTTCTCGACGACGCTCTCGATCGCGCTGCCTATTCCAGGTTTCGTCTTCGACAACGATGGAATGGGATCGTGGCTGTGTTTGTTCAATACAGCAACGTGCGTCTTGGCGACGTACGGAGGACGTCCCGCTAGTAAATGAAACAGTGTCGCCCCCATCGAGTACACATCGGATCTCTCGTCGGTCGCCTCGCCGCGACACTGCTCCGGTGGCATATAGAACGGCGTTCCCATGACGGCACCCTGGCGCGTGATCGCCAGCGATTCACTCTGATCGAGACTCCGAGCGAGCCCGAAATCCGCAAGTTTGACGAGCGGCTGCTGTGTTTCTGACGGAGCCGTTTCCGCCGAGATTCGTTGGGTGCCGGCTGCGGTCAGCAAGAGATTGTCCGGTTTGATATCGCGATGCACGATCCCCCGACTGTGGGCAACGGCCAAGCCTCGTGCGACATCAACCATCAGCGCGAGCGCAACGACTTCGTCGAGCGATGTTCGTTCTTCCAGCAATTCCGCCAAGTTGCGTCCCGGCACGAATTCCGTCACTAGGTAGGACACGTCGTCTTCGGTATTGAACTCCAGAAGGTTTGCAACGAACGGGCTTTGCATCTTTGCAAGCATGCGGGCTTCTTTTGCGAATCGACGACGCGACGCAACGTTGTTGACGACCGCTTTGCCAAGCACCTTGATCGCGACCGCTGCACCGTCCGCCATGTCCTCGCCCCGATAAACGGCCCCCATTCCTCCTTCGCCAAGCTTGCCGACGATTCGGAAGCGTCCCAATTGTTCCGGCATCGGCTCATCGCTTGGTTCGACGACTTCGACGTCCGACTCGACGGTTTGATCGAGCCGAGCGCCGCCTAACGACTCGCTCGTCGCGAGTTGCGTTTTATCGAAGCTCGGCAGCGTCGCTGTGGAGACGATCGCGATGCGCTTCGCACAAGAATCCAACTGCTCGGCAAAGCCTCGCGCGGTGGTTCGATCGGCAGGGTCTGTAGCGAGCGCATGAGACAGGCACGCTGCTAGTTGGTCGGAAATCGGCTTCAACTCGTCGATCGTGGTGAGGTCGTCCTTGATCGCCCCAACCTCTACGCTGGCAGCGCGCTCGCGGTCGACATGCTTTCCCAATAACAGCCAATGCAGAATTGTCGCGAGGCTGAACACGTCGCTGGCTGCCTCGGGTTCACCCCGCGCCGCCTCGGGCGCGATAAAGTCAGACTGACGATGCTCCGGAGCGTTAATGTCGATTGGATGGGTGCAATCAAGCTTCCAGACGTCGTCGTCGCTTTGGATGTTCTCTGGGCAGATTGCACCATGACTAAACCCAACGCGATGCATCGCGATCAGTGCGTCTGTAAGTTTTCGGATCAATCGGATCGTATCTGCTTGCGAGAGTGGTTGCTTCGCCTGTTGTTCGACGAGATTCGCGCCCTCAAGCCACTCGAGCGCTAGGTGAGGCGGATCGGCGTCCAATTCCAGTGTCTCAATCGAACGTAATGCCGGACCGCTTGCTAACGCTGCCTTTGCCAAGCGTGATCGCAGTTCGACCCCGGAAGAAGAATCAGCATCGACGGTCGTGAGCAGTCGGATCTCGACTGGTGAATTCGTACGCATGTCGACGGCTCGATATCGACCGAGGTCGCTGCCTAGCAATGGCGCATCGAGCCGGTACCTTCCAACTTGCATAATTGAATCGACGATCAGAAGCGAAAGAAAGATCGGCGGCACGACCGCTCATGCGCGATCGGCCCAATAATCGACAAAACGATGTTGTACAGCATCGCGAGTCGGGTGGCATCCAGCAACGTTGCCCTAAATTCTACGGATCAGCGGCAACAGGTCGCGCCCGATCCCGTCACGTCGATTCGACGGCTTATTGACCGTTCTGCGCACCGGCACCTATAATCCGCAACTCACTCCTTTACTCGATGCCCCTACCAGATATTCTGAGCGGAAATGTTGCGATGAAAATTCACGAGTATCAGGCCAAGCAGGTCCTGCGAGGCGCAGGTGTTGCGGTTCTCGATGGCCATGTCGCCGAGACGGACGACGAAGCTGCCAAAGCGTACGATGCTTTAGGCGGGTCGATCGCGGTTGTTAAAGCCCAGATTCATGCCGGCGGTCGCGGCAAAGGGACCACCAAGGAGAATCCAGAGCAACACGGCGTTCAACTTGTGAAAAGTGCGGACGAAGCTCGCGCTGTCGCCGAAGGTTTGCTCGGGAACACGCTGGTCACGATTCAAACCGGTGCGGAAGGCAAGACGGTCAACAAAGTTTTTGTCGAAGCCGGCTGCAACATCGCTCGGGAACTGTATCTTGGCATCGTGCTGGATCGTGCCGCCGCGATGCCCGTGTTAATGGTTTCGACGGAAGGCGGCGTCGAGATTGAGAAAGTCGCTGAAGAGACTCCGGAGTTGATCTTCAAGGAGCATTTCGATCCACATTTTGGCTTGCAAAGTTATCAAGTTCGTAAGCTCTGTGCGAAGCTCGGCATCAAAGGCAAGAGCATTCGCAGCGCTGACAAGTTTATGAGGGCGCTGTGCAAGGTTTACGTCGATTACGATTGCAGTCTCGCTGAAATCAATCCTCTGGTTGTGACGGGTGAAGGCGAGTTGGTTGCGCTCGACGCGAAGATGAGCTTCGACGACAACGCTCTCTTCCGTCATAAAGACATTCTCGAGTTCCGCGATCTAACTGAAGAAGAGCCCTCCGAGGTTCGTGCCGGCGAAGCAGGTCTAAGCTATGTCAAACTTGAAGGAAATATCGGCTGTTTGGTCAACGGAGCCGGCCTTGCGATGAGCACGATGGACATCATCAAGCTCAACGGCGGACAACCCGCGAACTTCTTGGACGTTGGCGGAGGTGCTAACGCCGAACAAGTGACCGAGGCCTTCCGAATCATCCTCTCCGACCACCATGTGAAAGCCGTACTCGTAAATATTTTCGGCGGCATCATGCGTTGCACGACAATCGCCGAGGCGCTGGTTCAAGCGTACAAAACGGTTGGCTTTAACGTGCCGCTCGTCGTTCGCTTGGAAGGAACGGAAGTCGAAGAGGGAAAGAAGATCATCGCCGAAAGCGACGTCGATATTATCACAGCCGATGACATCAACGACGCCGCCAAAAAAGTTGTAGCAACGTTGATATAACGTCGTGGTGGCTTCCAGCCGCCGCAGATTCAAAGCAAACTCGAAAGTTGCAACGATGAGCATTCTGGTAAACAAAGACACGCGTTTGATCTGCCAAGGTATCACCGGCAAGGCCGGTGAATTTCACTCGAAGAACTGCCTGGATTACGGAACCGATCTTGTTGGTGGCGTAACGCCCGGCAAAGGCGGCGAAGAAGTCCTCGGCAAGCCGGTTTTCGATACCGTCGCAGAAGCCGTCGAGCAAACTGGTGCGGACGCAACGATGATCTTTGTGCCTGCTCCATTCACAGCGGACGCGATTCTCGAAGCGATCGATGCGGGCATCAAAACGATTGTGGCAATTACCGAGGGCGTTCCTGTCTTGGACATGGTTCGCGTCTATGAGATTGTTCGGAACAGCGACTCGGTACTGATCGGACCAAATTGTCCGGGCGTGATCACATCCGACGAATGCAAGATCGGCATCATGCCCGGTTACATTCATCAGCCTGGCAAAGTCGGTGTCATGAGCCGTAGCGGCACACTCACCTATGAAGCCGTTTGGCAAACCTCGAGCATGGGACTTGGCCAGACGACGTGCGTTGGACTGGGCGGCGATCCAATCGTCGGGACATCATTCATCGATCTCTTCAAACTCTACGAAGCCGATCCAGCCACGGAGGCGATTCTAATGATCGGCGAAATCGGCGGCACCGCGGAAGAAGAAGCCGCAGCGTTCGTCAAGGAACATGTCACGAAGCCAGTTGCCGCGTTCATCGCCGGTCGCACCGCGCCTCCCGGCAAACGAATGGGTCACGCCGGTGCCATCATCTCCGGTGGCAAAGGCACTGCGGCCGAGAAGGTTGCCGCTCTTCAAGACGCTGGCATCGCAGTGGCGGAAAGTCCTGGTGACATGGGCGAGGCGGTTGCTCGCGCGATTAAGAACAAGGGCAGGTAGTCGAACGGCAAATACCTGGAGTGGCTACTTAGGTCGCAGGCAAGGCGAAGTTCTGGATCGCCTTGCGGTAGTCGAATGGTTAGAATAGTAGCGGTGGGCCAGCCGCGCCCAGGGATTCCTCTCTTTTGCGGTCGGAGAGCATCGATATGCTAGGACCAAACTACACCGCCGTAATTCGCCGCGATGGCGAATGGTGGATCGGTTGGGTTGAGGAAATACCAGGCGTCAATTCTCAAGGCGCGACGCGAGACGAGTTGCTCTCGAATCTCCGCGAAGCACTCTCCGAGGCACTGGAAATGAATCGCAAGGCCGCTCGATCGGCGGCAGGCACGACATTTGAAGAGGTTGCGATTCAGTTGTGAAACGCCGAGATCTCATTCGCCATCTAGTTAATCAAGGTTGTGAGTTGGTGCGAGAGGGTGGTAATCACTCGTGGTGGGGTAATCCGGCAAATGGCCATCGATCTGCAGTACCACGGCATAACGAGGTCTCCGACTTCCTTGCTCGAAAAATTTGTCGCGATCTCGGAATTGTAGATCCATAGCCAGCAGGCCCACTCTTTTTACACTAGACGCCGTCGCTCTTGATCCAATCGTTCGGCGATAAACATAACGGCTCGCTCGGCCATCACGTTGTAATACTCAAAGCCGTGGCCACCGCCAGAGGATTCGAGATCACACTCGTGCGGCACGCCTAACGAGTACAGCTTCATTCGTAAGCGATCGACGCTGTCCCACCAGCGATAATCTTCCGGATCGCAACTGAAGAACTGATGTCTGGGCCAGTTCAGAGGATGAATGTGTAAGGTGGCAGTATCTTGGCGGACAGCTTCCGGATCTGAATACATCAACGGGATAGTTTCGTCGTCATCAAATCGTGACTGATAGTCGATCGCAGGGGAGATGGCGGCGACAACGGGAAATCGATCGGGATGTTTGTAAGCGATCCGTAACGCTCCTTGGCCTCCCATGCTCGTCCCGAGTAATGCAACATTTCGGCTCGCCGATCCCCACCGCTGTTCGACGTAGGGCAAGACATTGTCGAGCACATGCCGTTCGGCGGTCAATTGTGGATCGAATTCAGCGCAGATCCTATCGGTCCACCAGCTGCGTTGTGTCATCGGCGAAATGACGGGCAGACCGTGCTGGGAAAACTGTTTGATGAACGCGGTTTTGTCGACGAGCCGATTTAGATGGACGCCATGCAGATAAATCACAGCGAAACCATGAGCGCCGCGCTGAGGCGGCTCGTACACGTCGCACAGATGTCCGCCGACGGTTTCTTCGCTCCAAGTTCCCAATTCGCTGGTCATCGCGCGTCGCCTTCGATCTTCAACCGTGAATCGCTCAATAGAAGCAGCCATCACTCTCCGCGTGATGAGCGCTCGTCACTTGGAAAGAGACCGATACGTTGACTCTCGCCGGGCAAATCAACTCTGCCCAGCGTACCGATGCCAGCACGCTTGGGCTACCCGTCCGTCATCACCCCTTTTAGAATAGCGACCGCCAATCGAACATTCGTGGAATACGGACTGCCAGCGTGAAGACATTACTTAGCGAAGAAGAACTCGAAGCCGGCGTCGCTCGCATGGCGAGCGAAATCGCTGCATCGTACCGCGAACGGCCACTGACGATCGTTGGCGTGTTAACGGGCAGCATTGTCTTGTTGGCGGATCTCATAAGGCAACTCGATATGTCGCTGCGTGTCGGCGTGCTGCAAGCCAGTAGCTATCGCAGCGGAACTACTCGCGGCGAGTTGACAATCAATTCAGAAATGATGCTCGACGTTGCAGGGCGTGATATCCTCGTGGTTGATGATATCTTTGACACCGGTCACACGTTGGTCGAAGTCGTTGCCAAGCTGAATGAATTGGCGCCGACTTCAGTGAAGACGGCTGTGCTACTGCGGAAGCACGGTCGACAGGAAGTCGATTTCAGGCCGGATTTCGTTGCGTTTGATATCCCCGACGAGTTCGTTGTAGGTTACGGGCTGGACTATGCGGATCAGTATCGGCATCTTCGTGACCTTGTGGTGCTGGAGCCGGACGATCTGGCCAGTGACAAATAATGAATCCATTGCGGCTCCTGATGGTGACTCCCCGCTATTGGCCGCTGGTCGGCGACACAGAACGTGTGACCACGCGGCTAGCGAATGAGTTCTGCGCGCGAGGTTGCCCAACGACGATTCTTACAGCAAGATGGCACACTGACTGGCCGGAGACGGTCTCTCACCGTGATGCTGTGGTAAAGCGTCTGCCAGGATCGCCACGAGGTGGTTGGACGACATTTAGTTACATGCGTGCCTTGTCGCGTTGGATTCGCCGACACCAAAGCGAGTTCGATATCGTCTACGTCATGAATCTTCGGCAAGATGCTTACGCGGTTGTCGGAGCGTTGCAATCTTCCGCCCCTCCGGTCGTGCTCCGAGCCCAACGGGCGGGCGCCACGGGCGATTGCGATTGGCAAGACCACGCACGTTTCGGGAAACGCATTCGTCGGCGTTGCCACGCGGCTGACGCGATCATCGCGTCGACGGATGCCAGCGTTGACGAGTTGCTACGCGCCGGTTACTCATCCATTCACAAGATCGAATACGGAGCGGAGGAGATCGAGCCGCGAAGCGCCGCGTCTCGCTTTCATGCTCGCGCGGCGCTAGCCGACGTAAATCAGGACCTCGAAGTCGCCGAGTTCGCTCCCGTTGCGATCTGCGTCGATCGCTTTGCCGAAGGACGCGGCTTAGCAGATCTGATTCGAGCGTGGCTTCCGATCGCCGATCGCTGGCCGAGTGCCAAGTTATGGTTGATCGGAGATGGGCCGCTGCGCGATTCGTTGTACGAGCGAGTTGTTGATCTAGGCTTGCGGCAGCAGATCTCGATGCCGGGAAGCTTCGACGAACTAAGCGAGTTGTATCATGCGGCGGACTTGTTTGTGTCGCCTTCTCCGGACTACGGGACGTCGCAGGCATTGGTCGAGGCAATGGCCGGAGGATTGCCAATCATCGCGACCGACACACCGGATGTGCGAGAAATGATAGATCACGGGAGCCACGGTTATTGCGTTCCGTCCGAAAACCGGAAACAGCTGTCCGAACGAATCGCACAATTGTTCGAAGCGACCGAGTTGGCGTTGCAGTATGGACTCGCCGTGCGACGCCGAGCAAACGAGTGCTTTTCACTGGCTCATGTTGTGGATAACCATCTCGCGTTATTTGAGCAGTTAGTCAACTCCGCACCGCGGGGGATCGCATGACGATTCGCGTACTTCAGATCATTCCAACGCTCGTCCGCGGTGGTGCCGAGAAGCAGTTAACCGAGTTAGCCATCGGTTTGCCGCGGGATGAGTTCGACGTACATGTCGCTGTTCTCACTCATACCGGTCCTTATGAGGAGACACTACGGGCCCATGATGTGCCAGTGACCATCATCGGCAAGTCGTTGAAAGTCGATCCATTCGCATACTTGCGACTGAAGGCTCACATCAAACAGCTTCAGCCTGATCTCGTTCACACGTGGATCTTCGCCGCAAATAGCTATGGACGGCAGGCCGCGTTCTCGGCGGGCGTCAAACACGTGCTGGCAGGCGAACGATGCGTCGATCGCTGGAAAGTGTGGCATGAATTTGCTATCGACCGTCGGCTTGCGAAACGGACTGAGCGGATCGTCACAAACAGTTCCGGTGTCCGTGACTTCTATGCTGAAAATGGAATTCCTGCCGAGAAGTTCACGATCATTCCAAATGGCATCCGCCCGATTGAAACCACCGGCGATCTGACTCGTCAGCATCTACTTGACGAACTCGAACTTCCGGCTGACGCAAAGTTGATCGGATCGGTCGGACGGCTTTGGCCGCAGAAACGGACGAAGGATTTGATTTGGGCTGCTGAGTTGTTGAAGGCCGCTCGCGACGACACGCACTTGCTATTGATCGGTGACGGGCCGCAACGCGAAGCTCTACTTCGATTCCGCAATGAAGTCCAAATCGCAGATCGCGTTCACTTCCTCGGCGAACGAGAAGACGTACACGAGCTGCTTCCGTTGCTGGATTGCTTCTGGCTAGCTAGTGGCTACGAAGGTCAATCGAATGCGATCATGGAGGCGATGTCGGTCGGTGTGCCCGTCGTCACCTCGGATATTCCGGGCAATCGCGATCTCGTCGTCCCTGAGCAAACCGGGTACCTCGTGCCGGTGGGCGACTCCGCCGAAATGGCACGCAAAACACAATTGATCATTGATGATCCCGATCGATCCGCCAGATTTTCGGAAGCCGCACGCGCTCGAATGCGTGATGAATTTTCCATCGAGAAGATGGTCGAGCGTCATGCCAAACTATATCGGGAGATCGTGGGGTGATGTTTGTCGCTCGTTCCGTAAGTACCAGCCTGGATGCAATCCAGGGGAACGATGCGTCACATTTGGAACACTGATCTACACTGATTGCCATTACTGATTTAATGAGTAGAGTCCAAGCGGCGGCGTCCGATAAGCGTCAATTAGCGAAGATCAGCGTTCCCTTTCGGATAGTTAGAATCTTGCTCCAATTGTTCGCAGCGTAATTAACTTTCAACGTGTAGACTCTAATTCATGTGTGGCATCACCGGTGCAATCTGGACGGACCCGCATCGAGCAGTCGATGCACCGACACTGCGCAAAATGACCGACGTGATTCGGCATCGTGGTCCAGATGATGCAGGGGAATACTCGACCGAGTTCCACCTTCGCCCGCCTTACGAACCAATGCCAGGTGTTGCGCTCGGCTTTCGTCGGCTGTCGATCATCGATCTCGAAGGCGGACACCAACCAATGTCTAACGAGGATGGCTCGGTGTGGGTTGTCTTTAACGGCGAGATCTACAACTTCCCGACGCTTCGACGGCGACTTGAAGGTGCAGGCCACACGTTTCGGACGAATTCCGATACGGAAACAATCGCTCATCTGTACGAGGATGAAGGACTTGATTTTGTTCAGCACTTGAACGGCATGTTCGCGATCGCAATTTGGGACTCGCGGCGACGACGACTCGTCCTGACTCGCGATCGAATCGGACAGAAGCCGCTTGTTTACCGTCACGAACCAGGGCGACTTCTGTTCGCCAGCGAATTGAAGAGTTTGCTGCAAGTTCCCGATGTTCCACGTGATATCAATCTCGGCGCGATCGACGAGTATTTGACCTATCAATACATCCCTCATCCAAAGACGATCTTCGCAGGAATCCGAAAGTTGCCGCCCGGTCACTTGGCAATTTATGAAGATGACAAGCTCGACGTGCGACCGTATTGGGAACCTGATCTGAATGCAGCAATCGAGGTTAACCCGAGCGAAGCCGCCGAACGACTTGTCGAGCTGATGACATCGTCGGTGGAAATGCGGATGCGCAGCGACGTGCCTCTTGGCGCATTTCTTTCCGGTGGAGTTGACTCGTCCTTGATCGTCGCTCTGATGCAACAAAAGAGCGAGCAGCCGATTAAGACGTTTACAATTGGCTTTCCGATCGCCGAGTATGATGAGACAAGCTATGCCCGCCAAGTGGCGACGCATCTCGGTACGGAACACGAAGAGCTGCGAGTCAGTCCCGACGGTGTCTCGATCTTGCCGAAGCTCGTTTGGAATTTCGACGAACCGTTTTCGGATAGCTCGGCGATTCCAACTTGGTACGTTTCTGAGATGACCAGGCGCCACGTCACGGTTGCCTTGTCCGGCGACGGTGGCGACGAGCTATTCGCCGGGTATCCGCGATACAAAGCAGTGTGGATGGCCGATCAAATCGATCGCCTCGGACCGATTCGCTCTCTTCTCGCCGCTCCCGCTTGGCAGAGATTGCCCGGTTCACGCCAAAAGTCGTTCGCCCGACGTTTCAAACGCTTCAGCGAGTTTCTCGGCAAGACGCCGCAGCGCCGATACCTCGAGTGGATCGCTATCTTCAACGAAACTCGCAGGGCAACACTGTATCGCGATGACTTCGTTGAGCAACTTCCTAACAGCGATCCATTTAGCTTTCTCGGAAACGCGTGGGGGCGAGCCGGCTCGCGCGATGTCGTCACAGGGGCATCCTTGGCTGATCTAACAACTTACCTACCCTGCGATTTGATGACGAAAGTGGACATCGCTTCCATGGCCCACTCGCTGGAAGTACGTCAGCCGTTTCTTGACCATCGCGTCGTCGAGTATGCGACTGCGTTACCGTTGTCACTAAAGTTCCGTCGAGGTCAAGGTAAGTTGCTCTTGCGAAAGGCTTTTGGCCATCTGCTGCCTGCCGCCATTTGGAATCGCCGCAAAATGGGCTTCGGCGTCCCGTTGGATCATTGGTTCCGCAGCGAACTCCGCGAGCTAACTCACGACACGTTGCTCGACGAATCCGCTCGCATCGGCAGCTACTTTCGTCGTGACACCGTCGAGCAACTCGTTACTGAGCACGAGTCGAAGCAATTCGACCACGCCTATCGCTTGTGGTCCTTGTTGGTGCTGGAGTTATGGTTGCGAGAGTGGTGCAGTTAGAGATTCGCGAATCTCGTTTCGCGAACGCGTTCTCGACATCATCGACACCGAATCAACAGTTGTGAATCGGCTCGCTAGTAACACTTTTGAGCTCTTTACCATGAATCATCATTCGTGGCGCAACGCCTCGATTGGATCCATCTGAGCGGCTCGAAGGGCGGGGTAGATTCCGAAGATGATCCCCACGACGACTGAAATTCCAAAGGCAAGTGGAATCGACCAGGAGACGATCTGCGGTGTGACGTTCTGCACTGATTGAGGCAGGTTGTTCATCGCATCAGGAATCGTTTGCAGCAGAAAGTCGCGTAGCCACAGCATCACCGTTGGGCAGGTTAGACCACCCAGAATTCCCGTGAAGCCTCCGACGATCGAAAGTACAACGGTTTCAGCTAGAAACTGTCGCGTGATGTCGCTTCGTTTGGCTCCGAGAGCCCGTCTTACGCCAATCTCGCGCGTGCGTTCAGTGACCGTCGCCAGCATGATGTTCATGATGCCGATTCCGCCGACGCCGAGTGTGACCGCGGCAATCAATCCCATGAACACCATGAACATCATCCGAGTCGTGCGAGCTTGTTCCAGTAGCTCCAGCGGCACGACCACCGCATAATCTTCCTTGTCGTGCAGTTTACTCATCGTGCGTTCGATGGCGTCAGCCGTCGGCTGGACATCCGCGGTGGAGTTCACCTGGAATGTAATTTGGCTCAGCTCCACCTCTTCACCGCTACGCGTTCCGGCACCCATAAACAGGACTCGGTCGCCGATTCGTTGCCAAAACGTCGCGAGCGGAATATAGATATCATTCGTAAAATCTTGCGCCGCCAAGGAGCTTCCGATGCCGGCCATCGGCGCACGCGGCTTCATGACGCCGACGACGACATAAGGCAACTCGCGCACTCGAATCACTTTGCCAAGCGGATTTTCGACGGGAAAGAACTGCCGAGCCGCACCGGCGGCCAACACGCAGACGTTGGCGCGTTGCTCGACATGAATGTCTGAAATGAATTGGCCAGCTTCTAGTTCGAGACGCATGACCTGAGCATATTCGGGTGTGCAGGCCACCAAGTGGCTGTCGATCTGCGTGCCGCCGAAGTGTGCCTCGCGTTTCGTCTCGCGAATCTTGAGAGCGTTGACTATCGTGGGAATTTGCATCAGGGCATCGACGTCGTCGCGGCGTATGCCATACCGCACCCAAAACGTTATGTCCGTCGACAATTCCTCCACCGGCAATTGGGAACGTAGAATGATGTTCGTTGCACCCAGTTCCTCGATCTGCCGTTGAGCTTCGTCGCTGATGCCTTCGCTGATGGCCAACAGCCAAACAACACTCGCAACGCCGATGAACATCCCCAGCACCGTCAGCATTGATCGCAGCGGATGCAGAAACAGCGTTTTGACGGCGAGGTGCCAGATTCGCAGTTGAAATAACATTACGACGCTGGGGCGGCTATTGCCGCGGCGGTTGAACTGGCGGCTTTGATTGGGTGCGTGTCGACTTTCCGGTCCGACGCAATGTCGATCGGGGCTGCATCGGGCAGATCGGAACGCTTGATGTGTCGAAACGGAGTTAGCGCGACTTGGTCGCCATCGACAAGCCCTTCTTCGACAACAACGTGTGTGTTGTTGTTCGAGCCAAGTTGAATCGATTGCGTCCGCCAGCCTTGTTCTTCACGGACGAGACAGAAGTGTCGCTCGTCGTGCTCGACAACGGCAGCGAGGGGGACTTGCAACACCTGCGACTTTGATTCGAAGAACACTTTCACTTTGGCTCGGAGGCCGGGCCGAATCGTTGGCGGCGGATCCATAATCCGAACCGTCACTCCATATTCCATTGGTGCTCCGTGCCATCGTATCGGAATCGGATACGCCGCGATCTCCTTGACTTCGCCGTGCAAAACTTTGTCAGGGTCGGCATCCAGTTCGATCTCTGCAATCTGGCCTGGCTTGATACGGTTGACATGCGACTCGTTAATGTTCACATCGACTTGCATGTTCGTGAGATCCGGCAGGCGTATGACGACTTGGTTCTCACGGATAATAGTTCCCTCTTCCATGACTTCAGGAGTATCGCCACGACCGTCTCGTTCGTTCGCGTGGACAACTTGCCCGGCTGCCGGGGCATTAACGAGACAATACTCAATCTGCTGCTGAGTCTCTGCGAGTTTCTGCTCACTGAGTTTTAGTGTGAACGTCGCTGCTTCAACGTTTGCCTCTTGCTTCGCGATCTCGGCTTCATATTCGCCGCTCATCTTCTCCCGAGTAAATCGCTTGAAGACGTCAACCTTGCGTGTCGCCGCATCGACGTCTTTCTTCGCCTTCTCGAACGCGAATTTTGCCGCTGTCACCTGCAGCGTGTTGATCAGCCCACGGGCTGCGAGCCGCTTGCTGGACGCCGTGGCGAGTTCGCTCTTACGAAGCTCTTCCTCGGCAACGAAGAGTTCGCTTTCCAATAACTCAAGTTCTTGCTGGAACAACCCCTCGTCAAACTCGGTGAGAGTACGCTGGGCGTTCTTCAGATCACTCTCCGCCTGAATCAGCAAGGCCTTATCGTTAGCAACGACGATCTTCTGGGCGAGCAGCTCGTTCTGAAGTACCGAGTCATCGAACTGAATCAGAAAGTCGCCTTCCTTAACGTTGGTCCCCTCGTCACAGATTCGCAGAATCGGAGTTCCCGGCGCCCCGCGAGACTTTACTCGGCATCTCACTTCAACATTGCTGCTGCTCGCCACATCTCCTGGTTCGGTTACAAAGGCGTTGAAGTCGCTTTGCTCGACGGTGTGCAGCAACAGAGTTTGTCCCGAGTCTGGCTCAGGCGACTGACGAAGGTAGGCGAACGCCGCACCGACAATCGCCACCACGCAGATAACGCCAACTAGCGTCTTGACAGCATTGCCACGCGGGTGTGAATTACGAGATCGCATCATGTCAGTTTGTGCTGAACTGGGAGGGCAGAGGTGGCGTTCATTATACGATCGATGTTAGCAAGCTACACGGTTTCAGAGCGAAGAATAACCTGCGACCGAATGACGCAGGTCGGTACTGCGGTTACGATGCGTCGCAATTAGCGCGCGTGCGGTAAAACGAATTCAGCCATTGGCGTCTCTCCCTCGATCCTTCTCATCACCATCTCGCTGCTCTTTCTTCGACAGCTTTTTGCCATCTTTTAACTTTTGCTTCTCAATCCACTGCTTGTACTGCTCGATCTTCTTCCGGCGTTCCTCCTCCGAATCGCCGTCCGTCTTGCCGCTCTTTAACAACTCAAAGTATTTACGTTTCTCTTCCGCAATTCGTTCCGGATCGCCACGTGATGAGCTGCGGTACGACTCGGCTCTTGAATCGGTACGACTCTCTGGTTTCGAACTCGTTTCCGGTCGGCGTGAAGGGAATCGAGCCTCGAACGCAGTACTCAGTTGTGGTCCGTCTTGCGCCGGAGCCGCGACCTCGCTGGTGAGCATCTCTTCACGAGGACGCACGATCAGACTCCAGCTATGCAACATTCCAAATCGCTCACTGCGTGTTCCTCGCACGACAAGCTGCCAAACGCCTCTTGCGTTCTTGCCATTGAAGTGGCCGAGGCCAGGTTGGCGGCTGAGCAGACCTTCGGGCAGGAACGTACCCTTGAATGGCGGACGAGCTTTGTTGATTGGAAACCTTGACTGGTCATCGAAGATCGTTTCGTCGAAGTGATCGCCGCTGCCGCCTACTTCGGAGAACAACTCGATTCGCTGGCCATCTGGCCCGGTTAAATACGCATCAAGAAAGCCCGTGTTTGAGTGAGTGATCGACAGTTGAACATTCAGATCGCCGATTGTGAAGTCTTCGTCGACTTCAATCTCCGAGATAATGGTCTTCTTCGGCGGTAACACTTCTGCGTTCTTGTTGCTGTAGCTGCCACCGACCATTGCTTTGGAACGGACGACTTCTAAGGCTGTCAACAATCCGTCAGTGTTTGTATCAAGCGACGCAAACTCTTGTAACTTTTCGTCTGACCATTCTGCCGTAAACTCGTTCATGGCGACTTGTCCATCACGATTCGTATCCAGTTCGTAGAACCAGCCCGGCAACCCGTCAGAGAAGTCGCCCGCATCGTCCTGTAATCCCGTCAGATATTCGTGCAATTCGTCGCGCGACAGTTCGCCATCTCGGTCGATGTCGACTTGCGTTGACGGAATCCCAAGGCTTTGCAGTTCCTGTAATTCCAAACGACCATTCCTGTTCAGATCGAACCGTCCCATCATGCTGGCCGTCAGCCAATGTCCACTGCCTCCCTCCCGCCACCACTGCGACTCGTCTCGCCTTTCTTCTTCGCGCCGCGACGGCTCGATTTCACCGCCCGTTCGCCAATCTTTGCGACGAATCTCGTTCGACGCACCTTCCAGCAGCCGACGACGAGCGTATCGCTGGCTCAACTCCAATCGGCTCAAGCGATCGTCTTTATTCAGATCGTCGTCGAACGGATTGCGGTGAGTCCACTTGCGCGCTCTCGCGGCTTCGTCACGATCAATGAAGCCATCTTCGTTGCGATCGTAGTCGCCCAGCGTACGATCCGCAAAGTCCAAGTCATCCTGGGTATAGCGAAACTTCACCTCGGCCAATCCGAAGGCAGGGACCAGCAACTCGTCTGGCTTTGGCCGTAAAGGCAGCACCGTCCGCTCGCCTTTGGGGCGCACATCTCTGTCATTCGCTCCATTGCTAACCGCGTAGTATCGGCGAGCGACTTCCTGAATTCTGGAAATCTCGTTGGGCCGATCGACGGATATGCGGGATCGTTCTGATCCGCTCCTAGACAGTCGTTCAAAATAGGGGCGCGCCAGAGGAGTGATCTCCTCCGGTTCGATAACTCCGTTCTCGTTTCGGTCGAGTCGTTCCAGCGACTCGCGCAGGCCGGCCTGGCCATAGAGTTGATCGGTTATCAGCGAGTTAACCAACGAAAGAACTGCGCAAACAACACACCATCTCCAAGTGGCGAGAGCTCGAGTCATCATTCGAATCCCTTCCTGTCGCATTGTCGCTGTTCGCTTCGCGAACAATGCGTGTTGCTTGTGCGTTGGGTTCGCGGAACGAACTACGGCGATCAGCGACCGCTTTTAAACCGGTTTGGTGATGGCGCTGGCGAAGTTGAAGGTACTTGAGGTCTTGGTGCGGGAGTTGAGGGTCGGCTGCTGCTCCCTGAACTAGCTCCACCAGATAGAAGTTGTTGCAACATCGACTCGATCCCGACTGCCGTCGGCAGCGTGATAACTTGCAAGGACTGCTCGTTTCGCGAGTCGATTAACTTGGCAAGCTGCTCGACTTCATTAAATAGTTGCTCGGGTGCCGTGACAATCAGCGAGTTGCTCGGTTCATGAATAGCAATCGTCATCGTTGGTTCCAGGTTTCTGGCAGGCTGAGAGGCTGGCTTTCTCTCTGGATTTTTCTTCCCCTTCTCTTGTTCTTCGCCTTCGGCCTGGGGTGCTTTCGCGGTGGCGACCTCGCGTTGCCCTTGTTGCGGTACACCCGGCTGAACTCCGGCACCGGCGCCGCTGACACCAGCGACTCTACCCGCATACGCTTCACGAATCGCTGTCGCGACTTCGCTGGCCTTCGTATAGGACAACTCGATCACGTGCGAAGTGCCATACGTTTCGATTGACGTAATACTGGTGTCTTTGTCGACGATCTTTAAGTAACGCTCGATTAATTCAATTTCGTTCGCGGTTCCTTGAGCGATCAGTCGGTTTAACCGCGAATCGGCGACTACCGTAATGGACCCAGCGATCATCGTTGTCGTTCCCTCACGCGATGTCACCAAGCTGCCTAGGAACGAGCCTGCTGACCCCGATGATACGTACCCGTTAACCAACGTACCGGCTTCGCCTTCCTTTGCCGCTTCACCGCCATCCAACAATTCCGCCAGCATCCGAATTGCATCGTCGGGCATTGCATACTTAAGATAAAAGACGACGGGAGGAGACGGCGTCGAATCAACGGGGCCCGCGATCGTTCGTAAGTGATCTTCAAACGTATCGAGTGCTTCGGCGTCGTCTGACTGAAGTAACAGTCCGCGCGGTGTTAAATGACACCGAATCGGCGGTGCTTCGCTGTGAACATCGTCCGTCAAATATTGGCCAGTTTGCGGAACTGCCTTGGCGGTCGATACATCGGTCAACGTGGACTTCTTCGGTTGTTCAGCGACGACGCGTTCGGTTTCCTCAAGCTCGGAGTTGTCGGTCGAAGGATAGTAGATGATTGGATTGGGCGCTCGCCAGAACTTAGCCGCAGTCTTCAGCAGTCGTTTGGCTTGCTCGCCTCGAAGTGGAAAGATCCGAATCTTGTCATTGCTGCGATCGATCCCGCCCGAATCGAGTCCGGCGACGATTTTCTTAATCTGTTCGATCTGATGCTTCTTGGCACGAACGAACAGACGCATGTTTCCGGGATCCGCATCAATCTTGGGTGCGTCAGGGTCGATGTCATCGGGATCATCGAGCATCGGGTCCGGCAGATCGAGCATCTGTTCCAACAGAGTGATCACTAAATACGGATCGACTGTTTTGAGGGGTATGACCTCGAAGTCGGCTTCCGCGGCTTGCAACTGCAACACGGTCTGCTCGATTTCCAGTTGGACCTCTGGTGTCGCTAGGGCGACGATCGCGCCGGCCGTTTCGTCCATCGACAAACGCACGCTTTCGCCCTTGCTCGCCAGCAACGTTAGCAGGACGTTGTAGACGGTCTCGACGTTGCCACCCGCGATCAGATGCGACCGTAGTTGGGATTCGCCATTCGTAAGCGACAAACTCGCGGACGGAATATCAATCGCCGTCACAAGTCCTTCGATCAATTTTACTTTGTCCTCGATGCCTGTGACGAAGATATTCTTTCCCTGCAAGTCAGCCGACAGACTGACATCGATCCCAATCATTTCGCCAATCGCCAATCCCAAATGCGGACGCGCCACGGCCAAGATGTCTTCTGCCTCTACATGCTTCAACGCAAACGTTTTGACGACCGTCCCATTGTCGAGCATTCGCGGCTGAAAGGCGTCGATGATCGCCTTGACGTTTTTCAACTTTCCAGCCGTGTCAGTGATCATCAGCTGGTTCGTCTTCGTGAACACCGCGGGCGTCGTCATAAGATTCAGAGCTGACAATTCTTCGACGGCATCTTCGGCGTCGAGTTCGCCGAGTGGGAAGATGCATTTCACGACGTCGTGGTCATTTAATTCGTCGAGCTGTTCGACGGTAACCATCCTCGCAATCGCATCCATCTGCTGCATGCTTCGTGAATCGCCGAGATTAATCACTGAGAGCAACTTGCCACTTCTCACCAAAGTGAATCCTTGAGGCAGCAAGAATAGATTGACTCGCGCAATGGCTTCGTCATGTGTGAACGAACTCGAATCGGAATAGGTAAAGCTGCCGGTTGGAACATCACTAACATGCAACGCCAATTTCGCCTCGGTCGCCACCCACTTGATGACGTCGCGCCACGGTGCGCCGTCGAAAGCGAACTGCAATGGCTCGTCCGATTTTGCGGTCGCAGGTTCGGTGGCAGGAACTTCTTGCGCTCGAAGCGACGGGCCGTGCAACAAGACCGCGGTGACGACCAACCAGATCCCAAGTCGACAGCGTCGCACGGATAAAAGAATTCTCGGGCGGAGATATCGAGCAGGTTCGATGCGACCAACGCGCATATATCGGGCTCCACGAACTAGGCGGTTACTTCAGCCCTAACGCAAGGCGCGAGGCAGGGGATGCGGGGTGGGATCTCAGGCGACTTGGAACTTGAGGCCAGACGACGCTCCGAGACCAGTCTCTACCCTACCTGAATGTCTAGAAAGATCAATGTTTCTTTGTATCAACGTGTAGCGGACTCAACTCCCCTTTGACGCGAAACTAGGGTTGAAACATTTGTCAGGAGTCACCAGCTTTCAGGAAAATCTAAAAGCGGACCGAGGTCTCATGGACCCTCTAGCCTATTTTGTCAGCCAATTCACCATCGCTTGAGTGACCGTCTCAGACGCGTCTTGCTGGACGAAGTGCCCTGCGTCGGGAAGCGTGACAAGCGTCAAGTCCTTCTCGAGCCATTCCCACGTATTGTTCAACGCACCCGGCAACAGCGCTGTGTCCATTAAACCGTGGATCATCAAGACGGAACATTCTAAATTTACAGGGTGCCGATATCCGTTGTTGCTTCTCAGCGTGGCGCATTTGAGCTTTCTCATTTACAACATTGTGACCAACGAGGACATTCTGGCCGAGGGCGATAGGATGGACGCGGTAGAAGAAGTTTCGCCTGCTGACTCCTCAGGACAAGCGAGGTTCGCCGCTGCTGAACGTAAAATCGTTGGTGCGTCTTTAGGTGTCGCCCACGGAAACTCGGAAGAAGCACACAAACTGGCAGAAGATTTCTCCGGGCGGATGAAAGTCCTCCGCGAATTGATGTTCACCGAAGGCGAAGACCGCATCATTGAGATCACAGACGGCGAGTTTATAACTTACTGCGAGTTGCACGAGGATCGGTGTGCCTTTCTGGTCCATGTGCCTGCGTACCGCGATTTCAAAGGCGAAGCGAAAGAGCAGTTGGCAAGTCTGGCTTGGCAGACCGCGCAACGTGTTGTGGAGGAGACGCTAGAAGAAGGTGACCAGCTTGGAATCGGGATGAAGGGAACGTTCCTATATGGTTCTGTCATGGTTGGCTCGGTTGGCTCTGAAACACCAACTTCCAGCAGTAAGGAGAAAGACCTCCTGATCGGCTTCTTTCCCGACGAAGTTCCCGATCTGGAATCTGAAGAGGAACCTTAAAAAGGACCGGAACTACTGGAGCCAACACCGCGCTCGAAGACTCATGGCTCTAACACGCAACATCATGACTCTCTGGAACAATCACCTTTTCTACAGAGCCTGTCAGGAACTGTTTCGGTGAATGCCGGCGTTGCTTCGCTCCCGACGTCTTTGAGTAATCACGCCGTTCGCAACTCGTAATCGAGTATGCACAGCCAATAGTAGCCAGCTGCGATGACGATCAATGCCGAGCCCAAAAGCGAAATCGGCAAGGGGAACAGCCGGAAAACTTGATCCAAGCCAATTGATGGTTCAAAGGCACCAGCGACGTAAGCGGCGAAACTAGCAATCGACGACAGGGTACTAACGAGAATAATCGCGCAGAGAAGTAACCATTGCGGCCAACGGACCGAACGCGTATCTGGAAGTCCGAGTAGTTTAGGAAGCGTCCAGGAGTGAAGGCACCCAACGCCGAACAATGGTCCCCCAAACACTAACAGCCATGGAATCGCATCTGTCATATCGCCAGCAATCTCTTGCCACGGAAAGAACTTAATCGTCGCGAGTGTGATCCCCAAAACGGTCATCATAAGGATATAACTGCTCAGTGACATCGGGCGAGCAGCCGCTTTCGAAGCTCGTCGCATGATGGTCCAGCGACACAAAGAGCGGGCCACAAACACCGGGATCACGATGACGATCGTCAGAAACGGTGAGGCATATCCCAAGTAAGCTGTATCTCGGTCGCTGGTGTCGACGATCACGCTGCTGATGAATGTCATCCCGGCAAACACTGAGCCCATGGCTACAAATAGAAGAACCCTTTGCAGAAGAGACTGATCGCTCAACATGCAGAAGATCCCAAGCAAGGACCACTGGGCCCATAGAGCGCCAATCGCCATTCCCCATAGAATATAGAAGAGCCACTCGGCCTCACCCGTCGGCCCTCCCCAGAGATCTAAGACGACCCACGGGAGATTAGGGACCGTCGCAAAGAGAAAGGTGCCTACCGCAGCGAGCGTTGACCACTTTATCCCAGGCTTCGGCCAAGTTGTTTGCCGTAACTGAGCTAACTCGTCTTGCAGTCGGGAGATTTCCTTCAAATGCTCGTCACATCGCGGACAAGTAACCGTCGTCGGTTCGAACTGAGCATCTGAGTCCATTAAGTGCCTCCATGGTCGAGTCGCGCTCCAACGTATCGCCATGCGAGTCGGCAAACAACAGGAAATCGACATCGCTGCAATTCGCCGTGCGAGTGTTGGCAGTAGAGAATGATCCGTCTAAGCTGATGGGAGCCCTCCAACGATTCACACCCTTTTTCTCACCGGAATCTGAGATCATGCGTTCGAGCCTGCTGGCGATCGCGCTGCTGATTGCCGCTTGCCCCGCAGTGAACCTGTGGGGCGACGAATCCACGATTGTCGCTCGTTGGAATTTCGGTGCCACAGAACTAACGCCACTTTCGTCGCATGGTGATGTCGAGCGTGATCAGGCTGGACCGCGACCACCGGAGTTTCCGGACTTTGCGAAGGATAATACGGCGGTTCGCCTGGATGGCAAAGGCACCTACCTCTCCGTGGACGGAGCGGAAACAAATCGCAGGTTTGATTTCACGAACGGCGATGCCATCACGCTCGAAGCTTGGGTCAAACTGGATGGTTTGCGAGACGGCAGCCCGATGTATGTCGTTGGCAAAGGGCGTACCAGTGCACCGAATGTCGCTCGCGACAACCAAAACTGGGCGTTGCGAATCGTTGGCTCTAAAGGTGTCGCAAAGCTCAGCTTCCTGTTTGCAACAGCTCCCGGTGCGGGAACGTCGCATTGGCATCGGTGGACGTCGAAGGCGGGATTCGAAGCAGCAACCGGTTGGCATCACTTCGCCGTTGGATATCGGTTTGGTGAGCCGGAATCGGTTCGCGGCTGGATCGACGGCCAGCCGACCTCAGGGACGTGGGACATGGGTGGCGCGACGACGGAGCCACCCATCGTGGACGACGATGCAGTGTGGATCGGATCGTCACTCGCCGGGAATCCAGGGAACAGTTTTCGCGGGTGGATCGACGCTGTTGCGATTCATCGCACGTTGCTAGACGACAAAGTCATGGCCGCACGGTTTCATCGTGTTGGCGGTCCACGAGTTGTTGGCCCGCAACCAGAAGTAATGCCAAAGCTCGACGGGATTCCAGATGGCCGCGTGCTGGTGACTTTCTCCGAGGGGATGCCAACTCATGAGCGTTGGTTGAACGAAGGCGAAGCCTGGCCCGACGAGACGACTCGTTGGTTAAGTGATGAGCTGTTGCTGCCCCGAATTCCTTTGCGCTATGACGACTGGGGAATTCGCGCGAGCTGGAGGGCACCAGTGTTAGTGCGTATCGCAGCTGACGTCGAATTGCCGCCCGGCGAACACATGTTTCTGCTACGTGCGCGAGCGCTCAGCCGACTGTGGATCGATGGAGTTGTCGTTGCGCGAACCGATGCGATTACGAAACAGCCTCCTAACGGTGAAGAGCCAATGACGCCCGTTACGAAACCGCCAATCCCTGGAGCGCGCGTCGCGGGCTACCATCAACAGGAACTTCTCGCGACCGCAAAGATTGCCGAGACGACCGATGGCACACCGCGCCGCTGCCGCGTCGTGCTAGAGTTAGTTGTCGGTGGCAAGAATCTTCGTTCCGAAACCGGCGAGGTGTGCGTCGCATTGCAATCGGAAGACAGAGAGTCATTTGTCGTTCTACAGCCCACCTTGAATGATGTTGGGACGGACGGGCATGCCGGTCCTGCGATGTTGCCGCTCACTGATGCTGCCATCGAATCTGCGCTGGCGCGGATCGAATCTTCGCTCAGATACTTTGATGACCAGACTCGACGCGCTGCCGCCGCGTCTCAAACCGAGTTCTGGCATCGGCGTCACGAGGCGGGACGCGAATGGAGCCGGGAACATCCGTCGCCAGCCGTGCCGTCGGTTGCAGAGGCGTCAAGCGAGCATCCGGTCGACGCATTCGTGGTCGCGAAGATCGAGCACGCGTTGACCGCGACCGCCAATTCGAGCGCCGAGGAGACCGAGACATTTCACATGAAGGTTCTTCCCATTCTCAGCGAGCACTGTTTCCGCTGTCACGGAGAGAAAGATAAAGGCGGATTGAAGTTGACCTCACGTGATCTCGCTCTTAACAGCGGAGACTCCGAAATGGCCGCGATCGTCCCCGGCGACGTTGCAGCGAGCGAACTGATGGAGCGCATTCGCAGCGACGACGAGAGCGTGCGAATGCCTCCGACCGGAGACGGCCTATCCGCCGATCAGATTGCGGTACTTGAGAAATGGATTCACAAAGGGGCCGCATGGCCAGCACCCCCGGTATTCGCCGCCGATATTGCGATGTCTGAAGTGATCAGCGACGAGGCATTCCTGCGCCGCGTCTTTCTCGATACGGTGGGCGTCCCGCCGCAGCAAACCGAGGCAGAGGCATTCCTTGCCGACACCAAACCCGACAAACGCGAGCGATTAATCGATCAGCTGCTGAAGGACGATCGCTGTGCCGATCACTGGATGAGCTATTGGCTCGATTTGCTTGCCGAGAATCCAACTCTACTCAACGCGTCGCTCAACAGCACGGGGCCGTTTCGCTGGTTCCTGTACGATTCGCTGCGCGACAACAAACCGCTGGATCGAATGGTCACCGAGTTGATTTTGATGCGAGGCAGTCAACATGAAGGCGGCAGCGCGGGATTTGCGATGGCAGCCGAAAACGACGCGCCCTTCGCCGCAAAGGGGCATATCGTCGCCTCCGCGTTTCTGGGGGTCGAGTTGCAGTGTGCCCGTTGCCACGATTCGCCTTATCACAGCACGACGCAACGTGATCTCTATTCGCTGGCCGCGATGTTCGAACGGAAGCCAGTCACGGTACCCGGAACAAGTCGTGTGCCCGATGCATTTTTCGAGAAAAAGCAACGTGATTCGTTGATTCAAGTGACACTGAAGCCCGCCGAGCCGGTGGCCGCGAAGTGGCCGTTCGGTGAAGTCGCCGGTATCGAAGATGGTCCAGCCGTCGACGAGTTGATGCAGAGTCCGGATGATTCACGTGAGCGACTCGCGGCACTGATCACTGCGCCACAGAATGGACGTTTTGCACGAGTCATGGTGAATCGCCTTTGGAAGCGATTGATCGGTGCCGGCTTCGTTGAGCCAGTGCATGACTGGGAAGGGCGTGAGGCGAGTCATCCGGAATTGCTCGATTGGCTCGCGCAGCAATTGGTTTCGCACGACTACGATCTTCGTCAGGTAATGCGACTGATCTTCTCGTCGCAAACTTACCAGCGCAAAGCTACAGGACATAACCTCGCGGCGGCTCCGGAACTGCGTTTCTTTAACGCTCCAGAGCGGCGCCGACTGACCGCCGAACAGATCGTCGACTCGATGCATGCCGTAACCGGATCACCGATGGATGTCGAGGAGCTTACGTTCGTGCATGATGGGCGACGCCCGGTCAGCAATCGACTGACATTGGGTCGTCCAAGGCGGGCGTGGATGTTTGCCAGTTTGAACAACGAGCGCGATCGTCCGAGCTTGTCGCTGCCTCGCGCACGGATGACGGCAGATGTACTGGAAGCTTTTGGATGGACCGGTTCACGGCAAAGGCCAATCATCGAACGTGACGGGGATCCCAACGTGCTGCAACCGGGAGTCCTTGCCAACGGAACACTTTCCATGACACTGACCCGAGCATCCTACGGAAGCGAACTGGCACAACTGGCAGTCGATTCACAATCACCGCAGTTGTTGACCGAGGCAGTATTCCTGCGTGTTCTCAGCCGTCGACCGAACTCGGACGAACTTTCAACGTTTTCTAACGCGTTGGCGGAAAGGTTTGATGCTCGATTGATTCCCGCTGACCAAATCATACTGCCGCCGTCGCTGGCAGCCTTGCCGCGGGTCACTTGGTTTAATCACTTGCAATCCGAAGCCAACACAATCCAGCAGGAAGTAGAACGTCGTGTCCGCCAAGGTCCGGCACCTGATCCTCGCCTGCGTGCGGAGTGGCGGGAAGTTTATGAAGACGCTGTGTGGAGTCTGATTAACCACAGTGAATTTGTTTGGATGCCGTAAGGTAGGATGCGAACTGGAATGAAACTACATATGGATAGAACTCCCGGACTTACTGTCAATCGTCGCGAGTGCCTTGCCGCTAGTGCTGCGGTTGCGTGCGGCATCGCCTTGCCAAAAGCGGGCTTCGCCGATTCATCCAGCGAAGTTCTTCGAGGCAAAGCCGAACATGTGATCTCGATTTGGCTGGGCGGAGGCATGGGCCAGATCGATACGTTTGATCCGAAACGAAAGGGCGACCCGAAGAAGAAAGTGGCCGGTTCGTACTACGAATCGATCGAAACAGCGGTCCCCGGCGTGCGGCTGTGCGAACATTTGAAGACGTTGGCTCCGTTGATGGATCGCGCGACCGCTGTACGAACTGTTAACCACGAGATGATCGATGAACACGCGGCCGCAACCAACCGCATGCACACAGGGCGACCGATCAGCGGGACGGTGACCTATCCGTCGTTAGGTTCTTTGGTCGCGCATGAGCGAGGTGTCGTGAACGAAGGTGCTCCTCCTTACGTCTTGATTGGCTACCCGAACGTGACTCGCGGTCCGGGATTTCTAGGAGCCCGCGATGGATTCCTTTATCTGACCGATACGAGCCAAGGACCAGCCGGTTTGTCGCGCGTGGACGGCATTACTCCGGCAAGGCAATCGCGGCGGGAATCGTTTCTGTCCGCGCTGCGAAGAAATGCGGAGCCGACGACCGACTCGCGGCTCTTAGACTACGAGGCAGCGATCGAGCAAAGCCTGAAACTCAGTGGCCCAGAGTTCAATCGCGTGTTCCAATTGGATAAAGAGCCGTCCGATCTGCGAACGCGATACGGCGGCGAGTTTGGCCAGCGCTGTCTGCTGAGCCGTCGGCTCGTCGAGCGCGGAGTGCGGTTTATCGAAGTGTCTCACAATCTGAACTTTCTCAATGGCGCTGGATGGGACGTTCACAACGAAGGTATTTTGGATCAGCATAAACTGATTCAGGAACTCGACACCGCCGTCGCAACGTTGATCTCCGACCTCGAGGAGAAGGGATTGCTTGACAAAACGCTAATCGTCATCACGACAGAGTTCGGTCGGCCGCCTGAGTTCGACAGCGGCGGAGGCCGCGGCCACCAAGGCACGGCGTTCACATGCGTACTTGCCGGCGGCGGTTTGTCACATCGCGGAGCATGGGGCGAAACCGATGAACTGTCGAAGAAGATCGTTTCCAATCCAGTCAGCGTTCCTGATTTCTTTGCAACTGTGTGCGCGACCGTCGGAATCGATTACCGCAAAAATCTCTACGATGGTGATCGCCCTGTTCCAATCACCGACATGGGGCGACCAATCGCCGAACTGTTCGTGTGACAACGCTCTCTGTGGCGCAGAAAAAGCTAAGCGAACTTCCTCGACAGGAGACGAAGGTGATTACCGAAACCGTCGACCGTAGAACATGGATGGCGAGTAGCATCGCTGGACCGATTGCACTTGGGCTTCGTCCAGTGTTTGCCGCTGAGCCGGCGGCCGATTTGGACATCATCGATTGCCACACGCACTTCTATGATCCGACGCGACCGGAAGGAATTCCTTGGCCGAGCAAGGGATCGCCTTTGTATCGAACGGTACTCCCGGGTCATCTCCGCGCACTCAAGACCTATCGACCTGTTACCGGGACCGTTATCGTTGAAGCGAGTCCCCGTCTTGAGGACAACGCGTGGCTGCTCGAACTCGCGAAAGATGATCCGTTTGTCGTGGGAATTGTCGGCAATCTGAACCCGGCTGATCCAAACTTCACGCAATACGTGAATCGTTTCGCCGCCGATCCTCTGTTTCGCGGCATTCGCATCTCAGTCAAGTTGCTACAGAATCTGCTTGAGCGGAGCGATCTTTCAGCTTTGAAGTTGCTTGCCAAACGGGATCTTGCGCTCGACGTGAATGGCGGGCCGGAGACTTCAGCAGTCGTTGCCGAACTCGCATTGCGCTTGCCAACACTGCGAATCGTGCAGAATCACATCGGCAACGTGAAGATCACCAAAGAAGCGCCGCCGCCCGATTGGAGCGAAGGAATTCGCGCCGCTGCTGGTCATCCGAACGTGTTCTGCAAGATCTCAGCACTCGTCGAGGCTGCCGCGCGTGACAGGCAGAAACCACCGACCGATCTGGGATTCTACAAACCTTACATCGATGTTGTGTGGGATGCGTTCGGAGACGATCGCGTGATCTACGGCAGCAACTGGCCCGTATCAGACCGTGCCGCCAGCTACGAGACATTGCAACGCATTGTGATGGAGTATGCCGCGGAAAGAGGAACGGACGCGACGACAAAATTCTGCTCGCTGAACGCGAAGCGAGCCTACAAATGGATCGAGCGACCCGACCGCCGCTAGAGCAGTAGTTCGAATCGAACGAGACGCGCGGCGATCATTGCCCTGCCTTCAGTGGATGATAGTTACGCAGCCACGGATCTTGCTGCGCTTCGAGACGCTCTACCAGTTCGGCAACCATCTGGGTCCGGATCGATTTGGCATCCGGACGCTCAGCGAGATTGGTCGTCTCCCACGGATCGCTCTGTAAATCGTAAAGTTCTAGTTGCGGTCGATGCAGAAACGCTTCAATCGATCGTCCTCCGAGCATTTGTCCGTCGCTCTGACGAGCGTCAACCCACGTACGGCGTTGCACCGTGTCGATCGGCAACGGGTATTCGCTGCGATAGTTAACGTTCCAGATCAGCTTATATCTCCGTCCACGAAGCGTTCTCATCGGATAGTAGGCAAAGACGTCGTGGCCGACGTGGCTGAGCAAAGCACGGTCCCAACCGTTGGTCTGGTCCGATTCGAGAATCGGGAGAAAGCTACGACCATGAAACTTGTAATCGTCGAATGTCGTATCAGTCCAGTCGAGAATAGTCGGAGTAATATCTGTAAACGCGACAAGTGCCGGGTTGACTATGCTTTTCTTCTTCAAGCCAGGACTGCGAACGACGAAGGGCACTCGAACACCTGGTTCGTAGTGAGTTCCCATCGCACCGGGCTCCGACGTTCCGTGATCGGCGGTGAAGATGACCAAGGTATCGTTCTTGTGACCATGCTTCTCGATAGATTCCAAAACTCGCCCAACACCATCATCCATCCGCGTGGTTTGTTGGTAATAGCCCGCGATGCCTTCGCGAACTTCGGGAGTGTCTGGCAGGAACTTTGGGACGCTGATTTCGTGCGGATCATATTTGATGGGAGAGTAACCGTCTTGAGTGGTTGGTATTCCCCACCCAGGTCCATCAATCGAAACTGGGTGGGGGTCGCCGAACGACATCACGAGAAAGAATGGTTGTTTCGACTCGCGAATGAATGTGTCTGCCATGGCAGCCATCGCGAGTACATCGCGAGACTTTGTTCTGGGTTTGAAATCGATCGGATACTTTTCCAGCGGGCGAACATGATCTTTCCCGATCAATCCCGTGCGGTAACCATTCTCTTTGAGCATGGCGAAGACGGTCGTAACATCTGGTCGAATCTCCTGGTTGTGTTCGCGATGTGGATGCGCGTACTGACCGTTTCGGTGCGTCAGCAGTCCGCTGTAGATGACGGCTCGACTCGGTCCGCACGACGCCGTCGTAGCGAAAGCGGATTCGAATCGTACGCCTTCGGTGGCGAGACGGTCGATGTTCGGTGTCTGTACAACTCGATTTCCGTAACAGCCGACATCGAACCAAGTCTGGTTGTCCGAAATCAGGAGAACAACATTCTTCGTTTCCGCAGCGCCCGCTGGTGCCAGAACTGCGGATAGAATCGCGGTCATCGATACGCAACTGATTCTGAAAACCTGTTGCACCTCTGATGAACAATTCGATTGATGTTTGTATTTCATGTGTCTTTCAAATCAGGACGAATATGTGGTCGCGTTTCTCCATCGTCGGAGAATTCTCGTCGCAATTGTAGAATCCAAAACGGTACTCGCGTAAGCTTAACCGACCGATTAGGACATTGCTGCGCTGGCAATCCAGCCGCACGACCTACACGACCCTTTTTCGATCCTGGATCTAACGAGCTTTGCCATGAAACCGACCTTGCGATGCGTATTGATACTTGCGACGGCGTGTAGCTTCACCGGGGGTGTCGCGGCACAGAGTGATTCGCCGAAGCCTTTTGCCGAGTATCCCGAACGGACGGCCAAATACTTGCAGCGACTGCACATCACGAATTCAGTCGGTTCGAAGGGGACGCTTTCGTTTCGTGAGGACTTTCCCGGTGGGTTCGCCGCGTGGCAAGTGGTTGCCCGAGCTGAACTTGAGAAACTGTTGGGGCTCGATACCATTCGTGAAGCTACGGAGTCGCATAAACCAGTTGTGATGTTAGGTCGCGTTACGACGGAGGACGGCTACACACGGCAGCGGGGCGATATACAAACCGAACCGGGGATTACGATTCCGTTTTGGCTCTTGCGACCTGTTGGTCGTTCAAGCAAACCGCGACCGCTGGCGATTTGCTCCCACGGCCACAATCCAGATGGGTGGAACACTTATGCGGGCGTCTACTCTACCGCCGAGCATCGCGAAAAGACGCTGGAGAAAGACGGCGACCCTGGAGTTCAGTCCGCACGGCGCGGCTTTGTGACGTTGGTGCCCGCCACGCGTGGACTGGCCGAAGCAACACAGCTTCCTGACCTTAAGGGACGGCACGGCGATCGCGAGTGTCGAGTCCAGCTAATTCATTGCTTGCTTGCCGGGCGCACGGCGGTGGGCGAACGTGTGTGGGACGTTCAACGATTGCTCGACTGGGCGCTCGACGAGCTTAACGGAGTTGATCAGAAGAAGGTTGTGCTGCTAGGTAACTCCGGCGGCGGCGTACTGACCGTCTACGCCGCAGCGTTGGATGAACGGATTACCGTGGCAGTGCCAAGTTGCTCGTTTACTTCGTACACGAGTGATAGCGGGTTCATCTTTCACTGTGATTGCTGCTTGGTGCCGCGCGCACAGGCCCAACTTGGTGACATGGCAGACATCGGCGCTCTCACCGCACCGCGCTCGCTCCTTGCTGTACATGGCCGCAAGGATGGCTTGCACTCTTATCTGGACGTAGAACGCGCGATGGCTCGTGTGCGCTCGATCTACCAAGCTGCTGGAGCCTCCGATCAGTTCCGCAACGAATGGGGCGCAGAAGGCCATAAGTTTTATCCAGACATCATGTGGCCGTTTATCGAGTCAGCGCTTGGACACTGATCGTTTCAGAAGCGAACGACCAAGTAATTGATCAGATTTCGACACACTTCGACGAACGGTGTATACTCGCGTGAGGAATCCGTATCGCATTATCAATTGCATCGGACTCGGGATGTTCAATCTTGGCCAAATAACCGCGCGTGACTGCCAGCAGACGACCCGTCGGTCGATGTTACAACTGGGCGCGTGTTCTGCACTCGGACTTGGCTTGCCACATTTGTCCGCCGCGAACACGTTTGCAGCGGAGCGGCCCGCGAAAACGAAATCGGTGTTGTTGCTCTGGTTGTGGGGTGGACCCAGTCACCATGAGACGTGGGACCCCAAGCCCAACGCGCCGCTTCGGGTTCGTGGTTCGTACAATCCAATTTCGACGGCCGTTCCCGGAACTCAGATCTCGGAATTGTTGCCAATGTCGGCCAGCCGAACAGACAAGTTCACGATCATCCGCAGCATGGCTCACGATATGTCGGATCATAATCAGGGCGGGACCGTCGCGTTGACGGGCAGCAAGATCGGCTCGCGAGCGTCAGGTGGAATCCCGGTTCCCGGCCGCGTCCGTCCGAGCATGGGGTCGCTGGTTTCTTATCTGTCACGCGAACGCACGACCGACTGGCCTGCGTTCACGGCGATCGGTCGCAACTGCAACGTCAGTGGCGCTGATTTGCGAGGCCAGAAGGCGAACGCGTTAGGCGCAGCGCACGACCCCTTCCGAATCGAGGGTTTCAGTTTCGAGAAGGGCGTCCCGACACCGGCGGCTATCGAACCTCTGGGAGACATCGGAACGACGCGTCTGACGGATCGTCGTCGTTTACTGAGCGAGATCGACTCATGGCAACGTAAGCTCGAAACCTCTGGTCAAGTGGACCGACTCGACGATCTGCGTCGTAAGGCGTTTGGTCTGCTGTCCGATGCCGGCACTAAGCGGGCGTTGAACATTGAAGAAGAGTCCGATCAACTTCGAGACCGCTACGGTCGCACTGTCTTCGGGCAGAATTGTTTGTTGGGCCGGCGATTAGTGGAAGGCGGCGTCCCGTTCGTCCAAATCAACTGGAGCGGCAATGCCGAGGACGAGCAGCAAGGTGGCGATGGCGGTTGGGACTTGCACTATCGGCTGTTTGAACGGATGCAAGATCGCTACTGTCCCGTGTTCGATCGCGCGTTCAGCACGCTGTTGGACGATTTGGAGGATCGAGGGTTGCTGGATTCAACACTCGTCCTTGCCATGGGGGAATTCGGTCGCAGCCCAAAGATCAGCCAGATCGGTGGCCGCGAGCATTGGCCGTACGGTTACTCCCTTGTCGTCGCCGGCGGCGGCACGCATGGAGGCACGGTGGTCGGCGCATCGACTCCCGACGGCGGGTATCCGGCCAGTCGCCCGACGCATCCGGTCGATCTGATCGCGACAGTTCTCGAACTGATGGGCATCGATCGTGAGAAGCTATTCGAGAAGGACTCGGCCGTATTGGGATCGATAATTCCCGAACTCGTGTAAGGCGTGTTCCGAGATGCGCTCGCTTCCGATTTTACTGCGGTCACAAGTTCTATTAGTCGCCGTCCTGTTATCTTGCGCGGTCGCCCGTTCAGCGGAGCCGTCAGAGAAACCAGCCATCACGCGACTGACGCGGACCTACTATCCGAAATTCTTTCTCCGCTACTCGCCTGATGGATCGCAGATCACTTTTTCACGGCATCATCGCAATTCACGCGGCACGAATCAGATCCTTGTTGGTTTGCGAATCATGAAGGCTGACGGTACTGGTGATCGACCTCTGCTTTCAGAGTTCGACTCCAAGGTACAGATTCAAGAGCATGCCTCGTGGTCACCGGACGGAAGAAGACTGGCTATCTCGGGCGGCGGCAATGATACGGGCAATTCTTCCAAGGACACCTTTGTCTGCGATATCGACCAAGACTTCCAGGCGACAAATCTCCGCAAGCTGGCGGCGGGGGAGGGTGTCACGATGGGCGAGGAGCCGTGTGTTTCGCCGGACGGAAAATATCTCGCATTTGTCAGCGTCGACGAAACGCTGTGGACAGCCGATGCCGATGGCAAGAACAAAACGCGGGTCATCCAGGTTGATGGTCAATACTGTCACCAGCCCGAATGGTCGCCAGATGGCGAATGGATCGCCTTTGCCAGCGACCGCGACGGCAACGTCGAGATTTATAAGGTCCGTTGGGACGGCACGGATCTCGCTCGGCTGACCACCAACGCCAGTTTCGACTGTCGCCCGCGCTGGTCTCGGGACGGGCAGCTGATCTTGTTCACGTCAAACCGCGACGGCAATCATAATCTGTTCTTGATGGACGCCGATGGCGGCGATGTGCAACCGCTGACGACCGATTTGGCGATGGATGACCACGGCGATTGGTCGCCGGATGGGCGCTCAATAGCGTTCGTATCGATGCGTGATGGCGGCTTCGATGTTTATCGGTTAACACTGCCGAGAGACATAAAGATTGGCCCCGCTCCAGTTCCGAAAGGACCGTCGGTCGTGTTGCCTGGCGATCTCGTGGCTTGGTACGACTTTGATCAAACGAGTGACGGTGAATTGGTTCGTGACAAGGCGGGGCGCAACCACCTCAGACTGATCGGAGCGAATGTCGTCAGTGCCGATGGTCACGGCGCTTTGGAATTCGATGGCAAAGAGAATCATGCGGTTGCAGGGAACGGGGCAGCGTTGCGAATCGGCGGCGCTTTGACAATCTCCTTTTGGGTGCGACCTTCAAAGTTTGGCGGCAACGGCTATCTAATTTCCAAGTATGGCTGGAACGTGTACATCGGGTCCGACGGAATCCCTCGCTTCGAATCACGTACGGCCGCAAACAGCGCTTGGGACACGCTGCCGGCGAACAGGCCGCTGAAACCCGCCAAATGGTCTTTCGTCGCCATGGTCTTCGATCCCAAATCAGAGAAGTTGTTGGTTTACCTCGACGGCGAACTGTCAGCAGAACGCGAACGTCGCGACGGTGCTCTGGGTGCCGTCGACGCCTACCCGTTGCAGCTAGGACAGTACACTGCCTCCAATACACAATCATTCGCAGGCAAGCTTGACGAGATTCGGATCTACGCGCGAGCGCTGCCCGCCGAGTCGATCCGCCAAGAATTCACGAAACAAAAGGAAGCGGTTGTGTCCGCTGCGCCGTGACGCCGTCCTGCCGGGTAAGAGCGCGACTTCACAATTGCAATAAACGAGAATGACACTCGTACGATGTTCACCAATTGATCAGGTGCTATTGATGATTTGGATAACGTTTAAGTGGTTGGTTGCGTTCATTGTCGTAAGCGTCGTAAGTTCGTTGCTGGTTACTGGCAGCCATGGTCAAGAGAGTACGACCGACAAGCGGATTCGAACTCGGCGTGTATTCCACGGGAAGGAAAGACGATTTCCCGCAAGTGTCCACGTGGCGGCAGCGCGGTTGGCCCATACGACTCAACTGCTCCCCGCTGACTGCTCTTTGAATGCGAGTTCGCAGTGTGTTTCCGTTTTGGAACAGCTCGATCGCACGCTAAACTTGTTTAACTCTGAGCGGTCCAACGTTGTGCAGCTGAACGGGTATGTTCGCAACTCGGAGGTTCGGACCTTGTTGCTTGAGCAGCTCATTCAGTGGTCGCCCGACGGGCTGCCAGCTGTGACGTGCGTCGCAACGCGTTTACCTGAGTCAGAAGCGCTCGTTGCGATCGATGCTATTTTCGCTTCCACAAAAGCCGAGCCAGCGGATGCACCAGCGAGACATACGGTCAAAGACCTCAGCGGAGCAGATCGCGTCGCTCACGTCAGTTTGCTGCCACCCGGAGATACCGTCTATGTGTCGGGGCAAGCCGAAACTGGCAATCTTGCCGAAGCAACTTATGCGACTTTGGAATCCCTTCATCGAACGCTTCAGCACTTGAAGCTCGACAAACGGAATATCGTTCAAGTGAAATGCTTTCTCGCTCCAATGCGCGATGCATCGATTGTTAACCGGGAGATCGCCAAGTTCTTTAGCGACACAAAGATCCCGCCAGTTTCTCATGTTGAGTGGATCTCTGGTTCTCGCCCAATCGAGATCGAGTTGGTCGCTTGGGCTCCCAAGAAGTTTGCGACGGATACGGTAAGCTTTGCGACACCGCCGTGGATGAAGAGTTCTCCAGTATTCAGTCGCGTCGCGCGAATTCACGGCAACGATCGAATCTTCGTTTCGGGCATCTATGCGGAGCAAGCAGGTAGCGGTGAAGAGCAGGTAAAGGACATCTTCTACAACCTTGAGCACATTCTAGAAAAATCAAATTCCAATCTTGAGCATCTCGCCAAGGCGACCTACTACGTCACGGCACCAGAAGCCAGCGCTGCGTTGAATCAACTTCGACCAGAATATTACGATCCAGAAGTTCCGCCCGCCGCGTCGAAGGCGATGGTTGAGGATGTGGCATACCCGAGCCGAACGATAATGCTCGACATGATCGCCGCGCCAGCGCCTTGACTTGCGTTTTCATTCGTTCAATCGAGTAGGGTACGCGAGCGACACGTAGCCCGGCGGGCACGCAGTTAAACAAAACTTCATCCCAGTGACGATGCTACACAGAATCGCGAACGACTTAATGTGTCCTAGAGATGGCATCTTTCTTCCTCGAATATCACGGTTCAGATTTCGGTACGGACGTTGTTGCGAGCGCAGCATGTTGTCGGATCGTCATTTTGTGGAATCTGAAATACGCATTTCGACAACCTCATGCGTGCGCCGAACGATTCCGTACAGAGTTCCGATGTCGCTTCGATCCCACGCAATTCCCTGGCCTGCGATGGGTGCCGTAAGAGTTGCGGTATGCGTCAACTCGTCCCCGCTGGAGGGAACGTCCAAGACATAAAGCTCCGCGTGATCATGTCCCGTGACGAAAAGCCGACCATTCGGTCCAAACGCTCCGCCGGAGTTGCTGTTGGGCAGGAACCGTTTGATGACAGACTCCGGAAATGTCCACTCGCCGGTCGACTCCCAGTCGTCGTTGTAGCGAACAAGCCGCGTGCGACGCACTTCGGCTTCGCCGTAGAAGGCAAACACGATCCACCAAGATCCCCGATGGCGGTCTATCCAGTTGATCGCACCTTTCGTCTCGGGGAACGTCTTTCGTTCGATATGTTGGAGCGTTGCCGCTTCGAAGATCTCGAGCGAATTTTTGAGAGGCGATTGCGGCCAGTTGGAATTAGCGCAGTACAAGCGACCGTCCACAACGATTCCGCTGTTCAGATGCTTGATCGGAGATTCCACCTCAGCCGTCCATTTTTCCATCGTTTTTGCCGTCGTTTTGTCGTATCTCGCAATCGTGCGATTCGAGATGGCATAGAAGGACGTTTCGTCGACGGCGACCGCTTGATGCGCTTCACGGATCGCAAATCGTCGCAGCTCGCGAACCGAGACACTGGACGAATCGTCGGCGGGAGCAGTATGCACGATCGCAAGAGCGCTAAAAACGACAGTAAGCCAAGCAGTGGGGTCTCGTCGCGTTGTCATTGGATTACACTATTGTTCGATTCGGAAGAAAGACGTCGCCGCGTGTATTGTAACCACTGTTTAACCCTCGCACCGCCAACTGTGCAGGAGCTCATTCATGATTGATCAAATTCTACGACCCGTGTTTGCGTCGATGGCACTCGTCAGTCTGCTGTTGATGCAACCATTTGGCCAGACGCTGGTGCATGCTGACGAGGCGATCAACATCGGTTCTCGCCGCGAGTTGTTCGTGGATGGCCATCTTATCGACAAACTTGACGGAGCACGTCGACGGATGCATCATCCTACGGCGCGCGAGATCGCCATCGAACACCATGCCGCTTGGGAGGGAGCAGGCAGCGGCTATCATACAGTGATTCAAGATGGCGATTTGTACCGCATGTATCACCGCGGATCCGCGTTGGGCGTGGACGCCGGAAAGCTAAAGCTCGGGCGACAGGTGTATTGTTATGCCGAGAGCCGCGATGGGATCAACTTCACAAAGCCCGAACTCGGTCTGTTCGCGTACAACGGTTCCAAGAACAACAACATCATCTGGGATGGCGTTGGCGTTCACAACTTCGCTCCATTTCTCGACACGCGTCCCGATTGTCCCGCTGATTCGCGATTCAAAGCGTTGGCCGGCACGGCTAAAGAAGGAGGATTGTTCGCATTCCAGTCGAGCGATGGAATCCATTGGTCGCTCATGCAAAAGGAACCGGTCGTGACCGAAGGAGCTTTTGACTCGCAGAACCTTGCGTTCTGGGACCAGACTGCGGGCAAGTATCGAGCCTATTTCCGAACGTTCACAAAAGGAATTACTACTGGGAAGGTCTGGAAGCCGGAAGGGTATCGCGCGATTCGTACGGCATCTTCCGCAGACTTTCTGTCGTGGAGCGACAACGCGGATTTGACGTACGAAGACTCGCCGGTCGAACATCTCTACACGAACCAGATCGGTCCCTACTTCCGAGCGCCGCACATCCTGATTGGATTCCCGACTCGTTACGTCGAGCGTGGATGGTCCGATTCGATGCGAGAATTGCCACAATTGAAACAGCGCGAGGAGCGAGCAGCCGCCCATCTGCGTTATGGCACTGCGTTAACCGAAGGGCTGCTAATGGCTAGCCGCGATGGTGTTCATTTCGAGCGATGGAACGAAGCGTTCCTGCGACCGGGGCCACAACGTCCCGACACTTGGCTTTACGGTCATCAGTACATCGCATGGCACGCGGTCGAGACCAAATCGTCGTTGCCGGGTGCGCCGAACGAGCTATCGCTGTACGCTTCAGAAGGATCGTGGCACGGCGACGGCAATGCCATCCGGCGCTACACACTCCGCCTAGACGGTTTCGTTTCGATTAACGCATCGTGGAAGGGCGGCGAGTTGCTAACGAAACCGCTGAAGTTCGACGGCGAAGAACTTGAGTGTAACTTCGCGACGTCCGCTGCTGGGAGCATGCGCGTCGAGCTTCAAAGCGCCGACGGAACGCCGATTCCCGGTTTCACGCTGGATGATTGTTCGGAACTGTTCGGCGACGCGATTGATCGAAACGTTAAATGGAAGGGCGATCCACGTTTGCTGGAATTAGCTGGGAAATCGATTCGTCTGCGATTCCAACTGAAAGACGCCGATCTCTATTCGTTTCGCTTCGGAAAAGCGGATTGAGTTGCCATTCATGCCAAGATCTCGCGGACGACTCGCCCGTGAACGTCGGTCAAACGAAAGTCCCTACCGGCGTGGCGGTAAGTGAGGCGTTCGTGGTCGAGACCGAGTAGATGTAGGATCGTCGCTTGTAGATCGTGGACGCTGACTTCGTTCTCGGCAACTCGATCTCCTAACTCGTCACTGCTTCCGAAGACCATTCCCCCGCGAATGCCAGCGCCGGCGAGCCACGAACTGTACACTCGTGAATGATGTCCGCGACCGTCCGTTCCTGGCGATTGCACGAACGGGCCTCGTCCAAATTCCGTTGTGAACACGACCAGCGTATCGTCCAGCATTCCGCAAGAACTCAAGTCTTTGAGTAGCGCTGCGATTGGCTGGTCCACGTTTCGAGCCAGCCGATCGTACTTGGTCAGCTCGGCGTGTGCGTCCCAGTTGCGATCAACGCCACTGTCGCCGTCGATCAGCTCGACGAAGCGAACACCGCGCTCGACCATTCGCCGAGCGACTAAGCATTGCCACGCGAAGCCGGTCGTGTCGCTTGGATCTAGCCCGTACAGATCGAGCGTCGCTTTTGACTCTTGCCGCAGATCAAAGACATCCGGAGCGGCCATCTGCATCCCTGCTGCCGTCTCAAAAGACTTAATCCTCGCGGTGAGTTGCGAATCTTGCGAGCGACCTCGCAGATGTTGTTGGTTGAAATAAGCGAGCATGTCGAGTTCCGTGCGTTGCAACTCGGCGGTCCGCGAACGGCGGCGGATGTTCGCGATCGGGTTGGGGCCAGGTATAACGCGCGTTCCTTGATGTAAGGCTGGCAGGAAGTCTGAACCCCAGACCTGTCCCCCGGCGTACGGAAGTCCCGGCGAAACTACCATGAACGCTGGCAGGTTCGCATTTTCAGAGCCGAGACCATAGCTGACCCACGAGCCAATACTTGGACGATTGAACGTCGCCGAACCCGTATGAATTCCGATCGTGGCTCCAAAGTGATCACCGTTGATGTTCGTCATCGATCGAATCATGCAGACGTCATCGATCACGCTGCCGATGTGTGGGAACAGATCGCTGATTTCGATTCCGCTCTCGCCGTAAGGTCGATATTTCCATCCGCTTCCCTTGTAAAACGAACCTGGCCGACGCTCGGTATCATGGCGAGCGTCCAGTATCGGCTTCGGGTCGAACGTGTCGATGTGCGAGACTCCGCCCGTCATAAACAGGAAGATGACCTGTTTGGCTTTGGGAGCAAAGTGAGCCACGCCGGCTGTTGTTTGGTCGGTGTTCTTCGATGGCGCATCGTCCGCCATCAGTTCGGAAAGCAGACCTGGCAACAGCAACCCGCTTCCAGCGAGTGAACGGATCATTTGTCGGCGAGTTGTTTTCATCGGCGGTTAGTCCACAAACACAAATTCATTACTGCAAAGCATCGCCCGGATCATGCTGGTCCAGGCAACCACGATTCTGTCGTTCGCTTCATCAGATAGTTGCGCCGCGCTACGATCGAGATTTGCCTCGATCATTCGCACGTCGTCGGCATTCGGCTCTCGACCAAAGATATTACGATAAGCCCAACCCACTCGTTCCGTGTGCGAATCGCTGGATGCGATCACTCGTTGTGCGATCGCTTGCGACTGGTCGTCGATAAACGACGAGTTCATTAGGTAGAGCGATTGGAGGCTTGTCGTGGTTGGCCGTCTTGTGCCGACGTGCAAGTTTCCATCGGGTCCGTCAAACATGTCCAGGTAGCGATTTTTGCGAATCCGCTGGCGAAAGAGATAGATCGTACGTCGGTTGCTTGGAAAGTCGCCGACGTAAGGTTCATGCTGACGGAAGAAGTAAGTTAGTCGATGCGGAAAGGGGTGGGCTTCTCCCGTGCTGGGATCGAGCTGATTACTGAAGGCTAGAATCGAGTCTCGTAGTTGCTCGGCATCAAGGCGTCGTCGGTTGCCGCGCCAGAGATACACATTTTCGGGGTCGCGTGCCGTGTTTGCTGCCACATCGTCGCTCGCCAGTTGATAGGTTTGCGAACTAACGATCAGACGGTGCAGTTGCTTGATCGACCAATCGTTCTCGATTAGATACGTGGCTAAGAAATCAAGCAGTTCGGGATGCGAGGGCAAACTTCCGCGCACGCCGAAGTCACTGGTCGAAGCGACGAGACCTCTACCGAAGTGATGATGCCAGACTCGATTTGCAATCACGCGAGCGGTCAACGGATTTGCCGGCTCCGTAATCCATTCGGCCAGCTGCAGCCGACCGCTTTGCGTCACGTCGTCGGCGAGCGTCTGTCCGCCGAGAATCTGGAGGAACCCGCGGCGAATAAGCGGACCACGATCTCTCGGATCGCCTTGTTTCTGGACGTGGACGTCGTTGCAATCGCCTTCGCTAGCCGCAAACGCGATTTCAAGGTTGGGAAAGGTCGCCGCGACCTTACGAATTTCTTCGCGAAGATCTAAGACCTCCTGCCAAGCGACGTCTCGGTTGTATCCTGGGATGTTGATCGGCTTGCGTTGAAAGTCTCGATAGCGTTCGAACGCCGCTCGTTCCTTCTCGTGCCAGGGCTCAAGTTCCTTGCGGTACGAAGCGAGGACTTCGTCGGAAGCCTCGTCGCCGATTCGGTAAACAAAGTCACTGCGGTATGGCTTGTGTTCGGCTCCGGCGTGAGGATAGGCGGTGCTGTCGAAGATCCCGTACAGCGCGTAGTAGTCGGCCGTTGGGATCGGATCGAACTTATGATCGTGGCATCGTGCGCATCCGATCGAGAGGCCCAAGAACGTCTTGCCGAGATTATTAAGTGTGTCCTCGATCGTAATGTGGCGTTGTCCATGCGGGCTGACACCGATCCGCCGCGAGATCGCGATGTATCCGGTTGCGACCACGCGTCGCCAAGACTCTTCGTCGTTCTCAGCCGGCATCAGATCGCCGGCGATTTGCTCGCGGACGAATTGGTCGTACGGCTTGTCGTTGTTGAAGGCATCGATCACGTAGTTGCGATATTTGTAGGCTTCGGGTATCGGAAAGTCGGCCGCATCACCTGCCGTGTCGGCATAGCGAACAAGGTCCAGCCAATGCTGAGCCCAACGTTCTCCGTAGTGCTTTGACGCAAGCAATCGTTCGACCAGGTCAGCGTACGCTGCTTTTGAATCTTGCAGCGAGGCATGCTGAAAGCCGGCGACCTCTTCTGGTGTCGGAGGCAGACCAATCAGGTCGTAGGTGACTCGTCGAATCAACTTCCGAGGCCCGATCGCTGCTGTCGGCGTAAGTCGGTGTTGTTGATGACGCCGCGCGATAAACGCGTCGACCGGATGTTCTCCCCAGCTGCCGTCGGTGTCCGGAATCCGCGGCTTGGAGATTGGCTGAAAGGACCAGAATGCCCGCTCCTCGGCGGAGATGCCGCTTTCGTCCAACGTCGTCCGGGCCGAGGGTATTGCCATCGGCCAGTGCGCCCCCGATGTAATCCATTTCTCGAATATTTTAACCTCCGAAACTGACAGCGGATTCTCAGGCGGCATTGCGATGTCTTCGTGTTTGCGCGAGACAACTTGCCACAGCAAACTCGCACTCGCGTCGCCAGCAATGATCGCTGGCCCCGTGCTGCCACCTTTGAGCATTCCCTGCAAAGAATCTAGACGCAGACCGCCTTCCGCTTTGCGCCGATGGCACTCGTAGCATCGCTTCGCCAGTAAGGGGCGGACTTTCGCCTCAAAGAACTCTGTATCTTCTGCCGCGAACCCGACGGGCGCGAAACTGAGGGCGACGACGGAAATGATCAGGATGCGAGTAGACATGACTTCGATTGTACGATAGGAGCAGGAAGGCATCAAAACGGCGATTCATCTCACGTCTACTACGTGCGGCTGGCCGATGGACGAACTTCGCTTGATTTCCTTCCTCTTCGTGACGGCAAAACTCGCTGGAATCGGGAGAATCCGATCAAACAGTACATCGGGAAGATTCGACAGAATTGCTAAAGGCTGCACAACCGGTATCACGATACCGATTAATGGAGGAATCGAGTGGACCCACCGAACATCCCTTGACCCTACCCATCGCCTCCACTTGGGTTGTCGAAATTCTGCCAAATGATCTCTTCTCCCGATGTTCGCCCAACGTGGGTGATCTTCCTGATATCGATTTGCACATCCCTCGCGCTGAATGGATGCTCGCGCTCGAAGTACCGCCTACAAGCAGACCGTGAAGCGTACGACGTCATTGCCGAACGGAACTGCGATCCAAGATGGACTGCCGCCAACTATGGCGTCGACATCGATCCGCGCAGCCGATACTTCGATCCTTATGACCCCGACCATTCGCCCATGCCAACGGACGATCCGGCGTCGCACGACTACATGCGGTTCGTCGACGGGAAGAAGGGTTGGAAGCACTGGCATGACAACGGCGACCGATACGAGTTAGAAAACCCCGCGTGGCGAGCAGTGCTGGCCGAGTATGTCGAGACGACCGAGGATGGCTCGGTCAAGATTGACGTCGACTCCGCGCTCAGGCTCGCTTACGTTCACTCACCTTCTCACCAGAATCAATTGGAGACACTCTATCTATCCGCCTTGGACGTCACCGGGGAACGCTTCAGATTGGACACACAGTTCTTCGGTGGATACGACGCTCGATATAACCATCAAGGCGGGCTGATCCCACCGTCGCTTCGTTATGTTCCAGCCCTGGGTCGATTTGCCATTAGTCCCGCGATCGCCGGTGATGGAGTCGAGAACAATCTTGTGACACTCGGCCGTCCGTTTGGAGCGAACCCCGCCTTGCAGGCACGTCGGCAACTCGCCACGGCGGGCCAATTGCTGGCCGGATTTGCCAACTCTTTCGTCTTCGAGTTTACCGGCGGTGACGCGAACCTGACCTCTTCGCTGGCGAATTTTTCGTTTATCCAGCCCTTGCTGCGCGGGGCAGGCAAAGACGTCGCTCTTGAACAACTGACTCGCGACGAAAGAAACCTATTGGCTAACTTGCGAGCCTACGGTCAGTTTCGTCAAGGCTTCTATACGCAGGTCGCGATCGGCGAACTGGGCGTTACGGGACCGCAGCGAGGCGGAAGCAGTACGACGCTTCAATCGTTTTCCGGATCGGGAGGCGTCAGCGGCTATCTCGGTCTCCTCCAACAAAGCCAGAGGATCCGCAACAGCGAAGACAACCTCAGCCTCCAAGAGCGGACATTGGCCCGCTTAGAAGCACTCTATGACAACGATTTGACCACCTTAGTACAGGTCTATCAGTTTCGACAGAGTGTCGAAGACCAACGATCCGAGTTACTGCTGAGCCGCAATGCGCTCAAGCTCGCGCTCGATCGCTATAAGACCGGCACCCTTGGCTTGCCGCCGGATCTGCCCGTCGAATTGGACGAAAGTTTGATACGCCAGTTTCAACTTATTCCTCGCGAGGCAACCACGATCCAAGACTCGCTCCTCATTCTGCAGCGTCGCGTTGGCGAGGTTGCTGAGCTGCTGGATCTTCTTGGCGAGATCGCCGAGCTGCGGAATACGCTTGGGGCGTTGCCGGTAGATGTGGGAGTCGAGCCGAGTCGTGAGTTCCTGTCAGACGTCGTACGAGTCGTGGAAGCCGTGCAACCTCGACTCGATGATCTGCAGGTCGACCTCGCACACTTGGAAGAGGCGGGGCTCGCTCGCGAACAAGCGCTGACCGACGAGGAAAGACAGCTAATCCAAGTCGTCAAACAACGACTTCGCGAAGGGCCAGCGGACCTGGCGAAGCAGTTCGACGAAGCGAAAGACAAACTGCGGACACTTAACTCTGAGCTGTCTGAACAGAACAAGGCTCTCACCGTTAGTGAAAACGTCGTCTGGCTGGGTGAACTTCTTCGCCTGAGCCAGGGCTGCTTCCTGGTCCAAGCGCGAGCTCGCCGTGTTGAGAGTGAACCGATTCAAGTCCTGACCGATCTCTCCGAGCTTATCGAACTGGCCCAGCAGCTTTTCGACACCGTGCGGGAAGACCTTGCTCACATGGAGGCGGTCGTGCGGCAGCGCGAACAAACGATGACCAACGCGGAGAGAGAATCGTTCCAACTTGAACGGGCTCGGCTCAGTCAGCTGTTCAACGACCTTGAACATGGGCCGCGGGGTTTCGATGTAGCGGTAACGGAACTGGAAAGACTCCGCGACGGGCTCTCCGACCAGACTCGACGTGAAACGACGCGGGGGCTAATTTCGTGGGTCCAAGAGTTCCTGCAGGTCGTCGAGCGACTAGTCCTTGTTCCGGCGCAAGCCCGCCTTGAATTGATCATGGTTGAATCCATCAATTTAGGCGCAGAGGATGCGTTCCAAGTTGCCCTGTCGAACCGTTTGGATTTCATGAACGGTCGAGCGGCGCTCGTTGACAACTGGCGATTGATCCAATTCAATGCCGACGCTCTGCAATCGGTAGTAAACGTGACGGCGGACGCAGACGTTCGGACGTCGAGAAACAATCCGGTCAGTTTTCGCGCGCCGACGGGAACGGCTCGGCTCGGCTTGGAATTCGATGCTCCGATTACCCGATTGCTGGAGAGAAACACCTACCGCGAGTCGCTGATCAGCTACCAACGGAATCGTCGCAACCTGATCCAATCACGCGACTCGCTGAACCTGGGAATCCGCGCCTTGATTCGGAATCTTGAACAGCTTCGCCAGAACCTCGAGATCCAACGTCGAGCCGTTACGATTGCCATGCGGCGCGTTGATCAGACGCAACTAAACCTGAATCCTCCTCGTGCGCCCGCGCAACCCGGATTCCGACCGGGGATCGATAACACCTTGGCGACACAGTTGCTGGGGGCACAGACTGCTTTGCGCAACACGCAGAACAGCTTCCTTGCCGTTTGGCTAAACTACTACGCGACACGGATGCGGCTTTACCGCGAACTCGGCATCATGATGCTCGATCCGGATGGTCGGTGGATGGAGTATCCAATCGAAGGCTCGGATACGGGCGTGCCGCTAAATGGCGACGATTCAGGCGCAGAAGAACTGCCATTGCCTCCGATGATCCCGGCTAATTGGATACAGACCGCCGGACCCCAGTCACGGTCCGACGGGCCGCCTCCGGTTCTGGTCCAGGCGACAAGCTACTCCGTGCCGATACGAACGCATGGATTGCAGCGGTTACCACCGACCGAGAACACGTCGGGTACAAACTGATACACTAGGGCTCTGTCACAGCTAAGAATTAGGGTTGGGTGGCTGGGGTCGAGTCTTCGAGCCCCCAGGCTGGCGATGCTGGGGGCTCGAAGACTCGACCCCAGCCACCCTAAGATTAAGCTGTGACAAAGCACTAGGGCGGTTTCCCAGTAGTGGTCGCAGAAGTCGCAAGACTTCCGAATCTGAAGGGCTGAACTCTTGCGAGTCCAGCTACGGCGATCCGAGAACCGGGATAAGCTGATCCAGCGCAACTCGTTACAACGGCGTCGACCGCAGCGTGGCCTTCGATCGTCGACAGTGCATCGTTTAGATACACACTGTTACAGATCGCTCGCCCAGAAAGACTCTCGGCAGTCGTCGGCTATTCCACCTCGGATAACCTCCTGGCTAGAATGGTAAGTTGAGATTGGTTTGCCAAGTATCTGTCGTAGCGCAGGATTTTATCCCTCTTGGCAAGTTGTCTTCCGACTTTTTACGGAGACCGATCATGTCGACCGCCACACAGGCATCGCCAAGTCGCACCGCAGCGCCAGAGAGTGAGTCGCGCAGCAAGTTCTGGACGAGAAGTCTCCTCGTCGTGATTGCCATCGCGTTGATCGGAGTCACGACGGTGTTTGTGTCCGGGGCGATAGCACCGGCAGAGACCGGCCCCAAACTGACTCACAAGATCACGCGTGGAAACTTGCTCGTCACGGTAACCGAGCAAGGGACGCTGGAGAGTTCTAATAATACGGAAGTCAAATGCACGATCCGAGGTTACAGCACTGTCACTTGGGTAATCCCTGCTGGCAGCGTGGTACAGTCAGGCGACGAATTGGTCAGGCTGGATACGAAGATTCTCGATGAGCAATACAGTCTGACGAAGACGAATACCTTTATCGCGAAGGCGACACGAGCGCGAACTGACGCGAATGTGAAAAGGGCAACGATCGCGATCGATGCTTATAAGGAAGGCAGATTTCGGTCGCAGTTGGAGTCGCTGAAGAAGGAACTGGAAGCAAAGGAACGGAATCTGCGTACCGCGCACAAGATGCTTGAACGTTCTGAAAAGTTGTTCAAGCAGGGCTACGTTACTGAATTGGAAGTGGATGGGAACGCGTTCACTGTCACGCAAGCTGAGTTGGAACTGAAAGTCAAAGAGACCGAGATTAAGGTACTGAACGACTTCACAAAGAAAATGATGTTGGAGACGCTGAACGGCGACCTGACCGCCAGCGAATCGAAGCTGGCAGCGGATGATGCGGGGCTCGAGATGGAAATCAAACGCCAAGATCGCGCTTTGGAGGAACTCAACGCCTGCGTCATTAAGGCTGAAAGGAGCGGATTGGTGATTTACCCTTCGGCGGCAGCCTGGAAGCGAACTCCCGACATCACGGAGGGCGCGACGGTACGGAAGGATCAAGTCCTGTTGCTGATGCCCGACTTGACCAAGATGCAAGTCAAAGTGGGAATTCACGAATCGATCATTGACCGAGTTCGTCCTGGACTCAAGGCGCTCGTTACGCTTCCAGACAGGACGCTCGAGGCCACCGTGTCCACGGTCGCGTCCGTGACTAGACCGGCAGGTTGGTGGACCGGAAACGTCGTGAAGTACGACACGATCATCGAGCTGCCCGAGGACGAGGGACTGAAACCCGGCATGAGCGCCGAGGTGGAAGTGGTCATGGCCGTGCATGAAGATGTTCTCACGATCCCCGTCGCGGCGGTAGTGGAAACTGATAAAGGCGACTTCTGTTGGGTCAAGACGATCGAGGGAGTTGCACGACGTTCGCTACAACTGGGCGATAGCAACGACGTTTTCATTGTTGTCGGGGCCGGTCTGAAGGAAGGGGAAGAGGTCGTACTCAATCCAACTGCATTCGTCGAGGAAGCACAAACAGACGCGTTACGGACACTCAAAGAAACAAAGCCAGCCGCAGCGGATGCACCGGAGGTATCGGAGTAGTAGCTGGAGTCGCAAGACTTTGTGCTGATCGCGAACCATTTCCGAAGTCTTGCGACTTCGGTGACGTGAGACTTCCCGAAAGATTAATTCATGGCGACAGACGGACATTCGGAATCGCAGAGTTCCACAGGCCGCTGGTGGATATTTGGCCTGCTGACCATCGGTGTCATCGGCTTGGTGGGATCTGCCGCCGCAATCATTCCTGACGGCAACTCATCACGTGAGTTCGGTCCCGCGCTGACGCACACGATAGCACGCGGTGACCTCCTCGTCACGGTAACTGAACAAGGAACTCTCGAAAGTTCCAACAACACGGAGATCAAATGTAAAGTCCGGGGTGACAACACGATCATCAGCGTGATCGAAAGCGGTACGTACGTGCAGCCTGGAGACGAGTTAGTCAGGTTGGATACGCTCTTTATCGAAGAGGAGATCAGCGAGCGAACGAAGTTCGCTCATCTAGCGCGTTCCGAAGTCGCGCGATCCAAGGCGGATGTGGCGCGAGCGGAGATCGCGATCGAGGAGTATCTGCAAGGTAGGTTTGTCTCCGATTTAGCGACGCTGAATAAAGACTTGACGATTTCTAAGTCGAGGCATCTCACCGCAATCAACATGCTTGCCCATTCTAAAATGATGGCAGAGAGCGGCTACGTCAGTGAATTGGATGTCGAAGAGAGAGAGTTCATGGTCTCGCAGGCCGATTTAGATCTGAAACTCACACAGACCAGGATCGATGTGCTGAAGCGATTCACGAAGGAAGAGGAGTTGGCAACGCTGAACGGCGACTTGAATGCCGCTAAGGCGCAATACGAAGCAGTCAAGGAGCGGGCCTATGCGGATGAGAGGCGACTCTTGCGCGCCCAGGAGGAATACAAGTACTGCGTGGTGACCGCCGAACGGAGCGGTATGGTAATTTATCCCACAGGTGAGCAATGGAAAGAAGCACCTGAAATCGAGGAAGGTGCGACCGTGCATAAGGATCAGGTGCTCCTGCTGATGCCCGACATGTCTCATATGCAAGTGAAGGTTGGCATCCACGAATCCATCATCGACCGTATCGCACCGGGGCTGACCGCGAAAGTAACGTTGCCGGGAAAGACGCTTGATGGCGAAGTTACCTCGGTCGCGGCGGTTGCACAGCCAGCAGGTTGGTGGACCGGAAACGTCGTGAAGTATGACACGTACGTCGAGCTGCCACCGGGACAAGAACTAAAACCCGGCATGAGCGTTGCGGTTGAAGTCATCATGGCGCGCCACGAGAGCGTGTTGATGATACCCACAGCTGCGGTTGTAGAAACCAATCAGGGACACGCCTGCTGGGTCGAGACGGCCAAGGGAATCGAACGTCGAGCACTGCAGCTCGGCGACAGTAGCGACATGTTTCTTGTCGTCGAGGCGGGATTGGAGGAAGCGGATGAAGTTGTGCTGAATCCGCTGGCTCACATCGAGGAAGCACAGATCGAGGCGGCTAAGACGCTTGAAGAAACCAAGCAGCGCGAGTTGGATTTGATGTAGCTGCAGTCTTGCGACTCCGACTACGTTAATTCGAGAACGATTTATGGCAACCGACAACCTTCCAGATACTACAAGAAGTCGATGGTGGAAACGCGGTCTGATCGCATGCTGCGGGATCGCTGTATTGGCATACGCGGTCGTGCTGATCGCTGGCTCCATGTCATCACGTGAGATCGGACCCAGGCTGACTCACACGATCACACGCGGCGACCTGCTCGTCACGGTAACCGAACAAGGGACCACAGAGAGTGCCGAGAATACGGAAATCAAATGCAAAGTCCGAGGTCAGAACACTGTCATCTGGGTAATCGAGAGCGGGACCGTGGTGGAGCCCGGTGACGAATTGGTCAGACTGGATACGCTGTACATCCAAGAGCAAATCGACGAGCGCACGAAATACTCCAATTGGTCGAGGTCAGCTGCTGAACACTCCAAAGCGAGAGTGGCGGCCTCGGAACTCGCAGTCCCAGAATACGAACAGGGCACATATGTCACGGAGTTGATGACGGCCGAGAAGGACTTAGTGATCGCCGAGTCGAGACTAGGTAGCGCGAAGGACATACTCAGGCATACCAAACAGTTGGCCGAGAGTGGTTACAAAAGCGAATTGGATGTCGAGGAAAGAGAGTTTTCGGTCGCACAGGCTGATTTAGAAGTAAAGCTTAAAAGGACTCAGCTCGATGTTCTGAAACGATTTACAAAGAAAGAGCAGTTGCAAACGCTGAAGGGCAACTTGACTGCGACCAAAGCAACACACGAGGCCAACGCGGAGCGGGCCGTGGCTGACGAGTCGCGTCGCGCGCGTGCGGCTGAAGAATTAGAGTTCTGTGTGGTCCGGGCTGAAAGGGGCGGCTTAGTAATTCACCCCAATGCAGCTCAGTGGGAGACCGCACCGATCGAAGAAGGTGCCGTCGTATACAAGGATCGAGTCATGCTGCTGATGCCCGACCTTTCCCAAATGCAAGTGAAAGTTGGCGTTCACGAATCCACTATCGATCGCATGAAACCCGGACTGACTGCGAAGGTGACCCTACCCAATATGACGCTCGATGGAACGGTCACCTCCGTGGCGTCGGTCACCAGGCCAGCAGGTTGGTGGACCGGAAACGCTGTCAAATACGATACGCTCATTGGGCTTCCGGAGGGACAAGGGCTGAGGCCCGGAATGAGTGCCGAAGTCGAAGTGTTAGTCGCTCGGTACGAGAACGTGTTGAAGATACCTGTCGCCGCGATCGTGGAAACCGACGAAGGTAATTTCTGTTGGGTCAAGACGATTGAAGGGAGTGAACGGCGTGCGATCCTGCTAGGCGACAGTAACGACGTCTTTACGGTCGTTAAAGAAGGTCTCCAAGAAGGTGACGAAGTCGTGCTGAATCCCACCGCATTTCGACATATTCAATCAGCTGCAAAGACGAGTGATGAAGCCATCATGGGAGAGACGAGTTCCGCCAAGAACGCCAAGAGTTCTAAATCACCGGAAAGCAATTAGCATCAATCCGCGCTCCTTCTCGGAGAGCGTTCGTGAACCATCATGAACAGTTCCCTCCTTCAAACCATTCAACTCGGCTTAAAGAGCCTGATGCTGCATAAGATGCGGACCGGGTTGGCCGCAATGGGCATTTTCATCGGCACCACAACCGTGATCTGGCTGGTCGCGATGGGCGAAGGTGTTAGCTACCGCGCGCAACAACAGATTCTGGAGCTTGGTGCCGCGAACATTATTGTAAGGACAAAGGAACCGAACGCAGGCAGCGAGGCACAGGACTCCAACAGTCGTGTCAAAACTTACGGCTTGCTGCGAAATGACTATCGCCGAATCGTCGAGAACATTCCGAACATCCGCCGCGCCGTTCCGATGCGCGAACTTCGCTTTGAACTGCGTCTGGGGAACCGGACGGCCGATGCAAAGCTTGTCGGCTGCGTCGAAGACTACATCGAACTCAATCAGCTAGAGATAGCTCGTGGGCGATGGCTCACCCCGCGCGACCGCGGCAATAAAGTCGTGGTCCTAGCCGACGACACGGCGAAGCGTCTCTTTCCCTTTGAGAACCCGATTGGCCAGACAATCTGGGTTGGCAGCGAATTCTATAACGTGATTGGCCAAACAAAGCCACGCACCGCTTCGGCCGCGATCGGCGGCAGCCTTGATTCCAGGGATTACAACCTGGATGCGTACATTCCGCTGAGGACGCTCCGTCAGCGAGTGGGCGATCTGGTAATGAAACGCGTTGGCGGCGAGTTTCAGGGTGAACAAGTCGAACTCAGCCAAATCACCGTTGAAGTCAACAACATCGAAGATGTCGACGAAACAGCGGCGATCATTGAGACGCTGCTGGAGAAGTTTCACGAGAAGGAAGACTACGCGGTTGTTGTCCCCAAGGAGCTCCTACGCCAAGCCGAGCGAACCCGAGCCATGTTCAACGTGCTGTTGGTCGTGATCGCGGGTATCTCACTGGTCGTTGGCGGCATCGGCATCATGAACATCATGCTGGCCACGGTGACGGAGCGGACTCGCGAGATCGGCATTCGGCGCGCGCTCGGTGCAACTCGCCAGCATATTATCCACCAATTCCTTACGGAAACCGTCGTCTTAACAGCGAGCGGCGGTCTATTGGGAGTTCTATTCGGACTTTCATGCGGCCCGCTGTTTCGAGGCATACGCGAGGCCGTCACGATGATGTCGCCAGACCTTTTGCCACCAATCATTTATACGCTCGAACCGCGCATCGCTCCGTGGTCTGTCGCCCTGTCGTTGTTCATTTCGCTTGGCGTCGGACTGATCTTCGGAGTCTACCCAGCGCGACAAGCCGCCTACATGGATCCGATCGAAGCGTTACGACACGAATAATCACGAGTGGCTTCCCAAGGCACGAATGTCTTCGTTTAACGGCAAGCCGAAGGCGACCGTGTTTCTGTCGGCACCATCGTAATCGCCTTCGGCTTGCCGTTAAACAATTAATAAGCAACATCATCGATGACTCACGCATCACATCACCACCGAATCTTGCTTGTCGAAGACGACGCGCCGCTGGCGTCTATGGTTGCCGACTTTCTCGCGCCGCAAGGATTCGATGTCGCGATCGAAGGACGCGGCGACGCGGCAGTTGCGAGAATCCTCTCTGAGCAACCCGACGTTGTCGTTCTTGATGTAAATCTCCCAGGGCTCGATGGCCTCTCCGTTTGCCGCGCTGTACGCGCACAGTATCGAGGAGCAATCGTGATGCTGACGGCGCGCGGAGAAGAGATCGATGAAGTTCTCGGTCTGGAGGTAGGTGCGGATGACTATTTAGCCAAGCCAGTACGGCCACGCGCATTGCTGGCGAGGCTACGCACGCATTTGCGCCGGTCTACAGCTACCAATGCAGCTGAGCTTGGCCAACCGATCACAGTTGGCTCGCTCGTCGTTGATGCCTCACGGCGCAGCGTCGAGATCGAAGGCGTGGAATTGGACCTGACGTCGGCGGAGTTCGAACTGCTGCAATTCCTCGCCGAGAATGCCGGTCGAACGGTGAGCCGCAACGACATTTATCAGCATATCCACGGCATGAAATTCGATGGCCTGGATCGCTCTATTGACTTGCGGATCTCTCGTCTTAGGAAGAAAGTTGGTGACGATCCTGCCAAACCGAAACGAATTAAATCGGTGAGAGGCGTCGGATATATCCTGGCGAGTGATCCATGACACGGCTCTTCATTGGTCTCTATATCGGTGTACTCGCTGTCCTATTTGCGGCGTGGTACATCCACGGCATCGTTTTGACGCAACGGTCGGAAGCCGACTTGGCGCGGGTCATCGAGACGGCGCATGGAGGTGGCGCCCGACTGGTTGCAAGTGAATTGGACGCCGCACCTCCGGAAAGTCAAGTTCAGACGCTGAACCGCTTGCGCGAACGATTTGACTATCCGGTCAGTATTATCGCACGGACCGATCTCCCCAGCGGAATTCAGCGGCGGTTGGCGACGGGTGCGGACGTTTCCTATTTCAGCCCGCGTGAAAAAGCCTTCGTTGTAGTGGCAATATTGTCGAACAAGTCCGAAGTCGTTCGCCTCGGTCCGTTCCCGAATTACGAACTCATTGAAATCGAAAACTCGATCGGAGGGTGGCTACGGCTCGCTTCCGTGAAGCTCGAGTCGGTCTCGCTCGAGAATCGAACAGCCGTCCTTGAGGAGATTCAACAGAAGTTCGAGTTTCCAATCGAGATGGCGAAACGACGGGAGTTGCCGAGCGGAACTCAGGAAAGGCTCGGCAAGGGAACGGAAGTTGTCTTTTTCCGGCAAGGCGACGATCGTTGGTTCGCGGCTACGCCCCTGACGGGCGGAACCGAAGTCGTCCGCTGCGGGCCGTTTCCAAGCTTCGAGCGAATCGAGCAAAAAGCCGCCGCTACGACATTGGCGTTCGTGCTGCTTCCTGTTGCATTGGCGATTGCATTACTCCTACGACCTGTTGTATTGCAACTGCGTCGCGTCGAACACGCGGCCAAGTCGATTGCAGAGGGTGACTTGAGCGCGCGTGTTGACGAGCACCGAGTTCGCGCGGCGAAGCCGCTGGCCGAAGCATTCAACAACATGGCAAACCGCACGGAGACTGTTGTGCGGACTCAGCGTGAGCTTCTGCAAGCCGTTTCTCATGAACTTCGTACGCCATTGTCGCGAATGCGATTTGCGATCGACTTGATCGAGACGGCCCATGACGACGCGGAACGCAAGCAGCGGCTCGAATCGCTGGATGCAGCTACCGAGGAGCTAGATGGACTAGTCGGCGAGCTGCTCAGTTATGTGCAAATGGAAACCGCCGAGCCTCATTTGAACTGCGAAGACATTGCGTTGGACCAGACGCTTGGCGTACTGCTCCCAAAGTACGAGGGGCTGTATCCGGAAGTTGAATTTCGCGCCGACGATAATCCAGCTGAAACGCTCGTCTCAGCTGACCGATCTGCGTTCCAACGAGCGATCGGAAATCTTGTAAGCAACGCCGGACGTTTCGCGAAGTCGCGAGTGACGGTAACGGCGGAGTCGAACGGAAAGTCGATCAGCATCAACGTCGATGACGATGGAAAAGGAATCGCTGAAGCCGATCGACAGCGAGTCTTCGAACCTTTCGTCAGATTGGACGACGATGCGAATGGGCAAGGTGCAGGTCTCGGTCTCGCGCTTGTCAGAAGGATCGTTTCACGACACGGCGGCTCGGTCGAAGTGCAAACGAGTCCGCTCGGAGGGTGTCGTATTACGACGATTTGGCCAAAGCCTGCTGCGCTCGAAGCTGAGTGAACTCGATCGACGATGACATACGCAGCGATGCGCGACAGCGATGGTCGTCGTTCCTGTCGCTGAGGGAGCGGTGATGTATCGGCTTGTATCATTTTCGGCCTACGCGGTTGCACGCCGTGTTCTAATCCGGACACAATCGAGCGACTCGTATTAATCAGTAGCCTCATTCGGACTCAAGGGGGACGGATGTCAGGATGTGTCACGCACCATAATCCCGTCAGGATCGAGTAATTAGTAGTCGCTCAAGGACATTCGATATGAATAGAATTGGTTACATTTGGAGTTTCACCGCATACGTTTGTATCGCATTGCTTGGTTCAAGCTTCACTCCCGGTGGGGCAGGATCCGCTCCCGCGTCAGCCGCTAATACGACCATTTCTCCGCACGAGCCCGTCCCTGTCGGACACCCCACGTTTGTGAGTCCACACGCTTCGCCGATTGCAATCCGTGGCGACCATGTCTTTGTAGTGAACACACCGTCCGACACGGTCGACGTGATTGATCGAAAGACTCGAAAGATCCTGCTGCGAGTGAACGTCGGTATCGATCCAGTGAGTATCGCTGTACGACCTGACGGTGAAGAAGTCTGGGTGTCGAACCACGTTTCAGATTCGGTGAGTGTGATTGATAACGACTCAGAAAGTCCAACTTATCTGCAAGTCGTCGCCACGGTGCAGGAGTTCGATTCGGAATCGAAGGCGACCCGTTTTGATGAGCCCGTGGGGATTGCCTTCGCCAGCAATGACAAAGCTTACGTAGCATTGTCTTCGGAGAATCAGATCGCCGTCATCGATGTAGCCACTCGCAAAGTAAGCAAGAGGCTTACCATCACGGCTCAGGACCCGAGAGCAATCACCGTGCGAGGGGATCGACTTTATGTCATTCCATTCGAGTCGAACAACAAGACGCAGCTCTCCGGCGGTGCAGGGGACAAGATCGACGGCGACCTAGTTACATTCGACGCGTGGAACCATTCGATTGCTAACAACAATGTTTTGTCGATCGGTCACGTGGTCGACATTATCAAACATCCTGAAGTTCCCGATCGCGACCTATACATCTTTGACACGAAGACCGACGAACTGGTCGAAGTCGTTGATACGCTTGGCACGTTACTATACGGATTGACCGTCGACTCAAAAGGGGGCGTCTTCGTCGCTCAGACGGACGCGCGCAACCAAGTTAACGGTCGCTCGGGAAGTAAAAAACATGGTCTATCGGAATTGCAGAATCGCGCGTTCCTGAACCAGATCACGAGAGTTGGCTTCAAGGACGGTTTCGCCAAAAGACCGGAGTTCATTGACCTCGAGCCTCTGCCGCCACAACATCCTGAACGGGGGCAGGCACTTGCGACGCCGTTTGCGATTCAAATCAGTAATGACGATTCGACACTAGTAGTCTCGGCGGCGGGATCAGACAAACTCTTCACCGTCGATGCGGTAAGCGGCGAGGTGCTAGGACGTATTGCTGTTGGAGCTGTGCCACGTGGGATCGCCCTCGAGAATTCGGAAAATGGAAAGCCGTCACAGGCGTGGGTACTCAATGCCGTGGCAAACACGGTGTCATTGGTCGATTTGTCCGACGCTGCCGATCCGCAAATCGTCGGGTTCGTTCCCCTCGAAGATCCGACGCACCGGCAAGTTAAGCTTGGACGCACCTGGTTCAATGACGCTGACACATCGACAACTGGAACGTTTTCCTGTGCGAGCTGTCATCCCGACGGTCACACGGATCAGCTGCTTTGGGTCATCAAGACTCCGATCGTGACCGGAGGCGATCAGATCATGCCTCGTTCAACAATGCCGATTCGCGGTCTGCGGGATACGGCTCCATTTCACTGGGACGGAATCCCCGGTGATCCGTACGGTGGCAACAACAGTGCGAATATTCACGGATCAGACCCGCCCAACAGCAGTATTGACGATCCGGAAAGCACGACGCGAAATGTGATCGACGGTGGTCTCGCCGCGACGATGCTCCTGGATGGTGACAAGACGGTCAACGATGAAGGCAAGTCCGGTGCGCTGTCCGCGGCCGAACGCGACGACATGGCGACGTTCCTGCTCAGCGTGCCTTACCCACCCGCGCAGCGACGCGCCTATGACAATGTCGTTTCGAATCGAGCCGAACAAGGCTTCGAGTTGTTTCATATCAAGGGGCATCTCGATGGCAAGCCTGCGCCGAACGTTTGTGGAAACTGTCATCGAATGCCATTCCTGGTAAGTACGAATACGCCGGGCACCGGTATGGACGCGCCCACGTGGCGAGGCGCTTATGATCGCTTTTTGATCTTGCCGCAGGGGCGCTTGAATATCATTGATTTCGATTTCTATCGACGCATCGCCGAAGAGGGAATTCCCGAGCGAAAAATGTGGCAGTTCTCGTGGCAGGGCCAACGTCGCTTCGATCCAATCTGGGACATGGTTTTGGAAGGAAGCACAGGCTTCTCTGGATCATTCGGGCGACAGGTAACGCTGAATGAGTCGTCTGCCAAGGACGAATTGACCGGCGATTTGCTGAGTGCTTTAGAACAGTCGGCCGGTGAAGGCGCGATCGTGTTGGAAGGCGAGGGGGTCTTTCTCGACGAAGGCTCAAGCGATCGCGTGGCATTGCAGTTTGATGGCAACGATTATGTGGCCCGTGAGCCGACGGCGCTAGCCGCGGGCGGTCGTGGAGGGCCTGCGGCTAGCGCCGTCGGCTCAGGAGATCGCGTCCAGCACGTGTTCTCCCGAACGGAGCTAGTTGCGTTGGCGAACGACAGCAAGTTCTCAGGCACTTTTACCGGGCGGCACGGTGTCAAAGCCGATGTCGACCATCCACAGCCCGCCATTTGGACACTCAGTCCGCTCGAACGGCAAAGCGGAAGGCAAGAATTTCCAATTCTGTATGATGGCAATAACAGCATGACAATAAGCGGCCGACATATTCACGAAGATGCGAATGTGTTCGTCGACGGAAGGCGAGTCAGTGGCAGCGTGAGTCTTGAAGACGGCGAGAAACTCGTCATCAACTTATCCTCCTTGCCATCGGTCGGAATGCACTTGCTACAGATACAGAATCCCAACGGGATGTTCAGTAATGACTTCATCTTCCACATCACAAAAGATGCGGAGTCCGCCGCAGAGCAAAAGCATCGCACCGACGCAGAACACAGGGACGTTCGTGAGGCATTAGCGACAGCAGTTTCGAAGGGTGATCTGGAAGAGACGAAGAAGCTTCTTCGCCGGGGAGTACGGCGAATTAACGAACGGCAACCTGGAAGTGGTGGGACTGCGCTCAGTGCTGCCTCACTTCACGGGCACCTTGAGATGGTCAAGTATTTGATTGAGCGTGGTGCAAACGTCGAGGCCACGAACCGAGACGGAAACACACCGCTCCTTGTCGCGGCGTTCATGTGTCGTTCTGAGATCGTGCAGTTACTTCTTGAGAATGGCGCTTCTCCTCTCACAAAGAATGGACGAGGAGAAACTTCGATCGATGTGGTTTCATCGCCCTGGACGAAGGAACTCGCGGACTTCTACATCGGGATCGGTAACGCGGTCGGGATCAAGCTTGATCTTGAATTTATCGAGCGGGAACGCCCCGAAATCGCGGAGCTACTTCGGGAACACGCCGAAAGTAATGCTCCACCCGTCAAAGACGCCAGGAAAACTGACAAATAGGAATTCTCGGGGCGAGCAATCTCGGAGGTCTTATGACTAGGATGGACGCGAAGTGTGCGGCGGTGCTAATACGCGAAGCAACGAAAGAATGATGTGCGCGATCACTCGCATTCTCTAGTTCGTTCTACATAGACATGGCCGGCTTGCCGCGAGATTGGCGATTTCATGTGTCCACTTGAGCGTCGATCAGCGGCAACCGGCCACCTTTGTTCAGATGAACGGCGTGAGACCGACCGACATTGTCGCTATGCTTAGAGCAATTACACTGCTCTTGTTACTTTTGTTCTTCCTGTCGCGAGCAACTCTTTAGGATCTCAGTCGCTTGTAGTCGACAGAATGAAAGCTCTTATGAAACCTTAGATCCTTTGCGTAATCATTAGGATTAGTCATGTTCATGAAAACCTGCCTGACGATACTATTATCTTGCCTCTTGTTAGTTGTCACCCAACTCGACGCAAAATCGCCGGCTGAAGCTACAGCGACCAACTGGCATCAATGGCGAGGCCCCGAAGCAAATGGTGTTTCCAGAACTGCGAAGCCGCCGATACTGTGGGGCGAAGACAAAAACATTGCCTGGAAAGTGCCGATTGACGGAAACGGTGGTTCAACGCCAATCATCTGGGAGGACAAAGTCTTCTTGTTGACCGCGATCAACACGGGAAAGGTCGATCCATCACTTCCGAAGCCGGAAGACCAGCCAGAGCGAGTATTCGGCATCAAACATCCGAACACGAGCTACAAGTTCGTCGTGCTTTGTCTGGATCGCGCGACGGGCAAAGAACTGTGGCGGCGAATGGCAACCGAACGCGTCCCGCACGAAGGACATCACAACGATAACGATTTCGCTTCCGCTTCTCCCACGACCGACGGCGAACGGCTCTACTGTTGGTTTGGTTCGGCTGGTTTGTATTGTTACGACCTGGATGGCAAGAAGCTTTGGAAACGAGACCTCGGAAAGGCTCACATCGGAGCGAGCCTCGGCGAAGGTAGTTCGCCTGTCGTTCACGACGGCAAGGTCGTGATCGTGCGCGACCACTCACGCCAATCGACCATCGAAGTATTTGACGCGAAGACCGGTGAAACGCAATGGAAAGAGGAACGCGATGAAGGCAACGCATGGGCGACGCCACGTATTCTTCAGCACAGCGGCAAGACGCAGGTGATTACTTCGGGATCGAATATGGTTCGCAGCTATGACCTCACGGACGGGGAGGTAATATGGCAATGCAGCGGCCTGTCCAGCAACGCCATTCCTTCACCCGTGGTGGAGGGTGACGTTGTTTACTGCATGAGTGGGTACAAAGGCTACTCAGTCCTTGCGCTCCCGCTTTCCGCGACCGGCAACATTTCAGAATCCGACAAGATCATCTGGTCCAAAAATCGCGGAACACCCTACATTCCGTCGCCAATACTCTACGACGGATTGCTGTACTTCAATCAGTCCAATCAGGCGATTCTCACTTGCCTGGATTCCAAAACTGGCGCCCCATTTATCGATCGAAAGCGACTTAATGGCGTGTCCAACATATACTCGTCACCCGTCGGTGCCGACGGACGCGTCTACATCACCGGACGGAACGGCACGACGCTCGTACTGAAGCGATCGAATGACCTGGAAGTCATCGCCACGAACAAGCTGGACGAGCAAATCGATTCATCACCAGCTCTTGCCGGAGATCAGCTGTTCCTCCGTGGCAGTAATTCGCTTTACTGCATTGGTGAGTAGGTTCGTCGATTGAGCCGACACTCGAACTCGATTTTCGATCGTACCGCTCCGAGACACCCGCGATCTGTGCGACTACAATCTACATCCGATCGGAGCCGCATTTGTTTGCGTTCCGGCGCGACTAGTTGCGTTTCTATGACATGGAGAGAATGATGCTGCATCAACGATTGGTTTCTCGTATCTTGGTAGTGACGTTGCTGGCAAGTTCGTTTCTTCTAGCTGCAAAGGCTTCCGCCGAAGTGTATGAACTCCGAACCTATACGACGAATGAAGGCAAGCTGGAAAACCTGAATGCCCGTTTCCGCGATCACACGGTGCGGTTGTTTAAGAAGCATGGAATGGAATCGGTCGGATATTGGGTGCCGGTCGATGAACCGAAATCGAAGAACACGCTCATCTACGTCATCAAGCACGAAAGCCGAGACGCAGCCACCGCATCGTGGAAAACCTTTCTCGCCGATCCCGATTGGAAGAAGGTTGCGAAAGAGTCGCAAGTGGATGGTCAGATCCTGGCCAAGAGACCGGAATCTGTCTTCATGGAAACTACTGATTACTCTCCAGCATGGAAGAATGGTGGTTCAAGCGATGACGGGGTGTTCGAACTCCGAATCTACAAGGCAGCCGAAGGCAAACTCGGGAAACTTGACGCTCGCTTTCGCGACCACACGATTCGCCTCTTCGATAAGCATGGAATGAAGTCGGTCGCCTATTGGCATCCGACCGACGAGCCTGATTCCGCGGACAACTTGATTTACATCATCAAACACGAAAGCCGCGACGCCTCGAAGAAGTCTTGGCAGGCGTTTATTGCCGATCCCGACTGGAAGAAAGCTGCCGCAGCATCAGGCGTCGGACGTCTCGCGAAATCACCAGAGTCGATCTACATGACAGCAACGGATTACTCGGCGATTCGTTGAGCAACAGTCGTGGTGGCGGCTTCTAGCCGCCACAGGTTGTAACCTCAGCGCGGATAAAAGTCCTTCCAAGACTGGCGTCTTTCGTAAACGAAGTCGCCAAGACTTCCGACGTAGTTCACAAACGCCCGCTGTCGTTTCGTTCAATTCATGCAGCGGATCGGCCAACGCCCTGTTCGACACGGCTGGCAAATGGCTGAAGGAGCGAGGCAAGACGACGATTCGCGGGCCAATGAATCCCTCGTTCAATCAAGAATTAGGACTGCTTGTCGAAGGGTGTGATTCGCCGCCGACATTCATGATGCCGTACAATCCGCGGTACTACGAAGAACTTATCGAAAACTACGGCTTCACGAAGGAACACGATCTATACGCCTATTTTGGACACGTTGATCAACTCGAAACTCAAGACAAAAAACTTCAGTTCATTGTCGACGAATCAACGCGACGCTTTAACTTCAAGCTGCGACGGATGAACATGTCGAACTTTGATCAAGAGGTTCGCACGTTTCTCAAGATCTACAACGAGGCGCACGGAGACCATTGGGGATTCATTCCTCTCTCGGAAAACGAAATCAAGCACATGAGCAAGTCAATGCGATTTCTCATGACACCGGAGATGACAACCGTTGCCGAAGTCGATGGCCGAGTTGTCGGGACGGCCTTTGGCATGCTGGATTATAATCCCCTCATCAAACAAATAGATGGCCGCCTGTTTCCGTTTGGATTCCTTCGATTGATGCTGAACCGCAAAAGAATCAAGCGAATGCGATTGATTGCGGCTCACGTCTTGCCCGAATACCAGCGATGGGGCTTAGGTGTAGTTTTACTTTCCAGGCTTGTTCCTGACGCACTAGCCTGGGGAATCGAAGAAGCTGAGTTCTCATGGGTCGCCGAAAGCAATCACCTCTCGCGGGCGTCGCTCGAACGAGGTGATGCCAAACGAAGCAAGACGTACAGAATCTACGACTCCAAGATAAAGTGACTCAATACGTAGTCGCGCGTTGTCGAGCGTAGCTAGTCGAAACTCGTGGGGTCAAAAGACTGAAACAACGCATTCGCTCTTTGGAGAACTAATGCTAAGCACGCCGCGAGCACCGAGTCTCGGCCGACCGCTGACACTCGATGGCCGTCATTATCGTTGGACCGCGACAGGTTTGGCTGGCTGGCGCGTGGCAGCATCTGATGGAAGTCGCGGGCCGGTCAAGAACGACGGAGTTCAGGGCCGCAGCAATTGGCTCGCTACAGTTGATGCTCAACCGCTCTAGGATACCTCCCCACGGTCGGCAGTGCGGCCCGTTGCTTTCAATGGAAAACGGTATTTACCGTTTTGGAACTCGAGAACGGGAGAACGCACTGTACCACGACTGACGAATTCTCTACCCAGGTACCGCAAGCATCGCGCGTCTGGCCAGTCGGTTGTCACCCTATCCGGTCGAGACTTCTATCTTGGACCCTACCGATAAAAGGTCGGCAGAACCGAATTCGTTCGACTCGCCGATGAATGGCAGGTCAACGTTCGACGGCTTGAGACTTGCGAAGAACTCGCGATCGCTATCGTGATAGTCAGTATCTTCGCTTCGCTCGAACGTGCGTCTGCCAAGCTCTATATCCGCTTGACGCAACTTCGGAATAATCTGCTCCACACCATGTCGCTGCTTTGGCATCTAAAAAACCCCCATCCCAGCTTCAGCCGGAAAGGATTCTCTTAATTCACACGGATCGATCTTAGGGGAGAAGCTCAGTTGGACGCCACCAGAATTGCAGTTCTCGCTGCAACCTGCAATCATTCCATCTTAGCGTTTCTCTTCTTGAGGCGTTTGACACGTGAATACAGCTCAGTTTTGGAATATCATCGAAACCGCAAGACAAAAGTCGCCGAAGAACTCGGAGCGACAGGTGAAACTAATCCGCAAGACGTTGGAATCGTTACCAGCGAAAGAGATCCTCTCGTTCGACAGAATCTACGACCGGCTGCGGTTTCGGGCGTACTCGTGGGATTTGTGGGAGGCGGCAAAGATTTTGAAAGGGGGCTGCTCGGACGATGGCTTCGAGGACTTTCGGGCATGGCTCATCTCGCGCGGTCGGAAAGTTTACGATGCGGCTATGCGCAATCCCGATTCGCTCGTGAGACAGGTCGAAGACTCTCGCGACGATTATGAACTCGCATCGATGCTGTACGTGGGCATGCACGCTTACGAGGCCGTCAGCGGTCAGCCGATACCGATGCTCGACTCCGATTACCCAAAGCTGAAAGGAACCAGGTGCAGCTCCGAGTCGAAACTTCGCAAACGGTTGCCTCGCTTACACAAGCTCCTCGGAGCAACCGGCAGCGCGGAAGACATCGTGGCCAGTGCCAAACGAAGCCTGGCGCGAGCGACAACCTGGGTTGGCAAGATGACTGCTTTGAGCGTGTTAGATTCGATTGAGATACTTCCGCCAAGCGGCATGGCTGTGTTGCAAGAGGTCACAAGAGATGAAGACGAAAGCATTCGCGACGTGGCGAAGTTTAAGTTGCGACAACGGCGGGTCCGTAAGTAATTGCACAGAACACCGCAGGCGATGGTAACTCCTCGGTGCGAGTTGAAATCCACGCCTTGCCGACGATGCGGATTGTCACAGTAACCGTGGGGTGTGAAGAAGGGATAACCAGACAGGGAATCAAGGCGCGGAGCGGTCGGGTCGAGTGCATGCTCACGTGGGCACCATCCGATCGCTGACCCCGGAATTACCATGTCAGAGCTGACGGCGACCAGCATCCGCCAGAGAGGCGTGGCTGATGTCGAAGGCATTTCAGCAATTCGGCGCGCAGGTCAATACGAGCGATCGCAGGGTGGTCTCTGACGACTTACTGCGGTTGCGTTCCGTCGCGTCGTTTGCCGACTGGGCATGTTTTTCGGCGACATCGCTGCGGCCATCCGGTAACAATACCAGCCAAATCTCACCGAAATACCGCAAGAGTTAAGAAGTTGTGTCATTGTCTCTTGCATTTGCCCGTCGAGACCCGATAGGATACTCAAATCGATATTGCTCGATGCGTTGCGGCGAGCAGTCGCTTCGTCCCACCCTATATTGGAGTTTTTAATGCTCAACTTCCTCACCGGCAGCAAATCACGCAACTGTGAAGGAACGTCGCGGCGTGACTTCCTGAAAGTTGGTTCACTGGGTGTAGGTTCCCTCACTCTGTCGGATGTTCTTCGTGCGCGGTCTGAAGCAAACGCCGCCGGATCCGCCGTTAAGGACACCTCGGTGATCTGGCTCTGGCTCGGTGGTGGGCCGACACATGTCGAGACGTTCGATCCGAAAATGACGGCTCCGTCCGAGTACCGAAGCGTGACCGGCGAAGTCAAGACAAACATCCCCGGTGTCACGCTGGGCGGCCACTTCGAAAAGATGGCTCAGGTTGCCGACAAGATGGCTTTCGTGCGATCCTTCGCGCACACCAACAGCGGACACGGTGGCGGCACGCACTTTGTCATGACCGGCTATGACAATCGTGTAGTCGATAATGGCGGCATGCCGAGCCGACCTGCGTTGGGTTCGATCTTGTCACGCGTACGCGGTGGCAACCATCCCGTTACGGGCATGCCGACTTACGTCCGGCTCAACGGTATTGGCAGCGATGGTCCAGCGTTTCTGGGCCCCGCCTATTCGCCCTTTGATCCCAATGGCCAAGCCAAACGAAATATGTCGCTCGTTGTTGATAAACTGCGGCTCGACAAACGCCGTGACATACTCAAAGGCATCGACACGGTGAATCGAGAAATCGATCGAAGCAAGTTGATGGACGGCTTGGACGCGTTTGAACAGCAAGCCTTCAACCTGGTCCTCAGCAAGTCGCAACAGGCGTTTGATCTGAAGTACGAAGATCCCCGCGTCGTCGACCGCTATGGACCGGGTTTGGGTCAGCAGTTGTTGCAAGCTCGCCGCATGTGTGAAGCTGGTTGCGGGTTCGTGACCATTCAATACGGCGGCTGGGATATGCACGGTAATATCAAGACGAGCCTCGATGGTCGTGCTCCTCAGCTGGACCAAGCGGTTGCTGCTCTCGTCGAAGACATGAGCCAGCGCGGCGTGGACAAGAATATCTTGTTCGTCGTCACTGGCGAATTCGGTCGCACTCCGAAGATTAATGGTGGTGCCGGTCGCGACCATTGGGCTCCGCTCAGCACGCTCGCCATGGCAGGTGGTGGCTTGCAAATGGGCCAAGTCGTTGGCGAATCCGCCGAGAAGGTCGATGTTCCGAAGACGAAGCCGATACGACCGCAAGACTTGATGGCTACGGTCTTCGAGGTTCTCGGCATCGATCGCCGAATCCAGTTCGTCAACACGTCGGGTCGCCCAACCTATATGATCGAAGCCGGTAGGCCAATTGAAGAGTTAGTCTAACGGTCTGAATAGTCGTTGTTCGTTCTGCGAACAAAAGGCGAACTTCGCGGAGCGAACCACTACAATTCTCAAACGCCCTGTCGGCTTGATAGGGCGTTTTTCATGCGCGCTCGATGGCAAACATCAGCGGGCACCGGCTGGTATCGCGACGAAGACCGTTGATCCGCTCGCCTCGGCGACGGCAATTGCATTTCCGTCGCGCGAATAGGTGCCGGAATAGAGAACATTGGGTGCTTTCCCGTTAAACGCCGGCTGGCCATCACCGACGTTCCAGACCGTCAAGTTCCCCGCGCGTCCACACGATAACAACCGCGTTCCCGGCTGATTGAACGCTAACTGATAGACCGCGTCGGTGTGGCCCACTAGTTTCTTCGTGACGACGCCACTAGTGGCATCCCAGATCCGGATCTCTTTCTCGAACCCAGCCCCCGCGACGAAGCGACCATCAGGACTGAAGGCGACCGCGAACAATGGCGGCGGCGTCTCGCCCTCTTTCAGTTGTTTTAGCTGCCCGCCGTTGGCAACGGTCCAAAGTCGTAAAATGCCGTCCGCGCCTCCCGAGACCAATCGTTCCCCCTTGGCGTCAAAGCTGATCCCGTAAACGGCCCCTGTGGTACCAGGGATGGCCCGGACCTGAGTCCCTGCAGCGGCGTCCCACGTGCGAATCGTTTGATCGCCGCTGGCGGAGGCCACTAGTTTCACATCAGGTGAAAAAGCGACGCCATAGACTGGCGCTGTATGTCCCGCTAACGAATGCGTTGCGGTCGGCGACGCATCCGCCCAGACCGAAATCTGCTTATCCGCGCCGCCTGTGACGATTGTCTTGTCGGGGGCAAAGGCCACGGCAGCCAAGGGCGTTGGGCTGACGAGTTCGCTCAGCACGGTCGGTTCCGCCGCGGTCGCATCGTAGACTCGCAGCTTGTTGTCTGCGCCGACCGCCACGACACGTTTGCTGTCGAAACTAAAGGCGAGATCGACCACAGGTGAACCTGTTTCGACGGTCTGGTCCAGCGCCCCGTTGGCATACGTCCAGAGATAGACGTGACCCTGCGCATCAGCGCCCGCAACTTGAAGCCCATCGGGTCGTAACGCTAGACGTGTCAAATTCGCTGCGACTGGGGCCAGTTGTCGCAACGCGGCACCATCGACCGTGTTCCAGATCTTCGCAAGCTTGTCCTCGCTGACCGTAATCGCTTGCGCACCGTCTGCTGACAGCACAAGGTCGTTCACTTTCGCGGTGTCTGCCGACACGACACGAACGGCCGCTGATGTCCACAGTCGTCCGCTTTTGTCGACACTACCGGACAGGATCGTCTTGTTGTCTGCTGCCAGCGACACGCTCACTACGTTCGCTTCGTGGCCGGTGAATCGCTCCAGTTCCAAGCCGCTCGCCAAATCCCACAATCGCACAATGTTATCGTCGGCGGCCGTCACGATCCGCGAAGCGTCCCCACCGACCGATACACTCCGTACGGCGACTGGATGTACGATGTCATTGACCGCCTGACCGTTAGCCAGCGTCCAGGTGCGGACATGTTTATCGACGCTGCCGGCGATAACGGTTGCTCCGTCCGGTGTGACCGCGACGCTAGTGACAACATCCAGAGCACCGGCAAACGCTCGCAGCTCCGCGCCATCGGCCAGGTTCCACAATCGTACCGTTTTGTCCGCGCCGCCGCTCACAGCCTGCGCTCCGGCAGCTACGAAGGTCACGCTGTTCACTGCGCCGGTGTGGCCTGCCAGCGAACGTTGTAATGCCAGTGGTTGTACCGACGGGACATTGCCTGCCGCGATCACCAGCGACAAACCGTCGGCCAACCATTCAAGGCTATGCACCACGGCCACTGCGGGGACGTGTTCCAACATCGTCTTGGTCGCTGCATCGTACACTCGCGTGTTCTTGTCTCCACCGGCGGCCAGTCGCGTGCCGCCCGTGTTGTATCGTAGGCTGTGAACAATGGTAGGGGTCTCAATCTTCTCGACCGCCGCCGCGGCGACCCCGTTGGTAACATTCCAAAGATAGATCTGTTTGTCAGCACCGCCAGCCGCGATCTGCGTCGCATCCTTTCGCACTGCCAGCGTAAACAACTCGCCGGTACTTCCGGCCAGCGATTGCTTCATCTCTCCGGTCGCATAATCCCACAGCTTCACGAGCTCGTCGGCCGATGCCGTCATCAGACGCGTGCCATCGGTGGTAATCGCGAGAGCGTTCACGCTGCCTTCCGCCGCTTGGACAACGCGTGTGGACGCCATCGTAGAGACTCGCACCGACTTGTCGGCGCTGCTCGAAACGAGTGTCCTGTTATCGGGCAGGAACGCGACGCTGGTCGCCGCGGCAGTATGCCCGGCGAACCGTTCCAGCGCGAGGCCGCTGGTCACATCCCACACCCGAACAATCATATCGGCGCCTGCAGTCGCCACGCGCAAACCATCCGCACTCAATCCAACTCGCCCGAGGGCGACTTTATGTGCGAATGCTTTCTCCAGGGCGATGTTGCCAGCGGGAGTCGGTGGGAGCACCCAGGTTCGCGCCTGGTTGTCCGCGCTGGTGGCGGCAATCCGCTTGCCGTCCGCGCTGATCGCCAGCGAGTTCACGGCGGCTGTCGCTCCCGTCAAAGTGGCAAGCGGCTTGGCGTCGGCCGTCTGCCAGGCACGAATCGTCTTGTCGGAGCCGGCAGTTACAAGCCAGGCACCGGCGGGTGCAAAGACAACATCGTTGACGGCACCAGCGTGGCCCGCGAAGGAACGCTCGACCGCCTCTTCGCCGCCGTCGACTTGTGCTTGCGTGAGATTCGCTTTCCACAATCGTACGGTTCCGTCAGCACCGGTCGACACGAGTTGCTGACCGCCCGGGTGAAAGGCCAATCCCAGTACGGCACCGGCGTGTCCGGTAAACGTGACGCGGTTCGCGCCATCGGCCATAACCCAGATCTTGATCGTTCCCTGAATGTCCGCCGCCGCAACAAGCGACGCATCGGCGCTAATCGCCACCGAACGAACCGCAGCCGCCAAGCCGCTCAGTTGTTTAGTCACTTGGCCAGTCGCGATGTCGAAGACTCGCACGACCTTGTCGTTGCTGGCAGACACCGCGAGCTTGCCGTCCTTGGAGACCACAACAGCATTCACGACATCGCCGGCAACGGGCAGCGTCTTGGGTGCCACGATAGGCAACTGCCACCAGCGCATTGCTCCGTCCTCGCCGGCCGAAACAAGACCGGTGCCCTGCGGAGCATACACCAATCCTTTGACAGCTCCGTCGTGGCCGAGCAGCACACCTTCGGCAGTCCCGTTGGCATTCCAAAAACGGAGCTCTCCTGTCGCGTCGCCGCTGACGATTTGCGCAGCATCTGGTCGGATGGCGACGGAGGTCGTTGGTTGCAAATGCCCAGCTAGCGCTCGGATCGCAGCGCCGGTGGCGGGTGTGGAAAGACGAATTGACTTGTCTTGCGAAGCGGTGGCCAGAAGCAGCCCGTTGGCGCTAATCGCGGTTGCAGTCACCGGCATCGTATGGCCCGCCACGGGCACGCCAGCGATTGGCAAACGCCATAATCGTATGGTGCCATCATCGCCAGACGATAGGATCTGCTGCTTGGCCGGATGAATTGCCACCGAGCGGACAGGCCCAGCGTGACCCAGCAGTTGCCCCAGGTCCTTGCCATCGGCTGTATTCCACAAACGAATCGTTCCGGTTGCGTCCGCTGCGGCGCTCAACGTGGCGTCGCTGCTGATCGCCAGAGCCGTGACCGCCCCTGTCAGTCCCGCCAGCGTTCGCACTGCCTGGCCCGTCGTTGAATCGTAAACACGAACCGCGTTATCCGCACCACCCGTCAGGGAGAGTTTGCCATCGCGCGAAATCGCCACAGTGGTGAGAGGACCAGTACTTCCGGCAAGGACCTTGGGCGGAATCAGCGGCAGTTGCCATGTCTTCAGCAGGCCATCGGCGGCGGTGCTAAACAACGTCTGCGCCGTGGGATGAAACGCGACACCACTGACCGAAACCGCATGAGCGCCGATTTCGCCGAGTGCCGCGCCGTCGACGGGATTCCAAATGATAATGCGGCCCAGCGCATCAGCGCTGGCAAGCTGGCTCTTGTCAGCTCGGAGATCAATTCGCGTGACCGCCGCAGTATGTCCTTTGAGTTCCTGCAACATCTTATCTTCAGATCGTTGGTCTTCAGATCGTTGGTCTTCAGATCGTTGCCAAATCTTCACGGCGTTGTCGGCTCCACCCGAAACCAGCCACTGGCCGTCTTTGCTGACCAGGATCTCGGTCAACCCCTGCGCGTGTGCTGGTGTTTGCCTAATCGGATCGGGAATGAACACGTCCCACAGCTTGAGGGTGTTGTCACGCGAGCCAGAAACCAGCGAGCGGCCATCGGCGCTGATAGCAAGCGAAAGGACTTGCTCCTCGTGGCCGGTGAGCGTGCGCAGTTCTGCCCCGGTTGTAGCGTTCCACAGTTTGATCGTGCGATCGAAGCTTGCTGTCGCGATAATCTTACCGTCGGGTGTATACGCAACGCTCGTCACTGCGTCGGTGTGGCCGGTCAGTGGCTGTGGTGGTTGCTGCGCTGACAGCGGAGCGATGATCAGCAAAAGGAGAACCGCGCAGCAGAGAACCTGATTTTTCGGAAGCAGTGATGTCATGATGACGCTCTGGGGACGTAAGGATCAGATTGGGTCAACGGGAACTTTACTTATCAGCGACTTGTTCGCTTCCTTGCACCGCGACGTCCGCCGCCTTCTCCGGTTGAGGCGGTTCGAGATTCTTCAACGTCTGGCCATTGGCTCCATTCCAAATCCGCAACACACTGTCGTGCCCACCCGCGACGAGCACGGCTCCATCTGGAGTGACATCGACACTGTGCATGAACTCAGTCGATCCGCCGAAGTTCCTAATGGTGCCTCCGTTTGTCGAGCGAACGAACCGGACGATTTTGTCGCCGGATGCCGTTGCGATGTCTGGTGTGTCACCGATAAACCGCAGCGAAGTAACTTGCTTCGTGAAACCGGCGATCGTGCGAGTCTGATCGCCATCCTTGGCGTTCCAAATTTTCACGACGCCGTCTGCACCAGCGCTGGCCAGCACTTGCCCGCCACCTTGCCAAGAGACACTTAACACATGATGAGTATGCCCTTCAAATCGGCGCAGTAATTCACCGCTGGCTAAGTCGAACGTTCGCACGTACTTATCAGCGCCACACGACGCGATCACTTTGCCATCGGGAGAAAAACGGACACCATGCACCGTGTCGTCGTGCGCGTTCTCGATCGCGCGAATCAAGGCTCCGTCGGCGACGTTCCAAATCCTCACCTCACCGCTCCGCGAGGGCTCGCCGCTTCCCGTCGCGAGCTGAGTTCCGTCGCGGTTGAAATCTAGGGCGAGTACGCGATTGATCAGCTGCGTCGGATCCCTAACGTCACCGATCGTTCGCGCCAATTCCCATCCGGGATTCGTCTCCCAAGCCATCGCCGACTTGTCAGCCGAGCCGCTGACAAGTTCATTGTCGGACACAAATACAAGGCAACGTATGGCTGCTTGATGGCCCACAAAGCTGGTGGTGGCCGTGCCGGTCTCGGCATCCCAACCGTGTACTGCCGGAAAATCGCCTCCGGTGGCCAGCTGTCGGCCATCCGGCGAGAACGCCACGGCAAATTGAGGCTGCTCTGTCTCCATCGCAACTTTCTTAGCGTCTTCGACGGATTTCTGCGCGGCCAGCAAAGTGGCCTCGGCGACCGTCAGAGCAGTTTTTAACGTGGGAACCAATGCTGTCGCTGTCTCTAATTCGCGAGCCGAGAGCGTGTTGAGCTGCAACGCAGTGTTCTGCGTCGCCAAAGCCGGGCGTAACGCGGCCATCGCGTCGTTGTACGGCTTCTGTGTGGCGGTGACCTTGGCCGCGGCATCCGTCACGGCTTTCGTAGTGTCCGTTACCGCCTTCGCAGGAGTTGCTTGAGCCGCTTTTGCCGCCGTCGCCATGGCCGTTGCGGCGACAACTTCTTTGTCGGCCTCTGCTTTCGCGGTTGCCAGTCCCGGATCGTCGGGTGATTGTTGGACAAGCATCGCGAACCTCCCCGCCTTGGCTGTTGCGAGTACGACCAACTTCGCCGTCTCAACCGCCAATCGATCGGCTTCGACCTTGGCTAACGTCGCTTTCTGTGCGCCGGCAGCTGCTTCGATTGCGAGCTTCTCGGCCGCCACCTTCGCTTCCTCCGTCGTCTTCACAACAGCCGCTTTTGCTTCGGCATCCTTGTTCGCCGCTGTTAGTGCGTCGGAAGTCTTCTTCGCGGCTGCAGTTTTTACCGGTAGGTCTTTTTCGGCCGCTTCGAAGTTGAGTTTGGCGGCGTCGCGCTTGGCGGTGGCAGCCGTCTGGTCCTGCGTCAAACGTGCGACAACTGTTTTGGCTCTCAAATCGCCCTTCATTTCGGCAATCTGCTGGCCGTTCTGGGCGTTCCAAAGCTTTACCGAATTGTTGCTGCTCGCTGAAGCCATTCGCTGTCCATCCGGTCGCACAGCGATTGACTGGATCGGCCCGCCATGATTGAACTGTCGGATCTGCTGTCCCGTTTCAACGTTCCAGTGGCGAACCGTGCCATCCAAACTGGACGAGAACAGTTGCTTTGCATCGGACGGTAGAACGGCGAGCGACGTGACCGGCTGTGTGTGAGCCGCAAGCTTTTTAACCGCAAGCAACGGCCAACTTTGTAAGCTCCCATCGGCCGATAACGTCGCGAAACGTTCCGCCTCGAGGGCGATCAGGCCGTGTACTGCATTCGTATGTCCAACGAAACCTTGCTCCAACTTACGAGTCGCGAACTCGAAGGCAAGAACTTCGTTGGCGGGCGCGGCCGAGCCACCGATCACGCGAGTTCCGTCGACGGTGAAGACAACGGCCTGGACCGACGTCGTGAAGCCTTGTAGCGGCGTCGGCGCGGCTGGCTGGCCATTCGCGGAGTTCCAGACTTTGATTACTTTGTCTTCGCCCGCGCTGACAAGAAACTGGGCGTTGGGACTGAGCGCCGCGTCGTGAATCGGGGCACCATGATTCGCGGAAAACGTCTGCTGCGCATTCGTCGCATTGAAGCCCCTTAGCGTACCGTCAGCGGCTGACGCGTAGACAAACTGTCCGTTCGGGTGAAACGCCAAAGACGTCACCGGCAATGTCAGCCCCACCATGGCTTGTGCGAAACGCAAAGATCGTCGCTCGACCTGTTGTGCCGTTACGGTCACGAGCGTGTTCACATCCGTCACATAGACGGCAGACGCCAAGCCTTCGATCGGAACTATCTCCAGCAAGCGTCCAGATACGGCGTCCCACGCAGTGGCACTGGCGGCTGTTGTCGTGACGACACGCGAGCCATCCGTGCTGAAGGCAAGACGGACAACGCCCGTGGAATGGCCTTCCAGCGAGGCAAGTTTCTGCCCGTTGTTTAGCTGATAAACACGCACTGCTTTGTCGGCACCGACAACTGCGACGCGCGCGAAGTCACGGGTGATCGCCATCGCCGAGAGTGCCTGTGGGTCCGTGATAGCGCGTACTTGCTGGCCGCTACTCGGATTCCAGGTTCGGATCGTCTTGTCGCTCGACGCGGACACGGGTTGATTGGCACTGTTGAAGGCGACACCAACGATCGCGGCTGCGTGTCCGGCGAACGCCTTGATCTCGACCGCGTCAATAGCGTTCCACAGTTTGAGCGTCTTGTCGGCCGCGCCTGATATGACTTGTTGCGCGTTTGAGTTGAACGCAACCGCGGTCACTTCACCGGCGTGTCCATCGAAACGAATAAGCTCCGGGAACTTACTGTCACCAAGATCCCAGATGCGAGCCGATTTGTCTGCGGAACCGGAGACAAGTCGCAGGCCATCCGGACTGAACGCCAGCGACCGAATCGCGTCCTCGTGACCAAGCAGCGTATGCGAGACTTTCTTCGCTTCGAGATCGAAGACGATGATTGCAGGGCGGTCGGAGCTAACACCCGTCGTCGCCATCCGCTTGCCGTCTGCACTCAGCGCGACCACGCTCGCAGGCTGCTCGACACTTCCCTCAATTGCGTCGCTGGAAACGTCCTCAAGATTCCAAAGGGTAATCGCCCCGTCCGCGGCACCGCTGACAAGTTGTTTTCCGTCGGCCCGGAAGGCAAGCGAATCAATCGCGACCCTTGAACCGTGGAAGGCTTCGCCGGGCTCGCCGGTAACATAATTCCACAGTCGCACGACTCCATCGGTTCCCGCCGTCGCCACAACCGGAACTGGCTCGGCGGCGTTACCTTCGAGTGGTGTGGCCAGCGGATGGAATGCAAAACTAGTAACCGGCGCGCCGGGCACCTTCCATTCCTGACTAACGACGCCAGCGGGATCGAGAATGCGGACGAGTCCTTCGGCACCAGCGACGGCAATCAATTTGCGATCGGTCGTCGTCGCCGTGGCGGTTGGACCGGCAGGGATATTGGGCATCGACTTCGGAAGTTCTGGCATATGATAGATCCGAATCAACTTATCCTCGTCGCCAATCGCAAGCAGCGGCCGGAGGTTCGCGTCGGTGGCGGCAGTTTCGGTGGTAGCGGGAGTTGCCCGGGCTACAAGTTCTATCGCGTTGATCGCAGAAGGGGCATCGAGCTGACCCACCAACTCGCCATCCGCGAGCGACCACACTCGCACAGTCTTGTCGAGTGAAGACGAGAACAGACTCGTCCCATCCGCGGCGAAACGCAGACTGGTCACTGCCGCCGCGTGGCCTTGCAGCGTGCGGCCAAGCGTGCCATCGGCCAGATCCCAGAGCTTCACCTCCTTGTCGGCTCCGACTGCCAGCGTCTGTCTATCAGGGCTGACCGCGACGGCAGTGACCACTTCTTGGGCGGTGTCGAGTTTCAACCGAAACACATCGCCGGGCCGACGCCACAACTTGACGTTACGAAACCCGCCGGAGGCGAGCAGGTTGCCGTCCCGATTGAATGCTAGCGACTGGACCAGATCAAGATGAGCAACGCCGGGACGCGAGTCGCCGGCCCGCGCTTGCAGTGCGGGATCCGTTAAACGCGTGACGAGCTGTCCCGTGGGAACGTGATAGATAAAGATCTGATTTGCACGACCGCAAGCTGCATACTGCCCGTCCTGTGTTACGGCAACCGCGTAGATCGGATTCACGCCGGGCGGCAGCGGTCGCCAGTTGGCAGGCGAAAGCGTCGCGTTTTGCGAGTTGCCTTTGGCTCCTTGGTCGACCCACAGCTGGATCAATCCGAGTTCCTGCGATGTCAGAGGCGCTGCCGCCACATCATTGTCAGCCGGCGGCATGAACGGCTCTTCCTGATGGGAAGTCAGTTTCAAAAGCAGGCTTTCCGCACCTTTACCCGCGACGACAGCCACGCCCGTATCGCCGCCCTTGAGGATCGACTGCGGCGATTCCAGAACTAATTCGCCCTGTCGTTCGCTCGTGCTGTGGCAGGCAAGACATTTCTTTTGCAGGATGGGGATGATTTCCTTCTGAAAGTCGACCGGCTCGGCGCGCGTGATCGGGGTGATCGCGATGGGCGCGGCGTGGACCTGAATCGACGGGAAGTGCACCGCCCCGAGGGCCGCAAATGCAGCCAGCCAGACCAGTCTCGCGTTCCGACCTGCAAGCCGGGCGCGCCCACTGCGTGGCTGGGGTTTCCAGCCGCAGTAGACCGGAGCAAGATGCCCCAGCCGCGAAGACCGCCATACTGCACAACATTTACCGATCATAGTTTTCTCTTCACTTTTGCTATGGCTTCTTTGGCTCGACCTTTTCGATCTCCAAGTTGAATGGTTGATCGAAGGTGAGCGTTTGATTGTTGACACGCATCGTAGCGCGTAAGGTGATTTCGTGCTTTCCTGGGGTCGCGTTCGCCGCAGCCGTGATCGCCAGCTTGATTTGTGATTGATTCGCGGGAATGTTCACGTTCGGAAGCGTTAAGCCGCTGACCCCGCGAACCACCGTCGTGAAGCTAACCTGATCCTTATATTCGACCAACCGAGCGATGCTGATCGGTAGCTCGATCTTCTCGCCTTGCTTGATCTTTGTTGCCTCGGGAAGTGCGGCGAACGTGACCGGATACTCGTGGATCTTGATGGTGACCGGCGTCGACGCCGTCCAGTAGTTGATGTTCTTTGCCTTGGCGGCATTGGCCGTGTCGGTCGCTCGCTTGTCCGTAACTTTCTTTTCGTCCGCCGCCGCCTTCACAAACGCCGTGGCCTCTTCCGCTGCTTTGTCAGCGATCGCTTTTTTCTCGGTGGCGTCTTTGGCTTTCGCCTGTGTCTCCTCCAATGCCTTGTTTGCCGCGATAGCTGCATCGGTCGCGACTTTCGCTTTCGCAATGGCGTCTGTCGTAACCTTGTCTGCGGCCGTGACGGCATTTTTCAAGGCCGCATCATCCGGCTTCGCCGCCGCCGCAGCCTTCGCTTTTGTTGAAGCTTCCACCGCTTGCCGCTGAGCATTGACAGCAGCGGTCTCAGCTGTCTTGGTCTGAGTTTGCTTCAGTTCGGCGGCTTTGACTGCGTTGGCGGTATCTGTCGCTAGTTTGTCCGCTTGTTGCTTTGCAGTTGTCGCGGCTTTCGATGCGTTGCCCGCGTCCACTGCGATCTTGTCGATGGCTTCCTTGCGCTTCTTCGCAGCTTCTGCGGCTTCTGGATTACGAGAATAAGAATAGGCGGCCACGAAGGCCCCTGCGTGCAACGAGTATGTGCCGGCCGGCGTGTTGGTGCGAAGCGTCAGTTGAAACTCGCCCGCAGCGTTGTTGGCGGCGATGTTGAAGGCGGTGCGGTTGATATTGGCCGGAAGATTCTCGATCTGGCATTGCACTTGGCCTTTGTACTCCGACTGTCGCTTTGCGGTGTACGGAATCTTGAGGATGCCCGCCCGCGTGGTTTCCCAGACTTTGTCGTTCTTCAGTTGCACCGCAAAGGGCGATACTCCGTCCACGACGGACAGCGCGATTTCGCGGCTGACACGCGCTGGCAAGCTATTGGCAGGCTGTTGGTTCGGTTGGAGCATGGCCCTTGGCGTGTTCGCTGTTCCGCAGCGGGCGACGCGCGTGACGTCGCGATCTGCGATTTTGGAGGTGCCCACAATCTTTAGATTCGAGATCGCGGGAGCGACGTTGTCGGCGGCGGTCAGGACCAACGTCGCAACACTCTTGGAAGGCCCGAGCGTGACCGGTGTGCTAGTCACACCTGCGGGCATTCCCGTTACCGACAGCGTGATCGGTTCGGTCAACCCATCGCGCCGTTCGGCCAGCACATCGACCGTCGTTCTGTCTCCCTTGCGGAGCACGAGCGCCCCCCAGGGGTCGCGTGGTACGGCAACCAAACGAAAGTCGGGTTGCTCTTTGCGTATCGCCAGCCGATAAACCAGTCGCGGGTCACTGCGAAGCAAACTGTATCCGTCACGTACCGTTACTCGATACGTTGCATCGGCTGCGGCCACTAACTTGTACGAGGAGTCGCCGGTCCGCGTATCAAACTGGGCTCGATCACGTGTGCCAATGTCGTCGACCGCGACGAGCGCCTTGACCTGCTCTTCGCCGTCGTCGTTCTTGGTGACCTCCTGAATGACAAGCTGCGGGTCGGTCGGCAGACCTAACCGATGCGAGATGACTTCGATGGTGTAGGTCTCGTCTTTCTTGGCGTCAAACGTGTACCAGTCGTTATCGCGACTGGGATAAAACTGGCCAGCAACTTCGCACGGCGGCGAAAGTTTCTGGGCCTGCTGCGGGGAGTCGTTTGCCGCAGCTTCTAAAACAACAGGGGCCGTCGCGATGCCAACGCACACTGGATTCGACGGCGCGGGCGCGCCTTGGACGCGATACTCGACCGCGTCCAAGAAGGCTTGTTCGGGATCGACTCGGCCATTCATCGGCTGAACAATGGCAGGGTCCCCGGGCAAGGCGACATTGACGGCCAGCTTGTCGAGACGTTTGCCATCGACTTGGAATTCGGACGGTTGGCCACCCGGCAGGTTCCGACCGTAGACCATGTATTGCAAGTTCGAGCCGGCTAGGCCGGCGGGCGGGAAAATGTAGTCGATGTGAGGAAGCGGACCAATCGCTAGCCGATACACGTAATTCGCACCGCCACGATAAAATGCGTCGGAAATACGCACGTAGTAGTCACCAGTAGCGGGAACTTGAAAGTCGATCAGTGCCTCACGCGCATGACCATTACGATTATTCACCAACTCGCGGCCTTTGGCGTCATAAACGCTGAGTGTGGGATTGAGCAGCGAATCGATGCGACGTGCATGACAATCGAACAGGATTCGCTGGCCGGCGGGAGCGGTAAAGCGAAACATATCGACATCCGTGTTGGCGTTGATCTGACCGTTGACGATCTGTGGCAGCGCTAGCTCGGTGGCTTGATCGAGTTCATTGTTCGGTTCGACTTCGGTCAGATCCGCAAGATTGCTGAGATCGAACACGCGCGGATTAGAAAGTCCATATTTGCCGCGAACTCGCACGTCGAAGGTACCGACAGGAACGTTGCCGGCTACGGTGACGACAAACTGATTAGGAATCGGTTGTGGCTCTTTGTCGAACGCAGTCGCTTCCGCCATCTTCGGTGTTGCGGTGATGCCCGGATGCGAAAAGTGTAACTCCGCAGCATCGTCCAAATCATTCCCGGTGAGTTTCACGTCGACCGTGGTCCCAGCTCGCGCGCCGGCCGGAAAGATGCTGTCCAGACGCGATGCGGGAAGTTGGGCCAAGGCCGATTGAGCAGCAAAAAACAGAACGAGTGCGATGGCAGCGAAAGGTCGCATCCGGCGTGCTCCTAGATTTTGTAGACGGACTATCTCACAAACAAAAACTCTTTCGTATTGAAGATCGCCCACAGAATATCTTCGTACGCCTGTTGCTTGTTTTCGTTGGTCTCGGTGTGCGAAAGAACGAACTTCAATTCTTCGTCGTTCGGAGCGCGAGCGTAGGCCCAGTAGTACAACTCCGTCACCTTCTCGGCGTCCGTCAATTCTTTGTCCTGAGCTAACTGGCGAGCGCGACCGTTGCCGTTGGTCAGCCGGCCTTGGATATCGGTCGAATTGAGTAGGTGCAGGGATTGCGCGAGGTTCGCATCAGCGCTGCGTTCGCATTCGCAAGCGCTCGCGGCTTCCGGTTTGCCGAAGACTTGCAGGAAGTAGTCGTTAAAGCCGTTGTCTGGCAGCTGCGTCGCTCGTGTTCCGACCGGAACGCCGCTAAAGCGGGCTTGCACGCCAGCGACTTGATTGATTGCATCATACAGCGGCTCGGCGTTCAACCGCCGAGGATAGAAGCTGGAGAAGTTCTGGCGATCACGCCCGTTGAACTCGTTGGGTTCGGAACTCAACTGATACGTACTAGATCCGCAAATCTGGCGGATCAGATCTTTCAAATCAAACTTGCTCTGCACGAAGTGCGCGGCCAAGGCGTCGAGCAACTCGGGATTCGAAGGCGGATTCGTCGCACGCATGTCGTCTTCCGGATCGACGATGCCACGGCCAAAGAAATGCTTCCAGTAGCGATTCGCCAATGCCCTCGCGAAGAAAGGGTTGTCCGTAGCACTCATCCAATCGACGAGGTGGTGACGAGGATCCTCGTAAGCCGGAATGTCGAGCGGTTCGCCACCGAGCCCCGTCGGTTTGAGGCTATCGCCCGTTCGCGGATTTCGCGACGTGGCGACTCCGTCTCGATGAAAAACGGTATCGTTGACGTTGTTGATCGCGAACTTGCTTCGCTTTAAGCCAACTTGCTTGAAGAATGCCTCGAAGCTGTAGTAGTCGTTCTGGCTCCACTTCTCGAACGGATGGTGGTGGCAGCGGGCACATTGAATCCGCATGCCGAGAAAAAGCTGGGCAGTATCTTCCATCTGGGTTGCCGATGTCGTGACGACTTTGAACCAGGCCGACGGTGGATGCGACTTTGGATCGCCGGACGCCGCGAGGACGTTCCGCACAAACTGATCGTACGGCATGTTTTGCTGTAACGCCTGACGAATCCAGGTATGGAAGCCAAATGTGTACGGGATATCATTCGCATTGACGCGTTTGTTTCGCAGCACGTTTGCCCACTTGTTCGCAAAGTAATCCGCGTAGCCGGGGCTGTTCAATAAATCGTCGATTAGCTTAGTACGCTTGTTCGCATCCTTGTTTGCGATGAACGCTCGTGCTTCCTCGGCCGTTGGCAATCGTCCTGCGATGTCGTTTGTCACTCGGCGAATAAACGTCGTGTCGTCGCACAGCTCGGAAGGCGGAATGCCAAGTTTCTGGAGCTTCGCAAACACATGCTTGTCAACGAAGGTGCGCTCCGGTGGGAGGCTGGTGAAATTGATGCCCAGCGGCACGTTCGCTCGAAAAACGGCGACTCGGCTTTGAAAGCGAACCATAATCGCGACGTCGCCGGGGATGTCCGACGTGGTGATCAAGCCCGTTGTCGTCGCTGCGGCCATTTCAGCTTCGTTCGGTTCGTAGGTCGCAATTCGCGTGACATCGCGGGTGGTGCCGTCGCTGTAGTGAGCGACCACGATCACTTGTTGTTTGGTATCGGGATTCATCGATTGCGTTTTGGGGAAGACCTCGATGCGCTGAATCGTGGGATCGTCTTCCTCGCCGAACGGCGTCCCTTGTTCGATCCAACTGGTAATCAACTGCCATTCGTAGCTGCCCGGTGATAAACGATGGCCGCCACCGTGAGGCAACTTGTTCGACGGCTTTGTCAGCAGCAAACTGTACTGCGGGTCTGCGTGGAAGATTCGCCGGCCCCGATCTTCCTTCACCAAGTACTCGTAGTCATCCTTCGGGTAGAAGCCAAGCAACGACAGCTTAAAGCCATTCTGACCGTCGGACTTCCCGTGGCAGCCACCGGCATTGCAGCCGAGCTTGGTGAAGATCGGAACGATGTCGTTGCTGAAGTTTACGGGAAGCTGCTCGGTGCAGCGTTCAACGATCAGCTTCAGCTTGGTCTCCTTGCCGCTGGGTTCGCGCGCGGTGATCGTGGCTTCGCCGTCCGCCAACGGAATGACGAAACCCGCCTTGTCGACTTGTAACACACTTGCGTTATCGACACTGTATGTCACGCGATGTGTCATATCGTGCAATTGGCCGCTGGAGTATTTTCCAGTCACGACAACTTGTTGGCGCGCGTTCTTTCCCCGCAACACTGGCTCGCCGGCCTGCTCGAAGTTGATCGCCGTCAACTCCCCAAGTTCGCCGAGCCCAGGGAAGTCGGGCGATGCCGCGTTGGCGGTGATGCTTGCCATACAAATAGCTAATGTCGCAAAACAGACGCAAATTGCGTTCTTTGTAGAAATACTTGTTGGAGTCCACGCTGTAGCGTGCCTACGTGAGCCAATGGCCAGTCCCGGCAGCCTAAAGGCTGTACTCCAAAGAGTTCTCCGACAAACCGTAGTCTTCATTGCGGCTCCTCCTGGAGCGAATTACTGTTTTGTTAGCTTGGCAGCCACGAACGAAGCGAGAGACATGAAACGACACAGTCGATCATCTCTGACTTCTTTCCGTGTCTAATGTGGTTGAAATCGTTTTCAGCGTGCATTCGTAGGCAGATCGAAAAGTTGAGCAGTTCCATTATCGGACGCCACGACGATCTGCGAATCGTCGGGCGAGTAGGTGACTGAGTTTAACACGCCACGCGCGAGCATCGTGTGCAATTGTTTACCACTGGGAAAGTCCCAGACGATCAAGTGACCGCCGTAACCACATGACAGCAGGCGGTTGCCGGCGTGATTAAAGGCAACACGATAAATGTAATCGGGATGGCCCTCGAGCGTGGCCTTGAGCGTGCCGCCGAAAACGTCGTAGACGAAGACCTTTCGATCGATTCCGCCTGCAGCGACTGTCCTTCCATCGAGATGGATCGCGACGGTATAAAGCGAGCTTGGCGCGTTGATCTGTTTGAGCTGCCGACCGCCCAGCCGATCCCACAGCCGAATCGTGCTGTCTCCGCCAGCTGACACGATCCACGAAGAATCCGCACTCACCGACAAACCGAACACGGTACCCGAGTGGCCACTGAGCGCGCGAATTTGCCGGCCTGCGACGGGGTCCCAGAGACGCACTGTATTGTCGGCACTTGCGGACACGAGCGTCGTGCCGTCGTTGCTGAAGACAAGGTTGAAGATGCCGCCGGCATGCCCGGTCATGTTGCGTGTTAGTACGGGCGAGGCGTAGGCCCATTCGGCCAACACTCCGGATTCGTGGGCCACGGCGACACGCTGGTTATCCGGTAGAAACGCAATCCGCGCCATCGGCGAATCGACTGCGCATTCCTGCAGCAAGGTCTGATCGTTCGTCGCGTAGAAGCGAAGCTTTTGATCGGCTCCCGCGACTGCCAGCTTCATAACAGTTTCGTTACTGAGGGAGAGCGAGACCGCCGGGGCCGGTGTTTTAAACTCCGCCGTCACCGTTCCGTTTCCACTATTCCACACGAAGACGCGACCATCCTCCGCACCAGCAGCAACGAATTGGTTGTTGACCGACGTAGCAATCGAATGCAACTTGACTTCCTCGGTAGAAATCTCGCGAGCCAGCAGGCCATTGGCAGTTGTCCACAGTTTGACAATGCCGTCGCCCGCTACGGTGGCGAGCGCATTTCCGCCTTGGTACACAGCCGCGTCAACGATGCTGTTCTCGTGGGCAACGATCGACCGGAGAGCGGACACCGTTGATCGCCGCAGGCCATTGCTGGCGTCGATCGAGATTAGCGTCTTCGAATCGGGCAAATACGAAACGGCTCGCGTGGGCTTGGCATGATCGGGGAAGAACTGCAATTCGCCACCGTTGTTGACTTGCCAGGCGTGAACATTGTTACCATCGGTTGCCGCCAGTTGTTGGCTGTTGGGGCTGAACGCAAGCGACGTCAAATCACTCGCCTCCGCGACCGTCTTCAGCAACATGCCATCCGCCTGCTGCCACAGCTTAAGCTGTTTGTCGTCTCCCCATGAGGCGATCTTCGTGTTGTCAACGCTGAGCGCAATGTGCTTAACCGGCGAACTGTGCTCGATCGTCCGAATGAGTTCGCCGTTGCTCTTGTTCCAGAGGCGAATGGTTCCATCCAACGACGCCGAAGCGACGACGGTGGCTGAAACCATCAACGCCGTGATGTCACCGGCGTGGCCCTCCATGCTCCGGACGATCTTGCCATCCGCCATGTTCCATTGATGAATCTGCTTGTCAGAACCGGCAGACAGGACGGTTGCCGTGTCGGCGAAAGCGACAGCCCGGACAGCTGCGTCGTGACCGGAGTATTTTAGAAGCTCGGGAAACTTGGCGTCCGCGATGTCCCACACGCGGACCGTTTTGTCTTCGGAGCCGGAAACGAGTCGCGTATGGTTGTTGTTGAAGGCCAGCGAGGTGATAGGAGCTTCGTGTCCGAGCAGCGTCGCCACGACCGATCCGTCTTCGACCTTGCGAACGATAATGGTTGGACGATCGTTGAGTCTTCCGGCGGTCGCCAGTCGCAGGCCGTCAGTGCTGATCGTTGCGAAATCGACAATGAGTTCTTCGCTCGCGATTTCAGAAGGTGATACGATCGGCAGTTGCCACACTTTTGCCAAGCCATCCGCTCCGGTCGAAATTACTTGCTGATTGTTCGAGTGATAAAACAGGGCGGTGACTTCGCCTCGATGCGCACCGAGAGTTCCCTCCGACGCACGGTCGATAGTTCGCCACAGCCGGATGAAACCTGCTGCATCGGCGGTGGCGATTTGATTCCGGTCCGCGCGGTAGGCTGCCGCCGTCACATCGGCGGTGTGCCCTTCGATGACAATCGCGTCGCGTTGCTTTTGCGTGTCCCACAAGCGAACCGTTTTGTCACGGCTGGCGGAGAGAAAGACTGTGGCTTCGGCGTTGAAGGCGAACGAAGTCGTGGCAGCCTGGTGGCCGGCGAAGATCCGCAGTGGCTTGGTTTGTGGGATATCCCAAAGCTTGATCGTGTTGTCGCGAGCTCCGCTGGCCAGCACGCGTCCGTTCGGGCTGATCGCCATCGAGCTGACTGGCGCAGTGTTCCCGGTCCACGTTACGAGTTCCTCGCCAGTGGCGGTGTTCCAGAGTTTCAGTAAGTGATCCGCGCTGGACGTTCCGATTGCCGAGCCATCCGGTGTGAAATCCGCCATCGTCACCGCACCGAGGTGGCCGGAGAACGTGCGCGAAGGTTGCGAGGCCGGCTGGGCGCAAACAGCGGGTGCGGCCAACAGCATAGTCGCGGCAATTAGTTGCGCGAGGCGAGCTTGCATCATTTCGGAGTGAGGTTGAGGCGGGGACGTTGCATTGGGGACGCCGCATTAAAGATATCAAGAATACTCGATGCGTTACAAATCAGGATAACCCTTCGGGTCGATAGCACGAGTCGGCCCGATGCCCTAAAGCCACCGAAAAATCGTGTTTCCCGGGATGAAACAACGAATGGGGAACGTTCCGACGTCCGTTTCGGATTTTCTGAAACTTGTGCGATAGCTGTCCGAATCCGCCCAGAATCAATGAATCCTTGAATTAACGCGTCAGCACGCCGGCATTTCGATTCATCTCCCGCGGGCCGAAACAAGGACTGTGTCAAACCCGTCAGCAATGAAACGAGGCAATAAAGCCTTTCGACGGAACACCTTCAGACACCGCAACGGTCGTTCAGCTTGGAGGTCACCAGTTCACCGAGTACAGCTTCGCGATTCGTCGCGAGCCCGATCTTACACGTCTGGCAACCGCCATGGGTCACGACGTTGACGATCGAGCAAATGGTTGTCTGCCGCATCAGCGAATTCCCATCGCTTAGGATTCCACTTCAGTCGCTTCTGGTTCCAGTAGGCAAGATTACCAAGGTGAATAATGCTCACCGTGCGGGCACCTTTTTCGACTTCTGCGACGGGCGCTTCGCGACTTTTAATACAGTCGAGCCAATTTCGGTGATGCCCAGGCGACTTGGGCAAATGAACATCATCCTCGCCAAGCGGCGTCTTAACGATATCTTCGGGGTCACTCGTCAGTCGACCTCGATCGATATGCAGCGTTCCGTTTTCCCCGTGGAACGTGCAGCCGCTTGGTCCGCCGTGAACCATCTCGACGCCGTTTGCATAGATGAAACGAACGCCGCTTGTGGCCTTTGGATCATCCGGCGGAATGATTTCGACGGGCCCCGACTCGTCCATATTCAATGCCCATTGGGCGATATCATAGTGATGCGCACCCATGTCCGTGTGTCCGCCACCAGAATACTCACGGTAGTTGCGCCACGCCGGAAAGTGATTGTGAGTGCCACGCGGACTGAGAATGGAGTTGTAAGGACGAAGCGGAGCCTGGCCCAGCCACATGTCCCAGGCAAGATCCGGTTCCAGTTCTTCTCCGGGCAAGTCGCATGGGATACTTGGAGCACCCACGCCGACGGTGACACGGTGGATCTTCCCCAGTCGACCGCTGCGAATGATTTCCACAGCTTCCCGAAACGGGCCAAACACGTTGGACCGCTGTTGACTGCCAGTTTGCACAACTCGCTTGTACTTGCGAGCCGCCTCGATACATCGCTTGGCCTCCTCAATCGTCAGCGTCAGCGGTTTTTCGCAGTAGACATCTTTGCCCGACTTACAGGCTTCGATGATCGGGATAGCATGCCAATGATCCGGCGCTGCGATACAAATCGCGTCGATGTCACTTCGTTCGATGATCTTTCGAAAATCAACGTACGTCTCGCATCCCTTGTAATCCGTCTTTGCACTTGAATACTTGGCTTCGACGCGGCCTTTCGCGCGCTCTCGCCGCTTCTGATCGACTTCGCAGACGGCGACCAGTTGCACATCCGACTGAGCCAGAAGTTGGGGGATGTGATAGTCGTTCGCCATCTTACCGCAACCAATCATGGCAACATTGATCCGGTCATTCGGTGCCGTGCTGTTGGGGTTGCCCAGAGCAGAAGCGGAAACAATGACCGGTGCAATTGCGGCGGTAGACTTCAAGAATGTTCGTCGGGAAATCGTCATGGTTATGATCTCATCATCGTGGAATCCAAAGCGAATCGTATGCGACCGTCAGAAGCCTAACCGACTCGACGAACAGTTGCAAAACGTCGGGAATTGCATTTCACGTCTGGACACACCTCAGGCGTGCCGGATTCCTGGAACACGCAAGCGGCTTCCATTGACGACCGCGGCTCATTATCTTGCTCATGGTGTCGTTAGTGACGTCTTCTCGGTACTAGATTATTGTCGGCGTTCGCGAACGGGTCGCGCAACGAGCCTCGTGGAGGAAGTTGGCTTCACTAGCGATATCGCAGTCGCGAGGCCTTCATTCGGAATGATCGGCTTGAATTCGGAGAATTGTGATGAAGTGGCGATCCCGCTGGCTAGACATCTTCGTTGCTATCGCCTTCAGCCTGTGCCTGAACTCGGTGAGCCTGGGCCAAGTGCGGCAACCGCTTTCCTCCGAGCAACGAAATACGTTCGACGCAGGACTCCGGACTCTGCAACAGTCGCTCGACGAACTGCACGATCGAACCCCGGGCGACGTCGCGGACGCCGCTATATACCACAAGGGCTTGGCGTGGGCGTTGCGGTACAACGAGGAGTTCTCGACGAAAGAGGTGGCGCTGCTGAAAGAGGCCGTGACACGCGGGCGTCAACGTGCGGATGCGCTCGCCGCCGGCAAAACGCCGTGGAGCATGCGTAAGGGCAAGCTTGTGCTTGGCTATGTCTCGCGAGTGGATGGTTCCGTGCAGCCCTACGGCTTGATTGTGCCGAAGGACTACGACCCGGCGCGGGCGACTCGCCTAGACGTCGTTCTGCATGGCAGTACACGGCCCGACGGTCTTAACGAATTGCGGTTCATGTCGCGGTTTGATGAAGGTGACGGAGAAAGCCTGTCACCGCCCGATCAATCGTTCATCGAATTGCACCCGCTGGGGCGAGTAGAAAACTGCTACCGTTGGGCGGGCGAAACCGACGTGTTCGAGGCCATCTCAGATGTCAGTCGCCGTTACAACATCGACGGTCGGCGGATCGTGCTGCGGGGCATGTCGATGGGAGCTTCGGGCACATGGCATCTCGGGCTGAAACACCCGGACCGGTTCGTGGCGCTCGGTCCGTACTGCGGCTACGTTGACACACATCGGTTTTCGGAAACGCCGCTGCCGAACTTCGTCCGAGTCGGACCGTTGCCGGAGCATCAGGAACTCGGGCTGCACATGCTCGATTCGATCGACTATGCCGCCAACGCCGGTGTGGTTCCAGCCATCGCCTGCATGGGTGAAAAGGATGTCTTCTTTCAAGCGCATGTGCTGATGGGCGAAGCCATGAAGCGTGAAGGACTGGCGATGGTGAATCTCATCTCTCCCGGCACAGGCCACGTCATCGACCCCAAGACTCACGCCGAACAACTGCAGCGAATAGGCGCGTACGCTGCGAAAGGCCTTGATCGGCAACCACATGACTTGCGTTTCGTCACGTGGACCTTGAAGTACAATCGCTGTCACTGGCTGCAAGTGCTGGGACTAGAACGACATTACGTTCGGGCCGAGATCTCGGCCCACCGGCGCGACGACGTCGTCGAAGTGACCGACCTGAAGAACATCACGCGTTTTGCGATTCTGACAGCGAACCTGCCGACCGTTCCCAAAGTACTGCGCATCGGCGCAACGGAACTCGAATTGCCGCCCTCGCTCACCTCGACGTCTCAAGGGATCGTCGTCGTTCGTCAGCGCAATACGTGGAAGCTGGCCGGCGAGTTGGGCCGCGCGTCCCTTCGAGGGAAACGCCCCGGACTGCAAGGTCCGATTGACGACGCGTTCACGTCGCCGTTTCTATGCGTTCGAGGTACAGGCCAGCCATGGAACCCGACCGTGCAAACCTATGCCGAGGCCAGCTTGAAACGTTTTTCCGACGAATGGCATCACTACTTTCGTGGTGAACTGCCCATCAAAGACGACACGGCCGTGACAAGCGAGGACATAAAAACGCGAAACCTGATCCTGTTCGGCGATCCGGGCAGCAACCGCTGGATCGCAAAGGTGCTCCCACACTTGCCGCTGACGTGGACGCGGACCGAACTTCGATTCGATGGCCAAACGTACTCGGCCCGAAATCACCTTCCCGCGCTGATCGCGCCGAATCCGCTCGCGGGTGGCCGAGATCATTACGTTGTACTCAACAGCGGCCATACGTTCCGTGAAAAAGAGTTGGCCAAACTGAATTACCTACTCTTTCCGCGCTGGGGTGATTGGGCCGTATTGCAGATCGAACCATCGGACGCACGGTCCAATCCGCTCGGAGAGAATGTCTTGCACGCCGACTATTTCAACGAGCAGTGGGGTATCGATGAGTGATAGGAATTCACCGAATCGGAGGTTCGCGATGAAACGCTTTGTCGGTACGTCGTTGCTGGTCTTTGTGGTTGCAGTCGGCGCGTACGCCGTCGACGACAAGCGGGCCCAGCCGACGGCGTCTGCCCCCGCGGACAAAGCACGGGCGGTCTCGCAAGAGAGTATTGCGTACCTGCAAAGATTGCGCAAGAACACGCCGTTCGGCACAGCGGACTTTAACCTGGAGGGGCTGCGTGCAGGGATGGGATCGCGCCGCGAGCCCACCATCAAAGACATCAAGCTCATTCGCTCGAAGATCGGGGAGATTTCCTGTGAATGGGTACTGGCAGCCGGTGCGGACCCCGATGTGCGGCTCCTTTATCTGCACGGCGGCGGGGTTGTTTCGGGGTCGGGCGCATACTATCTTCCGCTGGCGGCTCACATCTCGGCGGCGGCCAAGTGTGCCGTGCTCCTGCCCGACTACCGACTGGCACCGGAGCACGCTTTCCCCGCCGGGCTCGAGGATTGTATCGCCGCTCATCAGTGGATCATCTCGAACGGGCCGGTCGGCGCTGGCCCCGCCACGTCCACGTTCATCGCCGGGGATTCGGCGGGTGGCAGCTTGACTCTGGCAACACTCCTGGCGCTGCGAGACCGGAATCTGCCTCTCCCGGCAGGCGGGATCCCCCTGTCGGCGACCACCGATTTTACGCTGGCGAGCGAGTCCCTGAAGACTGTTACCGATCCCATCATCAGTGCGCGAACTATGCCTTTGTTCAGAGATCTTTATCTGGGGAAGCAGGATCCCAGAAACCCCCTGGCCTCGCCCGTCTTTGGCGACTACCACGGCATCCCGCCGCTACTGATTCACGTCGGCGAGCACGAGATGCTGCTCGACGACAGTATTCGGGTGGCGGACAAGGCTCGATCGGACGGGATCCAAGTGAAGCTCGAAGTTTGGTCAGGCATGTTCCATGTATTCCAATCCCACGAGCCGCTGCTCCCTGAAGCCCGGGAGTCAATCGAGCAGATCGCCAACTTCATTCGCTCGAACTTGCCGAAACCATAACCTGCAGAGAATCGAGGAAGTACGTCGCCCAGCGCTCCCCGCTCGGAACGCTCGCTCAGCTGTGCCGCTACGCTCGCCGTGGCCTGGTGATCTCAAACTGAAGTGGCTCAAAGTTAGTAGACAGTGAGTCAACCTATGTGATGATTGTGTGACGGGAGGTTGATTCTTGGAGAGACGTCGAGATGTGCGATCTCGCGATCGAAAGAGGCAGAAACGCGTTACCGGAGAGAACGCGTCACACGGTTGCTTTCGAACTGAGGCGGCATTGTTGCTACAATCAATCACATCGACCGAAGTCGCAGCAAGCTTACCTAGCTTAACCGCAAACTGCGACAGGTAGTCGTTGGGAACAATGTTAGCCGCACGAGAACTTCTGCATGCCCTCGGAGATCGAATCTGCTCTATACGGTGATTGGGCGGATCGCGTTTCATCTGATGGCGATGTCGGCGATCACTGCCTACTTGAGTTCTCAATCTCGCGCGAAATGGCTTCGGATTGCGATGTTTTGCGGCTTGCGGTTGTGCCGAATGACCGTGAGTATATTGATCGCGTTGTTGCCACGTTCCGTAACGCGCATCTTGGGCGCATGCAGCAGCCAGAACTCGACCAGGAGTTCAACTATTTGCCGTGGTTCATTGCTGGCTTTCATTCCACGGATATCGGCGATGGTCAATGGTCTTTTCAGCTCAACTGCCGCAACTTTCGGATTCAATGGTCGTCCGATTGGCCCGACATCCATCGCGGCGGCTAACATGGCACATCCGCAAGGCCGCTGCGCGGACGCCTTCGACGTAGTTCCAACGTCGTTTTCGTAATACAATCAAATCGTAATTCGACGCTTTCAGCTTCGGTCAGGGGCGGCGTCGGATGTGCCTCCCGTTGTGCGTGCAAAGCCCTGTCTAGTTTGCAAGCTCAAGCATTTCATCCCCAGCACAGTCATGAACATCGAGACGCTTCGTGAGTTTTTCGGGTGGTGCACGGTCATTAATCTTGGGCTATTCGCTTTTGCCTTCGTAAAGTTAATCCTCATTCGAGATTGGGCGAGTAAGATCCACGCAAAGATGTTTGGAATCGATCAGGCATCCGTGCAAACTGCCTACTTCCAGTTCTTCGCGATTTACAAAATCGCAATCATTGTCTTCAACTTGGTCCCATACATTGCTCTGAGCGTAATGGGATTCGTGTGATCTCGACTCTTTGGCCCTTGATGCGCCGACACCTAATATGCAGGGCTTTTGTGTTTTTCAATTTGCGTAGGGTGTGGCGGACAATACAGATGACACTACAGAAGTCTCGCTCAATTGGTTATCGATTCTGCCGATGTAGGCTGCTGATCGCAGCCTCGATTTTGGCCATGATGATTGGCTGTTCCCGCAGCGAACTAGAGCAAGTACGAAAAGAGCGAGCGACGATTACTTGGGTCGAGGAGAACGGAGGTATTTGCGTTGAGGAGAACGGTGGGACTTCGGTGTACCTCGGCGGCCTAACGGATCTCGACGTTATCCAACTGAGCGATATATCACCGCTTGCAAAGTTGAAGGACGTTAAGGTGCTTGACCTCGACTATACAACCGTAAGTGATATATCACCTCTTGCGGAATTGAAGAACCTTACAAGCCTTCGCCTCGGGAATACAAAGGTGAGCGATCTATCGCCACTGGCAGAGTTGAAGAACCTCGAAACGCTCAACCTGTTCAATACACCGGTGAGCGACGAACAGGTCCAAGAGCTGAGGCAAGCACTTCCAAATTGCGAGATTCGATCTAGATTCAACGTCCTTCCCGAAATATAACCAAGTCAGAATCATGGCATGCGCGTTCCGTCAGGAACGACGTCGTGGATGCCAACCGTTAGCCGCTCGATTCTTGTGACAATTCACCATTGTCCAAGATGCAAAGACGAAGGCTTCTTCTGGTCGATCGACGAGGAAGTGAGTCCGCTACTACTGGGCAATTGCACATGCCACACTGTTACCTAAATCAGAGACACCGAAGGTTGTTGCGGGGAAAGTGTGTATGCCTCTGGCGCTGGATAGAGAGAGACAGCAATGAAATCTGATTTGCCGGCAAACCCGAGAGGTGGATACCGATTCTTGCCTGGAATCGAACCGTATTCGTGTGGTGTCGTTGCCGCGCGGGGTTGGGAGATTGTCCACGTCGTGTTGGCCCATCCGCTGGCGTGGCATGATGGCCTCGTCTCGATCCGGCGTTATCTCGAGCAGATAGGGCGAGACCGGCATGCACTTTGTGGAGTCGAGTTACGCTGTCCAGAGCCCTTCTCGATCGACGGTTTCATTGCCTTCAACCAACAGTACCGATCGTTGCTCGAGGATTGGGACATGCTCGTCGATGGTGCGAATCCCGTCGCCCGTACGAACGTCGCGCCGGTCGAGGATCCACCTAGTGAATCGGTCGTCTATGGATTCTCGTACACCGAACCCAGCGATACAGGGCCGAGCGAGATCGAACGGCCCACCTTTGTCGTTGCCGGCGGCGGGGAACTTCGAGGCGGTCTCGACGCAAAGAACATCGTCCGCTCTGGCGAGACGAGCGAGAATGCGATTTTGGAAAAGGCGCGCTGCGTCGTGGAGATCATGCGCGAGCGGCTTGCCCAACTCGGAAGCGACGATCTGTTGTCACAGATTGATGTCTACACAGCACACGACCTGAAGAGTGCGTTAGCGAATGAGATTATCCCTGGTCTTCCAGCAGCCGCGCGCCTCGGCGTGCGCTGGTATTACTCCCGTCCACCGGTTCGCGATATCGAGTTCGAGATGGATATGCGCGGTGTAGTCAAAGAAATTGTCTTGGATCTTCGTTGAATATTGCAATTCGGAACTCTCACGAGTTCCGCTACAGCCAGCTGGGAACTGTTCTAGTTGCTAGTCGTTGTCGTCAGCTTCCCACATGCTGGCTTAAGAACTCACTTACCTTTTTTCTCGCGATCTTCGATTCAGGAAGATCGTGGTTGAACACTTGAAAGATGTGCCACATGCCTTCGTAAAGGTCGAGCTTAACGAGGATGCCAGCGATATCGAGTGCCTGGTAGTGCCGGACTGCATTGCTCAGGAAGATTTCCTTCGTTCCAGCTTGGATCAACGTGGGCGGGAAACCCTTCGAGTAGTCACCATAAACGGGAGACACATAGGGGTGCTTCTGGTCAGCCGGTGCCGCATAAGCATCGGCACAATTCTCCAGGTTGTTCGGATAGTACAACAGCGGATCAGCGTTCTTGAGTGTCGAGTAGGAGTCTCCCGTTTCTGTAATGTCGGACCAGGGTGACCAGAGCACAACCGCGCTGGGCATCCCCAACCCTTTGTCTCGCATCTTGAGAACGGCTCCGGCAGCAAGTCCACCGCCAGCAGACTCGCCGTAGATGGCTATCTCATTCAAGGTGCGCCCTTCTTCGAGCAACGCCTGGATCACATCGACAATTTGGTCTGTGATCTGGTTCCACTTTGCATGAGGAGCCAAGGTATAGTCCACCGAAACGACGCGCAGTCCGGTGTCATGGGCCATCGGAACGGCGCTCATCAATCTAGATCTGGCACTGTACAGAGCGTAGGCCCCACCGTGGGTATAGACGAGTACGCGGTTGCCGTCTTTCCCCCCTTGGGGTTTGATATCGAGAACCGGAACGCCCCGCAACTTGCGTTCTTGAATGCGAGGCTGATACTGCTTGACCACCGCCGTGTTGGCTGCTGCACGTTTCACTTCGATTCGTGCCTGGACCAGCTTCCAGGCGTCAATATCGTCGGGCGCTGGTAGCGGCGCAATGGCGGCAGCACGACTGAACCGCGCGAGCGCTCTTTGGGCTTGCTCCGAAATTGTTTGTGGAACGACAAAATCTTGGCCGTGCGCCGGTGCAATGCTGAACGTCACGACGACCCAACCGATTGCGGCGGCAAGGGCCATGCCGGTGGGTTGTGGAGGCTTGCTGTGCGTTCGATTCATCGTCACCACTCCTGTCGAGTTGATTGTCAACCAACATGCTTCAGAAAGCTGACCCTGCCGATAGCTACCCACTCGGCCAGATAGATATTGCCGTCGTGGTCGAAGCACGCGTCGTGCGGATGAATGAACTTGCCCGCCTGCCAGTGTTCGGGATGCCGACGCATCGAGAAATTGTCGGCCAACACTTGCTTAAGCCAAGCCGGGTCGTTCCCGAGGTGAGCGATCACTTTGTTGTTGACGTCGAGCAATGTGAGCCGCGCGTGCAAATCGGGCACGAGCATCACGTCGCCGCGGATGTCAATGTCGGCGGGGAACAGCATATCGTCGAAGAAGCTGAGATGCTTACCCTCGGCGGAAAAGTATTGCAGTCTCGCGTTGGCACGATCGGCGATTACCAACGCTGGCTCGCGCCCCTTCCGATCGTCCCACCACAATCCATGTGGGGTGCGAAGTTTGCCGGGAGCATCGCCAACACCACCGAAATGGCCGACGACCTTTGCGTCTTTGTCGTACTTGATAATGTAGTGCGAACCGTACCCGTCCCCGACCCAAAAACCGCCATCCGGCGCGAACGCAATGTTGGTTGGGCTAAACAAATGTCCCTTGCCGTATTTACCCGGCACTTTCACTTCGAACGGCCTGGCACTTTCGTAAGGCGCGATCTTCGGTGCAGCCTGCTTCCAGACAATCTCACCCTTCAACGTACTCTTGGCGATATGACCTTTGTTGTCGCAGAGATAAAGAAACTCCTCGCCGCCGTCGCGACGAATATCGATCCCATGCCCGCCGCCGTGAAATTCTTTGCCGAACGATCGCACGAATTTACCGTCGCCATCAAATACGACAACCGCGTCTTGCGGGTCGGCTGTCATCGTGCGGTGTTTCACGTAGATCAGCCCCGCGGCATCGACGGCAACACCGTGCGTGTCCTGCCAACGAATGTGCTGGGGGATCTGCATACAATCGTGATGCACTTCGTAGCGATGGCCTTCCGGGCCAATCACCGGTGGCTTCGTTCCGCTCTTGTCTTCTGCTCCAAGAATCACGGGGGCCGAGCTGGCGAGAGCCATGCCGCCGGTCGTCTTCAGGAATCCGCGTCGTGATGGATGTGATTGGGTCATGCGTGGATACGTCCTGTCTTAAGTGGTCGAACCAGTTCGGAAGCGTATATCGGCGATTGTAAGCCAAGTCATAACCGGCGACATCACTCCAGTTGCAGCAATATCCAGCAACTTGACCAGTCGCGATATACGAAAAGCATCCTCGAATCGCTCCACATGCGTTCAGTACGCGAATGCGACACACGATACGCAGAGCGTGAATTGCCTTCATGATCAGATCTCGGCGTATACCTCAAGAATGTTTCCTTCGGGATCGGCAAAATAGACCGTCCGGTGGCCTCTCGGTTGGTCGGTCGGCGGATCGAGGATCGGGACGCCCTTGGCCAGGAGCACTTCGTAGCACTCATCGACTTCGGCGGGTGACACCAGGAACGCAAGCTGGAGCCCGGGCGATTCTGAACCGCCGCCGCGCCCGTCGTAGTTCCGTGTGCGTTTACGAAGTCCCAGCCGCACCGAGCCGACACGCAGCGCCAGACTCTCGTCCGTTTCCGAGTCGACAGGGAACGTGAACAGATCGCGATAAAACGCCTTCATACGGTCGATGTCGTCGCAGAGGACAATCACATAACCGAATTCTTGCACAGGTTTCAACATGGATGTAGTGCTCCTCAGGAGGATGATGGTGGCTTAATCAGGAACCACACGAGACCACCGACGGCGCTGATGACGCAAGCCACGACGATGGATCCAGACCAGCCAATTTGTGCGGCCATGATCGGGGTCAATACGGGAGAGATCAATCCGCCTGCATTGCCGCCGGTGTTCATGAAGGCTCCGGACAGTCCGCGCGACTTGCCGCCTATGTCAGTTGCTGTCGTCCAGAAGACCCCTTCAACCATGCCTGTCGCGCCCATTGAAACCGCGAGGCACAGCGCCACGTTCGTCAGGCCCGTCACGTTCACCGCGATCACTCCGAAGACCGCTCCCAGACCCATGCCGAGCAGCACGATGGCGCGGCGACCGCTCATCGTCCCCAGCAGGTCGCACGCTATGTCCGTGCTTCGACCGCCGATGGCCATGCCGGCTCCCATCGCCAGCATGATCCAGAACGATGCCCACCTCGCTTGGACATCCGGCACTTGCAACACTTCTTTGAAGTAGTAGCCCATCCAATAAAAGAACAGGTACTGAAAATAGCCGTACGCTGCATAGCTCAGCGTGAGTAGCCACAGATTGCGTTGCCGCAGTAGCGACCATGCCCCCGCGGAATTCGACTCGTCCGTAGTCGACGTCGTATCAACTGTTGAGATCACTTCGTCGGTCACGGACGTCGACGCTCGCGGATGCGGCAATGCTGGCAACGCAAAGTGATGCCACAACAAACTAAAAGCAATCAACATCGAGCCACTGGCAACAAATGCCCACGGCCAAGTCAGCGAATCCATGAGCCAGCCGAACCCCGGATAACAGCAAGCAATGCCGACCAACGCTCCGGCAGTGATCATCCCGTTCGCGCTGGCTCGACGGTTGTAGGGCATCACATCGGACACAACATGCGCGGCAGCCGGATGCAGCGGCGCGTTGCAGACTCCGGCGAGACCGCGAATCACCAGCAATCCGATCCACAAACTCTCCGGTGTGTTGGTGACCCAACCCAACACGCCGGTCAGAACGACGAAAGTTCCCATCATCAGCCCAAACAATGTCAACGCCCGGGCCGATCCAATGCGATCGATCAGCCAGCCGCCCGGCAACATGCCGATCGTATAGACGATTAGAAAGGCCGTGTAGACCCACCCCATCCGAGTTTCAGGGATGCCGAGCTTCGGAATAAACATCTCGTCGCCAGCGACCGAAATCCCAACGCGGTTAAAATGCCCGATCGCCGCGTAACCCATCAGCAGCACAACTATCCACCATTTGTTCCCGGTCACGCTTCTCTCCACTATGTTGAGCCTGTCGTTGGTACAATCTAACCTGTTCGACGTTAGACTGATACGATATCGCAACGGGTGCGAAGATGGTCATAATACTGATGTGTGCTGTGCTGGCTGCCGAGGAACCGGTGCGAGTACAGCCTCCAACTCCAGAGCAGCTCCGTTTCTTCGAGACCACCGTCCGTCCGTTGCTAGCGGAACGATGTCTCAAGTGTCACGGCGACAAGAAGCAGTGGGGCGGCTTGCGTTTGGATTCGCGCGAGGCGCTGTTGCAAGGCGGCGAATCGGGCGCGGCAATCGTTCCTGGCGAGCCTGACAAAAGTCTGCTGATCCGCGCAGTCCGACAGGTCGACGACGATCTGAAAATGCCAAAGGACAACAAGCTCGCGGAGCGACAAATTGCGGCGCTCGTCCGCTGGATCGAGATCGGTGCTCCGTTCCCTGAGGTAACGACCCCGCGCACTCGCGATCCGAATCACTGGGCGTTTCAGCCGCCCGTCGAACAGCCTGTGCCCACGGTCGACGATCCGCAATGGCCACAGTCGGCGCTGGATAGTTTTATCCTCGCGAAGCTCGAAGCGGCGGGGCTGTCTCCGGCGACGCGAGCAGACAAGCGCACGCTAATTCGCCGCGCAACTCTTGATTTGATCGGCTTGCCGCCGACGCCAGACGAGATCGACACGTTTCTGGCAGACACATCGCCCGATGCGTTCGCGCGAATCGTCGATCGACTGTTGGCATCACCGCGGTACGGCGAACGCTGGGGACGACACTGGCTTGATGTCGCGCGGTATGCGGACTCGAACGGGTTCGACGAAAACATCGCGCATGGCAACGCTTGGCGGTATCGCGATTACGTCGCCGCGGCGTTCAACCGCGACAAGCCGTTTGATCAGTTTGTCATCGAGCAATTGGCTGGCGATTTGTTGCCCTCTCAAAGCGAAGCTCAGCAGCATGAACAACTAATCGCAACCGGATTTCTTAGCATTGGCCCAAAGGTCCTCGCCGAAACCGACCAAGCCAAGATGCGAATGGACATCATTGACGAACAGCTCGCCACGACGGGTCGGGCGTTTCTAGGACTGACGTTGGGTTGCGCTCGCTGTCATGACCACAAGTTTGATCCGATTGCGACAGCGGATTACTACGCGTTGGCGGGCATCTTCAAAAGTACGCTGACCATGCGCAAGTACATCAAGGTTGCCGAGTGGCACGAACACCTGCTTCCGTCCGCTGCCGCGACGGCGATGAGAGCTGAGTTTGATGCAACGGTTGCTGCCAAGAAAGCCGCCATCGCCGAGTTGGAAAGTCCTGGGGCAGGTTCCAACTCTGCCCTACTTCGAGATTCCGAAGCAACGAAAGCCGCACTCAAGAAAATGCGTGACGAACTCGCCGCTTTAGAGAAAGCCGGGCCGGACTTGCCGGCCGCGATGGGCGTCACGGAAGATAAAGTGACCGACATCGCGATCCATCTGCGCGGCGATCCGCTCAAGCTGGGCGACGTCGTTCCGCGACGCACGCCGCCCGTGTTGCGGGGCCCGCGCGTGCCACAGTTCACCGATAGGGAAAGTGGCCGCCGTCAACTGGCCGAATGGCTAGTCGATCCACAACATCCGCTCACCGCGCGTGTCTTCGTCAATCGCGTCTGGCGTTGGCATTTCGGCAAGGGGCTGGTACGCACGACCGACAACTTCGGTTTGTTGGGCGAGACACCATCGCATCCGGAATTGCTCGATTGGCTGGCTCGACGATTCGTCGCGGACGGCTGGTCGGTCAAGTCGCTGCATCGACTAATCGTGATGTCCAGCACGTATCAGCAGGCGAGCACTCCTTCGGCCGAGACGGGAAGTCGCGATCCCGAAAACCGCCTCTTCAGCCGCGCTGAAGTGCGCCGACTTGAAGCCGAAGCCGTGCGCGACTCGCTGCTGGCGACCAGTGGCCAATTGGATGAGACGATGGGCGGCTCCTTGCTGAAGCTCAAGAATCGAGCGTATTTCTTTGATCACACTTCCAAGGATTTGACAACCTACGACAGCCGCCGTCGCTCGCTGTACCTGCCGATCGTCCGCAACAATGTTTTCGACCTGTTTCAGTTGTTGGACTTTCCCGACCCCGCCGTATCGACCGGCGATCGAGCGGCGACAGTCGTGGCATCGCAAGCCTTGCTAATGCTCAACAGCGACATCGTCATGCAGGCCGCAACCAAGTTCGCCGAGCGCCTGCTCGCCGATTCGACCGACGATGACAGACGCCTGTCGCAACTCTACGTTATCGCATTTGGGCGCGAGCCAACTGCCGATGAACGACAGACTGATCGCGCCTTCCTGGCGGCAGCGGATCAAGCTCAATCCACCGGCACAGACGCCGACAGCCGCCGGCGGCAAGCCTGGGCTACGCTATGCCACGCCGCTCTTGCCGCCAATGAATTTATCTACGTGAGATGAAAGGTGGGGCAAGTTTGTAACCTGCCAGAAACACACATACTCCTTGGCAAGTTACAAACCTGCCCTACGACGAAAATGAACGACAACGACGCTAATACGCTCATCTCTCGCCGATCGCTTTTGCAGCGATCAGCCGTTGGATTTGGTTCGCTCGCCTTTGCGTCGATGCTGGCTGACGAGTCGCTAGCTCAAGCGTCGATTGACAATCCGCTTGCGCCCAAGCTGCCCCACTTCGCGGCCAGAGCTAAACGCGTTATCTTCCTGATGATGTCCGGTGGTCCCTCGCAGGTGGACACGTTCGATCCGAAGCCACTATTGACTCGCGATGACGGCAAGCCGTTGCCGTTCGCAAAGCCACGAGTTCAATTCAACTCAACCAGCAACCTGCTCAAGTCCCCGTGGAAATTCCGGCAATACGGCGAGAGTGGATTGTGGGTCAGCGATCTCTTCCCGCGACTCGCCGAGCGTGTCGATGACCTGTGCATGGTCCATTCAGTGCATGGGACGAATCCCGCTCACGGCGGAGCCATGATGAAGCTGCATACGGGCAGCGACAATTTCATTCGGCCCAGCATTGGTTCCTGGGTGAGCTACGGACTTGGTACCGAGAACTCGAATCTGCCCGCGTTCGTGACAATCTGCCCGACGCTGGCATTCGGCGGAATCAACAATTGGAGTTCTTCATTCCTGCCCGCCGCACACAACGGGACGGCACTGGGAGACGCCAGCGTACCATCGGATCAAGCACGGGTCAAGTTTATTGAAAACTCGAAACTACCGCGCGAGATTCAACGCCTGCTACTCGAACGGTTGGATGCGATGAATCGCAAACATCTGGCTCAGGCAGGTTCCGATGCCTCGCTTGAAGCACGAATCAATTCATTCGAATTGGCCTTTCGCATGCAGTCATCGATCCCGAAGCTCGAGGACCTATCAGGCGAATCCGCAACCACTCGAAAGCTATACGGCATGGACGATCCTGTGACGGCCAACTTTGGGCGTATGTGCCTGCTGGCTCGCCGCTTCACCGAGGCCGGTGTGCGGTTCATTCAAGTCACTCACAACGACGATAAGGTTCAATGGGACCAGCATTCCAACCTCAAGCGGGACCACGAAAAGAACGCTCGCGAGGTGGACTTGCCAATCGCCGGACTACTGACTGACCTGAAACAGCGCGGGCTGCTCGATGACACGCTCGTCTGGTGGGGCAGCGAGTTCGGACGCACACCGACCGCGGAAACAACGGATGGCCGCGACCACAACCCCGAGGGCTTCACGATGTGGCTCGCAGGTGGTGGCACGAAAGGCGGCTTCCGCTACGGTTCGACCGACGACTATGGTTACTATGCGGCCGAGAACAAGGTCCACATCCACGACCTGCACGCCACGCTATTGCACGCTTTGGGCCTCGACCATGAACGTCTTACGTATCGCTACGCCGGGCGCGATTTCCGTCTGACCGACGTCGAAGGCAATGTAGTCCACGAACTATTTGTCTAGCGCTGCCTATTTGTCTAGCGCTGCGCAATGGCAATCCAACGCGTTTACCTCGTCTGAGTGTCTCTGCCAGCCGCGAAGTGTTCTACAACCCGATTCGGCTCCACTAAACCGTAAACTACTAACTACCCCTCGCTCGATCAAAACGAGCGGTGTCGCAGTTCAGACGACCGTTGTCAAATGGAACGCGCCGCTGCGTGCAACTCGTTGGTTGCTGATTGCCGCTCACGTGAATTGGCGACTGCGATAATTCGCGGAATGATAGATCGCATTGCTCGCGATCGATGACTCAAGACCGTTTTTACCGTCGCGCCCAACTCACCAAACGTGCGATGATACTCCGGGATCTCGAAGAGTGGATCATAGCCAAAGCCGCCGTTGCCGCTTCGCTCAAACAGAATTCTGCCGCGACAGTAGTCCTCCGATTCGGCTCGAACGTTCCCCGCCGGATCTGATAGTGCAGCGTGGCATACGTAATGTGCTGTACGACTTTCGAGCGGGACGTCGGCAAGTTCCCGGAGCAGTTTGTCGTTATTGGACTCGTCCGTGGCATTCGGTCCAGAGAAGCGAGCAGAATAGACGCCCGGGCCGCCATCAAGGGCATCAACAGCGAGACCGCTGTCTTCGCCTAAAACCCAACAGCCGAGATGCTTCGCTTGGACAGTGGCCTTTAACGCAGCGTTCTCTGCGAAGGTTGTGCCAGTCTCATCGACTTCGATCGAATCGGGGATATCGGCGAGTGTTCTAAGCGTAAAGCCGTGTGGGACGAGCAACGCAGCCAGCTCGATCCCCTTCTTCTTGTTGTGCGTCCCAAGAACCAATAGTCGTTGATGTTGCATCGTGTTTGTCTCCACCTTTCGGACAGCGGAAAGCATAGCACGAGCGGGAGGAATTGTTCAGATAGCTGCGGCTTCGACGCCATCAACAGAAGACTGGACCCGACCGAAGTCGAACGACTTCCTATTGCGAACGGCGGGCATAGTCGGCAGCGATGGACCGGCGGGGGACCTCCACCGGGACTGGCTGGACATCGAACGTGATGCCGGCCAACGTCCGAGGTTGGAGGCCGAGTGTACCGACGCCCGGTAGCTGGCGACGGCTGGCTCCGTACATCTGCATGATTTTATGAACAGTCGGGTGAATTTCGATTTTTCCGTCTGCTCGCGGCTCACCGACGGAATCAAAGCTTCCTACGGTAACGATGCTCTCGGTGCGATCATGGAACTCGTACGCATCGACTCCGCGGGCACGGAGGGCCGAAGTGAGTCGGTGAGCCTTATCGGCCGCGAGTTCCAGCTTATCTGACACCATTCCAGTTCTTTCGATGTCATCGATCTCGCTACTGTTCATCGTTCGCATTCCGCCAAACCCCGCGACCCTGACGGTGTAGCGGCCAGGATTGTTCAGCAGGCTATGTTCCACTCGCACATTAAGTTCGCAGACGAAATCATCCAGCCCGCCTGGCGAAAAATACTGCTCAGGGAGATGGGGATTTCGGGTAACGAACGCGTTGCCCATCGGCCCCTTCTTTCGCTTCGCCGCGTTTCCGTTCATTCGTCGCTGTAGTTCACGAAACCCGGCAAATCGTTGGGTTGACCACTCACGCTTTTCAAGGTCGAGACACTCGGGATGCGCGTATTTCAATTTATCGAGCGTCTTCTGAAGCCGTGGGTCCTTCGAGCTTTCGAAGTCGCCAACAAGTACCGCATACGCTTCAAACTTGGACGCCTGAGCATACTTCATCCTGGCCCAATCGCCCGTGTAACGATCAATCGTTTTACCTTCGACCGTATCGGTGTAATCAAATTCTTTCTGGTTGACGTATGCAGGCAGGTCGAACCGCCGGCGCAATTCCAGTACAAGCTCGTGGGCCTGCTCCGCCGCGCCAGAACCGGCGAAACTTGCTGCGAGAATCAGCCACGGACCATGATCTTCGGTCAATGCGTATCGCATCGAGGAATCGGCGTCGACGCTCTTTCGAAATGGGATGAAAGATGTCCATTTCGTATCTGCATGGGAAGGCCCCGCGCTGGCAATGAATGCCAATGCAACGACGACGAAGCAGCCGATCCGCAGTTTCATAGGATTATCCTCGAACCGAAGTAAGCGACGCGAGTGTTTCTCAAACATGCACGTCGACAGGGCGTGTGAGAATGGAGACGAACGTCTAGGCGCAGTGGAGGCGGCCTCGAATGCGCCGCATGAGGGCGGAAACTTAGCAGAAGGCAATTGCAGGGGCCAGACCGAAACCGGCGATTGTTGCCGATCTGCTAGCGGACGAAACGCAACAACGCATATCGCTTCTTGCCGCTGCGCAGAACCATGACCGACTCACTGGCAAGATCGGACGACGTGAGCTTCGCGTCAACGTCGGCGACACGTCGATTGTTCACATAGGCTCCGCCTTGCTGTACCGTTCGGCGAGCTTCGCCTTTCGATTTCGCGAGCCCAGCCTCGACGAACGCGTCTAGTACTCCAAGCCCTTCACCTTCAAGTCGCGACAAAGGCAATTCTATACTCGGAACATCCGTGAAGATGTCCCGCAATTGTCCGTCGCTAAAGCCAGTAATCTCCGCTCCAAAGAAAATATCGGTCGCTCGTCTGGCAGCCGCAACTCCAGTCTCGCCATGCACCAGACGCGTCAGTTCCTCGCCCAATCGCTTCTGGCTGCTGCGTTCGTGCGGTGAGTTGGCGCGGGACTCGTCGAGCGATTCAATTTCGTCTCGCGAAAGCTCGGTCAGGTATCGTAGACACGGGCCAGCATCGGCATCGCCGACGTTGATCCAGTATTGATAAAACAGGTACGGACTTGTTCGCTCCGACGACAACCAGACCTTCGTTCCTTCCGCGGTCTTTCCGATCTTTTTGCCTTCGCTATCGACTAACAGTGGCGATGTGATCCCGAACACTTGAGTACCTCGCATGCGACGCGCAAGATCAATTCCAGCTGTGATATTACCCCATTGATCGCTGCCGCCGACTTGCAGTTCACAATCGAACTGCTCGTTCAAATGTACGAAATCGTACGCCTGGAGCAGCATGTAACTGAACTCGGTATAGCTCAAGCCTGCCTCAGAACTGAGCCGACTTTTGACCGAGTCCTTGCCGAGCATCACGTTAACCGGAAAGTTTTTACCGACATCGCGGAGGAAGTCGAGATAGCTGAACTTTCGCATCCAGTCGAAGTTATTGACCAGGACGGCTGACGTATCACCGCAATCGAAGTCCAGAAACTGTCGCACCTGTCGTTCAATACCGACGACGTTGGCGCGCAGCGAGTCGACCGACAGCAGATTGCGTTCTTCGCTCTTGCCGCTTGGATCACCGATCATCCCTGTGGCTCCGCCAACTAGCGCGATCGGTCGATGTCCGGCTCGCTGGAATCGGCGGAGCAGCATCAACTGCAAGAGGCTGCCGACATGCAAGCTGTCGGCGCTTGGATCGAACCCAATATAAACCGATCGCGACCGCGAATTCAGCCACTGAGCTAGGTTTTGATCGTCTGTAGTTTGATGAATGAGACCTCGCCAAGTGAGATCCGCAATGATATCGAAGTTCATAGATGTGCTGTCATCGATCAGCCTTTGGTGGATTCTGTTAGAAGAGTTCAAAAGCTGGTTGCTGATCGCTGACCGCAGACCGCTAACAGTTTCTGGCTCAAGTAAATTCGTCGCGAGCGGGATTGCTTGCCAGGTTTGTTAACGCGCCACGGTAAACAACACGGCGGCGTGTTCGCTGCCGGCGTCTTCAAAAAGCTGGCGAATTAATTTTACCATCGCCCATGTCTCGTCGCCCTCGGCTTCTGTTGGCTGCTTGCCATACGATGCCGGGTCGAGCGCCATATAACGATCAGCAAACTCGGCTCGCTTCAAATTGTGCAAACCACCTGCGATGTGAGGAACGATATCGGGGCGAATGAGGATCGCCTCAAAATCATCTCCGTCATACAACCGTCGTCCACCCAGAACGCAATGGTCAAGCGGGAAATCACCCTGGTCGCGATCTAACGTTCCATCAGTCAACGAGCGATGAATGGGATTCCAAGAGGTGCCGCATTCTAGCACCAAATCCTCCTCACGATGTTTTGGCGAGTTTCGCAATCGCTCGGCGACGGCTCGTACGGACGCGTCTTCCTGTTGCGCGAACAACTCCTTTGCATCCTCTCGCGTTAAAACGATATAAGCAGCATTTCCCGATAGTTTTTCTGCAGACACTTTCGCACCCTTCCAGGTTCAAGCAGTTCCAAATGCCGTGTTAGCCGGAATGAATACACTGGTTATAGACGCTTAGAATAATCGCAATTCTCAGATTCGCCCAGGTCAGCTCGGGAGTAGTCCGTTCAACGCCACATGTCGTCGTCGGCAAAGGGGTGAGCCGGCCCTTGCAGTTTCGGCTTCGGTAACGCCTTGAGAGCCTGAGCCGCAAGCCGCAAGTCGTCCTTCGTCGTGATTTTCATATTGATCGGCGAGCCCTGTACGATCTTTACGTTGTGTCCGAGGCGTTGCACCAATTCAGCATCGTCTGTCGCGGGCTCGTCGCCGGGATTGGCGTAGGCTTCGATGAACCAATCTCGTCGAAAGACCTGTGGCGTTTGCGCCTCCCAAACATTTGCTCTCGCAATCGTCGCCTCGATCGAACCGTCCGCAGCGACTCGCTTGAGTGTGCTGGAAACCGGAATCCCGAGAATGGCGGCTCCCATTTCCTGCGCCGCAGAGAATACCGCATCAATCCACTCGTCCGCAATACACGGTCGAGCGGCATCGTGAACGGCCACGAAGTCGACGTCGTCGCGCAGCTGCTTCAGCGCGTTCCGCACGTAATCCTCACGCTCGGCGCCTCCCTCGTCAATTTCGATGCCCATGATCGCAAGGTTCGCGCCGAATTTCATATGAAAGTCTTCGTGATCCTCGGGCGAGATGATCACAATGACTTGCTTGACGTCATCGCGGTTCAAGAACCTTTGGGCAGAATGAAGCCACACAGCTCGCTCGCCGAGTTGAATGAATGGCTTCTTGTAGTGCTTGTCGTGAAAGCGACTGCTCTTGCCGGCGGCTGGTAGGATGACTGCGAACGATGCCACGAAAACGGTCCTTTATCCAAATAGTAAAGCACAGTTTTGATGAATCACGCGAGAGCGTCAAGCTGCCGATTTAGTGACGGCCTCGCGCTGGATCGTGGATCGCGACGAAAAGTACCGCGCCGTTGCAAGGGACAAGAGGCCAAAGGCAAAGACTCCGAGGCCCGCACCAAACACGTCGGCGGCCCAGTCCGCGACATCCGCCTGTCGACCCGGGATTGCCATCTGAGTCAATTCGTCGACGCAACCATAGATCGCAGCTACGACCATCGGAACGAGGAGAGCCCCGTGCCGCATTCGCATCGTAGTAAGCGTTGCCGCTAGCAAAAACGCCAGTCCGGCATAAGCTCCAAAATGCAGCAGCTTGTCGTTGACGCTGCCGAGACCTCGAACGCCATGCGGCAGATGAGTGCCGACGAAAAGGGCGATCCAGTAGACCCCAAGCGCTGAAAAGGTGACGATCCGCAGCATCTGGGTCCTCAATCGCTAAAACCTACGTTGTCGTGTTTCACCACGTTTACGCGTCGTCCGCCGAAGATTACGGTAAACTCTATGCGGCACCAACCCCGGTCACGCTGCACGTTGACCACAAATAAGTTTCGTAACGTCCATACGTACTAGATTAATCTACAGGTCGCACTCGCGCGTTTTTTTTGGAGTTTTTCAACCATGATTCTTGGATGGTCCACAATTCGTTTCCGCTTAACAGCCTGTCTCACCTTGATAGTGACATTTGCGGGAGTCGCCAGCGCAGCTGACGAACGCAATTGGAAACCTCTGTTCGATGGCAAGACTTTGAAGGGATGGAAGGTCACCAACTTTGGGGGCGAAGGTGACGTAGAAGTAAAAGACGGCACGATTCTGATGGAGTTCGGATCATCGCTCACCGGAATTACGTACGCCGGGAAGTTTCCTAAGACGAACTATGAGGTCAGCTTGGAAGCCATGCGCGTGGACGGCAACGACTTCTTTTGCGGCATGACCTTCCCTGTGGCTGACTCGCATTGCAGTTTTATTCTCGGCGGTTGGGGCGGAGCCGTTGTCGGACTCTCGAGCATCGATGATCGTGATGCATCAGAGAACGACACAACTCAATACAAAAAGTTTGAGAGTGAACAGTGGTACAAAATTCGATTGAAGGTAACGCCGGAACGCATCGAAGCATGGATCGACGGTAAGGTGTGGGTCGACCAAGACATTGTCGGCAAAAAGATCAGCACACGAACTGAGGTCAACCTGTCGAAGCCGTTCGGCATTAGTGCTTACGAGACACGATCCGCGTTGCGAAAGATACAGTTTCGCGAGCTGACGAAGTAGGAAGCTCACGAATGCACGAAACCTACATGCGAATGGCGTTGCAGCAGGCCGAGGCGGCGCGTGCGGAAAACGAGGTCCCAGTCGGTGCGGTGATCATTCAGGACGAACGAGTTGTCGCTGCCGCGTACAATCAACGTGAACAGCTACACGATCCGACCGCTCATGCGGAAATGATTGCGATTACACAAGCCGCCGAATCGCTGGGCGGATGGCGACTTGAGCAGTGCCGACTGTACGTCACGCTAGAGCCTTGCCCGATGTGTGCCGGTGCGATCCTCCAGGCGCGGATTCCATTCATTGTTTACGGAGCAACCGATCCGAAGGCGGGAGCCGTTGATTCGCTTTTTCAGTTGCTTCGAGACACCCGACTGAATCATCGCGCCGAAGTCATAGCCGGAGTGTTAGCTCAGCCATGCGGCGAGATACTAACTGCGTTCTTTGCCGAGCAACGTCGGATGGGAAAGAAGTAGGATTGGCGGCGTATGAAGGGGATGCGGGGTGACGCTTTGACTCTTACGCCACCTTGCGAACGGACTCTTCTACGGAGGCCGTCGGTTCGGCCAACTTGATGGAAGCTCCGCGAGGCGTTTTGCGCTCCTGGACGAAGCCCCGCTCACCGGTTGAGAGGAATTCGTGGAACTCGCACGCCGGACCGCCAGTGAACGTGTTCTTCAACACTTCCAAGGTGTCCTTCCACAGCAACCCGCTGCGGTAGATGACGCGATACGCCGCCTTCAGATCTTTTATTTCGTCCCTTGTAAAACCAGCACGTCGCAAGCCAATTAGGTTCAGGCCAACGATATAGTTCGAGATGCCGTCGACCATGACGAAGGGTGGCACGTCTTGACTGAGGTGCGATTGGCCGCCAATCATCGCGAGTCGTCCGATGCGAGCGAATTGATGGACGCCAGCCGCTCCTCCAAGATAAACGCCATCTCCGACGGTGATGTGGCCGGCGAGCATGACGTTGTTCACGATAACGGTGTTATTTCCGATATGGCAGTCATGGGCGACATGGGCGTTTACCATAATCATGTTGCCGTCGCCGACCTTCGTAGAATCACTCGAATTGAGCCCGCGATGGATCGTGACATACTCGCGAATGCGGTTTTCGTTCCCTATCAAGAGCGTCCCAAGTTCGCTACCGGCCTTCATGTGTTGTGGGATTCCACCGAGAACTGCGCCTTCCGCAATTTCGTTGCGTGCTCCAAGTGCTGTTCCCGACTTGATCGTGACATGACCTGCGATTCGGCAGTTGTCGCCGATAAAGACATCATCTTCGATGATCGAAAACGGACCAATCGAAACACCTCGACCAAGTTCTGCCCTGGGGCTGACGCACGCCGAAGGATGAATCTGACTCACTGCAAGTCTCCGCTATATCAATAAGTTCGAAAGCAACAACTCTCTTTGTCAGGATCGTCTCTGCGAATTCTTTGCGTATCGCCAAATCGCCTCTGCTAGCATCACCGATGTTGCCGACGATGAGGGCCGTGATTTAACCACTACCTGGCGATCGAGGCAAGATCAGCCGATATGGAGCCCATGATCGTCGATGCGATACGGGAGGATCTCTTCGGAGCAAGAGCTGCCTCGATGCTTGGCGACATACAAGCCACGGCCGATCCGATTGCCGTCGCGAGTCTTGCCCATGTAGATCAACGTGTTGGCGTTGGACAAGGCATCGCCCTCGTCGAGCGGTCGGGATATCAAATCATCCAACATTGACTCGTGCGACGTTGCCAGCACCAAACAACCAATGCTGGCATTATCGTAGGTTGCCGCGGCGGCGAGTTGGGCGTTTGCGCGAAATCTCTCACGAAACAGGTCGCGTGCGACCCATTCGGGATCTTTTCGCAAAATCTGATGATAGACATATTCGCAGAGGTTCAATTGAATTGATTCGTGAGGCCGGTCAGTTGGTTCGATGCCGTCAATCACAACACGCCGCTTGCCACTCACAAAATTTCCATACAAGAACGCGATTGCGGCTCGCAGCTTGGCGTTCAACTCAACCTGCCAGCTGCGCCACTCGTCCCAATCTAAATCGCGTTTTGTGACGCGCTGTCCTCGATAATCGAACACGTGAAGGTAGTCACCATGCGACTTTCGCTCGAAGAAACCTTCCAATTTGGGATGCTGCTCACTCGCTATCGTTTCGAGGGTCCAATTGAACATCCGTTCGGCGTACGCGGCGTGATTCTGCGAGTCGCCTCTTGCCGCTACGTCGAATATCACTCCACGGTGATTTTCATCGGTCTCCCCTGCGGCGGCGAATTGGAGGCCGAACTGTGTTTTACCGATGCCCGTTGAACCAACGACAACGGTTTGCGTACCAGCCAGCAAGCCACCACCAAGCATCTCGTCGAGACCTGCGACTCCTGTTGACTGGCGATTCACCTTGGTCACCGCTACCTCAAGCTTTCCCACGCGCCGATCATCAATTCCGCGGCCCGATCAATATCTTCTTCGGAGGTGTACCAGCCAACGCTTAACCGCACGGTTCCCCGCGCCACTTCCGGTGTCAATCGAATCGCAGCCAACGTATCGGATAGCTTCGTCATGCTGGCATGGCAGGCCGAGCCGGTCGACGCAGCGATCTCTGGTGTTCGGGCAAGCAACTCGCCACCGCTGATTTCTGGGAAGTTAACGCTCAACGTATTTGGCAGCCGTGCTGCCTGCGAGCCGTTGATCGTCAATCCAGCTCCAATCGACTCTTGAAGCTTCTTCGCCAAGCGGTCTCGCAGATCGGCCATTCGATCACTCGCATCTTCGACCGCTTTCCCAGCCAAGAAGCAGGCATGGCCGAGCGCTACGATAAAGGCAGTATTCTCCGTCCCCGGTCGCAATCCTCCTTCGTGTGCCGCGCCGTGCGCATACGGCTCCAGCGCCACGCCTGGGCGAACGTACAACGCCCCAACGCCTTTGGGAGCGTAGAGCTTGTGACCGGCAATCGTCAGCATGTCGACGCCCAACTCTTCGACATAGGTTCGGATCTTACCGATCGATTGTGCGGCATCGGTGTGAAACAGGATGTTCCGCGATCGGCAAAGTTCCGAAATCTCCTTCAACGGTTGAATGGTGCCAATCTCGTTATTCGCATGTAGGATGCTGACCAACTTGGTATCTGATGTCAGCACCGCAGCCACGGCTTCGGGCTCGACGACACCATGGCGATTGCAACCCACGACGCTCACGCGACATCCGAGCTTCTCCAAGTACTTCGCTGGTTCGGCGATCGATGGATGCTCGATCGCTGAAATGACCAAGTGGCCTTCAAAGACTGGAGCGCGGGCCATCATGATCCCCTTGAGAGCAATATTGTTGCTCTCGGTGCCGCCACCCGTAAACACGATCTCGTCGCGGTCGGCCCCCAAAAGCGAGGCAACTCGATCGCGCGAATCTTCGATCGCCTCGTGGCAAGCTCGACCGAGCGAATGACTGCTGGAGGGGTTTCCGTAGTGCTCGGTGAGGAATGGCAGCATCGCTTCCTGGACGCTGGGAGCGATGGGAGTTGTGGCATTGTAGTCGAGGTATATCTGTCTCATACATTGAGCTTAAGCCAAGTGTCTCGCCTAGAACAGGCACCGTCGGTCGCGTTAATCCAGGTGGTCTGAGCCGAGTGTTAGGCGCGAGGCAATCGATATGACCGGCATAACCCGTACACCCGATACAACTATTAAAGTTTCGCTTGTTTGGTCGTGATGTCTGTTCATTTCGCCCGACTGGCACGACAAGGGTATCGAATTTCAGGGAAGTGGAGTGGAAAGCTCCCGCCGCGACCGCGACTGTAAGGGTGACGAAGGCCAAAGATGCCACTGGTCGCAATGCGACTGGGAAGGCGGGCCCAGAGATCGATCCCAAGCCAGGATATCTGGTCCGATACACGAACTCGCCCGTTTCCACGGTCGAAGGAAGTGAGTTCTGATGCGAGTATCTTTTGTTCGCGCGGTATGCGTCGCGGTATGCGCAGTTGTTTCGTCGGCTTCGGCTCAAGAACCTGCCGAACTTTCTGATCTCGAACCTGCGCCGATCGTCGACGCGGATTCGTTGCCCACCCTTCCGGATGTGGTCGTACCAGGACGCCCGGGTACGTTTCCGGCCGCTCCGCTTCCTGACGACACGATCGTGACTCCGTCTCGCACCGAGACGCTTCTTAGCGAATCGGGCAGTTCCGTAACTGTCGTGACGAGCGAACAGATTCAGCAAAGCGGCCAAACTTCGGTTGCCGGCGTCCTGCGCGGGATCGTCGGTTTGGATGTCGTTCAACAAGCCACGCCGGGCAGCGTTACCTCTGTCTTTATGCGAGGCGCGAATTCCGAGCACACCAAAGTTCTGCTCGATGGAATTCAAATGAACAACGCTGCTGATCCAACAAGACGCTTCGATTTTGGCACGCTGACAATCGATAATATCGAACGAATCGAGATCGTTCGCGGACCGCAAAGCATCGTCTATGGTTCCGACGCGATCGGTGGCGTGATTAACATCGTGACGAAGCGCGGCGACGGACCGATGTCAGCCATTGTCAGCGGCATGGGCGGCAGCTTTGGCACACACCAGGAACGCGTTAGCGTGAGCGGCGGCGATTGCTCGCACTACTATTCGTTTGGCGGATCGTACCTGCAAACCGATGGCTTCTCGGCGCTGAGTCGTCGATTCGGCGGGGACGAAAGCGACGGCTATCGCAACGCTTCGTTCTCGGGGCGGTATGGGTGGACGCCATCCGAATCGCTGAATGTTGATTATGTGTTCCGTTACACCGACGCGGATGTCGACATTGATGGTTTCCTCGCCGACGATCTGATTCGCCAAACTCGATCGAAACAGTTCTATAATCGCGTCCAGCTGCAATCGCAGATGATGGACGGACTGATCGAACATAAAGCGGGCTTCAGCTATTCCGACAACTCGTTGGTCGATACAAACCCTGGCTTCTTCGGCACACCGCGTTTCGACGGTCAGTCAAGTCAATTCGACTACCAGACAAATCTGCAACTACTCGAAACGAACATGCTGACGGCTGGTGTCGACTATTTACACGAGCAAGGCTCGCCGTTCGCGGGAACCAAGCAGACGCAGAATCTGAAGGGAGTTTACGTCCAGGATCAATTCACGATCGGCCAGCGGAGTCGCACGACGATTGGTGTTCGTTGGGATGACCACAGCACCGCCGGTACGGCCCAGACTTACCGTTTCACGGAATCGTTTGACGTGCTCGAAACCGGCGGCCGGATTCACGGCAGCATCGGGCGAGGTTTTCGCGCTCCCGCGATCGCGCAACGATTCGGGTTTGCTGGCAACGCCAATCTACGGCCTGAATTCAGCAAAGGTTGGGACATCGGAATGGAGCAGCCGCTGCTGGACGGTGGACTCATCGTCGATGTGACCTACTTTCGCAACGACTTCAAAGACCTTATCCAGTTCGTGTCCGATCCGATGGCTCCCAACGGATTTGGCTTCGTTCAAAACGTTCAACTCGCCAACGCCTCGGGAGTTGAATTGACGGCATCGACTCAATTGACTTGTGACACGACACTCACTGCGTCGTACACCTACACCGATACGGAAGACCTCCTCAACGATCGCCAGTTGCTTCGGCGACCGCGAAACAAAGTCGGCTTGAACCTCCAACATCAATGTCTCTGTGATCGCGCAACGCTGAACGCTTACATGCTGTACGTCGGCAGCCGGCAGGACTTCGACGATCTGGGGGGCATCATCACACTTGCCGACTACATCACGTTGAATCTTTCGGGAACGTACCGGCTGACCGACGCATGGGAAGCTTTCGGTCGCATCGACAACCTGACGGACAGCGACTACGAAGAGGTCTTCAGCTTCGCGACACCCGGGATCTCGGGATACGCGGGACTACGGCTGAGGCTGTAGCGAGTGTCGCTTTATTCAGATTCAATCTGAAAACGGACTGGCACGGCGATCTCGGTCCGCACCGCGATTCCAAGTCGCTTCGGTGGCTCGAATCGCCAACGCAAGACCGCTCGTCGCGCGGCTTCATCGAGTATCGAGTGACCGCTCGAACGAAGCACGCTCGCCGTCGCAACGTTCCCGTCCGCACGGATCCTGACTCGCAAGACAACTCGCCCCTCCAGGCGGTTCTCCAACGCAGTAGCCGGATATTCAGGCTGCGGGCTGAAGACTGCTGAGGGAATCGAGTCGAGTTGGCCTGCATCTTGCTGTGAGGCTACAGCGGCAACACTGGTCAGAGTTGGTACCGGAGGTGCGGGAACGGTTGCGCGGGGCAATACGGGCGACTCGGTTGGCGGTCGAGGGACCAGCTCCGCGCGACCTCGTTGCGTGGCACTTTTAGGCTGCGCAGATGAAGTCGAAGCCTCGATTGCCGACTTCACAAAGTGCAATTCAGGTTCCGCGCCGATCATTGGCGCGCGGTGTACGCTTGCACTGTCCGATTCCGAAGTGCCAGTGGGGGAGGATCTTTCAAGCGAAATCGGCTGCGAAGATTCGGCGTCGGCAAAGACCGCTTCCAACTGAATTGCTTGCGATGCCGTCGACTGGATCGAATTGAATCCTTGTCGCGGCGGGAACAGGTGTGGCGCCATCGCCCCAAGCCAAGTCGCCAACGCTGCGCCCACAATCACGTGCAGCAACCCGCTCGTTCCAAAACTGGAAAGCAGCAGGCGTGTGGATGCTTCGCCACGAGGCAACAATGTTTGGAGTATTTGATTCATGCCCAGAGACTTACGAACGCCGGAAACAACAGGTCAGCCAAGGCCCGAATTTAGAACAATCGGCGCGGGTCTCACAGTCCCCGCCCCCCGAACTGACCGAATCCAGCCGGGCGTACCGCGATCATGGCGCGAAAAAGAGCTGGCTTTTGGCGACTGGATATGTGAAGATGACGGCATCCATTTCGGATTATCTTCCCTTATTCGGCCGCTCGGTTGTTAAGTCTTTTCTCGGGAAGGAGGTACGCTCATGTACCGTCGAACACGTATTGGTTTTACGCTGGTTGAGCTGTTGGTGGTGATTGCCATCATTGGGATTCTGATGAGCCTGTTGTTGGTGGGGTTAGGAGCCGTAAGGCGGGCATCGTTGAAGTTGAAATGCTTGAACAATGTGCGGCAACTTGGGGTCGCAACGATCGAGTATCAGGATGCCAAAAGGCACTACCCCGGTTGGCAGCAAGTCATCGCTCGGGACAAATCGCTCCCTCTCGAATTCCCTTCAACACTCCCCGGAGCGACAACCAATAAGATCGCTTCCTGGCAAGTCGTTTTACTCGACTACATCGAGCAACGTCCTCTATACGATCGGTGGGACGATCAGAGCCTGCCCAAATGGGTCGCCGATCCTGTCACCGGCCAGCCGATGTTGAACGGCGACCTTGCCCACTATATCCCGGCCTTCAACTGCGCTGCTCAACCAACAAGTCGCACGTATGGACCGTACACGGCATACGTTGCCAATCGAGGTTACTACGCACTCGCGACAGATCCAGCGCCCTTCAATCTCGCATCAAGTAAAGGCTCGACGACTGCTGGCTATGACTACTGGGACTCGCAAGATGGGCGGAACGGGATCTTCATCGATCGCGTTCCGATTCCCACAACCGCGACTGCAATATTGCCCCAGAATCCGGCGGTCACTCCCAAGGTCACTTCATCTGACGTTGAAGATGGCCTGACCAACACTCTGCTCATCAGCGAGAACTTGGTAGCCGGCCAGTGGTGGCAGCCCGGATTGGAGACAACATTCGCTTGGCTTTACGCCACGGAACCGGGGTGTCCTCCGTCGACCGGAAAGCCAGCTCCTACGTTAGGTGTTACGGACGAGATGCGTATTAATGGCCTACGAAATTCAGTCGCGACGCTAACTCCGCAGACGGCTCGCCCCTCTAGTCGCCACACGGGTGGTGTGAACGCAGTGTTCGCGGATGGTCATACGGCGTTCATTCGAGACGGTGTTGACTATCACGTCTATCAACAGCTGATGACGCCCAACGGCGCTAAATCGGATGCACCTTGCGAAGGTTATGTGCTAAAAAGCGGCGATTTTGAGTATTAATGCAGATTGCGAGATTCGGCGAAAGTTGCGTTCACTCTCCGAGTGAACTTGCCCCTTTGGAGAATGTTAGCGATTCTGGGGCTCGCCACTCGGAGAGTGGCGGCAACTTTGTCGGGAGCAACCATAGGGCGCGTTCCGGCATCGGCAGTGGACACACCGTTCCGTTTTTGCGAACATAAACGATGTTCATATCTTCCCGCGTTGTCAGAATACTTCGTTCTCATTCAGCACCCGTATCGGGAGAGGAGTCAGCCGCTATGTCCAAGTCGACATCAAGAGGCTTTACATTGGTTGAGTTGTTGGTCGTGATCGCGATCATCGGCGTCCTAGTCGCATTACTATTACCCGCCGTCCAAGCCGCCCGCGAATCTGCCCGCAAGATGCAATGTGGGACACAATTGAGGGAGCTGGGACAGGCGGCGTTAACGTTCGAAGGGGCGAAGAAGCGATTTCCCGGCTGGCAAGAGATTGTGGCACGCGACGCTTCAGCCACTCTTCCAGCTTCCGGTGCGGACACCAAGAATAAAGTCGCAGGTTGGCCAGTCCTCTTACTCCCCTACCTTGATCAAAACAGTATTTACGATCGTTGGGATGATCAATCCGTACGCAACGACGACCCGAGCCTGAAACAGTTTCTTCCCATCTACAGTTGTCCAAGTCGCCAGACGCAGTACCGAAGTGATTCATATACGTCGTACGTCGCAAATGCGGGATTCAGCGAAAACACCACGACGACAGTTGCAAAAGATGGAACGTCTGCATATTGGGCTCGCCACACGCAGCATGACGGCCCCTTCCTCGACCGAGTTGGCTGGGACAACGCGGGCACTTTAACAGTCGCGAATATGCTCCCAAAAAGACTGAACGAAGTCACCTCGACTGATATTGACGATGGCCTGAGTAACACACTGCTTTTTACTGAAAACCTCATGGGCGGCAAATGGAACCTCACAAACAAGAATGGCTATGATACGGCTTTGCAATGTCAAATCACTTTCCATTGGATCTACGCATCAGATGCGAACGTCTGTACTCCGCCAGCTGGAACACCAAAACCAAGCTCCGAGATGAAAATCAACGGGAGCGCCGCAGGATCGAGCAGGCCAAATGCTGATCCATCGAGCATTTCCACGGTTGCGGCTTGGAAGGTTGTCGCACGTCCGTCTGCGTGGCATAGTGGAGGCGTTAACGTCGTCTTCGCAGACAAACACACGATCTTCTTGAATGAACAGATCGACTACGACGTCTATCAGCAACTAATGACGACGTACGGCAAGAAATCGCAGATGCCTTGTAAGAACTACGTGCTGAAAGCCGAAGACTTCGGCGGATAGTTGTGAATCCAAACGGTTCGAATCCATTGAACGCTCGCCATACTGGTGAGCGTTTTTTGTTTCTTGCTGGCCCAACTCCTCTACGACTGAGTCTGATGGGTTAGAAGCGAGTCGTCAATTGGACCGGCACGTTGCTCAAGGGCATAGGAGAGTCAGCGTTTGAAACAAATGGCTGTGTAGAGGCGTCTCCGGGCCAAAGGCCCGAAGATCCCGGCTTAATCTGAATTCTGATGCTTAGCAAGCGGTAACAACACATCTGTCGTCGCGTCGAAGGTCGCAACAAATCCTTTGCGTCGCGACCACGTACAACCGATTCCGCAGTAGCGGATATCGGGATCGAGCAACGTATGCCGATGCCCGCGACCGGGAATACCCGGGTCGAGAATCCACCAGCAAACTAAACCACGAGTTGCGAGAGGCCTCGACCAGGGGCCCCACGCGACATTCTCGCTGTGGCCAGGGACTTGCAGTGGATAGGCGATTGTCGAGTCCCCGGTCCGCAACGTCCGCGCACTTGGGTCGACAATTACTTCTAGCTCGAATCCTGATTTGTCTAGTCGCGGGATTGTCACTTCCTGTCCGTGATCCGTCACGAATTTCCCAAACGCTTCGTCGACCGATCGATATCGATAGCCACTCCGCGGCGGCAGATCGACAAAGAAGTAGTCTTCCTCTTTCTTAAAAATGTAAACATTGAGTTTCCCCTCCTCACTCACGCGTCCTTTGAAGCGATTCCATTGAGCCAGCGCTCGCTCTGTGGCGCCAAAGGTCGAGATTCTCTCCGCTGGCTTCCGCCCGAGACTGTCTACATGTGGTTGGCGTTCTTCTTTCGCCCTCATGAAGTCGTCAGAGAACCATCTCGCCGCCAGATCGAGGGGTTCATTGCGTTTCAACTCGGTGAGCTTGGGTATTTCCTGAAGAGCATCGATCGCCTCGTCGATCACCGCCAAGGCCTCTTCCGTGCTTTCGCCCTCGGGGATATCGATGTAGTCGATTGGATCATCGCTCAAAAGGATGCGGCTTGCTTCGTAGGGCTGATCCGCGTCCTTTGGCGTTCGTCGGAGCGTCGCTTTGAGCGGTTGAAGGACTTCCTCCGCATAAGCCGCAGGATCTCTGCGCAGTTTATTGATCTCAATGAACATCTCGGCTTCGACTTCGCGCAAGGTCACCGGATCGGAGAGACGCGGACGCTGCTGAGCGACTGACGTATTAGCGAAACAGAAACACGTGAGAATCGCTAGAGCTAAGAAGCGAAGATGCATAGTCAGCCATTAACAAAACACTAGTTTAACGGCAAGCCGCAGGCGACTGCGGACGAACACCGTCGCCTTTGGCTTGCCGTTAAACGAAGAAGCTAAGACGAATTCGAATCGTCATTGAAACCAGCTGGTGGCTGCGAGGGAGTTTGAAATCGCTCGCCGTCCACGTGTTGTTCGTCAACCACCCACGGATCACCGTGAGCGTGATAACCGCCTCGTTCCCAAAAGCCAAGTTTGTCTTCCGCTGAGAACTCGATGGCCTTGAGCCACTTGGCGCTTTTCCACGCGTAGAGCATCGGAATCATCGCACGCACCGGACCACCATGATCCGCGGAGAGCGGCCCGCCATCGTGTAGATCAGTAATCAAAGCGTCGGGGGCGAGAAAATCGTTTAGCGGCAGGTTCGTCGTCCACCCGTTGTCGTAGGCATGCAAAATGACAAACTTCGCCTCGCGCGCTACACCGGCAGCCTCGAAGAAGTACCGCGTCGAGACGCCTTCCCAAATGTTGCCCAAGCGGGACCATCGCGTTACGCAGTGGAAGTCGGCAAAGATTTTGACGCGTGGCAGCTCGCGAAAAGCCTCCATCGTAAACGTCAGCGGTTGCGACACAAACCCAAACACTTCGAGCTTCCACTCATCAGGAATCTTCGGAGTGCCCGTTGCGTCGAGGACGGGCCATTTGCGAGTTCGCGATTGCCCCGGGGGGATCCGGTTCGTACGCCGCGTGTCGGAACTGACGATTACATCGTCGTCGAGCGACACCGGCTGTGGTGCATCACCGGATTGATACTTCGAGGATTCATTCGACATCGAACGCGAAGCTCCTGGCGGCCAAGGCGATCAGTAGGCGACGACACCGCCCACCTCCGGCTTGGTGCCAGATGCGAGGCTTTCGGCGACCCGTGAAAGGATTTCAGCGGCTCGCCGCATCGCTGCAGTATCCACGTCAAGATGCGTGACAGCGCGAACTCGCGTGGGTGTGATCGCCAACGTCAACACGCCTTCGTTCTGAAGCATCGTGACCAAATCCGCGGCCGTTCCGAGTGACGGATCGATTTCGATAAACACGATGTTCGTATCGACTTCAGCCGTCAGCAACTGGATACCTTCGGTCGCGCGAACTGCGTCGGCCAAGATCTGAGCGTTTGCATGATCTTCGGTCAATCGTTCTCGGTGGTTTTGCATCGCATAAAGGGCTCCTGCAGCAATAATTCCGACTTGTCGCATTCCGCCTCCGAAACACTTGCGATGTCGGCGAGCTTCTTTGATCATTTCCGCAGGCCCTGCCAGTGCGGAACCGACAGGCGCTCCAAGCCCCTTGCTGAAGCAGACGCTAACGGTATCGAACGGCTCGGACCACTCGTCGGCGGCGATTCCGGTCGCAGCAACGGCATTGAACAATCGGGCTCCGTCGAGATGAGTCATCAACCCGCCATCATGGGCCCACTCACAAATCGCAGCGACGTGTGCGAACGGTTGAACCCGGCCGCCGCCACGGTTGTGTGTGTTTTCCAGGCAGACGAGCCGCGTGCGGACCAAGTGTTCATTTTCGGCGCGAATCGTACCGTGCAGCTGATCGGGTTGCAGAACTCCGTGGTCGCCTTCAATCGTACGAGCAACGACACCGCTCAGCTGGGCGAACGCTCCCTGTTCGTAATTGTAGATGTGGCAGCCGCCTTCACACAGAAACTCGTCGCCCGGTTTGCAGTGAATCCGAACAGCGACTTGATTCGTCATCGAGCCCGACGGCATGAAAATCGCGGCTTCTTTGCCTAGCACCTCGGCAGTCAGCGTTTCAAGTTGCTGGACCGTTGGGTCGTCACCCATCACGTCATCACCGACTTCGCAAGTCGCGATCGCTTCCCGCATGCCGGGCGTTGGTTTGGTGACGGTATCGCTGCGCAGGTCCACCACTGTCGTCATTGTCATTTCTCGCGATTGGGGCGTGATCGTTGAAACTACGGGATCTTGATTATAGGCTGATCATGAGGAGTTCGCGACCGGCAAGGCGTCACCCTTACCCACAGTCGCGGCGAATCGGTTTACAATGTGACGCCACGATTAAACTACATGAACGCACAACTACATGAACGCACAACGACGAAGGAGCATTTCGATGCCTCGCTATCGAACGGTGAATCGAATCACGCGGCGCGACTTAATGAAGGCGGGACTGCTGACCTCCGCCGGCTTGCTCGCACCGAAACCGTGGATGGAGCATTCGCGAGCTGCGACTTGGCACACTTCCGATAAATGGTTTCGCGTACAGAAGGTCAATCGTACGACGGTCAAGATGCCGTATCGCGAAACCTCAGGCCGCAACATGGCTCGCGAACTTCCACATTGGAAGTGGACAGAAGTGATGGAAGTCGAACTATCATCAGGCGTCACCGGCTTTGGCGAGACGTTGTTGTATTACACCTGGGGCGTACCGGATGACGCGGATATTCGTCGCGTGCTCGGCCAAAATGCCTTTGAAGTGATGTGGAACGACGAATTGGGCGCGGGGCTTCAGATGGCGCTGTTCGATGCAGTCGCCAAGACCTCGGGAATCCCGATTCACGCGTTGCTCGGCCCCAAGGTTCACGAGACGACTCCGGTGGCCTGGTGGAACATCGACACTTCGGCGGAAGACATGGCTTCGGAATGCGCCGAAGCTCATCGCCAAGGATATCGAGCTTACAAGAGCAAAGGACGACCGTGGTACGATGTCTGGGCCCAGGTCGAAGCCGTTGCAAAAGCAGTTCCCGAGTCGTTTCACGTTGCGTTGGACTTCAACGACACGCTGCTCGATGCCGAACGCGGGATTCCGATTCTGAAGGAGTTGGAACAGTATCCGCAGGTCGCCATTTGGGAGACACCGATCTTCCAGTCTGATATCAAAGGCAATCAAGCCATCCGTCGCGAGTGCCGCGCGCCAGTCGCAATGCACTATGGAAACCCTGACCCGCTCGTCGCGATTCGCGAAGACGTCTGTGACGGGTTTGTTGTTGGACATGGGGCAAGGGAACTGCTGCAAACTGGCGCTGTCGCTGCCATGGCGGATAAGCCATTTTGGCTGCAGTTGGTTGGAACGGGGATTACAGCCGCGTGGTCATTGCAATTTGGCGGCGCGTTGACACATGCGACTTGGCCAGCGGTGAATTGCCATCAACTTTATGAACACTCGCTCCTGGTTGAGCCAATCAAGATTGAGGACGGGTTCGCAAAAGTTCCCGATGGAGTGGGCCTGGGCGTCGAGCTAAATCGCGATATGATCGAACGCTTTCGCGTCGACAAACCACAATCTCGCCCCGATCCACCGCGATTGATCGAGACAACGTGGTCAGACGGACGGCGGATGTATATCGCCAACAACGGCAAAGTGAACTTTATGTTGACGCAGGGCCAGCAGGGGACGATCCCTTACTTCGAACACGGTGTCGATTCGAAGCTGGTACCGAACGACGGCAGTACACAGTGGAAAGAGCTTTACGCTGCGGCACGTAAAGGGCCGCACTTCGTTGAAGCATAGTAGTCGCTTTGTTCGTGGGACAAGCAACGACAAACCAAAGGTAAACCGATGACCAGACGATGTATCGTGCTGCTCTCTGGCGGCCTCGATAGCATGTTGGCAATTCGCATCATGCAGGAACAAGGTATCGAAGTCGAAGCGCTCAACTTCAAAACGATCTTTACCTGTTGCCAAGATCAATCGGCTCAAGTGGCTCGGGACCTTGGAGTGCGATTGACGGTCGTGGGCCAAGAGGACGACTATCTCGATCTCGTCGAGAAGCCACAATTCGGGCGGGGCAAAGGTGCGAATCCTTGTGTCGACTGCCGAATCTATATGTTCGAGAAAGCCAAGCGATTCATGGAACAAATTGGAGCGGACTTTATCGTCAGCGGCGAAGTCGCTGGTCAACGCCCGATGAGTCAGAAACGTCGCGATCTCGACCGCATTGCCCACCATTCCGATTTGGACGATCTTCTACTGCGACCACTCTCTGCCAAGTTGATGCGACCTACGTTGCCGGAACGCGAAGGCTGGGTCGATCGCGAGCAACTCTATGACATCGAAGGCCGGAGCCGAAAGCGATTGATCGCCTTGGCGAAAAAGTACGGATTGAAAGACATCCCGACGCCCTCGACCGGATGTTCGCTGACAGAGCCCAAATTTTCGAAAAAAGTCTTTGATCTGATGGATGCGCCAGGCGAAAGTCGGCGATGGGACTATGAGTTGTTGAAGGTCGGTCGACATTTTCGATTTAACTCGCAAACCAAGGTGATCCTCGGTCGCGACGAGGCTGAAAATGATCAATTGCGTTACGCACATCAGTTGTCGGACGCCAATAGTACGGCGTCGCTCTTTCCGGAGAATTTCTTGGGCCCGCGTGCGATGTTGATCGGACCAAGGACTGATGAGGCTATCGAATTTGCAGCCAGCCTCATCTTGCGATACTCGCGAGACTATGATGCTGGCAACGCGCTCATACGCGTCGATGACGAAATCATCAACGCGTCAGAGACAGAACAAGCTAAGGCCCTCCAGACCATCGCCGCGTCGTAGGAACTCGCGCGGCAAGTGCCTATGATAGACTGTCGTTTCGGTCCACTCGTCCGACGCTTTCAGATTGATGGCCCGGACCTCAAGAGCCTTTCCACAGCTGCGCGTGTATGAAAGCTTGTCCCTCCTGTCATCAACCACTAAGCCAGAACGAGACTCAAGCGTTCGGCGAGAAGGATTGGGCCACGCATTGCTCGAACTGCGGCGAGGATCTATCTGGCTCAGAAGCTACTAGCGCTTATCTAAGTGCGTCATCGCAATCGTCGAGCCGCATCGCAAACTTTTCGCTTGTTCGCCTGTTGGGACAAGGTGCTTTCGGAGCCGTCTGGTTGGCCGAAGATCGAAGCCTCGGCCGCCAAGTCGCCTTGAAGCTGCCGAAGACGATGGGCAAGGACGCGAAGCTCTTGCATGAAGCCCAAACGGCGGCTCGCTTGAAGCACCCCAACATCGTTTCGATTTATGAAGTTGGAGTTGATGAAGGGCAGGTCTTCATTGCCAGCGAGTATGTCGATGGCGAGGATCTTCGCGAAGAGTTGGCAAACGGTCGTCCCGAGATATCACGAGCCGCGAAAGTCATCGCCACGCTAGCCCGCGCCGTGCATCATGCTCATGAACACGGTGTCGTGCATCGAGATTTGAAGCCTGCAAACATCATTTTAAACTCGGATGGCGAACCTTTCATCACCGACTTTGGAATCGCGAAGCATCTCGCCGTTGACGAAACCATTTCAACCGATGGCGAAGTCGTGGGAACGGTCAGCTATATGTCGCCCGAGCAAGCACGCGGTAGCACACGTGAAACGGACTCACGTTCAGATATCTATGCTTTGGGCGTAATGCTCTTCGAAATGCTGACGGAATTTCGTCCCTTCCGCGGCAACGCGCGAGCCGTGATTCACCAAAAGATCTACGACGACGCTCCTTCGCCTAGGAAACTAGTTCCTACGTTGGCGAAAGATCTCGAGACGATCTGTTTAAAGTGCATCGAGCGTGAACCGGGAAAGCGATATCAATCTGGTGCTGATCTCGCGGACGAACTCGAACGATTCTTAAGTAACATTCCAATCAAAGCTCGGCCAATTTCCCGTAGCGAGAAGGCCTGGCGTTGGTGTCGCCGCAAGCCGGCTGTCGCATCATTGCTTTGCGGTTTGTTCCTCAGCTTAACATTCGGATTGATCGGGACGTCGTACTTCTGGCGGCAAGCATTGCGGAGCGAATCGGCGACCCGCGCTTCGCTCTATCGAACTCACATGAACCTTGCCGGAAAACTGTGGCACGCCGGCGACATCACGGGCTTGAAGCAAACACTCGCGAACTACGACGAGCTCGCTGCCGACGACGACCTCCGAACCTTCGAGTGGCGATATTATTCACAGCTCGCCGACCCATTTCTCCAAGCAGTCAATCACGGGGACGTCGTGACCGATGTGGCAGCGTCACACGACGGCCAGTTATTTGCTTCGACGGGTAACGATCGAGTGATCCGAATTTGGAATTCGAACACTGGACAACTCGTCCGTACGATTCAGCCTCGTGCCGGTAAGCCCGGTACGATCATGTTCTCGCCCGTTGACGATCGGTTGGCCTCCGCTCACAAAGATGGAACCGTACGGCTTTGGAACCCACAACAACATGATCGGACGATCCGCGAGTTCGAACACGGCATCGGCCTGACACATGCAGTGTTCTCGCCCAACGGCGGAAGTTTGGTGTCGGCAGGTAGCAATGGCACAGTGCTCCTATGGCAAGTCGGCACGGGCGAGCAGTTGGCCGATCTCTCGCAGTCCAAAGGGGCCGTGCGAGACGTGCGATTCTCGCCGGACAGTCGATTCATCGCCGTCGCCTCTCAAGGAGGAAATATCGCGATTTGGGATCGTGAATCGCAAACGTACGTGCAATCGATATCGGCCGGGCACGAAGTCTTTAGCCTTGCATTTGTCGATGCCGGTCAGACGCTGGCGGCTGGTAACTACGGCGGCTCGCTGAACTACTATTCCGTCGCATCGGGAGAATTGCTTGATACAGTCAGTGTAGATTCCGGCCTTGTCGGAGATTTGGAATATCTACCTAGCGTGAACTTGCTCGCTGTCGTAACGACCGCACATCGATTGCATTTGATGAACGCTGAGCGGCGTAGTGTGAAGTCGTTGGCCACGCATTCGCTTACGCACGGCATCCTGGCTCATTCGCAGGACGGCTCTACGCTTGCGGTTGGAAGTGGAGACGGCAGCGTCAAATTGCTTCGCGTCTCGGCATTGGAACGACCGGACGTGTTTTGGCAAGATGCGCACGTCCGCGATCTGGAATTCTTCGATGACGGCCGCCAAGTCGCATCTTGCTCTGGAGACGGCTCCGTCAATCTGTGGGACATCCAGACCGGCACCAAAGTCGAACTCGTCGCACCGTCGGACCGCGAGATGTTGGCACTCGCCAGCCAGCCCGGCGGTTCGTTGCTCGCGGCTGCTGGAATGACTCGCGAAATCCTGATCCTCGATACTACATTGAACGCGGAAGCCGTCTCGATTCGTGTTCCTTATAGCGGTTTCTCGTCGCTTTGTTTCTCTGCTGATGGCGAACTCCTGGCGGCGGGCAGCCGAAGTGGCGAGATTCGCGTCTATGAGACGAAGAATTGGGATGAACCGAAATTCGAGATGATTGATTCGGATGTCCAGATCGTTGACCTCACATTCTCGCCGGCGAAGCGTCAGTTCGCCGTGGCCTATTCCAATGGCGTCGTGAAACTCATAGATATCTCCATGGCGGAGGCCGTGACCGCCTCGATCGATCTTCAATCAGCTCCGCTATCGCTAAGCTTTTTCGACTCAGGCGAGCGACTTGCCATCGGAACGCAAAGTGGCGAGCTTCAAGTGATCGAAACGGCGACCCTTCGAACGATGCAAGTCGTCAAAGCCCACTCCAGTCGTATTAACGCTCTGGCCTCTTTCCCGAAAGGCAATCGACTTGTCTCGGGTGGACGTGATAGGGAACTTCGAATCTGGGACGTCGAAACCGGAGACCTTGTCGCCGCTTTAGCCGGTCACGGTCGTCAAGTCTTTGCGATCGCGATCTCTGCCGACGGAAAGACCATTGCGTCCGGCGGCCTCGGCGGCGATGTACGCATTTGGTGGAGCGATCTCTAATTGAACGCTAGAGCAGTTTAGGGATAAGCGTCGAGGTCGTAGCGGAATTCGTGAGAATTCGGGAAAACGGCATCTGAAGTCTCACAACTTCCGCTACGGATAACGCTAAACGGCACTAAGATGGCGGTGCTGAAGTGTGTGATACTCGTGCTTTGAGTACGGCGCGGTGCAGCAGGAGATAGTTCCCGCCTTTGTACTCCGTCACCAGCCCCGATACGCTCCACTTGCGATACGGTGGGTCCAAGTCACCCCCGACACGCTCCAGTGCCAGATTCTCGAGCAATTGAAGCGAGCGCTTTTCGCCATCAGGATAGAATGCGACCCGGCCCCCCGCATTGCGCAGCTCACCGATCTGATTGACTAGCTTCATTCCTTCTCGAAGTCGCTTTCGTCGTCCATCGACACCATCCAACTCCTTGGCATTAGCCGCTCTGCGATCAGCGACCGGCGTCGTCTGCCCGGCTTTATCTCCACGATCAGAGTCGGTGGCGTCGACCGCATAGCCTAACGTGGCGACGAGACTGAGAACGAAACAGAACTGAATTGTTGATCGGAGTGTCATCGGCAAGATTCCTGTTCGACAGTGATGCGAGCGCTTTGACAAACATACGGTACGGAAGACGTCATGCTCGCGAAAACGGGCTCTTACGGGGTGTCGCAATATGACAACGTCCGTTGCGTTTGGGCAACTCAAACACCCGGTCTGAATCACGCTAATCGCGGCAATTGCTGCCTCGCAAGTCGAGATTCTATAGCCACTTACGAATCGGAGCAATTTGATCGCTCGGCACCTCGGCCCTCGTTTTGCATACCGTTTGATTGCCGAAGTGCTTTTGATTCGGCGGTTGGCAAACGAGGGAAAATCATGACGGTTGAAACGATCCTACCAAACAAAGCGATGCTGCTTCTTGTCACCTGCCTGTTGCTACTTTCCCCAAGGAAGAGCCACTCGGATGAAGTTGTCTCGATTCGGCTTGCAGACGGCAGGAAGATGACTGCCGAAGTTCATCCGCGAACAGACGACGAGCATCTGTGGCTCCGATTCAGTGGTAACCGAACGGTGATTCTTCGCGCGATCGCCTGGGAGCAAATCGCCACCGCGACCATGGGTGAAGCCGTCGTCAGCGCGGAACAACTGCGAACGCTGGGCGAGCAGCACAATTCAGCCGACGAGTCAGGCTCTCCCTCCGAAGATTTCTACTCGCCCCGTCCAAGTCAAGCACAGCAAGCTCGTGAGCTGTTAGGGTTCAGCCGGCGTATCAACGCGGTCGACTTCGATGCACGTATCGCGAACTGGGATCGCGACGTCGAGTTTGACGGGATCGTCTTGCGGCTGTTGCCGCTCGATGCAGACGGACAGTTGACTCGCGCTCGCGGCACTTTACACGTCGAACTTGTCGCCGCGCGGCGCCGCGATTTTAATGACGTTCCACGTTCGCGCGGCCAAGTCCCAAGTCAGCTTGATAAATGGTCGGTGTCCGTTTCTGGGGACAAAGTGACCGAGTCCGGAGTCGTCGTCAAGTTGCCGTTTAAGACGAATCACCCGGAGTTCGATACAACTTGGGCCGCACACGGATTAGTTCACGTGCGATTCGTCGTTCCTGGCCACGGTGTCTTTGAGCACTCATTTGACGGATTACGAGTGCGTCCCTTTGCGCCGTTGCGAGACGAGATGGAGCGGAACAGCGGTCAGCGATTCTTGCCAACAGAGCGGACGGGCGTCGGCAAAAGAATCCAACAGTGAACCTGGAGTGGCCTTCGGGCCGACCGCATCTTCGTCACCCTGGGCGCCGCATTCCCAGACTTTGGACGACAAGTACGCCGCCGATCGAGATCAGCGACCATCCGATCCATTTCGGTGGGCGGACGGTTTTCTTTATCGTGGCGGGATTCGCCTGGCCAAAAATCGCCGCCAGGGGACTTTGCGTGACGACGGTTTCTTTCTTGAAGCGCTTTGCGAGAAACTTCGTCGTGTCTTCGGTCAACTGGAACGAATCGACATATCGGAATTGAAGTCCTAGCAATAAGACGATCAGGCCGATTCCAAAGTAGTGATTTCGATTCAATTCCATCTCCGACCTCCTGCGACTTGGCCGCGTGTCTTCCGGCGTGGCTGCGGTCGAGTCTGTGAGCCCGTCAATTGTCCACACAGAACTCTCCACCAGATCTTCTGCCTTTTCGGTTATCGAACTGCGCCCGGGACGACTTTACTCGTCCGTTGCTCGCATGGATTCTGTCGGTTACCGGGGAGATGCGGACGCGAGGAAGATGTTCTTGAGCCATTTCGTTAGAACCCGACAAACAGGACGTGGAATTTCTTCCAGTTGACGCAAACCGCTCGGTTCGCGACAACTCATTCACGAAATACTCATTCTTCCCTCGCAGCCGGTGGATTATGGCTTCCGAAGACAACGCGGCTCAAGAACGCGACGCATTGCATCCATACCAGCAAGGCAGTCTGCGGAACTCCAGCTTCATCGGGCTGCTTTTGACCCAGTTGCTGACTGCGACGAATGACAACGTATTTCGCTGGCTAGTGATCGGCATCGGCAAGGATTACTACGCTGACAACGTCAGCGGCGTCCTGACAGCTGGCTCCGCGTGTTTTCTGCTCCCGTACTTATTGCTTGCCGCTCCGGCAGGTTATCTCGCCGATCGCTTCAGCAAGCGCACGGTAATCGTCGCCTGCAAAGTTGCAGAAGTCGTGATCATGTCGTTGGGTATTGGAGCGATCTTGCTTGGTGTGCCAGTGCTGCTGTTCGTTGTCGTGGCCATGATGGGAGCCCAGAGCGCGCTATTTTCTCCATCGAAGCTGGGCAGTATTCCGGAGATGTTAAAGCCGGAGAAGATCTCGGCAGCAAATGGAGCGATTGGGCTGACAACCGTCATTTCGACCGTGGTTGGAACTGTTGTCGGACTGATGCTGAGCGACGTAACCGGCGACAAGGGGCAAGAAGGTTGGTGGCTTTCAGCGGTCGTATTGATCGGGATCGCAGCGGTGGGCTGGCTATTCAGTTTGCTGATCGCTCGCCTGCCCGCGGCAAATCCCACACGTCGAGTTCCGTGGGACGCACCACAGCAAACATTTCGCGACTTGAAAGTCCTGGCCTCGGATCGAGCGATGCTCCGCGTCGCCCTTGGGCTGACGTTTTTCTGGTCACTCGGTCTTCTTGCGAACTTGAATATCGATCAGTTTGCGATGGAGGGCGGAGCGTTGCGAGAGTCCGACAAGGCACCACTGATGATCGGCCTTGTCTTTGGAATCGGGTTTGGCAGCGTCTTGGCCGGCATCTGGTCAGGTGGACGGGTCGAGCTGGGAATCGTTCCGCTTGGTGCTGCTGGTATCGCGATCAGTTCGATGTTGCTGTTCACCGTACAAGGAACAATTATCACCCCGACGGAATCAGTCACCGTCGGATTCATCTTCGCGTGCCTTTTCTTAACGGCTCTCGGATTCAGTGCTGGCTTATTTGATATTCCACTAAGCTCCTATATTCAACATCACAGTCCTCCCGAACGCCGTGGAGCGATTCTCGCCGCCAGTAACTTTCTGACATTCAGTGGCATGTTGGCGATGTCGTTTCTCTACTTGGGCATGAGAATGCCAATGGCCGGTGGCGAGCCACTACTCTCGGCACCGCAAATCTTTCTTGTCGGCGGAATCATGACGCTGCCAGTCTTCTTCTATATCCTGTGCCTGATTCCGCAAGCTTCGATTCGCTTCCTGGTCTGGTTGCTTAGCCGCACAATCTATCGTGTTCAAGTCGTCGGGCGCGACAACTTGCCTGAATCCGGCGGCGCACTGCTCGTTCCGAATCACGTCTCGTGGATCGACGCAGTGATGCTATTGATGACAAGTTCGCGGCCGATCCGCATCATTGCTTTCGCGGGTAATTTTGACAGCCGATTGATGCGATGGTGGGCCAAATTGTGGGGCGGGATACTAATGGGTGACAACCCAAAGGCGATCATTCGAGCGTTGCGAACCGCGACAGAGGCGTTAAACAATGGCGAACTTGTCTGCATCTTCCCCGAAGGCGCGATTACGCGAACCGGCCAGCTTCAAGCCTTCAAGCCCGGCATGATGAAGATCTTGAAAGGGACCGACGCGCCGGTGATCCCAGTCTATCTCGACGGCTTATGGGGGAGTGTATTTAGCTTTGATCGTGGTAGATTCTTTTGGAAGTGGCCGCAACGTTGGCCGTATCCGATTTCCATTCATTTTGGCAATGCGATCTCCGATCCAAATGATGTGCATCACATCCGTCGGGTCGTTCAGGACTTGGGAGCAAAGGCTGTGCGAGAGCGTTCAGAGAGTACTGCGGCATTAGTTGCGACGTTTATTCGTAAATGCAAGAAACGTTGCTGCAAGGTGAAAGCCGCCGACTCGATGAGCGGCGAGCTTACCGGCGCGCAACTCCTGACTCGCACGCTCGTACTGCGTCGACTACTGAGACGCCACGTGCTAGGCGAAGATGAACAACACGTTGGGCTGTTACTACCGCCATCGCTGGGCGGGGTTATCGCCAATATGGCGTTAACGGTCGATCGTCGGGTCACTGTGAATCTTAACTACACGGTGTCCTCCGACGTGTTAAACGCATGTATCAAGCACGCAGGCATCAAGCACGTGCTGACCAGCCGCAAGTTCATGGATAAGATGAACTTCGACCTCGATGTGGACGTCGTCTATCTCGAAGACTTCAAGGACAAACCAACGACCGGCGATAAGCTTTGCTCGGCCCTCGCCGCCTACTTGGTGCCTGCCAGTCTGCTGGCCAGATCGCTTGGTGCGCACAAGACGAAGGGTGGCGATGTGCTAACCGTCATCTTTACGTCGGGATCGACTGGAACGCCAAAGGGAGTGATGTTGACACACGCCAACCTCGCTTCCCAGATCGATGCGATCGAGCAAGTCGCGAGTCTCACGGAGCGTGACGTTCTGATCGGAACTCTTCCATTTTTTCACTCGCTCGGTTTCACTGGCACGTTGTGGGCGGTGATGACACTTGACCTCAAAGCAGCGTATCACTTCACCCCATTGGATGCGAAACAGGTCGGCAAGTTGTGTAAGAAGCACCATGGTACTCTGCTGCTGACAACGCCGACGTTCTTGCGAAGTTACTTGCGCCGCTGCGATCCCGACGAGTTATCGACGCTCGAAGTCGTTGTTGCTGGAGCCGAGAAGCTGCCGACGGATGTTTGCGACAAATTCGAAGAGCGATTTGGCGTGCGACCCGTCGAAGGATATGGCACGACCGAGCTGTCACCCTTGGTTTCAGTCAACGTCCCTCCCAGCCGATCGTCAGGCATCGTCACCGATTGTAAGGAAGGAACCGTTGGCCAACCTGTTCCGGGAGTGAGCGCCAAGATTGTCGACCTCGACAGCGGCGAGGAATTGAGTTCCAAAGAACGCGGCATGTTGTTGATCACGGGCCCTAATGTCATGAAGGGATATCTGGGACGCGATGATTTGACCGAGGAAGTCATTAAAGACGGTTGGTACGTGACGGGCGACGTCGCGATGATCGACGAGGAAGGTTTCATTCAGATAACTGGTCGCGAAAGCCGCTTCTCGAAGATCGGTGGCGAGATGGTACCTCACATCCTGATCGAGGAAGTATTGAACGAATTGCTCAACGCCGACGAGGAACTTCTCGCGGCAGTGACCGCAGTGCCAGACGCCAAGAAGGGCGAGCGATTGATTGTCATTCACACTCAGATCGAGCGATCGATTGACGACTTGCGGAAGGGTTTGTCCGAGCGCGGCTTACCCAACATCTTCATTCCGTCCGCCGACAGCTTCTACCAGGCCGAGTCGTTGCCAGTTCTTGGCACGGGAAAACTTGACCTAAAAGGAATCAAACAGCTCGCAACGGAGAAGTTTGGTCCATCCGAATAGAAATCGAACGGAAATATTGACTTGAGTTTTGAGATCCCGATAGAATGCATTTGGCTTCAGGGGCATCTGAAGCGGAGTTGGCTGATGAAACGTGAACAGCTACTTGTAACCTCCGTGGTCTTCCTCGCGACACTCGGCAGTGCGTTGTTGGCCGAGGCGCAACAAGTTTACACCACCGTGCCGCTAGTCACTTCGCGTGACAGCTACTACGAGAGCTTCGGGACGGACTGGGGATTCAGCCATCGCGGTCGAAACGGCTACATGTTTTTCAATCGCGGTGGTGCCAACACGGGGATTCCGGCTTTCGGAGGTTTCGATCCCAATGGAGCCGCTCGCTTTGGGCTCGGTTCTCGAGGGCGGAACGGCAGCTTCTACTTCAACGCGTGGGGTGCGCAAGGTAGCAATCGAAGCATCACATCGTCGGCTCCGAGTCTCATGCTTCAGAATGGCACGAGCGGTTTCGTTCAGGACCTTTCCGTGCGACCGTTCGTAACGGGTCTGATTCCAGTCGTCGGCAGCGGCGCGGTAAGCCCAGTCGCGGAGCGGATTGAGCGTCTGCGCCAGGAAGCTGCTGCTGCCAGTCCGAACTTGCAGCCCACCGACGCCGAGTTGCTTCTGCGTGCAAGCGACAAGCAGAACTCTGCAAACCGTCGTCCCGCTGCAGCACCAGCGTCTAGCCGCAGCTCTGCCGAACGAGGAGACCTCAGTCTCGCAGAGATTCGTCGCCAACAGGCTGCCAAGACGAGTCCTGATCCTAACGTCGAACTCAATTCGTTGATCGAAACGGCGCAGCTGGCGGAAGCGAGCGGACGGCTAGGTGCGGCGCGGATTCGTTATCAGCAAGCCGCCGGGAAAGCCTCCGGTGAACTCAAACGCGCATTACTTGCAAAGAGCGAAAGCTTGCGTTAGGTACTTGCCGCCTCTAGGCGAGAATCTCGCGAACGATTCGCGGCTTTGTCACACCGGTCAAGCGTTCTTTCAATCCGTTCCGCTCGACAAACAATTCTTCGTGATGAAGCCCAAGTAGGTGGAGAATTGTCGCGTGCCAATCTTCGATGCTCACGCGATCTTCGACGGCCGCAAACCCAAGCTCGTCCGTGCTGCCAAGGACGAATCCGCTCTTCACACCACCTCCGGCCATCCACGTGCAGATCGCATTTTTGTTGTGATCACGACCGGCTTTCGCTGGGTCTTTGTCGGCAGGCAGCTGCGAAATCGGCAGTCGCCCCATTTCGCCGCCCCAGAGGACAAGTGTATCGTCGAGCAAACCGCGTCGCGTTAGGTCCTCTAACAATGCGGCAACCGGCTTGTCCGTTTTGCGGCAGGCGTCTCGCAATGCCGTGCCGATATTGCTGTGATTGTCCCATATCTGACTGTTAATGAACAACTGAACGAATCGCACTCCGCGTTCGATCAACCGCCGAGCAACCAAACAGCGTCGACCGTAGGACTCGGTCGTCGGGTCGTCGATGCCATACATGGCCAACGTGGCAGCCGTCTCTTGAGTCAGGTCAAGTGCGTCGCTCGCCTCGAGTTGCATTCGCGCGGCAAGTTCGTACGTCGCGATGCGCGCTCCGAGCTGGCGCTGGCCTGGACGCGAGCGTTGATGAATGCGGTCCAGCCGCGCAATCAGATCGCGTTCTAGAAGCGTAACCGATTCCGGTTCGTCAAAACCCGGCTTCAGATTCAGCACAGGTGATCCGGTCGCTCGAAACCGGGTGCCCTGATAGACCGGAGGAAGATAGCCAGACGTCCAGTTATCGATCCCGTTCACGGGCAATCCATTCGGATCGTCAAGGACGACATACGCCGGAAGATTCTGATTCTCGCTGCCCAGTCCATACGTGACCCAAGCACCAATTGATGGCCGACCGATGAACTCGCTACCCGAATGAACTTTGTATAGCGCTGGTTCATGTGTCAGGTTCGTCGTGTGCATCGATCGAATCATCGTTACTTTGTCGACCTGATTCGCGAAATGCGGCATGACATCGGAAACCCACATACCACTCTCGCCATGTTGTGCGAACTTGAAAGGGCATCTCATTAACGCGCCAGCAGCCTCAGGAAACTCAACTTCGCCAGCAATCTCTTTGAAGTAATCCTCGCCATGGCGTTTTTTCAGTTCAGCTTTAGGATCGAATAGATCCATCTGGCTTGGTCCGCCGTTCATAAATAAATGAATAACGGACTTTGCCGTCGACTCGTGGTGAGATTCTCGCGGTGCTGTGCCAAAGATGTCACGCGGCGGTTCTGACACTGCAGCAATACCATCCGCTCCGACAAGATGCATGAGCGCGGACGCGTAGAGTCCCGTTCCAACTTGTCGAAACAAGCTGCGTCGATCCAGCGATTGCTGCTGCGGCACGACGTCGTTGGTAATTACTTGCTTGTTCATCAGTCGTTCAGTCGATGTAGTTGAAGCTTGCAGAATTCATAATGGCGTGACAATAGTTCGTCAATGCTCGAATCGCCGCCTCGTCAGTGTCCGTCGCTCCGTCACCAAGCTTCAACCGCCACTGTTGTTCGAGTCGACCGAGCAACTCTTCGGCAACGGCTAGTTCTTCAACACTGGGCACCCGTCCGAGCGCCACGCGATGAATTCGCGTAACGCGATCCATAACAGTACCGCTTTCCTCACGCCACGCTCGCTCGGCAAACTGTCGCGCCCAGGCGTAGACTGTTGCGTTGTTCAACAAGTGCAATGCTTGCGGAGCGACGATCGATTCATCACGTTCGAGGCAATTCGGTCCCATCTGTGGCGAATCGAAGTTCTCCAACAAGGTTGGCAATTTCGTGCGCCGGTGCAATACGTAAACGCTACGCCGCCACCCGCGAGCGGTCTTCTGGGAAGTAACGAGTCCGTCTGCCTGCACGTCTACGCCGTCTGGTGAACCGAATGGAGTGTCGTCCAGTTGTCCAGCGACGAACAAGAGCGAGTCTCGAAGAACTTCGGCTTCCATTCTCCGGAGCGGCATTCGGGTCAACAACCGGTTGTCAGGATCAGCCGCGCGCTGATCGGGAGTCGTCGTCGACAATCTCCGATAGGCTTCTGAAGTAACGATCAAACGGTGCAGTGCCTTGATGCTCCAATCTTGACGAATGAACTCAACAGCAAGCCAATCCAAAAGATCGGGATGCGTCGGAGCGTCGCCCGTTAATCCAAAGTTGGCGGGAGTCGCGACGATTCCTCGTCCGAAGTGGTGTTGCCAAATGCGGTTCACCATGACGCGAGCCGTGAGCGGATGGGACGAGTCGGTCAGCCATTTTGCAAACGCTAGTCGTCGGCCAGTTGCAGGGGCATTTGGCCAAGGCCGTTCGATGACGAGCGGTGAAGTATCAGTCGAGAGGAAAACAGGCACGTTGGGTGCGACTTCTTCTCCCGGCGTTAGATAGTTGCCCCGCTTCAGCAAGAACGTCGGCGACGGCTCACCCCGCGACCAGAGAGCGCGAATTCGAGGCTCCGGTCGACGCGAAGATTCTAGCTGTTTCAACTGTTCTTCAAGAGGCTTCTTTGCATCTGCCGATTCAGCCGCTTCAATCTGTTTTTTAAGCTCAGTAATCTGGGAGTTGGTCACACGTTCGTGGCCCTCCCACTCGTCGCGTTCTGTCGTCGCAACTTTCGTGAGCGTACGCGCCTGGGGGCCGAGCCAATCGTGTTCGTCCAATGCGTCTTTCAGCAATGCGGAGAGCTGGTAGTAGTCGCTTTGTGAAGTTGGGTCAAACTTGTGCGAGTGGCATCGCGCGCAATGAATCGTAAGTCCTAGTACCGACGAACCGAGAATCTGAATCTCGTCGGCAATTACCTCAAGGCGATCTGGTACGAAGTTCGTGATGTTGGCGAAGGTCCGATCAGGAGCGGTCCGCAAGAATCCCGTCGCAACCAAATTGTCATACATTCCGTCGGTGATCACGCCCGCGTTTTCGTAATCTGCGAGTTCGTCCCCCGCAATCTGTTCGTGCAAGAAGCGATCGTAGGGTTTGTCATTGTCGAAGGCTCGAATGACGTAATCACGATAGCGCCACATGTTCGGACGCACTCGATCTTCGTTCTGCGCCCCTTCGGAATCTGCATAACCGGCGACATCGAGCCAATGCCTGCCCCAACGGGCACCGTATTGCGGCGACGCGAGCAGGCGTTCCACAAGCCTTTGATACGCGAGCGGATGTCGGTCGGCGACAAATTCGTCGATTTCGATCGGTGTCGGCGGAAGCCCGATCAGGTCGAGCGACAGTCGGCGAATTAGCGTAATGCGGTCGGCCACGGCGGTCGGCACAATTGCTTGCTCGCGGTGACGCGCGGTAATAAATGCGTCGATCTCCGTGGATGATTCGTGAAACTTTGGCAGTCTCACTGTTGGAGGTTGAAACGACCAGAACGTGTGATCGTCATCGACGGGGCGAGAGGCCGAAACAGGTTGCGCAACTGTCGTGTCATGGCCGTCTGGCATCCCCGCAGTAATCCATCGTTCGAGAAGTGCGAGTTCGCTCTGCTCCATCGGCTTGACGCTGACCGATACAAGCTGACGGCGCGGCGGCATTTCCTCGGCGTGAATCCTTCGTATGATCAAACTCGCGCTCGGTTCTCCAGAGACGATGCCAGGGCCCGACTTACCTCCTTTCAACATCGCTGCCTTGGTCCGCAAGTCGAGCCCAGCCTCATGGCGTCGATGCCCGTGGCACGGAGTACATCGAAGCAGCATCAACGGAATGATTCGTTGGGTTGTAATCTGCTGCCGATTTTCAAAATCGCGGATGTCCTTGCCGTCGGCGATCCATTTACGAATTGTCTCGATTTCTTCGGACGAGAGCGTGCCCTCGCCTTCGGGCGGCATTTTCTTGGATGCAATTAACTCAAACATCCGGCTCGTGTCCGGATCGCCAGCGGTTACGACGGGCCCTCCCTCGCCACCTGCGATGACTGCCGCGAGGTCGCCCATGCGAAACTCGCCCTCGTGTTCCTCACCACCGTGACACGCGAAACACTTTGACTTGAGAATCGGCAAGACGTCCGACTCGAATCGGAACGACGGTTCATCCGCTAGCGCGCAATTCGCGCTAAGCACGATCGCCGTGGTCAAAGAAAACAATCTAGGAGTGATCCTATGAATCATCGCGAAGGGCATGGCCTTATTTTAGCCCAGCCGCCAACAAACGTCACAGATGGTTGCCGTGGGCACCTACATACAGGCAACACATGAAACCTACGGCTGCGTTGCGTTGTCGCAACGTGTTGCAGGAAGCCCCCGCAGTGTCGGGGAAAGGCAACGCCGTGCGGCGTGCTTCGAAATGGAAGGATCGTCGCTAACCACTGTTGCAATAACCTCTTAGGCGTCTCCCGAGCGACTCATTCGGCACCTTGGCATCAACCGTGCATTTAGCTCGATCCGTTGCCATCAAACGCCGCTCGATTACAGGAGACTGACTTTGACCAAAATCATCCGCACAAAAGTTGTCAAGGCAAAGAAGAACGGAACGCAGAACGGAATTGCGGCCATGAAGAGCAAGAAGGCTGGAGCAGCTCGCAAAGGTCGTCTGCAGAACGCTCACGATCTGTTCGACGATGAAGACGAAGAAGTCGAACAAACAAAAGGCAAAAATGACGAAGAGGGTTCGCCGAATAATACGGACGATCCCGTTCGGATGTACCTAATGCAGATGGGCCAGATTCCGTTGCTCTCGCGTGCCGAAGAGATTGATGCCGCGAAAGAAATCGAACGAGCCCGAGCTCTCTATCGCCACAGCATGCTCGCAACCGATTACGTCTTGGAGGGAGCGGTTGCTTCTTTGGACAAGGTTCGTAAGGGCGAGCTGCGATTGGATCGCACGATCGAAGTGTCCGTCACGAACACGAAGGAAAAGAAGAACATCATGCGTCGTCTGGGACCGAACCTGAAGACGCTGCGTTTTTTGCTCGAACAGAACCGTGCTGATTACCTGATAGCGATCAACCGTCACAATCGTCGCAAAGATCGCCACGAAGCTTGGAAGCGACTCGTCATTCGCCGCAACAAGGCAGTGCGTTTGGTCGAAGAGTTGAACTTGCGAACGAACAAATTGCAGCCGTTATTCGAGAAGTTGGCAGAGATCTCAGATCGAATGCAAGTTCTACGAACACAGATCAGCGAAGCCGAGCTCCACGGAGCCGTCGGTGGTCGAGGTGTTGACGAATTGCGAGCAGAATTGCACTACCTGATGCGAATCACATTCGAGAGCCCCGCCACGCTGAAGCGGCGGATCGACAGGACGCATGACTTTCGTCGCGAACATGATGCCGGGAAGCGATGGCTTTCGGCTGGTAACTTGCGATTGGTGGTGTCGATCGCCAAGAAATATCGCAACCGCGGACTGAGCTTCCTGGACTTAATTCAGGAGGGAAACACGGGATTGATGCGTGCCGTCGATAAGTTCGAGCACGCTCGCGGCTACAAGTTCTCGACCTATGCCACGTGGTGGATTCGACAAGCGATCACACGAGCGATCGCCGATCAAAGCCGCACGATTCGCGTACCGGTACACATGATCGACACGATGAGCAAGGTGCGAACGGTGAGCCGCGAGCTACTTCAAGAACTCGGTCGCGAGCCGACCGTCGAAGAGACAGCCGAGCGAGCCAAGTTGTCGCTCGAAGACACTCGTTGCATTATGAAGATGTCGCGCCAGCCGCTGTCGCTTGATCAACCTGTCGGCGATCACGACGACAGCTATTTTGGTGAATTCGTACAAGATTATCGAGAAGACGATCCGCTGTACGACACGAATCAAGAATCGTTGAAGAATCGCATTAACGATGCGATGGAGACGCTGAATTATCGCGAGCGAGAAATCATTCGGTTGCGATTCGGCTTAGCCGATGGCTACTCGTACACGCTAGAAGAAGTCGGCAAGATCTTCTCGGTCACTCGCGAGCGGGTTCGACAAATCGAATCGAAGGCGGTTCGCAAGCTCCAACAGCCCTATCGCTGCCGATCGCTGGCCAGCTTCCTGGATGGCGTCGAAGTTCCGGCGGACAACATGACCGCTGAGACCGCGTAATCCAAACGATCTAGCTCCCTCTCCCCACAAACGACGACACTGTACTGATGGCAACGCTGAACTTGTTGTTCAGTTTTCAGTCTCCAAGCAAACGCCCGCTACCAAATTGGTCGCGGGCGTTTTGTCGTTTTGCTACAATCCGAGCAAGATCGACTGCAACGCTTGATCTTTCTCCGGTCCAGACAGGAAGTCGAATGCTCGCATATAGCGCGGATGCGTGTCGGTTGGCGTCGCGTCGTCTTGGACAATTTTGGCGAGCAACGCGGACGTTTGGGTCGCGCGACTGCGCCAGATGACGTCACGACCAGCGGCGGTGTTCCAGTCTTTCCCGGCACGTTTCATCCAGCGGTGAAGACAGGCATCCCAATTCTTGTCCGCCGAAATGCCGAGTGCTTCGAGATACCACCGGTCTTTGCCATCATGTTGCAAAGCCAAGTCCGCCCAAATATCGGGCATCTTCTCAGACTTACTATGACGCAGCGCGATCGCGACCTCTCGGCGAACTTGCGCCGATTTGTCCTTTGCCATTCGCGACGCGATCGGAATGATATCCGCGTTTAGCTCGCGCGCCAGACGAATTCCAAGGATACGAATATCCACTTTGTTGTCCGCCGTCGCTGCTTCGATGTAGTGGTCGCCACGACCATCGATCTTGCCAAGCAGCCAGAATGCTCTGGCTCGTTGGCGTGTATCCTTTGAGCTGTCAACGACTTTGCGTAACGCGTCTTCCGCCTTTGGTCCCATTTCATGAAGCGATGTCCAAGCGACGTAGCGAGTAGCCAGGTTGGGACTACTGAGCGCCTTGATTGCGCCTTCGACCGTCGAGAAATCCTGTTTAGCCACAGTGAATGAACCGTCGTGACCTGCGGGCGTGATGTGGAACAAACGACCGTGATCAATGTCTTCCATGCGGTGTCCGCCAACGCCCGGATCGTACCAGTCCGCGATCAGAAGTGATCCATCAGGGGCGACACAAACGTCTGAAGGGCGGAACCATTTATTGTTTGCTGAGCCATCGAGAATACTAACGGATTCGGCCTTGTAGCCTGCGCCGCTCTTAACCGCTGGGTAGGCCCGTACGACATTGGGTCCAGCGTCGCAGTGAAAGACTTGCCCCTGAAACTCCTTCGGCAGCAAGGACCCTTCATAGAGACAAATGCCCGTCGGCGATCCGGCTCCCGCTTGTACCAGGTTCGGAACAACGCCGGGATCATTCAAGTGCCAATGCTGCAATGGAATTTCGGTGTTCATCCCGGTGCGAGGTTCTTTCCAGCCCGCTCCCGTGAACTCGTCTTTGTATCCGTAGTTGCCATACTCCATGACATAGTTGATTCGCGTACCTTTGTTGCCGTCGTCGTCGTTGTCCGATTGCCACATCGTGCCAAACGAATCGACACAAACTTCCCAATTGTTTCGGAAGTTCCAAGCAAGTGTCTCAAATTCGCTGCCGTCCAGATTGCAACGGAATACCATGCCTTCTTGGTACGGCTTGCGGCTGTCGTTCACTTCGTTACCAGCCAAGTCGATGATCGGCTTGCCGTCACGATCTTTGATGTGTTTCCCGGCATTGCCAAAGTTGAAATACAGCTTGCCATCCGGGCCAAACACAAATGCGTGAATACCGTGGTCGTGGTCAGCGCCGTCGATTCCAGTAAACAGAAGTTCTTTGCGATCACACTTCAAATCACCATCGTCATCGATGAGATAGAAGACGCTATCTTTGGCCGACACAAGAGCTCGCGTTCCTTTTCCTGAAGGCGTTCCGAGTACGCAGATGCCGTGCCCTCCATCAATATCTTTGCCTTGATAATAAGTGCTTGCCTTGTCCGCTTTGCCGTCTTCGTTCGTGTCTTCTAGGATTAAAATGCGATCGCCGTCTGGTCGCTTGTCACCGATGATGTCCTGGTTCCGGAAGCTACGATAGTTCACCACTTCGACGACCCACACGCGCCCCAGGTGATCTATGTCGATGTTCGTCGGATTCAGCATCATCGGCTCGGAGGCGAACAGAGAAGCCTGAAGCTTCTCGTGAACCGCCAATTGATCGATGGCGTCGTCTGATTCATGACTTGCCGGTGCGTTGCCGCCTGTTGCCTTGACGAATACTTCGCGAGGTCGTTTCGTGAAGACATGAAACTGGACGCTGCTCCCGTCCCCGCATGCCGCTTGGTCCGTCCCCCCGTTGTCGAGCCCTCCGCGCGCCTGAAGCTTCGTGTATCCGTCCGGCACGTCGAAGGCGATGATTGAATTAGCATGCGTTCCAATGCCGAAAGCGACTGACTTGCCCGCGATTCGCAGCTCACCGCCCGTAACATTTTGATTCACACGAACTTGTCCAAAGTCGGTCGACGCAGACTTCCACTTCAGCTCGGTCAATTTCACGTCGCCAGCCGGTCCGGTCAAACGTGGTTCAGCCCAGTCTGCCCAATCGCAGCCGAAGCCGTTCCCGCCATCGGTTACCACTAAATACAGTTCCTTCGCGCCCTTGAGGTCAACTTCAATGGCAACCGATTGCTCGGGCGTCTTCGAGGTGACAATGGGGCTCGAATAGAGTGGCTTTGCGGCAGGGCCGCGCTTCATCTTTGGCTTGCCATTCGCTGAAGTCAGTTTGTATTGCTTGCGAAGGCCATCTCGATCGAAGTTCGGTTTGGGTTCGTAGTCTTGGTTCTCTTCGAGTTGCTCGAGCGTTACCGGCTTGCTGCCAATCCCATTAGCGGGAACTTCGGCCTTGGCACACCAGACGATCGCGTTCAATACCAACTTACGAAAGTTCGGTTCACCCCAATTCCAATGATTGTGTCCGCCAGTGAATCCAAAGCCACGACCGCCATCAGGCCGAGTCGCAGCCCAGGCGACGTGTTGCGGTTCTTTGCGTTCAAGAACTGCGGCGCGAACGTGGGGGTTGCCGCTGTGGGCTCCGTCGGGACGTGATAATGTTTCGGGACCCGGCATATCGGTCAGAATCGGAGTGACTCCTTTCATGTTGGGCCGAAATCGCATGTGGTAGTACCACTCGTCGTTGCTCTCGAAGGGCTGCACACCGTTCGCGATCGGATGATCGGGAAACTTGTCGAACTTCGCAGTCCAGTGTGGATTGACGGACCAATTCGCCTCGAAGTATCCGCCGATCCACTTCAGGAAGTGATCGCCCGGCTCTTCGGCTGGCACTTCGACGCCGTAGTGCAAGCAAACGACGCCGACCCCTTGATCAGCGAGTGAATCCATTTTCGCCAAATGAGGAATGACGGGATGCCTTCCACCACCGTCGGCGTACATCACGACACAGTCAGCACCATCGAAGACGCTTTCATCTTTCGGCCAACCATCACGGACTACCTCGACGTCCACGTTCGAGATGCCTTGCTGTAGTGACTTTGCCAACAACACACATCCCGCGTAGTGCTCGTGCGATCCGTAGCCGTGGCTCTTCGTGCCCGCGATGAAAACAACTTTCTTGTTCTTGCTTTCGTTATTTTCATTATTCGCGTTGCACTCGTTGTCTTCGTTGGAAGCTTCCGCCAACTTCTTAATGCGGATGTTTCGGAATTGAACTTTCATCGCTGGCCCAGCGTGAAGCTGTAATGCCAATAATCCTGTCGCGCGTCGCGCGGCTTCATCGTTATCGGTCAACTCACAAGTTGTCACACCGTTGATCTTGTGGACGATGTGAAAGTCTTTGGCGGTAATGTGATAGTCGTTCCAATCTTCCTTTTTGATCTGTTTACCGATTTCGTCCGAGTCGCCAACGCTCCCGACAACTTCTTTCTTAAACTTGCCATCCGTGCTCGTTAAAACTGTCTTCTCACCGCGATCGGCTAAGATGCCTCGAAACGCTTCACCGTAACAAATGCCCGAGTAGCGATCCCCCGCTTCAAAGTCCGCCTGATAACCGCCGATTCGCCATTTGTCTGCACCATCCTCGCGAACGAAGCTGCGATATTGAATGCCGGAGTTGCCACCGATCATCTTGTACTCAAGCTTCAACTCGAAATCACCAACATCGCCGCCCTTCCAAATGATGAAGGTGTTGCCTTTCGTTGGATTCTGTTCCGTCGTCTGTCCGGTGATCGAGCCGTCGGCCACACTCCAAAACTTCGGATTGCCATCCCAGCCATCCAATGTCTTGCCGTCAAAAATCGAAACAAAGCCATCGTCATCGCCGCGCACGGAACGGGGCTGCAGAAAATTGGGAGCGGCGCACACAACGGCGAGAACGAATAGCGAGAAATGCCTCATCATCAGAATCTCCGAGATCAGCGAAGTTGGTGGGTCGTCGTACAAGAATCAGCCGGGCGAGGTAGGCGATAAGCTCCGGCTGCGCAAGAGCTAACGATACCCTCGTGCCGATGGCGAGTCAAACGGTTGAGGCGAAGTGATTTGTTACCAGGATATCTTCACATCGCGTCTGGATTCAGACGTGCTACTCACCCAATACGCGCTCACGCTGGAATCGGAAACGTCCAAGACTTTAAGGCGTCGAGGCATGGTGAAGGTCGCGATTCCCTGATCGGTGACCGAGGTCCGATCCAAGAAGAGCCAAACCAAGGCTGGCAACTGGTTGATGTGCTGGAAACACAAGTCGTCGATTCGTGTATCGGACAGCCGCAACCAATTGAGCTGTCCCACGCCGCGAAGATGCTTCAACGAATCGCTGGTCACTTTAGTTTCTTCCAATGATAGGGTTTGCAAACCACCGAGACGCGACAAATGTTGGAGTCCTGGACCGTGCACTTCGGTCCGACCGAGCAAGACTTGCCTCAACTGCTGCAGCCGCGGCAAGTGACGAAGGCCGTCATCGGTGACTTTGGTTCCGGTCAGATTGAGTATCGTGAGCGGCAACTTGTCGCTTAGCGACGCCAGTCCCTTGTCGGTAATCGGCGTCTCACTGACATCCAATCGGTCAAGGTTCGCCAATTCGCCGATACGACTCAGCGTTGCATCTGTGATTTCCGTTTCGCCAACGAGAAGTAGTTTTAGAGACGCGAAGTCGCCAACATTCGAGAGCATCGAGTCGTTTACGGTCGATCCTGTCAGTTCCAAATGATTCAGCGCTGGCAACTCGCGAAGTATCATCCGATCGATGCATTGATGCTGTGCATTGAACGACTCAAACGCCGGGAGATTGGAAAGTTCGATCGTCATCGGCCCGGAACCGGCGAGCGTCACGCTGAGCGTGAGCATTGGGAGGTCGACTAACCGAAGCGACTCTAGCGGAGTGCGTTCGATTTCGAGCGCATCGAGTTTAGGTAGCGCCTCGAGCGTAAGGCGTGTAATCTCAGTATTCGAAAGTCCCAAATGTTGTAACTCGGGAAATCGCGGCAGCTTGGCCCAGCCGTCGTCGCTAACCTGCGTTTCGTTCAGTTTGAAAGTCTCTAGCTGTGACGTGTTGGCAAAGGCTCCCAGATCGGCATCTGTAATGTTGGAACCGCTCAGGTCGAGAACTTTCAATTGCTCCAGCGATGAGAGCTGCGCCCAACCCTGATGAGTTAAAGAAGCATCGGTTAGGTGAAGGGTTTGCAGTCCGAGGTTTCGACCGATCAACTCACTAAATTGATCGTCAATGTCGTACTTGGGCGTGGAAGTATCACGAAACCGCGTTGCTTGAGAATATCCGAACAGTTGTGTCAGATGCGTCACATTCATTGACAAGTACTGCAAGCTTGAAACATCAACTTCCAACGATTCGAGATGCTGTCTATTCAACTTCAACGTCGTCAAAGCTGGGAGATCTCGAAGTGACACGTGCCTTGCATCGATTCCGTACTGAATTGGCTGCGGAAACGGTGGGTTTGTTAGGAAAAACATGCCGCTGTTGCGATACATTGCGTGCATGCCCACCAGATCGTTCGGGTCCCAGGCCGAAGGCATTTGAACTAGTGCTGGCAAGTTTCTCAGTTCAAGCCAGTTCAGCTCGCTGGGAAGATGGATGCTTTCCAGCCGTGGCAGGTCGCGCAACTTAATTCGTCTGATTCCCGGGCTCTCGGGCGTCGACGCTTCGCTCGCCAGCCAGAGTCGCGTCAGCTTCGGATGTCCGTCCAAGAATCGCAGCCCCTCGGCTGAAATGTTTGTTCGGGCGATGTTCAATTCGCGTAGCCGTCTGCACTGGGCAATCCCCACCAATCCGGCATCTGTTAACCGAGTTCCTTCGACGTCCAGGGACACCAAATTGGGCAGCGCGATTAGTTTAGAGATTGCGTCGTCGGAGAGGGGCGCGTCGCGAATTCGCAAGTAGCGCAAACTTCGCAAGCGTTGAATCGACAATACACAGGCGGCGGTGAGATGTTCTCCGCCGATTTGCAGCCGTTCGAGACTTCGAAACGATTCTACTTTGGCGAGCGCTTCGTCCGTAACGGTTTGATCGTATACGACGAGAGTCCGAATCTCCGGAAGACGATGTAGTGCCTCAATCGCTTCCTCATTCAGTTCCGCCACGCGCGCTGCGGTTGGCTGCTCGTAATTCCACAGTTGTTGAACGAGCCAAGCATGAAACCTGTGCCGTATCGGTGACGCCTCGCTCGGCCCGATCACAACTTTCGGCAAGACGATGTGTGTCGTCACATACCCGCCGCTGATGCGAATCTCTTGAATGGCTTCTTGTTGGGTCAAATACCGACGCGCCATCATGTTCCACGTGCCGAACACGCAACAGACGGCAAGCATGAGGAAGCACAGATCACCGATCGAAAGCTGCCATCGCGACGTGTCTTGACGCCTCCGCCGTTCGTAAGCCCCGACGACGACAACTGCCAGCAACGTCGCAGCGAACACATTTCCAATTATTGCAAGAATCGACCAAGAGTCGTCAGATTCTTCTGGGTAGCGGCCAATGCGATCGCTTAGATAACTTAGTGGCCATCCGCCGTATTTCCCTTCTGTTGGATGCTCGTCCGCGAACATCAGTTGAAAAGTTAGCCCCTGGCTGACCGTGCCATACTCGTAGGGCAGATTAACCACTGTCAAGAGAGCGATTGTAAGACCGAGAAGGAACCACGAACGCCGATGGAGCTGATACCAACGTCTCGATGGGCGATCTGACTTCATCACGCACGGACCGATTAAGGGTGTTGTCGAGTACCGGAGTGACGATTGCGCGTGCGCAACCGGAGGTCGAAGAGAATCCAAGGGCAATGATAGCAAGTCAAGGATACCGGGAAAGACTCGACTATCTTTCCGGCGAACCCTTGGGCCAGATCTTAAGGATGACGCTATCCGATTCCGTCCCAGCCATTGGGTAGGATGCTGCCACTCGCAGGCTAAGCTTTCCCATGTAGCCGCGGTGCCGAGCTTCGCCCCTTTCCTCGGGCCACTTGGGGCCCTTCATCGCTAGAAGACGACCGATGCAGTGCCATTTCGGCTCGAGCCAACTTAGCATCTTCCAGAGTGGTCCTACCGCTCGAGCGACCAATACGTCGAATCGGAAATCGCCTAGCAAGTCCTCTACACGGCAATTGTAGATCGGGGTCGGTAACCTAAGCTCACGAATAATCGTCTCCAGGACGGTGGCTTTCTTGCCAACGGACTCGCAGAGCGCCAAGTGCAGGTCGGGACGTAGAATGGCGAGCGGAATGCCAGGCACACCGCCACCGCTGCCGACGTCCAGCACCTCTTCCCCTTCGCCAAGCAGCTTGGATAGTTCGAGCGAATCGACCAAGTCGCGAGAAACGAACTTCTCGTAATCTGTGTGACGCGTTAAGTTCAGCTTCGTGTTCCACTCCCAAACCAGTTTGCAGTAACGGTCCAATTGCTTCACATGTTCGGGAGCCAACTCGATGGAATGCCGTTTCAGTGCCTCGGTTAGCGTGTCGGAATCTAGGACGTCGGTTTCTAGTTCACTCATTCGGGGCTCTGATGGTTTTTCGGACGCTGTTACTTCAGGCTGGGACGATTGCCACAAGCAGGCTTCGCCGAGTAGGCTGACTTCCTGAGAATAGACGATTGCCGCTGAAATCCAAAGAGCCCGTTATCACCATGCCCTTGACGCTCAATCGCCGTGAAGCATTAAAAGGGGCTGTGTCCGCGGCGTCGTTCGGTCCGATCTCGGCGAGTTTGGCAACCGAAAACGACGCGAATCTGTCGGCCGATAAGCTCAACATCGGCGTGATCGGAGTCGGAAATCGCGGTGCCTCTAATATCGCAGAGATCAAGTCTCAGAACATCGTGGCGCTGTGCGACGTCGACCGGCAGTATCTTGACGCGATGGCGCTGCGCTATCCCGATGCGAGGATCTGTTCTGAGTTTCGCGAGTTGCTGGAGCAGCCAGGACTCGACGCCGTCCTGATTAGCACGCCAGACCACACGCACTTTCACGCCGCGATGACGGCAATGCGACGCGGTTTACATGTTTACTGCGAGAAGCCGCTTGCTCATTCGATCTGGGAGACGCGCGAGATGGCTGCCGCGGCAAAGCGGTTCCGAGTCGTCACGCAAACCGGAAATCAACATCACGCGAGCGACGGCTATCGCCGCGCGGTCGAGATCATTCGATCCGACGTCCTCGGCGAAGTGAAGGAAGTTCACGCCTGGACGAACCGTCCAATCTGGCCTCAGGGAGTTGAGCGACCGAAACACTCACCGCCAATTCCCGAGCATCTCGATTGGGATGCCTGGCTCGGTCCAGCTCCGGCGCGTCCCTATCATGACACCTACCATCCGCGCGGTTGGCGAGGATGGCATGATTTCGGTTGCGGTGCCATTGGCGACATGGGACCACATCTGCTTGACCCCGTTGTGTGGGCGTTCAATCTCGGCGCACCTACGACGATCGCTGCAGAATCGTCGGAAGTGAACGACGAGACGTTTCCAACTTGGAGCATCGTCTACTTAGATTTCTTGGTTGGTGAAGTGAAGAAGCCCTTAAAGCTCATATGGTACGACGGTGACAAGCAACCGCCTGAGGGGTTGACTGGCATTGAACGACTGCCACCCCACGGAGTCTTGTTCATGGGGAAGCGCGCGAAGCTGTTCGCGCCGCAATACGGCGGGCCGCCGATTGTGATCCCGAACGAAAAGGGTGATTCGATTGAGTTGCCTGAGCCATTCCTGCCGCCGTCGCCCGGCCATCATCAAGAGTGGCTTGCTGCCTGCAAGCAAGGTGGAACGGCAAGTTGCGATTTCAGCTACGGAGCACGTCTGACCGAGATTTGCCTGCTTGGTAACATCGCGATTCGAACGGGCAAAACTCTCAAGTGGGACGATCAGCAAATGCGAACGTCCAACGGCGTCGATGTCGAAAGATTGTTACGGCGCGAGTATCGAGAAGGATGGAACGTTCAGGTCTGAGATGAGCTGCGTTGGCCAAGGATCTCGCATTGAGCAATCATTCAAAGTCAGATTTTCGCGCGGCCTGAATCGCTACCAGATACATCGCAAGCCCGGCACGACTGTCGTCTCACCGGGCTTGTTTGATTCCGCGTTTGATGAATGGCGATGAAGCCGAGATGTCGGTCTAAGGCCACGGAGTGGGGACAGTGCCTTCGAGGGCCAATTCCAATTGTCGATCGAGCTTCTTCTGCAAGTCCGCATTCTTCACGAACTTCTTGGCGGTCATCGCCGCTTCTTCGGCTTCCGTCTTTTGATCGTTCTGCACCAAAAGCGCCACCAACGTCGTCGAAGCATTCAGAAATTGCTTCTCCGTGAATTCACGGTGCCGCTCGCCAAACTTGTCTTTTGCTAACTTCAAGCCCCGTTCGTAGTTTTCGCCAATTCGTTTGAGGTCGCGATCCGCGACGATGTACTTTCCACATAGCTCATATTCTTTCTGCTTAATGAGCGCAGGCTTGGCAACGTGAAAGACACGCTTGGCATCCTCGGCGTTTGTTTCGTCGAGCCACTTATACGTCTCGACCGTCCGCTGTTCCTCTCGCAATGTGCGATTAAACGCTACGAACTCGTGAAAGTCCACGAACTTGACTCGCACTTGGTCTTCGTCGCGAACTCGCTTTTCCACATCGTCGCGTACCTGCTTCATCTTTTTCAACGCCGGAGGATACGATTCTCCCAACTCTAACCAGTTGCTAAGTGCAAAGGAGAGGCGGACGGCAGATTGCGCCGGCTGCAGTGCGAGAGCATTTTCGTGGTACCAAAGTTGCTTCGCTAATGCGACCTCGTGACGTCCTGCTTGTGCATCCGTCTTGGCTTCCCAAAGAATCGCATGTGGATCCGGGTTCTCGGGCGGAGTCCAATCGTCCGCGAAGCTGAGAATCGGTAACAGAACGAAAAGAGCAAACATTACAGTACGCATGGGTTTATCCTCGTTACGAGTGGGGAGGGGCAGGGGAAGCCGCCGCTGAATTGCAGCCGACAAACGATCAAGTCATTCGTGACATCAAGTGCTGGGCTAGTCGAACAGCACTCTTCCTTCATGGTCTAACTCGCACATCGCAATCGCGCTAAACAACGCCTCCGCAGAGACCTCATCGCGAAAGGTGTTCACCTCGGTAAGCGAAGCGAGCAGTTGAACATCCTCGGTGATGGTTACATCTGGAACCGGTGGATTCACTACGATCGGACGCTCTTCTCGAATCCGGTCGTAATAGAACCAGCCAGCAACTAAGCCAATCAGGCAAACCACGGCCGTCATCTCATAACCAAGACTCCGCTTCAAACGGGCGCGTCGCCGCTCGTTGGTCGAAGCCACACGCAGCTCGACGGTGCTCGTGTCATCGAATGCTTGAAGCGCTTTGGAGCGAAGATCGCTTTGATGTTGATCGCAAATGGAATCATCAAAACGGTCGCCGGCGAGGAGCTCGTCGAAGGCTTGTCGTTCGTCCATCGGCTGTTCTTTGGAATTCATCGCTATTCTCCTACGTCGGTTCGGATCTTGTCGAGCGCTCGTGAGGCCGCAGTTCGAGCCGCGCCTGAACTGATCTTGAGAATGTGGCCAATATCTTCATACGGCAATTCCGAAAAGAACCGCAATGTAATGATGGCTTGGTCTCGTTCGTCGAGTCTCATGATCGCCGCTTGCACGGCGTCCATTTCAAAGCTGAAACTTGAAGAGTCGTCTTCCGTCGTGGTGTTCAATCGACCTGATTCTGCGGCTTCGATCAACAAAGCCTGACGCCTGGTCGACCTTCGATAATTGGCGTTCATCTCGTTTGTTGCAATGACAAACACCCACCTCCGAAAATCCAGGTAGGTATCTCCAGGGAACGTTGCGATCTTGTTTGCAACACTCACGAAGACAGTCGACGTTATATCTTCGGCAAGACTCCGGTCTCCCGTACGACGAATGCAGTATCGAAAGATGGGCGGGTAAATATGGTCGTACAACTTGCCAAACGCCTCTCGCTCAGACCTAGCCCGAACAACCAGTTCGTCCATTAGGCGGTCATCGGATTGATGGAGCACGTTGGTCATAACACAGAGTTCAATGCGCGATGTGGGTCGTTGTTACCGAGAAAGGCAGTTTTTCTAAAATTGCGGGAAAACATAGCGTTCGTGAGCCAATGTGCTGTCGGGCCAGCGATTTTTTACATCGGCCTTGGAGCCGCAGTGCTCGGGATCGTGGTGATTGAATTGGGACTACTTTCGGCCATGTCGAAGAAAAGGTGACTTCGATGGGCGCGTGGAACGGGCGTCAACCGGCGAGCACTCTAGCTTATGGTCAGAAGTGACCGCCAAAGCATCGTGGTCGAATTGGCGTTGCGGATGTCTAATCTCGCAGTACAGGCTCAAGGACGATATTGCGGTAGCTCACGGATGTGTGATCGCCTTGCAGATAGAGTGGGCCAGGAATTGTTTCGTCGGCTTGTAACGCTCCGTTCGTACATCCCGCCAGCGGTTGATTGTCTATCACTGTGACTCCATTCAGAACGACAGTGACGTGACGATCGACCAGCGTGATGTCGTACTGCTGCCATTGACCTCCGGGCTTGCCCGCCTTTTCACTTGGAGCGATGCGACCAAAGATAGCGCCGACTCCCTGAATGCCTTGCATCCGGCTATCCCGATCAACGACTTGGGCTTCGTAGACACCACGGAGGTAAATGCCGCTGTTTCCGCCGGACGGAACTTTGAATTCGATGTGGAGTTTGAAGTCCATGAACTCTCGTTTGGTTCTGAGATTTCCGTACTTCGACCACGGTTGAAAATCGAGCTTTGGCGTGTCGTTCACCAACTCGCCATTCTCGGCCTTCCAACCATTAGTCTGCTTTGGATTCACCAGTTTCCATCCGGCCAAGTCCTTACCGTTGAACAGCTCGATCGGTTCTCCAAATCGAACGTTACTCAGAACCGGTCGTGGCGGTAGAGGTGGCATTCGCTTTCCGCGAAACCTAAGGATCGCGACGGTGTCAGATGATTCAGGCATTTTCATCTCGACGTCGATCACTTGATCTTTGATCTTTGCTGAATGTTGACAGGGAACTCGATTGCCCGTCGGTGGACCACCCGGATACTCCGGCTTCCCAATTCTGCAATTGCGGATGAACTTCAGTTGCCCGTTCTCTAGCGAAAGATCCCGAAGTGTCTTGCTTTGACCGACCGTCCATAGCTCGCCTTTCAGTGCTCCGTTCTCATCGGAGATGGAGAGCCAACCGGCGCTGCCGTTCGGCATGCTCATCGCCCAGGATCCAATGAAAGGGTTCTGGGCATCCGCAGACCCAGGCGTAGAACTTGCGAATACAACGACCAGTGCGGTCATCGTTAACGCCGCACACCGCAGAAATGTGTCTCGTCTCGTTGCGGTCGTCCCGAATGAATGTGACATGGTTTCGTCTCTCGCAAAAGTCGAATTGAGATTTATTTTTAAGGCGCAGTCTTCGGCGACGCAACAAATGGCCTGCTCAGCGTATCGGCTCCATCGGTCAACGCTTCAAGTGTGAATCGAGCAAACCGGACTTCCTTGTAGCCGGGTTCGTAGAGGACGCCCAAGCTTCCGTCTTTAAGAATCGTGATTTCTGAATAGGCGGAGGGTCCGCTATCAAGGACCTTGCCGTCGCTCCACGTTGCACCACCGTCATTGCTGATGCGGACCGCGAGATTTCTGCGGCCTTGGTTCGAAGCGGCGTTGCAAAAGATCAACCGGTCCTTCGTAAAGCCATCTCGTTTTGCCGTGTATTGAATGATACAGGCGTTGCAGCGTGGGTCGGGCAATCCAAACTCGGCGGTCTTCCATGTCTTTCCGCCGTCTTCGGATCGATGAACGAAGCGCTTGGCTGGCGCCGCTCGTGAGTTGACCATTAGCGAACCGTCGTGCAGCTGAACGACCTTCGATTCGTCACCTGGGCTCACGTCTCCAAGCGACTTCCACGTTACTCCGTGATCGTGGCTTGCGAACAGCGTGGCACCTTTGCCAACTTGGACATAGTTATGCAGTAACATGCCGTCCCGAGTCTGGATTCCGCGGCCAGAGGTTATGAATTTGAAGACTTCTTTTAACTCCGGCCCGGCAACCTGATCCGTGAAATCGACCGCCTTGTCCCACGTCCTCCCGTGATCGGAACTCTGCTGCACAATGAAACGATACTCTTTGCTCGACTTGTCGCTATCCATCAGATTGTAGAAGCAGAAGATATTGCCGGTGACTTCGTCGACAAGCAGTGAAGGATCGCTACAGCCCTCTTCATCGAACGTATCGAGAATCTCCATTGGCGACCAAGTCTCGCCATTGTCTTCGCTCCGACGGAACACGATGTCGATCGTTCGCTGGTGAACCAGATCGGCGGAATTCTTTCTGCGTGCGTCACACGCCGCGATCAAATCGCCGTTCGTCGCGGTCGCGATCGCTGGTATGCGAAATGTGTGGGTATCACGAGTGCCCGACACGAACAGCGATTGGCTACTGACGAGCTTCAGCGGTTCTATCGGAACTACGTTGGACGGAATCGCGGTTGGTTTACTAGGAGCAGTTGCGTGAAACGACAGATCGTCGATCAACAGACCGGCCTGGGCTGCCGCAGTCACGCGGAAACGAATCGCTTCGGTTTCGCCTTGGCCGGAGATTGGAAGCTGAACGTGTGAGAGAAACCTTGCTCCCAACGCGACGACACGGTCAAGTTTTGCAACTTCGTGCCAAGTGCCGCCCTGCTGAACTTCGACCGAGAACTCAAACGGATCGCGACGGGTCCATCGTTCGGCGTGAAAGCTGATTCCCTTTAAAGACCGCAAGCGTTTAGGAAGCGAGAACGTGAGCGTGTTGCCCTCGTCACCGAGCATTCTCAAACACTGCTTCCCGGTATGCGCAAATCGTGAACTTATACTCGCCGTGCCGATCGCTTGCATCACCAAGTCGCCCTCCGTTCTTTTCTGAAACACAGCCACTGGGCCACGTTCAAAGGAGGTCGTGAAAAGAATATCGTCATGCGAATCATTGGTCGTCCCCGTTTGAGTTGCCGCTTTGCCGGGATGCAGATACGTGAGATATTGCCAACCGTCCTTCGGCGAGCGGCTCTTTGTCGCGTTAACTGCGTCCGTTTCCTCCATTAACATCCGCAACTTTGTGGGATCGAGCATTGGATCGTGCGTTTCGACTTGCCATTCCTGCAACGCGGTAAGCATCCTTGCTTTCGTCTGTGCTTGGTCAGGATCACTCGCCAGGTCACTCCACTCATACGGATCGCTCTTTAAGTCGTAGAGTTGGAATTCGGGAGGGTTCATCCAGCGAGCGTAACCTGCCTTTGTCTGCTCTGAAGCGCCAGCGAGTTCTTCGTCCGTCAAACATCCTGACCAATGTGATGCCCCATGAATCCTGTAATACCGAGCGGCAGGGTCTTCGCGATCGCGTACCGGAGAATAAATGAGTTTGTAACGAGTGTCACGAATCGTTCGTTGAGGAAACGTGATGTGTGAGGCATCGCAGTTCCGTTCGCATGCCAAATAGTTACGAAAGGCGTCGTCAGTCGTTTGCTCGAAGACTGGCCGAAGCGACTTGCCCGGCAGGCCACTCGGAGTCGCAGTTCCTGAAGCGTCCATAAACGTGGGCAGCAAATCGATCGTCGATACGAGCGCCAGCGAACGTTGATTCGGCTTGATAACTCCGGGCCACCGAGCGATGTACGGGACACGCATCCCGCCTTCGTAGACGGTCACCTTCCCACGAGCCATTTGAGCCCCGTGATCGCCGATAAATACAACAAGCGTCTCGTCGGCCTTTCCCGAGTCCTCCAATGCCTTGAGGAGTTGTCCGATGCACGCATCGAGTCTCAGCATGCAGTCATAATAGTTTTGCACAACCTGCCGCATGCGAGGCGTCTCGCCACCGATATACGGCATCACTTGTACTTTGTCTGGATCAACTTGTGTCCCGGGCAACCCGTCGACTTGCCCTTGCAGCGGCCAATGGGCATCAGGGTAATTCACGGTCATAAAGAACGGCTCGTCGGAGGCTCGAAAAAACTCACCCGCGTTCGACGCATAGTCGGCAACTTTCTTCTTAGAGAAGTTCGAGGACTTCTGAAATCGAAAGTCGACAAAGTCTTCGACAGCTTCTGCAGGGATGACGTGCGTCTTGCCAATCAGTCCCGTTCGATACCCAGCGTTCTTTAGCAGCGAATACGTTGTTGGCCATTTCTCAAACCAGCCGAATTGATGCGTTGCCAGGCCAAGTTGTCCGTTCTGATGGGGATAGAGTCCCGTGAAGATGGTGCTTCGCGAAGGACTGCACACCGATTGCGTGACGTATCCGTTTTCGAACAGCACGCCTTGCGAAGCAAGCCGATCAATGTTCGGTGATTCAATCACAGGATCGCCGTAACAAGCGAACTCGCATCCGTGATCTTCGCCGACGATCAGCAATATGTTTGGCCGTTTTGCAGAGACGTCTGTCGCGTGGACCGAGCTCGACGATCCGACAACCATGCAACAGACTATCAGGGCCATCGACATCTGTGTCCGACCAGACTGACAAATAGGAAGCATCTTCTGCACCTCTCGAGTGATTTTATTGTGACCTGCTGTTATAACACGACACAAAATCAGATGCTGAAAGGCTCACCCTGCGCGGAGTAGTACATCTGAGTTCGAGTGAAGACATCGTTTAACGGCAAGCCGAAGGCGGCTGCGTGGCTCGAAACACCGTCGCCTTCGGCTTGCCGTTGAACGAGTGTTCGGGGCGATCTTCCGCTAAGCCTCAAGGGCGTCAACCGGCTTGTGAATGCCGCCAAGAACGGACTTGCTCGACCAACCTAACCACGACTCCAAGACGGTGGCATAGACTTGGCGGAAATCGGTATGAAACTTCAAATCGCCGTCTTCTAAGTCCGTGAGGCTAGGATGGTCGCCGATCAATCCGGCTCGCACTTTACTCCCGGCGAGGAATGCGGGTGCTGCCGCTCCGTGATCAGTGCCATCGCTGGCGTTCTCTTTGACACGTCGGCCAAATTCGCTGAACGCAAGCACGGTGACTCGATCGTCGTGCCCGTGATGTTTGACGTCGTTCAGGAATGACGATACGGCGTCGCCGAGTTGACCGAGGAGCACCGCGTGAGCGGCGGGTTGCTGAGAGTGTGTGTCGAATCCATCAAGCGTGACGTAGTAGACTCGCGTTCCGAGACCAGCATCGATCAGCTGCGCGACCGTCTTAAGCTTCGTTGCAAGATCACTCTCCGGGTAGTTGACCGGAGTCTTGTAATCACGACTTGCTTCTTCGACGCGTTTACTCGCGGATAATGCGACCGTCGTCGTCGATTGAAGGAACCCGAGTATCGAATCGCTTTCCTTGGCGGTCGTGGCCGCAAGCTTGGAGATCGTGGACCGAACATTCTCGTCGCCGCCGTCATTCAGACGGAAACCATCTAACGAATCAATCGATGGGACGCGAACGTCTTCGGCGGTCAAGGCGAAGGGCTGCTTCTCGTGTCCGAGGTGAAAGGCAGATGAAGCTCCCGAATTCTCAGCCTGCGAGAGGTCAAGGTATCGCCCGAGCCACCCGGTCGTGCGTGTGTCGGTTTTGCGTTGACACGTGTGCCAGATATCCATCGACTCGAAGTGCGAACGATTTGGATTCTCGTAGCCAACGCCTTGCACAATCGCAAGTCTGTCATCTTCTAACAGGTCCGCCAGACCGCGGGCGGCTGGATGAAAGCCGAGCGCGTCGTCGATCTTCAGGACGTCGCTTTCTGGAATTGCCAGTTTGGGTCGGCTGCTTCGATAGGCTGGGTCGGAATAAGGAATCACGGTGTTCAGTCCGTCGTTGCCGCCCGACATTTGCACGACGACAAGAACAGTCTCTTTCTCGTTGGTGCTTGCGGCTGCGGCGTGGCGTAAGAAGCCAGGGACCGTTGCCCCGAGCGATACGACTGCTGACGTGCCGAGCGTTGTCTTCAGGAAGTCTCTTCGGTTTGATCTCATGGCTGAATCCTCTCGTTCCCAAGTCATTTGTAGTTCTGAAATCCCTCGCCAGAACCTGCTCCGCCGCGAAGCGTCGGGACGACATTGCGAACTGCTTACATTATTTGAAACTCTGGAATCGTGCTGAGTGCATGGATGGCGGCCGCGATCCGGTCGCTACGGTCTCCCTCGGCGTTGATGACTTCGACTAGCTGCCCTTTGACGGCCTGCGCTGGCTCGACTGCCAATATTAGTTCGACAAGCTTGTCGACAATCGCGGAGGCTGATTCGGCATCAAGGCGAGTGAAATACTCGTCCAGCTTCCCCCCTCCAAAACGAGTCTTCTCATCGCGAACAATTCGCCCGATGACATTGGCGCGGCCCAACAACGTGGATGAATTGATCCACGCACGACCGCCGTCCCATCCCTTAACGTTAGGTGGATAAAAGAGTCCCTGCCCAAGCTGATTCAAGTCGTCACCGAGCTGGTACGAGTTCGTCGACCCTTCGAGAGTTCTTAACATACCAATGACGAGATCGACCGGCGAACGTACTTTGCGACCGATCACATGCTCGGAGTAAAATAATTGGCTGGTAAGGATGCGCCCGACGACATGGCTGATATCCCATTGATGCTCCCGCAACTCATTCGCCAGCGGCTCGACAAGTTCATCACTAGCGAAAGGCTCGTCGAACATAAAGTAACGAAGCAGCTTGCGCACGATGAACTGTGGGGCCGCGGGTTGATCGAGGACAATGTCGATAGATTCGCCCTCCGGCATCTCGCCGCTGCGGCCGAGAATCGATTTCGTTTCGGTATCATGCTGAAAGCGATTAAAGCGGAATTTACCGCGACGAATCTCCCAACCAGTGAAGCAGCGTGCCAGTTCCTGGATATCTTTTTCGCTGTAATTGCCTTCGCCCAGACAGAACAACTCCATCACCTCTCGAGCGAAGTTCTCGTTGGGGTGTGCTTTGCGATTCGTTACCGAATCAAGATAGATTAGCATCGCTGGATCGCGGGAAATTGCGTGCGTCAGCTTGCCAAAGTCGCCCAAGGCAAACTGTCGAAAGAGGCGATTCTGATTATACATCGTCGTGGAGTCTTCGACTTTCGCCGCGCTGGTCGCGAAATGCCCGTGCCAGAAGAGTGTCGTCTTCTCGAGCAACGGATGCGGTGTGCGGAGCATCACATAGCTCCACCACGCCGATAGCTGTTTAGGATTGCCAGACGCCAGAATCGTTGCCGCGAACGCTTCGCTCTCTTGCTCGAACTTTGCGTCCAAGTTGGGCGACACCAACGCCCCCACGATCTCGTCTGGATCTTGCTCGACAGCCGCGTCAAGCTCTTGCGACGTCGCACCAAAACCAGCACGACGAAGCAGGTGGGCGGCTCGGGCTCGATTCCAGGGTTGTTGTTTTGATGGACGGAAAGGTTTCCAAGCCCAACTCGGATCGATCGCAGCTGTAGTCATTTGAGTTATTCGCAGAAGTTAGTCGGCAACGTAATCAATCTCCAGCGACGCTCGTAAAGTGCCGTCGCGCGCTTCCAATTGGATCGAGGCGTTCTTGGCAGTAGCCAAGAGTTCAAGTAGATCCCCAATCGATTGCTCAGCCTCCTCTTTGCTATGCCCCTCGGACAACATGTTCTGCGCGACAAGTTGAGTACGATTATCGGCGAGAATGTCGCTAACTGCACTGACGTCCAAATCAATGGCCGAATTTACGTCGGTGCTCAGCTTATTCGCGTCGGCGACCGCTATCGCGATCTCTTTGGCAAGCGCGGTAGTGCTCGATACGACGAAGTGTTCGCCGGCAAAAGCGATCGACGGCGAGAAGTTGTAGTGGATCTTCAGGCCGCCCGGACTCGCATCTTTTTCAACGAGATAAGTGGCGCTGATGACCTGATATTCGTCTTCTTTCTCGATGTCGAGGTCGAGCTGCGGCTGACCGTTCATGGATCCCGTGATGTTCAGAAAACCAATTAAACTTTGGTACGTCCGCCGAAACTCGGGCCGGATCGTTTCGGGGTCCTTCAGTCGAAAGACAGCGGCAAATGCAGGGATCTTGATAGCGGGTTGAGGCACATCATCTTCATAGGTCTGCCTCACGACAACCAATTGGAAGTCCGGGTGCACTTCGCCGAGAATCTCTTCGCCGAAGTCTTTGCCCGAGAAGAGCGTCGCGAGAACGCTTTCCGCCTGAGCAAATTGATCGACGATATTGTCCTTGAACAGATCTCCGGCTCGCAGCCACATCGTCGACACATCTCGGTAGGTGGAAAGCGAAAGCAACTGATTAGAGACCTTGATGGGAGCCGGTGCGCGCCCCGTGCCTTCGGGGCCGAAGTAGTATTCGCGAGCTTCCGTCGTCCATTCCGATTGGTGGGGCGTTGCAAGTTCGAGTCGCGTGGTTTGTTGGTCGAGATTCAAAGAGGCTGTAACGTAGGGGGTATGCTGGAGCGTATCGAGGACGCCGCCGACAAGAAGTTCCACGACTGGATTATCGGTCTTTCCAGAGAATAGGCCTTTTGCGACGCCTGCTTTGCGGATTGCCTCAATGTCGGCATATCCCCAAGCGGTCAACGAGTCCAATTCGTTCGATCGCGCCGTTTGGAATTGCGGGTTGTTGGCGAGAGTTTTGTCAGGCTTGTCGAGATAGGCGTCCAAGATCGCCTTGCCGGACTCTGGATTATTCGTCACGAACAGCCAACGGCCTAGAGTCGCGACCTTCGCCTGTGCGATCTGATACGCGGTGATACCGCGATACTCAGTCGACTTCACGGGATCTGAATTGCCCGCGTCCTTGGCCGCAGCTCGGGCGAGTTCGATAATCGTATCCAGCAGCTCTGGCGCGGTCTCTTCATCACGAGCCTTGATTAACAAAACAGCGCCTTGCGTTCCGGCATCAAATCCGATGGCAATGCCGTCTTCTGTCACGGACTGCAAAATGTTCTGCCAAGTCTTGCCGAGCTTTGCCTCGACAATCGTGACTGCCGCTTTGAATTGCAGGAATTGCTTAGCTTCGTAAGCATCACGAACGCCCTCAAGACTTTCAATCCGCTCACGTAACGGATGGTCCTCGAGAACCTCAAGCAGGGTCTCAGGTCGCGGAATTTCCGCGTAGAGAATCGTAGATGGAGGTAACAGGTCTGCTGCCGTGCGATCATCTGCGACGCCGGATGAAGACACGACCATCAATAGCAGCAAGCTAAGTCCGATAGTGCGAGATATGGCCAACAGAATTCTCCTCGATTGATCGGCGGTAGCTGGGTAAACTCGCCGCATTATACCTGAGCTAAGACAACAGCGTTTCATGAATCGACAAAAAATCCCAGCACCTAGACGGTTCGTCGTCGTCCCGAACTTCGGCTGGTTCGAAGAAATTCATCGTTCAACGCCTTCCCCATTGGCGGCACACTGGCTTCCTTAGCGATCGGATCGGAGCCGCGCTCACTACTCACTGTGCTTCTTCCGCACGTGCGTTTGAATCTGCGCGAGGAACGCGTCGCGAATGTGCTGGGGAGCTGCATGCCCCATCAACGGCTCATTAATGATTTGCTTGCTACCTTGCAATGCGCTGTACGCCGCGTAACAACTTGATGGTGGACAGACGGCGTCGATGAATCCAACGCTCATGATCGCGTCGGCGCGGCATCGACTCGCAAAGTTCACGGCGTCAACATATCGCGACGCTTGAAGTATCACGGCGTCTGGCTCACCATTAACGCCCGTTGGTACTAGTTTAGGCCAACCGTTGATGCGACCTGCGGCTCGTCCGCTATGGTCACAAATTGCGGGAACGCCCGTCGCGACAAATGTCACACGAGGGTCTATTCCCCCGGCTACGAGCGCTTGTCCGCCACCTTCAGCTGATAAGCGTCTTCGGCCACTGCGAGGGATGACGTGACCGCGATCAAGGCCGCGCAGCGCACCAGTGTTATCAGCGAGGAAGGGATTGTCGCTCTCATCATTCAGTTTCCAGGTTGATCATCGTGCGCATGGTTCGAGCGGCTCTCGCGTGTAAAGCCATTCACTCGTGAGTAAACAAAACACAAATTGCTGACGGAGCAGTCACATTGCTTCGGTTGTATGTCAGTTCGCCGGTCTCTTGATCTACCTTGAAAGACGCCAACGTATGGGAGTCCTGGCCTGCGGCGAGCAGCCATTGTCCGGAAGGATCAATGTTGAAGTTTCGTGGCGTCGCGCCGCGGACGAATTCACGTTCGATCACGGACAACTGACCGTTCTCCTGATTGACTCGGAACGCCGTGATCGTATCGTGACCGCGATTAGCCGAGTAAACGAATCGACCGCTCGGATGTACGCGAATTTCTGACGAACTCTTGGCCTGTTCCTTGGAAAGTTCCTCCTTGGGCACGGTTGGGATTGTCTGCTTCGGAGTCATCGTGCCAGCTTTCGCGTCGTAGTCGAAAACGGTCACGCTAAGATCAAGCTCATTCAGGACGTAAACCCACTCGCCGCTCGTATGAAATTTCATATGACGCGGACCGCCGCCGGGCGGGACTTTGCCAGATCCATGAGGTTCGATTTTGGAAGCGGCCACGTCGACTTCGTAGATCACCACTTGGTCCAGCCCAAGATCAGGAACGAACGCGAAACGGTGGTCGGGCGAGAAGCCTGCCCAGTGTGCGTGTGGTTTATCCTGACGACCGGGCACCGCGCGGGAACCACCTTCATGTTTCGCTAACTGCGTTCTCGCTCGAAGCGATCCATCTTCATTCAGCGCAAACACTCCGACTGACCCGCCACTGTACTGTGCCGTAAGTATCGTCTTACCTGTTGGATCGACAGCGACGTGAGCTGCCCCGCCGTCGCCGATCTCGATCGAGTTGACGAACTTCAGCGCGGCACTGCCTTGCTGCTTCTCGATAGCGTAAGCAGCAACCGAAGGTTTACCCTCGACCGCTCCGACTGCGTACAGATGTTCACCGCTAGGATGCATCGCGAGAAACCCAGGACCGCTGATTTCGGCGGCAAGTTCAGGCTCGGTGAGTTTGCCAGTCTGCGTGTTCAGCGTGCAGTGGTAAATGCCTTTACTTGGCTTCGCACTACTCGTACCGATCCAAACATCGACGACAGTCGGCTCGGTCTTTCCAGCGTCGCTCACAGAATTCAACTCCTCGGCAACAGAAATGTTAGACAGATGGCAAAGTAAGAGAATTCCAAAACAGATTCGGGCTGACACTAGTTGTCTCCTTCAGCGATGCGCGAGAATTTCAACGACTTTTGAATCCCCAAGCTAATCGAACACGACCGCGACTACAAATGAATGGGCAATCGACAGCTCACTTCTCTTGCGATTCTAATCGGCGTTGTAGTTCCGCCAGCAGCTCGTCGTTCTCGTGAAGATGCGATTGCTGAGCTCGCCAGGCCGCGGCAGTTTCCTGGATCAGCTGTATGAACGTGGGATTGTCCTGAATCGCTCTGCGACGTTCCTTTTTCTCTCGGACAATTTGTTCGTTGGTGACGAACAACTGCGGGTATCGCGACTCAAGTGTCTTTTGCGCTGCGACGCGTACGGCGACCAATTCAATAAAACGAGTGTCCTTGCCATATTTCTTACGAAGCCGTTCAAGCGCCGCAGGCTGCTGACTGGCTGGAAGGTCTTCGACCGCCGGTTCCCGGGCAACAAGAAACGCGTCGATTGCTCGTGCGGCACGATAAGTCGCGAACAATGTTTCCTTGTAATCCGGGTCTTCGGCGTGAAGAGTACGACGTAACGTATCGATCTTCTTGCGATACTCCTTCACCGACTCGAAGACCTCTGGATAAGCTTCCTTCTCTTTCTGTTTTTGCAGATCTACACGAGCGACGAGCGATCGATAGTCTTCATCGCGCTGATAGAGCCACTCGTGTGCATTGGTTTTCTGGATCGCATATTGTTCCTGCAGCGGTTTCGCTACCGGATACTTGTCGCTCGCGCGCTCGATCTTGTTAAAGTTGCTGGCGGCGTCGCGATTCTTGGCCGCTCGAAATATTTGCACATTGTCAAAGGCGGCGGCGGGTTGATCCACCTGAAACGCAAAGTACGTACGCTGTTGATCAAGAATAGGATGATGAGCGTAGGCCAGATGGTCGTGATCGAGGTGCGTCACAAGCTCGTCGCCAGCGAACTCCACCGTCATCGTATACCACTGCCCAGGCCGGAAATCGTACTCGCATTCTCCATGCCGGTAAGGGAAGAACGGGCCGCGATTGTCCAATGCAGTCTGGATATAGAAGTGATCGCGATGGATATGAATGACCGCGTTGTAATGGCCAGAAGATCCGGTGACTAAACGAATGTCCTCGGCACCCTCGAAACGGAAGTCGAAGCGAATCATGACATCTCGATACTGAGGATCTTTGACGAAGATTCGCTTATTGTTTCCCGCATTCTCATTGCGTCGCAGAGCACCGTCTTCGACGGTCCACTCCTTCTGGAAAAACCACCGCTCGCTAACCAGACCGTCTGAGAAGTGATCCCCAAAGTAAAGTTGGCGAGGCGAAACGAGCAACGGCGGCGAAGGAACGCGAGCTCCGACGCGTTCGCGCCAGCTAACGAGTTTGCTCGTCAACGCGCTGACTCGGTCCGCATGCCGAATCGCGATGTTGTTAGCCTCGGAGGGGTCGTTCGCCAAGTCGAAGAGCTCGAAACGGGCGTCGCCTGATTCTTCAAACCGTTCAACGAGCTTCCAGTCGCCAGCGCGGATCGCCCCGGCAGAAACGCCACCAAGGAAGTGAGGCTGATCTAGCGGGTAGTGCCAGTAAATCGCGTCCCGTCCGGTTGGGTGCGACGAATCGTTCCAGGTGGCCAAGGTCGATACGCCGTCCAGTGTCTGAGCGGGATCGGGTTCGATTCCAGCCGCTTCGAGTAACGTCGGATAGAAGTCGTAGTTGACCGTAGGTTGGTTGCAAGTTGTCGCGGCAGCAATTCGCCGAGGCCAGCGGACGATCAGGGGCACCCGAACGCCACCTTCATACAGCTGACTCTTGCCACCGCGCAATGGCGCGTTCGACGTGACATTGGTTTCACCACCGTTGTCGCTCGAAAAGATGAGGATCGTATTCTCGGCGAGGCCAAGTTCGTCGAGCCTTTGCGTAAGCAGACCGATACCATCGTCGATACTCTCTAACATCGCCGCGAGGTGCGGATTGTGATCACCTGCCCAATGATTGCCAGACTCGCCCTTTAGGCCGCTGTCTTCACAGAGGTAGCATTTCTCGCGAGTGCTTTTTCCTGGAGCGTGTTTCGCGCGATATTTCTCGACGAGGTCCGGACGTCCGTTGAGGATGGTGTGCGGAGCGTAGTGGCTGACGTAGAGAAAGAACGGTCGGTCTTTGTTGCGCTCGACGAAATCGACCGCTTCGACGTTGAGGCGGTCGGTGAGATACTCGTTGTCTCCTAGTCGGTTCTCCGGAATGTCGGTCCAGCGTATACCCTGATCACGAAACATGTAGGGCCAAAAGTTCGCACCGTTACCAACACCTTTGATCTCACGACCAAAGTCCCAATCGAATCCGTGATCGCTCGGCGTCACCTCAAACTCGGCGTCGTGGTGTTTGTATCCAGTTAGATGCCACTTCCCAACCATGCCGGTTGCATAGCCGCCCTTGTTCAGCATTTCCGGCAGCGTCATCTGGCTTGTGGAAAGCGAGTTTGCTGAGTTGGGCCGCAGGTAGTCGAGAATCCCCACACGGGCCGGATGCTGGCCTGTCAGTAGAGCAGCGCGATATGGCGAACAGACTGGTGCCGCGGCATACGCTTGCGTAAACCGCATGCCCTGCTCAGCGAGTCGATCCAGATGCGGCGTCTCGTTGAAGCCGTTGCCGTAGCATCCGAGTTCCGCCCATCCAAGATCGTCAGCGAGAACAAACACGATATTCGGTGGCGTTGCGTCCCGGGCAGCAGCGATACTACAACCGATTAAGCAATGCGTTGCTAACGTCAAACATAAACTAGTCGAAAGAGTCTTGCCGTATATCAATGTCGTCTCTCCGCTGCTATCTCAGTTGTCGAGAAAAGATTTGCTCAACACTATGATTTGAGCAGTTCACGATGCCTTGCCTTGCTAAATCGATCACAAGTTGCTTGCCTCATGATCTTCGACGGTAGTCAAATCCAGCGGCGCGATCGAGGGGCCGCTCCGGTGCCACAGTCCGCTCGTTAATCAACAGGTTGCTCCACGTCCCCCACCTGACGAGACAAAGCGATCTCTGGCAGGTAGAATCCAACACTTCGATAACTCGCCATTCCAACGCAACGATGCCGCTTCAAAAGTTCACCCGAAGAACCAGTCGCTGCGTCAAGGCCGAAACAATAATGTACTACGACGGAGAATCCAAAACATGAACCCACTCCAAACAACGAGACGCGAGTTCCTGGCCCAATCCGGCGTTGCGACCGCCATGCTTGCCGCTAACCAGTTGGCGTCCGCGGCCGACGAAAAAAGCCCTCTCTTCAAGATCTCGCTGGCTCAATGGACGATCAATCGCGAGCTGAAATCCGGCAAGATCGACAATCTGGACTTTGCGAAGGTCGCTCACGATCACGGAATCTTCGCCATTGAATATGTCAATCAGTTCTTCATGGATAAGGCAAAGGACGAGTCCTACCTGGCCGAGATGAAGAAGCGTGCTGCCGATCTCGACGTGAAGAGTTTGATTCTCATGTGCGATCGCGAAGGCAACATCGGCGATCCTGACGAAACGAAACGAAAGCAGACTGTCGAGAATCATCGCAAGTGGATTGATGCGGCGAAGTTCTTGGGATGCCATTCCATTCGCGTGAACGCAGCCAGCGCTGGAACTTGGAAAGAGCAGGTCAAGCTCGCGGCTGACGGTCTCGCGAAACTGACCGCGTTCGGTGCGGAACAAGACATGAATGTGATCGTAGAAAATCACGGTGGGCTTTCCAGCAACGCCGATTGGCTCGCCGAGGTTATCGAAGCCGTAGATCACGATCGCTGCGGCACGCTACCTGATTTCGGAAACTTCCGAATCAAAGACGGCGAAAGCTATGATTCCTATCAAGGCATCAAGAAGCTGCTACCGTGGGCTAAGGGCGTATCGGTAAAAGACCAAGTGTGGGACGCCAAGGGAAATCAGTCGCCGTTGGACTACGATCGGATGCTGCACATCGTGGTCGATTCAGGTTTTAGCGGCTACTGCGGAATCGAATTCGGTGGTTTCGCGAATTTGAAACAGTCTCGGAAACTGCTTGAGCAAGCTCGTAATCGATTGTCGGCATAACCGGCAACGCTCGTTCGTGTGCACCACACAGAGAAAGCATCGGTCGATAAGCCAATGAAGGCACTAACGCTGAAGTCGCTAAAGGCACCGTTGGAGTTAGAGGATCGACCAAGTCTGTCACCCGGTCCCGATGAAGTGATAGTGCAGCTCAAAGCTGCGTCGCTGAACCGTCGAGATTATTGGATTACGCAGGGTTTGTATCCCGGTATCGAACCGCCGGTGGTGCTGGGATCAGACGGAGCGGGCGTCGTGTTCAAAATCGGAAGCGAAGTCGAGAACACCTGGCAAGACCGCGAAGTGATCATCGATCCAGGAATGGATTGGGGCGACAACCAGTCGGTTCACTCGGACAAGTTCTCGATCCTTGGCTTGCCGCGCGATGGAACTTTCGCGTCAGAGGTAGCGGTCTCGGCATCGCAACTGCACGCGAGACCTGCCCATTTGAGTTGGCAGGAAGCGGCCGCATTGCCGTTGGCCGGAGTGACTGCCTGGCGAGCGGTTTTTTCTCAAGGCGGGCTTGAAGCGGGCGAGTCTGTTCTGATTACTGGAATTGGTGGCGGCGTGGCGACCTTTGCGTTGCAGTTCGCGGTTGCCACAGGAGCGGATGTTTGGGTGACGTCATCTTCGTCACAAAAGATCGAGCGGGCCATCGAACTTGGGGCCAAGGGTGGGTTCGACTACACAAGTGAAGACTGGGCGAAACGCATGGGAAAGGAAGCCGGTCCACCGAACCTCATTATCGACAGTGCGGGCGGCACCGGTTATCGGTCGCTGGTGAATCTCGCCGCACCCGGCGGACGCATCGTCAATTACGGCGCGACGGCCGGCAGACCCGAACAGCTGGATTTGATGAAGGTCTTCTGGAAACAACTTCGTCTGCAAGGTTCGACCATGGGCTCGCCGGTCGACTTTGTGTCCATGCTAAAGTTTGTTGAGGAAAAACAGATTGTGCCCGTTGTCGATTCGGTCGCGCAGCTCGCGGAAGGCAACAACGCTTTGAACCAGATGAAGTCCTCACCACAATTCGGAAAGTATGTCCTGACGATGGAGTGAACTCAATTCACTATTTTTTTGTTGTCTTGGTTCGTTTCTTTTTCTCTGCCTTCGCGACGCCCATGTACTGCTGCATGCGGGCGACGTAGCCACCGTGGCTGTACTCACAAGCTTTCATCGCCGCCGTATATGGTTCGACGCCGTCGCCGATCCAGTCAATGATGTTGAAGATCTTGAGCGACGCGTAGGAGCTGTTCTCTAGCAGATCGTTCCAGCAGGCCTGGGCAGATTCCTTGTCGCCCGCGCGATACAGAATCCATGCTGCCATGATGCGAACGTGATGGCTCTGGTCGCTGAGAACTTTCTGGATGCGATCCATATCCAAAGGCGTACTTTCCTGGAGATTAAAACAACCAACGATCGCCCAGTAGCGAGCACCGGCATCTTTGGAGTTCAAGTCTTTGTAAAACGCATTGAGGTTCGCGGGATTCTTCTCCAGCGCCCGCGAGGATGCGCGTAGCAGCGCTCTTACATCGTATTGCGAAGGATCTCGGACAAATTCGTAGATCGTCTTACCACTTTCTTCGGCACGACGAACGACTTCGCTTTCCGGCAGCAGCGCGGAATCGAAGTGATCGATCTGCCATTGATTGAGCGTCTTGCTGAGGCGAATGACCTCGTTTGCATACCCGGGCTCATCAATCAGATTGTTGACGTTGTCCGGATCGACCGACGTGTCATAGAGTTCCTCCATCGGTTTCGTCCCAAAGAACCGGCCTGTCACTGCATCGGTCTTGCCCGCCCGGTGATGCTCTTCCCACGCTTGCGTCGCGCGCATCGTCCAAAGGTAGTTCAGATGCTGGCCCCAGGGTGCGTAGGGCATATAGTTGCGGATATACAGGAAACGTTGATCGCGAATCGCTCTGACGTTATCGCAACGCTCGTCCATACGCGATCGAAAGCTGACGTGATAGTCGCGAGGTTCAGCGTCCGGTCCTAGAAACACGACTCCCTGCAAATAGTCCGGAGTCTCGGCCCCACAGATATTCAGCCAGGTCTTCGTCATATCGATGAAGCTGACGATGCTATCGATCTTCGTACCGGGCTCGGCGGGGCGCAAGTGGCTAAACTTCTCTGGGATGCGAATGATCAGCGGGCAGTGCGTACCGCTATTGAAAAGAAAGCGTTTGCTACGAGCGATGACTCCGCCGTGGTCCGAGTTATGGACGACGATGGTATTCTCGGCCATGCCGCTCTTCTCCAAATCAGCCAGCGCTTGCCCGATGTCGGCGTCCATCTTCTTCATTTGATCGTGGTAGTGGGCGTAGTTCTTGCGGATGTCGGGAATGTCCGGATGATACTTCGCGAGGCGAACGTCGTCCGGACTGTGCGTCGTATTGTCGACATCGCCAAACGCTTTTGATTCGTGGGACTTCGTGTTGTTGATCACCATGAAAAACGGCTGCTGTTGCTTCAGCTTGTTCCAATCGACGGTGGTCGTGTCCCATGCATCGCGGTCATTTCGACCACCAATGTTGTAGTCGGTCTTCTTCGCATTCCCGACGAAGTAGCCGGCATCCTTTAATAGATCCGGGTAGTACTTGATCGTTTCATGTGGAATCGCGTAGCGGCTTCGCATCGGATGTGTCCCCATCGACAATGCATGGACTCCGGTGATCCAAGTGCTTCGCGACGGGGCGCAAACGGGTGCGTTGGCATAACAATGCATGTACTGAAATCCTTCGGTCGCCAGCTTGTCGATGTTTGGCGTCTCCGCATGGGGGTTCCCGTAGCAGCCGACCCAGTTGACGTTATTATCCTCGCAAGTCAGCCAAAGGATGTTGGGACGGTCTGCTGCCGACACGACGTTGCCGAGCAACACAAAGAGAGTTGGGACAAGATACTTCATGGAAGACAGACGCCTTTGCGATTGAGATACTAGTGCGAATAAGTTCTGGGACTGATCTACTTCTTGTTCTTCTTTCGCTTGCCTGCTGATCGGCTCGTCGTTTTCGGAGGCTGCAATCCGTCATCCGGTTGGTTCCAGAGGCGGTAAGGATCATCGAGACGACGCATCTCCGCGAGAAGTAACGCTTCCATTTCGACGAGCTTGTCGGCGTGGCGAGCGTCTCCCGCTAAGTTCGTCTGTTCTTTTGCTGGCTTTGCATCCGTCAGCGATGTGACTTTGGGATCGTGATGTTGCTGGATGAACTCGTGCGGATTCTTCGCCAAGTTAAATAGCTGAGTCTCGCGGACTTCACCGTCCATCACGTCGTATTTAATAAGTTTCCAATCACCTTGCTTGACGCACCGCATCCCTGGCTTCGTGCCACCGCAGTAGACGCCGAATAGCGTGTCGCGAACCGTTTGCTTGGTGCCTTCAAGCACGGGCTTGAAGCTTATGCCTTCGCTGGTCTTCGGAGCGTCGACGCCGGCGAGGTCGCAGAGCGTGGCGAGCATATCGGTCAGATAGACATTCCCCGGAACACGTGAATCCGCGGCAATTCCCGGTCCTTTCACGATCATCGGCACTCGCCACGTGTGCTCGTACAAGTTCTGCTTCCCTTGCAACCCGTGGCGCCCGATCGCCATGCCGTGGTCCGCGGTGTAAATGATGTAGGTGTTTTCCAACTCGCCCAGCGCGTCGAGCTTATCGAGTACTCGACCAATCTGGATATCGATGTTCTCGCTACACGCAAATTGCCGCCCCAGTTCATTGCGGATCGTGCGCTCATCCCGATTCTCCCACACGCCGCTAACAGCAACTTCGTCGCGCAATCCCGGTTGGCCATGATGGAACGGGTGAGCGTCGAGATAGTTAGCTGGCAGCGCGGGCTGGTTCGCGTGCACCGGCGGAAGCGTCTTCTTGTCTTTGTGATTCGTCGCGCCATATTTGGCTAACAGCTCAGGCGTTCCATCACGAGTGTCGTGCGGATGCGAGAAACCGTAATAGATTAGGAAGGGATCATCGTCGTTCGTCGCTTCGCGACTGTTCAGATAATCCAGAACGCGGTCGCCATGCCAGACGCTACCCGTTTCATCGGTGCCGCCACGCTTCGTCGCATCGTGTCGCACCGTAAACAGCTTGTTTGCCTCTTCGTAGCTGTTGCCTTTCTTGCACGTTCGCATTGTGTCATATCCAGCACGAGTGAAGACGGCGGCCATCGTGTTCTGCGGCAAGTTTGGCGGCACCAACTTAGGATTAGCGACATTGGGATTGTTCATTCGTCCTGGCTTGTCGGGGATGTGCCAGACGGTTCGTCCCGTCATGACCATGTGCCGGGATGACGTACAAACGGCACCCACCCAAGCACCCATGTGATGGGCCGCGTCGAATGTCATGCCCTCGGTCGCGAGGCGGTCGATATTCGGAGTTTGTAGCTTCGACTGAGCGTTATAGATGTTCAAGTCGAACGGCGATTGGTCATCGACGATAATAAACAGGATGTTCGGGCGGTCCGCTGCTGACGACGGAGCTTCGAACGCGGTCTGAAGGAACAGCAACATTACGGTAAAGGCCGCCGCGCGCTTTATGATTTGCATGTTTAACTTGAAGTTCATTCCGGATCCTTGTGAGGCTTGTTAGTTATTGCTGCGAAGGTCGGCTTCGCTTAATCGTGTTTCGAGGCCAACCGCCATCTCCTTAACTACATCTGCATATCGAGGATTATTCGCAGCGTTCGTAAACTGTTCGGGATCTGAGTTCATATCGTAAAGCTCTTTCGATCCATCTTTGTACTGCATATACGCGTAATCCCGCGTGCGCCACGAGATGTGCTGCCCTTTGACAAACGACAGCGCCCCTTCGTTAACCGACGCATTGTGGCTCTTAAGAATCGGCACCAAACTTGTGCCGTGCAACTCGCCTGGTACGGCGAGACCGGCAAGTTCCGACAGTGTCGGGAACAAGTCGACCAGTTCGACAATCGAGTCCGTGCGCCCCGCTTCATAGCCAGGCACCGACATAATCAGTGGCACGCGGGTCACTTCTTCGTGCAAGTTATTCTTCTGCCAGAAAGTATGTTCGCCAAGGTGATAGCCATGATCACTCAGGAAGACGACGGTGGTGCTGTCTCGCAAGCCGAGTCGTTCCAGTTCATCGAGCATTCGCCCCACCTGCTCGTCCATAAATGCGACAGCCGCATAGTAGGCGGCCCACATCCGCTTTTGGTTGTCGGGATGCTGACCGATCGGATTTTTCGACGAGAGTGTGCCGGCAAGTCCCAGCTTAGGGATGTCGTCGAGATCGTCGTCGACGCTCTCAGGCATCATGATGTTTTGCCATCGATATGGCGTGAAATATTGCTCCGGCGCGACCATCGGGTAGTGCGGGCGGACCAGTCCGACAGCCAGAAAGAACGGCGAGCCTTTATGCTGTCGCAACAGTTTGATCGCTTTCGAGGCGGACTTGTGATCTGGCTGATCCGCCCCGTCACCTTCGTACCGTACCGACACGAACATGCGATGCGGCATCGCGGTCGATTGCCGATCTTCGAGATCCTTCGTAAAGATGTTTAGATTCAGACAAGCGTATTCGCCCGGCGTGTGCGCCTCCTGGCCCGGCGAATTGAATCGCTCGGTCCACGACTCCGGAACGTCTTGCCCATTCGTCCCAGCGATGATGTCACCGGGAACTTTCATGTGATAGATCTTGCCAACTCGAGCGCTGTACCAACCGTTGTCCTTGAAATGCTGACCGAGGTTAACGCTTCCTTTTCCGCGATATTTGCTGAACATGAACGATTGCCGGGATGGTCCGCAAACCGTTCCTTGGCAAAAGGCGCGATCAAAGACTAAACCCTCGCGAGCCAGACGATCGATATTGGGCGTCTTGCAGACCTTGTCTCCGTAACAGCCCAACACGCTGGCCTTCAGATCGTCCGAGACAATAAATAGGACGTTTTTTGTGACATCTGGGGTTGGTGCTGCCACCGCGACCACTTGCCAGGGCACGACTGTGGTCAGAAGGCCGACGACGCAGAGCCAGATAGTTCGCGGAGTCATCACTTGAGTTCGCATCTTTGGTCTACGGGGCTTTAGCTTGAAAATTGGTCGCGTATACAGATCGGCGATAAACGCAACCAAGGGCCAAGGATACATCGACCGTTCGCGTTTCGCCATCGCTCGCAGTCTTGACGCTGCGTCTGAGATTCGTCGTCGCTCTCGCAAAGTGAATTCCAAGTTGCTGCCCGACGGCTTCAGATCCGTGGTATTATCTCTGTCAGTTTTCCATTTCAAGCTAATGCCAGCTGTGCAACGAATCAACAAGAGGAGCGAAGAATATGCGATGCTTACAGATCACAATGGTCATGGTCGCGATTGCTTTGCCTGTGGCAATGCCTCACCTTCAATCTGTCGCAGCCCAAGAGCAGATTCCGGACGGCGTCGTCTTCGAGAAGGACATTGAGTACTCGAATTCGGATGATCAACATCTGCAATTGAACATGGCGCGACCGAAGGACGGAAAGGCCCCTTTCCCTGCGATTGTGTGCATTCACGGTGGCGGGTTCCGTGCAGGAACCCGGGAGGGCTTCAACAAACTTTGCATCCAGTTAGCAGAGCATGGGTACATCGCAGTCACAGTCACGTACCGATTGGCTCCAAAATATCAGTTCCCTGCCGCCGTCCATGATGTCAAGGCAGCCGTTCGATGGATGCGTGCCAACGCAGACAAGTACAACATCGATCCAGATCGCATTGGGACAACTGGCGGATCTGCAGGTGGTCATTTGGCGCAGTACCTGGGCGTCACTAGCGGCGTGAAAAAATTCGAAGGCGACGGTGGGAACGCCGAATATTCGAGCAGCGTGGACTGTGTCGTCAACTTCTACGGGCCTAGCGACTTCACGAAGTCGTATGACGCCAGTGTAGATGCAGCTGAAGTGTTGCCGTTGTTTCTGGGCGGAAATCTCGAACAACAACGGCGTCGACACATCGTCGCGAGTCCGCTGTACTGGGTCACTCCCGATGCGGCTCCGACTTTGTGTATCCATGGTACCGAAGACAGCTACGTCGCCCATGAACAAGCGGTCTGGTTGATCGATCGGTTGACAGCGTCTGCTGTCGAAGCCGAGTTGATGACGATCGACGGCGCGGACCACGGGTTTCGCGGAGCGACCGCTGAAGTCAAAGCGGGGATCGAGGAAGCGCGGATAGCGTTTTTCGACAAACACCTTAAGTAAAGCTGGCGTCCGGATTCGCACGATACTTCGTATGGATCGGCGGCCAGACCAAAGAGAGCGGGTTTTACTATCGCACCCACAGCCCCGTTGTTCCGACCGAATGCGATCGCGAGCGCCGCGTCGCCCCTTTCCGATCCAGCAAATCGACTCGCGATCGGAGCAGCATTTTGACGCAAAAGAGGTGAACTCATTCACTATGCTTATTCCTTTGCGAGCCAACGGCATGCATTCGCAATGACCTTGATCAGCTCGGGCTGTTTGTAAACGGGGTAGGTTTCATGCCCGGGGCGGAAATAGAAAACTTTACCCTTGCCGATATTCCAGACCATCCCGCTTCGGAAACGCTCTCCCAGCTCCCACGTCTCTTCAAAGATAACTTCGTCGGGCTCCGGAACATGAAACGGTTCGTTGTACATTTCAGTTTGCCTCACCTGGAATGTCGCGGGCAGACCACTCGCAATCGGATGCTTGAGTGACTTCACCGCAATTGTGCTGGGCTCGCCGTCGGGTCGATAATCCGGAAAGCAACACCAAGGCAAATGAATCAGTCCATGAAACTCGTTGCGGCTCTTTTTGTAGCCGAAGTAGGCGGGTGTCAGCACGCTGCCGTGTATCGGCACGGAATACTGGCGCGGCGGGGCCAAGGTCTCAATCGTTAGCTTGTTGCCTTGAGCATGAGCCTCTAAATGCTTTCGACCATCTTCAATGCTCCGCCAGTTCATTGCCTCGACAAAAGGGCTCGCCCAATGAGCCGAATGTAAAGCGATTAAGTCGAGGTCGCCTCGTCGGATGTATTCGACGACTCGTTTCGCACTTTCGGCGGTAACTTCCTTCTGACGAACGTGTCCCCACCATACGATCACATCGGCCCATTCGAGGTTCCCGGCCGACAGGCCCTGCGCCGGGCTATCGAGAGCAACGGATCGCAGCTCCAGATCGTCTGCTGTTGCCTTGAGTTGAGCGACGATCTCGTTACCAAGAAAGTTCTCGTAGGCCTCTTCCTGGCGCGGCTGCCGCTCGTCCCAAACGAGGACATGGATCGATTCGGCGCCGAACGCCCCGAGATTGCAACATCCAGCTGCCATCCAAAATACAAGGAACCTGACCATGTCTCACTTTTCTTTCTCGCTAGAGTCACGACGCTTGTCATCGAACAGCCTCGATTATTATCGCTCGGCATGGGTGATGAAAGCGTCCTTCTGATGGAGTTCCAGTTTGGTAACAGCATCGCGGGACCGCGCCGTTGTTGAATAATACGGATGCTGTAAACTAGTGCGATTCTCGCGATTCAGAACAGAGTTCCGACACTATCAGAGACAGACTAGCGACATGCGTAAGATTATCTACACAAAGACGGACGAAGCCCCAGCTCTGGCGACGCACTCATTTCTTCCTATTATCCGAGCGTTCACGAAGTCGGCTGGAATCGATATCGAATTGAAGGATATCTCACTGGCAGGCAGGATCATCGCCAATTTTCCCGAGAACTTATCGGAAGATCAAAGGCAAGGCGACGCGCTTACTGAACTCGGCGAGTTGGCGAAGACTCCCGAGGCAAACATCGTCAAGCTCCCGAACATCAGCGCTTCGATCCCACAGCTAACGGCTGCGATCAAGGAACTGCAAGCCGACGGTTACGACGTGCCGGACTTCCCGGAGGAGCCTGAAACCGGCAAAGAGAAGCAGATTCGTGGTCGCTATGCCAAGATCTTAGGTAGTGCAGTAAACCCCGTTCTGCGAGAAGGCAATTCGGATCGCCGCGTCGCGGCACCCGTCAAAGAGTATGCGAAGCAACATCCGCATTCGATGGGTGTGTGGTCCGCGGACTCGAAGTCGCATGTTGCTCACATGAACGACGGTGATTTCTACTCGCGAGAGCAATCACACGTGATGACGCGCGCCGGTGATGTTTGTATCGAACTTGTCAGCGAGAGTGGCGAGACCATACCGCTGAAAGAGAAAGTATCGCTGCAGGCCGACGAAGTGATTGACGCATCCGTCATGAGCTGTCGCGCGTTGCGCGAATTCCTCGCCGAAGAAATCGATGACGCCAAAAACAAGGGCGTGCTGCTTTCGCTGCATCTCAAAGCCACGATGATGAAGGTTTCGGACCCGATTATCTTTGGGCATGCGGTCAGCGTTTTCTATCAAGATGTCTTTGAGAAGTACGCAAGTGTATTCGAGCAACTTGGCATCGAAGCCAACAATGGCTTGGGCGATGTCTACTCAAAGATCGGCGAGCTGTCCGAAGATCGACAAGCGGAGATCAAGGCGGACATCGAAGCCACATACCGCAATCGACCGCAACTAGCGATGGTCGACTCTGACAAAGGAATCACGAACTTGCATATTCCGAGTGACGTGATCATCGACGCTTCGATGCCTGCCGCGATTCGCACCTCGGGCCAGATGTGGGGACCTGACGGCAAGTTGCAGGACATGAAAGGGATCATCCCGGATCGATGTTACGCGGGCGTGTATCAAGAGACGATCAAGTTTTGCAAAGAAAACGGGGCCTTCGACGTGACGACGATGGGCAACGTCTCGAACGTTGGATTGATGGCGCAAAAGGCCGAAGAGTATGGCTCGCACGACAAGACCTTCGAAATTCCCGCCAAAGGCACGGTCCGTGTCGTTGACGAGTCGGGGCAGACTTTGATCGAACATCAAGTCGAACAAGGCGACATCTGGCGGATGTGTCAGACCAAGGACGCACCGATTCGTGATTGGGTGCAACTCGCCGTCAATCGTGCCCGCGCCACTGGCTCGCCGGCAATCTTCTGGCTTGACAAGCAGCGCGCCCACGATGCGAATCTGATCGAAAAAGTGAACCAATATTTGTCCGAGCACGACACCGTGGGACTCGATATCCGACTCCTTTCACCGGTCGAAGCAACACGACTTTCTTGCCAACGATGCAAAGACGGCAAGGACACGATTTCCGTGACCGGCAACGTGCTACGCGACTATCTAACCGATTTGTTTCCAATTCTGGAACTTGGCACGAGTGCGAAAATGCTTTCGATCGTACCGCTGCTTGCCGGTGGCGGGCTGTTCGAGACAGGAGCAGGCGGATCGGCGCCAAAGCATGTTCAGCAGTTCCTCGCAGAGGGACATCTTCGCTGGGACTCACTTGGTGAATTCCTGGCGCTGGCCGTTTCTTTGGAAGATCTTGGCAACAAATCGAATAACTCCAAGGCGTTGGTTCTAGCTGAAGCCCTCGACGCTGCAACGGGCAAATTCTTGGATAACAATAAGTCGCCGTCACGTAAGGTCAATGAACTCGACAACCGAGGCAGCCACTTCTACCTGGCGCTCTACTGGGCGGAAGCTCTGGCGGCTCAAACGAAGGAAGCCGAGCTACAGGAGCAATTTGCTCCGCTCGCGAAGCAACTTGGTGAGAACGAAGCCAAGATTATTGACGAATTGAACGCAGCGCAAGGGTCGCCCGTCGATATCGGCGGTTACTACCACCCGGATACGGCAAAAATCGACAACGCGATGCGACCGAGCGCGACATTCAATTCGGCGTTGAGCTGACGTGGAATAGGCTTCCAGCCTGTGAAGGATTCGTAGCAGCAACTACTGAGTTAACCTTGGTTGCCCACATGACAGGCTGGAAGCCTGTCCCACGGCGCACAGACGTTAACGGCGTCGGCTCAACTCGGCGACACCAATATGGGCATAGACACCGACGTTGTCTGTTCGCGTGCGACCCTCGCTGTCGATATATTTCGTCTTCATGTCTCGCGCCGAATAATACAGCAAGTAGCGATCCGGCGTTTTGACAATACACGGCGTCGAGGTATAGCGGTTGTCGAAAAACGCCTCGCCGGTTCGAGCAGGAAACGCCGACGTGCTGTGATCGACCGCCCACTGTGAACCATCGTTCGATGACGCGTAAAATAATTCGAACTTGCCCGGAACGTGACAGCCGTACCACATGTGATACTTGCCTGCGTCTTGGATGACGCACGGGTACACAGTAGTCGTCCCCACGCCACTGGGCCGGATGACTGGCTGCTCGCCTCGCTTCCAGCGGATACCGTCGGTCGAATTGAACTCATAGATATTCGTGTACAGTTCCCCTGACGCTTGATCTTCGACATCAGGTCTCGATCCCATCCACATGCGATAGCTGTTTGGTCCTTGCTTTGTTACCGATGGCGAGCGTCCCGATGGGTAGATCGGTTCAGGACGAACCTTCCACGCGATGCCATCTTGGCTGGTTGCGTATCCCAGACGTTGCTCGTTACGCGTGATCTTACGATTTGCATCTCGATCAACACCGCCCGAGATAAACCACAGCTTAAAGACACTCTCTTCTTCGTCCCATAAAATATAGGGCGTCTGCACGAACTCGCCCCAGGGGATATCGGCATCGGCCAGGATCGGATTGTTGGGATGTTCCGTCCAGTCGATTCCGTTCACAGATTCCGCGTAGCCCATACAGATGTCGTTTGTCCGCGACGCTGTTGACGTGCCGAGATACCACATACGAAAGAGGCTATCATGGTGGATCACATGCGGTGAGTAACAGACGACTTTGCACCAGTCTTGTTTCGTCGTGCGCGCCGAAAGAATCGGTTCGGATCGCCGCTGCCAAGGTTGAGGACGAAGGTCCTGCCATGGCTCTTGGGCGAATGCGACTCCGCCGACAAACAACGGGAGTACGAAGACGAGAATCGATCCCAACGACAAACGAAGCGGTGACTTCATGATGCATCCCATTTCGCCAGGTGCGACATTTTATTGTTTTGTGCGCAGTGTAGTCGAGATCGGTGCCACCCGACCAATCTGGTCCGATCTTCCTCCTGTATTCGCGACGATTTCGTCTATAATCGATCATCCAACCGAAACGCTGCTCACCATCGACCCGAACTGCTAGATTTCATTCCAACCTTGAACCTTCCTAAATCAACTTCGCATTGTAACTTGAAGTCGCTGCCACCGTACGATTGAAGAATCACGACGCTGATGCCTCGCGGCAAACGAGTAAAAACATCTGAATCGCATGCGTATTCCAATGCGGGATCCATGGACGGAGAAAATTGAATGAGTGTTTCCAGAAGAAAGTTCCTGAAGGCCAATGGGGCGGTGCTGACCCTACCATTATTGCCTTCCATTGCTAAGGCAACCGACGAACCCAAAACGAGGACGAAGCCCAGCAAGAAGTTGGTAATGATGTACGTTCCCAATGGCCTTGTTCGCCGCTGTTTCTTTCCTGGCGAAGAGGATGGCGAGTTGCCAGGCTTTGTCGGTGGATTTAATGCTGACAAAACAAAGGACGACAAGAGGGTGCAGAATAAGCCGGGCATCTATCCTGTGGAACTGACGTCGACGATGCAGCCCTTGTCCGACCACACCAAAGATATCACGCTGGTCACGGGCCTTGACCGTACGTTTAAGAATGGGCAAGACGTACATGCTCAGGGCGCGTCATGCTATCTGACGAGCCTATCACCCGTGCAGGCCGAAGCGCAAGGCATCCAACACCCGAACGGAAGAAGCCTGGATCAGGTGATCGGTGATCAGGTTGGCCAGTCCACCGTCTTCAATACTCTGGAGATCAGTTGTAACGGTTTCAAGGCCGGTAAAGAGTCCATCTACTTCGACAACATCTCCTGGTACGGTCCCGATAAAATAGCGCCTTCGATCAAAGACCCACAGAAACTCTACGACAGACTGTTCCTAGCTGACAGTTACAGAACTCATGTCACGGATGTCACAGACCTTGTACTTGCCGACGCTAAGACGCTATCCAGGAAACTGGGACGCGACGATCGCGAAACGCTCGGCGAGTTCATGGAGATGATCCGCGATATTGAAATCAGAATTGCGAAACTGCAAAAGCTGCTTGCCACCGCCGACATCGCGATACCGAAAAACGAAATCCTTCCGAGAGCTGACTATATCAGGCTGCAGGCCGATTTGATGTTGCTCGCTCTGCAGATGGGAATCACGAATGTCTGTACCTTTATGGTTGGACCCGAAAGATGGGATGCCTCGTTGCTTTATGAGGGCGTGTTCGACAAGCCAGTTCAACACCACAACATGACCCACAATCAAAAGGGCGATGGTTACAAAGCGCTTCAGAAAATAGACATCTTTCACATGGAGCAATACGCCTACATCTTGTCCCGCATGAAGACGATTAAGGAATCCGATGGCAGTTCGTTGCTCGACAACTCGCTCGTCACCTACGGTGCAGGCCTAGGAGACGGAGCCACCCATCAGTATTTCGACTTGCCGCTGATCGTTGCCGGTAAGTCGCAGGGACAGATAAAACAAGGCCGCTTCATCCAGTGTAAGAGCGGCACGCTGAATTCCAATATGTGGCTGACGCTTGCCCAACTGATGGGTCTGGAAATCGATGAGTATGCGGACAGCACGGGTGTCATCTCGGATATGTGGACGTAGAAAGTTGTCGCCCATGCTCGCAAGAGAATTTATTTTCAGGAATTGCTTGCTGCTTTCGCTCACCGGCATCGTGACAGGTTCCGTTGTGACGGCCAGTCAGGCGGCCAGCGATTTTGACACGTTCCTGAATCCGCTGTTCGCTGCGAACTGCACGACGTGCCACGGCGAAGAAGAAGTGAATGGAAAAGTCAATCTCAAGGAAATCACGTCGGCGAAGCAGTTTCTTGGGAATCCAACTCTGATCAAGGAAGTGATCGAAGCCATAGACGCCAATGATATGCCACCCGAGGGTGAACCTCCGCTCGACGAGAAGGTACGGACGAAGCTTCTCTCCACCTTGAAGACGTTGCTGCGCGAGGCGACGAGTGGTGAAGAGGTTAAGCAGCTTCAAATCCGGCGGTTGAATCGGTTTCAGTACAACAATTCGGTCAAAGATCTTTTTCGGCTGAAAGTTGATGTGTTCGAGCTACCTGAAAAGTTGATGACCAGGCGTGGGAACTACCTAAATGCTGTCTCCAATAAAATGCCCGACCAGGTCGACGCGGCATCGCTTTCGCTGAATCCGACGGCAGGCTTAAGTGAGGTGAAGGCCTTTCCGAAAGATCTGCGTGCGGCGCATGGCTTCGATAATCAAGCAAATCAATTGACCCTTTCGCCATTGTTGTTGGACGCCTTTCTACGGCTTAGTGTGTCCATCGTTGAAAGCCCTGACTTCAACGAACAGAACGTTGGAATTTGGAACGACTTCTTCAAAGAACCGACAACTGCTTATGATATGCAGACCGAGATCCGCAGCCGGCTTGATCCTTTTCTAAAGATGGCATTTCGCAGCACCGTTGATAGCGCCACGTTGGACCGCTACTCGGCCTACGCGATGTCAAAGATGAATCACGGGTTATCGTTTACCGATAGCATGAAGAAAGTTGCCTCGGCGGCTCTATCGTCGCCAATGTTTCTCTATCGATCTCCAGCTGCGGATGGGAATGAGGATCAATTCGCACTCGCTTCACGCCTGTCCTTCTTTCTCTGGGGCAGCAGCCCGGACTTGGAGCTTCTGCAACTCGCCGAAAGTGGTGAACTGTCGAAGCCCGAGAACTTGAACAATGCCATAGGGCGAATGTTTGCTGACCCAAAGATCGAACGGTTTCTAGATGCCTTTCCCTCGCAGTGGATGCAGCTCGAAAATGTTCTGGCCGCGACACCAGACCCCAATAAGCACAGGCTCTTCAGCTTGGATAAGAACAACCCGGCCAGTCTGCAGATGGTGCTTGAACCGTTGCTGCTCTTCGACGCTGTGTTTATTGAAGATCGGCCGATCGTTGAACTTATCTCTCCGAAGTTCAGCTATCAGAGTGAATTCCTGAAGACCTGGTACACAACAGACCTGAATCCACCACAAGTTGATACTCGCAAGATCGCCGAGGAAAACCGGCACAACGAGCAGCGACGCAAGGGGCTGGACTCGATCATTGAGACAACCCAGGCTGAACTAGCAGCGCTGGTCCAACCCGTGAAAGCCAAACTGTTGGCTGACCGCAAGAAGGATGCCGGCGTAGAGGAACCCGTTGACCTAAAACCGTACGCGGCCTGGGAGTTCAATGGCGACCTAAAAGAATCCATCAACTCGCTGGACCTGACAGCTCACGGCAAGATCGACTATCAGGACGGGATGGTCGTCCTCAACAAAGCCTATCTGCTGAGCGAGGGATTACCTATTGAATTGAAGGCCAAGACGCTAGAGGTCTGGCTCAAGCTAGACGATGTGGAACAAAGAGGAGGCGGAGTGATGGGCATTCAAGGCCCGGGCGACTTCTTTGATACGATCGTTCTGGGCGAACGGCAATCGCGACATTGGATCTCTGGAAGCAACGGATTCAGCCGCACCGAGGACTTTCCAGACTCCTCACCGGAGAGTACGTCGAATCAAGTGTTGCACTTGGCAATGGTCTACACGGAGGAAGGAACCACCACGCTTTACCGCAACGGTAATCCCTACGGAAAACCTTATCGCAAAGGTGCAGCAGCGTTTCCGAAGAACGATTCCTCAGTCATATTCGGATTGCGCCACTTGCCCGCCGGAGGCAACAAGTTCCTTTCCGTGAGCCTGGACAAGGCGCGCCTGTACGATCGTGCTTTGACCGCTGCTGAAGTCGCCTCATCCAGCAGTGGCGACAATCTTTACATCTCCAATGAGGAATTGTTGCAGGCGCTGACTTCCGAGCAGAAGGCGAAATGGGAATCTTTGAGAAAATCTATTGAGCAGTCGGAGGTGGCTCTGGAACTGATTCCCCAACCTCAGGATCCAGAGAAGGTACAACAAGACACTCAAAAGCGATTCGAAGACGAGATACGAAAGCAACTGCGCTCGGAGGCGTTTGAGCGCGTGGCTGCATCGGATCCACGCTACGGCGGCGTGATTACCAATGCAGCCATGTTAAGTATGACCTCGGGGCCGAAACGCACCCACCCGATCGCTCGTGGCGCTTGGATTATCGAAGTGATATTTAATGACCCGCCGCCGCCACCACCAAACGATGTTCCACCGTTGAATGATGAAAGCAGCTCAAAGGAGTTGACGATACGTGAGAAATTCGCCGTTCACCGCGAGAATCCAACCTGCGCCGGCTGTCACTCGAGGCTCGACCCTCTGGGGTTCGCCCTTGAAAATTTCGATATCACCGGTCGATGGAGAGACAAATATGAAAATGGAAGAGATGTTGATTCAAGCGGGACGCTAATGAGGAAACACGAATTTGACGGTATTGGCCGGTTCAAAGAATCACTGGTCAAAGAGAACCGGCGTTTTGCTAAAGCCTTCACTGGTCATTTGCTTAGATTCGCGTTAGCTAGGGAGCTCACTCCATACGACTCACTTACCGTAGACACGATTGTCGACAAGACAGAGAAGGATGGTTTCAAGTTAAAATCGCTTATCAAAGAAGTTATTCTAAGCGATCGTTTTTTCTGAAGCGGTGTTGTTGTGTTGCGCATACTGGGAACTAAGAAGTCGCTGTGCGATGGACTGAATCGCCGTGACTTTCTGCACGTCGGGGGAATTGGAGCGTTTGGCTTGCATCTGGCCAGCGTCACCAATCGGCAAGCCATTGCCGACTCCCGTTCGGCATTCGGTAAAGCCAAGTCTTGTATCTTGCTGTTTCCGTACGGCTCACCGTCATCGCACGAGACTTTCGATCCCAAGCCTGACATGCCGGACGTGCAGGGCGAGATGAAAGCCATTTCGACGAGTGTTCCCGATCTGCAGATCTGTGACCGCCTGCCGAACCTGGCAAAAGTAATGGACAAGGTCACGGTGGTGCGTTCGATGACTCATCCGTACCCGGTCCACGGCCTCGCTTACGCAGTTACGGGACTTCCCACGTATACACCGGAATTGGAGACACGTGCCCGCGACAACCGCCACTGGCCGTTTATCGGTTCAATCGTCGACTACGTGGAACGTCAGCGTCCCTCTGACCACCAAAGCGAGATTCCACATAACATTGGATTACCGTGGCTGGTCAACTCGAAGACCGACAACCCCGCTGTCAACGCGGGGCCGTTCGCTGCTTTTCTGGGCGCCGAGTACGATCCTTTGTGGGCTGACTTTACCGGCCAAGGGTTGCACATCGCGCCGAAGAATACCGTGGGTCAAACGGAACGCTTTCGTAATCCTTTTGGGGGCACGACGTCCGATGGCCGTTTCCACTTGTCGTCTGCTTCAGAATTGCCCGCAGAAATGTCGATGGAACGGCTACGTCTGCGGCGATCTCTGTTGACTCAGTTCGACCGCGAACGGCAATCACTCGATCGCAGTCCTGGAGTTCAGGCGTGGGACAACCAACAACAACTGGCGATGTCGTTGTTAACTTCGAACAAGATGCGAGATGCACTAGACATCGGTCGCGAGCCCCGAGAATTGCGAGAACGCTACGGCATGAACTTGTTCGGCCAGGGATGTCTGGCGTCGCGGCGTCTGATCGAAGCGGGCGGCAAGTTCGTGACCGTGTTTTGGGATTGTTTTGGTCAATTTGCCAACGGAGCGTGGGACACGCATCAGTATCACTATCCTCGCATGAAGGAATTACTGTTGCCCGGATTCGATTTGGCGTACCCGACGCTGTTGACCGATTTGGACGAGCGAGGCTTGCTTGACGAAACGCTCGTAATCTGGATGAGCGAGCATGGTCGCACTCCGCAGATCAACAGCAAACCAGGGGCGGGCCGCGAACACTGGTCACGAGCCTATTCCGTAGCGCTTGCTGGGGGCGGAATCGCACGCGGCAAAGTCGTCGGGCAAACAACTCGCGACGGCGGAGAAGTGCTAGACAATCCAGTCTCGCCGAAAGACATTTTGGCGACCGCGTTCTATCTTCTTGGCATCGATCCGCACACCACAGTGCCCGACCAACAAGGTCGACCCTACCCGATCGCGGGCAGCGGTAAGCTGCGACCGGAACTGTTGGCCTGACTTTCGGTGAACTCCCCGGCGCTTCGTCCACTACGAAGTTAGCTGAACAACGTGGTGACCGGGCGGCCCTTACTCGCTCGAACGGGTCGATTCGCGACGTCATAGATCGGCGACTCTGGTGAAAGACCAAAGGCGTGCAGAATCGTAGCACCGAGATCTTCAGGGCGGACCGGCGAGTCCTTCACGTAAGCCGCCTGCGCGTCGCTCGCGCCATACACTTGACCGCCTTGCACGCCACCACCGGCAAGCACCGTCGAGTAACACGGTGCCCAATGATCGCGACCAGTGTTCTTGTTAATCTTCGGTGTGCGGCCAAATTCGCCAGCGACAACCACCAGCGTGTCGTCGAGCATTCCTCGTTCGGAAAGATCTTCGAGCAATGCAGCAAATGCGCGATCGAACGCTGGACAACAATAGGGAGCGGTCAGCATGTCGACGCCGCGATTGAATCCTCCGCACACTTCTTTATCACTGCCGTGATTATCCCACAGGTTGAACTGGCAGCCGTCCTTTCCGAACAATGTCCAAAATACGTTCACCATGCGAACACCCGACTCGACCAGTCTTCGGGCGAGGAGAAAGCTCTGCCCATACTCGTTCCGGCCATAGCGATCACGTAGCACATTCGGTTCGCGACCGACGTCAAACGCTTGGCTTGCTCCCGCAGTCGACAACATCGAATAAGCTTTGTCGTAGTATTGTTCGCTCTGCTTGACGGCAGCGACGTCGAAGGCGACTTGCTCGTTAAGATCCTCGAGTAAGTCGCGGCGGTGCGAGAGTCTTGTTTGGCTCAACTCCCCGCGCAGCTGCAGTGAAGGTGGCTGAAATGTTTTGTCGCCCAACGAATCAGTCTTCTCTTCGTCGAGGAAGAACGGATCATACGCGGGACCAAGAAAGCCGCCCGATTGTCCTTTGTAGAATCGGGCACCCGTTGTGAACGCTCGCGGAACGGTTACCCAAGAAGGCAACTCAGTTTGTTCGCCGAGTAGGGACCGCAAAATCGCCCCCAGCCCTGGATGGTCGCCGCGAGTTGGTGGATATGCGACGTTGGTCGGCGGTTTCGAATCGGCCAACAACGTGTACAGAATCCCGATGTCATGCACGTTCGATTCATGAGTCATCGAGCGGATGATCGCCAATTTTTCCGCGTGCTTCGCGACGGATGGCAACAATTCACCGATGTGCATTCCCGGCACGCTCGTCTCGATACTTTTGAACGGCCCGCGAATTCCATCAGGAGCATCCGGCTTAGGATCCCACATTTCAAGCTGCGATGGACCGCCACACAAAAAGATGTAAATGCAGTTCTTCGCTGTCGCTGTTTCAGCAACAGCACTGCTTGCGAACGACATCACACTTGGCGCGAGCGCACTCAGTCCAGCGAGCTTTAACGCGTCGCGTCGGCGAACAGACTTCGACAACGATTTTGTGAGCAACGAAATCAAGGGGATTCTCCTAACGCCGAATCTAGCACCTAAGTGTACTCGATCGTAGATCGTTTCTAAACTCGGAACCGGTTGTGCCCGAATACGCATGGATGACTTGCGGCCAAAAATGCATCAGAATGTAGCGCCAACCCTCGATGGGTGCTGACGACCAAAACTGCTCGACTCCCGCATGCCAACGAAAGCGATATCCAGTGACTGATCCCCTCTATCCTAGAAACGTTGGGCCAGCCGTGGCTTTCATTTTGCTTATGCTGGCTTTGCCAGCCAGCACTGCCGCTGACGAACCGATTGACGCAGACATCTTGCTTGCCGGGGCCACGCTGCATCTAGGCGATGGCCAGTCTGCGAGACTTGGAGACGTTGCGATTCGCGACGACAAGATCGTTGCTGTTGGAGCGTTCGAAACTGGCAAGATCAAGCAGCGTATCGACTGTACTGGCTTAATCGTCTCGCCGGGATTCATCGATCTACACAATCACAGTGACGGGCCGGTGACGCGCAAAGATACGCGTGCCGTTGTGAACTATTTGACGCAGGGATGCACGACGATCGTCACGGGCAATTGCGGGAGCGGTCCTGTCGATGTTGGTGGCTACTACGACAAAATCGACGAGTTTGGTACGGGCGTTAACGTCGCCCATCTTCTGCCGCAAGGATCGCTGAGGCGCGAAGTCATGAATAGCGAGCAACGTCGAGCGACCGATGACGAGTTGGGGCGCATGAAAGGGTTGGCAGAGAAGGCGATGAAGGACGGCGCGTGGGGTATGTCATCGGGTTTGATTTACGTACCAAGTTCGTATGCCGATACGGCAGAACTCACGGAGATTGCAAAGGTCGTCGCGAGCCATCATGGTATCTACGCGAGCCACATTCGAGGCGAAGGACTTCGTTTGCTCGACGCGGTCGGCGAAGCATTGGAGATAGGACGTGGTGCCAACTTGCCCGTTCACATATCGCACTTTAAGTCTTCCGGGAAAGACTCGTGGGGGTTGGTTCGAACTGCGGTCGATGTGATTGAACGAGAACGATCCGCTGGTCGCGTGATCACAGCAGATCAATATCCTTACACCGCGTCGAGTACCTCGCTGTCTGCGACCTTTATCCCCGCGTGGGCTCGTGCCGGCGGCCGCGAGAAGACATTGGCGCGGCTTGAAAGCGGTGAAGACTCGCAGCGGATCGAGGCGGCGATTCGGAAGAAGCTGGAACTCACCGATGCCGGTCAGCGGATTCAGATTGCACGCTACGAGCCTCGACCGGAATGGGCCGGGCGGCGATTGAAACAGATCGCTGACGAAGAGAAGCTCGAACCTTTCGACTTGATTCTGCGGATCGAACGTAACGGTGGAGCGTCCGTTGTCAATCACAGCATTAACGAAGCAGACGTTCGCTACGTCATGCAACAACCCTGGGTAGCAACTGCGTCGGACGGGGCCTCGCGAATTCCTAGCGAGGAGATTCCGCACCCGCGTAGTTACGGGACGTTCGCTCGCAAGATTGGTCATTACTCGATTCGTGAACAAGCGATTCCAATCGCTAAGGCGATTCGCAGCTCTAGCGGGTTGCCCGCTGACATCTTAGGTCTGAAAGATCGTGGTTACTTGCGAGCGGATTGTTTCGCGGATGTCATCGTGTGGAACGAGGCGGAGTTTATCGATCGTGCCACGTTCGATTCACCGCATCAATACGCGGACGGTATCCGTTACGCGTTCGTCAATGGATCGCCAGTCATCTCGGAAGGCGATGTGACCGGGGCGTTGGCCGGGCGTGCGTTGCGGCATGGATCGACTCACGATTAGCCCGCGAGTAAGTAGGAATGCGGACGCTTGCAAGCCGACCTGCATCTCGGTAGGTTAGCCCGGCAAGTACCGGCCTGGCGAGTTCGCCTGAGCCGATTTCCTCTGTTTGAAACTCCGAAGGGATTACGACTGCTATGTCTGAGCGCATCATCCTCCGTACTGGCGAAGCTTTGGTTGCAGGTGGGCCGCCCTTTACCGCTGCCGAGCCAGAAGTCGTCATTGGTGAACTCGATGGACCCGTTGGCACAGCACTCGCGACATTGACCGGCGACCAATCGATGGGTCACTCCAAAGTGTTCGCGATCCTCAACACCGACATCCAGGTCCGACCCGTCACGCTGTGCGTGAGCAAAGTCACGGTGAAGAACAGCCGTTACACCAACATCTTGATGGGAACGGTCCAAGCCGCGATCGCTAATGGTGTCCTCGACGCCGTCCGTGCGGGCGACTTGCCCAAAGAGAAGGCCAACGACCTGGGAATCATCTGTAGCGTTTGGCTCAACCCGGGCGTGGCGACCGACGACAATCTCGATCATAAAGCATTGTTTGACATTCACCGTAAAGCGATGGCACAGGCAATTCACAAAGCGATGTCTTGCGAGCCTTCAATCGATTGGCTGTTGGAAAACCAAGACAACATCACGCACAAATACTATCAGATGGGTTTGGATGGGAAGATTTAGCATCAATTTTGGGTTCTTCCATTCATTCGGATCGGCACAAACGGCAAAAATCCGCCTGTTAAACTTGACTCGATAATGTTGCGGCCTTGCTTCTCTCTTATTCAATCGAAAGTCTAACGAATTTTTCATGCCTTACGCAGATTTTCTCCGTAAGCTTACTGCAACGCGAGTCAATGTAGACCAGGAACAACCAAAGAAAGTGCTTCCAAGATGAGCATGCTTAAGATCAGCGTCGTATGCTGCGACGATTCACCAGAGAAGTTGTCGCAGATCGTCGAAAGTGAATTGGATTCTGCTCAGTTGGATGAACTCGTTCTCGATACGATTGAACAAACCGTCGCGGCGAGTGAAGCGAAGGGTTTACACAATGCGGCTCATCATGCCGAGCATGGCGCGGTCACTTACTTGCAACAAGTAAACGCAGGTGGATTCTCGGTACTCTTCGGTAGACCTAACGAATTGCAGGAAGCGTCTTTCGCTGCCGGGTCCTACGTTGCGTTCATCGACGACCAAGGTCCCGGCCACGGATCGAAAGTCGGCCCCGATGGCGTGCAACGAACCTTGCGCGTGCTGAAAGGGCATCTTCCTGTCTAACCAGACACGCTCTCGCCCGTCCCTGCGAATTCAGGCACCATACTATGCCCATCCTATTTCGAATCGCTTCAGTCATCGCGTGCATTCTGTTGTCGGGCGCGGGGCTAGGGCAGGCGGCATCGAAGCCCAACGTCATTCTGATTATGACGGACGACCAGGGATACGGTGATCTCTCCTGCCATGGGAATCCAACATTAAAGACACCGAACCTTGATCGGTTGCATGCTGAATCGGTTCGCTTCACTGATTTTCATGTTGCGCCATTCTGTACTCCGACTCGCGCGGCGTTGATGACTGGCCGCTATCCGGCTCGAACGGGAGCATACCGCACTTCTTCCGGACGGACGTCATTACACTCGCGTGAGAAAACTCTCGGTGATCTGTTCACTCGGAACGGTTACGCGACAGGCATCTTCGGCAAGTGGCATTTGGGCGATTGCGCGCCGTCGCGACCGATGGATAAGGGCTTTGAGCGCAGCGTCTGGCATCGGTGTGGAGGCGTCACGCAAATCTCGGATTATTGGACGAACGACTACTTCGATGACACCTATCTCGTCGGCGACATGTGGAAGAAGTTCGATGGCTACTGTACCGACGTGTGGTTCGACGAAGCGATGAGCTTCATGAGTTCCGTTGCGGCTGACGCAGGTGGAAGCAAGCCGTTCTTTCTTTACTTGCCGACCAACGCTCCGCACGGTCCGTACCTTGTTGGAAAGAAATGGAAGCAGCCATTTCTGGACATGGGGATGGACAACAAGCAGGCCAGCTTCAAAGGGATGGTCGCGAACTTTGATTGGAATCTTGGGCGGTTGCTTGAGTTCTTACGCGACGAAAGTTTGGCGGATGATACCGTCCTGATTTTCATGACCGATAACGGTACGGCTGCGGGTGCCCAGTTCGGGGAAGGCGGTCGAATCTACGGCTGGCCGACCGATCCGGCGGAGAACGCGAACATGCGAGGCGGAAAGAGTTCGGCTTACGATGGCGGGCATCGCGTGCCGATGTTCGTGCGCTGGCCTGCAGGGAGGTTGGGAATGCCGCGTGACATTGATACGCTCGCGGCTCACTTCGATATTACGCCGACGCTAATGGAGTTGTGCGAACTCGATCGACCTGCTTCGTGGCCAAGTCTGGATGGCCGATCGCTGGCACCATTGCTGCAAAATGAGGACACACAATGGCGAGCCCGGACGCTGCACACCCAGATGCACGGCGGCAACGGATATGCGAAGCCGGATGACCCATGGGAGATCGGAACTGCGATGACCGAGCGGTGGCGTTTAGTAGAAGGTGAAGAGCTGTACGACATCATCGCCGATCCTAGTCAGCGCAACGATGTGTCGGCTGATCACTTGGATGTGGTTAAACAACTCGCCAAGGAGCACTCGGAGTGGTTTGCTTCTGTACGATCAGGAATGGTGCCCACTCGGATCGTGATTGGATCGGACATTGAAAATCCGACTCAGCTCACCAGCCAGGAATGGGTGATGCCGCGAGGTGGACCACCGTGGAGTCATGGACATGTTGTAAACCGAATGATTGCGAACGGTCCCTGGTGGCTGGACGTTGCGAAATCAGGGAGGTATCGCATTTCATTGTCCCGATGGCCTGCCTATTTGAATCAGGCCATCGATTCGACGACAGCCGCAATCGAAATCTCGGGGCAATCGCTCGAGATGGAGATCGATGATCCAACGCAGACCGCGACGGCTGACTTTCAGGTCATGCTGCCGGTCGGTCCAACGGAATTGAAGACGACACTTACAACGCCGGGCGGCAAGACTCACGGCGCTTACTTCGCCACCATTGAGCGAATCGTTTCACAAGAGCCGCGACAAGCGAGTCTGCTCTGGACGCAGTACTGCATCGCCAATGACACGCTAAAGATATCCGCTCATACGGACGCTGATCCGACACGCCCGACGACTTCCTCGGCGACACTCTATCTCAAGAGCAACGCTGGCTGGCAGCGGAAGGCCGAAGTCGTGGTGAACTCATTGACGGCCATGGCGGAATTTCGCGTAGAAGACTGGGACGCAACCGCCAAGAAGGAGTACCGCGTCGTCTGTGGTGACAGCGAACTTACAGGAACGATTCGAGCGGAACCACGCGACAGCGGTACGTTGAAGCTGATGGCGGTTGCCTGCGTCAACGACAAGTACTTTCCCTATAGCCAAGCCGTCGCTCAGATGATCGATCAGAATCCGGATCTCATCTTTTTCGCAGGGGACCAGATCTACGAGAGCAACGCTGGAGGCGGGATCGTCGAGGCTCATACGGAAGCGGACGTGCCGGCCGCAATGGCAAACTATTTGGCGAAATGGCGCAAATTTGGGCTGACCTTTCGTGATCTGCTAAAGGATCGCCCATCCGTCATGATTACAGACGATCACGATATCTATGCGAACGATCTGTGGGGTGATGGTGGTCGACGAATGACAGGTGATCGGACGTCGGGTGGTTATCCGATGCACCCGTTGTGGGTGAACGCTGCCGAACGCACACAAACATGGCACCTGCCCGATCCAGTACAGGTCGGCCCCTGGGGAGACGGAATCAATGCGTACTTCACTTCGCTCGACTACGGCGGTGTCAGCTTCGCGATTCTGGAGGATCGCAAGTTCAAGTCGCCTCCGTCCGAGGTGATTTCGGAAGCGATTCGAGATCCACGGACCGGTAAACCGAATCGCACTCCGGAAGTGATCATGGACCCCGCGTTCGACGCCCGAAAACTTGACCGCGAAGACTTGCAACTGCTGGGGAAAGCACAGGAAGAATTCGTAAGCGCCTGGGCAAATCGTGTCGCGAAGAAAAAACGATTGGCCGCCGTGTTGTCCCAATCGCCGCTCGTCAACATCGGGAACTACGATGTGACTTACGGCGACATGGACGCCAATGGCTGGCCACAGTCTGCGCGTAACCGCGCCCTACGAGCTATCGCACCATCCCAGGCTGTAATGATCAGTGGCGACATTCACTTCGGCACGTTGCATCAGCATGGCATCGACGATTGGGGCGATGGGCCGTGGGGATATTCGCTGCCAGCCTTTGCGTCGAAACAGAATCGCAGCTGGCGGCCAAGCGTTCCGGCTCGTGGTCGCGAAATACCTGGCGTGATCGGGTCAGGCAATCACCACGACCGCTTCGGTAACAAGTTGACCGTGGCCGGAACGGCACATGGAGTGAACGGCTACGGCATGCTGCTGTTTGATAAAGACAACCGCCAGATCACCATGCAGCTGCACACGATGGATCAGGACCGCAATCCCAGCAATCAATCCGTTCCTGGTTGGCCGCTCACAATCAATACGAACGACAATACAATCTCCAACTAGCCGCCTTAAACCCAATATACAGGCGTCCGTTACTACCGGGCTATCGCCCCAATTCGAATTCCTCTCCACGAGTACTCAACATGTTTCCGATCTGTGTCCGTCGTACGTTAATTACCTGGGGCTTGCTGCTGGTCGGAGCGACGTCTCTGTTTGCAGAACAAAAGCTCAACGTCCTTTTGCTGTGCATCGACGACCTGCGACCCGAGTTGCACTGCTTCGGCAAAGACTACATCCACTCGCCGAATATTGACAAGCTGGCGGAGCGTGGTCGCGCGTTTCATCATCACTACGTCCAGGCACCGACGTGTGGCGCGTCGCGATATACGCTGCTTACGGGGCGTTATGGTTCTGGCAGCAACAATGCATTATTCGATCGTGCCAAGAGACTAACGAACAAGTCAAGCTCCGTCCCGCCGAGCATGCCAGCTTGGTTTCGGCAACATGGCTACACGACCGTCTCCGTTGGCAAAGTGTCGCATCATCCCGGTGGACGCGGGGGTGCAGATTGGGATTCTGACGACCAACCGGAGATGCCTCTCTCATGGGACCGGCACTTGTTACCGGCTGGGCCATGGCAGCACCCGCGAGGGGCCATGCATGGACTCGCTAATGGCGAGATTCGAGGAAAAGCAAAACAGATGGATGTGTTTCAGTCGGTCAAGGGTCCCGACTCGATCTATCCAGATGGTCCGATCACGGACGAAGCTCTTCGCCAGCTTGGTGATCTCTCGAACCACGACTCCGACAAGCCGTTTTTCCTAGCGGTCGGGATCATTCGCCCTCACCTTCCATTCGGTGCCCCCGCGAAGTATCTCGAACCGTACCGCGACGCCAAGCTTCCCGCGATTCCTCATCCAACAAAGCCGAAGGGGAAGACGACCTGGCACGGATCCGGCGAGTTCATGAAGTACAACCGATGGAAGCGAAATCCAAATGACGATGCCGACTTCGCAATTGAGGTTCGCCGGCATTACGCCGCGTGTGTTACTTACGCCGACGCTCAGGTCGGTAAGATCCTCGGACGTCTCGATGCCCTTGGTCAGCGTGAGAACACGATCGTTGTCCTCTGGGGCGATCATGGTTGGCACTTGGGCGAGCATGCGATTTGGGGCAAGCATTCGCTGTTCGAAGAGTCGCTGCGTTCGCCGTTGATCGTCAGTTATCCGGGGCTGGCACATTCGGGCAAGGCAAGTGATTCAATCGTCGAGACGTTAGATGTTTTTCCAACGCTGTGCGACTTGACGAAGCTCCCGAAGCCTGACTTTACGCAAGGTGTTTCGCTTCGTTCGATCCTAGAGAATCCGGACTCACCGGGACATCCGGCCATCTCGTATTTCAGGAATTCACAGCGCAGCGTTCGCACGAAGACACATCGCTTAATCGTTCACCCCGACGGGCAGGTCGAACTCTATGATCACACGTCAGCCGAAAAAGAAACTCGGAATCTGGCTGACGAACAACCGGAACTTGTGAAATCGCTTCTGGCTGAACTGCGAGACCGCATCAATGATTGACGCGCCCGCGACCAAGGATGTTAGCTCATTCTAGCGGCAAGAACGACACGAGCCTCGCCGCTCTTAGTGCGACGAGGCTCGTGAGTGTGGCTTCAAACGATCGAAGCTTCTTAGCCTTCTTCAGCTGGCGCAGCTTCAGCAGCTTCTTCGGCTGGCTTCTCAGCGGCGGCAGGCGCTTCTTCAGCAGCCTTCTCTGCAGCAGGCGCTGCTTCGGCGGGCTTCTCTTCCGCAGCGGGAGCAGCTTCGGCAGCAGCCGGCTTCGCTTCTACGGCTGGAGCGGCTTCGGCAGGTGCTTCTTCCGCCGGCGCGGCAGCTTTGTCACCTAGGACGCAACACAGTGGCGAGCCCTTATGCAGATTGCATTTTTCGCAGACTTCGGCACCTTCTTTACAGCAGGCTTCCGTTCCAGCGATCTGGCCACAGGAACCGCAGATGGCCTTGCCTGCAAAATCGCCTTCGATCTTGCAGCACAGGTCAGAGCCCTTGTGGAGGCCACAAGATTCGCACTTGGCGTGATCCGCGTCGCACGTATGCTCAGTGCCCTTGCCAAAACTATGGCCACAGCTGCCGCAGTACATTAGCGAGACGAGTGTGGTTGAGTCGGCATCACCATGATCGTGGCCGTCATGATCGCCGTGATCGTGGCCTTCGTGATCTGCACCATCATGATCGTGACCTGCATGCTCGTCGTGATCATGTCCAGCATGGTCGTGGGCCGCAGTCGTGTTGGACGAGGCACTCGTATTGGCGACAGGCGTCGAAGTGGGCTTGGCACACCCCCACAGGGCAACAGCTGCCATCGCGACGGCGGCAAACAAGACTTGATTCTTCATCGTTCTAATCTCCTATTCCGGTTTGTAATTTGGCCTTTAGCTTAGCGAGTATCTTCTCATACTAAAGGCCGGTGGGTCAAAGGGGCTGTGAAATAGCTGACACTTCGCTCGGAATTACTGTGTTTTCAATGCGTATACGGAGTGGGACGTGACTATCTTGTTGAGCCTCCGTCGCTCCGATCTATTCCCAACCCGGTTCAAAAAGCCTCGGCCATGTCTCGGGCGTGATAGCTACTGCGAACAAACGGGCCGCTGGCTACCTTGTTGAAGCCCATTTGCTCGGCCAGTTCGCCAAGCTCATCGAATTCGTCAGGCGTGATGTATGCGACCACAGGCAGATGTTTCGGAGATGGTTGCAAGTACTGGCCGAGAGTCAGGAAATCGCATCCGCAATCCAGCAAGTCTGACAGCACTTCGAAAATCTCCTCGCGAGTCTCCCCTAGACCAAGCATTAGCCCGCTCTTCGTCTTGATTTGCGGACTCTTGCGTTTTACGTGGCGCAAAAGTTCAAGGGTCCAGCGATAATCCGACTTGGGGCCGCGAACCGGACGATAAAGTCGCGGGACCGTCTCGGTGTTGTGATTGAAGACTTCGGGGGCTGATTCCACGACTCGATCGAGCGCTGCGTAGTCGTTCAGAAAATCTGGCGTCAGGACTTCGACGGACGCCCCGGTTCGCTCCCGCACGGCTACGACGCACTGATAGAAATGCTCCGCCCCGCTATCGCTAAGATCATCGCGGGTCACCGAAGTGATGACGACATGCTTGAGCCCAAGGCGATGAGCCGCTTCAGCAACCCGAGCCGGTTCGTCGTCTTCCAACCGATCCGGCCGGCCTCGCGCGACAGCGCAAAAACCGCAAGGGCGCGTGCAAACGTCGCCGAGGATCATGAAGGTCGCTGTCTTCTGCGAATAGCATTCCATTCGATTCGGACAGCGGGCGTTGTCACAGACGGTCTCCAGTCGCAGCTCTTGGAGGAGATTCGCGGTGAAGTTATTAGCATTACTGCGCGGAATCTCGCGGCGCAGCCAAGACGGAAGACGGCGATGTGGCTCGGGCGATACGATGGGAAGTTCAACAAACGCCTGAAGTTGACTCACGGACAAATCCTGCTGGGTGACGGAGCCAAGGGTGGCCAGTGTGAATGTTGTGACGATCAAGTTCGAAGAAATCGAGGAATCCTTCGATGACTCGCGTGTGAACATCCGTCATTCTAGCGGGAAGTCGCCGCTCGGCGAGGAGGCAGCTCATGGAAGCCTTTTCGTGAGCTGCCACAACGCTCGCTGCTGTATCGACTTGAGAGATTCGAGTCATCTCCGGAGCAACGTTCAGAAACGTCCCGTGATAGGTCGTTGCCTGCTCGATTTCCACGCCGACGGCCGCTAGCAAGCCAGTTCTACCCCAAACGTCACTGCTGCCATCACGAGCGTGGGTGGAAACACGGAGCGACTCAAGGGCAAAACGCATCGCCCCCGTGAGGCAAGCCATATAGCCGCCGCGTGCCCAGCCGAACGAATCGAGTGGAACGATTGGGTAGACGGCCAATTGCCCTGGGGCATGCAAGACGCATCCGCCACTGCGACTGACCCATCGAATTGCGAGCTGTTCTTTCGCAAGTGTGTCTGCATCGATTCGGATGTGGCCTCGCGACCCGGATCGCCCTACCGTGATTAGACTCGGATGTTCGCAGAGCAAGACGATCGCCCGCGGCGTGCCGGAATTGCTGACTTCGTATACCAACCGTCGTTGGAGCGCAAGGCAATCGTCGTAAGAAACCTCTCCCAGCAGGTGAAAATCGGCTACTGCATCGGTTGAGTTGAAGTGTGGCGACGTCATTGAGCAGTTCGACATTGTGTTAATGTCTTGGAAGCAGGCGACTCTAACATCAGCGGTGATATCTCGGAATATCAGCTTGACCGGGCCTGCACGTTCGTGATGGAGAGGTAGTCGAATCGAGCAAAATCCGCTATAGCTGTTCTTGAAACCAAACTTCGCTCTGCACCAGTTAGTCTCCTGATTTCAAATGGCCAAAAAACCAAAGAAAGGTGAAGCGACGCCGAACAAAGGCGAGCGACCAATCTCGGAGAACCGGAAAGCTCGGCACAACTACATGGTACTCGAGACGTTGGAGTGCGGAATCGCGCTCGTTGGCAGCGAGGTTAAGAGTTTGCGTAACGGCAAACTTTCGTTGGACGAAGCTTATGGTCGCATGAAGGACGGCGAGATGTGGCTCGTCGGAGCCGACATACAAGAATACGTCAATGCGACACTTTGGAACCACGAACCGAAACGGCCACGCAAGTTGCTCGTTCACGGCGTAGAACTCCGCAAGTTTGGCCAGAAGGCTCATGAGAAGGGATTAACACTCGTTCCCTTGAAGATGTATTTCAACGATCGCGGAATCGCCAAGGTATTGATGGGGCTATGCAAAGGCAAACAAACGCACGACAAACGCGAATCGTTGAAGAAGGCCGACATGAAGCGTGAGATCGAGCGAGCGATGCGGCAGCGTTAAGCGGTTTGCTTCGGTTGCGATCTGAGTGTGGTTGAGCAAGAATGGCGCTCCTGCCTACGAACGCTTCCGCAACCCGGATCGAGCAAGCTCATGCGTCATCTCGCTTACGTCGTCCTGATACTCCAGCTGCTTTTCGCGAATCTCGCTTCAGCTACCGACTGGCCGATGTGGCGGCACGATTCGGCTCGGAGTGCTGAAAGCGAAGAAGTGTTGCCGGATGACTTGCAATTGCTATGGACGCGGGAACTCCCGAAGTTGAAACCTGCATTCCGAACGAAGCGTTTGCAGTTCGACGCCAGTTACGAACCAGTGGTCCTCGGAAAGACGATGTTTATCGGTTCGTCATATAACGACAGTGTCACGGCTTACGACACGGAGACAGGCCAAGAGCGTTGGAGGTTTTACACAGAAGGACCTGTGCGCTTCGCACCAGTCGCCTGGAAAGACCGACTGTTCGTTGGTTCGGATGACGGTCACGTTTACTGCTTGAAAGCAGCCGATGGCAGTGTGATCTGGAAGCTGCAAGCGGCCCCATCGCAGCGAAAGGTGCTCGGTAACGGCCGGCTGATCTCTTTGTGGCCAGTGCGCGGTGGGACCGTGTTGCACGAGGACAAGCTTTACTTCGCCGCAGGCGTATGGAGCTTCGAGGGTGTCTTCATCTACTGCGTCGACGCGGCGACGGGCGAAGTCGTTTGGCGAAATGACGAAAGTGGCAACGTCTATGGAATGCACCCACACGGTGCCGAGGCGTTTGGCGGCGTAACGCCACAAGGTTACTTGGTTGTGAATGGTGACGAATTAGTTGTTCCTTGCGGACAGGCGTATCCGGCGACCTTTGACTTGGCGACCGGCAGGTTGAAAGAGTTCGAATTGCCCGCGCCGGGCCGACTACCAGGAAGTTACTTCGCATCCGCAGATAGACGTCGCGGCATTGTCACACTCGACAAGGAATCGAACAGCGACCTTCACGAAGACAAGACGTACATTGGGCGCGGTGTCGAGGGAACGCGCACGACGATCAAAGTCGGCGGCAAGTCACATTCATTTGACGAAGTCGCCGGTATCGTCGGAAAAGTCTCTAGTTTGCTCGCCGCAGACGGAAAGCTGTTCGCCGTCACACTTGATGGAACGATCTTCTGTTTTGGGCCGAAGACAACTCGTGGGCTGATAATAAATTCACGCGAAGAAACGACGACCGTGAAAGATTCGGCGCAGCTCGACAATCGCGTGCAACGAATCATCGATCAGGCGAAAGGCCATCGAGGTTTCGGCGTCGTACGTGGCGCAAGAAGTTTCGAATGGTTGATGAAGCTTGTCACTCATACGGGATTGCAATTCATCGTCATCGAACCTGATGCAAAGCGAGCTGCGACTTGGCGACGTCTACTCGATGAACGTCATCTCTACGGGCAACGCGTCTCGTTGCATGTTGCCGACCCGGTCAGTTTTCAGTTGCCGCCTTACCTAGCAAGCATTGAGATTGCCGATAGCGTTGCGGTCGCAAATACCCTTGCAGTACGCGTGACGAAAGAACTTGCAGAATTTCAGACGCTACGACCATACGGAAGCGCAGCGATGCTCTCTTGCTCGGCTGCAGCTCACGATCAGCTGGCAGCCACGGTCACCGAAGCTGGACGCGATGTATTCACTACCGAACGACGTGGTTCCTGGAGCGTCGTACATCGTCGCGGAGCACTTCAAGGAGCGACAAACTACACCGGCGGATGGACGAGTCCCGATGAACACGTGCGTGCACCGCTTGGCGTTCTTTGGTTCGATGATGCACTCGGCCACTTCAAACGTTCTCCACAGCCCTGGTTCGTCGATGGTGTGATGATATCTCTGCCGAAGGATTGGATGGAGAAACATCGAACGGGACGAAAACCGCCCTACGATCTGCTCCCACCCGTGGTTTCCGATGTCTACACGGGGCGCGTCATTGATCCCGGTGAAGCCATGCTCTCAGAAGTTCGCCTACCCAAACGAGAAGCCACCGGCGAGCAACCGTCACAGTATCGCCCTCCCACACAATTGGACGCCTGGAAACCCAAGCAGCCAATTATCGGCGAGCGGACCAATCCGCTGACTGGCGAACCCGAACCTCGCACGATCCCGAAAAGTTACGGCTGCGATGGCGGCGTTGATTATGGCAACTTCTTCACGATGCGAAGCGGCACGCCGGCGTTTTATGACAAGAGATCCGAGAGTGGCGTCTGCAACATCAGCGGCCCGAGATCAGGGTGCACGAACAGCATCATTCCGGCGTGTGGAGTCTTGAATGTTCCCTACTTCTACGAAGGCTGCACGTGCAGCTATCCGCTGCCAGCCGGGCTGGCGATGGTGAACATGCCGCAAGAGCACGAGCAGTGGGCGTCTTGGGGACCCGGAAGCAGCGAAAGTATTGAACGCCTCGGGATCAACTTCGGCGCACCTGGTGATCGCATGACGGCGGAAGGTACACTGTGGCTCGAGTACCCTAGCCGTGGCGGAACGTCGCCGGATGTTCGCATATCGGTCGAGCCTGAATCTGCCCAGTACTTTTATCAGCACTCTCTCTGGATGCACGATGGCGAAGGTTGGCCGTGGGTTGGGGCGTCCGGAGTCGAGGGTGCGTCAGCAGTTACCATTAACGGACTGAGACCAGGAAACTTCACGATCCGACTGCATTTCTCCGAACCGAATGACAAACCGTCGAACCGCACGTTCGCAGTTTCGTTCGACGAACAGCCGGCGATCACAAACTTGGACGTGCGAGAAGCAGCGGGTGGCGCGATGCGATCCGTTGTCCGGGAATTTCGTGGAGTCAAGGTCGATACGGATCTTCGAATTGGCTTGACGTCGCTGGAAGGTAAGACGCTGTTCTCAGGGATAGAAATGATCCGCGACGAGGATTAACGGCTTACCCCACAACAATTGATCGTCGTTTCGTACTCATTCGCGCTTGTAAGGCCATCGACTCTTCTTCGGAGCAGCTGCTCCTTCTGGCTTCGCATCAATCGTCGAAACGCTCTCTGCATAGACGAGCTTCCCGTTATAACCGTCATAGAACTGAACGATCGCTTGAGGTTCGTCGTATGGCACGAACTGATAGCCAACACCTTCAGGCTTGGCTGCTTTCATGATGTTGTTGATGTTGACGATACCGTAGTACGTGTTGCGTTGCCGGCTGTAGTGGACGTTGTCCGGAAAGCCAGCCACCCATTTGACTTTCACTTTACGGCCTTCACTATCGAACCAGCCACCAAACGGCGGCAGACCAGCCGTGCCGATGGGATGTCCTGCTGAATTCATCGGGCCCACCATGAACTCCCATACGTTATCCGTGATCTGCACGCTGAACGAATTGTGAACGTCGCCAGTAAAGATCATCACTGGCTTTTGAATCGCATCGAGTTCGGGGATGAGCATCTCGCGTTCATGGACATAGCCACAAAAGCCGTCGCCCTTCGAGCCTGTGCCTCCTTCCGGCTTAACGTGGTAACCCGAGTGATAGATCGTCCACGGATCGGGCGAGATCACGAAAATGAAGTCTGCGGTCGATTGCTTGACACCCTCAAGAAACCACTTGCTTTGAACGTCGCCTAGAATGAATCGATCGGGATCGTGGGCTCGCCGTTCGCCAAGGAACTTGGAACGCTCGCCGCGCGTGTCGAGAAAGAAGAAATGGCAGTTGCCGACCAAGCGATCAAAGTAATGATGCGTTCCAATACTATACGGTGCCTCTCCATCGGCCTTGAAGGCGGGTGTCACGCGAAGTCGATGTTTGTCGACCACTTCCGATAAGCCATAAACGCCGATGTTGGCGCCACCACGATCAGGTGTTGTTCGTTGGTCTCCTTTGATGAAATGCCCGATGTGAATTGTGCTGACTTGCTCCTTTTTGAGCGACGAGAAGTCCGCGTCTGAGTCGAACAAGACGTCCTCGCCTTGCTGAACGGCCGCCTTACCGAAACGCAAGGGGCGCTTGCGAGCCGTCTCGTCGTTTGCCCAAGCCGCGTACTGCTGCCACACGTGCAAGGCATCATCGCGTTTCAGATAGTCACCATGTCCAAGACCGACTTCGCCGCTTCCGTCGAGGTTCGAGTTGACTTCATGATCGTCGTACATCGTCATGAAAGGCACGTACCGAAACAAGTTGGACATATTGCGTCCGCGATCCAAGTACAGTTTGTAGTTGGAAGCGTATCCGGCTCGCGTACCATCAAGCACTTCTTCGTACGTGAAGTCTCCGTTCACGATGTGGAACGCAATATCATCCGCATGCCGCTGGAATATGTTCAGAAACGAAGGCGGGTTGGCGTAAATGCCAAGCGGAGCGTTCGGCAAAAGCTGACGAGAGCAGCAACCAATTGAAAACGAGAAGTTGAACGAACCGTCTTTGTTGTTGAGCGGGTCGTGAAAGCTCGTTTCATTCGGCAGGGTTCGGAACGATGGCCACGGTCGATCGAACTCCATGCGAGTATCGATCAACCCGATCGAGTCGATGATGCCGTAGTAATATCGAGTGTTCGGTTTCAACTCGACAAGATCAACGAAGCCCGTGTTGTCGGCATCCGCTTTTGTCTCAACGATGATCGAACGACTGTTGGGAGTGATTGGAGTCTTCGTGTCAAAAACGACCCGACATTTCATCGGAACCTTGGTGCGAATCCACACTCGCATCGAAGTTGCGGTCGGTTTGCCGAGCATCGGCCCGTGCGTGATTCCACTAGTGTGATATGGCATTACATGGTGGGCGATGGGATCGGGCCACGAGTTGGTGCCGGTTTGCGCGAGGCAGGGGAGACCGAAACTCAGCGTTAGCAGCATCAGGCCGGTGGTGCAGGCCTGGTTTGTCGGGCGTAAGAACATTGCGATGCCTCAAGGGAGATCGAGAATTTTATCCCGCCTTTGCGGAGCGGGTTCAACTTGTTGTAGAATAGAGCAACGCGAGGCTCGCGCTTTGCGAGTCTCGCAGTTTCAACCAGCATAATCGGCGGGTTTCAGGATGACACCTGATCAATGCTATCAGCAGATCGTTTCGCGACGGGAACTGTTTCAAAGTCTCGGAACGGGGATCGGTTCGGTCGCGCTTGCGTCGCTACTGGCGGGCGACTCGCCAGCCGCTTCAGCAACTACGAACCCGCTTACCCCAAAGCCAGTGCATTTCGCGCCCAAGGCAAAGAACGTCATCTTCTTGCACATGGTTGGCGCACCGTCGCACCTCGACTTGTTCGAGAACAAACCGGCACTCCAGGAGAATGACGGGAAACCATGTCCTGACGAGTTTCTCGAAGGGCAGCGATTTGCATTTCTTCGCGGTCATCCCAAGCTATTGGGGACGGAGTACAAGTTCACCAAGCACGGCGAGTCGGGCGTCGAACTATCAGAGTTGTTGCCGAACTTGGCGACGGTGGCAGACGACATTTGTATGATCAAGTCGCTGCATACCGAGCATTTTAATCACGCACCGGCGCAGCTCTTCTTCCAAACCGGCTTCGGTCGATTCGGTAGACCGACGATCGGTTCGTGGGTGAATTATGGGCTGGGCAGCGAGAACCAAGATCTACCTGGGTTCGTCGTCTTGATCACCGGGTCCGTCGCGGGTGCCGGAAACAGTCTGTGGGGAAGCGGATTCTTGCCGACGGTCTACCAGGGAATCGAGTTTCGCAGTCAAGGTGATCCCGTGCTGTTTCTGTCGAATCCTGATGGGATCGATTCCGCGGGCCGTCGGCGGATCGTTGACAGCATTAACAAGCTGAACGGAGCTCAGTTGGCTGACGTTGGCGACCCTGAGATTGCAACGCGAATCACACAGTACGAAATGGCGTACCGGATGCAGACCAGCGTGCCCGAGCTGATGGACATTTCGCAGGAGCCGCAAAATATTCACGACATGTACGGTACGGAGCCAGGCAAAACGAGCTTCGCGAACAACTGCTTACTCGCTCGTCGGTTGGTCGAACGGGGTGTTCGCTTCGTGCAGCTGTTTGATCAGGGCTGGGATCACCACGGCAGTGTCTTCACCGCGTTGCCGAAGAAAGCGAAACAAGTGGATCAGCCGATCACGGCGTTGATCAAAGATCTAAAACAACGCGGCTTGCTCGAAGATACGCTAGTTGTTTGGGGTGCCGAATTTGGTCGCACGCCTCTCCTGCAAGCAGATCGCGCGAAAGCAGGTCGCGATCACCATAAGGACGCGTACTGTGTCTGGATGGCGGGAGGCGGTTCAAACGGTGGGGCGACTATCGGCAAGACAGACGAACTCGGCTACTTCCCCGTCGAGGATGGCGTTCACGTCAACGACTTCCACGCCACGCTACTGCATCTGTTGGGCATGGACCACGAGAAGCTGACCTACAAGTTTCAAGGCCGCAAGTTCCGGCTGACCGACGTTGCTGGCAACGTTGTAACCAAGGCCGTTGGATAGTCTACTCTGGCAACTCGGTTAAGAGTCGCTCCAGCGCGGCGCGGTCCAGTTCGAATAATGTATTCAACTCGAACAACGTGTCTTTCCCCTGATTGAGTATCTCTTGGACGAGCGGTCTGACTGTGGTCGCGTGCTCGGGATACGCCAGCAAAATGTCCACGCACGCACGCAGCCCTGTTGCATTGAGTTTCTGGGGTCTTGCTTCGGGGTCATTCAACCAGAACTCGAGATACTTGATCGCGTGCTCAGCGGCTCGCGGTGCATTGTCGTCCAGATACACAAGGAAGTTAAGTTCGTCGGAAGTAACTCGATCTATCTCGGCGATTCGGTCGATTGCGTTGGCGAACTTCTCTGCCCCCTCACCCTGAAATCGCTCCATTTGTCGTTTACTTTGCGATGCTCGGCTCGATAGTTCATTCATGGCCATTCGAACATGAATCGCGTCGCCGGACTCCAACCACGCAGACAACTTCGCTTCCTGTTCTTCGGCATCCCTGTTTGAACTCCAAAGTCTAAAGCCCAGTTCAGTGGCTTCTCGGCTGCTCGCGTTATCGGTGAATGACGCTAACTTGGCTGCAAACTGTGGGTGACGGTACAAGTGCGGTGTGATTTGAGCCGCGATGATCACTTTGTCGACGAATTCTGTAGCACTGGGCGAAGCGGCCGCGAAATCAAGCATCAACCGCGAGTCGACCCGAAGTGACGGGTTAGTGCTGCGCATTGTCGTCACCAGTACGTTTCTGGATTGCGATCGCTGTAATCTCGCCGAAGAATTGGACAAATCTCGGGTTTCTTCCCCTATGCGAGTTATCGACTCGTGAAATGTCGCTACTAACTCGAAGGGATACCAAGCGGCGAGGTTGGAAACTCTGCTGCCACTTCCGAGCATGCCCGAATATCCGCCGTGAGATGCCAGCAATTGAGTCACAGCTGTCAAGTTGGCCTCGCCACTCGGAGGTAACAGTGTGTTTCGAGCTGCCCCTAGTTGCTTTGCCAGATAGCCCGATTCACCGATTCTCAGATTCTTAATCGACTCAGGTACCGCCCCGGTGAGCAGCACAATGGCGACTGCGACGCTTGAAGGCGTGTCGATCTTGGCACCAAGCTCCTCGGCGGACGTTGCACGGAGCTGAAGCAACTGTTCAAGTCGTTGATTAAGAAGCTTGACGGCGAGTGCTTTAGTGGCACCGGTCAAATTGGCGCGGTCGATGATCGCCGTCAACGTGTTTGACTTCAACGCCGCTGCGAATTGCCGCTCCAGATCCGATCGGTCTTCAGTGACGCTCGCCAGTTGCCGTTCGAAGGCTACCAATAGCCGCTCGACCGCCGAGTTGACATCGGCCTGGATCTTCTCGTCGACGTGGTTCCAATCGATGTTTGAGAACGGACCGCCGTTCGGCCCTCCCCAAACGTTCTCGAGATCGGCAGGATCGGATACGTTCGTTGAGTAGGTTGCTACACACTCGAGTTGCTGCGAATGTGATAGCTGAAGCTTCCAATCAGATGTAACGTAGAGCATCGAAAAAATGACGTTGTTCGAGGCGGCGTTCGTGTCGATGTTTGCCAACACTTCGGCTGCGAGCGCCGGGTCCGGCGAGCAAGCAGCGTAGGTCACTTGCGTCAGAGCCCTTGCTGGGCCTGTTTCAAACGTACTTCGCCCCTCTATCGCTTCCAAGATCGTTGGCCACTCGCCGCGTTGAATCTCGTTTCGCAATCCGGCACAAAGCACTAGTGCGTAGTCACGTAATCGCTGATTGTCACTCTGAACCGCGATCGCGAGTTTCGCGGCAGCGATCGACCTTTCGACATGTTTGAGCTGCCAAGTTACGTTGTCGATGCCGCTGTTGTCTGGATCGAGTGCGCTGAGAACACAGTATTCGACCGAGCTGTTGGTCCAGGCGAACAATCGAGATCCGGCGTCCAAAAGCAGCTCCGTCCGCTGCTCGTCGGATTGAGTTGCAGCGAGTTTCAGGACGGTCTCGGCAGCGACTTGTCGCGAGTTCTCCTCTTGCTCGAACTTCATCTGAGCAACCCAATCGGCGAGTGTGCGACCCCGATATACAGGTTCGGTTGGGATCGGACGGATCAACGCACGCAGACGTGCGAGTTTGCCTTCGAGCACCTTGATCGCTTCGGGATCGGGTTGCGGCTGCTCCTTGGCTTTTGATATTGCGGCGACCGTTTCGGCGAGTTCGATCTCTGCCTCCATTGCGATGGCGGAATCTCTTTGCGGAACGGCAGCATTCGCGATGGGCGTGGTCGCCCTTATCTTCCTCACTTTGGCGATCACCACTTTGTCTTTGGTGACAATCACTTCCTGTGGTGTAACCTCGATGCCGTCCGCTGGCGAATCTAGCCGAATACGATAACGCCCAACTCGTACAGTGGTGATCGCAGCGCCCTGTTCGACTGCGATGAGACTGGCACGATCGCTTTCATCGACAACTTCGACGCGCACGTTATCGAGTTCCGATTCGATCCGAATTTCACCCTCCGATGATTTAAGCGTGAGAACGATCGTCAATGCCGCGATTCCGAGCAAGCTCAACACGCCGCTTGCAAACGCGATACAGCCAATAGGGCCGATCCTTTGCGGTCGCACCACTTCGTCTGGTGTTGGCTGACGTTTGGGCGGAACTTCGCCTGGCACTTGTTGAGACCAGCAATCGGCCAAGCTTGCCTTGACGGAATCGCTTGAGTTCGCCCGCAATTCCGTTTTCTTGCCGATAGCATTTGCGGCCAGTTCGCTGAGGTTGCTATCGGTGGCCAGATGTTTCAGTCGCGCGGCGACTTCATCGGCGCGACCGATTCGACGGTTGGGGTCCCGATCCAGCATTGTTGCGATTAGCTCAATGAGTTCGCTTGGCAGTTGATCGCGCTGCTCATCCAACCGGTTGGCGTCGTTCGTCGCGAGGCGGCTGAGGAACTCGATGATCGGCATGTCGGCAGATCGACCGTGCGGCGGTGCGCCGGTGAGGAGCTTGAAAAGAGTTGCTCCTAACGCATAGATGTCCGCGCGAGGATCGACGTCGCTGCCGTTGGCTTGTTCCGGAGCCATGTAGTCGAGTGTGCCAAGTAGCTGGCCCATCGTTGTTTGCAGGCTGACATCGCAGGCAGCGGACTGCATTCGTGCTAGGCCGAAGTCGAGTATCTTCACGTTGCCACGACAGTCGAGCATCAGGTTGCTCGGTTTAATGTCTCGATGCACGATGCCTTGGTCGTGGGCGTGAGCCAAGCCACGTGCGACTTCAATACCGATTGCACATGCATCCGCGACGCGCAACGGTCCCTCGGATTGCGAGACTCGATTCAAATCGACGCCGTCGACTTGCTCCATGACGAGGTAAAGCGTTTCGTTGCACTCACCAGCATCGGTTGCACGAACAATCGCCGGGTGGTCCAACCCGCCAACCGCTTTCATCTCGCGTATGAATCGCTCGCGCGAGACGGTGTGGCGCTCTGTCGTTGGCAGCAATACCTTCAATGCAACTTCCCGTCCCAGATGCTTGTGTCGCGCAGCGAACACGACACTCATCCCGCCACGTCCGAGCACGCCGACGAGTTCATAATCGCCAAGTTCGTCTGGTGGTTCCGTCGTTGAGTCCGTGGCGGCTTCGCCCGCTTGTTCGTTGGCTTTGTAAGGCGCGTTCACCATTTGCTCAACCCAAGCCGGAGGATCGCTTCGCTGAGCGTTACTCTTTACTTGAAGCGTGCGGATCAGCGTATCCTCGCCCTGGTCCAACTCGCACAACGTATCTTCGCACTGCGAGCAGGATTCAAGATGGACCTCGATGGCATCGCTCAATTCGTCGTTCGCTCGACCATGCATGTAACGTTCCAACTGGTCGCGCGTGTAGCAAGTGGTAGCGAGCATCTTAGTTCCTGAATTCGAGTGGTAGGCAAACGGTCAGTGTACGCGACTGAGAATGCTGCGCGACCTATCAAACATCTATAAGGAACAACGGACGGCGCGTGACACGAGCTGCGAAATCGTAAAGACACCTAGCTATTTCAAGCGACTACGGGGATTCGATATTGTGTTTGAAGAGACTTCAGCCATGTCTGTGAGAAGCCAACGCGAGCGGGGCAATCGCGGTCGCTGCCAACGGAACGAGAAGCAAGGAAATGCTCAGTGCGAGGACGGGTGTGGGGATTGCGAAGCTGGGAGAGGCTTTGACGTAGATCGCGAGCGATGAACCGATATAGATCAGCCAGAGACAGAACGCGCATCCAAACAGTCGCTTCCCGATTGCACGCGTGATCAGAGCTTTCCGCAAGGCGAAGATACAACCAATGAAAATCACCACTGAGAATAAGTAGCCGTACGCAATCCACAAGGGCTGCAGCGCCCAACCGTTCTTTGCATCCCATACCGCGAGAACGATGTGGAAGAACGCCACGACGACCCCAGCGAAGTAACGCGTAGGATACAAAGGCAACCACAATCCAAATGCCAATAGCATCGAGCTACTACTAACGTATAGAAGCAACGCATTCGATATCCCGACCAACCACCAGTAACCGGGTACATCCCCGATGATCGCGGAAGTCGTTTCACCAATCTTGTCCCACGAATCCCAATTGCCGACGACGGTGGAATGTAGCCCAGCTGTCATTCCCATCCACACGAACCCGATCAACGAACAGACGGCGATTACAAGGAGCTTGATCGCGATCAGCTGGCCGTTTGGCATCGAACGCGTTGCATCGAAGACGGACAATTCCGTCGCACCTTGCTTGCGCCGGAGCCCGGTCGCCTCGTCTGAGCCAACGAGTTGATAGGCAAACGGACAGATAAAGATAATAACTAGCCACATGACCGGAGCGAAGTCCGTATTGGGATTGAGCCAATCGCCGATGCAGACGGCAGCGAGTGGAAGCAACGGAGTCAATACACCGATAAGCAGCATCTTGCATCCGAAACGTCGCATTTCGTACCAAATTTGGGCAGCAACACGACCGGTGAACGGCTTGGTCGCAGGACTCGCGAGAGCTTTGGGTTGCGCCCGAAATCTTGTGACTCCGCTTAAGATAAAAGTGCCGATCTCCCAATCGTCGCCATGGCGCTGGCGGTCAACGCCGATAACCGTTACGACCGCAGCGATGGCACAAGTGACTAAGAACACTGCGTAGTATTGCCATGCGAGAACAAAGTAATCGGACTTTCCCATAGCCAAGATCCAGGGCTCTGGATCTTGACGCTGGATGTGAAACACCGTGTAGGAGCCGATCAGGGCAATCGCAACAGTTATAGTTCCAATCCACTTTCCTGCCATCGAGGTTGGAGACCATGAGGCTGCGATGAAGCAAGTGACAAGACAAGCCACGATGGAGGCCAGTCCCGGCAGTGGAATAAAGATGCCGCTGAGCGTCCCGTACAATGTCGCAGAAAAAAGAAAGCCGACGACCGCGGTGCTGACGAGGTAGATCATTGGGACGAGAACGAGCGCGGTCGTTGAGACCGGACGCGAAAAGCCAAGCCGAAAACTGAACCCAATATGTTGATTATCGAGCGATGCTAACCAAGTTATTGAGAATACGCAGCCAGAGACCAACATCAGGATTATAACGCCGCGGAGTACGTTCGCCTCGCCAATGTTGGTACCTTCAGTTACGCCGGTTTCTGCAGTAAATCCGCACAGGAACAAGATGAAGAAAACATGAATGCCAACACGAAATAGCAACTCCAGCCGACTAGTTCTCCAGAGTTCCCACAGCATGGCTTGAAGCGGAGTTCGCACTGGCTACTCCTCCAAACTTAGGCTATTTCGACCGACTCGCGCGACGAATATCTCTTGCAACGAAGCGTTCCTCGTTTGAGTCACCTCGCCACCAATTTCTCCTAGCGATTCCCGAACCTTTTGCGTCGCGCCATTGCAGACGATGCTCCAGGTCTTTCCGTGTTGCTCAGCGGAAAGAACATCGTCGATAGGCGGGAGCGTCTCTTGAGACGTCGCGAACCGCACGCTTAGCAAGTGGTGCTGTTCTTTGATCTTATCGAGGTTGCCCCGAAGAACGAGCTTGCCTTGATCGATCATGAACACGTAGTCCGACATCTGCTCGACTTCGTCAAGCAGGTGAGACGAGAAGATCGCTGCCCGGCCTTCGTCTGCCACGGTTCGAATGATCACATTCAGAATGTCCTTTCGCACGACCGCATCAAGGCCCGTTGAGGGCTCGTCCAAAAGAAGCAGCTCGGGACGATGAGCAGCCGCGGCGATCAAGCCAGCTTGCGCTCGCATCCCCTTCGACAGCTCCTTGATCTTTCTTGCTTTGTCCAGCCCGAACGTCTCAAGCAACTCGTCCGCGTAAGACTGATCCCACTTCGGATGGTATGCCGCTGTGTATCGCAACAGCTCGTCGATTCGCATCCATTCCGGCAAGTCGCGTTCTTCCGACAGATAGCCGACCCGTTGCAAGACATTGACAGGATGCTTGACTGGATCCATTCCAAAGACCCGCACGGAGCCTTGTTTGGCTCGCAACAGACCGAGTAGATGTTTTATCAGCGTGGTCTTGCCTTGACCGTTTGCACCGACGAGGCCGTAGACGAGCCCGGGCTGAACTTCCAGGCTCAAGCCGTCCAACGCCCTCGTCGTTCCGAATTGCCGCGACAGCTGATGGACTTCAACCATGTTTTCGGGCATTGTTGGATTCCTTTGAGATCGACTTGTTCAAAGCGGTGTGCCGGTTGCGTAGCAGGTCCAACACCTCGTCGAAGGTGAAGTTCAATTGGCTCGCTTCAGCAAGCAAAGCGTCCGCACGCTGCGCTAGAATCTTCTTTTGCTCTTTTCGTGCCAGAGGCGATTTCATGTCCGCTACATACGTCCCTGCGCCATGGCGTTTGTAGACGAGCCCCTCCGACTCCATGGCACCGTAGGCTTTCACGATCGTGTTTGGAGTCACCAGCAGCTGCTCCGCGAGCGTTCTTATCGGTGGCAACTCCTCGCCTGCATCGAGCTGTCCAGACGCGATAAGATACTTCACCTGATTGACGATCTGGCGATAGATCGGAACACCATCTTGTAGTGAGATTTCGATACGCACGGCAATTCCAGGATAAGTACAATTGTTGCAGTACTGTGATACAATTTAACCTGCGTGTCAAGAGGCTCAGCCGTCATCAGTGCAAGAAAAGCGAAACGTCTACAAAGCCATGGCGTCATGCGAGACGGCCAGGACGAACGGAAGTTATCGATGGGCGACCGAATCCCGTTAGAGTTGTTCGTACTGAATGACCGCGCGGCATCACGAGAAAGAAAAGCGGTCTCCAGCGAACTCGGGACTCAGTTGTGAACCATTCGGATACACTCCAAAGCCAGCCTCTTTAGGTCCATTGAGTCTAGTAGCTCGGTTCGAAACTGGCGGGATAAGGGTGCACCGAGAACTGGGCTACGGCTTTGAGTGATTATTTTGCACCAACGCAATACAGATTGCGATCGGTGCGCAGCAGCAGTTGGCCATCGCTGACTGCCGGAGATGCATTGGTGCGGCTGTCGTCGTCTTGAAACAAGTTGTGCGCCAGCAGTTCGAACTGTGGCTTGGCGGCCACCACGTAGGTACCGTTTTGCTGCGACACGTAATACAGTTTGCCATCGGCGAGAACGGGCGACGACCAAATGCGACCTGCGCCCGGCTGAAGCCGCTCTTCATACACCATCTCGCCCGTCGTCGGATTCTGACAGCAAGCCGTGCTGCCGTCACGCGTCCAGTAGAGATGACCTTCGTAGTAAATGGGCGATGAAACGTTGGCACCTTTGTTTAATCGCCAGACGCCGTGAGATTTGGTGACGTCTCCGCTGCCGCCCGTTCGCACGGCCAACGACGTATGGCCGCCACCGATCGCGTACACCACGTCGTCGTGATAAACCACGCTGGGACACACATAACGATGAATTCCCTCGGCGCGCCAGAGTTCCTCGCCCGTGTCGGGGTTAAAGCTGAGAAGGTGATCCGAGATGCTGACGACCAGTTCGGTGTTCCGCTTGCCTGGAATCGGCAGCGGCGTGTTCCATGAAGAATTGATTCCTTTCGCACGCCACACTTCTTCGCCGGTCATTTTGTCCAGCGCCACCAGCGAGCGGCTTTCGACACTGGCGTTGACGATCAGCAGATTCTTGTACAGCAATGGCGAGCAGCCCGAACCCCAACCGTTGGTGCCCTCGCCAACGGTTGCTTGCCACAACTGCTTGCCGTTCAGGTCGAAACAGAACACGCCCGATTTGCCAAAGAAGACGTACAACCGCGTGCCGTCGGTCGTGGGCGTGCTGGCCGCGTAGCCATGGTAGGAACCTTCGCCTTGGTATTTGTGCTCCGGCAACTTGGGCTGGAACGTCTTGTGCCAGATAACCTCTCCGCTCGCGCGATTAAGGCACAGCAAGTGCCTGACCAAATCCTCTTGGTCGCCTTCGCCTGGCTCAAGACCGTAGCCAGAGTAACAAGTGATGAACACACGATCGTCCAGCGTAATCGGACTGGACGCTCCCGGCCCCGGCATCTCGGCTTTCCAAACGATATTTTCTTCGGACGACCACTGCAGCGGCAATCCACTCTCGGCGCTGACACCTAGTCCGCCCTCGCCGCGGAATTGCGTCCAATCGGCCGCGGGCAGCATGGCGGTTGGGAATGCGAGGAGCATTGTGACGAGCAATCGCGAAGCGTGGAGTCGCATAATAGTTTCCCTTAGTGCGGCGGGGCGCGTATGGATCGTAGCGTGACAAGCTGGCGCCGCGCAACGTCAAAGATGACAGACTGAAAGCGTTGTTTTGACGGAGCTGCTTGCGGGTAGATTGTATCCATCGGAACTGGCCTATGACAATAATCGTTGATTCACGAACCACTAGCTCCCCGATTTTCCTGCCATGGCCCCAATCACGATCGCCACATTGCTCTTCGATCCCCGAAAATTCCTCTTCCCGTGACGCGGTCCGTTCCTACAATGGCATCCGCACTATGAGCGATGTCCATGTGAAGGCGACGAACGAGCTTCGGCTGCGCGAGTTGCCCGAAAGTCTGAATCGACAGGCTGACTTCGTCGATGCGGTCGAATCGCTGCGAGCTGGCAGCGGCGCGACTTTCGACGGAGTCTGGGGATCGTCGTCTGCGCTCTTGGCAGCGGCGTTGAGTGCTCATATTGGCGGACCGCTTGTCCTCGTAGCGTCGCGCCCGGTCGATGCCGATTTGTTGGCGGACGATCTACAACTCTTCATGGGTGATCAGCCGCTGCGGTTTCCCGCTTGGGAGGCCGAACCCGGCGAACGCGTCATTCAGGATGAAAGCTTTGGAGAACGCCTGCGGACGTTGAAGTATCTGCTTCACGACCTTCCAGCTGGCGACAAAGATCTAGCCGACAAAGATTCGTCCGCGCCGGTCATCGTGACGAGTATCCAGAGCCTTTTGCAGCCAACGCCGAGCCGAGAGCTAATCGAAACCAGCTCCCGGATTTTATGCAATGGTAACCAGCTCGATATCGAGGCCTTCAAACTCTGGCTTGTCGAGCATAAGTTTCACTATACGAGTGCCGTCGAGTTACCTGGCGAGTTCTCGATGCGTGGCGGAATAATCGATCTGTTCGCACCGGACTGGCAAAGGCCCGTGCGTATCGAATTGTTCGATGACGAGATCGAATCGATCCGGCGCTTTGATGTTGCAAGTCAGCGGAGTCTCGAAACGCTGGACGAAGTGGAAATCACCGTGATCCAGCCGACCGTCCATTCGTCGGCTCAGCTTAGCGATTTTCTTCCCGCTGATACGTGGTGCTTGCTCGTCGAACCCGAGCAAATCGACGAGCAAGGAAAACACTACCTGAGCCGGATCGAAAACCCGATCCACTTCCACAGTGTCGAAGCCGTACTGAAGTCGCTTCAGCGGTTCGCCGTCGCAACCGCTTCGTCGTTAGCGCGGGGTGCGATTGGCGTTCGCTGTGCGTTGCCCATCGAATCCGTCGAGCGGTTTGGCGGCGAGGTGGGACGTGTTCGCGGGGAGTTGGATCGAATTGCATCAGATTCTCAGGCGCTGGTCGTCACTCCAACCGAAGCCGAAGTCGAGCGATTGAGAGAGTTGCTCGGCGAAACCACGGTTGCGAAAGAACAGCGATTGCACTTCTTCGTTGGTCAGCTATCCACCGGCTTTCGACTGCTCGCAGACGGCGTGTTATTGATCTCCGCGACTGAGTTGTTTCAACGAGGCGAAGTGCGGCGTCGCCCAAGACGTCGGCTCGGCAGAGCGATAGACAGCTTCCACGACCTTCGTTCGGGCGATCTTGTCGTCCACTTAAGTCACGGAATCGGTCGGTATCGCGGCATTGATCTGATCGACAAGCAGGGACAGCTCGAAGAGCACTTGAAGATTGAGTTTCGCGATCAGGCCAAGCTATACGTTCCCGCAGCGAAGATTGATTTAATCCAGAAGTACATTGGCGGTTCAAAGACGCGACCGACACTGGCGAAGCTCGGTGGAGCGAACTGGCTAAAGCAAAAGAAAGCCGCCGAAGCTGCCGTGATGGATATGGCGGTTGAGATGCTGGAACTGCAAGCCCAGCGTAAAAGTCGTCCCGGCATCACCTTCGCTCCCGATGGTGAATGGCAGCGCGAGTTTGATTCGTCCTTTCCTTACGAGGAAACGCGCGATCAGTTGCTGGCGATCGACGACATTAAGGGCGACATGGAAGCAACTCGACCAATGGATCGATTGCTCTGCGGCGATGTTGGATTTGGCAAAACCGAGATGGCAATGCGAGCTGCCTTCAAGGCCGTCGATAACGGCTACCAAGTTGCAATCCTTGTTCCCACGACCATTCTCGCCGAACAGCACTATCACACCTTTTCAGAGCGGATGGCGGAGTTTCCTTTCGATATCGGCAGGCTCAGTCGTTTCTGTTCGACGAAGGAGGAGCGAGAAGTTGTCGAAGGCTTGAAAGCGGGACGCATCGACATTGTGATCGGGACACACCGACTCGCTTCGAAGGACGTGAAGTTCCACAATTTGGGGCTCGTCATCATCGACGAAGAGCAGCGTTTTGGCGTCGAAGTGAAGGAGCGGCTGAAATCACTTCGTTCGACGGTCGATATCCTCACGATGACAGCGACGCCGATCCCGAGAACGCTGCACATGAGTTTGGTCGGCGTTCGAGATATCTCCAATCTTGAGACCGCACCCGCAGATCGCATGTCCGTCGAAACTCGCGTAACCAGATTCAGCAATGAATTGATCCGCCATGCGGTCTTGCGTGAACTGGCCCGAGGCGGGCAGATCTTTTTTGTGCATAACCGCGTACAAGACATCGAAGTCGTCGCAAAGAAGCTCCGCAACATCGTACCCGAAGCAAGCATCCGGATCGGGCATGGCCAAATGCACGAGGACGAGCTGGAGCAAGTGATGGTCGATTTTGTCGCTGGGCAATTCGATCTGCTGCTGGCAACAACGATTGTCGAAAGCGGCCTCGATATCCCCGCCGCGAATACGATCTTCATCGACGAAGCCGATCGATACGGGTTGGCAGATCTTCATCAATTGCGAGGTCGTGTCGGTCGCTATAAACATCGAGCGTATTGCTACTTGCTGATTGATCCCCACAAACATGTCACGCCGAATGCCGCGAAGCGACTGCGAGCCATTGAAGAGTACAGCGAGATGGGAGCTGGATTCGCGCTGGCCATGCGCGACCTGGAGATTCGCGGCACGGGTAATCTTTTAGGCATACAGCAGAGTGGCCACATCGCGGCAGTTGGTTACGAATTCTATTGCGAGCTACTTGAGAGTGCCGTCCGTTCGCTGAAGCAGCTGCCGCGCAAACTTTCCGTCGATGTCGACGTCGAACTGCCGACCGCGGCTTACATTCCCGATGACTATGTGCCCGATATTCGGTTGAAGATCGATCTGTATCGTCGATTGCGGCGCGCGGCGACCTATGACGATCTCGGGGAGTTCCGCGCCGAGCTTGTTGACCGATTTGGCAAGCTGCCGCCTCAGGTGGAGCGAATGCTCGAGTTGAGCGAATTGCGGCTGGATGCAACAATTTGGCAGATCGTCTCGATCTCGGTTGAAGAAGAGCACCTCGTGTTCGGCTATGCGGATCGCGGGCGAATCGAGCAGTTAGTGCGCGCATACGGTGGCCCGCTGCGCATCGCCGATCGCAAGAGCGCTTATCTAAAAGTCCCGGAAGCAGCGGTCGACCCGAGCGTCTTTCTGGAAACTGCGAAATCGGTGTTGCGGTCGATCTAGGTCGCTCGCTATAGTTCCCCGCCGCGCGGCGAATGCGCGGCACCCCGTCATGTCGTTCGCGTCCGTTCGGACTTCCCAAAGGGCGAACTCGAGTGTTGCATTTACATTCAATGAAGTGGTTTATGCTGGCAGTGCTGGCGAGTCTCATCGCTGCGCCAAATGCTTTGTTTGCGCAAGGATTTCCACCGGCCGCACAGCCTTATCATGCGGCCCCTCCGTCAAAGATTTTCGAATTGGCCGAGACGGTCGCACGGGTAGGTAATCAGGACATCTTCCAAGGTGACTTGGAAGGCGATGCGAATATCGTTCTGATTCCAACCATCGAACGGATTCCGGCTGAGAAACTTGAGGCCGCCGAACCGCAAATCAAAGCACAACGAGAAAAACTCGTGCAGCAAGTTTTGCGCGAAGCCGTTCAGCGCAAGCTGATGTACGAAATGTTCCTGCAAACGATTCCGCCCGAGAAGCTCGAAGAGGCGAAGGCGAGCATTAAAGAGCGAGTCGGCGAACAATTCGCCGAGGCGCTCGAAGAGATGGTCACGAGCGTCAACAAGGCAGAGCAAAGCGAATACAAAGACTTGACGCGTCAGAGCTCGCAGCTGTTTCGCTTGGCCTATGTGATGAAAGAACTGAAGTTAACGACTTTTCGTGAACTCGACATCATGCTTCGACGCTACGGCTCCTCGTTAGAGAAGCAACAACAGTCCTACGCGGAAGACCAACTCGGCCGACAGGAAATGTACAAAGAAGCTCGCAGTACCGCCGAGGTAACCTACGACGACATGGTGACGTACTATCAGGACAATCTCGACGACTTCCAGGTCTCGACACGAGCGCGATGGGAGCAAATCACGATCAAGCTTGACCAATTCTCGACGAAGTTTGAAGCCGGGGAAGCCATCGCGAAAGTAGGGAACGAGTTATTCTACGGTGCTCCGTTCAAGCAGGTTGCGAAACGCAGGTCGCAGGGTGACAAGGCGAGCGAAGGCGGCTATCACGATTGGACCGAAGAGGGCAGCTTCAAGGTTTCTCGAGAAATCAACGAAGCGGTCTTCTCGATTCCGCCGGGCGAGTTGAGCCAGATCATCAAAGATGCCGAAGGGCTTCACATTGTTCGAGTTATCGAACGGGAAGAAGCTCATAGAATTCCGTTTACGGACGCCCAATTGAAAATCAATGAACGAATCCGAGGCGACAGGCGTTCCGCAGCCATCAATAGATACTTGGCCGAACTGCAAGAACGAATCCCTGTTTGGACGATCTACGACGAACCGAAATCCTCCGAACAAACTGCGAACCCACCTCGCGCCAATAGTGTGCGTTAGGCGCTGACCTTTCTGGCTCGTAGCGGAGTGGCTATCATTTCGGCATGAACACTTTGCCGGAAAATAACGTCGCGCCAAGCTGCAATATCGAGTTAAAAGCACGTCTCTCGTCACTCGATGCAGCCCGGCAAGTCGCCAATTCACTCGTCGATACTCGACTGCCAGACCAGCATCAGATCGATACGTACTTCCATTGTCAGGAGGGGAGGTTAAAGCTTCGAGAGATCGTCGGGGAACGAGCCGAGTTGATCGCATATCGGCGTCCGAACGAGAGTGGCCCGAAAGCGAGCAACTACTTCGTGCTGCCGGTTGAACAGCCGGAACGATTCAAGGAAGCGCTGGCGACGACACTTGGCATTCGCAGCCGAGTTGAAAAGACTCGGGAGATCTATCTGCATCAGAATGTTCGCATTCATTTAGATCGGGTCGTCGAGTTGGGCGACTTTTTGGAATTCGAGGCCGTCTTGAGCGATCAACATGCTGCCACGGAATCGCAACAACTGGTCGACCGTTTGCGGCAAAGATTCTCGATCACCGATAACGATCTTCTGGAAGCATCGTACGGAGAGATGATTGAATCTCCGGAACGGTTGGCGTCGCGTTGACACTGTTTAAGTCGCCGCCTATGATCGCGGAGCAAGCCGGACGTTCGTCGAGGCTGTGCGATCGATATCAATCAAAGCAGGAAAACTCATGGGATTGTTCAGCGGCTTTGAGCACATCATTCGAGAGCAGGAACCGCTTGCTCCATATACTTGGTTACGCATGGGTGGCGCTGCTGAATACTTCGCCGAACCGACGTCGGTCGACGAGTTAGTCGCGTTAGTCAAGCACAGCGCGGAAAACGACGTAAGCGTGCGCGTCCTCGGCTCCGGTTCAAGTCTATTAGTACGCGAAGCTGGAGTCAGTGGTTTGGTCGTACATCTGGCCGCCGCCGCGTTTTCGCAAATCTCAACAGATGGCACCAAAGTTGTTGCGGGCGGTGGCGCGAAGCTCGGTCACGTAATATCAACCGCAGTGCGCGAGGGCCTTGCTGGGCTTGAACCTCTGGCGGGCGTCCCGGGCACGGTTGGTGGCGCATTACGCGACAACGCCGATGCAAATGGAACAGACATCGGACAATGGACAACCAAGGCGACAATGCTGACCCGAACAGGAGCCATCGTCGAACAGGAGGGCGATAAGCTTAGATTCTCCTATCGAGCCAGCAGCCTGGACGAGCTAGTAATTCTGAGCGCCGAGCTCACTTTGGAGAATGCCGATCCCGAGGCGCTAACGAAGCGAATGCAGAAGTTCTGGATCGTCAGACAGTCCAGCCAACCCGCTGCTAACGAGAATCCGGCATGCGTTTTTAAGGACGTTGGAGGAATGAGCGCCGGGAGTTTAGTCGAACAAGCCGGTTGCAAAGGTGCCGCTGTTGGCAAAGCGACCGTTAGCGAACGAGACGGTCGATACGTCGTTGCTAATCCTGGAGCAACCAGCGACGACGTGCTGCAACTGATTGAAAACATCCAATCGACTGTCCAGGAAAAGCTTGGTGTTGAGTTGGAGACACAACTTCAGATCTGGTAGCTCGCTAGCCCGTCTTCATGAGATGGCGCTCCGAGGCTGTCGAGTTGTGAGCTAGCACTGTCTAAATCGAGATTCAGCCAATCGCTCGGCTCTGCTAAAGTTCCCGTCCATCATGGAGGAGCTATGGCAGCCAAGAAGCGGAAAGAGCTTGAGTTCATCGACGACGGAAGCGGAGCGGGGTCCGGAGTTGCGGGCCTGGTCAGTGCCGTCGTGATTCTCGCGAGTCTGATCGTTGCTGCCTTTTTCGCGTGGAAACACTGGGCACAGCCCGTGATCCTCGTCAAGCATCACCAACTCGTTCCTGAAAATGTAAAGATTCCGCAAGCGCCGCCTTGGATTCGGACGGACATCAAAGCAGAAGTATTTCGTGACGGAAGCTTGACTGACGCGTCGGCACTCGAAACGGATCTGACTCCTCGCGTCGCTCACGCTTTCGAAATGCATCCGTGGGTCGCCGAGGTAACACGAGTCAGCAAGAAGGCTCCGGCAGAAGTCGTCGTCGATCTGACATATCGTCGCCCAATCGCTTGGGTCGAAGTTCCGGAAGGCATGTTCGGACAGCAAGGAGAAGCCGCGCTTCCCATCGACGGCGAATCGGTCCTCTTGCCGCAGGCCGATTTCTCAGAGGACGATCTGGAATTGTTCATTCGAATCGACATCGAAGAACTTTCCATGTGCGGACCGACAGGAACAACTTGGGGCGACCCTCGAGTGGCGGGAGCGGCAACGATCGCGATGATACTCGGAGAACAGTGGCGCCAGTTGGGCTTGTACGAAATCAAAGCAGTGGCAGACTACAGCCAACCAAACGCGCCCGCCACCACGCGGTACGAGTTATACACCCCGAACGAAAAGCGGCTCATCTGGGGAAGCGCTCCAGGACATGAGTCAACGGGGGAACCAGCGGCTGCGCTGAAGCTACGGCTGCTCCGCGAGTATGTACAAAGTCGGGGGCCGTTGGATGAAGGTGCGATCCTTGGGTTGGACCTTCGCAACCCCGAAGCGATCCGGACCGCACTACTGCCGAATTAATCTTCTTCTGCCGGCTCGCCGATCGAGAACTCGCTGCCTTCGAGCAACTCCTGTAGCTCGCGGCGCATCACCGTACAGTCAGCTGGCGCTTCGATTCCGATGCGCACTCCACCACCGGCAACACGTACAACGGTGACCGTTATGTTGTCACCAATGACGAAGCTCTCACCAACTTTACGTGTGAGTACTAACATGCTTGACCTCAAGAAAACTGGCAACTAGTTTTACCGCCGCCTGCGGCAAATGCTGCGAGTGCCGCGAATCTTATCAGTGTCAAGCGGGTGTTGCAAGCAATTGGGCCTGCCAAAACCGAAAGGTTGCTCGAAGGTTGTTCGTCTGGTGACGAGCTGGTTAGTTTCCCTTACCGCAATTCGCGTTCTGCCATTTCACTGCCAAGTTTCATGGGGGTTAGGGCAATTCGTCCAAACAGGGGAACATCGAAAAAATCCCACCATGCGACCCGATGTCACTCGCACCATTCGCACCCAACTCCCTGTAGATTCGCAAATCTCGCCAAACAGCTGAAAGCTCGTGCGAGTGGCCAGAGAGACTTTGAATTGAACCCCAGCGACTCGCGCATTGCGGTTAAAGCAACGGCAGGTCGGAGTCTGCACCGTCACGCCTGCAAGTACGATCTTGTCACCACGGCAAAGATTGCCGCTCAGTATCTAGTTCGTAATCGATGGCGTGAGATCGACGCTTCGTGTGCACCGATTTGATACTCATCATGTCGTTGCTTGAGCGAGTGAGGCTGTCCATTAGAGCCGTTGGTCTGAAACTCAGTGCTCTAAAAATGAGGTTGCTTGTGGCAGCCTCAGATGTCTCGTGGCTCAAGCTCACTCGCTCATGGAAGGACATGAAATGAAGTTCTACAACCGACAACACGAATTCTACTGTGGAATCGACCTGCACGCCAACTCCATGCACGTCTGCCTTGTTGATCACAACGGCAAGAAGCATTTGCATCGCAACTTCGATACGAAAAAGCCTGAGAAGTTCCTCATCGCGTTGCAACCGTTCGAGAAGCACGATCTGGTGATCGGCTGCGAGTCGACGTTCAATTGGTACTGGTTGGCCGATCTGTGTCATCAACAGAATCTATCGTTCTTGCTCGGCCACGCGTTGTACTTGAAAGCCATTCACGGTGGTAAGACGAAGAGTGATCGCATCGACTCGGAGAAGTTGGCGATGTTGTTGCGCGGTGGTAACTTTCCGACCAGCTACGTTTACCCGAAGGACATGCGTGGCACTCGCGACTTGCTCCGGCGACGTGCCACGATCGTCAGGCGACGCTCGGCCACGATCGTGCACGTACAGATGACGAACCATCAACAGAACTTGCCGGCCTTTGCCAAGTCCATCAGCTACAAGACCAATCGTGTTGGTATCGCCGATCGCTTTGAGGAAGACAGCGTGCAACGCATGGTCCGTCTCGACGTGGACTTGATCGACTTTTATGACGAGCAGATTAAGCGGCTTGACTTGTACCTGGAACAACACGCTAAGATCGACGACCCTGATACATTCTTTCGCCTGCAAAGCATTCCTGGAGTCGGCCGAATCCTGGCGATGACCATGCTATACGAGATCCACGACATCGGTCGCTTCCCGCGAGTCGGTGACTTCTTGTCGTACGCCAGACTTGTCAAAGGCACGAACAGTTCGGCAGGCAAGCAGTACAAACCGACCGGCTCGAAGATTGGTAATCCGCACTTGAAATGGGCCTTCTCCGAAGCCATCACACTGCTCAAACGCGAATCGCCCGACGCCAAAGCCTTTGCCGAGCGGATCGAGAAGCAACACAACAAAGTCCGAGCCAACACGTTACTGGCCGTCAAACTCGGCCGAGCCGTCTATTGGATGCTGACTCGCAAGACGGCTTTCGATGCCCGTGTCTTTGCGAAATAGGGATCTTTACGAAGTAACAACAAGCAGGAGCTAACGAACCAGTCGCGTCGGCGTGAGCCAAACGCATAACTGAACCGAGGCAACGATCTGCCTTGCAGACCACTTGCCGGACGTGGTGTACTCACACTGCCGAACCAAATGGGAAGCTCGACTCACATCGAACCAACCAAGCAAGTTGCACGTCACTGCGACGGGGCGAATCCGACTTCCTTACCTATTTCGACGAAGACGGACACCGTCGTCTCAGCCGGTGCATGGAGTAGGCGACAAGCTTCGTCCTCGCTTAAACTCGGTGTGGTGTTCTTCTCAACGCGTGGAGAAGCGATGGCCTGGATAGCCGATTCCGAGCTAAGATAGATCATCAGGGCGAACAGTGTCTTGTTCACCGCGAACAATTCGCAACACGTAAACGACGCTCTCTTCAATGGTAATAATCGCTCGATAGCTCGGCTTGCTTCCTCGCCCAAAAAGGAAGTCGCGAATCTCGAAGGCGACAGTATCATTCTCGGCACTCAACGGGCAACGCTCAGGAAACGTCTTGAGCGTAGCTAACTGTTTATGCGAGCTTGCAAACCAGCGTTCTGCCTCCAGAGCCGAATGATTGTCCGCCCACCACTGTGCGTTGCGTCGTAAATCTTCTTCCGCTGGTGGGGCAACGATCACCGTATACGTCATTGCTGGCCTTGGAATCCGAACTCGGATCGGATACTTGCTGCCACCTCATCCAACGAACGCCCTTCATCGCGACTGTCGTACGCCTTTTGAATAGACGCAATGAGCTTAGGATCATGTTGAGACACGTGCATGACCTTGCCATCAATCTCAACGATTGAACCAGCGTGAACGTCTAGCGACAGCAGGAACTGCTTCACGGCTTCAGGTTGGTCGTTTGCGTTAACGTGTTGCATGGTCGAATCCAGGCCATTGGGAAGCTTCCGAGTCATAGTCACAGTATACCACACTTTCCGGCCATCGACGCAAGCGGATTGTGGACTAGACGTTCAATGTGAGCTGCCTCTCAAGCTGTTGGTGTACCTCGTTTACAGAACGACAATACCGCAGTTGGGAGCAACGCCGGATCTTCTCCAGGCGAGAGTCGCCGCTCGCCTTGGCTGGCGGCAGTGTCTTCATGGAGAACGGCTTGCTCGGCATCCCATCGACCATGAGTCGAGCGTACGCTTGATACTTCGGCAGTGTCACAAGATCCTGCGGTTTTGTTTCGCCGACCAGTTGCCCCGCCAGGGGCAAGCAAAGACGCACTGCAAAAAGGGCAGGCCAAACAGCCTCGCTGGTTTATCGAGACGAAGCTCCTCGAAAGCCGCTAACGCTCGGGTGGCTAGATGAAAACGGAAACCCGCTACGTGAAGAAGTACGTGTCCCGTACCGCGACTTAATCGTCAAGGCGGGCGTCAGCAGGGGAGCAATCGCTCCGGCACTTCGGGAGACGACCAGCCGCGACTGAGAAAAGTGTTGTACAAGGCGTTGTACAAACCACTGGCGTTGCATGTCCTGACGTGGCATTGACTGTCAGCGACGACGAACTCCTATCGCAGCTATTGGAGTTCGCTAAGCCATTGCCCGAAGAGGAGTTAGTCACCTTGTGTCACTTCCTGACACAAGATGACACAAGTAGCGGAGGAGGGACTCGAACCCCCGACTCGCGGATTATGATTCCGCTGCTCTAACCAACTGAGCTACTCCGCCAAATCGCAACTGCTCGGTCGCGTTTCGCGACCGTCGGAATTCTTCAGATTACAGAGATTCGGCTTCGATACAAGCCCTGCTTGCGGCTGAACTAGATCTTCACTCTGCGACTGTCGAATCATTCAGGTAACCGAAGGAGATGACCGCGAGAATCGCGCCGATTGGCGTTGCGAGTAGGTAGATCCAAAGCGTCGAGAGTTCACCGCTGGCGAGAGCGGGACCAAGCGTGCGGGCAGGGTTCATGGACGCACCGGTGAACGGTCCTGCGAATAGTGCTTCGAGTGCGACGGTGGCCCCGACGGCTATTCCAGCAAGCAGCCCTTTCTCTTTGGAACCGGTCGAAACCCCCAAGACGACAAACATCAGCAGCCACGTCAGAATAACTTCGATGATGAATGCTTGCAGAGAAGACAAGCTTTCGATCGGGACAGTGGCTCCGTATGACTCGCTCGTCGGGAACAACCACACCAATAGGAAACTCGCCGCAATGGCACCGGCGCACTGGGCAATGATGTACGGCAAGACATGTCGTCTCTCAAAACGTTTGGCAACACAAAACGCGATCGTTACCGCCGGATTGATGTGCGCACCAGAGATGTCGCCGATGGCGTAAATCATGGCAAGGACGATTAGTCCAAAAGTAAGCGCGATGCCAACGTGAGTAACATCGCCATTGGACACCTTATCTGCAACAACCGCACCCGTGCCCGCGAGTACCAACGAAAACGTTCCGAGGGCTTCGGCAAGATATTTCCTAACGGCCATTGTCGGTTACCTCATATGTCCCATCGACGAGTCATTTATCCGCGCCAACATTTGGAGCGCAGGCCGATCGGTGGGCCGGTCGGCCAGTAACTTCGCCAGCATTCGGGTCGCTGTCGGTAGATCGCCGCGTTCGTACGCATCAAGAGCTGTCTCATAGCGGCGTTTTGTTTCTGGCCAGTCATCCGGTGGATCAGCCGCCAATTCGTAGAGTTGAGTTGGCAACGCCTGATCACCCAAGGGACCCAGACGCCGCGTCGAAAAAGTCTCGTCAAGTTGCTCGGCCGTAGCTTCGCTGATCAAGACCTTCGTTGCCCAGTTTCGTGTCGCCTCTTCGATCCTCGCCGCAAGACGCACGCTACTGCCGAGTGGACCGTACTTGAATTTACGAGTTGAACCGATGTTTCCGACACGAGCAGTTCCCGTGTGTACTCCGATCCCCAAGTCCAATGGCTTTGACAATGCATTCTGCCAGCGACGATTCAACGCGGGTAGCTGCTCGATCATACATATCGAGGCACGGCAGGCGAGGTTTGCGTGGTCATCGCGATCAATTGGCGCGCCCCACATTCCGATGAGTCGATCACCTAGCGTATCGACCAGGACGCCATTTTGTTCGGAAACACATGTTGATAGTGTCTCCATAACGTCGTGAATCCAGTCGATTGTCAATCGAGCGCCAAGTTGCTCGGACACATCACTAAATCCGCGAAGGTCACAGAACAACAAGCTGACTTCGGAGTCCTTGCCTAGCAACAAGTCGGGCTGCGCCTCCAGCTGTCGAGAAAGTTCGGGTGTAAAGAACTGTTCGAACAGGACGCGCGCTTCGAGCGCCGCTTTCTCCTGTTCGAGACGAGCAAGGCCAGCAGCTACACTCGTTGAAAGCAATTCGACGAGTATCGCGTCGACTTCTGTGATCTGCAGGTCAAGCCGTCCGTCCTTCCGTCGGCGGCGATCACCATAAATCGCTCCAACGACTTCAGCACGCCGATTCAGAATCGGTGCTGCAACTAATGACTTCACATCCATTAGACTGGCGGAGGCGTCCTCGGTTGGCACTCGCCAAAACGTCTTTCGCTCTGAACGCACTCGTTCCAAAATCGTGCTACTCGGCTCCCATGTCTCTTCCTCGGCGGCATCTCGAGAACGGCTGCAATACGATTCAGCTCGCCACTCGCGACCCTGCCAGATGATCACGGCTGCCGTTTCCATACCGACGATGTCGATCATCGCTTGGGTCGCCATCGAAAAGAATTCGGAAGCGTTCGACGCCAGCTGAAACAAGCCGATCGTCGCATGCAGCCCGCGAAGCAGATACTCGGTTTCTTCATTGCTGCGCCGCCCTGTTAAGATGCCGGACAGCAGTGCGGAGTCTGTATCTGGGCCGCCGGGCGGCATCGTCTGATGTACGAAGCTGTCGAGCGCACCAAGTGGCTGTACCTCGCGCGTCGGCTCGATCTGAATCACACGGTCGCCCAGCGATAACAGCGTTGGAGGCGTTACGTCGCGATGTTCGCCGGGCTTGATTTGATCGTCCGTTCCGAGGACGACGGGATTCACTTGGCTCAGGTTCTTAATTCGCAGACGACCGCCGGGCAGCGATTCAAGATGCAAGTGACGGCGCGAAACATCACTCTCTTCCAGCTGTGCGATCGTCAGTCGATCGCCGATCTGTGCGTATGGTGCCGGTTCGTTCGGACGCTGTCGGCCCAACTCCAGCTGTGACGTCAACTCGACAGAACAGACCTGCTGTTTCCGTAGATAGATGTTCACGGTCAACGGCATCGAAGTCGCCGACATCTCACCGTCCAGAGCCGAATCAGCCAACGTTGCGCCTCGCGAATCCCAGTTATTTCCGAACAAAAGAGCAAGTCGCTCAAGCGTATCGGCTCGGCTGTCAGATGTCGAGGCTGGGCGGCGCGTATGTTGCGTTTGCACACGCCGAAGCATACGCTAACGGCTCCAATTGTTTGATGAACATGACCATTCTAGGAGTGACGAATGTTAACTAATCGGTATGCGTGGTTGATCGCTCTGTTGTTTTGTTCAACGAGTCTAGTACAGGTAGGGCGCGCTGAAGAGAATCTTGCGCCCGACGGTTTCAAGCCATTGTTTAACGGCCAAGATCTAGCCGGTTGGCACGGCATGGGGCATTTCGATCCACGTGTGCTGGCGGCAATGAGCGAAGAAGACCGGGCGAAGAAGCGTGCGACGGATTTGGAGGACGTCAAGCAGCATTGGAGCGTCGAGAACGGCGAGCTTGTTAACGATGGTCATGGTGTCTATTTGACAACTGACGAGAGTTACGGTGACATCGAACTGCTGATCGATTACAAGACGGTCGCCCTGGCAGATAGCGGGATCTATCTGCGCGCTACGCCGCAAGTCCAAATTTGGGACTACACAGAGGCAGGTGGTAAGTGGAATATCGGCGCTGACAAAGGGTCGGGCGGACTATGGAACAACAGCGCGGGATCGGCCGGTAAAGATCCAATTGCTCTGGCAGACAAAGCGTTTGGCGAGTGGAATCGTTTCCGAATCATTCAAGTGGGAGAACGGACGACGGTCTATCTGAACGGCAAGCTGGTCGTGGACCATGCGCGAATGGAAAACTTCTGGAGCAAACGAACTCCTGACGATTTCGCCAAGGAAGCACCGGGATCGTCCAACAAAGCCAATCCTCTTTTCCGAGACGGGCCGATTCAGTTACAGACGCACGGTGGTGAGATTCGCTGGCGAAACGTGTTTGTGCGAGAGATTTCCGCGGATGAGGCCAACAAGATGCTGGCCGCGAAACATATCGACGGCTATGAGACCGCCTTCAACGGAAAAAACTTCGAGGGCTGGAGCGGTCCTGTTGAAAACTACGCCGTCATCAATGGCAACATCAAGTGCAAGGCAGGCAAGGGCGGCACGATTTATACCAAAGAAGAGTATGCTGACTTCGCCGTGCGATTCGAGTTCCAAGTTCCCGAAGGCGGCAACAACGGGCTCGCAATTCGGTATCCTGGATCGGGCGATACGGCATACGTCGGCATGTGCGAGTTACAAGTGCTCGACAACAATGCTCCCAAGTATGCGAAGCTCGACCAGCGACAGTACCACGGTTCGGCATACGGGATGGTGCCGGCGTATCGCGGGTATGGTCGTCTGCCAGGCGAATGGAATGTTCAGGAGGTCACCGTTCAAGGTTCGAAACTCAAGGTCGAGTTAAATGGAACGGTGATTCTCGACACGGATCTCGGGCAGGTGACTGAGTTCATGGGTGGGCGTCCACATCCAGGTAAGGATCGGGCATCTGGGCACTTCGGATTTGCTGGTCACAGCGATCCGGTTCAGTTCCGAAACGTGAAGATCAAGCGGCTGTAAGGCTGAGTTGGTCTGGCGACCGCCTCCGCTCAATTGCGGTACGAGTCCGATTTGACGTTCAAGCGAGGCCGGCCGCGAGGTCTGCCTCGCTGTCGTTCGTACCTTTCGCGATTGTGCCGAATTTGCAATTCGTCCGGTCGCCAGTAACTGACTCGTGTTGGCGCAGTTATTCCGGTCCGGTCAAGTTGGCGGGGCTTCTGTGGCGCGAGCTTGCTGCGAATACCGAGTGTTCTTAATAAGAACGTCTCAACTCTCCACACAATTTTCGCACCGCATCACGCGCGCACCAAGAAAGTCGGCCAATGATTCCCGATCGAACGCGGTTGCCTCTTTCGCAACTACGCGCGAGCTTATCTTCGCCATCGCTGCGGCGTTGCGCGCTGGTGGGGAGCGTGTTCGGCCTGGGTTGTATGCATCTTGTGCTGGCGATCGCGAGCATTCAACACAAGTCCGCAACCTACGACGAAGTCGCGCACGTAACGGCTGGGTACACGTACTGGAAGCAAAACGACTATCGATTGCACCCGGAAAACGGCAACATTCCTCAGCGTTGGATGACGCTACCGCTGATCGCATTGTCACCAGATCTTGAGTTCCCCGGCCTTCGCACGGAAGCCTGGCGACGGTCCAATCTCTGGCAGCTAGGTGACGAGTTCTTTCACAACTCCGGCAATCGGGTCGAAGACATCTTACTACCTGCACGAACCGCCGTGGCGCTGATGAGTGTTGCGCTGTGTATGTTAGTATTCATTTGGTCGCGCAGCTTGTTTGGAAACTTCGGCGGATTGATCTCGCTCGTGCTCTGCGTCTTCTCGCCAACGGTTATGGCGCATGGCAGACTAGCGACGTCTGACTTGTTCACGACCTTCTTTTTCGCCGCCTCGGCCTGGTCGGTTTGGGCGCTCTTGCATCGTGTGTCTATCTGGCAATTACTTGCGGGTACGTTAGCCGTTTCCGGCCTGTTCCTTTGCAAGACGTCAGCCGTGTTGATCTTGCCGATGGCGGCGGTGATGGCGCTGATCTCGCTGGTACCTCGACAATCGATCTCGCTATACATGCCGAAGGGGCGACGGTACGAACTGACTTCACAGTGGTCGCGCCGAGGCTGCGTGCTTGTGATAACTTTGTTCATCGGGGTCGCTGCCTATTCGTCCGTCTGGGCGGCTTACGGTTTTCGCTATGCCGCGTCACTCGAAGGCGATCACGAATACCACCAATTTCAAGACATCGACACGGTCGCGCAGCACAGCGGTAGGGTGGGAAGAACCGTGAAATGGCTCGCCGATCGACGGGTGTTACCAGAGGCGTATCTGTATGGCGTGGCGTTTGTTGCCGCACACGAAGAACGCCCAGCGTTCTTGAACGGACAGTACGAGACGAGGGGGTGGAGCCACTTTTTTCCCTACTGTCTGGCAGTTAAAACACCGCTTGCCGTGCTTGGATTATTGGCGCTGGGAACAATCGCCTTACCAGTTCGCTGGGTCCGCCGTCGTGTGAAACGCGACGAAGAATCTTCGAGAGAACGGTTAGCCTATCACCTGACGCCGATCGCGATCCCATTGCTAATTCTGTGGACTGTTTTTCTTGGAACGCAGCTGAACATCGGGCATCGGCACATCCTGCCAACGTATCCGTTCATGTTCATCTTGGCAGGCGCGGCAGCGAATTGGTGCCGCAAAGAATCACGAGTACTCGCAGCCGCGACCGGACTGCTGTTGATGTGGCTAGTTTCCGATTCGCTCGCGAGCTACCCGCACTATCTGAGCTACTTCAATCAACTTGTGCCACGGGAGAAGGCTTATCAGCACCTAGTCGACAGCAGCCTTGATTGGGGCCAGGACCTGCCTTCGCTGAAGACCTGGCTGGATCAACATGCGACTGATGCGGAACCAGTGTTTCTGGGCTATTTCGGCACCGCTAGTCCGGCATACTATGGAATCGATGCACAACCGTTGCCACTGATGGGAATGGGCGGCGACCAACTTGAGTTAACACCTGGCGTCTATTGCGTTAGCGCCACTTGCCTGCAAGCGGTATACGGCTTCGCTTCGGGACGTTGGAATCAGCAGTACGAAGCTCGGTACCAGGAACTCAGAACTCTGTTCGAGACGGGTGAGGATGACCCGACGGACACTGAGTTGCGACTTCAATTCGACGCCTTGAAGGCACGTCGTCTCGCGACGTATCTCCGCCACCGCGACCCGGATGCAAATGTCGGCTTCTCGATCCTGATCTATCGACTGACGACGGATGATCTACACCTTGCACTTGCTGGACCTCCAGCCGAACTCGACAAACTCTCGTGGGCCATGAGGCGACTGTTGCAGGCGGAGCAAGAGAACCGATAGATCTCACAGGTTTTCTAACGGACGATCCGCTCGATTGCACCGACGGGGAGGATTGTACAGGGAGGGAGTGACGTACGGCGGCCTGTACCTGTTTCGAATGCTACATAGTTGTAGTTGCAAGTCCCTCCCCACTGCTCCCACCGCGATCGCTTTGATGCTCCGCTCGCAGATCATTCCCCGTCGGCCAGAACACTTGGCTCTGTTGGCGCTCGTCGTTTCAGGCCTTATTGCCTACGTCAATTGCCTGTCCAGCGAGTTTGTCTTCGACGACATTCTGTTCATTAACAATGCCACACTCGACCCAGGCTCACTAAACTGGCTCGTTCCTGACACGGATTTGCCGATTAAAGGTCGACCGCTGGTTGGGCTGACATTTGTGGCGAATTACGCGGTTGGGAAAGCCGCGCCGGAAAGTTACCACCTGTTCAACATGGCAGTGCATTTGGGATGTGCGCTCGCGCTGTTCGGCGTCGTGCGCAGAGCGATCCTGCGATGGGTTGCTGAAAGCGGTAGCGACATCCATCCAACGGGCGTTGCTTTCGCGAGCGCGTTGCTTTGGATGGTTCACCCCCTGCAAACCGAGTGTGTGAATTATGTCTCCCAGCGAACCGAGTCGATGGCGGCTTTGTTCATTCTGCTGTCGCTGTATTGTGCGATTCGCTCTCACGAAACGCGAAGACGCAGTCGCTGGATCGCGATTGCCGGAATGACGAGTTGGGCGGGCGCTCTGTGCAAAGAGACTGCGGCGATCGGACCGTTGTTAATCCTGTTGTATGATCTCACTTTCTCAAGTACGGCGATGCGGGATGTCGTGCGAAACCGATGGCGTCTTTATCTAGCGACGTTTAGCAGCTGGATTCCGTTAGCTGGTTTGTTGTACTTCTTGCCGAGAACCGTTACCGTAGGCGCGAACGCCGATGTGACCGTTTTGCAGTACGCGTTGAATCAAAGCATTCTTATCATCGAGTATTTACGACTGGCCTTCTGGCCGGACTCACTCGTGATCGACTATGGTCGGCCGAGTGGTGTCGCTTGGCTCGATGCGTTGCCATCCGTCATTGCGGTCTGTTCGCTGCTCACGCTGACGCTGGCGACATACCGGCGTTTTCCGACGGTCGGATACTTAGGGCTGTCGATCTTCCTGTTATTAGCGCCAACGTCTAGTATCCTGCCGATCAATTCGGAAGTCGGAGCTGAGCGACGCATGTACTTGCCTTTGGCCGCAATCGTCATCCTCGTCGTCCTGGGTGTTCGTGAGTGCATTGGTCGATGTGGCGATTGGTTGGAACGGTGCAGCACGTTGACGCATCCTACTAAAACGAACGGTCGGCTGATGCGAGCCGTCGCGAACAGTATCCTGCTGCTATTGGCGGTAGGGACTCTCGGATACCGCACGATCGAGCGCAATCGTGATTACGCGAATCCGACGAGACTCTGGAGGCAGGCCGTGGACGCTTATCCGGAAAACTCCCGAGCATGGTCTTGGTTGGCCTTAGAGTTCTCACGGGTCGACCCGGCAGCTGCCCAACAAGTGACTGCGGAAATGGCCCGACGGTGGCAAGACGACTGGAGCGTCCAGTTTGAGGTGGCCGAGGCATACCTTTGTCTTCACCGTGATACCGAAAACGCGAGTCGCTGCTTTCGACAAGTCGTCGCGCTCGATCCATCTCATCCCCGGGCGAGGTTGCGATTGGTATGGCTGCTCGCAGGATGCGCGGCAGACGAACAGCGAAACGGTCAAGAGGCGTTAGCGATCGCGTCAGTACTGCAAGCCGAGTATCCAGACTCGCCGGAGATCTTGGATGCGTTGGCAATCGCTCAAGCCGAGTGCGGAGAATTCGATCGCGCAGTCGCTACTGCCGAGGCAGCCGTCGCAAACGCGGAAGCGGCAGGTGGTTCAACCGAAAGGATCAAACAACGCGCCGAGCAATATCGACGGGGGCAGCCCTTTCGCTTCAACGAGACCTAGGAGCTCCCGCGGATCGACGAACGGTCGCTGCACGCGAGGTCAATTACCTTCGAGTGGATCCAATTCCGGTCGTCGGTGGCAAGCCTCGCATTGTCGAGTTTGCTGTTCGATAGTTGCGACCGTTTGCAGGGGTCGCGGCTTGGCGATAAGGTCGCACGACGATCGGCGTACGCTGTGCTTGCCTCGGGGCGACTCGCGTAACGTCCGGCAGCCGGGCGACATTCGTTCGATACTGTCGATATCGCCGCGCCATCTCGTCAATCACAACTGGCGGCGGCAACTCGACACTTGAGTCGTCGACTGCTGGTAGGGTTGGCAAGTTACTGGATTCGGGTACGGGCTCCATGGCCTGCCTGGCAGGTGTCGGCGCGACGTCGAACGACTGTGAAGGCGTGGAGTGATAGTACTCGTAGCTGTGGCTTGGCTTCATTCCGTACACGTCGCCCGAGAATCTCGGTCGAGGATTGTGGTAGGGACAATAGGGATCTCTACACGAGGCGATGACGGGAGCAGGATTTGCAAAGGGAATCTGTTCGAGCAAGTCATTGACCGTCGAGTGTGCCATCTGATCTCGTACCTCACCGGGGAAGCTCGCATCAACAACTTCGGCGCGAATGAACACTACAAGTTCGCTCTCGGTGATTGTCGTATTGTGATTACGAAACAGCCGGCCGATATGTTTCCAATTCATGATCCCCGGCACGCCCATATCGGTTTCAATTTCGTTGCGACGTACAAGACCGCCAATGACAGAGGCTTCGCCGTTGCGCAGTTTGAGTCGCGTCGTTGCCGAGCGTCGATCGATAATCGGCTGGCCGTTGTTAAACCCGTTCAACACGCTGAATGCAGGCGTAACCTGAAGGACGACGGAATCATCATCGTTGATCTGAGGCGTGACGGTCAGCGTAATACCAGCTTCTCGAAATTCGGTCGTGCCAATACTTCCGCCCGCTTCTGTCTGCGTGAGTTGTTGAACAGGGATTTCTTGAACGCTTTGGAATGTCGCTTCCGTTCGATCGTACGCCATGATGTTGGGGCGAGCCAACAACCGGGCACCGTCGGTCTGTTCCATCGCTTGGATTATAGCGGTGAGGTCAAAGTGACGACTCAGATGCGACAAGGTGAGCAGTCCACCAAGCGACGTCGACGCGGCAGTGGTCGCAGCTGTTGTGGCCACCGCTGTCGGGTCGGTCGGGTCGGTAGCAGGCGTCGTCGCGGCAGTTGAACCGCCCTGGAAGTTGTTGTTATCAAAGTTGAAAATCGATTGCGGGTCACCCGAGCCGTTAATCCGGCCCCGACCAGCCTGAGACCAATTGAAGCCAAGCTTCTCCATCACTTCGACGTTGACATCGTACATGTAGGCAGTGATGCGAACTTGCTTGCGAGGAATATCCAATCTGGCGAGTATCTGTTTCGTGGCTTCAATGCCTTGCGGCGACGCAGCAACGATCACTTTATTCTCTTCGTCATTCGCAGTCACCCGAGAGTCAAGGACTAAGCTCTGAATGGTCTCTGACAGCGCAGCGGCCGTGATATATTGCGGGTGGAAGATCTCAATGTGCTCTTCGACTTCAACGACATCGACGCCATCCGCGCCGTCTACCGCCTCACCTGGATCATCTTGGGTCGAAGGCAATTGTTGCTCGGAATCCTGTTCGCGCTGTCGAGTGCGCCGAGCATTTGCCTCCAACTCGTCCAGAAACCGGCGCACGCGACCGATCACTTCGGGCGTATCGATAATGAATACACTTTTTGATGAAGGGATCGATTGAACTTGCCCCTGTTGCGACAGGAGTAGTTGAATGCTGGATTCGACTTCCTGGGGGTCCAGTAACTCTAAGGGGAGAAGAACGGTATCTTGATCGGGCTTAATCGTTAAGTCGTCCAGGCGAACGATCACTAAACCCTTGCCGACCTAACGATATCCGAATCCCCGAGAAATGAGAATCGTATTCAGAACTTCGCGCAGCGTAGTATCCGTAAAGGCACCGTTGACAACCTCTGCTTGAAGTTCGTTGCCAACAACAATGTCGATGCCCCATTCCCGTTGAATTGCGAACAGCCACTCGACCAACGACGCGTCACGAAGGATGATCGTGCCGGTTTTTTCGAGCTTGGTTTTCAGCGAGGAAGCCGCTTCGCTATTGTCGGCATGTGCGGACGCCGGAATCGTCAGCGGCTGCAACAACAGAGCGCCGATCAGACAAAAGATGAGCGGGCGGAACTGTTGTCCGGTCCACCGCCGCTGTCCCCGCGCGCTGTTTTGTGGTTCGTGATGCGTGTTCATGTGTCCTCCGGTGACACGTCTTCGCCCAATCCGTGGACGACATTTGCTCTGTTGCTTTTATAGTTCTGCGGTCTCTTTCTTCGTCAGGTCGAAGAGCGAGAGACTCATTTCCAGTGTTCCAGCGTTTTTTTTGTTCGGGTCCGCAGAAGCCTCGCCTTTGATCGACAGAGCACGGGCGTGTATGACTTTATCGATTCCATGCAGTCCTTCGAGAAAGGCGTACAATCCGCTCATCGGTCCGGCAACTGATATCGCTAGTTGTCGCGTTTCAAGTTGAAACGGCGTCTCACCTCCAGTGTTCCTCAGGCTAGTCCCCGCTATGGGGTGGTCGAGTTGGTTCCAAGTTCGACGTGACGGGTCGCTGAGCTGTGCCCTGAGTACAGTACAACCTGTCCGTCTCCCTAAACCCGTGATGTCATCTTGTAGTTTTCTAGCGGCCTTTCCGCTCACCAACTGCTGGGCCAGCGTTTTCACTTCCTCGGTTTGCCGTTTATGCATTTCGGTGATTTGCGGCAGCTTCGCGATCGCATGTTTGGTTTCTTCAAGCTGAATCTGCGCATCGTGGGTCCGCTGTCGGGCCGCGATATATTCATCGGTCGCTGGCCATACCATCACAAGTCCGGCCAGAATCGTGCCGATTATGACGACCTGCTTCCGCTTTTCGTAAACCAGGAAGCGCCGCAAGAGGGGCTCAATCATTACTAGCCGTCCTTTCGATAAGATCGTTATTCTCGACATACCGGCACTTGATATCGAACCGAATCGCCGATCCATTCTCTAGTTGCACTGGTTGTTGGCCCTGGAGGCTGACGTCGGCGAGCATCGGGAGCTTTTTGAGCTGCTGGACGAATTCGAATACCAGATCGTCTGTGCGCCCCGGGCCTTGAATCGAAACTGCACCGTTCTCGCCAACGCGGAGCGACTCCAGCCAGACACCCTCGGGTGTGCTTTGGCCGATGGCTCCAAGCAGTTCATGGAACGTCGGAGTTTCCACCGACGAGATGATCGCGCTGACGTACTTACTTCGCATTGCGGATTCTGCAACCTCAAGCCGCATACCTTCGACTCGCGTCTGTTCGGCCTCGAGCAACACCTGCTGGCCTTCGATCTCCCCAGCGTTCCCGCCTTCCAGAGAACCCATCCCATAGATGCCGAACGACACCAACAACATCGCAGCGATCGGCCAGGCCGCCTTTAGTAGCGCTGGAACGAGTGGTTCTTTGAGTAAGGCGCGGTAGGTGTCCATCAAATCTGGCAACCCACGTTGATTCGCCGGCTGCTCGAGTTGCTCCGACTCGATCACCAATGATCCGATCGGGGCGACGTAGTGCGTGTTCAGTTGGAAGTTTGCCGAGTAATCCGAATCAGGAGAAACGGTCTTGGGATCAAGGATCTCCGCCGACAGATTTGATCCGATGAACTGTTCGGCTACCTTATCCAAGTCGTCGGGGATGCCGCAGAGAACTACCTCAGATATGTTGCCGGACGCGTTTTTGAACTGACGAGCACAATAACGCTGAATCCGATCGAGGTGACGATTGATGATCTCGCCGATGCGTTCTTTCGAATCGATTCCACCAGGGCGGTAATCGAACAGTAGTTGCCCTCGATACGATACGCCGAGGTCGACGCCCCGCTCGTTGATATCGACCGCCAAGACAGGTCGATCTCTGTCTCGTCCCGTACGACCGACGGCGCGGCACATCGCGACCAGGGAGTGTTCGACTAGCTCGACGATCAGACCGGCTTCTTGAACCGCCGTCACGACATTATCAAGCGTCTCTTTATTCGCAACGGTCAGCCACGTCTGCGAATGCTTCGCGTCGATCGCTCGAGTACTCTCAGCAACTGCCTTCTCTCCCGCGCCAAGCAGCAAGTACTGGTTACTGCGATCGCGCAAGTTGCGCATCTCAGTGCGTAACGATTCGTTGTCGCCTGCGACGACTCGTGTTACGCAAAGATCGCTACTCAACGACACATACGCCGTGGCGCCGGCGACCTTTTCTTTGTTGACAAGCATTGTGATCGCAGCCGAAAGCTCGCGCACACCCGCTTCGGTTCGGAGCGACTCCGCTTCCTGCAACCACGGGATATGATGACCGCGAATCTCCGCGAGATGGTCGCCCTCTCGCTTGGCAACGACCAACGTCAACTCAGATCGCTGGACTTCGAGTGCGACCTTAATGTTTGGTAGCTTGCGCTTGCCGCTTTTGCTCTGTTTCCCCATGGTCCTCACTCACCTCTCGTGTTCTCACAACGCCCCGGCATTCCACTCATCCACCCATTTTCACGGTGATCTCCAACCGTCTTGTAAAGCCGCCAGATCGCCCTTGTGCCGCAATGATGACCGTCCCGTTCGCGCCTTCGCTGAGGTCCGCCATGTATTGACTATTGCTATCCGGCGAGTTCGTCCACGGAATGTCGTACCTATCGATTCCGATTAAGGCATAGTCCTTTTCCAGAAATGCCAGCGAATGCTGCACACCGGATTCCGCCAAATATCTGGCCCGATCGTAATCCATCGTGTTTCGCAGGGCAGTGAACTGCAGCGTCTGGGTATCTAGGATCGTGATCACGATCATGCTGCAAATCATCATCACGAACAGCGCCATCATCAGCGCGGCACCGCGCCGAATTTGTTTTAGCGATCGCCTTCTGAATCGATTTATGTGTTTGTAGCTCATAGTTACCAAGACCTTACCCATGCCCACGAGGTGACAATGCGTTGGCCGTTTGTTTCACGCGGCAGCTGGATTGTCACTTCGATTTCCAAACACTGTACGTCTGCTGCAGTTGCAGCAGCAGTCGTGCCGTCAGCTCGTCTCCCGGTGAATCGCAATCCCGTGATCTCGGGAGCAAGAAGATTGTTCGGAGTTGCCACCCCATAGTTCACTAGATTGTTGGTACTGTCGTGTGCCCAAAGATGTATTTCACCATTGGGCATGCGAAGGCCAAGCCGTCCGGAATTGTTCGTTGCGACGGTGATTTCGGTGACCGCTTCGGCAGCGCGAATCTGGCGGACGATATGTCGCAACACGGAATGTGCCGCTTCGACACGTACGTAGTCACCTTCGTGTGCCTCCCAGGATTCGCGGCCAGCGCGAATGACGACCGAGATCGATGCCAACAGCATCGCGAGCATCGACGAAGCGATGATCAACTCAAGCAGCGACAGGCCCTGGCGTTTTCGTTTACGTGTCATTGAATGTCCGATTAACTTGCCTCTTGCTCGTAGGCGGCGTTTCTCGCTACTTTGCCCACGAATACGGCACTTCGTTCACCACTGTCGAAAATGTCGTTGTTATTCGCATCTTCGTAGGCTGTTGATGTGATTCGCATCAACCCGGAACCGAATCCCTCGTCGACCTTGGTCACCAGAAATCGAAGGCCAGCGTAATTCGGTATCGGGCCCGAGTCCGTCGCAGTATCCCAGTCGGCGGCCGTAAGAGCGAAGTGTTCTTCCAATTTGCTCATGCTGAAAGTAGCGAGGATATTCGCCGTCTCCGTTTGACGTCCGATCCGGATACTGTCGCGCATGAGCTTCAGTGCAGGCACGAGCACGATCGCAATGATCGTCGTTGCTGCAATTAACTCCAGCAGCGACTGACCGGCCCGCCTACGGGCGATCTGTCGTCGAATCGTTCGATCTGGATCGCGATGGCTCATCGCAGGGGTCTCAAAGTGGTGGTTCCGTACTACGGGCGCAGAGATACGCCCATGAAACTCTAGCTCACGAATCGACCGACTCTGCGTGAAGTAGAAAGAAAGTGCGGCGAAAGAGTTACGGCGATACGTCAGTGACGATAACCGCTCCCGTCACCGGCACGACGTTCAATCGCCAATTGCGTCCATTGCCCGTGAAGTCGACTTGATACGAAGCGGCGGCTTCACCTTCGAACGTGAAATCCATCTCGGTCGTCGATGCAACAACGGTAACGTCGCTATTCAGTAAATGCGGGCCATCAACCAACGTGCTGCTACTGCCGATGCGCCTCATTACGCTAAACTGCGTCGCGGTCGTAGCATCGAACTGAATAAAGTGGTTGTTACCGGTAGTAATTGCTGCACGCTTAGCGCGGAGCATCGATAGTGACAACGTGCGGGCTTCGCCTTGAGCGCCAAAATTGGCGTAGGCAGACCTTCCGAACCTTGCCGTCCCGATGGCTGCGATGATACCCATCAACGTGACGACCATGACGAGTTCTAAAAGCGTTACGCCTTTTCGTTGCATACATCGATTCGTCGTCACGGCTCGGCCCTCACAGACTCAAGAAGTGAAGCAACGGCGAGGGTCTCAGAATGAGGGACTCCTCGCCGTTGGCTTATCATGCATATCGTTGAAACCAGCATACTAAGTGCTACACGGTTCAACTTTCATACCGACGTTGTTACTTTCCTGCGACACGACCCGTGGAGGCCGTGTAGGTGAAGTCGCCAACTTTGGCGGTCTTCGGATTCGTTGGAGTGCCATCGGGGAAATAACGCTGGCCGTCTGGATTGGTCGCCGTCCAAAGGACTGGCAACGTACCTGGGAAGGAATTGTTGTCAAAGTAGTACCGTTCCAATGCACCGTTGATTTCGGAGACAGCCTGCGCTTGGGCGTTTGTCTTCGCAGTGCTTGAGGAAACGGCGATACGAGGAATCACGACAACAGCGATGATGCCCAGAATCGTTACGACAGCCAAAAGCTCGAGCAGCGAAAAGCCGAGCGTCCGGCGCTTGCGAGTGTTGTTCTTACGAACCTTCATAATTTTACCCTTTCGTTACGGTATCCCACAGAAGTATCTTGTTTTACAAAACGACCGCAGCGACAGTGATGACACCCCACCACTCGCTGGTGTATTCAAACATAGGTCACAAATTCGTCACTGACCCAAGTAAGCGGAACTTTTTTATCAGTCAAGCAAATCTGTGTGTTTGTGCCCATTGACCTGCATCGTTGTCCGATTGAGCTGATAAGCGGAGCCGTCAACGGGACAGGTTGCTGGTCCATCCGGGAAGTACTTTGTGTCTGCCATGATGTTTCCCAAATTCGCATCTGGCGCTGACCCTTTATTGCGGAGCCACAGCTCTGACTGTATTTCGATCATCCCCTTGGTTGTAAAGCACGAGTTCGCTTTCGGCTTGTCGCCACTGTTTGCGAGTCGTGGAACAGCGATCAACGCGATGATCCCCATGAGCGTGACGACGGCCAGTACCTCCAGAAGACTGAGTCCCGTTCTACGGGATTGTCTGTATTGAGCGGAGGGCCAACGAGTATTGTGATTCATTGTTTGACTCCAGTAATTCAATTGGTCTAGCAGCGACTAGTTCGCGGCGATCATTTCATCGCACCGATCATGTCAAACATTGGTAGATAGATCGCGAGGACCATGCCACCGATGCAAGTCGCGAGTCCGGCCGTCATGATCGGTTCAATGGCACCAAGCATCACGTTTGTATATGTCTCGACTTCACGCCGTAAATGAGCGCGAATGTGAACTGTTGTTTTCGACAGCGTCCCTGTCTTTTCTCCCACAACTACCAATTGCCTAACGACCGGCGGAAACAAGTCCGCATGACGCCCCAGTTCGTCACTGAATCGCTCTCCGCGCGTCAATGCAGTGTGCATCTCGCCGATACTTCTTCGAATGGCACGGTTCCCGACCGCTTTGGAGGACGATTCAAGTGCTTCGACAACAGTGAAGCCCGCGTCCATCAGATTCCCCAAAACTTCCATGAACTGAAGAACCGAGATATTTTTGAAGAATTGCCCTAATAAAGGCGCTTTAAGCAGCCAGGTATCCATCCACAGCCGACCGGCTGTTTGACGTCGTATGCCAACGATCGACGAGACGAACGCGACCATTCCAAGCAACAACATCCATCCGTACATTGCCCCTAGTTCGCCGAGGAGAATCAGCAGTCGTGTGATGCCAGGTAGCTTGGCTCCTGATTCTTCATAGATGCCTTGGAAGGTCGGGATCACGTATAGCAGCATAAACGTCATCGCACCCGAGCCGGCCGTGACGAGAATACACGGATAGCTCAACTTCTTTAGGATGTGCCCCTTCAGGTTGTCCGAATGCTCGAGTTGGTGCATGACCCGACCGAGTGTTGCTGGAATGGTTCCGCTGCGTTCGCCGATGCGGATCTGACTGACCATGATTTCATCGAATGAATCTGGATAGTTGGTCAACGAGTCGCTGAAGGCTTCACCATTCTCAACGCGATCTTTGATGTCTTTCAGCATTGGCGCATACTTCTTTAGCGACTTCTCTGTCACTAGTGTTTCAAGCGACTTGGGCAATGACAGCCCGTTCTCGATCAGAATCGAGATATTACGAAGAATGAAGATCATGTCCCTCTTCTTGACCTTCATGCCTTTGGCACTACCGCCGCCGATCTTGATATTCTGGAGCTTCTTCAGGAAGCCGGCGTCGCCTTGATTCGCTGGAAAGTTGGACATGATGTTTGATCGCTTATGACACAAAGTTCAAAAGTTCAGCTTGTGTAACGGCAAGCCGAACGAGACGTCCTACGGCTAACTCGAAAGCTTGTAATACACTTCTTCGACGGTTGTCCGACCTTGTAACGCTTGCTGAATTCCTGCGGGTGCAAGTTCGACCATCCCTTCCTTGAGAGCCAGCTCGCGAAGTCTCGAATGCGGCAAGCCGGCTTCAATCGCCTTCTGAATCGCCGGGGAAATCATAAAAATCTCGTAGATAGGAATTCGCCCGGCGTAACCCGAACCCATGCACTTTCCGCAACCAGCACCTTTGTAGAACGTCGCATCGGTCGGAATCTCGATGTCCTGGCCATCCAGCAGCGCCTCCAACATGCGTTGATTCGGTACCGACGGCTCTTTGCAATGCTGGCACAGTCCGCGTAACAATCGCTGAGCGATCACTCCGAGCAGCGCTCCAGCGATTTTGAAATAGTCCAGTCCCAGGTCATTCAGTCGTGGAACGGCACCAATCGCGTCATTGGTGTGCAATGTGCTTATCAACAAGTGGCCGGTCAGTGCCGCTTGCACTCCGCTAACGGCTGTCTCGTGATCGCGAATTTCGCCGATCATAATCACGTCAGGATCTTGGCGCATGAGGTACTTCAAGGCGTTGCCGAAGCCCATTCCATGATCGCTGTCGGCGGCGACTTGGTTGATCCCCGGGAGTTTGAATTCCACCGGATCTTCGACAGTCGAAATGTTCGTGTTGGTTGAATCGATGTTCGTTAACATCGTATACATCGTCGTCGTTTTTCCAGAACCCGTTGGCCCTGTCATGATGATCATGCCGTGCGGCTTGTCGAGCAACTCTTTGACAACGTTCGCCTCGCGTTCCTGCATACCGAGGGCATCAAACGTGAAGATTTTGTTGCCCTCGTCGATAACACGCATGACGATCTTTTCGCCTCCAACGACGGGAATCGCGCTGACTCGAAAACTAGCTCGCGTCCCGTTCTCGTCAATCGAGAGATTTCCGTCCTGTGGCTTACGAGTCTCAGTCGTATCCATATCGGCCATTACCTTGATGCGACCGATTATCGCGGCTTCCGTATGATTCGGAATCGTCATGACTTGGCTAAGTTGACCATCTGTTCGGTAACGCACACGCATCTGAGGATCGTGTGGCTCGAGGTGAATATCGCTCGCACCGACGTTGACAGCACCCATGAGGATTGAGCGTACCAATCGAACGACCGGGGCGTCCTTGTCCTCCTTGACAGCAATTAGTTCTGCCTTGCCCGCAGCGCTGGCTTCTTCCAATTCTTGAATCTTGATGTCGATGATCGTTTGGCGAGCCGCAACTCGTTCGTCGAAGCCGCGATCGATCGTGGCCATGACATCGCGTCGCAGCGCGACGATCGGATCAACCTGGTAGCCAGAGATTAGCTCCGCTTCGGAGATGGCGTTCATGTCGTCAGGTGCGACCATCGCCAACGTCATCGTGCCGCCTTTTACGGCAACTGGAGTCATCATTCGTTGGCGGGCGAGCGCCTCTGGAATCAGACAGACGACTTGTGGATTGATGGTTTCCGGCGCCATCTCGCGGTAGGGCACGTCAAACTGGTCTGCAAGTGCCGCGCCTAGCTGATCGTTAGAAATCAAACCACGAGCGACCAACGTCTCGCCCAGCATACCGCGAGCGCCTTGCGCCGAGAGTGCCGCCTGCAGCTGTTCTTCCGTGATTGCTCCACGCGCAACGAGAATGTCACCAAGTCGACCGGCCATGAATCCAACCTCCGCGTTGCCGCGAGTCTGAGCTTAATGTGCTAATACTTGAACGCCACGCGTAGCGCGCGACACTAGTTCGTCGGGAGTGCGTGAGCCACTGCCGGTTCAGCCGTGGCTGTTACAACCTTGACGGACCGATCTCGAACAGGAGCATCTGCGAGTAGCTTGCTGACCTTTTCTTCTAACACTTCCGGATGAAACGGAACAACGATGAAATCTCGGGCTCCAACGTTGTACGCCCCTTGGACTCGCGAGAGATCGGCATCGATCGATAACACCAGGATTCGCAGATCGCTTGTGTCCTCGTTCGTCGTCAATCGTTCGATGAACCCCATGCCATCCAATCCAGGCAGAACGAGGTCCGTGATGATCAGATCTGGAATCGAATCGCTGATCTGCGCAAAGGCAGCCTCCGCCGACTCGACGCAGACCACTCGGTATCCCAGTAGCTCCAAACGAAACGCGGTCACTTCTGAAACAACCGTTTCCGGTTCGACCAGCAAGACTTCTCTTTCTCTGTCGTTCATCGCGATTCGATCCCTACGTTTTGCTTTCCATCCGCCTGTCGGTACGAGCGCAATCGCTGCCTATGCGGAACTATGAAACGTAGCTCGTTCTAAACGCGAGTCAAAACGGTCGGACAAGGGACGCGCAGTCGCTTGAGTAATCCTTCCATTCCAATTAGCCGGCACGATCCTGATGACATCGCTGCAGATCGTTGCGCGATCCATGTTTCACGACTGCGTCATCAGATTCTCCGACGTGCCATCTCGCCGATTTCGGCTGGTCGTATCGATAGCTAACGGAATTCGTGACCTAAGCTTGAATTGGCAGCGAGACTTTGCGTAACGAAGCCTGTTCGAAGTCGGATGCGCGGACTGCCACCAAACCTGCATGCAATCACCTTACTTCTTGCGAGAATCACATGTTTTCCAGAACTTGGACGATCGTTGGCCTCACACTGACGCTATTGATCTTTGGGTGTTCTGATGCCGATGTGGCGAAGGTCAAAGCACCGCTCCAGCACGATACGGTCGGTGTCGCCGCGCTACCGAGTCGGACCACCACCAATTCAAACCGGATACCGTCGCTGCCAAGTGGCACCGAACTCCCTGACGCAAAGTTACCGGACGCCGAGTTCGACGAACCGCTCGGGATACCACAAGGATTTCAGCCTCCGAACAGCGATATTCCCGACAACCATTCCCCGTCGTTCAATTTCAGCGAAGTATTATTACCGGTCGTGAAAACCAGCTCGAAAGAAGGCAAGGAATCCGTCCAGCTGCTCGGCTTTGTCGATGCGAGCGGCTTGAAGTCGTTGCTTTTGGAAACAGGCGATCTGAACGTAGTTCGGTTGGCCGACGAGGCCTTGAGCGCTCAGGTTGTAGCGATCGAAGCACCTGAAGTCACCCTGCAACAAGGTGACGAACAAATTGAGCTGAACCTGTTTGAGCTACCGGGCTTCCATGATCCGAAAACTGTATTTGACGTGGCCGGCCAAAAATTTGGTGGTCAAGAGGTTCATGGCCTTGGTGCGCCTCGCGTACCGGAGTTTTCAATCGGCGCGATCGGATCCGACGGCGAATCACAACTGCCGCCGTTACCGGGGCTCCACTCCATTCCCGAAACGCCTATTACTTTGCCAGGGTTCGATCCCGCTGGAGACCCAATTGACTCGGAAGAACTAATTGAGCAGTGACCTAACCGGAATCAGGCAGGGCTTCCGCCGCAATTGCCTGGACCGGACGGAAGTAACAAGCGAAGACGAAAATACTTAGCTCTCGGCGCGTAGCGTCGCGAGTAGGAGTTCGCACCGACTGAGGCGTTCCAGCTCGAAGCAAACGAGGCAATCATGAAGACGACCGGTTTACGAACGGCAATGGCTTTGGCCATCGCGACCCTTGTTGGCTGCTCCGGATCCGACGTGAGCGAAGTCGCCGAATCATCGGCAATTGAATCGTTTGGGGCGACTTCCATCACGCCACCGCCGACCATAACTCCTGCGTCCGAGGACGAGATCAAAGCGACGCTCTCGGGTAACGAAGGTAGTGCGGGGGAAAAATCTCCAAACGAGATCGAACCGTTCCGCAATCCCTTCGCCCCGCCAAAGGCTCCGCCACCTCCCCCGGTCGTTGAAGAACCGGAACCAGAGCCAGAGCCGGAACTCGAGCCAGAACCCGAGTCGACGCCGGGGATTCAACGTGTCAGAACGCCTCCGTCGATTAGGCTGTTGGGTTTTATGAACATTGGCGAGCCGAAAGTTCTGGTTTCATTCCGCGATGAGTTGCAGGCGTTGGCCATTGGCGACATGCTCGAAGACTTGAAAGTTGTAAAAATCGAGTCGCCGGAGCTGACAATGCGCTTCGACGAGCGCGAGATCAAGCTGAGCTTGTTCGATCAGGTGTGGCAGCACACGGGAAACGCGATGTCGGCCAGCAATTCGAGTCGCAATTCCAATCGGTCCCGTCCATCACGAACTACAAGTGCGCCACCAACTAGCAGAGTCCCCAGTCGTGGAGCAACATCTGGCACTAGCCAGATTCCCGGCTTTGGCCCCAACGACGGACAGGGACCAGGATATCAACCGCCAGCCACCTCTGAGTTTACTTCGCCACTTGAGGGCGATCCTGGAAACGACCTCCCGGGCCTTCCAGGCTTTGGTGGGGAAGGATCTAGCGACGACGGCGCGCTGCCAGACTTGCCGGGAATCGATGGAGACGATTTCGATGCGGGAGGCTTGCCGGGGTTACCAGTTGGTTTCTAAAGAACTGGGTTACTGCGTCACGATCCGTCACATCAGGCGGGCGATGATGCTTGTTCATTGCGATGCAGATAGATAAAGCTCTTGCCGAGTCGACCGCCGTAATTGCCGGCCGAAACTTTCACGAGACCAGGTGTGTCAATGCACGCATCGATCGCGTTGTACGTAGCCTCAGCAACAGTATCGAGATCGCGCCCGTTGATGATGATCTCCATGATCGACTTCACGCCAGCCGGAACAAGGGACTCGTCTCCCAGTTCGTCCTGTAACGTCGGGCAGTACTGCTCGTACGTGCTGGCAAAGAGAAACGAGTAGCGGCTGCCAGCTTTCGAAGCGCTTGCAGCAACGCCACCGGGAAACGTTGTGATTACGCCAGACGTCGCCTCAACCGCATGAGCTGCCGCTTCGGCCGCTTCGATCGCAGCGTCTTCGGTCTCGCCCATGAACCACAAGTTGCCGCCCATGATTCCGTCTGCGTAGCCAAAACGACGATCGATCGTGAATTCGCCACCCATCGTCGGCAGCACCCACATCTTGCGATCACCTCGCTCCTCGATTTTCTCGTACCCGTCCCCGAAGTAAGCAACTTTCCGACCGAGCTTGAAATAGGGTTCGGTATCGAGCAAGTTGAAACACGCAGTCGTCGGGCAGGTCAGCACATTTTGACTGATTCGAGAGAGCAGCGCCTTCTCCAACGCTTGCACTCGGTCTTTGCGAAATCGCGGGACATGAAACTGAACGATCGCGCCGGGACGACCGTCGGGCGTATCGAAACTCCCATCGCCACCCGGACCAACGAAGCGATCGACACCCGCCTCGCAGTCGCACATGATCGTGCTAGACGCGTGTCCGGTTGCCGCGTTGACTGCGTACTCAAGCCACTTGTGATCCCGAGCCGTAATCAAAACCTCGGCATACAAACTCTTAAACGCTTCGGCATAAGTGTCTTCGACTTTACTCATGTCATTCCCTCCGTGGTCACTTGAAATTAGTCATTCAGTTCCGACCGCGGCCCTTATAAACTGTCACTTCGGTCACAACCTTGTCCATGAACACGTCGTGTTCTTCGACGGGAATCTCGTCGAACATCTGGCACTCGAATGCCAACGCGACAAGCGGCGTGTCCGGTCGAGCGTGTTGGAGCAGTTTGTCATAATAGCCTTTGCCGTGGCCAGTTCGAGCTCCGCGAGCGTCGAAGGCAACGCCAGGCACCATGATCAGATCAAGTTCATCAACTTCGACTCGCTTCTCGATGACCGTTCGCAGCTCGGGCTTCGGTTCAAGAATCCGATACATCCCCAATTCCAACTCGTCCATGTCTTCGAGCAGGAACAATTCCAATTCGCCGTCGACACAGTACGGCACAACAACTCGCTTGCCACTGGCGAGCGCGGTTGACAGATCCTGCCGAGTGCGCACTTCGGCTCGCACATCGACGTAGAACATCACCGTTTTGGCCGCCGCGTACTCGGGCAACGCCATGAACTTGGCGACGATCTCACAGCTCAACTCATCCTTATTCTCTTGGACCTTGCGATTGGTGTGGGCTTGCTCGCGAATCTTCTGCTTACGTTCGAACAGCTCGGCAACTTGCTCCTGAGGCATGCGGTTCCTTCCTTTCGAGGCGGTAGAGAGCGACAGACGGGGCGACTTTCAATCGCACGGATGCTATCGTAACAAATCGATGCTAGCAGACAATCCGAAATGCGAGACGACCATGACAACAGCTCTCCAACCCAACGAAATACGACGTCGTGCCTTCCTTGCCGGTGTTGCCGGAGCCGCCACGGTGGTGCTAACGCCTGCGGCGAAAGCTGCCAACTCAACCGCAACCAATAAAGTTTGCGCCTTCGTCAAATTTGTCCAAACGCTCAGCTACGACGAACTCGCTGAACAGATCGCGGAGATGGGCTTTGATGGCATCGAGGCCACGATTCGGGACAAAGGACAAATTCTTCCGGAGCAAGTTCCCGACGAATTACCAAAGCTGGTCGAGGCGTTGAAGAAGCACGGCCTCGAAATCACCGTCATGGCATCGAGCGTTAACAGCGTCGATCAACCACACACCGAAAGCGTCTTGCGAACGGCCGCTACGCTGGGAATTAAACGCTACCGCATGCAGTATTATCGCTACGATTCAAAACGATCTGTTGCCGAGCAGCTAGAGGAGTTGCGTCCGGTCGTGAAAGACCTCGCTGCGATGAATCGCGAACTTGGCATTAGTGGCGTTTACCAGAATCATTCCGGTGCGTATGCGGTTGGTGCAACGATCTGGGATCTGCACGAATTGTTCCGCGACTACTCAACGAATGAATTAGGTATCGCGTTCGACATCCGTCATGCAACGGTCGAAGCCGGGCTCTCGTGGCCGGTCTTGTTCAACGTCGCAACGCCTCACCTCGGCGCGGTGTACGTGAAAGACTTTGTTTGGGGCGAGAAGAAGCCGCACAACGTTCCGCTTGGCACGGGGCGCGTCGACAAAAGTTTCTTCACGCAGATGCGTAAAGCGAATTTCGGTGGACCGATTTCAGTTCACGTCGAGTATCTTCCCAAAGCCGGTGTCGCCGAGAACATCCTAGCGATGAAGAATGACTTAGCGACACTAAAGGGTTGGCTGGCGGAAGCGTAATGTATCCGTCTCGTTTATCCTAGTCGCATCGCGACGGCGGACTCCAATCAGCCGTCACGATGCGACTGGGCGAAACGACGGTAACACGCCCTCCACGAGCTTCAGGAATACAACCATGAAAATGTTTATCAACGGCGAATGGGTCGATCGCGATCAAAAGATCGAGGTATTGAATCCGTTCGATCGCAGCCTCGTCGCTACCGTCCCGAGCGCTACGATCGACGATGTTAAATCAGCAATCGCAGGTGCCGTGAAAGGTGCCGAGATCATGCGCAACATGCCTGCGTACGATCGTTTCCGAATCCTTCGCCGAGCAGCGGACTTGATGGTCGAGCGGCAAGAGGACTTGGGCCTCACGATCAGCCTGGAAGAAGGAAAAATACTTGGCGAAGGCGTCTTCGAAGCCAGTCGATCCGCCGTCACGATCGAAACGTCTGCCGAAGAAGCCAAGCGGCTGACAGGCGAAGTGTTGCCGCTCGACGGCGCGCCGGGAGCCACTGGCAAGTTGGGGTTCACGCTCCGAGTCCCCTGTGGAGTCGTCGCCGCGATCACGCCCTTCAACTTCCCGCTCAATCTCGTCTGTCACAAGGTAGGTCCGGCCCTCGCCTCAGGAAACGCGATCGTCGTCAAACCGGCCAGCGATACGCCGTTATCAGCGATCAAGCTAGTCGAGATACTTCTCGAAGCTGGCTTGCCGCCACTCGCGATCAGCTGCATCACAGGCTCTGGCGGAACCGTTGGCGACGCTCTTTGTCGCGACGAGCGTGTTCGCAAGATCAGCTTCACCGGGAGCGCCGAAGTCGGCAAGCGAATCTGTCAGGTAGCAGGTTTGAAGCGAGTGACGATGGAACTCGGCTCGAACAGTCCGCTGATCGTGATGGAGGATGCGGACCTCTCTAAGGTTGTGGAAGCAACTGCCGCGAGCGGATTTGCCAACGCCGGACAAGTTTGCATTTCGACGCAGCGAGTGATCGCTGTCGACAAAGTCTACGACGAACTGATCAACGCGTTAGTCCCTCGCATCGAAGCGATCGCTGCAGGCGATCAGCTCGGCGAGGCAACGAAGATGGGGCCGATGGTTCGCGAAAGCGATGCGGAACGTGTTAGCCAAAGCATCGAAGACGCCGTCTCGCAAGGCGCTCGCTTGGTCTGTGGTGGAACTCGTGCTGGTGCCGTGGTCGCTCCCACGATCTTAGCCGATGTTCGACCTGATATGCCGATCAGCCGTGACGAATTGTTTGGTCCAGCTGTCGGAGTAACGCGAGCATCTGACATTGACGAGGCGATTTCCTTAGCCAACGACACACGATACGGCTTGAGCGCAGGCATCTTCACGCAAGACATCGACGCGGCCGTCAAGTTCGCTCATCAAGTGGACAGTGGCAACATTCAAATCAATTGGGGGCCGATGTGGCGAGCTGACCTAATGCCGTACGGCGGTCTCAAGGAAAGCGGCATGGGCAAAGAAGGTCCGAAGTACGCGATCGAAGAGATGACGGAGATGAAAACGGTGGTGATTCACTCTGTATAGCGTCAAGTCGTGCCGTTCTCACAGCGAACGAGAGATCCGGCCATAACCACGAGGGAGACGAGGCATGGGTTGGGAGTATCACAACGTTTCATTTAACTTTGATGCGGAGTCATTCATATCGCTAGGCGGATTATTCGACTCGGAGCAGTTCAACCTCGAACTGAATCGCCTTGGCTGGGATGGATGGGAGCTTGTGAGCGTGTTCGACACGAATCAGGTAAAGGGCGGGACGCGGTATGTCGTTGCGGTGTTCAAACGCCAGTTAACCGACTCGCGCCGAGCCGAGTTGACAAAACTACTGCACAACTAACTTTCAAACTCATTCCCGCCGTTGACACTTTACCCGTTAAGCTTCCACGGCTTGCGGTATTCGCCGCTGACGAGCAACTTATTCGCTTCATCATCTCCGACGACTTGCTCGTGCTTTGAATCCCATCGCAACGCTCGACCTAATGCTTGGGATATATAGCCCAGATGGCCCGGCGTGATGCTGCGATGAGCCGTTTCGGCAGGTGCAACACATTCCTTCCGGCTACGAACGCAGTCAAGAAAGTTGCGGGCGTGATTCGTCGACTGATAGACCTTCTTCGGACCACAATTGAATTCTAACTTGGCGAGTCGAGGATCGGAGGCATCCAGTTTGCCTCGGCGAACGTATACCCAACCATCCGCGCCAATGATCTTCGACCCAATCGCATGGCGGCTCGCGATCGAGGTCGTCACACCGCCTTCATACGCACATTGAATTTCGTACTGATGGGGTGTGTTGTATACCGACGTTTCAGGAATCGTCCAACCAACGGCTTCGACCTTACTTGGACCACTTCGATCCATGCCCAGCGCCCAATGAGTAATGTCGTTGTGGTGACCGATCCAATCCATCAGCACACCGCCGCCGAACGCTCTGTGTCCCCGCCACCAACGATGATGCCTGGCCCGCATATAAGGCAGTTTCGGTGACGGCCCGCACCACATGTCATAGTCGATCGAGTCGGGTGGTTGTTGGACGGTTCCGTCGCCCATGGGTTTGTCGTAGCCCGGCGGCAGGCCAACCTCCACATGTTGAACTTTGCCGATGTGGCCGTTAATCACTAGTTTGGCTGCATGGCGAAAGAGTTGATCGGACCGTTGTTGCGAACCGGTTTGGAACACTGCCTTGCGAGCAGCGACTTCGCGATAGACGCGCTGTCCTTCGTGAAAGAAATGCGTGACGGGCTTCTCGCAATAAACATCCTTGCCTGCTCGTAAGGCTTCGAGCGTACAGAGCGCATGCCAATGATCGGGGGTCGCTACGATAACGGCATCGATGTCGTCTCGCACACAAACCTCGCGAAAGTCGCTGTATGCACGAACCGCCCCCGTGATCGTTCCTGACTTCTCTTTGGCGTAGTGTTTGTCGACGGTTTGTTGACCGGCCTTGCGGCCGAACGCCCTGCCTTTACCCCACGGGTTGTCTCGGTAGTGAAAGGAATCAACGTCACAAACTGCCACGATCTGTGCATCAACTTGGCCAAGGAACTCGTCTAGTAAGTTGAAGCCGCGCGACCCCAGTCCGATGACGCCAATCGAAATTCGCTCGCTAGGCGCGGGGCGGGCGTCTCTTCCCACCGCGATTGCGGGCACGATCGTGGCTGCAGTTGCCAAAAATCCGCGACGGTCGACCGTATTCTTCGTAAACATCTTTTGATTCTCCGCTTTGCAATGGCATAAAAGGCGTAACCGAACGGAATTCAACCCCGATGATAACTTTCCTTCTACGCGGATGCGACTCGCAGACGACACATAGATGGCTGGGCAAGATTACTGCAAGTAAGCAGTCTTCTGACCCGCGAGATTGACTCACGTGGTCAACTAGCTGCATAATTGATGAACCCACCGTTCGTCAATCGAACACAAAGCTCTCACCAATTGCCAGACACAAAGGCATCGTCATGGCCAATACGAATGCGAATTGTCGCGGACCAGTCAATCGTCGCGGCTTTCTAGAAGCAGGAAGCCTCGCCATGGGCGGCATCGCTTTGAGTGATTTGCTGCGACTGCGAGCGGAAGCCGCTGAAGCCGGGCAACCCAAGACGGATACTTCGGTGATCCTGATTTGGTTGCAAGGTGGGCCGAGTCATCTTGAAACGTATGACCTCAAGCCGGAAGCACCGATCGATTACCGTGGCGAGTGTCGTCCGATCGAAACGAGTGCTCCGGGGATAAGCGTTTGTGAGCATTTACCGGAACACGCGAAAGTCGCCGACAAGTTCAATTTGATTCGCTCAATCTCGCACGGCTTCGCGAATCATGCCGGCGGTGCCGGTCGTTTCCTGTCTGGCTACAACCCGCTTCGACCACTCGATCCCTTAGCTCAATTCCCATGCCTCGGGCCCGTCGTCTCAAAGATGCTTGAAGGGCGTCGAGATCCGGCGATGCCTCGATATGTTGCCAGTGCGTCAAACGTGTACGGAGGCGGAAGTGCGAGTCTCGGTGCGGCCTACTTGCCGTTCGTTGTTGGGAGCGATCCCAACGATCCGAAGTTTGCCGTAAACAATTTGTCGTTGTCGGGAGGCTTGAAAGATCGGCTTGACGATCGGAAGTCACTGCTGGGCGCTTTCGACGGAGTACGTCGAAATGTCGATCGTTCAAAAGTGATGAACTCAATTGACAAGTATAACCAGGAAGCCGTCAATCTACTGACAAGTGATCGCGCGAAGGAAGCGTTCGATCTATCCAAAGAGGATTCGAAGCTCCGGGATAAATACGGTCGCCACAAATGGGGCCAGCGAGCGTTACTTGCGCGACGCCTTGTCGAGGCAGGAACCAGTTTCGTCACGATGCAAATGCAAAACCCGAGCATTGCAGGAGGCATCGGCAATTGGGACATTCATGCGGTCAACGGTCACTTGTTCGACGACGCGAAGGCTCGACTGCCAGTGTTCGATCGCGCCGTCGCCGCCTTGCTCGAAGACATCTACGATCGGGGGCTTGATGAGAAGGTAATGGTAATCGTATCCGGCGAGTTTGGCCGAACTCCTCGCATTAATCCGCAAAAGGGAACTGGATCTGGCGTCATCCAGCCTGGTCGCGATCACTATCCTGGCGCGATGTCAGTACTCGTATCCGGCGGCGGCATGCAGACGGGCCAGATCATTGGTTCGACGACGACAAAGGGCGAGCGTCCGAAGGACCGAAAGCTTGACCCGAATGATCTGCTCGCGACCGTTTATCGGCATCTCGGCGTTAACCACACCGAAATGGTCCCCGATAACAGTGGTCGTCCCATCCCCTTGATTCCTAACGGGACTCCAATCGCAGAATTGCTCTGAGTCAATATTCTGCCGCGACTTGCGCCAACCGATCATTGACCATCTACAGGCTCCAGGCATAGACTGGTGCGTTTGGCCTGAGACCGTGGGCCACAACTGTCGATGCGTGCGTGGAGTGAGGCTGTGCCAGGAACCTGTGTTATCGGACTGCAGTGGGGGGACGAGGCGAAAGGCAAGCTTGTCGATTTGCTGTGTCCACAATTTGATATCGTGGTCCGTTTTCTCGGTGGAGCCAACGCTGGCCATACCGTGGTCGTCGGCGATCAGACCTACAAGTTGCATCATGTGCCAAGCGGTATTTTGAACGCCGGTGTCATGAACGTCGTGACGCCCGGAGTGGTGATTAACCCCGCTACGATACTAAAAGAGATCGATTCGCTGCTCGAACGCGATATCGAAGTCGACGCAAACCTGATGCTCAGCGATCGGGCTCATATTGTCTGCCCGTGGCACATCGCCGAAGACCAGGTAATGAACGGCCAGCCTGTACAAGGCGAAAGCATCGGCACGACGCTTCGCGGCATTGGCCCTTGCTACCGCGATAAAGTAGGCCGATCTCACGCGATACGCCTAGGCGACTTATACAGCGACGACTTTCGCGAGCGAATCGAGAGCATCGTTGGCGTAAAGCGGCGGATTCTGTCGGGACTGAGCGGCGAGGACGGAGGAGACTTTGGCCTCGACCCCGCAAAGATCTACGACGAGTATCGCGGCTATGCCGAGCGGCTCGAGAAGCATGTCCAAGATACGACGGCCTACTTACTTGATGCCGTTGATGATGGTAGGCGATTGCTGTTCGAGGGCGCTCAAGGCGCTCTGCTCGATATCGATCACGGAACTTTTCCGTTCGTGACAAGCAGCAACAGCTCGGGCGTGGGCGTGGCGTCTGGTTCCGGCGTTCCGGCGAGATCGGTCGATCGAATGATCGGCGTGGCGAAAGCTTACACGACGCGAGTCGGCGGTGGTCCGTTTCCAACTGAGCAAGACAACGAAATTGGTCAGCGAATTCGCGACCTCGGTAACGAATACGGCACAACGACTGGTCGACCGCGCCGTTGTGGTTGGTTCGACGCGGTTGCGGTTCGATACACATCGCGACTCAGTGGCATTGATTGTTTGGCGCTGATGATGATGGATGTGCTCAGCCAGCTTCCTGAAATTAAGATCTGTACGGCGTACCAGCTGGATGGCGAGAAGGTCGATCACTTCCCGAGCCAAGTTGGAGATCTGCGTCGCGTGAAGCCCGTCTACGAAACTTGGCCAGGTTGGGAGACAGATGTTACTGGGGCAAGGAAGCTGGCCGACTTCCCGGATGGCGCTCGACGCTATCTTGATCGCATCAGCGAACTTGTTGGAAAGCCGATCGATGTCGTTTCCGTTGGCCCAGATCGCGAGCAAACAATCTTCGACTAGGTTGTCACGATGACCGAAGAAGTCTCCACAGCAACCACGAGCAGCTTTGATGTTCCGCGAGAACGTTGGCCGTGCCATATTGCCGTCATTATGGACGGCAACGGTCGCTGGGCTCAAAAGCAGGGATTACCTCGCGTCGAAGGACATCGCCGCGGGGTCGCAAGCGTTCGACAAACCGTCGAAGAGTGTGCTCGCTTGGGAATTGATCAATTGACGCTTTACTGCTTGTCGAGTGAAAACTGGAAGCGTCCGCAGAGCGAGCTCGACTTTCTCATGCACTTGCTGGAACAATACATGATCGAAGAACGCAGCACGATCATGGAGCAGAACATCGTCGTCAGAATTATCGGGAGACGCGACGGCATTCCAGATCGTGTTTTGGGCGAGATGGATAAGACGATCCAAATGAGTGCCGATAATACTGGCACCCGCCTTTGTCTCGCGATCAACTACGGTGGTCGTGGCGAGATGGTGGATGCGGTGCGACGCATTGCCGAAGAAGTGAGCGACGGGACGCTTTCGCCGAGCAACATCGGCGAGCAATGTCTCTCCGATCATCTCTACACGGCTGGCATGCCAGACCCAGACTTGCTGATTCGAACGGCCGGCGAAATGCGAATCAGCAACTTCCTGCTTTGGCAAATCAGTTACGCCGAGTTATGGGTGACTGATCTTTGTTGGCCCGAGTTCCACGAGCCCGATCTTCACGATGCGATTCGCGATTTTGCTTCGCGCGATCGACGCTTCGGCGGGCTTAACCAATAGTCGTTGTGCGCTCCGCGAACAACGACTATCAATTCATAGGAAACTAACTTGTGTTACGTTGGCGTTTGATCTTTGCGGCAATTATTATCGCGCCGCTGTTGGCCTTGGTGTACGCCGACTTTCACTATAACTTCGGCGCACCCGGAATTTTGCTTGCGCCACTGGGACTCGTCGCAGGATTGCTCGCCGCCGGCGAGATCCTCGACATGCTGAAGGGGAAGGGGCATTCGCCCGTCGGATGGCCTATCTACGCGGGAATCACGTTGATCTTCGTCGCCGCCTGTGCCCCGCTCGGCTGGCAACTTGCGGGAGCCGAATATCCACTTGATTGCCCGTTGGGAGAACTTGGTTGGCCACTTGCAGCGGCGGCACTCGCGGTCGGACTCATCTTCGTCGGCGAAATGATGCGCTACGAGGAGCCCGGCGGAGTGATCGTCAACGTGGCACTCGGCATGTTCGCGACGTTTTACATCGGTTTACTTCTTATCTTCGTCGTGCAGCTGCGATTTTTCGACACCAACGAGCGAGGCATGACTGCCTTGGTTTCGTTGCTGTTCGTAACGAAGCTTTCGGACACCGGAGCCTACTTCACAGGGAAGACATTTGGTCGTCACAAACTGGCCCTGAAGCTTAGTCCAGGTAAGACAATCGAAGGTGCGATAGGCGGCATTGCTGTCGCTTGTCTAGCCTCCTGGATTTTCTTTCAGTTCATTGCGCCGTCGATCTTGGGCGCGACGACAGCGTCGCCTTTGTGGGGCGTTCTATTGTATGGAGCGATCATCGCGATCGCTGGAATGCTTGGCGATCTTTCAGAATCGCTCTTGAAGCGTGACATGGAACGCAAGGACTCCAGCAGTTGGTTGCCGGGCCTGGGAGGCGTTCTCGATATCCTCGATTCCATTCTCGCAGCAGCTCCAGCGGCGTTCATCTGCTGGGTCGCAGGCATCGTATGACCGTTACAGTCGGCGTTATTACACCGACAGCCGAATTGCCTATCAGCTTTTTCAATTCGTTAAGTCTCAGCGCCCACGCACTTTATGACATCGACGCGAACTCCAGCTAGTCTCGTGCGTCAAAGATTCACTATAGTTGTGTAACTGAGAAGTTCGGGCAACCGTCACGGCGACAAAAATCGTCGTCGTTCTTTATGTGTGAAGCTACTTTATCGCTGGTAGAACCTCAGCTGGTCCTGTCGCTGTTTGGCGCTCGCGACCAGCATCTGCGCGTGGTTCGCACTGCCTTGGGCGTGAATGTCACGCATCGAGATGGGAAGATCCACGTCTCGGGCGAGGAGGCTGCTGTCTCGCAAGCTACTATAGTTCTCGAACACCTAAAGAATTTGGTCGAGCGCAACGGAACACTTTCCCCCGACGATGTTTCAGAAATCCTGTCGCGAGTGAATGGGAATGGCGAACCCGATCTGAAGGAAACAATCGAAGTCATCAATTCGGGGCGTGTCATCAAGCCCCGCACCGCCGGGCAGGAAAAATACATCGCCGCGATTCGCCAGCATGACATCACATTATCAATGGGCCCGGCGGGATCGGGAAAAACTTATTTGGCCGTTGCGCTGGCTGTCGAAGCACTGAAGCTACATCGCATCAGAAAGATCGTGCTGGTTCGCCCCGCCGTCGAAGCCGGCGAGAGCTTAGGCTTTTTGCCTGGTGACCTGCAAGCAAAAATCAACCCTTACCTAAGACCGTTGCTCGATGCTCTTCACGAGATGATCGATTACGATCAAATCAAAGACTTCATGACCGACGATGTCATCGAAGTAATCCCACTAGCTTATATGCGTGGGCGAACATTGAACGAAGCATTTATCATCTTGGACGAAGCTCAGAACGCTACGATCGCGCAGATGAAAATGTTCCTAACTCGGATGGGCGAAGGATCAAAGATCGTGATCGCCGGGGATACGACACAAGTCGACTTGCCGTCCCATTCTCGCAGCGGCTTGATCGATGCCATGTCACGGTTGAAGAAGATCAAAGGCATCGCGCAGATTCGTCTAACAAGGGCGGACATCGTCCGGCATCGATTGGTACAAGCGATCGTCCAAGCGTACGACGACACCGAGACTCGCGCCAAGAAAGCACGGCGGTAGGAATTCATGTCCACAAGCAACCCTCGTCGCAAGCGTTCTGATTTGGCAGCCGGTATTCAATTGCCACCTGGCCAAATCTCTCGGTTCGTGACGTACTTGCGCCGCAGTGACGTCGTATTGCGGCTGTGCCTCTGCTTAGTCGCCGCGACGATCATGTGGGCGGCAACGCAGGGATGGAGTCGTCCGTTCTCTTATGCCAGTGGCTATATACCCCAACGGGACATCGTTGCGAGAATTGACTTCAGTACCGGAGAATTAGATGGCCCGGAAAATGAACGACTTCGACAGCGAGCGAGAGCCCAAACGATTTGCATCTACGAACACGACGTGCAACCGTTAGTCGAGTTGCGCGAAGCCTTGAAGAACCGCGTGTTCCAGGTGACTCATGGCGAGTCGTTCGAAAATCTCACCGAAGATGAACGCAAAGCATGGGACGAGTTCCTGCCGACGAATCAGGCAATGGACAACGAGGAGCAGTTCTTCGCGGAGTTCAAGCTTTCGCTGAGCGAAGACGCGGAACTGGAGAAGTTCGAGCGTGCGGTCCAAATCGCATTCGCTGATTATGATCGCGATGGGCTCCTGGTTCAGCTCGAGCATCAGTTTGAAGAGGGGAGCCAAACGTCGATCGAAGTCCATCCAAAGGGCCGCGCTGACATCGCTCACAGAGTCGAAGTTGATGACGTGCGAATCGCACAAGCCACTTCAGACCTCAGGACTCGACTGCACGATGGCTTTCAAGCGGCCGGACACCCGGACTCCAACCTCGATACACTCGCGCTTTTGGTTACGAATTGGCTGACCGGAAAGCGAATACCCGCGACGCTCGAATTGGATGCGGACGCAACCAACGATGCGCGTCGAGCGGCGGAGGATTCGGTCGAGGAAGCCACGATCGACTACCACGTCGGAGATCGTTTGGCAGTCGCGGACATCCCACTGACAACTCACGACGTTAATAGTCTCGATGCCGAACACAAAACTGTAATGGAAGGATTGAGCTGGGGGAAGAAGATTCGACACTCACTCGCCCATTTCGGAATGTACATCGCCATGTACGTCCTGTGCGGTTCCTATTTGTTCTTTCACGAGCGACGACTCCTCACCGATACACGCCGATTTGCAACCATGCTGGGACTTGTCGTTGTGACGGTCGTCCTTTGTCACGTCGTGGCAGGTGATCGGTGGCGCGCTGGAGTCATTCCGATGACGTTGTTCGGCATAACAGTTGCGATCGCTTACCGGCGAGAACTCGCGTTGCTACTTTCCGCGGTCGTTTCGCTAGTCGTCACGCTAGCGGTCGGGCATAGCTTGCCAGAGTTCGTGATCCTCGTTGCTGCCGTCTCGTCTTCGATCCTTCTTGTTGGGCGAATTCGGAGCCGTACGAAACTGATCTATGTTGGACTAGGCACGGCATTGGTAACGGCTTTCACGACGTTAGGTGTCGGAACGCTCGTCGGCCAAGCGTACGGTTGGTCTGGCTCCGGGCCGCTCAGCCAGCTGAGCGGATCAGAAAGTGGCGTCTTCGCGTTGTGGATCACAATGGGAGCGCTGTGGTTCGGCTTTTGTGCGTTGCTCGCTGGTGTGTTGATGACCGGTCTGCTTCCATTCATCGAAAAGCTGTTCGATGTTCAAACCGACATCAGCTTATTGGAACTTGGCGACGCTGCGCACCCGTTGTTGCAGGAACTCGTCCGTCGCGCACCTGGAACGTACAACCACTCGATTAATGTCGCGTCTATCGCAGAAGCTGCCGCCGAAGCGATAGGTGCCAACGGACTGCTGTGTCGTGTGGCGGCCTACTTTCACGACATCGGCAAGATGCTGAAGCCGGGCTACTTTGTTGAGAATCAAAGTGGCGACGCCAATCGACACGAGTCGCTGATGCCGGCGATGAGTACGCTGGTGATCATCGCACATGTTAAAGACGGAGCCGACTTGGCGCGACAACATCGCCTACCTCGCTCAATCATCGACTTCATCGAACAACATCATGGCACGACGCTGGTCGAGTACTTTTTCAATCAGGCTGCGAAGCAAAGCGAAGCCGATCCAGACGCGGGCGAAGTGGACGAGACGAGCTTTCGTTATCCAGGGCCGAAGCCGCAATCGAGAGAGACCGGTGTCATGATGCTTGCCGACGCCACGGAAAGCGCTTGCCGCACCTTGACCGATCCGGCACCGGCTCGAATTGAACACCTTGTTCACGATATCGCCATGAAACGGTTGCTTGACGGGCAGTTCGATGAATGCAATCTCACGCTGAGCGAAATGGCGATCATCGAAGAAAGTCTTGTCAAGTCGCTCACCGCCGTGTATCACGGACGAGTCAAGTATCCGAGCCAACAAACGGCCTAAGTGATCTCCTCGGTGCGAATGTGATTAAGGTTGATATCGCCAACGAGCAATCGAACCACGTCTTCGAAGTTGAATTGCTTCAAGAAGCCGTGCGAATTGTCCTTGCTGGCGAGGCGGTTACAGAGGGCGACGTCAGTGTCGCAATCGTCGACGATGCGACGATCCATGTTCTGAACCGCAAATACTTAGAACATGATTACGCAACCGATGTTCTGAGTTTCCTCCTGAGTACTCCCGGCGAACCGCTTGAAGGCGAAGTGATCGTCAGTGCTGACACTGCCGCCCGTGAAGGTGTTCGGTTCGGCTGGACTGACGTCGACGAACTGCTTCTCTACGTCGTCCACGGCACGCTGCATTTGGTTGGTTACGACGACCGTTCTGACAGCGAACGGGCGACCATGCGGGCCAAGGAAAGCCAATACTTACGGGCACTCGGTCGGCAGCCAATTGAAAAAGACAGCGACTCAACCACTTGCACGTTACCGTCTTCCCAGCCACCGATCCAAGGGAAGGCTACATCGTGAGTTGGCTGACTTTGTGTGTGCTGGTGGTGATAGGAATGTTGATCACGGGATTTGCTGCAACCGCGTCGAAGGCACTTCAGGAGTTCTCGCGCCGCGAGTTGGAAGTCTATTCACGCCGCCGTAGCCGTACTGATCGATTCGGAGCGATCCTTGATGACTACGAGCAGGCAGCAATCGGGCTAGAGAGTCTTCAGATCGTCGGAACTGCATTGCTGACTTTTAGCCTTTTCGCAATGGCAATCAATCTATGCGGAGGGCTTAGCGAGATCACTGCCTTCCGATTCGCGGCTGCTGTGGCGATTTGCTCGTTGACGTTGTTGTCTGTCACGACCTGGATCCCGGAGGCCGTGATAGCACTCTGGACAGCACCTCTTATCTTCCACAGTTGGCCCTGGCTACAACTGATCACGTGGGCAATGTGGCCACTCACGCTGGGCGTGAAAGTTGTTGGCGCATTGTTTCGGCGTTTGGCCGATCGTCCGGAAGAAGAAGACGACGAGGAAGAGGCATTCGAGGATGAGATCCTCTCTGTCGTGACGGAAGGGCTTCACGACGGCGTCCTCGAAAAAGAGGAACGCGAAATGATTGCAGGCGTGATTGAACTCGGCGACACGGATGTCCTGTCGATTATGACGCCGCGAAGCAATCTCGATGCACTCGATGTACGCCTAAGCTGGGAGGAGGTTCAGGCTTTCGTCGTGAAAGCTGGACGCACTCGAATCCCCGTTTATGAAGGAGCACTCGATAACGTTATCGGAATCCTGTACGTCAAAGATCTGCTGAAGGAGTTATCGGTTTCGAAAAGCGAGCCTCGTAAATCGCTGCGCGACTTGCTGCGTAAGCCTTGGCGAGTGCCAACCACCAAACCGCTAGATGAGCTTCTCCAGGAATTTCTACACACTCGGAACCATCTAGCCCTTGTGATTGACGAGTACACGTCCGTCGCCGGAGTTGTCACAATTGAAGATGTGCTGGAGGAGATTGTCGGCGAAATCGTCGACGAATTTGACTACGACGAAGTTGAGGAGTTCCAACGCATAAACGACCGCACTGCGGAAGTACTGGGCACGGTCCATCTTAATGCAATCAATGACCGACTAGGACTGGAACTCGACCAGCCCGACGATTGCGACACGTTAGCTGGGCTCGTGATCGCCCACCTGGGTCGGATTCCAAAGGTCGGAGAAGCGGTCGAATTTGAAGAGGCTCGCGTCACCGTTCTAGAAGCCACTCGCCGCCGGATCGAGCGTCTTCGAGTCGAGATCGCCAGAGCGCCCAGTGAGACAGACGACGAACGCGATGCTGACTTCGCGTAACCGTAACGTGCAGTTCTGCTTATAGCGATTAGTTGAAGTTTGCGACCTGGGTAACCGATGATGGGTGATGCAATACGGCGGTGGTGACGCGAAAATAACTCGTCTCTGCTGTTAGTGCTTGTAGCGTAATGACTTACAGTCGATGCAAAGAACTAACCATCAATTTATGTCGCAAGTTGTTTTATATACAACACTTACCGAATACGACGGGTTGCCGAGACAAGGCAGTCTTGCAGGCAATTCGCCGTTGACTCCGCTTGGGAAAGCCATCGGCAAGAAAGCTTGATCTTGACTCTACTTCTTACGCTATCTACACTTGGAACTCGTCGGAACCGTCGATGTCGGCGTGTTTTAACTGGAATTCGGGGTTGTTCTGGGAGAGTCCAGTCGTGACCAAAAAAGAGATCGTCAAAACGATTTCCGAAGAAATTGGCATGACCCAGCTCAAGACCAAGGAAATCGTCCAAAAGACGTTTGATGCGATTGTCGAGACGCTAGTCGACGAAGGACGCATCGAACTACGGAATTTTGGCGTTTTCGAGGTTAAGAAGCGGGCGGCCCGTAAGGCTCGAAATCCACGCACAGGTCAGCGAGTCGACGTGCCGGAAAAGTATGTCGTAACATTCAAACCCGGCAAGGAAATGGAAGAGAAAGTGCGGCAGTTGGAGTTGCGCGAGGCGGCGGCCGCCGCTGCGGCGCAACAGGCGGCGACTTCGTCCCTTTCTTCATCCGACCTAGCGACATCACCGATACAGCAGCAACCCCCGTCACAGCCGTTCGGCAATACGGGGACACCCGGTTCCGGAAATTGATGCTAATAAACACCTCCGCCAGCGGGTTTAAGGCTGGCGTCCCTTCACCAAAGTCTTTTCGCAAACACGGATCTTATCTGTAACGCTGGCAACGATTTGTTGTCATGGCAGCTTCGGTTGCCGCAAACAGCCAGGATGGCTGTTGATGTCTCATCATGGAGGAGTTTTCGATGCGTCGGATCTTATACACGCTGTTGCTGGGCGTTCTACTCAGCTCAAGTGTGGGGTGCTTTCTGCCCATCTACTCCGGCGAACCAACTCGTCGCGCCCAACAGATGATCTTCACTTCGGAAGATCTCAGGTCATTTTATGACGTTTGGGAGCGTATCTGGTTCCTGGATATGCCAGATCATATGACGCCGCAGCGTATTCACGGCGGTGTGATCTAGCCCAATTGATCGACAATCAAACAAGAGCTAAATGACTCTCGCGCTCCCGGTACGCGCCCTTCCGCCCGCTTCAATCACCTCCTTCGCCGTCATTGTTCATCGACTTTGCCAAGGATAGATTACATAGATCTGAAATCTACCCGGCAGCAACAGTGAACAATGACGGACAACAACGTGGCGAAATCAGACCTCTCCGTCCAACTCGGACGACTCACTCTTGCCAACCCAATTTTGGTCGCTTCGGGTACCTTTGGCTACGCTCGCGAGATGGAGCGATTGGTCGACCTCAGTCGCCTGGGTGGGATTCTTCCAAAGACGATCACGAAGGCACCGCGCGCCGGCAATCATCCGTGGCGGACCATCGAAACTTCCGCCGGGCTATTGAATTCAATCGGCCTGGACAACGACGGAATCGATGCATTTATCGCACACCATCTCCCCTACCTTGCAAGCTTGAGCACGTCCGTCATCGTTAGCATCGCTGGGCGGAGCCAAGATGAGTTTGTCGAGTTGGCCAGCCGATTGAGCGAGGAAGACGGCATCGCCGGTTTGGAATTGAATATTTCGTGCCCTAATGTTACCGGCGGCGTCGACTACGGCACGGACCCTACGCTTTGCGAAAAACTTGTCGCGAATGTACGCGAGTCTTGTCGATTGCCGGTGATCGCAAAGCTGACGCCAAACGTCACGTGTATCGCTGATATCGCATGCGCCGCGGCAGCTGGCGGCGCGGACGCGGTCAGCTTGATCAATACGGTGCTCGGCATGGCAATCGATTGGAAGCGGCAACGGCCGATGCTCGGCAATGTTGTGGGAGGGCTTAGCGGACCTGCGATCAAGCCCGTAGCATTGCGCTGCGTTCACCAGGTCGCTCGCGCCGTCGATATTCCGATTATCGGCATTGGCGGGATTTCAAACATCGACGACGCGATGGAGTTCTTGGTTGCGGGCGCGAGCGCAGTCCAAATTGGAACGGCGAACTACTACGACCCAACTGTCTCGATGACGATTCTTGATCAACTTCCAGACGCTCTAAAACAGCTCGGCGCAACCCGTACCGATGATATCGTTCGCTCGTTGCAGCTGCCCGAGCCAGTTGAACCTGCAACGGTCGCTCCGACCGCCTGACGTTTCATTCGCTCGGCAGACCTAAACTTCATATTGAAGTCTCTTTCCATCAACCAATCATCTAGATCATCATGCGAGTTCTATCAGGCATTCAGCCGACCGGGCGATTTCACTGGGGCAATTACTTCGGAGCGATTCGTCAGTACATCGACCTTCAGAACGCAAACGAGGCGTATTATTTCATCGCCAATCTACACGCGCTGACGACGGTTCGCGACGCCGATGAATTGCGCCAGAACGTTTTAGATGCCGTATTAGATCTGCTGGCTTTGGGACTCGATCCAGATCGGGCCACGCTGTTCGTGCAATCAGACGTGCCAGAAGTCTCGGAGCTGTGTTGGCTGCTGATGAGCGGTACGCCGATGGGGTTGCTTGAACGCTGTGTCTCCTTCAAGGACAAAGTCGCGAAAGGATTGACGGCGAACGCCGGTTTGTTCACATATCCAGTGTTGCAAGCCGCAGATATTTTGATTTATGACTCGGACGTCGTTCCTGTCGGGCAAGATCAGGTGCAGCACGTAGAAGTTTGTCGCGATATCGCCCAAAGCTTCAATCATCACTTTGGCGAAACTTTCGTCTTGCCGAAGCCCAGCGTGCTTGAGGCGACTGCAAAAGTACCTGGCACCGATGGCGAAAAGATGTCGAAGAGCTACGACAACACGATCGAAATTTTCGAACCGCTAAAGCCACTTCGCAAGAAAATCATGCGAATCACGACCGATTCGCGACCGATGGAAGATCCCAAAGAGCCCGAAGGCGACCATCTGTATCAGCTTTACGCTTGCTTTGCCGATGCTTCCGAGTTGGAGGAGATGGCGGCGAAATACCGGAAGGGCGGATTCGGATACGGCGAAGTAAAGAAGGCGATCGCTGATGCTTCGGAGCAGTTCTTCGCAGAACCACGCGCAAAACGCGAGGAGCTCGCCGCACATCCCGAAAAGGTTGCCGAGATCCTGGCAGATGGTGCGAGCTGCGCACGGACGAAAGCCGCCGAAGTCTTGCAGCGAGCGCAGAAGGCATGTGGGGTGAGCGGCTGATGAGTATTGCGGGAATCGGGACCGACATCGTTGAATGTCTTCGCATCGCACAAATGATCGAGCGGCACGGCGAGTTGTTCCTGACTCGAGTCTATACAGAACTTGAGATTCAATACTGCAGTTCGCGCAAAGCCGCGACGCAACACTACGCCGGTCGCTGGGCAGCCAAAGAAGCCGTACTGAAAGCCATGGGAACGGGCTGGGCGAAGGGAATCAGTTGGCGCGACATCGAAGTTCGCAACGACGAAGGCGGTCGCCCTTCGATCATGCTGGGCGGCGGTGCCCGCGAAATCTGCGAACGACGAGGAGTCAGCGAGATGCTGATCAGCATCTCGCATTGCCGCAGCCACGCGACGGCGTATGCCCTGGCCGTCGCGCGTAACGACGAAGACATTCCGTTCTAACGAGACGGAATCCCAGCTAAGATTGATCGTGGTCGGTACTCGCAACAGCTGAATTCTTGCGAATCCAGCTACCGCGATGGAACTCGGCTGACTTGAACCGCGAGTTAGCTTTCGGCACCCGCTGCCGCAAGGTTCTTGTCACCTTCGGCGGCAGTAGTCAACTCTTCCAAGACCGCTTTACACTGTTTGAGGATGTCGTCGTTCTTCATCCCGGTGAAACAGTCGGCGTTGGGTGACAGCGTGATCGGGCCCTTGTAACCCCCATCTTTCAGCAGCGTCACTATCTCGTGAACGTTAGCCGCACCGTCTTCGGCTGGCATGATTCGTTGATCTTCAGATAGATCCACACGCTCGACACCGCTCGGTGCATCGGCAACCGTCACATAAGCGATGTTGTCAACGCCAAAGCCTTTTAATGAATCAACCGTTCCGCCACCGACATACCAGTTCCATGTATCCAACCAGAGGCCAACGTTGTCTGCCGCGACTGACTTTAACAGCAACGCCAGTGCGTCCGCCTCCTGAATGAACTGAAACTGTTTTCCTTCGCGACGAGCCTCGGTCGCATGAAAGCCAACGGCGAGACGAATGTCTTGCTTGGCAAGTACTTCGGCAATCTCGGCCAAACGGGCGCGATGCTGCTCGAAGTTGTCGTGGTAGGGCAGGTGTTCGCTCTCCGGGAAGACGACTGTCTTGCATGCGTAAACGTTGGCTTGTGCCGCATAGGACGCGACCTCGTCCAGCTCTGCCAAGTCAGCTTTGTAAGTAGCCTCATCGGCACGCCAACGAACGGGCAGGTCGACGCTTCCGATGTGAAGTTTCGCACTGCTCAAGAACCGAATGGCTTGATCGAGTCCCTGTGTCTTGGCTCGCTGGGCGAAGTCATCGATCTCCAAGTCGAGGCCACGAAAGCCGTACGTCAGGGTTAACTCGATGATCTCACTTTGACGTCCGGAAATTCCAAGTGAGGAAGGGCATAGGTTCTTAAACATACTGAGGTCTCCGCGCCTCGCCTCGCATACCGCCGCTGTCGGCGGTTGGGGCGTCTCTGTGGGGGTGTGTTCCGATGTGAACCAGTGATTATGGCAAAACAGCGTGAGCGGGCAAAGGGGCAACGATTTCGCACGACTTAATTCAAACGCTACAAACTCTCGCTATATCGAGCGGTTGCGGCGGCAATGCTGGAGCCATGATCGAATACATAGCCTTGTTCCGCGAGAAGCTGCTCTAGAGCCGATAGGAAAAGCAGAACGTTGGCTGGGCGCGAGCCATAACCCATTAGCCCAATTCGCCAGACTTTCCCCTTAAACGCGCCGAGGCCTGAACCAATTTCGATCCCGAATCGTTTCAACAAATCGCCGCGAACTCGCGCATCATCGACGCCTTCCGGAATACGAACCGCATTCAGCATGGGAAGCTGATGTCCCTCTTGTGCCGTGTATTCGATCCCCAACGCGGATAGCCCCGCCTTCAGCGCATGATGATTCAGCATGTGCCGGGTGAAGCAACTCTCGAGCCCTTCTTCGTGGATGACCTGCAACGCTTCATATAGCGCATACGACATGTTGATTGGCGCGGTGTGATGGTAGACGCGATCCGATCCCCAGTAATTGGCGAGCATTGTTGCATCGAGGTACCAGCTTTGAACCTTGGTCTTGCGCGACAAGATCGTTTCCATCGCTCGCTCGTTAAACGAGACGGGAGCCAACCCTGGAGGACAGCTCAAGCACTTCTGGGATCCTGAGTAGATCGCATCAATTCCCCACTTGTCGACTTCGACGGGAACTCCCCCAAGTGCGGTCACCGCATCAACGAGCAACATCGCTCCTGCGTCGTGAACCAGCTTCGAAATCTCTTCGATCGGTTGCCACGCACCGGTCGAGGTCTCGGCCATCACAATACCGACGACTTTTGGTTTAGCCTGCGCCAACGCGTCTTTCAAATCATCTGGCGTGAACACTTCGCCCCACAGTCGCTCCACCTTGGTAACGGACGCGCCAGCGCGCTCAGCGACGTCGACCATTCGCGTGCCGAACACACCGTTCACGCAGACGATCATCGAATCGCCGGGTTCGATTAGGTTGACGACGGTGGCTTCCATTCCTGCCGAGCCAGTCGCGCTGACCGAAAACGTCATCCGATTCTCTGTGCGAAACAACGCGCGGAGCATCTTCTGCGAATCGTCCATCAGCTGCAGGTAGTACGGATCAAGGTGGCCGACCGTGTTCTTTCCGATCGCCTGCAACACGCGCGGATGAATGTCACTTGGTCCAGGTCCGAGCAACGTACGAATGGGAGGGTTTAAAGTCGGCGTGGACAGTGTCACGATTCGTTCTCCGAAAAACTGTTTCAAGAAGGCAGCAAGCCCGCGTCCGAGTCAGTTCGCGTTCTTTGGCGATAGTTCACGGACGAGGGCACTGATTTGTTTGAACTCGGGAGTTCCTGCGGCATCACACCATTCGAATAGCGCCGCCTCGGTTGTCGTTAAGGTCGCTCCTGCCGAATCCATTCGCCGCAATGCCGTTTCGTAATCGAGTTCGTTGCGCGAGCCAACTGCGTCAACGGCCAGATAAACGCGAAAGCCGTCAGCCATGAGGTCCAAGGCCGTCTGCTGGACACAGACATGCGTCTCGATACCAACCACCAGCACCTTGAAGATCCCGGCATCGCGAAGATCCGTAAACACTTCCGGGCAGCCGCCACAACTAAACGTGAGCTTCTCAGGAATCTCGCCTAGGCGATCCGCCAACTCCTTGACGGTCGGTCCCAGCCCGCGCGGGTACTGTTCGGTAGCGACGGCTCGGACGCTAAGAGCCTTCGCTCCGTCTAGTAGCCGTCCGATGTTCCAAACGACTCGCTCCTGACGCGAAATCGCTGGAATTAGCTTCTCTTGCACATCGACGACGAGCAATGCCGTGTCGTTTCGCGACATTAGCTCCGGACTTCGCGGCAACCGTTGTAGTTCTGTCATCTCTTTGATTTGCAGAGAAAGGCTCGAAGTCGCGATACGAAGTGGGTACTCTACGGCAGGTCGTTTCCAACTACAATAACCCACGGTAGTTATGCCCCGACGAACCGGTGGATGGAGAGCAACTCAGATGCGACGACCTGAATTCTTGAAGCGAGAAGATGCCATCAATCGACGACTATTTTTGCAAAGCACTGCCATGGCAAGCGCCGTGTGCGTTCTGGGAACGGTGTGCGTTCTGGATACAAAGTCCCTTGCGGTCGACAAGTCTGCCAGCGACGGTGTCACGTTTAGCTTCGGTACGTACGGCATGAAGTCGATGTCTACCGAAGATGCGATTCGTACCGTATCGCAAGTCGGCTACGACGGTATCGAGATCGCGGCGCGAGCGGATTGGGATGCCGCGCCCGCTCGGATGCCAAAACTTCGCCGAGAGAAAGTTCGGAAGCTACTTACAGATACTGGATTGCAAGTCACGGCGTTGATGGAACATCTCTATCCGGTGAAAGACGATGCGAAGCATAAGGTGGGACTCGCTCGGTTGCGCGAGGTTGCTCAGTTGGGCCACAATCTTTCCCCAGACGCGCCTCCTTTGATTCAAACGGTACTTGGTGGCGGCAAGTGGGAGGATCAGAAGAGCCTGTTCCTTGATCGTCTTGGTGATTGGGCGATGCTGGCGGAAGAGACAGAAACTGTCATCGCGATTAAGCCACACCGAGGAGGCGGGATGTCGAAGCCGTCGGAAGCCGCTTGGCTGATCAAACAACTTGACGATACCCCGTGGATTCGAATGGTCTACGACTACAGTCATTATGCCTTTCGCGAGATGTCCGTTCCGGCGACCGTCGAAACGGCGCTTCCGTATACCGGACACATCGCCATCAAAGACGTCGTGAAAACCGAAAAGGGATTCAAATTCGTCTTGCCCGGGGCGAGCGACACGTTCGATTACGCTGATTTGCTCAAACGATTCTACGCTGGCGGTTATCGAGGCGATATTTGCTGCGAAGTAAGTAGCATGGTGTCAGGCCAGCCGAACTATGACGCGATTGCTGCCGCAAAGACGTGCTACGCAAACATAGCCGCACAGTTTAAATTGGCCGGTGTGCCTCGTCGGAGCCGATAGGTCGAACGTCGCTTGCCTCATGTCGCATGTCTGTCGATAATCGAGACTGAGCCTCAGAGTTCTCCATTCGGACCGGGAAACAAAGCAATGCGAAGAGATCGTACAAAAGTCAGGGTTTGCAGTGTGATCTGCCTCGTTTCGGTCGTGGCATTGATTGCGAGCGGCCAAGGCCGAGAAGCAGCGAACCGGGCAAAGCTTCCGACATTTGATCCTGTGAAGACGAATCGAATCTTCTTTGCAGATGTGTTTGCTCGATTGGACGGCGAACGCCCGGCTAACCCAAATGTGCGGATTGCACCGCAGACCGATGGAGGAGTTCCAGTTGGTGGCGAGCCTTCAACCGCACAGTCATACGCTTGGTCGAAGATCATTTCGGGACCGACCCTTGAAGATGAAGTCAAAGCGATCAAGCTGGCGACGGACAAGAATATCACAACGCCACAGGATTTTGCCGGGCGAGGCTACAAAGAGATACGTCGCGACTTCAGTGTCTTGGCGATGCTGTTCGCAATCATCAACGAATACGATGACGATGTTCGCTGGAAAAAGGATGCGGCGGCAGCGCGCGACATATTCGCCCGCACGGCGTCGAATGCAAAGGCAGGTAACAACAATGTCTACAACGAGTCGAAGAAACGTAAAGACGAACTTTTGGACTTGATCAATGGCTCGTCTCTGGCGAATAAGCCCGAAGAGGAAGCCAACGATTGGGAAAGAATCGCCGACCGGTCTCCGCTCATGCAACGCCTGGCGAGTGCCCAGGAAGAGAAACTTGCCGCGTGGACCTCAAGTACCGACTCGTTTTCCGAGGAAATCGAACGCGTGATGCATGAAGCCGAAATCATTGCGGCTATCGCGGAGACCTTAACGCGTGAGGGAATGGAAGACGGTGACGACGAGACTTACGCCGAGTTTGCGGATTTAATGAAAACGAGCGCACTGGATATTGTTGCTGCCGTGAAGTCGAACAATGCGGAGCAAGCGCGTAAGGCAACCGGCGAAATCGCGAAGGCGTGTTCCGACTGCCACGACAATTATCGGTAGTCGGCTGGAAGTAGCATCCGATTCAGAAGCGAAGGTCGAGTACAAACTCGGTCCATTTCTCCTGGAACGCCTCCATGTTCTCTTCGTCTAGCACACGTTGCAATGTCTGATAACCGGTTGGGTCGTCGGTCGCCGACTTGCGGAACTCGTGGTAGTACCGTTCGAGTATCCCTTCGGACTGTAGATAGTACAAAAGGTATCGAGATTGCGCGTAGTTAGTACCAGGGTCTTCGTTATAAAACTCACGAGTCGAAGTGCCACATAGTTCTTCAAACGTTGGCATTTCGTAGTCTTCGTTCTTGATTGCCTCGTGCAGCCCGCGTAAACGCCAATTGGTCAGCCCCCAGATGCGCCCGTTGGTGGTGTTGCACTGCTCATACAGCGAGCCAAGGCCTTCATTCAGCCACGATGGGCAATCGGGAAAGTTGGCTGCAATGAACGGATGAACGATTTCATGAACGAGCGTGCCGCCCCCAGTGTCGATATTCATGACCAAGGCCTTCTCCGACGGAGAGTAGTAGCCGAAAGGCGTATGTGGTCGGCGCCCAAAGATGTCAACGGTGTTTTGCTGATAGCTCTGCTTGTCTTTGAACAACCAGATGTTGATCGCATGGTCCGGATTTTGGCTGAAATATTGTCGTTTAAGTCGCTCGACGGCCCAGCGAATCGTGCCCTGCGACCATCGCCGAACCATCGCCGGCGAGTCGTCGCCGATGACGAGGAATGGTCGTTCCAGCACAAAATTGAACTCACTCACGATTCGCGGCGTCAGCTTCCTTGGCTTGTACTCCTCTTCCGCTTCTATGGCCGCTTCGACTTTTGCAAGTTCGGCTGCAATCTCGGCATCGCGAGTTTCTTTCAGCGCTATTTGTCGCAACTTCAAGCGGGCCAGTTCACGTTTAGTTCGCATGATCTGTTGCGCATAATCAGCATCCGTTAGTTCGGCAGCTGCCCGGCCGTCGATCAGACGCAACGGATCGAGACGGAATCGCACGACGGTCCAGCGGCGTGATTCGTACTTCAGCGGCCAAAGCTGGTACAGCTTCGACCGTGTCATCCGACGATAAGCGGCGCGCGGAACCGCCGGTTCATGGTAGATCACTTCGTCCGTTTCCGCGTCATAACCCAACACCAATCGGAAGTGCTCCGTAGCTTCGGCTCGTTCATCGTAGTGCATGCAAAGAATCGACGGCACACCTTTCGAAAGATCGGTATGTAAATCGCGAAAGTGCGAATCCAATTGCCGCGCAGAGTCGGCGGCTGAAACGGAGTACCACACATCTCCAATACCGAAACCCACACGTCGCAAGGCCGTGGCGAGTTCGCGCGTAAAACATCCGCGCCCTTCAAGCGGGCTGAGCCCTGACTGATCAAATACAAAGTCTTGATCGATTGGCTTGCCGAGTTTCTTAAGAAACATTTCTGCGCAGGCTTCACCGCAAAAGTCTCGCTTTTGAAGTACGTGCGGCACCTCCTCGATCAAGACGCTTTCGTAGCTCGATTCAGCTGCGAAACTCGTCTGAGTGGATCCAATCATCAAGAACGTCACCGCCGCAATGATGGTGGGAAGTAAAAAGCGAGGCTGTCCGAGTTGCGCGGTACTCGCATCACGATCTCTGTGCAATCGCCAGTGTGGATCTCTTCTGCGTAATTCCATATTCATCCGATTGCTCCGATATTCAGATTACTCGTCGACGCCGCATGTCATTCTCACTACTAGTATTCCGTGGCAGCTTGATGTTCGGGTAGGATATTCGTCGCCAGTTTTAGTAATCGGACGTCTACTCGATCAAGGAAGATCACATGTCCAACCGGAAGATCTATCGCATCAGGCTAACCGCAGATGAACGTGCGGCGTTCGAAGATATCATCAAAGGCAAGCGTGGCAAGGTCAAGATTGCTGCCTGGAAGGTTCAGCGGGCAAACGCCATGTTGAAGTGTGATGAGAGCGAACAAGGCCCCGCTTGGGCAGATGAGAAAATTGCTGATGCGTTCGCGACCACTACTCGGTCTCTGGAAAACTGGAGGAAGAAAGCGGCACTGGAAGGCCCTTTATCGTTGCTTGAGCGCAAGGAGCGTTCGGCACCGCCAACGCCACCGATTCTTGATGGTGAGAAGGAAGCACAGTTGACAAAAATCGCTTGCTCGGAACCTCTCGATGGACGTTCTCGCTGGACGCTTCAGATGCTCGCCGAGCAACTTTAAAGCGACTCTACCCGCAAGTTGAGTTGAGGTAGACGACTAGTGGTTCCTTGAGAACATGCGAATTCGCGGCCCGAATAACCAGATGTCGTAGCTCGTTTTCATCATTGGAGGGTCGCCCCATGCTCCAATGCCATTTCTTTCCATATACGGAAGCGTGATGTCTTCGATATCAACAACCACTAGCGGCGCAGGCGAGTATGCAAACGTCCGGTACGTGAAGTACACGGTTTCGGTGGTTGGCCCGGAGACAGGAGCCCCCGCATAGTCAGGAACCCCGTATTTCTTTGCTGTCTCCTAGCATCCGAAGTACAAACACACCAACGTGACAGTGACAACCAACACCTTGACCGAAAACCTTGGCCGCCATCGCTTCGCCTTGTTGTGCTGGGAAGGTCATGGGTTTGGTGTGGGAGTCGTGTCGATAGACTGGTCAGGTTGATCTTCGTTGACGTGGAGATCTCGCTATGCGTCGCTCTTCATCCATACGAGCATTGTAGCAAGCAACCGACCCGGCTACTCGATTTGAGCGGACAGTCGCACCGCTCATTCTGGCAAACTTGAAGTAAGAACGTATGTGGCGATCGCCACGATGATCAACACTATGACCAGGCAGACCGGCCAGATCTGCGGGTGCAGATGGCGACCGACAGCAACACGAACGCCGACTGCGACCACCGTCGCGATACTAATGGTAAAACACTCGCCAACGTTGGAGAGCGATTTACCGTCACCATAAGCCAACATGAGAGTGGCCCATGTGGCGAAAGGAAGCACGAACGCGATTCAATGGACTGCCACGCCACACGATGCCCCCGAAGACGAAGACGGGAGCGCCCGGCACCAGTGCAAGGACTGCATGGCCAACCCATACCGTTCCGAAGACCGAGATGGACTCCGTGGCCCATTCGCACAACGGGTAACACATCCGACGCCGCCCCGATCGAAGCAGTAAACGTCAAACGCAGCTTGATTGTATTATGCCGCCACCCGTTGCACTACGCGGATGGTGACTCCGCTCTGCGACCGTGCCGTGTTGGATGCCGCAAAACTCGCGAATCAATCCCACCTGAGTATGATCGAACGCACCACTCGCCCACTGCGAACAGTGGCGATTCCCGACATCCCCGCCATTCGGTCCCACGGATCGGACGGACTTGAAAACAGAAACAATTGTTCACGGGGATGTTTGACTACGGCCAGTTCATCCAGGAACTCGGAGATGACATCGCCCAATGGTTGTGGCATGGCTGGATGAGGGCATTCGGCGCGCAACGCCTCAATTGTGGTTGGCGTGTCTGATCACCACTCCAGCGGTACATTCGGATCAATGCAATTGAGTCTTGCAATGGGCCGTGGCATTCAACGTTGTCCCCACCGACTACCTGTCGCAGCATCCGCTCAAGCTAGGCAAGCTCACTCGCGACCTCGGTCGATGGTTGATTGTAGCAACAATGCCTCACGGTTCGAAATTCGCCGTTTAACGAACGATCTCGGCTTGACGCCTCATATGGCGATGTTAGAAAGCGCGATCGTAAGCCTCAGCTTTTCCTGGTGATTCGAATGGGCAAGTCGGTAGAATGGCGGGCATGAGTGGCGAACAAGACAAAGCGAGATTGAAGTGGTTTCAAGTGACCCTTGGGAACGTATCCTTCCTCTTGATACTTGTTGGGCCGATTTCGCTTCTGGTGGAGTTCGGTCTAAGTCGCTCGAAGCCGCGACTTCCAACTGAACGAAGCGCGCCCGTTTCAGAGTGGCTACCGACAAAAACGCCATGACCTCTCAGCCCACCGCCTAAAAACGCTTCCACCCAAAGTTCTCCATCCGCACACTCGTTATCGTCGTAACGCTAGTGTGCTGCTCTGCGGCGTGTTGGGGGACCAACAAAGACGAGGGGTGTTAACGACGTCAGACAATCTGTATGCGGGGTGGTTCCAGATGAATTGGCGGCATTGGAGTCAGACTCGGAGATGGAGACATGGCTGAACGCTCAGCAAAGGATTGACGAACGAGTTCGCTGACTGCACGCATTATTAGCGAACGAATTCGGCAATTGACTGTAGGCGGAAGGTCGTCGGGCGAGAAACACTTATTACAACTTACTTTACGCCAGCCTCTCGGTCGCCTCGTGAGCCGGCATTGCCGTTGCTATCGCCCCTCAGCAGAGCGATAATGCTACTCTTCTGTTTAGCGCCGCGGAGACGCTCCCAGATGCCAACGCAACATTATTCCGGTCCTTTGCGACGACGCGAGTTCTTGCGTGCAGGCACACTCGCACTGGGTGGATTGACTCTACCGACGTTGCTGCAGAGTCGGGCTGATGCGGGCACGACGCGTGCGCAAACATCGGTGATCTTGTTCTGGATGTGGGGTGGGCCGAGTCAGCTTGAAACGTACGACATGAAGCCGGACGCGCCGACTGAGTACCGTGGACCGTTGCATCCGATTCATACGAACGTGCCTGGCATCGACATCTGTCAGTATATGCCGAGGCAAGCGAAGATCGCGGACAAGTTCTCGCTCATCCGTTCGTTGCACCACACAATGTCGGCGCATAACGATGGCAGCATCGAGATGTTGACCGGTAAAACACCCGCTCAACCAGATCCAACATCGCAAGCACGCTCGCAGCATCCTGACTTTGGCATGATCGCAAGCCGCATGCGCGGAGCACGCAGCGATGGTCTGCCGCAATACGTTGGGGCGCAGAAGGCCCCGTTTATGACCACTGCTGGATACCTCAGCGCTGCGCATAAAGCCTTCGAGACCGGTGATCCGTCCAAGCCCGACTTTGCGCCGAAGAATCTGACGGTGGCGACAGGACTCGACAATGGCCGACTGGATGATCGCAGAAACCTGTTGTCACAATTCGACCGTCTCCGTCGCGGACTAGATCGCGATGCCGACGCCCTCGACGAATTCGACCGCCGGGCGTTTACAATTCTGACGAGTACGACCGTGGCGAACTCGTTCGACTTGAGTCAAGAGGATGACAAGCTGCGCGAAGCCTACGGACGGCACCGCTGGGGGCAAAGCTGTCTATTGGCCCGTCGACTTGCCGAAGCCGGCGTCGCGGTCATTAACATCGACGCGACCGCGCCGAACGATACAACAAAACACTTCAGCTGGGACGACCATGCTGGCGCGTTCCATCTCGATTATGCCCAGCGCGAACGTCTGCCCCAGATGGACCAAGGTCTGAGCGCGTTGATCACCGATCTATACGACCGGGGACTCGATAAAAACGTGCTCGTCATTGCGTGTGGCGAGTTTGGTCGCACGCCGCGCGTTACTTATGCTCCGAAGAACTTCTCCAACCAACCGGGTGTGGGGCGCGACCATTGGCCAAATGCGTTCAGTGCCTTGATCGCAGGTGGCGGATTGCGATCCGGACAAGTCGTGGGCGCGACGAATTCAAAGTCCGAGTATCCGACACACGATCCTGTTACGCCACAAGACTTGTTGGCGACGGTGTATCGCCATCTGGGGATCAACTATCGGCATGAGTTAAACAACTTCGCGGGTCGGCCCGTGCCGATTCTGCCGAATGGAAAACCGATTGCTACACTAATCTAAGTCCGACCGCGCTACGTTGTTGTCGCTACTCGACCGCATCCAAAGCGCGAATGTACTCCAGCAGGTCTGCTGCTTCTTGAGCCGTCAAGTCGCTGAGGATTCGATCGGGCATTAGCGATTGAGAACTTCTCTGCATGCTATCGATCTCGTCGGTCGGAATTCGAATGAGCTTTCGTTCAGCCGTCTTGATGATGACCGCCTTGTCAGTCTTTTCGGCGAGCAAGCCAATGACGACCTTTCCGTCGGTCGTGACAACGGCATAGGCCACAAAGGGTTCGTCGATCTTGAGCGAAGGCTTTAAGACGTGTTGCAACATCTCGGCGCGTTGCTTGTACTTTTTGTTTATTTCGACCAGCGTGTTGCCGATCGACTTGCTCTCGTCGCGAGCGTCGTGACACGCTTTGCAGCGGGCTCCATCGCTAAAGAATATCAACTTGCCGCGTGCCGCATCGCCACGGCGACTCAGAATCACCTCAGGATCGATGTTCGGCCCCAGGCGTGCCCGGCGTTGTGACTCGGGCAGGAAAGTCTCGAACAGGCCTCGCACATGTGTGTTCGGAACTTCGTTGCCAATTGCGATCGCAGTGATTGAATCTTGTTCCGGCAGCTGACCATCATGCAGTCGAGTGAGCAGCGCCAGCGAACCTTCCGTGGATTGAACGAGCGTGCGAATTGCCGCGTCACGCTGCTCGCGATCGTCCGTTCGGTCACGCGCAAGCAGTTCGAGCGCCTTCGCTTCTGCCGAATCCTCTACGACCGGTCGTGAAGATCTTTCGGTCGATTCGTCCGAGAGCGAGCGAATCCATTCGGAAACTAACGCGACGCCGGCGCTGTCAACGACTTGTGAACCGATATACGGCATGCGTGCGTAACCGAGCTTTGACATGCGATACATCACGACCGATCGATAAGGATCTCCCGGGACAATGAGCTTTGCATTCTGCATGCCGAACGTGCCGATGCCGGTCCCCTTGTTCGTGTTCAGCTTCTCGAAGGGCAAATCTTTTTTGAGGTAAAAGGAAACAATTGCATTGCCGCCAGGATGATGGCACATGCCGCAATTGGCGTGCAGGTACGAACGCGCTCGATCGTCGAGGTTCTGCGATTCGTCATGGGGATCTACTAAACGCGACGACGCGGGAACCATGGGCGAACCGCCGATCACATTGTGAGCTGCGAGCGACGAAAGTTGATCTTCCAGTTGGTTTGGGACGAAGCCGAGGACGGATCGAGAACCAGGATTATGGCAGAGCTTGCATTCGTTCGTCGCGCTAACGTGCCACGTGCGTTCCTGCTTCAATCCACTTCCATCTGCGACTTGAATCGGGCGATCGGCCCCAATTGAATCGACAAGTGTCGCGTCCGTACCATCTTCGTTCCACAAATAACTGTAAGGCCGCCAGGTGCCGTCTTCGTAGTGAAGGATCTGGGTTTCCAATCGAATCGAGTTCAGATCCCCGGCTGCCTGTAGATTTAGCTGCTTCACAAGCACTGTGCCTTCAGGGTAGACATCTGGTTCATTGGAGGACGCAATCGTCGCCGCGCCATCGTCGGGAATCGCGATCCAGCGCTGGCCTTCCGCACCGTCCATCCAGCGAGGGACACGGACATCGTATGACACAACTCCCGCCGCGGGCTGTAAGCTCTCTAGCGACTCGAATAGCCCGGTTTCGCTCAGCCGTCGTGGGAACTCAGCGGACGTATCGGCCAGTCGCGATGGCGCGACTTCGTAGATCTGTCCTGTGTAATCGTAGTCGAGGACGTACAACTCGCCTTGGCTACCTTCGGTGAAGCTTGCGATTCTTTGATCGGTATCGACCAGTGTTTGATGTGTGTAACTGTCATCTCCGTCCGACCGAATCGCCCAGATCGTTCCAGTGATGTAATCGCCGTAAATGAACGAGCCAACCAAGTCCGGTAGTTTGCGACCACGATAAACGGGTCCGCCGATGACCGAGTTGGCTTCGATGTGCGAGTGGTCTTTGATGGGTGGAATGATTGGAGTCGGGCCGACTTCGACTTCGCTGCGCAAGACCGCACGTGCTTCCATCACCGGCCACCCACAATTGCCTCCCCGAACGATCTGATGCACCATCTCCCACGATTCCCAGCCGTTGTCGGCCGCGAACACGTCACCGGTCACGTAGTCGACTCCAATCTTCCACGGGTTGCGCAGCCCATACGCCCAGATTTCCGGTCGGGCTGCGGCCAGATCGACGAAGGGATTGTCTGAGGGAACGACGTATGCACGATCACCTTCGATCTGGTCAACATCGATGCGCAACACGGCACCGAGCAAGTCTGAGACATCCTGGCCAGTGGTTAATCCATCCGGAGGATTTGGCCCAGCACCATCGCCCGTCGAGATATACAAGAACCCATCCTTGCCGAACTCCAGGCAACCGCCATTATGCCCGCCGTTCGGCCAGGTGATGATGACTTGCTCGCTGCTCGGCACGATCTTTGGCGGCGAAATATCAGTCATCGTGAAACGCGAGACTCGCGTGTGGCCGCCATCGCCGGGATGCACATAGCAAGCAAAGACTTGTCGGTTCTCTACAAACTTCGGATGAAAGTCTGCATCGAACAGCGACACGCTACTTCCCGCCACGTTTGCGAGATCGACAACGAGGTCCGCGTCTTGAGTATCAGGATCCTTGACCACGCTGAAAATTTTCCCACCGATTTCTGTAACGAGCAGACGATTCGCATCAGGAATCTCTTCGATACAGGATGGATGCTTGAAGCTGACGTTCGGAAACGCGGGAATGATCCGATAAGGAGCTGGCGGGTAGGGCGCTCCGTTGATCTGTGACGTCGTCCAGGGTCTCCGCGGCTCCTCGCCATTCAATGAAAGGCAGTGGCAGAACAGCATCCCTGCAACAATCAACGTGGACCGTGTCATACTCGACTCCTCAGACTCATCGCTGGAATTCGCCGCCGATGGATTCGCTCAACTTACGCTGCCGCACCGATGCTGCGTCTCGAATACCCACCGTACGTCGTCGGAGATTCTAGACGGTTCGGACCGGCGTCGCCAGTTTTCGCCTTCAATGACCTCGAGAACCCGGAATCGCAAGATATTCGACAACATGCGAGTTGACGATTATTGTCGATTTGTCGATAGTCCTTATACATAGACGTGCCAGCATCCACATCTGTTGCACCGCCCTCAATGCCATGAACCGTCAAACCAACTTAGTTCGCAATGTCTTAGGACGGCTCTCGCGCCGCCGCATGTTGGCGACTTCAGCGACACTCGGCGGTTTGACGTTACCTTCATTCTTACAATTGCAGGACTCAACAAAGCGGGCAGAGGCGGCGAGCCAAGGCCGCGCGAAATCCTGCATCATCATTTATGCGTGGGGAGGAATGAGTCATCACGAAACGTGGGACCCAAAGCCCGATGCGCCCGCCGAATTTCGCGGCGAGTTCAATCCTATTAGCACTGCGACGCCTGGGATTCAGATCGGCGAGCACATGCCGCATCTGGCGCGGCACACGAACAAGTTAGCGATCATCCGCTCGATCCATCACGACGATTCGGCACATGGTCGAGGCATGTATTGGAACTTGACAGGTCACAAGCCTCCGCGAGTAGGCAACATCCCCCCAATGCGAAATGATTGGCCGTCGTTGCCTGCGGTCGTCTCCAAATTTAGCACGCCTGTAAGCGGTGTTCCGTCCGCTGTTCGCTTGCCGTATCCGATGGTAGATAACAACACGCTGCAAGCTGGCGAGTACGGGGGCTGGCTTGGTGCTAAGTACGACCCCATCGTGATTCGTACGCCAAGCGGGGAACCGTTTGGTGGCGTATCGAGGTCACTCGGGTCACAGGTTCTGAATCTGGGCGAGGTCGACTTCGAGCGAGTCGCGTCTCGCAACCGCTTGCGGTCTTCTCTGGAGCGACCGCTCAGTACGCAGGGTGACTTTGAGAGCTTCCAGCATTTTCGCACTCTGGCCAAGGATATTCTGCTGAGTTCAGCGGTTAAGGACGCGTACGATTTAGAAAAAGAAGATCCTAATGTCCGCGCATCGTACGGTAACCACATTGGCGGTCAGAGCATTCTGCTGGCGCGCCGGCTGACCGAAGCAGGCGTGCCGATCGTTCAAGTCTGCTGTGCGGCTGGCGATCTGAATGGTGCAAGTGGAGACATGTGGGACACACACGGTGACAACTTCAATCGGCTCAAGAAACGTTTGCTGCCAGTGTTTGATCTTGGCACGGCGGCATTGTTGCAAGATCTAAGCGACCGAGGAAGTTTGGACGAGACGTTGGTTTTAGTGTTGACCGACTTTGGTAGGACGCCACGCATCAATGCTGGTGCGGGCCGCGACCACTATCCGAATGTCTACTCCATCTCAATGGCGGGCGGTGGTATTCAAGGTGGGCAAGTTTATGGGAGCAGCGACAGCAAGGGGGCCTTTCCCGCCACGAACGCTTGTGGCCCGCCTGATGTCCATGCCACCATCTTTCGTTGCCTCGGAATTTCGCCGCGTGCCGAGATCCGCGACATGCTTGGCCGCCAGTTCCCTGTTAGCGATGGCAGCGTGTTGCCGCTGATATAGAGAGTCGCAGAAGGGGAAGTCGCGATGCAAGTTTGGGTCGACGCGGATGCGTGTCCGGGCGAGATCAAGAAATTGCTATTTCGCGCTTCAAAGCGAACGAACGTCAAAGTGACGCTCGTCGCCAATCAACCGATGCAAACGCCTAAGTCGGAGTATATCGACAGCATCGTCGTCGAAGCCGGAATGAATATCGCCGACCGAAGAATCGTAGAACTGCTTGAGCCAGGGGATCTAGTCATCACTGCCGACATTCCTCTCGCGGCGGATATTGTTGCGAAAGGTGGTCAAGCTCTGAATCCGCGCGGTGAACTCTACACCGATATCAACGTCGGCGAACGACTCGCGGTCCGCAACATGCTCGACGAAATGCGTGGCGGTGGACAGATTACCGGCGGGCCAGCGAACTTCAATGCCAAGGATAAACAGGCCTTCGCCAATCAGCTTGATCGATGGCTAACGAAAGCCAAAACCTCGAATTCGCGTTAAGCCGAATCGCATCCCGAAACGCTCACCGCCGAGTCATGAGGCATGTTCGAACCACTCATTATAAGACCTCGCATATAGCTCCTCTGGGTCAAAACGATTTCTGCGGCCGAGATTTGTGGTAAACTAGGCAGTCGTCAGCCGGGATCTATTTCCCAACGTCACGCCTCAAATTCCCACCCTTTTGCCCACCCCAATCCTTGCGATTGCTTATTCAGCCAGAGCTGCTGGCAAGGTAGGACTTCGCCGATGAGTCTTCAGTACATGCCGATTAGAAGATCGAGTCTGTTGCTTACGTGTCTCGTCGCCACAACGTTGCCCCTCGCCGCGACGCTCGGTGCGGCGGAGCCAGATCGCAAAGGCCTAGATTTCTTTGAGGCAAAGATCCGACCGATGCTCGTGAAGCATTGCTACGAATGTCACTCTGCTGGTGCTGCCGCGAAGAAGAAGCTCAAAGGGGCGCTGCTGCTCGATTCTCGCGATGGAAGTCGCAACGGAGGCGAAAGCGGCGAGGCTGTCGTCCCGGGAAAACCGGAAGAAAGCTTGCTGATCAGTGCCCTCAAGCACGAATCATTTAAGATGCCGCCTAAAGGCAAGCTGCCCGACGAGATCATTGCCCACTTCGCCAAGTGGATTGAAATGGGAGCGCCTGATCCGCGTGACGGCGTTTCAGTCGTCGCATCGCCGGGGATCGATGTCGAGCTTGGCCGGAAACACTGGGCATTTCAGCCGCTTGCTCAGCCCTCGCCACCTGAAGTCGCGGATCAGGCCTGGATCAAAACACCCATCGATCAATTTGTCCGTTCACGACAAGAGGCCGTTGCCGTGTCGCCGAACGCGAGGGCCGATGCACGAAAGTTAATCCGTCGAGCCTACTTCGACCTCATCGGCCTGCCGCCTGAGCCCGAAGATGTCGACAAGTTCTTAAGTGATTCCAAAGAGGATCTTGCCGGAGCGTACACACGCTTGATTGATGTATTGCTCGCCAGCGAACACTACGGAGAACGATGGGCCCGCCACTGGCTAGATATCGCACGCTTTGCTGAGAGCAATGGGTACGCTTTCGATGGCGACCGCCCCAACGCTTGGCACTATCGGGACTTTGTCATCCGTGCGTTGAATTCAGACATGCCCTACGACCAATTTGTGCGTTTGCAAATTGCTGGTGATCTTCTGACGAACACCAACGTGCAAACCGTCAGCGAAGCGCAAGATGCGGTGCACAACATCGCCGCGACCGGGTTACTTGTGGCAGGGCCGTACACGACGCAGCAAACGCAGAAGGAACGCGAACGAAGTCGGTACGAGCAGCTCGATGACATCGTCAGCACGCTCGGAACTTCGTTGCTTGGCTTGACCGTCGGTTGCAGTCGTTGTCACAGTCACAAGTTCGATCCGTTGCCTCAGGTCGACTATTATCGCCTGGCTTCGTGTTTTGCCGATGTCGGGTTCTCTGATACTGGAATCAACATGCAGCCCGAGGCGTTTCGCGCCGCGAAGGCCGAATTTGATACAGCACACACATCTTTGGTTGCCGCTCGCTCGACGTGCGAGAAGGAACAGTTGCCTGCTCGATTCGAGGACTGGATCGCAACCGAGAGTTCTACGCCGGCACCGACGTCTGCACCCCCAACGCTTGCAGCGTGGCATCACGTTGGTCCGTTTGCGGCTGCGGACTTCAACAAGGCGTTCGACGAAGTGTTTCCGCCCGAGCTCGACTCGGAGCTTACCAAGTCTTTCGAGGACGGGAAGCTTAAGTGGATTCAGCAACCCGAGTGGAAGGATGGCGAGGCGCACAACGACAAGCTGAAAGGCACGAACTGTGCAAACTATCTGTTTCGCGAAATCGAGTCCGTAAATTCACAAGTGATGTCTCTTTCGCTCGGCAGCGACGATGGCATCAAATTATGGGTTAATGGACGCGAGGTGTTGTCGAAGAAAGTCGGTCGTAACGTTGCCGCGGCTGGCCAAGAAACTGTCACGATTCAGCTTGCCAAAGGGCGCAACGAGCTGATGATGAAAATTGCGAATGGCGGAGGGGCGACGGGCTTTTACTTCGCGGCGAGCGTCACGCAGGCGCCGGCAGACATAACAACGATCCGCGCGATGCCGGTTGACAAGCAGAACGACGATCAGAAGAAGAAACTTGTCGAGTGGCACAAAGGGTTCGACCTCGAATGGTTGCGGCTGAATCAAATTGTGGCGAGACATCAGACGCAAGCTCCGAAGCCGGAATTGACGAATGTATTTTCAGCTCGCGTCCGTGGTACGACGTATCAGTTCGGCGAGGACACGTACAAGGTCTATCACCTTCGTCGTGGCAATGCCGACAATAAGGAAGACGAAGCCGCACCTGGCTTTCTGCAAGTGTTAATGCGAACCGACCAACAAGAGAAGCAGTGGCTCGCCGATCCCGCGGCGGCAGACAAATCGCGGCCAGGGCGTCTCGGTCTTGCGGATTGGTTGACGGATGTCGATCACGGCGGAGGACATTTGCTGGCGCGAGTCATCGTTAATCGACTTTGGCATCATCACTTTGGACGTGGCATCGTCGCGACGCCCAGCGACTTTGGCACTCGCGGCGAGAAGCCTTCGCATCCCGAATTGCTCGATTGGCTGGCGAGCGAGTTAGTTCGCGGCGGCTGGAATCTGAAGCCGATCCACAAGCTGATTATGACGAGCGCGGTTTACATGCAAGCGGGAGAAGTCACGGTAAGCGGCGGGGAGCACGACCCTGAAAACTTGTTGCTGTGGAGACGTGGCTCGCGTCGTTTAGAAGCGGAGACCATTCGCGACTCGCTGTTCGCCGTCAGTGGCACCTTAGATCGGGCGATGTTTGGCAAGGGAACGCTGGATCAGAACAGCACGCGTCGGAGCGTCTACTTCACGGTCAAACGTGGCCAACTGATCCCAATACTGCAATTGTTCGACGCGCCCGATACCATGCAAGGGATTGCGACGCGTGAGGAAAGCACGGTCGCGCCCCAAGCACTCGCGATACTCAACTCTCCTGTAATTCGTAACCTAGCAACAAAGTTTGCGGCACGAGTTCGACCGAGTGCTGACACATCGATCGAGCAGGCAATCGACCAAGCTTATCAGATGGCTCTCTCACGTTCTTCCACGGACAAAGAGCGAGCGGCCATGACCGAGTTCATTCAGCGGCAGAAAGACTCGCGCGGAAGCGAAGCGAATGCGGAATCGCTCGCGATTCGCGACTTTTGCCACTTGATTCTCTGCATGAACGAATTTGTTTACATTGACTGAATGTGGGGCATCCCTGCGATGCGCCGAAAACGAACTGGATACCTCCTATGCAGCATCCAATGATCGGTAGCCCATCATCGCGACGCGAGTTTCTTCAGCGAGCCGGTTTGGGATTTGGCTCGCTGGCCGTCACAAGCATGCTCCACCAAGAGGGAGTCGTTGCTGCAGCTTCGTCGCCGACCAATCCGCTTGCGGAGCGCCCATCTCACTTCGATGCAAAAGCGAAGTCCGTGATTTGGCTGTTTCAAACAGGAAGCCCTTCGCAGGTCGATACATTCGACTACAAGCCGGAGTTAGCAAAACGAGATGGTACGAATTTGGCAGGCGCCGATCCGAAGACAGGCTTCTTTACCACGAGTGGGAAATGTCTGAAGTCGCCGTTCAAATGGGCACAGCACGGCGAGTCCGGTGCTTGGACTTCGGAGATCTTTCCTAATATCTCGAAGCACGTGGATGATATTGCCTTTGTCTATTCGTGCTACTCGCAGTCGAATAATCACACTCCCGCAATGCTCGAGTTTAACTCTGGTATGATCCGCCAAGGGTTTCCGAGCATGGGTTCGTGGCTGACTTACGGCCTGGGCAGCGAGAACGCGAATCTCCCAGCCTATGTCGTGATGCATGGAACCAAACCGCGCGGCGGTGATCCCATCTGGTCATCCGGCTTCCTGCCGTCGGTTTATCAAGCGACTTCGCTCGACCCACGCGGGGCGAAGCCGATCGACAACCTCGAACGCCCGGCTGAACTCACCGGCGAGCAACAGCGTTCCCTCCTAGATGCTCTTAACGCCGCCAACGTAAAGCATGCCGAACGCCGCCCATTCGATCGCGATCTAAATGCGCGGCTCGAGTCGTTTGAACTGGCGTATCGCATGCAAACATCGGCGCCCGAGGCATTTGATCTCGCTCAGGAACCTCAGCACATTCAGGATATGTACGGCTTGAACCGTGCGGAATCGAAAGACTATGGGCGACAATGTCTGATCGCTAGGCGGATGATCGAGCGTGGCGTGAGGTTCGTACAGATCTTTGCGGCATGTCCAAACACGCCAGGTGGAGGTGTGAGTGACGTTCCCTGGGACGGACACAGCGACATCAACGTGAATCATCGAGCTTGTGCGTCGACCGTGGATCAACCGACAGGTGCATTGTTGACGGATCTAAAACAGCGAGGGATGCTCGACAACACGGTCGTCATCTATGGCGGCGAGTTTGGTCGCACTTCCGACTCTCAAGGAGCAGCGGGTCGGGACCACAATCCGAACGCCTTTACGACTTGGTTTGCTGGCGGCGGATTCAAGGGAGGAGCACAGTACGGGGCATCGGACGAATTCGGGTACAAGTCGGTAGAGAACCGAGTGAACGCCCACGACATCCACGCGACGCTATTGCATCAAATGGGTATCGACCACACGAAGCTCACGTACCGATTCAACGGTCGCGATTTCCGTCTTACCGATGTTGAAGGCGAGATCCTTCGTAAGATCCTTACGTAGATTGCCGACACGTCGGTGCGGGCGAGTGGCTCTTCGTGTCTAAGCGACGAACCATGCGTCGCGGCCTGAAACGTAACCCTTCGCGATGATTTGGGGAAGGATCACATCGCGAGCGTGTTCGGCTCCGACCGCTATTAGAAGCGGCGTGCCATCCGCCAATGGCAGATCATCTGAATGCACGATCGGCACGCCGTGAATCTTGGTGTTGACTTTGCGTTCATTGATCTCGTAACCGCGCCGGACGTCGATGTTCTGATCCTGTAACCAGCGAAGCCAAGGCTTACCGGCTTTGCCAACTCCCCACAAATCAACCGCGTTAGCGTCACGCAAGGGACCAGCAAGCAAGTGCAATCGTCGACAACGCATGAACGCGTCTAACGAATAACGGGAGTGCGTGCGCGTCAGGCGATTTGGATGATCTGTCCAGTCAAACAGGACTTCGGCGACTTTGCCGAACTGCATGCCTTGGGCCGCTGCGCGTAGCATCAGATCGTAGTCCTCTGGGAGATCATTGTCGCGAAAGCCCAACTCGAAGTAACTCCGGCGCGAAAGAATCGTTGGATTGACTAGCGGAAACTCAACAAAACGAAGTCCGCAGATTTGGTCGCTGTCAATCGTTTCATTGTTGATCCAACGTTCGTACCGGCCCAGTGAATCAGCAATTTGGCCTGAATCCGTCAAGATGCGAACCTGGCATCCAACGACATCGAGTCTTCGGTTATGAAGCAGATCGAGTTGTTTCTCGAGCCGTTGCGGGTGGGCGAAATCGTCCGCATCCATGCGAGCGATGAACTGCCCCGACGCACATTCAACCGCCTCATTCGCGGCCATTGCGACATTGCGATGGGGGCGCTGAATCAACTGCAGACGCGGATCATGTACTTGGTGAACTGTCGCGACCGTCTCGTCTGTCGAGCCATCATCGAGCACGATTAGCTCGATGTCGCGCAGCGTCTGATCGAGAATGGATCGCACAGCTCGAGCGATCGCCCGGGCTCCGTTGAAGACGGGCAATATGACGGAGACTGTAGGCATGCTTCTATTGAAGCTTATTCTCTCTTCAAGTCGATGGGTTGTCGACGGGCTGATCAGCCGTTTCGGCGTGGACCTGTCCCGCATTCGGTTCCTGTCCCCGTCCGAAGACACCGACGAGTTGTTCTATGCCGAGGCCACTTGCACGGTCAAGAAAGATAACACGTTCAGTTTTCAGGGAGACCGCTACGAAACGCCCATCGACCTGCGCGGTAAGAAGATTGAACTGCGTTACGAACGTAGTCGCCAAGGCACGGTCGTCGTCTACGACAAGGGACGACGCCTCGGACTGGCGAGACTGCCGGATGCCGTCGCCAACGGGCTCGCACGCAGAAAATAACAAGCGTAGCCGAACAACACCGCCGTCTTTATCCAATGACTTTCTTGATGAGGTACCAACCCCATGATCCGTTCCTATTTCGGTCTGACCGACAATCCCTTCGCGTTACATGACATCGAACTGCTTCGTCACCAACAGGAAATCTACGACACGCTCAAAGTCCATTGCCAGCAAGGGGGACTGTGCCTCGTCGTCGGCAGGCCCTGTACCGGCAGTCGGTCATCAAGGAATCGCTCAAACGGCTGCCCGAAAAAGAGCACCTCGTGGCCACGGTCGCGCGAACGTTGCACACCTATACCAACACGGTCAAGATTCCCTGTGAAGCGTTTCGGATCGCGTGCGAAAGTTCCGCCTTCAAGTGCGAACGTCGGCTCATCGAACAAGCGTTCAGTCTTAATCGCACCGGCAACATGTTGGTGACGATCATTGATGACGCGCACCTGACGGACATGGACAACCTCCGCAAACTTCGCCTGATGCTGGAGGATTTTCCCAAGAACCACAACCTGATCTTGATCGGCCAGGTGGAGCTGCTCACCAATTTGGATCTGGCCGTGAATCAGGATATCAAGAGTCGAGTGACTTATTCGGTGATCACCAAGCGGCTGCATGACGACCGCATGCGCGACTTTATCCATCGCGAACTTGATCGCATCGGATTGGCTCACAACACGTTTACCGAAGCCGCGACCGAGCTGATCATTCGCTCCGCCGACGGCGTCTTGCGCCGGTGTCGCAACCTCTGTCTGTCCGCGATGCTCGAAGCCGTCCGAGCTTCCACCGGTAGAACGATCGATATCGATCTGGTCAACCGCGTTCTCCTGCAGCCGCATTGGCAAAAGGAAGTTGATCTGACGGATTTCTGAGGAACAGACCCGAAGTGCGCATCCATCGCTGAACACTTCAAACTGAACACGTTCCTGAAAGGAACCACCACCATGATCACACGCGAACTACTGCGAGCGATTCGCAACGATCTGCCGATGAAGGTTGCGATTCTCCGGCTCGGCGGGCATGGTCCGATCTCGAAGGAGCTCGAAGGCTACTTCCGTTTTCTCTGTCCCGCTTGCGAAGAACTTCGAGCGACCGTGAATCCCCGCAACAACTTGGCTCACTGTTTCTGCTGTGACCGCAACTGGAACAACATTGACGTGCTGCTGGCTCTCGGCTGGGACTTCGTTCGAACCAGTTTAGTTCAATTGCCGGGTTGGTGTGAGAGAAATGGGGGTTGCGTGAG
>JACNKX010000120.1 GCA_014381825.1 Planctomycetota bacterium
CTCCGCGCGCTGGACGGACGCCTGGACGGAAACTATCTGATCGGCGTGTTCGGCCACGGACCTGCGGATCTTTCGATTGTCCAGTGGCGATCGGGACGCGTTCGCCCTCTAACGCATGTTAGCGCGGCGAATCTATCGGGCTCCCAATTGGACCGTGTTGTGCTGGTAGGTGCGCTGGGCCGGCTAATGGAGCAGCAGCGAAACGTCGTTGATCCGATGCTCTTGTCCGATCTCGACTGGCTGTGGCTGCAACGAAACGTCGAGTCCACTCGCCGATCCCTTTGCACACACGACCGAGTAACCTTGGAGCTCCCATCCTCCATGACAGATGGTCAAGCCCTGGAGTTGGAATTCGATCGCGAGACCGTTCGGCAGCAAGTGCGTTCGGTGATCATGGAGTTCACCGCGGTATTGCGGCAATGTTGCACGGAAGCCAACTTAGGCGTCGAGCAATTGCAGGGCTGTCTTGTTTCCGGCGGCCTGCTTTGGCAGTTGGACGTGTTGGACCAATTGAATGAACAGTGTGGGAACCTGCCCGTGATTCCCTATCCGCCCGATGCTCAGATGCTCGGAGCCCATCGGCGGATCGCAGCCATTCTGACTGAAACCACGCAGCCAGAATCCGAAGGTACTCCTGTCAATTCGAAACCACTGCCCAAACTTGAGCATCGCCACATTGCCTGTGGTACGACTTTCCCAATAGATCAGAAACACGACCAGCCGTCTGAGCCTTCATTGGATGCATTCGTCCAGCGGATTTCGGACTTGATTAGATCGGGCAAGAGTGACGAAGCCAAGGTCGAGTTGCGACCGCTCCAGGAATGTATTCACACTTTGGAATCGAGCTTGGCATCGGCCGAGCAGGCTCGAAGCGCACAGTCAGAGACGGATCGGTTACTAGGCTTGGCACGAACAGTGACGATTGTTTCTTCCGGCCAGCCGGAAGCTCAAATTATTGCCACGGACGACTCGCCCGAGCAATCTCTTGAGATCCCGCCGCGCGGTGATTCTGCCACACCTCCTGTCGCTCCAGTCGCGAAGGCTGCGGAGTCGAAAGACGAGAAGTCAGCGAAGCGCGCCGAGCGGAGGAAATACATTCGTGCGAAGGAGGAGCTCAAGAAGGCGCAGGACGCCTTGAACAAGGGCCAGTTAGAACAGGCGGTGGGTCTGAGCCACGCAGCTTACGAACAGAGCGCAGACCATCGAATCTTCGACGCCATGATTAAGGTGCATCTGATCGCCGCCAGCAAACGACCTCCGCACGATAGTAACTTCGCCGACGAAAGACGCTGGCTGCTATGCGCCCTCAATGACGACACAACACGCGAGGACACCCAACAGGCGATCGCCGATCGCTATAAGATCCACGTACGCCAACTCGTCGACATGGGAACTCGTGAAGCTCGCCGCCACGCAATCGAAATGCTTCGAGATCTGTCGAACGTCATTCCCATGCCCGAACTCGCTGAACATTGGCTACAGATACTGAAAGAAGCTACGTCAGAGAAAGTCCAACTGCCAGAGGAAGTACCAGGTGCAAGTGCGTAGGTATAGGTGTTCCTCATTCCTAATTCCAAAGGCGGCAACGACTGTCAGGCAACAAGAGAGAATTGACCAATGAGCTTTGAATACAGTTGCTTTCTTAGTCACCGCCACGTGCAGCCATATGGTGAACTTTTCTCGAGTTTCTACCGAGCGTTGTACCTTTCAATTAGCGCTCGCATGGAGGCTTATCTTCCATTACCTCCTTTCTGGGATGAGAAACGCATTGCCGGCGAATACGATTCTGAGGAAGTCATTTCAGAGGCAGTCTGCAAGAGCATTTGCATGGTTCCGGTGTACACGCCAGGCTATTTCCATGCGGATCGCCCGCTTTGCAGTCGCGAGTATTTTGCCATGGTTGACATCGAGGAACACCGCAAAGAAGTTCTCGAAGACGGAAGCATTCTTAGGAATCAAGGATTGATTATTCCAATTCAGTTTCGAGGGGAACTTCCGGACTTCGTCTGGAATCAAGTGCAATCACTTGATTTCACGAGCTTCGGAGGAACTGCGAAACGCCTTCGAAATGAACATGACGCAATGCATGTGATCGAGACCGAGTTCGCCGGCAAAATCGAACGGCTATGCGATACGGTCAGTACGTTGTTCGAGCTTTTCAATAATGACACGTGCCCGAATGAATAATGGACTAACCTTCCAAACTTCAAGATGCCAACTGCTGAATAGGAATTGCCCGACCGATGAGAACGCCCGTGACACTTGCCGCCACGCCATCGAAGTGCGTCGAGATCTGCCTAGTGTTATTCAAATGCCCGAACTCGCTGAGTGTTGTCTGCAAATACTCAAGGATGCTAAGTCAGGGAAGGTTGAACTACCGGATAAAATATCAAGTGCAAATTCGTAAGTGTAGGTGTCTCACCCTTAGCCTAACGGCGAAAGTAATTGCGAGACACCAAGAAAGAATTGACTGATGAGTTTTGAATATAGTTGCTTTTTTAGTTACCGTCACGTGGAGCCAGAACACGAACTCTACGCGAGTTTCAACTCGGCATTGCATCGCTCGATAACCAGTCGTCTGGCCGGTCACATTTCATTGCCGCCGTTCTGGGACACGAAACGTATCACAGGCGGGTACCATCCCGAGAAAGTCATTTCAGATGCGCTTTGCAAGAGTGTTTGCATGATTATGGTTTACACGAAAACATACTTCGACGCGCCGCGTCTTTTTTGTGCCCGCGAGTACTTCGCAATGCTCGACATACAGAGACGCCGCTTTGATGCTATGACTAATGGACGCAGAAAAGGGCATGTTGGATTGGTCATACCAATCGAGGTCCGCGGAAAGCTTCCGGAATGGGTCAAGTCTCAATCGAATCCACATGATTTCACGCAATTTGGAACGACCGGGAGGCTTGCCGACATCGACACCGCAATGGATGAGATCGAGGATAGGT
>JACNKX010000021.1 GCA_014381825.1 Planctomycetota bacterium
AACGCACCTGTTGTTTCTATAAAGGAACGCCAACAAAGGCAAACAGCAATCTAGACCTACCCGATGCTCTCCCGATCTTGGGAGAGCCAGGAAGCGGCGACCGCGCTCTGCGCACGCCGCCATAACTCCGCAGATCATCCAACTTGGAGACAACACGATATGGCAACCGTTTACAAGCGAGGTGGCAAGGGAAAGCGCGGTGGGCGCTACTACATCTCTTACTTCGATCACCGCGGGCAACGTGTCTCGCGCAGCGCTCGCACCACCGACAAGGCGACCGCCGAGCGAATCGCCGCCAAACTCGAAGCCGACGCCGCCCTGCGACGCGACGGCGTGATCGATCCAACCTTGGAAGGTGTCAGCAAAGAGTCACAGCGGACGATCGAGTCTCACTTGGCCGACTACGAGGCCAAGCTACGGGCGGCGGATCGTACTGAAAAACACGTGCGGTATACGAGGCAATTCGTTGAGTGGATCTGCACGTTCGCTGGCTTTGGTGTGGTCGCGGACATCACTGCCGACGGCGTCCATCGATACGCACAGAATCTGCGGGACCAAGGACGCTCGTCTCGGACGATCCAATCCCACCTGAATGCAATCAAGTCGTTCACCAAGTGGCTTGTTGAGCACCACAAGCTACCTCGCGATCCATTGGCCGGCGTTCGTACACCAAATCCCGATACAGATCGTCGTCTGGAGCGTCGCACGCTTCTCCCAAGCGAGTGGCCGTTGCTGAGAGCCGCCACCAAGGCAGGCCCCGTGCGATACGGCATGATGGGCACGGATCGTGTCTTGTTGTATGCAACGGCGATTCAAACGGGCCTGCGCTCGAACGAACTTAGAAACCTCCGGCAAAGCAAGTGCTTTCTGAACTCGAATCCGCCTTACATCACCTGCAAGGCTGGCACTACGAAGAATCGTCGGGAAGCCCGACAGTACATTGAAGCGAGGCTGGCCCGCGAGCTTCGGAAGTACGCGGCGTCTCGTTCGGCTAAAGCTCCGCTGTTCGACCTGCCGCACGAAACAAATCTGGCGCGAGCCCTACGTGATGACCTGGAAGCGGCGAGGAAGGCATGGTTGAAAGACGTCGAAGACGATGCTTCCGAGACGGCTCGGCGCAATGAGAGCGACTTCCTCAAGGCCACGAATCACGCAGGCGAATACTTTGATTTCCACAGCCTGCGTCACACCTGTGGAGCGTGGCTTGCCATGGCCGGAGAACATCCGAAGGTGATCCAGACGGTAATGCGGCACTCGAGTATCACGCTGACAATGGATACCTATGGGCACCTGTTTCCCGGCCAAGAAGCGGACGCCGCGAATCGTTTCAGCGAGATGCTCAACGACTCGTGCGAGAGGGAGGCAGGTGACGAACAAGGCGTTGTCGGCCAGCAAAGCGCAGCGCATTTGCAGCGCGCAGGATTCGGTTTGGGGCTTTCCGATGCGATAGAGTGCGACGGGCAGGTCACAGACGACGGCGCAATAAAAACGCCCAACTCTCAGCCGTGCGTAGAGTTAGGCGATTCGGTGCGTCACCGTGCGGAAGGTGACGCGAGTAGCGGAGGAGGGACTCGAACCCATCGACGTAACATCTTTGGAGCAAAAGACGTTACGGAAATCGGCAAAATCAAATGGCGCAAAATGCGGCGCACTCGCTGCATCCAGCGGAGAAAGTGAAGCCGATGACGGTCAAAACGAATCGGTCCATGACATTCGCCTTCGTCGAGTGATTGCGGTTTGGCCTCAACTGCCTGAGCACATCAAATTGGCTGTGGAAGCGTTGTGTTTCCAAACCGAATTCCGTGACACGAGTTCCGTTCGACCGCGTTTGAGAGAGGCCCGTTCGATTCAGATCGACGACTGAACCAAGATCGCCTGCCCTTATTCGTGATGTGCCGGATGCTTCTGAGACGTTGACGATGGATCAGATCGAGGTGAAGGAGTATGTTGGTGGGCTGGTGAAGTACTTTGAGCGGCGGGCGGCTTGAAAGCCGTCCTAGTGAGTCATATAGAAGAACGTGGTTCGTCAATAATCTACCGCGACCAAAGTTGAAAAGGGAACAAATGAGCAACGGCAATGATGAGCCGGAAGTGCTTCACGACGGCGAACTGGGACACTTTGTTCTGCGCATTCTAAGAAGCCTGTTCATTCTGAACCCAGAATACTTTTCGGGAGAAAATGGGCTTGCTGGCCTTTCACACAGGCAGGCAGCCGGACTTTTCCTGGGAGATTCCGTAGTCAATTACGTTCAACAGCGACAAACGCCGGAAGGATGGGCGGTGCCTGACTTTGCATACTTGAAGCAACTACAATACGAAAACATCGTTGCGGCTTACGGTGCCAGCTTGGGTGCGATTACAGCGGCTGCTGATCAGAGCAACATGGAGCGGGAGCAGTTCATCGCGAACATGATCGCAAATGTAACCGTACAATACTTGCAGGTAGGGCAGCCGCTCAACATCACACACGGCATTCCAGCAGCGCATGCGGCCGTCACTGTATGCGAGGCGGGAGCGGTCAACACCGCAAATCAGCTGTATCTTTACGTCCTTCAACAGATTCCGAATTTCAACGAAGTGCGACTGCTCGGCGAAGGTGTGGCACATCACTACACCGACCATGCTGACGAGCTTTCCGTTGAGACATTTCGAGGTGCTGAAGTTTCACCTGACCTCGACAGAACTCAAGATGATGATCATTCTCCGGCAGCCGAGCACGATCCCGGCGTAGTGTTCGGCTACCCGGGATTGGCAGACAGCCAGAATGAAGGTGGGAACAGCCAAGTGATGAGGCTAGGGTATTCCGCGGCTGTTGAAGCAACGCATGAGACTGAGGCGAATCTTGACTATGCTCCTCCCACGATTCTTATAATTAACCGCGAGCTGGTTTCCGTATCTAATTCCGGCGATCAGCTTACCAACGAGCACATCGCGGTGGCCGCATACGACATTT
>JACNKX010000087.1 GCA_014381825.1 Planctomycetota bacterium
ACTCGGACGGCAAAGAAGTCCGCCGTGTCGATGAAGTGCCCGTCCGAGTCGGACTGGACTCGTGGTTTGATGAAGCCCGCTTCGATTTTTACGCTCAGAAAGATGGTCCGCATTACCTTTGTGTGTGCGATTTAATTTCGGACGGAGGACCAGCGTTTACTTATCGAGTCGAGGTCACGGAGACGGGTCCAGATCTACAACTGCGTTCGGCGATTTCTCGTGTCACGGTACCGCGAGGCAACTACCAGCCGCTGCCACTCACCATCACTCGCCAACACTTTGCCGGTCCGATCCAACTAGAGTTATTGGGCGGCCCCGCTGGGGTCACCCTGGAGCCAACAGCCGTTGCGGCCGACGCATCCGAAATTGTTTGCCGTCTCAATGTTGACAGTTCCGTGGCAGAAGGTTTGTCGACGCTACAGATCGTCGGGCGGTGGAAAGATGAAAATCCCGACAGCGATCGGTCGGCGGTTGGTGTGGCAACGACGTTTCCATTGATCGACCGTAGGCTCAGGGACAAGGACTTGATCGCCTATGCTCTCCGCGACGATCAACTCCAACTACCGCCGTCGCTAACCAGTCATATCGCACTTCAAGTGTCAGCGCCAGCGCCATTCGACGTCGAGTTGCCTGAAGAGAAGTTGTTAATCACGAAATACATCGACGGCGCTTTTCCCATTGTGACGACGCGGACAGATGGCTTCGACGCACCAATTTCTTTTGCCGCGGCCGGAGGCCAAATCGGGGACGAAGCGGAGGAACGCAACAATATCTTTCTTCGTTTTCCCAAAGCGACTCGCGAAACACCCAACGTGACCGCGGCCGTTTTTAATCGGATCTTGACTCAATACGGTAAAACTCGCGTGGACCTCAGCGCCACAGCTGGCGACAATGCTCGGCGAGTTACGTTGAATCGAACGTTTGAACTCGAAGTAAAGTCCGCATTCACACCTTCGTTCGAGCCGCTTGAGCCGGCTGGCGACCCGCCTAAGACGACGCTGCCTAAGGCGACGTTGGAAATCGAGCCAGGCGGTACGGCACAGTTTCAGATCCTTGCCAATCGCGTTCCGTTATTCAACGGTTCGTTAACATTGACGTTGACGCCAATCAGTGGATTTCAGTGCCCCGATCAGCTCGAAATTCCGGCCGACCAGCCGCACGTTGATGTCGCGGTCAAGGCGGATCCAGAAACACGTCCTGGTCGCTATAACATTCGATTCGTGACACGTGGCCTGGTTGGTAAGTACGAGGAAGAGGTGCGGGGTCCCAACATAACCATCACGATCAAGAAGCCGGAGCCGGAGAAAAGTTCATGAGGGATGACGATTGCACTTTGTTGAAGGAGACGGTTCGAATTGCTGCAATTCGACTGGCCGTTATTGCGGCGACCTTGACCGGCTGCTTTGGTCGCGCCGAACTGCGCAGTGCCGAAGGCGACATGTCCAACCTGCAAGTCTCGCCCGCGCGATTCACGCTTTCAAACAGCCGCTCGCGGCAGCAGCTGTTGGTCTCCGGTACACCAGTCGCCGGCGATCCACGCGAGGAAGCCGACCTCACTCGACTGGCTACATTTGAGAGCCTCGTTCCGACGGTCGCGTTGGTCACTCAAACCGGCGTCGTGGTGCCCAATGGCTATGGCACGACCGAAATCGTCGTTCGTTACGAGGGCCACGAAACGCGAGCGACAGTCGAAGTGATCAGATTCGCCGATCCTGATCCGATCCATTTCCAGACAGAAGTGATTGCCGCGCTAAGTAGAGCGGGATGCAATTCTGGGGCATGTCACGGCTCGCCGAAAGGGAAGAACGGATTCCGGCTCAGCCTGCGAGGCTTTGAGCCCACGGTCGACTTTACAACGTTGACGCTGGAGGGTTTCGGGCGGCGCACCAATCCACTTGCTGCCGACGACAGTCTGGTCCTACAAAAGGGCCTAGCGCGAATTGGGCACAAAGGCGGGAAGCGATTTACCTCAACCGACCGCACGTACCAGATACTGCGGACGTGGATTGCACAGGGTTGCCGCGCGGAGGGTCTCGCCGAAGGACTTGCGGCGGAAGCTCCAACTCGACAGCTCGATCGGTTAGAGGTGCTACCCGCGAGCCGCCGACTTGCCGCTTCTCGACCTCGTCAACAACTGGTAGCTCGCGCGCATTACAGTGACGGAACTTCACGCGACGTGACCGACCTGGCTGTCTTTAGCTCCAGCGCCCAGGCATCCGCAACGGTATCCAAAGACGGGTTCGTCGAATTCCGGACGACCGCTTCAACGACGATCCTTGTGCGTTACTTGGATCAAATCCGCAGTGCAGAACTGACATATGTCGATCGCGATTCATCCTTCAAGTACGCTTCACCGCCGGAGGCAAATTTCGTCGACAGACACGTGTTTGCTCGACAAAGAGACTTGCAACTGCTGCCGGCGGAGCGCAGCTCCGACGAAGTTTTCCTGCGGCGAGTTTATCTCGATACCATCGGCACGCTTCCAACAGCGTCCGAGGCGAAACAATTCCTCGATTCAGCGGAACCAGACAAGCGGGCAAGCCTTGTCGACCAACTGCTGGAGCGTGAAGAATTCGCTTGGTTTTGGGCACTGAAATGGGCCGATGTGATGCGAGGCAGCGACGTCACGATCAGCCGGCGTGGCGTACACAGCTTTCACCGCTATCTCGTCAAAGTGTTTCGCGACGACATGCCATTCGACCAGTTCGCTCGAGCGACGCTGACCGGTCAGGGAAATACGCTTCATCGACCAGCGGCCAACTTCCACCGAATCGCGCGAACGCCACCGGACGCTGCCGAGGCAACGGCGCAGCTGTTTCTCGGTGTGCGCATCCAATGTGCCAAATGCCACAATCATCCGTTTGAGGCGATTACACAAGACGATTACTACGGTTTGGCGGCCTACTTCGCTCGAGTCAAATTCAAATCGAAACAGGTTGGCCGCGATG
>JACNKX010000226.1 GCA_014381825.1 Planctomycetota bacterium
GGGGTGGGCACAGCTGGCCTGGGACGTCCCCCGAACTTCTGCCCCCGGGGGGGCCAGTGCCTTCTGGGGGGTGATACTGCCCCCGCATCAGCGTGTGTGGTGGCGGTGGCCGGTACGCGGGGGTCCCGGGGGGAAAGTGCGGTTTGTAAAAGTGTAAACCGGGGGGTGGGCCAACCGCCGTTCCAGCGAGCAGTAGGAGACCTGCGATTACAGCAGACTTGATACGACGCAACTCGAAAGGAACGGGAAGGCTTGTACGACGACCGTCCGATTTCATCACGCACCAACCTTTCCCGAAGAAGACTCCCGGCTTCGTCGTTAGAAGCAAATACCCGGCACGTTTGAGATGCCGGGTATCGCTTCGTGTTAACACAACCTTTATCCGAACATCCCGTGACTAGTGGTTATGACCATGATGGCCACTGGAATAACCCGTCTCATTCATCGGGATGACTTGCGTCTGGTTGCTGCGAGGTTGCCGGTATGGCAAGCTCGGGTGAATGTGTTGTTCGCGAATGCTCATGTGAGATGGCGGACGCGGATAGCTGTAACCCGGAGTCTCTTTGACCCGAATATTGAACTGCTCGACCGGTCCAGGAATATTCACGTGTGTCTTGTTACGAATGACGTGCTTCTGGAGACCGGCTGGACCACCAAACGGAATATGTGGCGGACCTGGCAAGCCAATCGGCGTACCACTAATGGGCATACCATATTGTGGTGTCGTAATTCCGGAGACGTATGGAGGTGTCAAGCCGCCAGGACCGAGCGGCGAAGCTCCCATCGGCATCACACCCATTGGCGCGGTACGGTTGAGTTGATCTTGGAATGAAGCGGCCATCACTTGATCGCCACCAACACCAGGCATCTCAACATCTTTGTTGCCCAGACGGACGACAGCCATGATCGAACCGCGACGATCTGCTTCGACAATTGGATCGATGCCTGGATCGAGTCGAGTGCTAACCAAAGTCTCGACACCTGCCAACGCCATCTCTTGGAACTCGGGATCTGGTAGGTAGATGACCTTCGTCACAAAGTTGCCGCTCAGCACCTGGTCAAAGTCTTCTTCGGTTAGCTGAACGGGAATCGCGTTGTGGGCAAGATAAGCGGCAGTTCGAGGCGTCGTTGGACCGACTTCGAGTGTCGGATACAGCTCAACACCTTCACGACCACCGATGTTGGTTACCTTCAAGCGGAAGATTCCGCCTTCTGGAAAGTTCTTACGCCCGGGCACGATGAGTGGCTCCGAATCAAATTGCCCCACACCGCTGACGTCCCACTGGACTTGCATCGATTCAGGTCGGCTGAACAACATTTGGACGGTTTGCTGTTGCATTGGCATTCCGCTGACCATGCTAACGGGCGATACACCCATCGGCATCGCCGGAGGCAAAACACCAGGACCGGGGCCTCCGACACCAGGACCAGGCTGCAGGAGCTGCTGGGCTGGAGGAAGATTGTGGGACCTGATGTCCGATGCACAGCCCATCGCAGTGATGGCTGCCACAGTGAACAAGGACCAAAGGGTCAGTCGTACCTTCATGATTTTCCCCCTCCGTGCTGCCGACCCGTAAGGCCGGGCGACGAGAGCCAGTTCGTATTCGCAATTGATTGGTGTTTCGTCGGGTCGCTGATTGGAGTGGGAGTCGCTTGCGAGACTCGCTAGAATCGTCGCTGTAGCACGCTCAATCCGTTTTCCGATCAACTCACGCGGTCGTCAAACGCCCGCAGAGATCTAAGTTCACGCCACAACGGGTGCGAAAACTCTTTCCCTGTGGGATATGTTCGGCCTGATACAACACGAATCTTTGGCAAAACCATCACAACCGCGCGATGAAGTATAAATTGCCTAGTTTGGCGTCAAACCAGAAGCGTGATGTAGCCCGGAGCGGCGCAATCTTGTTCCGGCCTACCGTTGCGACTTTCGGGGCGCGGCTACTACTCCTTCCAGCCGCGTACATCGCGTTGGCAACGCTAGCATTTGCGCAGGAACCAACGGCAGCATCACCGACAAGCGGTCAAGAGATCGTCGAGCGAGCTGCGGCACAGATGACCCTGCATCCGTCGCTCGAAGCGAAGATGCGCCAACGCGTCGGCATTCGAGAGCAATACATGGTCGGTTCGGGAGCGTACCTGCAAGTTCGACATGGTGAAGACGTACGGTTTCGCCTGGAGCTACGACTCCAAGTCGGCGAACGACTGACCAGCCTGCAGCACATCACCGACAACCGTTATCTATATATCCGCCGTGACATCGGCAATACGAAAACGATCAGCCGAATCGACTTGAAACGTGTGCAAGAAGCACAGGCGAACAGCGGGCCAGGTAATACTCCGTCAAGCTTCGCATCATTGGGTGTTGGTGGCTTGTCACAACTGCTTCATGGCCTTGCCAACAACTTTGCATTCAGCGATCCGGAACTCGAGACGATCAGCGGCGTGAATGTTTGGAGAATGCGGGGACGTTGGAAGCCGGAGGTGCTAGCGAAACTGCTTCCTGAACAAAGTGTAGCAGTTCTCGCCAATCGAGACTCAGCAGTTAATCAACTTCCCGCGCAACTCCCCCATCAAGTCTCGCTGGTTGTCGGACGCGATGGCCCCCTGCCCTTCTTCCCCTATCGCGTCGAATTCTCGCGACACGATCCTGATTTGGACAAGTCGCATTCCATGCTGATCATGGAACTGTTTGAGGTCCGGCTCCGTCCCGATCTCGATCCACAATTGTTCGAAGTGCCAGATAGCGAGCAGGATCTGGTCGACGAGACGGATGCGTACTTGCGTAAGCATGGTCTCGCAGAAGTCGACTGACGCGAAGAATAGCTCGATGAAATCGGTAAAGGGCTAATTAGCGTCTCTGCGGCCACTCTTTCGTGGCAAGATCCTCCGGTTGCGCGAGTAGTTAGGTACCAGTTGGTTTTGATACATCGGTTATGCCACCTAAGACGATGGTGTTGAATGTCACAATCGTACAGGGCTTCCACCATGCGCACCGTTCTCGCGATCCTCATTCTGCTGTCACCTTCCCTCGTGTCTGCCCAGTGGTATGGTCGCTTCGAGGCAATCTCAGCTTGGCGGTCCTTTTCAGGTTCGTCCAATGTCCAGCAGCGTAATCAGACCGAGGTATTGGACACGATGGGCGTGGGCACGGGTTCGTTTGTGGTTGGATCGACCACCACGCTCAAGATCCCTGATTTAGAGGCTGCGATCACTGGTCGTGCAAAAGTAGGCTACTGGGACGGGGAACTAAGGCCTCGAGTTCAGCTTCACTAAAACCGACGAGTGGACCGCATTCTCGTCTGTCACCGATCCTACCGGCGTGCTCGCCGCCCCGTTCCTCATGTCCGGACTGTCATCGGGAGATCCAGTCGGAGCCTTCGACAGCAACACGACCGCTGCTGTTACGTATGTGACCGAGATGCAATCAGCCGATGCCCATTACTCATTAATTGCAGTTGAAACGGACTTCGGCCAAACGAGAACCTTTTTGGGTGTTCGAGCGATGTCGATCGATGAAGCCTTTACCTACACCTCCACCAACTTCAGCACCGCCAACACAACGTCAAACCGCATCATCGGCCCTCAACTTGGCGCGCAAGGTTGGGCCTTCGCCCCTGGTGGTCGAGTTGAAGTGATTGCCAAGACGTCCGTTGCCTATAATCGGATAGAACGGAATCAGGGCGGTATCGCAAGTATTGAGGACGAAGCAACCTTCCTCGGTGAGTTCGGCCTGGAATACATCCTTCAGCCCAGCAGTTGCCTTGAACTGTCATTCGGGTACTCGGCCTTGGGAATTATCAACATCGGCCACGCTGCGTATCCCAATGAGCAGGATGTGATCTACCACATGCTCTCCATTGGGGCCACGCTCCGACGGTAGTGGCTTGATTTATCCAGCTGATTCCGCAACACTATGTGCTGGAAAAACAAGCGGAATGCTGCAAGCTGATCCGCGTCACTAGGACTTCTGCCCGTCTCTACGGGACTGCTTGCAGCACATACATGGAAATACAAACACTAGAAGTGCTGGCTCTCGGCCAGTGTGAGTTCCGGGTCGTTACATCTCAAAAGGATGTAGTACGGGTAACCGTGGCCGGGCGGCCCTAGTGACCGCCTTCCAAGAGCTTACACCGGTCGGGAGCCAGCCTTTGCGCTAACAGCGCAGGAGCAGGTCCATGTCCCAGAGCCATTCACCACGGCACCGAGCCCACCAAAGAATCATCGCTTCCATGAAATCGTGTTCCTTCAGAATGATTTGCATTTCGGGTAGAATGAGTACAGGAGGATTCAACGATGCGATCGCCGTTCACTGGGATGGACCCTTTCCTGGAAGGTCAGGAATGGGAAGATTTTCATACTCGCTTCAATACTGTCCTGGCCGATTTACTATCTCCCCGAATAGAGCCGGCTTACGTCGTGCGTGTCGAGCGTCGAGTTTATCTCGAAGGACCAGGCGAAGAGCACGAGCAGTGGCGTCGCGCTGATGCCGCGATTGTGGCAACGGACGTTGGCGATTTGCCGTTGGCCGTGCCGGCATCCGCGACAGCGTTAGCCCCTGCCGAATGCATTGTCCCGATGCCAACAGAGCGACGCGAGACTTACCTGGTGGTGCGCGATCGCGAAGACATGGAAGTCATTACCGTGATCGAGACGCTGTCGCCCGCGAACAAACGGAGCGGCGACGGGCGGCGCGAATACTTGAAGAAGCGTGAAGAAGTACTAGCCAGCCAGGCTCATCTCGTCGAACTGGATTTGCTGCGCGGCGGCGAACGCATGCCAATGAACAGCCCGCTGCCTGTAGGCGACTTCTATGCCATCGTCAGTCGCCGTTATCGACGTCCGCGCGCCGCGGTCTATGCCTGGACATTGCGCGACCGATTACCGGAAATTGCGATTCCGCTCAAGAAGGGCGATGATGACGCCCCACTCGACTTGCAATCAGCGTTCGAGACGGTTTGCGCTCGTGCACGCTACGATCTGTCCTTGAATTACAAGGCGGAACTCTTTCCACCTCCCGACGCGACCACTGCCGAATGGATTCAAGCGAGGCTGGCGACCGATTGAGGCTGATCACAGGTCGTTCAATTTGTGAACGCTCACCAGATCCTTTGCCCCGAGTTACACTCCCTGCCCTGCCGTTGCGTTGCGTTTCAATTACAATGGCACGACGATCTGCACAGAGTTAGAACGTATCCGTGCATGTTTATTGAATCGATTCGTCACTCCTCGTTTAACGGCAAGCCGTTAAACAACTCGCTCAATGATCCCCAAGGAGTCACCGGTGAAGCAGCTTCTCAGTTTACTCTTAGTGTTGTCATCCGTTCCCGCGATCGCTGCGGAAGATGGCTTCGTCAGTCTGTTCAATGGCAAAGATCTAAGCGGTTGGTCTGGCGACGAGACACTATGGTCGGTCGAGGACGGTGCCATCACTGGCAAGACGAATGGCCCCGACCACTTGGAGTACAACAAGTTCCTGATCTGGGAGGGAACAGCCAGCGATTTCGAGCTGCGATGCGAGTTCCGACTCGAGGGCGAGAACAACTCGGGTGTTCAGTATCGAAGCAAGCATGATAAAGAGCGAGGCGACTGGGTCGTCGTTGGCTATCAGGCCGACATTCACGCAAACCCTCCTTTCCTCGGCATGCTGTACGACGAGAAGGGGCGCGGCATTATCGCCAAGCGTGGTGAGAAAGTCGTCGTCGGGGCTGACGGAAAGAAGCAACCGACGAAGCTCGACGTTCCAGTCGAAGCCGTCGATCTTACGCAGTGGCATGAGTTGACGATCATTGCCAAGGGCAATCAACTGACCCACAAGCTCGATGGCGTTACGACCGTCGAGATTATCGATAACCAAGAATCGGAACGCGAGATGGACGGTGTTATCGCGTTCCAAGTTCATCGCGGCAAAGCGATGAAGGCTCAGTTCCGCAACATCCGTCTGCAGAAGTTCGAAGCCGCAAAATCCAAACCCAAACAAGCGAAGAAAGCGAATAAGCCCGTTCCTCAGTGGGTATGGCTTCAAAAAAATGGCGAGCCGGAGAAACAAGTCTTCTTTCGCAAGGAGTTTGATACAAAAGGAGTCGTCGCCGCTCGTCTTTACGCCGTCTGCGACGACCGAATGACGATCTTTGTTGACGGCAAGCAAGTCATCCAACACGGCAGTTGGGAGAAACCAGTCTTCGTCGACTTAACAGAGCACATCGATCTCGAAGGACCAAACCAAAAGCACGTTCTTGCGGTTCAAGCCGAGAATGGTTCGAGCGCAGCAGGATTGCTAGTGAAACTCGACTTGGAGTCCGGATGGCGCGATGCTTGGTCGGTCGTCTCCGACAAGACTTGGCAAGCATCGACCAAACCGGCAAAGGGGTGGAAAGAACTGGGCTTCAAGCAGAAGTGGCTGGCTCCCGAAGCAATCGCTCCGCTCGGAAAGGGCCCCTGGGGCGAGAAGATCACTGCTACAACACTCGCTGCAGCTGCACCGCTCAAAGCACCAACGGCCACCCCGTTCGAGTCGATGAAGATCGCCAAGGACTTCAAAGTCGAGTTGCTCTATTCTGTGCCGAAGGACGTCCAAGGCTCTTGGGTGAATTTGTGTGTGGATCCCAAAGGTCGCCTTATCGTTTCAGATCAGTATGGCGGGCTATTTCGTGTGACTCCACCAACGATCGGGACCAGCGGTGACGTCGATATCGAAAAGATCAATGTCGACATCGGAGAAGCACAGGGATTGCTTTGGGCGTTCGACAGTCTTTACGTCGTCGTGAATCGTACTGGCAAGTATGAAAGTGGTGTCTACCGAGTCTTCGACACGGACGGGGACGATCAACTCGACACGCTTCAATCACTCCGCACATTCGAAGGCTCAAGCGGCGAGCATGGCCCGCATGCCGTATTGCTGACGGAGGACAAGAAGTCGCTCTATGTTGTTTGCGGTAACAAGACGGCACCGACGATCATTAACGCCACCCGTGTGCCAGTCCTTGTGGATGAGGATTTGTTGTTGCCGCGGCCTTATGGTCGCGGCTTTATGAAGGGTACGCGGGCACCGGGCGGCACGATTTATAAGATCGATCCAAAAGGCATCGAATGGGAGCTTGTCGCCTCGGGATTTCGCAACCAGTTCGACGCGGCATTAAATGCTGATGGCGAATTATTTACTTACGACGCGGATATGGAGTGGGACGTCAACACGCCTTGGTATCGGCCAACTCGCGTATGCCATGTCCCCAGTGGTGCGGAGTTCGGCTGGCGCAACGGTGGCGGTAAGTGGCCGGTGCACTATCCCGATAGTTTGCCAGCGACGGTTAATATCGGATTCGGTTCACCGACTGGAGTTTGTTTCGGATATGGCTCGAAGTTTCCTGCCAAGTACCAGAACGCTCTCTACATCTGCGACTGGAGTTACGGCAAGCTCTACGCCGTTCATCTCGAACCTTCCGGTTCGACCTATACCGCGAAGCTAGAGGAGTTCATCTCAGGCACTCCACTGCCTTTGACAGATGTTGTTATAAACCCACACGACAATGCAATGTACTTTGCGATCGGCGGTCGAAAGGTTCAATCAGGTCTGTATCGAGTCACCTATACAGGTAGCGAGCCAACCCATCCGGCGGTTCGCAAGTCAGCCGATGTCCGCGGCGAACGGGCGATGCGTCGACAGCTCGAAGCGATGCACCGTGAAGACAAGGAGGTGAGCTACACGAGCGCGTGGCGCTACCTGAATTCTCAGGACCGATTCACCCGCTATGCAGCTCGTGTCGCGATCGAACATCGTCCCGTTGAGGAGTGGAAAGACCGAGCCCTCGGCGAGACAAACACACAAGCTTTATTAACAAGCCTTCTGGCGTTGGCCCGTTATTACGAACGCCAAGACAAAGGCGCAGCCCCCGACATCGACACGCCTGTTCCCGACTGGACGGCCGCAGACCGACCCGCTCAGCGCGAGCCGGGACCAGCCATCGTCAAATCGTTGGCACGACTAGATTGGTCGAAACTCTCCGTGCAGCAACAGATTGAAGCGATGCGAGTGTATACGTTGTGCTTCTTGCGTCTTGGTGCGCCCGACGAAGTAACACGACAAGCACTGATCTCAAAGTTCGATACTGTCTACCCATCCAAGTCGCGAGCGCTGAATTCGGAACTTGCGCAAATGCTCGTTTACCTACAGTCACCCACTGCCGCTTCGAAGGTGGTCGCGGCATTGAACGACGCCCCGACGCAAGAAGAACAAATCGACCTCGCCAAGTCGCTGCGACATTTGCGAGTCGGTTGGACACAGGATCTACGAGAACGGTATTTCTCGTGGTTTACCAAGGCTGCCGGATATCGCGGCGGAGCAAGTTTTTCGCTGTTCGTCGAAAACATCAAGAACGACGCCGTTGCATTGCTCGACGAAGATGACCGATTGGCTTTGAAGCCCATACTCGATGCCAAGCCAGCGACCGACGCTCCCCAACCCACCGCACCGCGACCGTTTGTTCGAGAATGGAAGATGGAAGAGCTTGTGCCGTTGGTCCAGAGCAAATTGCAGGGTCGAGACTTTGATCATGGCAGACAATTGTTTGGTGCCGCAAACTGCTTCGCCTGTCACCGCTTCGAGAATCAGGGAGGGGCCGTGGGGCCCGATCTGACTGTGTTGTCGGGTCGATTCAGCCCACGTGACATTCTTGAATCGGTCGTCGAACCCAGCAAAGTCATCAGTGATCAGTATGCCGCGGTAACCATCTTGACTCAGGATGGTAAAGTCGTCACCGGACGCATCGTGAATCTTGCAGGCGATGCCTTGCGAGTTAGCACGAACATGCTAGATCCGGGGAACGTGACCAGCGTCGATCGAAAGCAGATCGAGGAAATCGTGCCTTCAAAGCTCTCGATGATGCCCCCAGGGTTGCTGAACACCCTGGACGAAGAAGAAGTGCTTGACTTGATGGCATACCTGCTATCGCGAGGTGACCGCAACCATGCGATGTTTCAGACGAGTGGAGAGTAAGTAGGCCGCAAAATAAAGTGGAGACTCGCCCCCAGCCACCAACTCCCTTCCTACAACTCTATCTTTCCAATCGCTGCAAGCTGCTCTTCCGACGGGAATTCACGTACTCGAAAGCGAGTTGGGTAAAGATCAGCAACTGACTGCATCAGATCTCCGACGACGCGACGCACCACGTCCCATTCGCCCGACGCTGCCAAACCAGCTTCCGTGGGTAACATGATGTATTGTGTCTTGGGGAGCAGACTGTGGACACCTTCACCCCAAACGCAATATGACTTTACGCCGCCCTCGTCGTTCTTGATCCCAGAGAAGCTGGCGACGAAGGCGTCGTCCTCCATCGTGTTCTCGTTCACCGAATCCAGCAGTTCCTTCTGCTCGAAATACAGTTGCCCGAGAAACTCGGTCTCTAACAACGCGAAGCGTTCATACAGCGGATGTTCCTTCGCCGGTCTCCAATCAAGCCATTCGCCATCGACCAATCGCATTGGTATCGGCGACAGCGGACGTGGTTCTTCGGCAAGCATCTTCTCTGTAAGGTCGAGCATGACCCCCAACCCCACGTCGTCATCACTTCCGGTGACATACATCGCATCGCGCTGTGGCACTATCGCGATCGGATCGCCAATTACATCAAAGCCACGGATTCGATCAAGCAGCAAGACTCGCGACGAGTCGTAGTTGTCGCCGCTCATTGCCGAGTGAAAGTTGTCGCCAAGCTTGGCCCACGCCATCGTTGATTCTTCAAGGTTGTGGCAGGCAGATTCCATCGCCTCGTAGTAAGTGACGCCCCACGTATCGAGATTCTCTTGAGAAATCGAAGCCATCGACGTTGGCATGTCATAAACAAGCGACGAGTACAGATGCTCGCCGATCGGATACAAGGGAATATCCAACGGCTCAGCTCCCTTCAGCCGCGCTTCCAACTCCAGATTCGCGAACATCGATCGCATCCATATCTTGGGGCGCAAGTTCAAGCGGGCTTCGGCAAAATCGTCGGGGATACTCTCGTGGTCGACCAGCAATGAATGGACGAGACGAAGCAAGTGCTCGCGCCGCTCGCTGCGCGGAAGCGAACAGTGCTCTTGATAGATGTTTGAAAGATTCGTTTCGTGTTCACCTTCCGTGCGGACTAATCGAAACTTCTCCGGATCATAGACGATCTCCGCCGTACTCCCTGTCTTCCGAAAGCCAGCAATGAGCGCGTTGGCAAACTGTTTCTGTGATGGCGGCCCGAAGAATCGGTCAAGTAATCCCATGGCAATGCGCTCGGCAGAAAGTTGATGAATCGTCAACATCGATAGACGAGAACATTGTAGCGACGGACCGCTGACTTTGCAGATCTCGCGCCATGCCGCGTCCGACGACATTCTCGAATCCTTTCGGTTGGAATGGGCATGAAGTATACTCCTCGTTGCCGAACTATCTTCGTCACTCTCACGCGAGTCAAAGCATCATGCCGAACCAATTAGGCGACTTCACGAGGCGAGCATTTCTACACGAAGGCAGTCTGATTCTGCTAGCCGCTGGCGCGAATGTCACCGCCCGCTCAGAGGTCTTTGGTGTGCAGAGAGAGAGTGCGCCAGAGTTGCGTTTCGGGCTAGTCTCAGACTTGCATTACGCCGACAAACCCACTGCAGGATCTCGACACTATCGCGAAACAATTCAGAAGCTGTCGGAGGCAGGCGAGCAGTTCGCGAAGGATCAGCCTGAGTTCGTCGTTGAGCTGGGCGATTTCATTGACGCTGCAGATTCGGTCGAAGTAGAGAAGTCGTACCTAGAACGAATCAGTCGCGATTTCGCGAAGCTACCGGGGAAGAAACACTCCGTTCTCGGCAACCACTGCGTCCACACACTCACGAAGGAGGAATTCCTCGAAGGCGTCGGACAAAAGGAATCGTACTACTCGTTCGATGTTGGCGACCGCCACTTCATCGTGCTCGACTCGTGCTTCCGCAGCGACGGGAAACCCTACGGTCGCAAAAACTTCGAATGGACCGATCCTAATATCCCTGCGGCGGAGGTCGAGTGGCTTAAGGCAGATCTTAGTGCGACGACAAAGCATACCATCGTCTTCGCACATCAAAGGCTAGATGTCGCGAATCACTACGGAGTCAAGAATGCGGCTCAGGTGCGAACGGTCTTCGAGGAATCAGGCAAGGTACTCGCTGTGTTCCAAGGTCACAGCCATCGCAACGACTATCATCACATCGAGGGCATTCATTACTGCACTCTCGTCGCGATGGTGGAGGGAGCGGGAGCCGAAAGCAATGGCTACTCGACGGTCGATCTCTTGTCCGATAACGTCATTCGCCTCTCTGGCTACAGGAAACAGGCAGACTATGAATGGGCCGAGCGTCAAGTCGCACCAACCCTCGCGGAAGAGTGAACTCACGACTCAGCTCTTGTAACGCGCGTCAGACGACAACTCGATCGAAATCCAAGCCATAGTTCGACCGGCTGAAGAGAATACCAGCATCACCGGAAGACATCTTACCGAACATCGCTCCATCCCAGACTTGATACTCTTCGCGCGAGCCGTCTTCGATTTCGCAAGTTACGAAGTAATGTGTGTTCGCAGAACTATTACCTCTGCCACCCCACACGTGTGTCCGTTTATCAACGACGATTACGGGAACAGCATGAACGGGATCGTTCTCGAACTTATTCATCTTCTTTCTTGCCGCACGAAACATAATGACGCCTAAAGCGATGAACCCCATCGGAAAAAACGCGAAGATTAAAGGAACAATCGAGATCGCAGTTCCTGGCCCTCCGCCAGCGCGCCCACCAAATACGCCGATCACGCCCGCCATCCCTAACGCAACGACAGTCATGAACGCGCTGCCACCGATGAACATCGCAAAGAGTACAATTTGTAAGCCCTTTTGAAGCGATCCTGACTTCGGCAGCCTCGCCAGCCGGTCTGATGTGTCGCTCTTGGCGAATTCATCCGACGCCTTCAGCTGAGAAAACGTCGCTTCTTGTTCACGTATTTCGCTACTCGGAACACTCGAGTTGCAAAAAGTACAGCTCGATGCATCCGTCGAAATATCAGCACCACAACTAAGACACTTCATGTTCGCCACCTCCGCGCCGACGTTCGTCGTGGGTGCCAGGTCATTAGAGGCGGATCGGCACAATTGTCCGCGTTCCGCCTGACCAGATGAAACAACCCTAACTTACACTGGCCACGGCCTTGGGACTACGTGGTGGAACGGGGAATGTACTCGGATCGGGATTCGGACTGTTCTTCCAGGCTTCGAGGGCCGCTTGATACGATGACCATCCCGACTGCGCCAGATTCAAGGCAGTCGGCCCGTGGATTCCGATCGCTTGGACGCTGGTGATATTATTTCCTGCTGTGATCGGGGCTGTGATGCTTCCAGGTTGAAACGTACCTGCCAAAACGTGCCCAATGTTTCCTGCCGCCCCACCTGACATGCCCGCAGTGATAGGAGACTTGATGCTTCTTCCAGCGGAAACCTTGCCAATCGCGATTGATGCAGTAATTGTTGCCTCGATGTCCTGCTGTATTGTCGCGACATCGACGATGTTTTGCGCGTCAAGTGTTCCCTTTAGCGAAGTCTGCGCCTCAACCTCAGTAATGTCCGTCTTGGCGGAAATTGTGGCATCGATTGAGCCGACCGTAGAGTAAACGCCCTCGATAAAGTTCACTTCTGAAGTAACATTTGACCCGATGATAGACGCACCGCTCACTGATTTGAGCGACTTCCTCGCCGTGAAATCGCTTTGGGAAATCGCCCCCTCCGCCGTCACGGTTCCAATGCGACCAGTGTCAGCAATTACTTGTGAATCAGCTATCGATCCTGCTTTGACGAGTCCTACATGTCGGCTGCCATAGATCCGCGATGTGGCGATTCCGCCGCCCGCTTCGAGATAGGTGACTGCACCGGAAACGGCTTTGATGTCTACTTGGGCAATTCCTCCTCCGGCACTGACGTAACTGATGCTGTCCTCAGCTGTCACGCCTCCCGGCAATCCAATGTCGCCCCCAGCCCGTACCGCACCGACGCTTCCACCCTTCGCAATAACTTTTGCACTAACGGAATCTTCAGCGTCAACAGTTCCAACCGTCGAACCTCTAACCAGTCCACCCCCGATAGACCCTTCCTCTGATCGAACTATATAGATCTCGCCGAGCGACAGAACACCACCGCTAATGTTTCCTAGCGCGTGAACGACGGTGATGTCGCCTTCTGCCCGCACGTCTCCTGAAATATCGCTTCCGGCAAAGACCCCTCCGGTGTTGAACGACTCTGGCCCGCTGACGAAGGGCTCGTCTAAGTTCGAGTACTCCATGCCGGGAATATAGTTATATTCCGAGGTATAGTTGCCGATATCACCGCCGCGAGCGGTCACGTTGCCTGCGATGCTCCCATGCGCCCGAACGTGGCCGATGTAAGTACCCGCAGTAACTTGATCGAGCCCGCCAGCATTAACAATATCAATCTCCGTGCCCGCAAACACAGATGACACGGTCCCCATCGCGGTTACCATTCCCGTTCGCGCGCCTGAAGACGTCGACTCCACGCCACCATCGATCAGTGCATAATCCAAGACATTGTCGGCGACAATAGCTTTCGCGCCACCTGTCATCCCACCGTCACCGGAATAGACAACGACATTGTTTCCCCGCGCGTCGACAATCGTGCCATAGATGTTGAGCAGCAAATTGCCAGCTGTCTGAACGGTCGACGTAAGGTTTCCTTGGTCCGCTTCAAGCCCCAGATTATCAGCACTTCCTGACCAACTGATGTCCAAGTCTTTCCCGTACAAACGGTGATCGCCACCCTCCGTGTGAAAGTGGGCCCCGCCGTCAAACCAAACTAACGCGTCGCTTGCGCCAGGAATGAAGTTGGGTTTGAGATTGTTTAGACCAGGCTGTATATCATTGCATACATACCCAGGATCGTTCGATAAGCCTTGCGAGTATCCGTAAGTGACACTAAGCGACAAACACCCATAGACGGGTAGCGCGACCGGCTGGTTAACAGCCAACGCCGGGCGAGAGATGCGCCGCGGCTCTTTTCTACATCCCAAGGTGGCAAAGGGATCTAAGCTGGTGCCATGGAACGGGCGACTCCCACCCGTTCGTCGCGCGTGACTACGAAAGCTGCGACGGATTTGCATTTTATCTTGCTAGTTTCGCCGCAGTAGGAGCAGGTCCGCCGCTAGCGTGACGTTCATGGCCTGCACTGCATCCAAGCGAGATTTCTGGGAATAGCGCACCGCACGGTACGTCATCGCTAACGCGTCTGCAATCGCGTCCGGCTCCAATTTGACGTGGCTGTGCCAATGTTTTTGATCAACGACTTCAACGCCGGCCTGACTCATATCGTTAGCAATCATCTCCCATCGGCTGCGGCGATGGCCAGCTTGTTGGACTTGCTGGCGAAGCTCGATCAAATCATCTTCGCCCGGCACGGCAACCACGCAGATCCCGCCAGGCACAAGAACGCGATGTATTTCTGAAACGGGACGTCGACCAAAAAGTGATATCACTCGTTGAACACTTTGATCGGCCGCCGGCAAAACGCGATCCGCGTTAGCCAACACCCAAGTCGCGGCAGGCCATCCGCGTGCAGCCAACTTGATGGCGCGCCGGGAAAGGTCAATACCGCAATACGAATCGGCTTCGCCCGGAAACAACGCAGGACCAAACGACCCTTCACCACACCCCAAATCGAGCGTTCTTTGATTTGTCTCCGTGCCGTTCGCAGCGAGCCACGGACGCAGCGTTTCGATCAGTGATGTTGTGTGTCCAGTTTGAAGCCAACGATGCCTGGCCAAAACAGCATCCTCCGAATCACCAGGATTCTTCGACTTCTTATCCTGAGGTTGCAGGAGATTCCAGTAGCCCTGTTTGGCTTGATCAAAATGATGG
>JACNKX010000031.1 GCA_014381825.1 Planctomycetota bacterium
AGTTGCCCCTCTAGGATTTGAACCTAGACTAACTGATTCAGAGTCAGTCGTGCTGCCGTTACACTAAGGGGCAAGAGTGTTATTTCCCAGTACGTTACGTCGGTCGGCGGTACTGGTCAAGACGATCGATTCCGCCATCAGGTTCGGAGCATGCTGGGTTCTCGTGCCGCGCGATCGACGTAAACTGTTTAATCGGCAAAGATTTGACACCTTCGCCAACCCCATTTACACTCGACTTAGGTTCTTGTAGCACTGCAACTTAGCGCCTGTCAAAGTTCCTGATGTCGGTGAGAGTTGGAATAACTGAGTTGGGAATGTGCGAAGTTAAGAGCAAGCAGGTGAAATCGCCTATTGTTTGCGATTCATGGGTGCTTTTCGATCATTGATGACTGAGTTTGCTCCCAACCGGGCCAGTTGCGAGTTGGGCTGATGTTTCCATGGAGTATAGATAATGGCGAAGCGTGAAAGCCAAGGGCTTCAAATTGCATTGATCCTGTTCGTCATGATTACGGTCGTCCTGGCCGTGACGACATTCGTCTTTTTCCGCAAGGCCGAGCAAATGACTGCGGAAGTCGATGCCGCCGAGCAAGAACGAGACAACGCGAAAGACTTTGGCGAGACACAGTCCTATTGGAATCAGTATTTTATGCACGTTCTTGGTGCCAAGCCGCTAGACCCAGCGGCACTAGATATTGTCTTGCAAAGTGTTGAAGGCGACGAAGCGATGGCCGCTGTCCATGCATCATATGTGTCGGATGTAAAGACGTACGGTGAGGGATTGCCGCCCGAGTCCGTCAACTATCGAGATCTTCCAGCGAACATCTTGCAATCTGTTCGCAAACTGAACACGGCAAACACCGACTTGAACGAACAGAACAATCGCTTGATCGCCGAACGTGATCAAGTTAAAGCTGACAGCATCAAAGAAATCGATCTGGCCCGCAAAGCCGAACAAACGGCGAACGACTTGCGGGAATCGGAACGCGATACGTTTAACACGGATCGTGATACTTTGACAGCAACCCAACAGCAGCAGTTCGTCAACTATGGAACAGCGATCGGGGAAAAAACCGCGCTTGTCACCGCTCGCGACATTACGATCAAAGAGCGGGATAGCGATCTGAAAGCAAAAGACAGCACCATCTCACAACAGAAAGCGACGATCACTGAGCTGCGCGACGAACCGTTCGAAGCGCCGGATGGCCGAATCGCTTGGGTCAATCAGGCAAGCCGCACGGTGTGGATTAACTTGGGAATGGCTGATGGCCTGCGGCGCCAGACGACGTTCAGTGTCTATGATCACGAGGCGATGAATGTCGCGCCTGGAAGCGCTGGAAACAGGAGAACCAACGAGGAAGACTCGAAGCGAAAAGTCGACGATCGCAAGGGCATGATCGAGGTCACGCGTATTATCGACCAACATCTTGCCGAAGCTCGCATCGTCGACGACTATACGGCGGACCCCATCTTACCGGGCGATCAAATCTTCTCGCCGGCTTGGAAACCGGGACGCAAGGTTCGGTTTGCCCTGGTTGGTTTTATGGACATCGATGGCGATGGTCGTAGCGATCGCGATCTAGTGCGAAATATTGTTACGATGGGCGGCGGACACATCGATGCCGAAGTCCACGATGACGGAGTGTCCGAGGGTGAGTTGAGTGCGAACACGCGTTACCTCGTCCGTGGCACGCCACGCGACGGCAGCGATACAAAAGTGCTGACAGCTGACGGCAACTTGATCGGGGCCGCTGAGGACCTAGGCGTTCAAGAGATCAACCTGCACATGTTGCTCGATTTAATGGGCTACAAGGCGGAAATCCGCACGATCGGGCTCGGCAAGAACGCTGATCCGTTGCAATTCAAGGCTGAGCCAGACGAGGGACGTGCTCGAACCTCCAGCGGTACAGTGTCCGACGTTTTCAAGGAACGACGCCCACCACGACGCAAATCAAGCGGTTCGGCCTACTAAGGTTGGCAATTGATGAAGTCACGAAAGAGCCGCCAGATCAGGCGGCTCTTTTGATGCGCGTAGCCATGTCGATAGCATCGTTGTTTGCGTGTAAAGCACCCATATAAGACGAATGCTACGAAGTCGCCGCCCCACTCTCGCCTGACTCAGCGAACAGTTTCGAGCGTAGAGCCGCAACTTGCATTCTTCGATTCTCGAAGACAACTCCAAGGCGTTCAAAGTCAAAACGTTCCGGCTCGACGAAGAGCGTCACTGGAGAACGCAACCGATGTGCGTTTGCCATGGCGCGGAGCAATTGTTGATTCGTCCAGTCCAACCCGTGGGCTTGGCACAACTCCGCGAATAACCCTTGCGGACTGTCGGCGTTTCGCTGGGCGCGCAGCTTAAGCGATCTGGATATCAGCCAGGCGATACCCGCGACGCTGGCGACCACGGCCAGCGGAATTAGTAGATCGACCCAATCGATCTCGGCACCGCGCCCGCGAAAGCGTCGCCCCATGTGCATATATTGGGCCTGCCCGGCTAAGAAAAGAAAATCATCAACATAGGAGACCGCGAGTGCGTTGAGGCTCGTCATGTTATTGCCTCCCCAGAGTCTGAAGTCAGATCGGATCCACTCAAGTCCAACGGCAGCGGACGGGGAGCGGAGGGAGAGACGAGTTCGGATTCAGCAAACGCTTGTAACGTCTGTCCGGCAGCATCACGAACGATGTCACTTCGATCGAGGATCGCATCTCGTAGCGCAGTACGACTCGCCGCCGACGGACTCCGCAAGAGGGCCTCGGCCGCCGACGCTCGAATGACATGATCTTGGTCGGACAAGAGTGCGATCATCAGTGGCTCGATTTCGGCAACGACTTCCATCGCGTCTGCCATCTGAATCGCGCGTATCCTTCGAACACGAATTGGACTCTGCAATTCTTCGCGCAACCCCTCCACCGCGAGCGGATCGACACGAATTACGAACTTAGCGGTCTCGACACGAGTTTCATCGTCAAGTGTCCCGAACGACGCAAGCAGACGATCGAAGGTAAACTCCGACAGTGATTCTCGAGCGGCGTCACGAACCAATTCATCGGGGCTATCAACCAGCCCCAACAGAGTCGTCTTCGCTCCTCGGACGCCCCGCTCGCGAAGTTGGCTAACCGCGACGGCGCGCACCGCAGCGTCGTCATCTTCGAGTGCTCGAATGACCGTCTGGTTCGCCGCGTCTCCCCGGAAATCGGACAGCACATTCGCCGCCTCGCGTCTGCCATCGACCGTCCCGTTCTGCATGATGAATTCGACGACCTCAAACACCTGAATACGACTCATTCCAGATGCCATCGCTAACTGAATGGCACCTCGTTGCTCTTCACCGTTCAGAGCCGAAAGCAAGTTCATGTCTTCGCACAACCAACTGAATGATTCGATGCGTTTCAGATTTCGCCGTACGTTGATTGGTATTTCACTGGCGAATCGCTTCAGCATGTGTCGTACAAAGCTGACGTCCTTGCGGCGCGCGAGAATGTTATAGATCACCGATGGCACGCGATTGTCGTTAAGTGAATCAAGAATCAGTCGCATCACGCCTGGACGAGGGCTGTGCGAGAGCAATCGCACTAAGGTCACGTAGGCCTTGTTGTGCGGATGCTGCAAGATGTGTTTGAAGGCAGAATTATCGCGTCTGGCGACCAAGAGAAACGCTTCAACGATCTCCGGGCGTTTGTGTCGATCGAATCGGTTGGCCGATTGTTCGATGGCCCCCGCCGCACGGGCGCGGACAAGGTGCGGATTACGGCGGTTCCGGTAGTCGCGTGGAACGGCAAGTTCCGCCGACATCGCCGAGACAAGTTGCAACAAGGTCTCAGCAGAACGATCCGCATGCGGGTTTGAGCTATCTTCAGCTGCAGTGAGTAAGGCTGGAATTAAATCGTACTCGCGGAGTACAATCGCGGCATCACATCCATTCGCGTGCAGTTGTTCGTCGGAGCTGAGTACGGCATCACGAATGGCACTCGTTAAACGTCCGGGTGAATCCGAAGCCAGCTTCTTCCAACGCTTACTCAGCGCATGCCAACGACGGAGCAGTTCTCGATGTCCGGTCGGGCTGCGATGCGACAGGACTGCTCCCAACGCGCCCGCCTGCACATTCCGATCTGTACTATCGAGAGCATTAAGCAGCACCGCAACGGCAGCCTCGTTCTGCGTCTTTGACAAGATCGAGAATGTCAATTCAAGTCCACTGGCCACTGCAAGTCGCTCCAGGTCTATGTTCCGCGCACTATATCGCCATCGGTTGCGAGCTTACTAAGAGTACGTCAGAATCGGCACATCTTCGCAAGATTTCGCAGTTCAACTCGTTTGACTAATCCAATCGCCATAACAAGTCCTGCTGATCTCCCATCCCGCTACGATCGTTGTAATTAACCCGTAGACATCAGGTGAATCCGGTCGCATCGAGTTCGCTCACCTTGGAATACTCTAAGGCTACTCAGCGGCGCGTGACTTGATTTCGAGTTGCCGAACAGAGAGACTAGAGGTGGCGGTGGTGTCGAACAGGTTGCGAGTTGCTCAGCAACGTCACGAAAATCCAACCGCTCCTTCCTCAACAGATTACGCCCACCCCCATAACGACCGAGATCAAAGGACGTGTGATGTCGATTCCGATGACTGCTCCCGAAGTGCTAGATCGCGAGTTCCTCGAGATTCGCGCCAAAGTACTCGAGCTTGCCGCCTCGTTTGACCGCTTGCACCGAGCAGAAGGCGTCGTCGCGGGCGACCCTCGATTAAGCTTGATCCATGAAGCGTTGGACGTACTCCAAGTAGAAGCCGACGATCGCGCCGAACAGGTGCAACTGATCTTCTCGCTCCATTACGATGACGATTGGCAGCAGAAGTTCGACATGGCGTCCGGTCAATAGACGCTGCTCTCCCACACACACGACAGCAAGTAGAAGAAAGAACACTGCGATGTATTACATCGATCCGCACATTCATATGGTGTCTCGTACAACGGACGATTACGAAACGCTGGCCAAGATGGGCTGCGTTGGGTTAAGCGAGCCGGCATTTTGGGCCGGATTTGATCGCGGCAGCGTCGACAGCTTTCGAGATTACTTTCGTCAACTGACGGACTTCGAGCGAAAACGGGCGGCTCAATACGGCATCCAACACTTTACCTGGCTGTGCATCAATGCCAAAGAAGCCGAAAACGTCAGCCTATCTCGCGAAGTAATCGCCATGATTCCAGAATTCCTCAATGAGCCCAACGTGCTTGGAATCGGCGAAATCGGACTCAACAAAAATACCAAGAACGAAGCAACAATCTTTGTCGAGCATCTTGAGCTAGCGATTCAATACAATCAACAAATCCTCATCCACACACCGCACTTGGCAGACAAGTATCAAGGAACGCGCATGATTCTCGATATGCTATGCGACGATACTCGCATCGATCGCAGTCGTGTACTCGTCGATCATGTCGAAGAACACACGGTTCGACACGTTTTGGACGAAGGCTTCTGGGCGGGCATGACGTTGTATCCCGTCAGCAAATGCACGCCGCAACGAGCATGCGACATGATCGAGATGTACGGGCCCGAACGATTGCTCGTCAACTCGGCAGGCGATTGGGGGCCATCTAAGCCGACAGCCGTTCCTGACTTCATCTTCGAGATGCGACGACGCGGTCATTCCGAGAGCTTGATCCGAAAAGTCGTGTATGAGAACCCAGTTCAGTTCTTCAGCCAGAGCCAAGGCTTCAAGTTCACGGCACCTGATGCAAGTGTGACGACCGCGAATAGTTAGTGGCTGAATCAAGCTCCTCGCCCAGTGGGCGAGGGAGTGCAACTTGGACCTGCCCAACCCGGTGCCCGGCGAAACACTCGCCGAATCTGAACACCGGATGGGCCAGCGGGCAGGTCACATCACTTCGCTGATCTCAATGGTCAAGAGTTGCCAGCATCACGCGTCCGGCGTCCGGCCGATCTTGCTCGCCAGGCGACGCTTCGAGCGCCTTCTTGCGTTTCCATTCCTCTTGCTTCGCAAGCACCCAAGCTTTCCGTTCGGCTCGTTTGGCGAGATTGTATTCGCGAAGAGCCACTGCTTTGGCGTATCGGATCGGAGCGCGACGGGCTCGGTAAGCTGCGGCCTGTGCTGTAAGCATTTGCCGGTGTTGCGCAAGCTGAGCAAAGGCCATCTGCGACGCCATCGCTTGTCGAGCCGCCACGATACGTGGGTCAAAACCGCCCCCAAATTGAACAAATCCAGGAGCGCCGCCCCGGCCTGCACCTCGGAACCCACCGCTGCTGAACTTGGCAAAGCTATCTTCGGGACCACAAGCGGCGGCTGTGCCAGCCACGAGCATTAACGCCAACAGAACGAACGATCGCATGGTTCTCTCCTTTGTCTCTTGTTTGGTAAGCGGCAATCGGCTTGTAAGTATGAACAGACGCGCATAACGGGGAAGTAGCAAAAGTAATCGAGCGACGCAGCCTGCTAGAGAAGCGAGTGACGGGTTAGCGAGTCTTTAATGCACGCGCATGCAGATGCTGTAAGATGGTCACATTGGGCACGCGGGCGAATTGCCCCGAATTCGGCTACTTAGAAACCAATTCGCCGAAGACATGGTCCACCATGGTTGGCACGCCACCTTCGTCGCAGGCTTTGGTGATGTAGCCGTTGCCCGCCTGGATCATTTCCCCACCCGGTAACTTCTTGTCCCACTCGACACCAGATTCTTTAAATGCCAGATGGTATTGCGAATACAGCGGAGCGAAGCCTTCGCTACCGACTCCCAACACGGTGGCACCGCCTTTCAGCGATCGATCCACTAAATCGGTGTTCTTCAGTTCATGCACACTGCCACCGCAGACAATTACTCCATCGGAAGATCGTGGTGTGTAGTCGTCGATCGTCAGGTCGACTTTGATCCTCGTCCCGTCGTCGGCCTTCGCGTCGCCGGATCGCGTGGAAGCAGTCACAAACGGTATGGCTCGGTCGTTTAACGCTTTCGTCACGGCTTGATAGTGCGAAACGCGGAATCCATCTGATGCAACAACGATGACAGCGCGAGGCGAGTTTGATAACCCGACTGTTCCTGCGATCTCGGGAAAGAATGACGTGACTGCAACGAACAGCAGTACCACACATGCCAACGCACCAGCCCCGACGCACGACCAATAGAGTACCGGCTTGGGAACTCGGAACTCTTGTCGCTTCGACGCCGGCCGCACGGGACGATGTGCTGGCCGATGCGCTGGAGCGGGAATGGCAGCCAAAGTAAGTGCGTTCAAGTCCGCATGTGTCTCGGCGTCTGCTACCGCCTCCAGTTCATAGATCTCTTGAACTGGCGGCTCCCAGTCGAAAGCGGGCGAATCCCCCGCGAGCAACAGTTCCAAATCCGCAACCAACTCCGTCATCGATTGATAGCGATTCGTCGGACACTTTGCGACCATTCGCTCGAAGACACTTTTGATTTCTGGCGAGATACCAGGGCGCAAAGCTGCCAAGTTCGGGATCGGCTCTTCGCGATGCGCGACCAAGCGCGCCATTAGTGTCTCGCCGGAGAAAACAGTTCGACCAACGAGCAAGTAGTGCAAGGTGCATCCCAAACTATAAATGTCGGACCGATAGTCTGCATCGCGCGCGTCGACGGCTTGTTCGGGTGCGATGTAGTCGACCGTGCCCACCACCATACCGGTCTTCGTCATTGTCGAGAAACCAGGTTCGTTCGAAGGTTGCAGCACTGAATCGAAGCGAGCCAAACCAAGATCTAGCACTTTGATCTTGCCCGTGTCGTCGAGGAATAGATTGTGCGGCTTGATATCGCGATGAATGACGCCCCGCGAGTGAGCATATTCCAATGCCTTCGCAGCTTGCAAAACGTAGCGGATCGCAGAATCCGGCGGCAGCGGACCTTTTGCTGCAACAAGCTTTGCGAGGTCTGATCCGTCAAGCAATTCCATCACCAGATAGGGAATTGACTCGCTCTGGCCGGAATCATGAGCGACGACAATGTTCGGATGCTCTAGCGAAGCAATCGTCCGTACTTCACGTGCGAATCGTTCTTTGTGTTCCGAGGTGCGTGGCCCTTTGGGATGCAACAACTTGATGCAGACTTCGCGTTTCGTCTGTAAGTGGCGGGCGCGATAAACGCGACTCATTCCGCCCTGGCCGAGCATCTCCAAAACCGCATAGTTTCCCAACACGAGTTGCCGCCAGCGGCCTCGCAACAAAGCACGCGCCTGCAACAATGTTAGCTTGCCAACCGCCAGCAGCTGGTTCGCAAATTCAATGCTGCTGGTGGGAGCAAGCTCGCGGACACATTCGGCAATCTCGTCAGCATTGCTCAATCCGCTCTTCGACAAACAGGCGACGAATTGATCCAAAGCCACCGGTTCGACCTTGTTGTCGCTCGTCAGCGCTGGCGTGTTCTCCTCGCTGCGTGCCCCTTTCGCCTTCGCGATCAGTCGCGCCAACTCTTGGGAGTCCCTCGCAGGAGCGACCGGGCGGCGTATCGCAGCGACTAAGCTGTCCGCGCGTCGCGACATATCGTCGATCTGTCGTTGGCAATCGTTGCAGCTGTCCAAATGGCGCACCAGCCGATCCGCCTCCATCTCAGCAAGGTTCCCGGACACGTACCTCGCCATTACGCCAGTATCAGGACACTCAGTATTTGTCGCAGTTGGAGGCATTTTCTATCGTGAGTAGGCAGCAGCTTGAATGGTCAGACAGAACAACAGCACTCGGCGTTTATGGGGCAAGACATCGGGCCGGCTCGCCTTTCCATTATGAACGCAGAATCATAACGTCGCATCCAGGAAATCACTCGAAATCGGAATCCGTTGGTTCCATCAGGTCCTGCAAAACAGCTCGCAAACGTCGGCGAATACGGTAATTCGCCTGACGAACCGCTTGGGGTTGCACGTTCAGCTGCTGGGCAATTTCAACGGCGCTATAGCCTTCCAATGCAACGAGCTTGAAGGCCTGCCAGTTTTTGGCAGAGAACTCCGACTCGATCAGCTCCATCGCACGTTGAACGACCAACGCGTTCTCTTCGCTTTCGTCCTCGGCGCAGTCGTCCGCTAACGGATCAGCGACATTTGCCAATCGCATCTGATCGGTGCTCCCACCACGGCCAACTGGTTGCTCGTTGACCTTACGGAAATGGTCGGCAATCTTCGTTCTGACGATCGTCCGGAGCCACGACCGAAACGAGCCAACCGCCTTCGCGGGCTTGAACCCATCCAAGTGGTTCGAGACCGCGTGAAACGACTCTTGAAAAACATCGGCGATATCGTCTTCACGCATCCCAACGCGCTTGCACCAACGCTGAACAAGCGGCCCGTACAGATGCACGATCTGGTCCCAGGCATCCTGGTCGTTGGATCGCGCCCGCTGCAGCAAGCTCAAGGAAGTTGCGTCGGACTGACTTGACAAAAGAAACCCTCCGAGGAACCCGATGACAACTCCATCATAGCAGTTCAAGGAGTATCGGAGAGTGACGAAGATGAAGTATACGCGTCCTGGCTACTAGCTCTCGAGTGGCTGGAGCCGAGTCTTTAGTTCTAGCTCCCGTCTTCAGTCTCGTAGACCAACAGATTGAGCACGGCAGCGCGGGCAACTCCAAGGGCAATTGCTCAGTCGTTCTGAATTTCACTCGATTCGGACGTGGGGGAGGCATCCGATCCCGTTGCCTTCAATTCCGCTTCCTCGCCGACAATAATCACCTTCGGAGTGACAAGCAGTAAAAAGACATGCTCTTTCGGGGCAGGCGTGTTTTTGAATAGTCGAGCGACATAGGGAATGTCGAACAGACTGCGAGCGTTTTCGCCCTCGCCGTCCCTCCCAGGAAAGAACTGCTCCTTCATGCCATCGACCCGCAGAAGAACGCTATTGCCATCTTTGATCTTCTGCGGCACGGTCGATTTGAGTTGACCGTTTTTGCCCGCCGCAACGCTCAATCGCACCGACTTTCGATCTTGGGAAACAATCGCGTGGAACTCCATCGGCAAGGGCGTAAACCCATCTGGCTGCATCGAGACATGAGCCTCTTGACCATTGAACACAGTGACTTTGGGCCCCCTATGCGCCCACGCGTCGTCACCGTTGTCTATCGCTTGCAACAAAAAGAACGTCTCGATATCTGACAGCTCAACTTGCTTTGCGAGTTCGTCGTGATCGGACGTTACGCCTACCGGAAAATCGTTGATTTCAAAGCCTGGTAATTCGCCGGGCTCGAAAAACGACTTTGGTACTTGAAGCAATTTCGCCTCGAGCGTGATTTGAACGTCTTGCAACCGTCGCAGTTGCTGTAGCAAATTCTCTATCCGTCGATGAACACTTTTGGACTGCGATACAATCACGCTCAAAGTCACGGGAGAGGGTGTTATCAATCCGGATCCTCGACGCTCCGCCCACGTGTCAGGCTCAATCGTCGTCTTAATCAAATCAATTAGCGCGTTGAAATCGGGAACCACTTCTTTCGATACCCGCCACTCTCGCGGACCGTTCTCTGCTGACGGAAGAGGAATGACGAGATCTGCAACCGAATAGGTTTTGACAAGCGTTGGATTCGGGACGTCTCTGAGCTTAGCGGCGGTTCCCTTCGGCGCGATCAAATGAAAATGATTGTGGTCGATATAGACGACGTGACGGACTGGAGTTTCGTGCTCCAGAGCCACTGGCCAAGAGACTTTTTCACGTGTCGTGTAGTACACGGTGCATCGGTAGTGAGCATGATGTAGCTCGGCAGGGCCGAGCAACGGAATGACCCGCGCAGGATCAACGTAATCGCTGATCTTCTCTTTGACGATTCGCAGCTCGTGTCGCTCGACGTCGTACAGGAAAGGTACGCCAATTTCTTGGTGATGTTTCAAAGCCTCGAGGACCAACTCGTCGGACGGCGGGGGAAGTTCGTTAGCGTCACCATCGGTCAAGGGCCCGAGAAGTGAGTGCAATTCTGGCGGCGTTTTCTGAAGGCTTCTCTCGTCAACAATGATTTGTCCCGTGACTCCCGCGTTGCTGTTGACTCCGCTGCCAAACATCAACTGACTCCTCTGATTCGTTGGAGGCAGCTGGGTAGCCTTCAGCATCACGAGGGTTGCCTGCTTGTTTCCCTTCTCGTCCTTGGTCGTTAGCCCGCCGATCACGAGGGTCTTGCCCGCTGCAAAGGTCAATGTCGATTTGACGGAACTTGTTTCAACTTCTGGTATCTGAAACGTGACCGGCGTGTCGTGTCCTTCGAGACTGAACGTCGTAGTGCTGACATCGGTTATTCGTGTGATCTTAAGGTCGTACGTGAGTCCCAGTTGCTTCTTGTCAATGAACTGCGGTCGGACGTAAAGAGTCATCCCCTCCGAGACCACTCGGATCTGCGGTTTCCCCCTTGTTTGCAGGCCCACGACGAAGGGCCGCTGAGACGCGTCCATGATCGATGCCGATTGACCGCTGAAGACAACTACACGCGGCGCAGTAAGCTTGTTTGCGTTGCGATTTTTAAGAATGCGTCGACTGATCGCTTCGGCTTCTAGATCGTTAACAATTTTGTACAAAGCTGGCAGTCTCGTCTCGACCGCGTGACTAGACACAGCCTTCGGCGCTAAACTTGGTTCAGGTAAAGGCAGCTCAGCTTCCTTGACAACAATTCCACCGTCACCGACGTGTGTATTGGTATCACTGAGGTCCATCTCGGCCACGCGCCAACCCACAATTGCAGCATCAACGGTGTTTCTTGGAGCTCGAAGAATCTCGACCGAGATGCGAACCGTGTGTGATGCGGAATCTCGCGCGTCCGCAGTCGTCGCGAAGACTTGCAGTTCGCTTTTATCGTTCGCCGAATTCCCCCCTGGCTCGTCAGTTGCCAAGACAAAGCCTGCTCCAGGCAACGTTGCCGCCGCGAGCAACAACATGACTGCCCAACACCATGGTGGCGTCTGCTTGTGACATCCTCGTCCAAGTTTCATGATTCTCTCCAGTCTTTGAGAAGTGACTTCCACTGGCTTCATGCCGGGGAAGGCAGGCACTGTTCTTAACGTCCGCTTGAGTTCAAGTACTTCAAGCAAGCTGCGAGCGTATCGCTTCGGATCACATTGCAACTCGCCGATAACTTGTTCATCGCAACATCGTTCGGCTTCTCGCGTCGACATGCGCCCGGCCCACCAAACAAGAGGATGGAACCACCAGAGGGCTTTTGCACAGACTTGCAACAGCCCAAGCCACAGATCGCCACGACGTACATGCAACAACTCGTGCGCGATCATCGCTTCCAATTCGTTTGCCCGCTTGCCTTGCACGACGATCTCGGGCAACACGATTAGAGGGCGAAACAACCCGATGACCGCTGGACCGATCCGGCTGGTCGTCACCAGCAGCCGGACACGCCTCCGCACGCGCAACTGTCGCGACAACTTGGTAACCAGATCCTCAAGATCGGGGCGGGCAACCGTAGGTGCAACATGCAGCAGCCAGATACATCGGGACCACTGCACGAAAGTAACAATCAGCGCGACGCACAATCCGCCACTCCAGATGACGACAATTCCTAGCCGATAAACTTCGGCGGTCGCATTGGATGGCTTCAATATCGGCAATCGAGTCGTCAGACGAGCTGGATCTTGCCTAATCTTTGGTTCGACCGCCGGTGCAAATGCGACGTTGTCGGCAGAGAGTTCGTCTCGACTCGCGACCGACGGTGGTGCAACGTAAAGGACTGCAAGCGACTCCGACGCAGTAAGAGTTTCGCTTGAGGTTGTTGTGTGAAGCCACGAAAACACTCCCGTTGGGCTACTGAAGACCGGCGGGGTCACGGCTTTAAAGAGTACGACCAACCACAGCATATACGCGAGATGTGGACGATTTCGCGCCGCGAATCGCACTATTAGCAAAACGACGATCACTAGCGTGGTCAGTTGCCACGCCTGATCAAAAGCCATCCGTGCAACATCCATTTCCGTTCTCCAATTCACTGCGTCCCTTGGGTAAGACGTTCGCTTGGTACTATTCCTCTTCACCGTCAAGCAACGAGCGGAGTTGTGCGAGATCTTCGTCACTCATCCCGCGATCCTCGATCAAGTGCCTCATCAACGGCATCGCTTCGCCGGCGAACAATCGCTCGATCAGATCGTCCACCGTTTCGCGAATCACCGTTCGGGGTTTAACTTTCGGCGAATAGATGCGGACGCGCCCATCAAGCTTCGCCCGTGCGTAGCCTTTCTGCTCCAGCCGCCGCAGATAAGTCTGGACCGTCGTAAAATCGATGGCACGCTCCGCTGGCATTGCTTCATGGACCTGCCGCACGCTGGCCGCTCCGAGTTCCCAGAGGACCCGCGCAACTTCCATCTCCGCCTTCGATAACGCTGGCCGCTCGCTCATCGCAGTAACCTACTCCCTCAAGGACAACTGTACTTGAAGTGTTTTACACGTACATCTGTCCTTGAGTCAATGCGAATTATTAGCACGACGAGTATCTCCTGGACAGTGAGCAGTCGCAGCACCGATAATGCGACATCGGAGCACGGAAACTAGAATGCGCCCATCAACACCACTTGGCTCGCGTACGGCAGATAACGGCGCAATCGGATTGCCGAAAGGCACTCGTCCCTTGCGCGTTAATTTTCAATATCTGATCGTGATCGGTCTGGTTCACCTAGCGAGCTTGCTCGCGTTCGTTCCTTGGTTCTTCAGCTGGATCGGTGTCGCATCATTCGTCATTAGCTATTTTCTGTTCGGAATTTTTGGCATCACGGTCGGGTTTCATCGGCTGCTGAGCCATCGAAGCTTCGAGTGCCCAAAGTGGTTTGAATACTGTTTGGCGTTGCTCGGGACGTGTTGCCTTCAGGAGTCTGCCGTCTGGTGGGTCGCTGTCCATCGCAGGCACCATCTCCATGCCGATGATCAAAGCGATCCACATACTCCCGCCGCAGGCATCGTGTGGAGTCACTTTGGTTGGTTGTTCTTAGTTAATCGCGATCATCTTCAAAAATCGACGTATCACGACTATGCGCGCGACATGACATGCCAAACGTTCTACGTGTGGACCGATCATAAGGTCGTAATGTCGCTGATCGTGGGTGGTCACATGATAGCTTATTTTGCGATCGGGTTCTGGCTGGGTTGGCTTCCCAACAGCGACGTGATGAGCGGAGTTCGCATTGGGGCGAGTGTACTCGTTTGGGGCGTATTCTTACGAACGGCGCTGGTAATGCATGCCGCCTGGTCCATTAACTCGATGACACATCTGTGGGGTTATCGAAGCCACGAATTGCCAGACGACAGCCGCAACAACTGGCTTCTAGGGCTGTTGGTTCATGGTGAAGGTTGGCACAATAACCATCACGCCAATGCAAACTCAGCGAGCTTTGGCCAAAGGTGGTGGGAAATCGATACGGGGTATTGGGCCATCTGCTTGTTGCAGAAAGTTGGTCTGGCTCGCAACGTCGTTAGCCGTTGATGCATGAACTAGTTATGTCGCATCCGCACGGCTATCAGCTACTGCAAGAGTCACTTGACTGTTCTAATAGTGAACAGGGCGCTCCACTCGGAAGGAACCAGATTGAAAACTAGCATTATCGGCATCGGCACGGCATTGCCCGAGCACACGATGAGCTTGGACGAAGCGGTTGCGATGTCAACCGATCTGATTTGCCGAACCGACCGCGAGACGCGATTGCTTCGCACGATGTATCGGAAATCCCGCGTACAGAGCCGCCGTACGTGCGTTCCGTACCAAATCGCATATCAATGGATCGACAAAGACGCTCCGCCCAGCAGCAGTCCCGGCCCGACAACGCAAGAGCGGATGGCATTGTACGCCGAGCATGCCCGTCCACA
>JACNKX010000019.1 GCA_014381825.1 Planctomycetota bacterium
ACGCGTCGCGGCTCACAATTGGGTGAGCCGATGGCCGTGAGGCCACGGGTATTTCAATTCACGAACCGGAAAAAACGCCGATCATTCTCCCCCATTCGCGGCTGGCAACCAGATCAAGAATTCAGCACCGATGTCGGGAGAGCCGAGCGAGAGCGTTCCGCCGTGCGCTTCCACGATTCGTTTGGTGATCGCCAAGCCCAAACCAGTACCCTTGGGTCGCGTCGTGTAGAACGGCTTGAAAATGTCCGTTCGAATGTCGGCTGGCACGCCTTCCCCGCCATCTCGAACACTCACCTGGTACCCCAACCGACCGAGACGATTGTCTGGCTGGCACGACACGTTGATGGTTCCCCGTTCGCCCAAGGCATCGATGGCGTTTTCGAACAGGTTGCGAAACACCTGTCCCAGGGCGAACCAATCGACGTTGCATGTCGCTTCGCTACAACCTGCGTCACTCAATTCGATCGCCGACTCGCCACGACGAACATCCAGTTGGCTCCAGATCCCGCGCCACAGACTCGCCAAATTGCACTCTTGCCGGTCGAGCCGAATGGGAGCTGCGTAGTCCCGTACTTCTTCATACAAACGGTGGAGATGACCCAACGATCTTTTGACTCGGTCCACCAGCTCCAATTGCTCTGGCTGGTGATCGAGTTCAAACTCCAGAACCTCAAGCGCCGCTTGGGATCTTTGGAGTGCATTGCGACTCTCGTGCGCCAATCCGGCGATGGTCTGACCGATGGCTGCCAACCGCTCCGCCTGCAATGCTCGTTCTTCAGCCTTGACGCGCTCGGTGATATCCTGTCCCACGAGCAGTACTGCCGGTCCGTGAGCAAAGTCCTCAATGCGACGGATATTCCACAACAACCATCGTTGTTGACCACTGCGTCGGCTAACACCACTCTCGTAGTCCCGCGCCGACTCGCCAGCGAATGCTCGATGAATCTTTTGGCGGACATTGTCGCGTTGCTCAGCCGGGATTAAACACTCGGCGAAGTCTGTTCCCTGGACTTCCTGATTGCCCAATGAAGTCAGGGACTCAGCAAACGGATTGATATATGCAATCGACTGGTCTTCGCGGAGAATCACGATCATGCTACCCGCTGCCTCAACCAAGTTGCGGAAAGCAGCTTCGCTTCGTTTTCGTTCATCATCTCGCTGACGTCGGACATATTCTGTCTCGTAGGCATCCTGAATGATCGCCAGATCCAAGTCGATCAGTCGGCTAATAGAACGAGCGACATCGCAGAGCGTTTTTGAATCGCTCTTCCAGAGCCTCTCCAAATTCGCGAGCAACCCATCCCGCAACCGAGACATGGCGACATTGACCAGCGCCTGTTCGAGCCCGATTTCAACGTGCCTCCAACCAGTGCGCCACCGTTGTTCGACATAGGTCTGATCATATGGACCAGAAAACATATTCTCCAGCCAGGCGACCAACGTCAGCTTCAACCGAGCAATCTGCGGCTGTCCGCCAGTGATCACCTTCAGCGCGGCAGGTTCGGTCTGAATCTTCTGATAAAAGTCCTCCACTAAGGCCGGGAAGGTGCCCTGCAGCAGGAGTTTCGCTGACCGAACGTTTTCTTCGTGGGCGGTTGTCCAGCCAACGTACCGTTGAAGTCTTTGAAAACGCTCGTAGACAGGTAGCCCGCTCATGACTTTACACCTTCTTTGTCAGGATCAACGCTTCCTGCATTTGTGATTTGAACGATTGTCCTAAAGTGTTGTCGTAAAATCGGCAAGGCAAACTGAGATGGATCCGATGACTCGAGTCGTGGCGGCAAGTCGTGCCACACTGGCACGGCGGTTGCATCGTTGAGTGTTGTACGATTAAGCACCCGCGTTCTCGCTATGTTACTTCACCACGACAGGATACCGGATAGCGTCTATGGCTATGTCTCGCACGATTATCAACTTTTGGCTAGATGTCTGTCTTTCTTCACGTTTTTGCTGCACGCTTGGTTACAGTTCGTCATACGGTTTGTGTTTCCGCCGGCTTCCAGCGCAGCCGGTTGGAGCCTGTGGGGGATGTCGCTCGACAGTTTCGCCGAGTTTTCGTTTTGGGTGATGTGCCTCCTGGCCCTCGAAGTATTGGTCCACATTATGCTCCATTGGAGTTGGGTGTGTGGCGTCGTTTCCCGCAAGATCTTGCGGCGCAAAGGACAAAATCGTAAGTGGGGCGATGGCGAGGCGACCTTGATCGGTGTCGGCCTCCTCGCCTTCGTGTTGGTCTTGCTCGGGAGTACGCTGGGTTGGGCTATCCTCTCTGCTCATGGGCCGATGGGAGGACGGTGAGACGGGATGGGGAGACCGTGAGACGGGGAGATGGTGAGACTTGTCTCCGCATCTCCTTGTCTGATTTTCTGATTTTCTGATTGTCACCCATCACCCCGACTCCCCATCACCCTATCCCTTCACTTGCACATCGGGCAGCCGGCAACCTCTCCGCCCAATAGAGAGAGAAAGCCGAGTCCTCGCATGACTGAGATGGCACCCGTGAGGACGACACACCAGGCGGCCAAGCGAAACGCCAGGCTGCGCGAGGCCTCGACCACGGCATCAACAATTTTCTTCAGCGTACCTTCGCTGTAGCCAGCGATGACCTCGATGACCAGATCACCGTCCGTATTCAGGGAACCTGCCACGACCGAATCGCCAACTTCCCTGGTGGCCGCCACAGATTCACCCGTCACGATCTGTTCATCGATCAGCGCCTGGCCCTGCCGAATCAACCCATCAAACGGGATGCGCTCTCCTGGTTGGAGTTGAATTTGGGCGCCCGCAACAACGTCTCGAATCGAAACGCTGGTGACATCAGCGACCCAGTCATCGGTGGCATCATTGCTGGTGGAGACTTTGCGAACAGTCTCCGGCAGCAACGTTTCGAGTTGTCGCAGCACGCTTGTTGTTCGAACTCGGCTT
>JACNKX010000103.1 GCA_014381825.1 Planctomycetota bacterium
TAACGATTCTTCATCGGAAACGAGCTGTTCATAAGATGCTCGCAAACATTTTTAGAAATGCTGCTTGCTTCGATTGAAAACGAGACGCACGTGAATAGATACATCTACTCAGACCAAATCAAGGACCGGCCGGTCGAAAGGCCGCCGGTTCTTCTTCCGGTGACTATATCGGAAAGGATACACCCGTTCCCATCCCGAACACGGTAGTTAAGCTTTCCGAGCCGATGATAGTGCCAAAAGCGTGAAAGTAGGTATCGCCGGATCTATTTTATACCTCAAAAAGCCCCGATCGCGATCGGGGCTTTTTTTGTGCGCTGTTTGGAAGGGATCGGAAGGGTAAAGGATCGGAGGAGATCGGAAGGTATCGTTGATCCCTCCGATACAGTCCGATCCAGAATAGATCCAAAACACGAACCGGATTACCGTCATGACCACGTTCACAAAGCAAATGGCCCTTCCCGTTTCCTGCGAAGAGGCCTTTCAATGGCATGAGCGGAGCGGTGCGTTGGATCGCCTGATGCCACCGTGGGAGTCTGTCACTCTGTTGCAGCGCGGTGAGGATATCGATGTCGGCACTCAGGTCGTCTTGAAGCACCGCATCGGCCCGTTTCCCATCAAATGGGTGGCGGAACACACCGAATACGTGCCAGGTCGTTTGTTCCGCGACGTTCAACGCTCTGGCCCGTTTTCCAAATGGGATCATCTTCATCGTTTCGAGATCGACGAAGCCGATGGCTCGGCGCAGCCAGTTCTTATCGACGAGGTGGACTATGCACTTCCAATGGGGCCAATCGGTCGCCTGCTCGCCGGCCGGTTCGTCCGCGACAAACTCGAGACAATGTTCGCGTTTCGTCATCGTGTCACACTTCAGGATCTACTCCTGCACAAGATTTGCAGCCCAACGCCGCTGCATTTCGCGGTGACTGGCAGTAGCGGTTTGGTTGGTTCGGCCTTGTGTGCCTTGTTGACGACGGGAGGGCACCAGGTAACGAGGATGGTCCGTGGTGAAGCCCAAAATGATGGCGAGTGTTTTTGGGATCCGTCCGGCCAGGCAGCTTGGGGTTTTCCCGATGAAACGGACGTCGTTATTCACTTGGGCGGCAAGAACATTGCGTCGGGCCGTTGGACGGACAGCCGCAAGCGAGAGATGTTGGAAAGTCGCGTGCGCGGCACGACGGTTCTCTCGGAGAAATTGTCCGAGAGTCGTTCAAAACCGAAGACTCTGATCGTGGCATCGGCGATTGGGTATTACGGGGATCGCGGCGACCAGTGGCTGGACGAAGGCTCGACGAAGGGCGACGGATTTCTCTCTGGGCTCGTGCAGGATTGGGAAGCCTCAACGGCGCTCGCGGAAGATGCGGGCATCCGAGTCGTTCACGCTCGACTGGGGATTGTCCTTTCGACCAAAGGCGGAGCGTTACAAAAAATGTTGACACCGTTTCGACTTGGCGGAGGCGGTCGTGTTGGAAATGGCCAACAGTATTGGAGTTGGATCAGCTTAAATGACGCGATCAGTGCGATGCTCTATCTGGCGACCAATACAGACGTCTCTGGTCCCGTGAATCTGGTGAGTCCTGATGTGGTGACCAATGGAGAATTCACGGCGATCCTGGCCGGAGTTTTAAGACGCCCAGCACTGCTGCCAGCCCCGGCCTTCCTATTGCGAACGGTTTTGGGCGAAATGGCCGACGAGTTGCTCCTGGCCAGTGCCCGGGTACGTCCCGATGTGTTGACCGCACAGAATTATGCATTCCGCGATAGGGAACTTGAACAGACGTTGCGGTGGGAACTTGGAGCCGTGAACGGATGAGCGATTCTCCTAGCCCGAAGCGCCGGAGATCAAGGGTGCCACTGGCTCTGCCAGTGCCTGCGTGGAATTCGTGTTGCGGTTGAGCCCGAAAACACTGGCAGAGCCAGTGCCACCCGAAAAAAATCACAAGCACGAAGCGTCAGCGAGTGGATCCCGTGGAACGCGGAACATCGAACTCTGAACCAACACCTGGCGGCGCCAGTGCCAACCTACATCCTTTCCGTTACGGCAGACGGAGTGCCTACTACTATAAAAGACGGGCAAGAGTGCCCGTCCTACACCGACTGCGACAACTTGCCGCCTTTACCCACACTGATCACGTGCAACAATAGCTAGAGCTGTTTCCAGCGGCGATTTCCATCCACGGGCAAGTCCTATGAATTCGACGGCGATCCAACCGACTCATTCGCCGTGGCCAGCGACGCGGGTGCTTTGCTGGCGCGAGATCATTCGCTTTGTGCGGCAGAGAAACCGACTGATCGGCGCGTTTGCGCAGCCGATTGTATTTTGGCTGTTGTTTGGAACGGGACTGCAAAAGTCTTTTCGACTGGCGGATACTGGCGAGGCGGCTCCGTCGTTCTTGCAGTACTATTACCCCGGCACCTTGATGCTGATTCTGTTGTTTACGGCGATCTTCGCGACGATTTCGATCATCGAGGATCGCAAAGAGGGGTTCCTCCAGGGCGTGATGATCGCTCCCGTGCCACCCTGGGCGATTGTACTGGGCAAGGTCCTCGGCGGAGCGCTGATTGCAACGGCGCAGGGGATTGTCTTTCTCCTGTTAGGGTGGTTTGTCGGAGCGGGCGACAATGTGGTGGCGTTGTTGGCGACGATTCCGCTGATGTTCTTGGCGGCGATGGCGATGACGAGCCTCGGCTTCGTGATCGCTTGGCAAATGGAGTCGACCCAGGGATTTCACGCGATCATGAATCTGGCACTCATGCCGATGTGGCTCTTATCGGGAGCGTTTTTTCCGATTCCCGCTTTATCGGGGGAGATGGCCATCGGGCAAATTGGACTACACTGGGTTATGCGGTTGAACCCGCTCACCTATGCCGTTTCTGGAGCGCGCCAGCAGTTGTTTACTGGTAGCTTGCCCGACGGTTTTTGG
>JACNKX010000169.1 GCA_014381825.1 Planctomycetota bacterium
GGGCGCCCCCGGGCGCACGCCACTGGCTTGTGGGAGCGACTCGCGTGAAGGAGCGCGGTTCAGGGCCGGGGGTCGTCCCGCGGCACGTCCGGCGACCGGCGGTTGTAGATGCTCAGCCGCCCATCGGGGCCGGATAGCAAGAGCGATGCGAAGGCCGTGCCGTATGCTTTCCCTTCACCGGAAACCGAGCCCTTGGTTGGCCACTCGCCATTCTCTTGCCGCCACGAAAGCACGTCTTTCTGCGCCTCGGCGATGTACTGGCTTGTCTTCTCAAAATACTCTTTGTCCCTGCCAAACTCCTGCCGCAGCAAGTGCATTCCCATGCATCCGTAAAAGTGCCCGTAGTAAGGGAAGCGTTGGCTGCTGATCTCAGCGGGCGTGATCTTTAACAAAAAGTTGTAGCCTTTGATCATCACTGAATAGTCGAACTTCTTCATCAGGCCCAACGTGGCGACACCGCCTGCCGTCCCCTCCTTCATGCTCGTGGCATCACCGAGCTTATAGTCAAAGCCACCGTCGGCGTTCTGGCACTGCTTCAAATAATCAAACCCGCGGGCCAAGACACCAGTGTCGATCTTGATGCCGTAATTGCTGGCCGAAACTAACGCCTGGACCGCGCAAACCGTCGTCGATCCCTCGTGACTGCCGGGCGAACCGGGCGCGTACCACCAGCCTCCCGAAGTGGATTGGTTGTTGGCGATGACTTGCACGGCTTGGCCGACGATGCCGCGGATCTGTTGCGTGTCGATATCTGGCTTTGTCTTGGCAAACAACGAGCGACCGTACGCCTCGGACAACGCCAACGTGCCGAATCCTTGACCGTGGATCCAGGTGTGTCCTTGTTTGGTGAATTGTCCATCGCTTTGGTTGGCCATAAGGAAGCTCAAGCCCTTGAGCAAAACGCGTCCGCGCTCGCCCGTGAACGGTTCATCAGAGCCGCCGAGGTACGACAAGCAAGCGAAGCTTGTCACCGCGATCGTGTACGTTGTTCCCCACGAACCATCCGACGCTTGGTTCTTGGTCAGCCAATCAAGTCCCCGTTCGCGAGCTGCGGCGAGAGCCTTGATGTCGCTCGGGGGCGGATCGTCTCTTGGGAGCTCGTCCGCAATTACTGGCGATCCCAACAAGAATAAACAAAGCGTCACCAGTAACTTGGTTCGTCGGGTCATGATAGCCTCTATTTCACCCAGTAGGTCTGGCCGCGAAGTTCAACCAACAGTTCTTCGCCTTCGTTTTGGCTGCAAAGAAGTTGATTCTGAACCGCGTTGTTTTCTTGAACCAGTTTGAAGTAGTCGTCGCTGAAACGCGCGATGACTTTGATCTTGTCGAGGTCTTTCTTCAAATCCAGCTTGGCCGTGCTGGGCATGCACCAGAGTTGGCCTCGGCTATAGAGTGAATAGTTTCCGATGTTTTTCAGTCCCTTCGCAAAGACTTCTTCGTCACTGTCGATGTCGCGGAATGTTGCTCCGCCGCCTCCAACGCCAAAGCCGTCGGCAGAAGCTTGAGCCCCGAGCGCGAACGAATCGACCGGCCTGGCAGCTTGTTGCAGTTTCCTTTTCTCTGATCGCTGCGTGAATGCAGCTTGTCCTTCCGCTTCACCGAGCCTGCCAAGCAGTCTTCTCGTGTGGAGTTCCGACGTCGAAAGGGCCAAGTCAGCCCGGGCGTTTTCGTCCGCCAGGAAGGATGTGTAGGGTGTCAGAATCCCGTGTTTGGTCGATAGGCTGACCAACTCCTTCACGAGCTCGTCGTTCTTGCCGACCAAGTCCAAGTGGTCGATGATCTTCCCAACGCGACGCATGGCCCAGAGTTTTTCGACGAAGGCGTACGATTCATCCGAGCTGCGCTTTACCAACGTTCCAGGAAAGTCGAAGGTCTGTTTCTTGTTGCCCACACTACCAGTGATTGTTACCTTCGCGAGGCCGCTCTTTCGATAACGACCCACCAGCACCAACTGCTCTCCCTCGAAGACGTCGTTGATCTGTTTGGGAAAGACGCGGTTGATCGGATCGCCTTCCTCAGTACGTAGCTCGTCGAACTCAAACCTCACCGCTACGTCCGTCAGTACTGGCGAGCTGATTTTTGAATAAAGCCGGCTGACATAGACTTCGATGTCTTCGTTCGGGCGTACGTATTCCGTTTGACCGTTGTTTTCGCGAGAGATGCGGTCCAACAAGCGGCTGTTCACGTCATAGCCAACGCCAAAGCTAACGATCCGAGCACGAACCTGATTACGCTTTGTTGCGCTGCCGACGATTTTCGATTCGTTCGTCTCGCCGATCGTGGGTTGGCCGTCGGTCATGAACAACACGTACTTCGGTTGGTTATCATCCTTCAATTGTGACAAGGCAGCGTTTAGCGCACCATCGATGTTCGTTCCGCCACCGGCGTAAAGACCCTCGATGAATCCCAACGCCTCTTTGCGAGTTTGGTCGTTGTACTCCAGCAACTCTGGTCGGAAAGATTCGACGACCGTATCGTACGCTACGATGTTAAACTGGTCCCCGTCGCGCAGATTCTCCAATACATACTTGACCGCCGCGCGAGCCTGGTCGATTTTCTCGCCCTCCATACTGCCCGATCGATCAACGACGAATACAACGGTCTTTTTCTGCCGCTCGGCATCGGGCGATTGGAACTGTGGGCTGGCCAGTAGCAAGAGGTAACCATCTTCGCCGACATCGGGGCGATAGCTCACGACACTCGTCCCGAACTTGCCCTTGCCGACGTCATAAAACAGCCGGAAGTCGCCGTTCGGAATGACGTTTTTCGCGGTGAAACTCACTGTGGCGAAGTGGGCGTCGCTGCGTTGAATGTCGATCGAATGCGTTGGGCTGTAGACGTTCTTGATGTCGATCGCGCTCTCGATCACCACTTGAAAATCAACCTTCTCAACCGGGTGCGACGTGTACTTGGCCGTGGAGAGCGGAAAAATAAAGTCGGTCAGGCCATGATCTGTGCGCAGCAACTGGCTGTAGTTCAGTGTCACCTTTCGTTGGGCACCGGGAGGCACCGGGAAGACGCTTGTCTGGAACATGCCTGTTCCCATCCACTCGAGCAGGGCCGGGTCCTTGTTCTTCCGGACGATCGACTCGTAAACGCTGCGGGCCTGTTTGGCGGGCAGTAATTTCGCCGGAATCTCCTTGCCGTCGACCATGAGCGTCAATCGATCAATTGCTCCGTCGTACGGCAGCGGGAACATAAAACTGACTTCTAACTGCCGGCTACCAGTGTTGACGAACGATTGCGAGACCTGCACGCGAGCCACCTGGTCTACCAGCTTTGCCTGGACTGCCAATTCTTTGAGCTTGTAGGCTGTCGGCGGAAGTGTCTGCTGCGTTGGCACGATCGGCCGTGGTAGCGGCACTGGCTGGTCGGGATCAACAACGACCAACAATCCCTGGGCCTGAACCACGGTAGCGCACAATCCTAGAACTAGCCCCAAGACGATCGAGTTGTGATGTCTCATCACGGTACTCCTCCACGACACTGGTTTGGCTCTGAACGACCTCTCTTCTGACGAGACGGCTTGGCCCTGGTTTTGGTTTCCAAGTCGTGAGCGTTTTCGTCGAACGAGTCGATTTTATCGATCTGCGATCGCGCGGAGTGTAAAGAGTCGGTAACAACCCAGCAGAGTGGCGGGGATTGCTTGCTCTCTCACCTGAATGTTCGAGTTAGGAAACTCGATCTCCGTCATGCCGCGGCTTCGGTCACGCTGTCGTGTACGGCGATAGCAGTTCGCGAGAGGCTGGTGGCGATGGCGGCAAGCACGAGACAGGCGAGACCGAGCACGAGATAGACCATCCACGGCCAACGCTCGGTGAAGGGGAGTGGCTCCGGCTCGTAGATCGGGTTCGCTACGCGGCCTCCCAGTGTCGCGCGATCCGATTCAGGCTCCAATTTTTTCGGCAGATTGCGAGCGAAATCATAGCCTGGGTCTTCCGCTTCTGGATTGCCAAAGTAGAGCTTGCACGAATCAGTGCCCTGCGGAATTGTGAAGACAATTTGTCGGGCATCCGCCGCGAACTGGACTCGTTCGACTTGCAGTGGCGGATTTCGGTTGTCGGTCACAATTAACCGCAACCGAGCAGCTCTCGTTTCAGAGAATTCGACGCGCATGGGCCCCAAAGGCTCTCCCGCTCGCCGACGCAAAACTCCACGTGCCACCGACGTAAATGGACTTCCGGAGTTCGGTGGGCCGCCCGCTTCGAGGTTGAAATTGCGGACGAACGCGGCGTCGGCGATCTGCACATCAATGCTCGATACCGGCGTCTGATCGCCACCAAGTTCGAGATCCCACCTTGAGCCTGGACCGGCATCGGCGCGCACCGCTTCACGTTTACCGACGGCTGCGTCCAAGGTTAGCTTCTCGCCGGGGATCTCGACCGTGCGCAGGATCTTTACGTCCCCAATTGCGACCGCTTCGTTGTCCACAATCAGATCGCGGTGCAGTCTAATTCGCAAGTAGCGAAAGCGGCTCAACGGGTATTCAATCGTGTCATCGTGTACAACCTTGCCACCTCGGCGGAAGTCGACCAAGAGTACGTCGTGCAGCGGTCGCCACTCGTCGCCATCGTCACTCCCCTCAAGTTCAATCCGGCGGCGATAGTTGTGGCCCAGAAGATCGACTTCCAAGGCATTGTGTTCCGGTTTTCCTTCGCCAAGGTCGAGCGTGACTTCGCTCGTTTCGTCGGGACCTTTCGTGTCATTGAATTTGCGTGCATCCAGAGGTTGTCTCTCTGAACGACTGCTACGAACTCGTAACGCGTAGGGCACTTCCTCACCTGCGCGGGTGTACACCCGCAGGTCGCTCAAATCATAGCGTGCCCCGTCGAAGATCTCTGGCCCCACGATCGCATCTACCTGCGGAGCCGTATTGTCATCGGGATGCTCGATCGCAACAACGTGTTGCCAGTGGATGAGTGATTCCGGTGAACTGTTCTCCTGCGCGCACAATGCTGCTACGGAAAACAGCACCGCAGCACTCGTAACCCAACTAGGAAACGCCGCCCAGCGGCATGTGATCGATCGCTGATACATGGCTATTCTAGCTCCTGTTGAATCTCGGAGTTTGCTACCGGCCTGGAGCGTTGATAAACGCGAGCGGCAACACCGAGGAAAATTGCGAGAACGAAGAAGGCGGGGATGCGATAGATTTCGCTCAACCCTGACATATCAAGCACAAACACTTTTCCAATTGTCAAAGCGAAGAACACGATTGCGGTCCATCGCAGTGTCGACTTACTAAATCGAAAACCGAGTCCCAGCAAGACCGAAGCATACACGGTCCACAAGATCGACACGGACATTTGACCAACGCGACGCCAACTAGTCGACTCGTCGGTGATTCTCGCAATCGCGAAAAAAAAGTTGTAAAGATCCACGGTCAGAATCAACCACAACAGGACGATCGCCCCTAAGCCGGCTGCACCTGCAACAAACCGTGTCGGTGGACCAAGACGATTACGATAAGGTCTCGTCACGAACACCGCCGCCGCCACGCATCCTGCAACCCCAATCGACGACAAGGCAATCCGATTCACGACTGGCACGAGAACTTCGTGGGGGTAGGACGGCAGGTCGAGGAAGACCACTCTTAGCACACTCGCAATTGCGATGGCAGCCGACAGCGCACCAAGGGCGGGTGAGTTGATCCGCAAGCGAAACCACCATAACGCAGTTGCCGTGGCTGCCCAGCCCAGAGCGATCCACCGAGCATCCGCCTGCAGCGGAATCGCCAGCACAACAAATCCCACCGAGATCGCTACGGCGGTCACAAGCTCCGTCAACGCGTCGCGCCGGTAAGCCAACAACAACCGACCGACCACCGCGTAAACAGTTGCCATGACAACTGAGGCGATTCCCATCCACGCGCGGTAATCTTCTTCCATCAACACGTAAAAGGCACCAAACCAAAACGTCGCATTCAATAGCGTCCGGGCGACGTTCTCCCAGCGATTGTCGATGCGGCGAGTCAACTGTCCTGCAAAATCCTGAATCAAGTACAGTGCGTAAATCACCGCCTGAAAGGCCAGTGCCCAGCCCCACTTCTCGGGATGATAGTCTCCGGCATACCAAGACCAAAACAATCCATGCGTTCCCAGCAACGCCACGCTGGAGATGACCGGCCACGATCGGGAGAGCGTGACAACCAACACGCCAAGATTCAATCCCGCAAGATACGCGAACAATTGAATGTAGAGATCGCGTTCGCTTGGCAACAGCAGCGGAGTCGCGAGACCACCCACGACAGCCACCAGCGCGATCGCGCCCGAATCGTACAACACTGCGCATGCCATCGAGAGAACGATGATGACCGCCAGAAACACGCCCGCTTGTTCCAGGGGCAATAGCGAGTACAACCCAAAGGCGCTGTATGTCGAGAGGTATAACACGACCACGCCGCAAGCGGTGAGCATCTGTGAAAAGATTCGTGCGCTTCGCCTATGGTAGCGATATCCGGCAACGATTAACCCGGATCCGGCGAGCACACCAATTCCGATGCGACCAACCGGGCCGATCCAGTTGTTCTCGTAAGCGTATCTCAAGAAGAACGCCACGGTGAAAATCGACAGAATTACGGCTATCCAGCCAAACGCCTTTTGGCCGATGAACTGTTCCCATTGAATCGACTCCCGCGGAGCTTCCGCTGAAGGAGTGACTGAGGAGTCGTCGATGACTTCGGCTGTCACGATTGGCGCGGCGAAGGGCTGTTGTGCTTCGGAGGGTACCCCGTCCGTTGGTGCAACCCGGCTCTCAAGTTGTTGGATTCGCTGATCCAACGATTTGATTCGCCGCCCCATGCGCACAAAGGTCACGATCGACAGAATGAAGCTGACAAGCGGCACGCTCAGCGCAACGACCGCGATCAATCCAAAGATGAGAAAGTCTAGATCCATATTGGGTAACCTGCGAGACGAACGACCGATGGTATACGGTCGTCACAGCGAATGTTGTACCACAACCTCGGAGACTCGGATTCAACGGATTTCGCACAAGCCCGCGTCAGCGGAACTCGAACGTGCAGCTAATGCCTAACGATCTCCGCAGTGTGTGGACTGCAGGTTCCGGCCTGGAACGGTTCTTCGGTTGGCCAATGGGTCACGAGGCCCAGGTGAGAGACCACCCGCACGAAGGTACTTAGTCGCCGCAGTTTCTGGTATTGGATTAACTCAACTGCCGCTGGTCATGCGTCGCAATTTGATCCACTCGATCCGTGGCATGGCTGCGCTTCATGCTGCTGGCGCGCTGTGGCCGTATGGCGAACGGGGAGAAAGTCGGTCGCGATCACGTGTGCGCACAAGGAACAAGCGGTAACAGGTGTCGGTCTTTTCGAAGAATGGCACTTAGTAATCGGTAAGCCCTTTTAGGATAGCAAGTTTGGCTTCGTGTCTTGGTTTTGTGAGATAGAAGTACGGTTTGCGCCGTCGCTTTCTTCGGCGTGGTTCAAATCGGTCGGGTCGATCGGCGACGCGATGGGTTACGATGGCGTCGAGCAGCTGCCGATAGATTTTTGTAAGTAATGTCGGGTCACGTTCTCCCATGATTGTGATTAATGGCTGGAAGGCTTCGAGTGTTTGGATTGCCCCTTGGAAGCTGATCAATCCTGGCCCGACACGATGTTTGATCGCGGCTTGGGCGATGATCGTGCGGGTGAGGTCGTACGCCAATACGTACGTCCAGATTTCCGTTCGAACCATTTCTGGCGAATTGCATCGAAAGATGTCCAGCTGGATTATTGTCTTGATCGATCGCAGATCGAGTTCGATGTGCCAGTCATAATGCCTCCTAAGCTAACAGTTTATCGCGCTAGTATTGTTGTTGTGGAGTTTCCGTTTCAGCAGATCCCGGTTTTGGTCTAACGAGTCCGGTTGGATAGATCGGTGGCCAGTTTTGGGTCATGACACGGCGCTGACGCATTCGTTTCAGCTCGTCAGCATCAGCGGAGATCGCTCAGAGTCCTCTTCCGATTTGCACTTGGCGTGATGCGACCCATCCGACTCGCCGCCAACGATGGAGTGTCGCGATCGGCATCGACAGTTATGAAGCCAAGTCTGCAAGCCACCATTTGTTGGTTTGCCGATGCCGCTCAAGCTTAAGATCCGTTCGCCTTCCGGATTGCCTTGCGTTCGCAACTGTAACGCAACGTCTTCGACTCACCTCCCGTGTTTGCATAGCCTACGAGCATGTGATAGCCACAGCGACCACACACGATTATTCCTGGCAGCGTGCTCGGTCCGTGTAGTGGTGCCGAGAGCATCTTGCTCATGTTGCTATTCTCTTCGAATTTCCGTTGATTTCCCGCGAATTCGTCCCACGTGATGTCGGCAGGGAAACGGCCGCGAATCAGCACGCGGCACTTGTCATGCGCGTTAAACGTGCGGCCAGTCGTTGGCCGACCTGGAATCTTCCGTCGTGGATCGATTTCTCGATACCCCCAGCGATACGCACCGGCATAAATCGGATGGTGTAACAAGTTCAACAGCGTAACTCGGTTGGGACGCCGCCATTCCAACTCACCTCGATCGGTGCCGAAGTGCGGGCGGACGGGCAGCTTGATGTTGTCGCTCCCCAGCCACTGCAACAGGCCGCCAACGCACCATCGCCTCGTGAACTGCTCGAAGATCAATCGCACAACTGACTGAACTTGCTTATCGGGATCCATCAGATAGTCACCCGCTCCATCGCGTGCCTTCGCGCTGCGGACGTAACCGATTGGTGGATGATCGAGCGCTTCTCCTCGCTCCGCTTTATTCCACATGCCTTGTTGCATGCGGCTCTTGAGGATGTGTAACTCGGCTTCGCTCATCCTGCATTTCAAGCCGAGCAACAGGCGGTAGTTGTAATCGCTGGGGTCGTAGAGCCCATCAGCGTCGGCAAGCAGCGTTCGGTAGATCGCACACAGTTCCGGCAACGCATGCCAATCTTTGCACGACCGTGTAAGGTGACTCATCTCTAGTCCAAGAATGATTCCGACACGATCGCAGCTAACTTTGCCTAGGGCAAACGCGCGTCCAGCCAGATCACGAATGGCGTGGCCGCATCAGAAGTTCGTCCGTCGAAATCTCGATCAAGACTTGTTCGAGCGCGTCAAGGAATGGATGCTTGAGACCACGGCCTCGAACGAGGGCGGCGGAACGCATGTGGAAGATTGAAGGACTGTCACGGAAGCGAAGAACAAGCATGGCCTGCAACGCGCTCGTTATCACGGCACTTCGAAAGTCCAAATTACAAGCACACATGATTGCCGGCGTGCAAAACCTCAAACGCCTCGCGGCGAATGTTTAGACCCTGTTAGCAAGCTTCCAAGTCCGATGGATCGTCGTCTCAGTCGAACTTCGGATATTTTGAACAAACACTCTTTGCAAAAACGAACTTCGGAAATTGGGGCAAACTGTCTAAGTCACCTCGAACTGGCCTTTTTCAACAAGCTTCACTCCGTCTTGAGACGGACGGCATCGACTGCAACACTAACAAACCGTGGTGTCAACTTCTGGTACGATGACGAACCCCAGTTGACCAAGTCCCTCGTTTAACGTCAGGCGCTATTGATGTCCACAGATACTGATGTCCCAGATCGCGAGGTCGTCAGCCGCTGGCTCGCACGAGCAGTCGAGTTAGGGGCCTCTGACTTGCACATCGTGGTGGGTTATCGGCCAACGCTTCGTCTGCATGGTGGCTTACTTGAGTTGGACGTACCGATCCTAACCGATGAAGCGGTAAGAGCAACAGTCGCGCCTCTATGCGGGGCGCGGATGTCGGAACAACTTGAGCATCACAAGAATGTGGACTTCGCCCTCGAACTGAACATTGGCGGGCAGCCGCAACGGTGTCGGGTAAATCTCTTCGTCAATGGACCGAATATCGGTGCGTGTATTCGAGTCATCCAGTCAGATATCCCAGATTTCGGATGGGCGGGTTTTCCCGCTGAGTTGGGCGACCGCTTAGCTCACTTTCGAAATGGCTTAGTGCTCATTTCGGGCGTAACCGGTGCAGGTAAGACCACCACGCTCGCGATGATCATCAACCTGTTGAACCGCGAAGGTGGCTATCGAATCATTACCGTTGAAGATCCGATCGAGTACGTGTTCCCGAAGACGACGGCTTCGATCATCACGCAACGTGAAGTTGGTAGCGATGTGTCGTCTTTTGCGGATGGGTTGAAGTTCGGTCTTCGCCAGGACCCCGATGTCATGTTGGTCGGCGAAATACGTGACCGCGAAACAGGGCAAATGGCTCTCAGCGCAGCGGAGACCGGACACCTCGTGTTTTCAACTTTGCACACGCGAGATGCGAAGGGCGCGATCTCACGATATGGTGACCTTTTCCCGCAAAGCGCGCAATGTGAAGTCCGGGCGCAACTGGCGATGAGCCTGCGGGCAGTGATCAGTCAACATCTGCTCCCCAGTGAGCAGGAAGGTATCAAACGTGAATTGGCGTTAGAAATAATGTTCAACAACGCCCCGATTGCCAGTGCGATCCGATCGGGCAAATTCCAGAGCATCGACACAAACATTTTGACGGGCCGAGCGGATGGCATGATCACGCTCGACGAGTCCGTGAGACGCTTGCTGCAGGAAGGCAAGATTACCCGAGAAACAGCCGATCGATTTGTCTCAGACAAACGGCTCCTTTCTCGAGACAGCTGAGGAGGTTTAAGTCGGCACGGAACTGTGTAGCGGATGTCACGTCCTACCAAACCATCCGGAACGAGACGCGTTTCCGACTCATCTCGACATGCACTGTGCGAGACGGTCGAGAATGACTGGCGTCGGCAAGTTCAGATGTGGGGAGGCTGAAAGATTGATCGTTTGACATCACCCAATCACGCCCTTTCTCGCAATATTGTTGCAGCGGCCGAAAGACTTTTTAATTTCTTGAATGCCTCGTCCAGCGGAATACCGTGGTCTTTGCCGGGTGAGAAGCCACAATCCGGAGTCAAAGTCAGACGTTCAGCGGCAACATACTGTAGTGCTTTGTCAACACGCTCGACGATCTGTTCGGGTTGCTCGATATCGGGAAAGCGAACATCAACACAACCGAGTCCGATGCGCACGTCTTCAGCAAACTCCGTCAACACGGCCACGTCGCCCGCCACCGGAATGCTGAATTCCATCATCAATTGCTCGACCTTGAGCCGCTTGACGTGTTCCAAAATCGCTTCGTAACCACCCGCCGCGCCCCAGCCGCGTCGACCCCAGTTTCGTCGGCACAAGTGAACCGCGAGTGTCACACCTTCAACTCCATCGACAATTTCGTTGATCCAGTCGACGGCACGACGCATTTCCGCTTCCGGATCGTCGAACTTTGCGCGGACTTCCGGATCAACTAGGACGCATAAATGCGGCTCGTCTAATTGGATCACGTCGACGCCGACCGCGCGAATCGCCAACAGCTCTTCTCGCAAAACGGGCACCAAGGCTTCGCAGAATGCTTCGCGCGTCGGATATGCATCGCGCGAATGGTCCGATTCCCACATCCGCTGCCCAATCAAATAGGGAGACGGCAACGCTACTTTGATATGCCGATTGGTGTTCTCGCGAAGAAAACGAGCTTCGTCCGCTGCCACACCAGGGCGTTTCTTCGAGACCTTTTCCGTAACGACCTGGTGGTAGCCAAACAGCTCACGATCGATCCAGTTGAACCCGTTAAGAAGCTCCCCAATTACATCCACATAGGTTTCCCGCCGCCACTCGCCATCGGATACGATGTCGATGCCCGCCTGTTCTTGCAGCCCGATCACGAATCGCACAGCATCATCGGTTCGCTCTTCGATTTCTAAGTTTGGCTGACCATTGCATTGAGTACGAGCGGCCAACAGATCCTTGACGTATTGCGGTCGCGGCATACTCCCAATGACAGCCGTCGAAAAGAGAGGGAGAGATTTGGACATTGAATTGCCTTCGAGATTCTGTTGCGGTAAATGCGATCCGCGACCGGACTTATTCGGTAGCGGGAGGCTCGCTGTCGGTTCGCGACAAGTCGCGAATGAAGATGTCCTTGAAACGCATGCGACCATCGCCGCCGGAGTGCAGTTGCAATGCGATCACGCCGGAGGTCGCGGCAGGCGATGGGTACGTAAAGTCAATCATCTGTACTCCGTTTAGATGCGTAATGTACCGATTCCCGTCGACCTTTATTCGCATGTCGTTCCAGTCATTCGGCCTGATGACGGTTTCCAGTTCCACAGCTGGCCACACAAGCCATCCCTTGCTGTCGCCGTAGATACCGCCAGTGTGGTGACCGATCGCGCGATCGATCTCGATTTGTCGGCCCTTGATGACTTTCGGTGTTCCGAGCTCGAACGTCGTGTGAATGTAGACGCCGCTGTTGCCACTCGCCTCACACTTAAATCGCAACCTGAGGTCAAAGTCCCGATATGTCTTCTCGGTCGCCAAGTAACCGTATTCGTCGGTGACACCCTCGCCGTAGATGGCACTATCGTCAACGACCCACTTCTCGTTGCCGATCTTCTGCCAGCCGCTGAGATCCTGGCCGTTAAAAAGCGATTCCCACTTTGGGCTGAGCGGTTCCTGGGCGGCGACAGCAGCGATGGATAGTAAAGTAACGGCGATCGCAATGAAAACTCGCATGGTGCATTCCTCAGTTAGAGACGACTCGTGAATCGTGACGGTCGACTATTATCTGCAGATTGTGGACGGAACTCAATGATCAGAGACGTCAACGCAGCGCGATTCGTTCTCTCGGTGCCGCTATTCTTCTGCTTCGGCGTACGCTGTCACTTTGTTCTCACTCACCAATCTTATCTGTCCACCATGGACGGCAAAGTGGTTTGTCTGGGAAACTGAATGCAATAGAGCGCTACTTTGACTGCGGCCGTTAGCCGGTTAGGAGAACACCATGAGAAGGACACTATTCACCCTGGCCTGCTGGTTGGTGCTGACGCCGATGGCCGCAGGGAAAGACGTTTCGGCGGCGCCAAGTGAGACGCCTCGGCCTAACGTCGTGATCATCCTCGCCGATGACATGGGTTATGGCGATGTCGCCAGCCTCAACCGTGGCAGCCGAATCCCCACGCCCAACCTGAACCGGCTGGCAAGAGAAAGCCTGATATTCACCGACGCCCATTCCTCGGGATCCTACTGCGTCCCCTCCCGCTACGGCCTGTTGACCGGCCGGTATATGTGGCGCACCCGGCTGGGATCGGGCGGCAACTTGGCCAATTTTGCCGGCACCCTGATCGAGCCGGGCCGAAAGACGCTCGCGGATGTGCTTCGCGGAGCGGGATACTTTACCGGATTGGTCGGCAAGTGGCACCAGGGAATCGATTGGAAGCTCCGCGATGAAACCGCGCGGGACGTCATCCGGGTCCATCCCAACTACCAGGACTTTCAAAACATCGACTTCGCCTCGCCCGTCCTGAAAGGGCCCAAGGACTACGGATTCGACTACTCCTTCGGCACTGCTGGATCGGCCGAGATGAACCCGTCCACCTTCATCGAGAACAACCGGGCCACGGTCATCCCCACACTCTCCTCGCGGGAAGCAAAGGACAAGTACGGCGAATGGTACGGCCGAGACGACAACATCATTGGCGAGGGCCACACCATGGACCGCCTCGTCCCGACCCTTTCAAAGAAGGCCTGCGAATTCGTCGAGACGGCAACCCGCACACGGCCCAATCAGCCGTTCTTCCTCTACTACGCGATGACAACGCCGCATAACCCGATCGTCCCCAGCCGAGAATTCGTCGGGAAAAGCCGCGCCGGCGCGTACGGGGACTTCGTCGTCGAGCTCGACCACCATGTCGGCAGGCTTCTGAGCAAACTTGCCGAGCTCGGAATCGAAAAGAACACGATCGTCATTTTCACCAGCGACAATGGGCCGGTCGATCGCACCAAGGGGTATCGGGCCAGATGGGTCAGGGGGGACACCGCCGTCCACGGGCACGACAGCAACGGGCCTTTCAGCGGCTGGAAGGCCGGCCTAAAGGAGGGTGGACACCGCGTGCCGTTCTTCGTCCGCTGGCCCGAAAAAATCAAACAGGGCGAGCGTTGTTCAACGACGATCCTCTTCAATGATGTCCTCCCAACTCTGGCAGAAATGTTGAACATCAATCTGGATAAGCACACCGCCGAAGACGGCCAGAGTTTCTTCAGGGCCCTGACGGGAGAAGCGAGCCCCGGGTCGTTTCACGAGGCGATCGTGCACAATCACAGCAATGGTACATTTGCCATCCGCAAGGGTGCTTTCAAGCTGACCGTTAGCGGGCCGAAAACCACCGCTCAAGTCGTGGATGACGCCTTCCCGGTGTCCTACATGCTTCATGATCTGCGCAGAGACGTCGAAGAGACCACCGATGTATCCCGCGACCATCCGAGGATGGTGAAGGCGATGCATGCCTTGCTCAAAAAGTATGTGCGGGAAGACAGAAGCAACGACCGGCAATGATTCTGAGTGTGAGGCGGTGAGAACCCGTTGGGGCGACCCAGCGGCACGAAGCCACAGACGACGGGACTACAGGACCTGCCGGTAGCCGAATCGAGAACTGAAACTTCAGCACTTGAAACCTGAGGCCAAACCCACGTAGTCGCGCAGTCGAAAAGACGATGGACGCGATCTGACTTGCGCGCTCCTGACAACAACACCTGTACATCGACGCGGCCGAAAGAGTCAGAACAGGTTAGCTTC
>JACNKX010000202.1 GCA_014381825.1 Planctomycetota bacterium
CAACCTCGGCAGGCTACCAGAACCAGAATTCACCCACAGATTCTTTTAGGGAAGCTCTTTTTTTGTCATGACGGGAACACGGCGGCGAATCTCTCCCCACTTCTCCAAATCTGTAAACACCCTTCGACCTCACCTTCTTCCTTGATCGGTTGGTTGAGAAAACCAACCATTCTCCAAAGGAAGAAGCTGTCGAGCATCGGGGCGCTACGTTTTTACTCCGCCCGCCGCATTCCGCCGAGCGCTACGTTTTCTGGCCGCCGTTTACAAATTCGGCTCTTGACGCCGCCTATGTGCATTACTATAGTGATGCACTATGCCTGTGTCACCCTGCCAATTCACCGTATCGCCGTCTTCTGGCGTGCCCATCTTTCGGCAGATCATCGATCAAGTCCTTGCCTTGGTCGTTGCGGGCAAGCTCAGCTCTGGGGACATGCTGCCTAGTATCCGAGAAATGGCCCGATCCTTGGAAGTCAACATGATGACTGTGTCCAAGGCGTATTCAAAACTGGAGTCCGATGGTGTGGCCGAGCGGGTTCGTGGTCGCGGCATGCGAATCTGCTCCGCGCCGGCTAAAGGCACACTTAGTGAACGCAAGTCTGAATTCCAAACTCAGATCGAACCGGCACTTCATCGCGGTCGCCAATTGGGTTTGACCGATGAACAGATTCTTTCCATCGTCAAGAAACTCTTGGGGGACCGAAGATCATGAATCCGCCAGTCATCACGTGCAGCGGTGTCACCAAGAACTTCGGCAAGACCGAAGTCCTCAAGGGCATCGATTTAGAAATCCCCCATGGTTCAATCGTCGGCTTGTTGGGTACCAACGGCTCGGGCAAGTCGACGTTGATCAAGTGTCTGCTTGGCCTGCTGAAAATCGACTCGGGTGCGGCAACCGTTTGCGGCGAAGACCCTTGGGACCTTTCGGCAGAAACGAAGAGCCAACTTGGCTACGTGCCTCAGGTGATCAAGTTGTACCCTTGGATGCGAGTCAGCCAAGTGATTGATTACACTGGAGCTTTCTACGAAAACTGGGACGCCGAACACTGCAAGATGCTGATGGAACTGTGGGAGCTGGACGGTTCGAAGTGGATCAAAACCCTTTCAGGCGGGCAGTTGCAACGATTGGCGATCATTCTGGCGCTCGGTCATAAGCCGTCGTTGTTGATCCTGGACGAACCCGCGGCAAGTCTCGATCCCGTCGGACGACGATCGTTTTTGAAGTCACTTTTGGAAATGAACGCTGACGGAGAACAAACCGTGTTGTTCTCGACGCACATCACCTCCGATTTGGAACGTGTCGCGTCACACGTCGCCTTTCTCGAAGACGGCCGAGTCGATTTCTTCGGGGAGCTGGAAGAATTGAAAGATCGCGTTGGTGGCAACTTGGAAGACATCTTCTTGAAAATGAATCGCACGGCCGGGCATCAATAGACGGAGCAACAAAATGCGTAAGCAACTTTGGATGATCGCCAAGGTTTGGGCGTACCGCCCGATGATGTGGCTGCTGGCAATCGTCGCACTGATTGCGCTGCTAGCGTCGATCGAAGATCGCAATCGAACGAAGATGCGAAGTTCGTTCGTTATTCCTGGTGAATTCGAGTCGATGGGGTCGGTCAAGCTGACGCCGATGTCGACTCTGAAAAACGGTGAGGTATTTCAGCAGTTTGCGCAATCGGGCGAAGTCGACACGTCGGTTGAAGGCATCGACTTGCAATCGATGGATTTGCGTGATCCCACCAATCCGCTGGAGGATTTTTCGAGTCTTGAGCACGCGTTAGCAAACTACCCGTCTGTGCGATGGATTCGATTCGACACGGATCAAATCCAACACGTCAGCGACGATACACTCAGCAAACTTTCTGACCTGGAAACGATCATCATTCATGACCACCAAGTCACCCAATCCGACGTCGACAAAATAGCTCAACTCAGAAGTTTGCAGATGTTGGTCGTCGAAACATTGGACTTCCCCGCATCGCTGAACACGCTTTCTAACTCGCCAAGTTTGAACACGTTGGTTCTGTCTCATAGCACCTTCAATATGGTCGACAGCCCAATGGAAAGCTTGTTTCGACCTGAAGTCTTGGCACAAACGCACGACCTGGTGCATTTGCGTCGACTTGTCCTGAGGCCGCAGTGGTTGCCTGGCGAGGCTTATTTCGCTGGCAGAAAAACTCCTGATCCTGCGAGCGATCCGATCTTGAAAGAGAATGCGGCAAAGCTATTGCCAGGGCACCCGTCGCTGACGGATCTTTGGTTAGGCATCGCAAAGTACGAGCGTGCGGGAAAAGACTTAGCGACGGTTCAAGCCGCAATGCCCGACGTGAGTGTTCGTTCCGCACAATACAACGAAACGAGTATTTCGCGGATTGGCTTCGGATTGCTTGCGATCGTGCTGTTGACCTCGGTTTCCATGTCTAACTTGAGCGGTCATTTCTCGATGCCGCAGCGTCGAGTCACTCCCAACTACGAAAAACCACACATGCGGTTTGTGTTCGGGTTCGCCGTGCTGGTCGTCTTTGTCTCCACGGTCGCGATTCACACACCCGTAGCGGTCGCTTGGCTGCCGGCGATAGCAGTTTCCGTGTTGGCGGTAGCCTTCGCGGCGACATTGGCGACGATGGCCATCATCAATCGACCTAATACCGCCCGCGCGTGGGTTCCACCCATTATCGTGATGGTGCTACTGTTTTTACAATGGACTTTGATCCATGCCCAGATCCGGCCTGTTCTTAGGCAGGCATTTCCCACGATGGAGCCTGCGATGGATCATTTCCTCGGCGGCCATCAACCAGTTTTGGCGATCGTCATCGCAGTCGCCTGCCTTCCCGCGATCTATTGGATGATCAGTCAGTTCACGGACAACGATCGACTCAATGCTGAGGCCGGTCTAACGGCGACGATAACCGGAAACGACTTGGCGAAGCAGGGTGGGATACACATGTTGCAGCAGAGTGAGATACTCATTCTGCAGCGAGGAGGCACAGCGATTCAGCGGGCTCTGGATGCTTGGCATTTGAGGCTGGAGGCGCTAAAGTCGAAACCTCGAGGATGGCTGCGAGACGTGCGGTTGGATTGGATGGGCGAACCGATGCCGTTCGCAGCTTGGATCAGCTTCTTAGTCGGTGCAACTGTGGTCACATTCCTTGTCAGTCGCTTATCGATCAGCGGGCAGGAATTCGGGACGACGTACTTTTGTTTGGCGGTCGCGGCCGCTCTGATAATTCCCTTGGTGGCCAGTATATCGCGGCGAGATGTTTTGCCGTTGGAGTTGTTGTGTCCGAATTCGCGATCGCAGTTCATGCGTCGCCGCACGCTCAGCATTGCGACAAAGTATGCGTACTTGTTCGCAGGCTTGTTCGTCCATGTGGCAATCGTCCAGTACTTCTGCTTTCACACACTGAGTCTTGAGAACATCATGCGAGCCGTCATCATGTTTGCCCCAACCACGATTGCGGGAACTGGACTGGTGTTGTGGGGCTCATCGATCCGAAACATATTCGCGCTTGGTTTGCTTATTGTGGTGGGCCTCGTGACCCTTACGTTCGCATCATTTTCTTATCTCGATTTCCGCTGGATCGAAGAAGGGACAAGTGGAGAGGGAATCCACGAGTTCCTCACCAATCCCCTGTTCTATGCCGCCGGTTATGCGGTCGCCGGACTCTTGCTTTGGACTGGTTACTATCGTCTGTCACGCTGCGAATTGGCGCGTCAGTAGCCTCGCGGCTAAGAAACTCCGAGCAGAAGTTGCTTCTCGACCCTGGTGAGGTACACGAACGTGCCGTCAGGTGTGAAGACGCCGTCAGTGGATACCAAGGATGTGCGGATGAAGTTGACCAGCTCGCCGAAGGTCTGTATGCAGGCGACCATGCCTAGGATGGCATCGCGACGCTTCAGCTCCTGCCGAGAGGCCTTGACGGTGGATAGCCAGGCGGCGCGGGCCATTTCGCTCAGCAGACGACCGCCGTGGCGACAGAAGATGCGCAGACGCTTTGGAAATACAAGTCACCGTAAAGCATAGGCAATTGCGTTGAGCCAATCGGACCAACCGGGAACAAGAACGTCCAGATCATCATCTCCGGGAATCGCGCCTTCCACAGCTTAGTAAAGCCGCTGGAGTTCGTCCGCATCGAATCGCCGCCATCTTGCCAGAATCCAGAGGCAGCTCATCGCTTCGTTCACCAGCGGCAGCTTCATTTTCAGGCGGCCCGTTTGGAATCCACCTTGCAACTTCGACAGCGACCAGTCGACGCAGGCCGCCGCGAGCAACAATCGCTGTTGGTCCGACAGCGCTTTGATCCGGCTGGAAAGGCGACGTTTTCGCGGACTCCACAACATGGTTACCTCTCTTGATTCAACAAGAGAAATCGTTGACTGAGAGCTTCGACCGCTCGGGGTCAAACAGATGCTCCCTCATTTCGCAGATTTGATCGTGTACCTTCCTGCCAACTCCGGACTGGCTCACCTGGCGGGACTCTTCATCGAAGAGAGGCACCAATTCGTGAACGTCTATCACCCGATGATCTAGCGTTGCAACGCTGATATCCCATTTATGGATTAACCAGCGGCGAAACGGGAGCTCAGAAGGCGCTTCTCGGGACGCGACAACTGGCTTGCTAAACCACTTGCGTCTTGAATCAAGCGTTCTGACCAAACGAATTAGTTCATGGCGCGCCCAGTCTTGAGTTTCATCGCTTACGCCAATGGGCTGCGACACCAGAAGCTCCGAGCATGCGTACATCCGTTTGCGTGTTGGAAGCAGCCGGTCGCTCAGTCCCACTGTATAGACAATGTTTTTGATTTTCTTTAGGCGGACGCATGGCTCCGTCTCTTCAACTTGAAACAATGCCTTGGGCTTCGCACCTAGTTGAAATGCAAATGTCTTATCGATCAAGGTATGGCCGGCACAAAAGTTATGTGGCGTGGTGTCCCGGAGGTCTTTGCCGCCCTGGGAGACAAGGAAGTCACGAATCCGAAACCGCTGGGTATGTTCTGCGAGTGTTGTGGCATTGCCATCCACTCCAATTGCGTGCAGGTCCGCACCATGCTCCACAAGCAACTTGACCACTGCAAAGTGCCCGTATCGAATTGCAGACCATAGGCTCATGCAACAGGGCTTGCCGTTCACAACAAAGTTGATTTGCGCCCCGTTCTCGAGCAGCCATTTCACGACGGAAACGTGCCCTTCCACTGAAGCCATGAAGATGGGGCCTTCGGGATGGTAGAACTGAGTCCCCTCTCCGATGTTGGCTGACGCATTGACGTCGACCCCCAGGTCAACGAGAGCCTTGACTCCCTTGAGCCACCCCTCGCCAGCAACCCTCGCTAACCAGAAGTCATTTCCGTCGTCATCAAGCAGATTTCCGGGGTGCTTGCGCAGCAGGCTGCGTACGGTAGCTAGGTCTTTACGAGTCAGAGCCTCACTTATCTGACTGGCAATTCTAACGTCCCATGAGTTCATCGCTGAGGCTCAAATTCGATTCGATAAATACACTTGCGACCAGTCTAGGCGGTATCCTAGTGGCTGGCAGTCATTCGGTGCAATTCTTCGACGAAACTTGTCATCCCGTTGTGCAGAACCATCAGCAGGCGGAGTGGAAATGCAGCTAGAAGACATCCGAATGCACGATGGCTCACGCCTGTTCGCCCCACTTCCTAAGAACGAACCGCGGATCGTTCTCCGTGACCACAGCGCCAACCCCGAAGGAGCGACAGTCACAGACTTTATCACCGACGGTGTGACCGAAGCATGGATAGATTTCGAGTTCGTCAACTACCGCTTCACCGTAAATAATCAGTTTGCCGAGTACTGTTTTTCGTTGATAACCCGTCGTGCAAGGATGAGACGTTGGACTAGGTGGCAGAGCACTGCTCGCGATTTTTGAGTACGTTGGGACAGCATTATTGCTACTGGCGCTTGGACGCGTCGGCTTCATCGTCCGACGCACTTTGGTGGCTCGGAGGCGCACAGGACTTCCAGTCCAATACGTCCGACCTAGTGCGAGTCCAGCTACGCCGTCGGCAGCAATGCCAAAACGGATTCGCTGGGCCGAGCAATGACATGCGCAGCGATTAGAGTGCCGAGACTTTCGACTTTGGTTTGACCGGCGTCGATCGCAGCTTTCACGGCAGCGACGTCGCCTTTGATGATGACCGTGACGTAACCGCCGCCCAGCTTCTCTTTGCCAATGACCTCGACGTTGGCGGCTTTGCAAGCATTGTCGATCGCTTCGAAGACCGCAGTAAATCCCTGCGTCTCGATAAAGCCCAGGGCAAAAGATTCGGCGTCGCTCACAGCAGGCTCCTTGTTGTCGTTACTTGTCGCAACCGGCCCTTTCACAGTTGGCCCAGTCACGACGTCTTGTTGAATCAGTGGATTGAATTCTGGCTTGCTCTCAATGGCGTTCCAAGCACGATCATCGGGACGATTGATTGTCGTGGAAACAGGCGATCCATTCATGTGTTCAGCGACGGCATGGCCTGCCGCAATCGCGCTCTGAACAGCGTCAATCTCGCCAACGATCTTGATCACTACGCCCAAAAAGTCGTTCAGCTCGGCTTGTACGACGCGAATCGTCGCGGCTTTATCCATCGCATCCAGCCCACATATCGCGGGCGTGAAGCCGGTTGTTTCCAGTATTCCTAACGCTTGATGCAAGGTGACGCTTTCCGGTAGTCGCAAGACGGCGATTCGAATTACTTCTTCAGTATAGCTCGCCATCCGTTCACGATCACCGAGTTTTCCGTGCGCCGCCTCGCGGCCTGCGATCAACAGGCAAGCGGATAGTTGCAGCTGGAGGTCTCGCACGCTACGTTTTAACCGCCCCATCGGCATCCCGAATTCGTTTCAGGTAAACGTGAGAACAAAAAGTGAATGGTTGGTTAAAGATGCCAAAGTCAAATCTACTTTGGTGGATCGCGCCCTCGCTTTTTGTGGGGCTTTGGCTCGGCGGCAGAATCATTTGGCATGAAACGTTGATTCGAGACGGGTTCATCAATCCCTGGTTTCTTGCTTGTGTAGCGATGATCGTTTTCGCAGTTGGTTTGTGGTTCGAGCAGAAGTGGGCGCGGTGGCTTGGGCTGGCAATCATCGTTGCATGGGCGATCTATGCGACGGCACGCCTAGCGATGGCGGGCATCTCGACAGATCGGCTGATCGCCGCGGCGGCAAGCTACTTGAGTCTCTGGTATCTGTGGAGAGAGCCGATCGGAGTCTCGGATGACGAAGAAGACGAAGGGCCGTTCTTATCTCTAGTACTCTTGCTGCGAGAACCGCAGTACCTAGAAGCGTCCATGCTGGCAGAGTTAGCGACAAAAGCCTGGGGCGTGCAGATCACTGGCGGTAGCGGGGACGAAGACGATTCTTTAGACGATAGCAACGGCAACGAGGGCTTTATCGTTGGCGACTCGCCACTTTTCATCTGTCGCAGTCAGGATGCGTTTTTGTTGGTTCACAATTTCAGCGTCCCTTACTTCGATGATCCCGAAGCCGTTGCGGAGGACATGCAAGAGATGCGCGCTTCCGATGCAATTCGCAAGCATCAAGCATGGATCGGCGTCGATTTTGGACCTGGTTGGGAAGAAGATCCACCTGACGTTCGTATGGAACGCGCCTACCGACTCATTGCGCGGCTGCTGGCAGAACTTGCCGACGACAATTGTATGGCCGTCGTCGATCCCGATGCTGGACAGATCTTCGTCTACGATCCAGAGACGGAACAAAAGCTCCGTAGTTTGAATCCTTTAGTAGCGCTACGACAAACGTACTTTGCGCCCGTGGTCCGGATCGAAGGCGACGATAAAGCAATGGAAGCCGCCGTCGAAGAAGCACGCAGACGTTGGCCTGAGTTCGTGCAGGCTTTTGAGTCTCGCGAAGTGGAAGAATCGCCGTTCTTGGTCAAGGCACCGTTTACCGACGAAGGTGAAACCGAATACATGTGGGTGGAGGTATCGGGGCTAGAGAACGACATGATCTATGGGACCTTGGGAAACATCCCGGCAAATCTATCGCGATGGCGTGAAGGAGATCGTGTGCAAGTAAAAGTTGAGGACTTGAACGATTGGGTCTGCGTCGTCGATGGCGAACCAGCGGGCGGCTTTACGATAAAGGTCCTCGGCAATCGGACGCAAGAAGAATGACTAATCTTACGAGCGGATGAAACGAAAGTTCGACTCGTCGCAGCAGCCGCCTGGATACTCGAGGCAGCATATCGCCCTGGTTCGTCGACCGTGGTTTGTGAAGATCGCGACGCGAATCGACGTTCTCAGCATTTATCACCGCCCGATTGAATTCGTTCGACATCTGTTCATCAAGCTTCGACCTCCTTCGCGTCGATAAAGAGAAGCGGAGGAATGGACGATGAACTCAACACAATTGCTTTGTCTTATCGCGATTGCTAGCAGCGGGATTGCTTCATCTGCAAACGCTCAATACAACACCGAGCGCGGTGCCGTTCTGGGCGGGCTGACGGGAGCAGCGGCTGGAGCAGTGATCGGAAATCAGAACGGCGAGACCGCTGAGGGTGCATTGATTGGAAGTGCGATCGGGCTGTTCAGCGGAGCCTTGCTCGGAAACTCGATCGATGCTGAGCAGTCTCGACAAAGGTACGTCGAGCAGCGTTACATGGCTCAGAACGCGCGAGCCGTGACGATCGGCCAAGTGTTAAGCATGACACAGGGTGGTGTGAGTGACGCCGTGATTATCAACCACATCAATCAACACGGCGTACAGCAACGACTTGAGGTTTCTGATGTCATCCTGCTCCATCAGCAAGGCGTTAGTGAGCCAGTTCTGACGGCATTACAGCGTGCCCAAATCGGTGGAACGCCCGTCTACGCTGCTCCCCGGCGCAGCTACTCCGCACCGGTTGTGGTGCATGATTACCACTATGTGAGACCTGCGTATCGGGCGTACGCCCCGAGGTATTACCGTCATCATCACCCGCACCACGGACACTATCGCTCGCCGGGTGTGAGCTTTGGATTCTCGGTAGGTCGCTGAGGTGGTTCATGGTGCGGCTTGCGCCAGCACCCTACGTCGACGTCTAATAGCGTTGGGCACTATGAGCTGAGGTCGGGTTTCTTTTCCTCGGGCTTGTCGCCAGCTGGCTTCTTCTTGTCGGCTGGTTTTTTGTCAGAGGAAGACTTGTCTGCGGGCTTCTTCTTTGTCGCGGCCTCTTGCTTTTTGGCGTCCGGCTTTGGAGCATGTTCTGGCTTCTTTGGTTTCGCTTCTTCCGTCGTTGGATAGACCGGGAATTTCGAAACGGGCGTCAGTCCACGATCGATTAGCCAGATATTGCGAAAGCGGACGGGGTCTTTGTGGTTTTGGAATCGAATCGGCAGCAAGGTTGGTTCTTCTTCCTTTCCGGCGCCGGTTTTGTTTGGTAGCTCTACATCGTCTTGGACCTTCACCCCATTCAGCCAAGCCGTAACGCGAGCGTTTCGGATCTTGCTTCCGTCTGCTGCCCAACGTGGGGCGGTAAAGGCAACGTCGTACGTCTGCCATTGAAGCGGAGGTAAACACATGTTGACGTCGGGTGCGCGAGTTCGGTACAGACTGCCGATGCCATTGATCGTGGGCTCTTCGGCAAACGAGTCGAGAACTTGCAGTTCATAGCGACTCTGTAGATACAGTCCGCTGTTACCGCGGGCTTGTCCTGTCGCTGCGGGCATATACGGCAAACGAAACTCAACGTGAAGATTGAAGTCTTGGAACATGGGCTTCAAGTCGGCACCCGCCATCAGCAGTCCGTCGGATGTCATTTCGCCAACGCTGAACTGATCCGTATTCGTTCCGTCGAACAAGGCGATGGCGTCCTTGGGTGGTTGTGCGCCGAGCGTCGTACTTTGCCGGACGACGCGTTCCAGCCGCCCGACTTGTTCACCCTCGCGATCGACAAGCAGGCAATGATCCTTCTCGACGAAGATCGCCCAAGGGCCGCCGGACATCACCACGAAGTCACCGGATCGAAGGCCGATCAACTTGATCGCCTCGGGCTTATGAGTCTTCTGTCCGGGCAAGCCACCTCGATACTGCAATGCTTCAAAATTGTCGCCACCGAGAGGTCGAATCTGCAACGCCAGCGGCTCGTACTTGTTTTCGCCAACCGAGATCGGCCCAACGAATTCACCTAAAAGTGCGTAGACTGGATCATTCTCCGGAACACTCGTGAAGGCTGCCTGCTGTGCGCCATCAGCGGCTAGGACCGAAGCGGCCATTGCTACGACTATCGCAAAGAAAGAGTTGGCAAGCACGAAGAGCGAACGGGGAGTTCGAATAGACATTTACATCCTCAATCAGAACTGGGGTGTCGAGCCAAGGTGGGGGGAGAATTCACCCGTTCAATTCTGATTAAGGGATCTGCGCAATGCAAGACGCAGAAAACCCCGTCTCGACGTCAGAGTCTAGACAGACTCGCCGTTATCGCATACCGACATTGTCCACGCGAAGTGAGTTGATCGCCGCTCGCCGTTCACCCTCCTAAGGTGTTGAGGAACTTGTATCGGAACTACCGCTTGAGGAATCGGAGTCACTAACATCCGAATCTGACTTCGCCGCTTCGGACGCCTCCTCGTCAGCGGCTGGCGCGGTTGAATCGCTCGCGGCGGTTTCGGTCTTATCGGGGCCATCGGCTATCTCTTCATGCACTGCTGCATGGTCACCCGTGAACTTGATTTTGTTCTTCTCGAACCATTTATGTTCGGGGCGGGCGAGAATCTCGTCGATGACCGCTAATACGGCTTCCGCTTGCTCGCCTCTGCCGGCGGCAGCACCATGCTCCGCGATCTCCCGAGCTTGAGGAATCAACTCCTGATAGAACCGCTCGGCGACTTCGTACATCCCGTGCCAGTGAGCATAGTCGGGCGCCATCATCGAGGCACCGTGCCGGGCGCGGCGACCTTCATGATGCCAGAGATAGAACCAAGTCCACTCGATCTCGTCGTCGAATTGGGCTTTGCTGATTAGTTCGTTGCTGGTGAGCGCGCCCATGATCGCCTGGCCTGGCTTCGCGAACTTCTCGTTGTAATTAACGACGAAGTCATCGTATTGCTTGTAGAACGAATTGACATAGTTCTGTGTGTGGCAGTGAAGACAGACCTGCTGCATGTTTTGGCGTTTATCTTGCCAAGTGCTCGTCACCATTTCTCGCCGCTTTACGGGATCGGTTTCCTTCACAACCTTGCCGTTGATGTCGGTGTCCATGACGGCACTCACAGGCGGACGATTCGTCCACGAAAGCCGCTCGCCGGGGTCGTGCGTGATCTTCTCGCCGTTCAACATGTTGGCGGACATGTGGCAGGACGCGCAGGTTGGAGCTTGAGTATAGTCGCGACCGAGTACCCAATCTTTGGCATCGAGATTCATGTGTTCTTTCAAGTCGCGGAACGCGACGCCGTGCTTTGATTCTTCGTAGATCTCTTTCTGAGGATGATCGGGACCAAGGTGACACTTGCCACAGTTCTCTGGCTGCCGAGCACGTCGCGGTGAGAAATCGTGTCGCGAGTGACACGCCGAGCAAGAGCCTAGCGAGCCGTCGAGATTCAACCGCCCGATGCCTGTGTTTGGCCACGAACTGGGACTGAGAACAGGCCGACCACTTGCGTCATGCTTGATCAACGCCACGGCGTCTGGATTCGTCGGCTTGCCCGTCGCGTCGGGCTTCAGCTGTTCAACCGTTATCAAGCTGCCGTCCGTTCCTTCAAGAGCGACCTTGCTGCCGTGGCATTGCTTACAACCAACGTTGACGCTGGCCATACCGTTGACTGTGTCGATCGCCATTCCAGGTGTCGGCGAATGTGGATTGAATCGTGTCAGCGACTCGATGACGTTGCCCTCTTCATCCGTGACATCTTCGCGGAATCCTTCGACAATCTCGGCCAGGCGGTTGTCGAGCGAAGCTAGAATGTTGCCCGCTTTCGCATGATGGCTGCGCTCGAACTCTTTGTGCTCGTTCTGATGACAGTGGCCACAGTCACGCGGTGTGACGACGGTTGCAATTGTATGGCCATAGTGCGCGAAGGCATCGACGTCGACCGGCGCGGCTTTGTGGCATTCCACACAACCGACACCCTTCACAGCGTGCGTACTGCCTTTCCAGTGATCGATAATGCCCGGTGAAGACTTAGCATGACATTCAACACACTGTCGAGATGTCATCGGCACGGCGACGTGGTGTGCGGTAAGGCCGGCTTCCTCTTGCTTGCGGGTAACTTCCACCCACTGAACAAAGACCAGGGAGAGGAGAAAGATGAAACCAAGAATCGCAATAATGATTTGTTTTGCTCGTAGACTCATCATCTTCTCGTTTTGAATCCCAGTGAAATTGGTAACAACAATCGGTAGAGCTAGTGCGTGACGACAGCTTCCCAAACGGTCAATCCAACCAGTAACAACGTCGCGACAATACCGATATAGACGCTGATCTCTTCTTTGCCAGTGATCTTTCTCAACGCGCCATCAATCCACGGCCACAGGAACATGGCTCCAACGATGAAGCCTGTACTCAGTACAGCGAAAGATAGCGAAAACAGTTTCAGCCAACGGAACGAGACGTAGAACCACCACTCCGGTTTGATAACTTCAGGCGTCGTCAGTGGGTCCGCCTTGGGGCCCATCATGACGGGAAAGATCGTCGATATCGCGCTGAGCAAGATCATCAACACCAGACCGATGGTAATCTCGGTGAGTAGGTGATCCGGAAAGAAGTTGAAGTGGCGAGGGGCATCATCAGATTCTTCTTCTGCTTGAAGTTCCGAGACACCATGTAGACGAATGAACATGATGTGGATGGCGATCAGTAGGATCATCGTCGCTGGCAGCACGGCTGCGTGCAGGATATAGAACCGCGAGAGCGTTCGCTCGTTGTAACTATCGCCACCGAGCAACATCTGCTTGGCGAATCGTCCGGCCACCGGTACTGCGTCGCTGATGTTTGCTGCGACGGTTGCGCCCCAGTAGCTGAGTTGCTCGAACGCCAAACTGTAACCTGTGAATCCGATTAACAGCGTGCACATCAGTAGGCACATACCAATTAGCCAGTTGATTTCACGTGGGCGTCGATACGCTCCGGTGAAATAGACTCGCATCTGATGTAAGATTACGGCGGCAATCATAAAGGTTGCGGCCCATTTATGCATGCTCCGGATAAACCAACCGTAACTGGCGTGGTCGGTGATATATGCAATCGAATCGTAGGCCGTCGTGGCAGACGGCTGATAATAGAACGCCAACAGAATGCCTGTGATGATCTGCACAACGAACAGATACGCGGGAGTTCCACCTAAACAGAACCACCATCGCTTCAGGTGATTCGGAACGGGTTCGTTCGTTAATTCGTGAAGCTGCGCCCCGCTGACGGGAACACGTTCCGCGAGCCACTCTGCAATGCGCGACAAAGCCTACGCCTCCGTCTCTTCGGAACGATTGTGATGCGACGGCTTTGTTGCGGATGCAATTCGTGTGCCCGTATCGAGGACCGATTGCAACGGAACTTCGATGAACAGCAGCCCATCATCGACTTGCAGCGGGAATCGCGTGAGCTGTTGCCCGGCTGCGGCAGGAGGACCTTCTGTCGGATTGCCCTGCGGATCGAAGGCGCCGTTATGGCAAGGGCAGAAAAAGCGATCGTTTTGCGATTCCCAATGAACTGCACACCCGAGATGCGGGCAAACGCTGGAAAGCGCGATAAAATCTTCGGCTGTATCGCCGTCACTCTGCCGCGCGATAACGACCTTGGCACCACTTGGTGTTGTGTACGGCAATGACTCGCCAATGGAAAGCTGGTTGGTCCGACAGAGGAACTGCCAACCCACGGAATCACCGTCGCTGGCATGGAGAAAGCGAATGGCCATGACACCAAGCGTCCCGTACCCGGCCGCTAATCCGCCCACCATTGCCGACGATTCCATGAAGTGGCGTCTATTCACAGAGTCGTCCGATTGTTCTTCTGCCATCATTAGTTCCACTTGGATATGCTCACCACGCGTGTTCCGAAACCGGATCGCGCGCGTCAAGCTTGAGTTGGTTGTAGGAGAGACCATTCTCTCTTTAGTTATTGTTGTCGATCGAATGTGCGATAACGCGCGATACGTGCGAATACGCACATTCCGCGGGGCTTGTACAGCAGCAAGATCGCATCAGCGTTGCGGAACACGCCACTCGGTCACTGCGCAGAGTTCAAGAGGCAACTGGCGCGCCGCGACGAACTCGCGCTGCCGTCGGGAATCTGGCAAGTTCCAGGAATGAACTTTACGAAGATTCGATCCAGCCGCCACCGAGTACACACTCGCCGTCGTAACACACGACCGCCTGACCGGGAGCGATGCCGAATGGCGCTTCGTCGAATTCGACATGGAGTCGTTGGCCAGCCAAGACTTTGGCTGTCGCCGGAATTGCGGGCGAGTTGTAACGGATTTGGGCATTGCAGCGGAACGGCCCGACGGGAGGATCGCTCAACCAATTTGTTTCGGCAGCGGTCAACTCAATGCTGGCGAGTTCATCACGCTGACCAATGACAACCTGATTGAGTCCGGGATCGATTCGAGTCACAAAGTACGGCTCGCCCATCGCGACACCGAGTCCTTTGCGCTGACCGACGGTAAACCGCTCGATTCCGGAATGTTGGCCGACGACTTTGCCTGCCGTAGTAACGATCTCACCCGCCGTATCGATGTCGGTTCGGCGAGCGCGTACGAATTCGTCATGCTTGCCGCTGGTGACGAAACAGATTTCTTGGCTGTCCTTTTTCTCCGCAACATTCAGGCCCAAGCTGCTAGCGATCTCGCGAATCTTTGTCTTCTCATAACCCCCGACCGGAAGCAACATCCGGGACAGCATGCGGCGCTCGATGCCGAACAGGACGTACGATTGATCCTTGGAATCGTCGATGCCCCGATAGAGTCGTGGTAACGCATCGTCGACTCCCGGAAGCAATCTGGCATAGTGACCGGTGGCCACGAACTCGGCGTCGACGCTGTCCGCATAGTCGAATAACTTTCCGAACTTGATCCAATTGTTACACATGACGCACGGGTTGGGTGTACGACCGACCGTGTACTCGTCGACGAAGTAGTCGATGATTTGCCGAAACTCGGCTTGAAGATTTAGCGCGTAGAATGGAATGCCCAACCGATCGGCGACGCGGCGACCGTCCTCGGCATCCGACGCGCTGCAACATCCTTGTTTGTGGTCGGCACGCTTGTTCAGAAGTGGCAGCAACGGGCTGTTGGCTTGGCTCCCGTCGACCGAGCACGCTTCGACTGCCTCTTCGCCGTGACGCATGAATACGCCAATTAGTTCATGCCCCTGCTCGATCAGCAAGTGCGCGGCGACACTGCTGTCGACTCCGCCGGACATGGCTAAAACAACACGGGACATAACAAATCGACAGAGGTTGAAGCGAATTAGGTAAAGCGTGCGAGTGTCGTAGATCGCGACGATTCCATCCTATCGGTCGCTGTCTTCGCCAACAACGTTAGCGCCGGCAAGAATCCTTAACTGCTCGATCAGTTCATCGTTTGTCGGTTGATCCGCAGAGTGTTGTGGCATGTGGATGTAGCCGACGATACCTTTGCCATCGACGATGAATGATCCATGAAGTTGCAGAACATCACCGACGGGCTTTCCGATACCAGCTCGAAGCGTTGCTTTAAGCCCGCCCGCCCAAACGGCTGGCCCAGCTACCTGCAGGACGCTCGCGCGCGGAACGCCGAATGCCTGATACGCGACGCGATTGGGATCTGCCAAGCAAATAAAAGGGAGTTGGTTTCGATCACGAAAAGCGGCGGTTTGCTCAACGGATCCCATCGTGATCACCGCGACGTCGCCTTTCGCGTCGAGAAATCGATCATAGTCATTTCGCACGTCGACCACGTGCTCGCGGCACATCGGTCATCCAAAGTGGCGGACGAACAACAGCACTCGCGGTTGCGACGACCAGAGAGAAGCCAACGAAACCATCTGCCCTTCATGGTTGGATAGCGTGACGTCGGGCGCTCGGTCGCCGGTGGCAAGTTTTGTATTCACAGAATTGGAGAGAGATCTTGGTTAATGGTCGAATTCGCTCGCGTTATCGAGCCGTCGTAGATTGGTGCAGTAATTGGCACACGCAATGCTTTTAACAATTCTCAAGTCTACCAGAGGACACGAAACCGTTGATAATCCACCCACCGCAATACATTGGTAGGACAACTTTGCAAAACACCAAAGATTGGGGTTGTAAAGATTTCAATACCGGGCCACATTCTTGCCTCCGTTAGGCAAGGTCTTTTTTAGACCGACGATTTTGCTAGCACGCGCAGATTGAACTGGCTCGTGTCGGCGGTGGTGACAGGATGTTGCCGCTTGATGGTGTCTGACAATTCGTAAACGACTGACCGATCCACGGAGGGACACGATGGTCACTTTCAACGCTCTTGCGCTCGTTGTCGCTCTGACTGGAGCCGGCGAAACCGTCTTGCTGGACTTTACGTCTCCGACTTGTGGACCTTGTCTTACCATGGAGCCGACGCTTGGACGCTTGACGCGCGACGGGTATCCCGTCAAACAGATCGACGTTACCCAACATCCGGACATCGCCGCGCAATTCAAGATCACTGGCGTTCCATCCTTCGTGATGATTGCGAACGGTCACGAAGTTGATCGCGTTGTCGGGGCATGCAGTCACGCGCGACTTGTCGAGATGTTCACGGCGGCCAAGCCCGATTCGTCGAGTGGCCCGCCAAACAGTCCACGCCCTTCAAGTTTCAATGAGCCTTCAAGTTTCAATGAGATTGTGCGGGCGCAATCGCCTGATTCAAACCTTGTTTCGATCGCCGATTCGAATCAGCACACGACCGACCCTCGTCGCAGCGCTTATGACGCAACGATTCGACTTAAGATCGAAGACGCGAATGGCCATTCAGTTGGGACGGGTACAATCGTCGACACACATGGCCACGAAGCACTGGCGATGACTTGCGGCCACATCTTCCGCGATTCAGGCGGACAAGGTCGTGTGCTCGTCGATCTGTTTCCCGACGGCCAGCTTCGTACCGTTGAAGGAACTCTCATTAGCTACGATCTCACTCGCGACATTGGATTGGTCAGCTTCGTACCAGGGTTTGCAGTTTCCCCAGTAAGGATCGCGCCAGCTGGCTATCGGTTTGCGAAGGGTGATGCCGTCTTCAGCGTCGGTTGTGACAACGGCAGCGAGCCGAGTGTCCGAGACAGTCGAATCAGTTCGATCGATCGTTACGTCGGCCCGCCCAACATTGAAACGACTGGCGAGCCGGCACAGGGACGCAGCGGCGGCGGCTTGTTCTCGCGAGATGGCATTCTTATCGGGATTTGTAATCACGGTGACCCCAGTGACGATGAAGGGATTTATGCTTCGTTGCCTACCATCCATTGGGAACTCGATCGTGTCGGACAACGCCGGCTGTATCAGCCGAGCGCGGAAGCGTTTGCGATGCAAAGTTTGTCTCCCAGTCGCATCGAGCCTCGTCGTATTGAGGCGAACCCTTTGGCAACTGCCCAAGTTGTCTCGCCGGCTGACAGTACTCCGATCGGATTGCGAGATCGTTCTCCCGGCGACACGGAAGTTATTTGCATTGTGAGATCCAAAGGCAACCCCCGAGCACAGGAGCAGGTGTTCGTGTTAGAGCAACCCTCGTCTGATCTGCTCAACCGGTTGGCCAGAGAATCGCGAGGAGCCGTCTCGACAAACCAAGTTGCAACTCGACACGTCCGCCCGCTAGCCTCGCGCCCGAACGTGATCCGACCGATCGCTCAAGGTGAGCCGGTTGTGCGAGCGCAATCCGGTGACCAGCGGTAGGCTCTCCTATCGATCGTCGCGATCAATACAATCGTGAGTCGTACGATCAAGCGTGGGCACTTCACGAACTTGCCTCCCAGGTCCGACTCCGCTTTCGATGGTCGTGATCTATACTTTGCGCGGGACACCAGCAGAAATCTTCCTTGAGCCGTGCGGTCCAGATGCTTGCATCATCCTTTCAATTCAGCTTCCTTTGCGTCGTGGCTTTGGCAAATATCTGCTTGGGCGTCGCTCTCGCCTCTCGTCTAGGATTGGGACCGCCTCTGAGTGCGCTATTGCAAGTCGGTCAAGTATCCCGGGTCGAGCGACCTGAGCCGTCCGATGCCGACTCGCCGGACGCCACGCCGTTGGTAACCGAAGACACCGCGTAATTGGATTACGCCTGCGAATCGAGTTGTCAGAGTAAGAACGACGGCTGTAGATCCGGTGGCGAAGTAACTCTCGTTATCTTCTTATCACCACACGCCAGATGCTTCGTTAGCTTCGAGCCGTCGTTCTCGATCAGGATCCGACAGATACACGGCCGTTCGCGCTAGAATGCGGGCTCCAACTCGGAGTGCTTCTTCGTCGATGTCGAACATCGGCGTGTGTAATCCCGATCCGCCGGCACGTTCGGATGTGCAACCGATTCGGATCATCGCACCCGGCACTTTGTCCAGATAGAAGGCAAAGTCCTCGCTCCCCATGCTTGGTCGTGCGATGTCCTCGAATCCATCCGTCTCCAGAACGTCGCGAGCGGCGTGTCGCAATACCTGAATGATATTCGCGTCGTTCATGACGGATTTACAACCGAGTCCAAATCGCACGTCGATCTTTGTCTCACTTGTCTGGCCCACGGAACTCGCGATCCGGCAGACGTGTTCCATGGTCTTGCGTCGCAAGACGCGATCCAAGGTGCGGATCGTGCCTCGCAGAGTAACACGCTCCGGAATCACATTTGCGTGATCGCCGCCGCCGATCTGGCCGATCGTTACAACAACGGCGTCCTGGCTGTCTGTAACGCGAGGAATGAACAGATACAGCGCGTTCACAAGTTGAGCCGCCGCAGCGATCGGATCGCTCGCTTCATGGGGTCGCGCGGCGTGACCGCCTCGACCATCGATTGTGATCTCCATTTCGTCACAGTTCGCGGTTAAGACACCTGCTCGAAAACCGACATGTCCAACTTGGCGTGTCGGGTCCATGTGAACGGCAATGATCGACGTGATGTGTTCTAAGGCACCAGCATTGATCATCGCGGTCGCGCCCGCACAAGTCTCTTCGGCCGGCTGAAAGATGCCCCGAAATGACACGTCCCAAGGCAAATCATTAGATTCTTGAAGTGCCTTCAAAGCAGCGATCGCTCCAAAAACGGTGGCCGTGTGCGCGTCGTGACCACAGGCGTGCATGACGCCCTCGGCTTGGCTGCAGTAGTCGACTTGCTTCGCGTCTTGAATATGTAACGCGTCGATATCTGCGCGAAGTGCGACGCGGGACTTCGCGGAGTCTGAATCATTATCGGCGATCAGGCCACATCCCTCGGGACCCATCTGAACTGCGAAGCCTAAATCGCCAAGCAGTTGATAGAGATACAAGCTCGTATCGCGTTCTTGTCCCGAAAGCTCTGGATGAGTGTGCAAGTGACGCCGGATCTCAACGAGTTGTGAGAACCGTTCGTCGATAGCACGATCGAGAGATTCCCGCCAATCGGTCGACATCATCAACTCGCTGCTGTTAGCTAGTCGTCTTGCTCTTCTTTGAGAGCCTCTTCCCGAAGGACTCGTGTCATCCACCGGCCCCAAACGACATAATGGAATCCAATAATACCGAAGAACATCACTCCGCCGAATACGACGACGGGCCCGATGAAACCCGTTGGCAGCATCAGCAGTGTGCCAGCACACACCGTGCCGATCACGAGCAGCATGATCACCGTTAGCAACGAGTTGCTGGCTCGCGGAGGTGACTCTTGCGGTTTCGGGGGGCGTTCGAGCATGGGCGCTTCGTCTTGAAGTGATCTTGTGGTTTGGCTCGTCGCATTCTAGTCGACGCCACACGCTTCGACTAGCTTCTCTCCCTGGACGGCATCGCGCTCCCTGGACGGCATCGCGCCGCGGAGTACACTCAATCGATTCCCCTGTAAATCTCAATGCACCGCGAAACCGATGACTTCCACCAGCGCGATTGAAATCGTAAACGCAAACCATCCGCAGGGACCGTTTCGCGCCGCAATCTTCGATTTTGACGGAACGTTGTCGCTGCTCCGTCGGAATTGGCAAGCTGTCATGATTCCGATGATGGTGGATATTCTGGCGGAAACAGGGACGACGGAGAGTCGCGAGCACTTGCATCGTTGCGTTGACGAGTTCGTTATGCGGCTGAACGGCAAGCAAACGATCTACCAAATGATTCAGCTGGCCGAAGAAGTTTCAAAACGCGGCGGCGTTGCTTTGGAACCGCTCGCGTACAAGCACCAGTACCACGACCTTCTTTGGGAGCAAGTCGGCGGCCGTGTCGAGGCCGTACGAAGCGGACGCGTTCACCCCGACTTGCTTACCGTCCCCGGATCTCGTTCCTTACTGGAGTGGTTTCAGCGGCGAAGTACTTCGATGTACCTCGCCTCCGGAACGGACATATCGTTCGTTCGCGATGAACTCTCGGTACTCGGACTCGATCAATTCTTCGGCGATCATATTTATGGAGCGATCGACGACTACGAGAACTTCTCGAAGGCCATGATCATCGAACAGATGATTCGCGACGCTGGATTCGACGGCACTGAAATCGTCGGTTTCGGGGATGGATTTGTCGAGATCGAAGAGATCAAGAGAGTTGGTGGCTTGGCGATCGGTGTGGCGAGTGAAGAGGAGACTTGTGAGGGAGTCAACGCGTGGAAGCGCGAGCGGTTGATCCAAGCAGGTGCCGATGTCATCATTGGCGACTATCGAGAATTTGATTCGCTGACGAAATTGGTTCGTCTCGCATGACTTTATATCCTCAATTCGACCGTTCGCGTCTGGTCATTAAACCACTTGCTGAGCGAACGCACGACCTTCAGCATTCGTCGCTGCTTTCGCTCGACGACGGGCCGGTGGATTTAGACCAAGTCTCGATGCGGCGTGTCGCGATATTGGGCCAGCGATTGGTTGCAGCGCGCCGACGAAATGCGTCGATCTTGATGCTGATGGGCGCTCACGTGTTGCGCGCTGGAGTCCAACGCCAGTTAATTGACTTGCTCGAACGCGGCTTGATCACTCACGTCGGCATGAACGGCGCCGGACCAATTCACGATTACGAGTTGTCACGCATTGGTGCGACTTGTGAAAGTGTCGCCCGCTACATCCGCTCCGGCGAGTTTGGTTTGTGGCGCGAAACGGGCGAGATCAACGACATCGTTCGCGATGGTGCAGCGGCAGGGATGGGACTCGGCGAGGCAGTTGGTCGGGCGATCTTAGAGAGCGACTTTCCTCATAAAGACACGAGTGTGACGGCGACGTGCGTCCGACTTGGCATTCCGATCACAGTTCACCCAGGCATCGGCTACGACATCATTCACGAACATCCAAACTTCGATCCTGCAGCGTTCGGCGCAGCGAGCTATCGGGATTTTCTGACGGTTTGCGATACCGTCAGCAATCTAGAGGGCGGTGTCTTTCTGTGTTTCGGTTCGGCGGTCATGGGACCCGAGGTCTATCTCAAGGCACTGTCGATGGCTCGAAATGTCGCGCATCAGGAAGGGCGGCAGATCGCGAACTTTACGACTGCTGCATTCGATTTGATATCGATTGATGGGGATTTTGAGAAAGAGGCTCCGAAGTCAAATCCTCAGTATTACTACCGGCCTTGGAAGACGATCCTTGTGCGCACTGTGGCCGATGGCGGCGAGAGTTACTACGTGTGCGGCGACCATCGCCATACGTTCCCTCATCTTCGACAAGCTGCCCTAGCCGCCGAAGAATCAATATCGGAGTGAGTCGACCTTATGCTTTCACGTTCGCGACTCGAATCGATTCTTTCGCACTTCCCCAAGTTGACGATCGGGTTGATCGGCGATTTATTTTTGGACCGGTATCTCGATATCGAACCGGGAGTCGAAGAGATTTCCATCGAGACCGATCTCGAAGCGTATCAAATCGCGTCGGTTCGCAACTCGCCGGGCGCTCTTGGCACGGTCATGAACAACCTCGCGGCCTTGGGCGTTGGACGACTTGTTCCGGTGACAGTAATCGGTGACGACGGACAGGCCTTTGATCTCATCAAAGAGCTACGCCGGTTGCCCATCGACGAAACTCATATCATTCAAGACGAACATCGGCTGACGCCCACGTACACAAAACCCATGAAGCAGGACGCCGAGGGCAACTGGCGCGAACTGAACCGACTCGATCTTCGGACGCGGTCGCCCTTGTCAGCCTCCACTTGCGAGCGACTCCGTCGAAACTTGTCGGATGCATTCGCGAAGTGTGATGGAATAATTGTGCTTGATCAAATCAACGAGACTAATTGGGGCGTCGTCAATGACGAGATTCAGAGATTGCTCGACGAGTTAGCAGTTGCCAATCCAGAGAAGTTAGTCTTCGTCGACAGCCGCACGCACCTCGGTTGTTTTCAATCCGGTGTTCTGAAGGGCAATCGTTCCGAGTTGCTCGGCGCGATTGGAACGTCGGCGGAAGCTACATCAACGGTTGAGGAGGCGGCTCAGAGTCTGTCGAGTCGAACGGGACGAGCGGTCTACGTGACGCTCGGTGCTGAGGGAATCATGGTTTCCCACCCGGACGGCGATTGTTTTCGATCCCCGGCACATCCGGCGAATGGCCCGATCGATATCGTTGGAGCGGGCGATAGTGCGACGAGCGGTATCGTTGCTTCGTTGCTCAGCGGCGCGACTGATCTCGAAGCTGCCGACGTTGCTAACCTCGTCGCTGGAATCACGGTCCAGCAACTTGGCACGACGGGAACGGCAACTCCGGCTCAGATCCTTGAGCGTCACGCCGAGTAGACTCTTCGTGCGCGACCGGCGAGACCTTGCTTCTGGGAACCGACATAGAGACACTGATGGCACCGACTTGCGTTGCCACGGAATATTGAAAGGACGATCGAGCCATGTCGTTACGAACCAATTCCTTCCTGATTCTGACGATCTGGTACGCCAGCGGTGTCGCATTCGATGCCAATGCTGCCGAGCCTCTTCCGGCCGCGTACACGATCCCGACGATCGATCTTGCCGATCAGAAGCAACGGCAAGTTGTGGTCGATCGTGAGGCTGGACAATATCTCGGACATCCCACGACGGTTTTGCTGGAGGACAACAAAACGTTGCTCTGCGTCTATCCGAAGGGACATGGCCGCGGAGGGATCGTTTATAAACGCAGCAACGACACGGGACTGACTTGGTCGGAGCGACTGGCAACTCCGGCCAGTTGGGAGACGAGCAAAGAGGTGCCGACGATTCATCGAGTCGTTGACGCTGACGGCAAGAAGCGGCTGATCATGTGGTCCGGATTGTACCCGGCGAGGCTCGCGGTTAGCGAAGACGATGGTGCGAGCTGGTCGGAGCTGAAGCCAGTTGGTGATTGGGGTGGAATCGTAGTCATGGGCTTCGTCGGCAAGCTCAATGAGGCGGGCCACTACCTAGCCATGTTCCACGACGACGGACGTTTCTTTGCTGACAACGGCGCTCGAAAGAAACCCGTCGAGTTTCGTCTGTACAAGACGTTTTCGCAGGACGGCGGTTTGACTTGGTCCGCGCCAGAGATAATTCAGAGGGACACAGCGGTTCATCTCTGCGAACCTGGATTGATCCGTTCGCCCGACGGGATGCAAATGGCCGTACTGCTAAGAGAGAACAGTCGCCGTCGCAACTCGCACGTGATTTTCTCGAACGACGAAGGCCAATCATGGAGCGAGCCGCGCGAGTTGCCCGCATCTCTTACTGGCGACAGGCACACGGGAGTGTATGGGCCCGATGGTCGCCTGTTCATCTCGTTCCGCGACACGACTCGCGAGAGCCCGACAAAGGGCGATTGGGTTGCTTGGGTTGGGAGTTATGAAGACATTGCCGAAGGTCGCGAAGGGCAGTATCGAGTTCGCTTGATGGACAACCACAAGGGTGCTGATTGCGCGTACCCGGCGGTCGAGATTCTGCCTGACGGAACGATCATTGCAACGACGTATGGTCATTGGGAAAAGGGAGAAGCGCCGTATATCGTAAGCGTTCGTCTGAAGTTGGAAGAACTCGACGAATTTCAAGCCGGCAAGTAGTTGGGCTACTTTAGACTGGTAAAGCAGCGAGACTAAGGTTCTATGGCACACGATATTCAGGCGCTAATCGCATCACTCGCATCCACTGAAGTAACAACGCGGCGCGAGGCAGCAGAGTCGTTAGCGAGAATAGGGCCGGAGGCCGTCAACGCAGCCGTGGCGCTAGTTCAAGCCTGCGGTGACGATGACGAACAGGTTCGCGATTGGGCCGTCGCTGCACTCGAAGAGCTGCCTGCCCCGAGCTCTTCGGAGGTGACTTCGCTTGAGGCGTTTATCAACGGCGAGAATCTTGATGTCGCCTATTGGGCAACAACGCTGTTGGGAAGGATGGAGGAGGCAGCTGCTTTGGCAGTTCGGACTCTTGCCACCTCCGTATCCAGTCATCCCGAGCTAGTTGTCCGGCAGCGAGCCGCTTGGGCGCTCGGCAAGATCGGCAAATCGGCAGCCCACGCGATTCCGCAGCTGGAAGCCGCCGCGACCTCCGAAGATGCGCGTCTGGCCCGATTTGCGACGATTGCCTTGGAATCGATTCGCTCGTAAACGTCTTGCCATTCGTAGTGCGATATCAAGATTGCCCGCTATTGCGGTTTATGCGTTACGGAGATACAATATTTGCACGTGCTTATTTTGTAGCTACGAAAACAGTTGTTAGCCGGCATAAAAAGGGAACTCGGAAATATGGGAGAGACTCACATATCGCGTGACGATTTCCTGGGAGATCCACAGGGCAGAACCTTCGCCGACGTTGTCAACGATTCGAGTCAACCCTTCGACAGCGTGCTTGACTTCTTTGATGACGCGGATCGTCAGCGACGGATGGAGGAATCAGAACTGCACCACGACCGCGCTCCGTTAGCGGGTGTTGTACGAGAGCTTGAAACACAGACGACGATTGACCGGTTTCTCACCGGTGTACACGTCCGACAGAGTACGCGATTCCGGCAGGCGATCGGCGTCTTGGTTCGCATAATTATGGAACGTCGCGGCTGGCAGAAGACGGGGCGAAAGGGGTCGCTCGGCGTGCGAGCCGCAGGAGCTGCGCAAACACCAGCGCACAATACTGGTGGCTTGGCGTTCTGGTTCGTCCGCGCCGAAAGATACAAACGATCTGATGGAATGCCGTTTCGGTCGGTGCGCGAGCGATGCCAGGAATTGGAATCCACTGCACCACGGAAATCGCCAAACAATTAAACCGCTGGCCGTTCTTAGAACGCTAAACGCCAGCCAAGAATGGAGACTATGGACGATACAGCAAGCAAGCAAGTCACTACTGCCGTACTACTCGCGGCCGGTACAGGAAGCCGGCTTCAGCCGCTAACGAACGACGCCCCCAAATGTCTTTCAGAAGTTAACGGGATCGCAATTCTCGAACGCCTCGTTCGCTGCTTGCGTAGTAACGGCTTCGAACGCTTGATTGTGGTAGTTGGCTATTTGGATCAGCGGGTCCGCAAGTTTCTCGATCAGTGGGACGATGAACTACAGATCGACTATGTCATCAATCCTGTCTACGCTACGACGAACAATCTCTATTCGTTCTGGCTGGCCCGCGAGAGCATCAACGAACCATTTCTGTTGGTTGAAAGCGACGTCGTATTCGACGCCGCGTTGATGGAAGACATGTTACAGCCTGACAAGATTGCGGTCTCTAATATGCAAGACTGGATGGATGGCACGACTGTCACCGTCGACCTGTTTCAGCGAGTATTCGCCTTCCAGATTGGCTCGGGCGGTGACCTAGGTGGGGTCCGCCACAAGACGGTCAATATGTATAGCTTCACGCTGGCATCGTGGCGTCGCGTGTCGGAACGTTTATCGCAGTATGTCGCGGCGGGCCGAGTGAACGACTACTACGAAACAGTTTTCGCGGAAATGGTCGCTGATGGCAGTCTGTCACTGGAAGCTGTCGACTTCGATAGCGGACGTTGGTACGAGATCGACACGCTAGAAGATCTCCATGAAGCCGAGCTGATGTTCCCAGGGAGACCACTCGGAGGAGACTCGTTAAGTCTCGCCGTGACTACAACGTGACGTTCTCGATATCGGACCAGTGTAGCGGCTTAGGAATCATGCAAACGACGCGCACAGAAACTGAGTTTTCTCATCTATAAGAATCTGGCTAACGCCGTCTCGATCCTTGGTGTACTCCCGCTGTGCATCCTCTTTCGGGAAAGCGGATATCAGTATCTGATTCCGCTGATCGTGTACAACAACGTGATGGACGATTTGGACGGCATCCTAGCTGCCCGGCTGAACATTAAGAGCGAGTTCGGCGCCTTACTGGATAACGTCTGCGACGCGATCTCGCACACCATTTTAATAATGGTCGTGGGAATGCACTTCGGTGGACTCTGTATCGTCGCAGGCTTGATCGGGGCGATGGCGGTCGTGCTCCGCAGCGTTAGCCGCATGGTTCCGGCGCGAGCTGCGGGCACCGGCTCACCAACAAATGAATTGATCCGGCATATCTTGTTCATTCTGCTATTGGCAGAACTTTTCGAATTCAGTACCGGTCCCGTTTTGATCGCCGCGTTCCTGCTGCATTCGGTGTCGATGCTAGTACCGTACAAATTGCCGTATCTGATTCGCGGCATGACAAAGTCACACGTCGCCATTGGGCTGGTGAACGTTGCGTTGGCCATCGCTTGGTTGGTCCCTGAATCGACAGCGATTATCGCGGCTTGTTTTATCCTTCCATATCAGTACTCGCTCAGTTCTGCGTTCATCAAGAAAGCCACATCGGTGGATGCTGCCACTTCAGTCTCGGCGGCATCTTGTGCCTCCTTTAACTCGCTGCAACGGTCTATCTCAACTCAGGAACAACTCGACGGCGCGTGCGGGGAACTAGAAAGTCAATGCGCGAGCGATGGCACTGAGATGAAGCCGCAAGACGAGGGAACAACTGCCGGATGAATGTCTTCAAATTGCTGACTGGCCGATTCTCCAGCCGCGGTAAGGCGTTGGCGTTCTACAAACGGGGTATGGCAAGTTCAAAAGAGCATGACCACCAGAGTGCAATCGATGATTACACGACCGCCATCGGTCTGCAAGATGTTCCGCTGGATGTGAAGGCAATGGCCCTCTATAACCGCGCGTTAGTTTACGCGGCAATGGGCGACGACGCGAAAGCGACTGCCGACCTGGACGCTGTTCTTGACATGGAAACGGCATTGCCCAAGATTAAGGCCGAGGCAAAGCGAAAGCTTGTGAGAATGCAACGCGGATCCAAAAAGACGGACAAGTAGCGATGCCGAGCGTATCCTGACCGCGCGAAATGCGATATGCTCTACTGAGGCCAGAAGTGTGCGGCTCCAGCACTTTAGTGAAATAGAGTAATCCTATTGCCTTTAGCGCGAGATGAATTATGACAGTCCAGGATAAGACCCGTTGGAAAGATTGGGCGGACGAATTACGCCAGGAAATGATGAGCGGATTGACGCCGGAGGTCACTAAGTCGGTCGAAGTCATTACTTCCGAGACGGCCACATCCAAATCAGCAAGTTCGCTCCGGAGCGTGCGATTTTGGCGAGCCTGTCAGCTGGGTGAAAAGCCAAATGACGTCTTGGCACGAGCTGGTTTTGACATCGAGTTCCAACAGAATGAAGAGCAGAAGGTGCAGGAAGTAACATTGCGGCTCAATCGATCCTGGATGACAATTCTGGATCGAGTACGTGATCGCAAGAATACGTAGCGGTCGTGCGTCAACAAGATAATGAAAGCAAAAGCTGCGGAAGATCTGGCATCGATATCGGAGCGCCATCTGTTCGGCTTCGTTCCAATCGTTGAGAATGTAAAGTTGTGTTTGCAGCGGAGCAGCCCGAACAGTGTAGTGTCGGGCCACGCGGCAAGAGTTTTTTGTAGGGACTGAACAAATGGCTGAAGGTACTATCAAACGTTTGACGCAAAAAGGTTTCGGATTTATTGATAACGGAACGGACAAGGATTTGTTTTTTCACTCGTCGGCTCTCGAAGGTGTTAGCTACGACGAGCTTCAAGAAGGACAACGCGTGTCATTCACCGAAGGTCGCGGACAAAAAGGACCTTGTGCAGAAAACGTTACGCTGGCCTGACTGAGCTGTGACGCGTTCGTCTTTAATCAGGGAGAAATCACGATGGGCGACAAGGGAAGCAAAGACAAAGGTAAGCGTGAGCAACAGAAGAAGGCTCAACGCACCCCGAAGGAAAAGAGGAAGCTGAAACAGGAAAAGAAGAATAAGTGATCCGCTTCTTCACATAGCTCGTGGCTCGCGTCGCAGCATGGATGCTCGATGAAGAGCTTGGAACACGCTCCCCGAGTTCTTGAGCCTGAAGCGCTGGCGTCAAACGTCGGCTTCATTCCGCAAACTGCCCGTAATCAATCAAGCAGTATGGCGGTGGTTTGTTCGAACGAAAACTTTTCCGTGGCAGTGAAGTGGGCAAGGTGCTGACGATTAGGGAACATGGTTGTATTCAGGGGGTATCAACGTATCCTCGCTGAGTTCCGCTTTCATCATTCTGATGACCTCGCCCACCGGGCGAATCACGCCAAGATGTCGCGCACAACCTCACCGTACACATCCGTCAGTCGATAGTCGCGACCGAGGTGCGGAAACGTCAGCCGCTCGTGGTCCATGCCTAGCAAGTGCAGCATTGTTGCGTGCAGGTCGTGCAAGTGAACACGGCCTTGCACCGGTTTGTAGCCGAAGTCGTCGGTCACGCCGTGTACGAAGCCCGGCTTCACGCCGCCGCCAGCCAACAGCGTGCAGAAACTTTCCTGCTGATGCTCCCGGCCGTGAGTCGCGATCGGCGAAGTCCCGGAGAGATCCTGGCTCCAATACGTCCGACCGAATTCCCCAGAGATCATCACCAGCGTGTCCTCCAGCAGCCCACGTCGTTTCAAATCGGCGATCAGCCCAGCGACCGGCTTGTCCGCACCGGCACACGAACCGGGCAAAGCATTGCGTATGTCACCATGATGGTCCCATCCGTCCATCGTAATCTGAACGAAGCGAACGCCGGCCTCGCTCAGTCGACGTGCCATCAGACAAGCACGACCATTGCGGTCCGCCGGACCTTTGTTGATCCCGTACAGATCGAGAGTGCCTTGAGTTTCGTTGGACAAGTCGACCAGCGCCGGCGTCTCGGCTTGCATGCGGAATGCCAACTCGAACGACTCGATGACCCCTTCCATCTGTGAGTCCGTTTTCACTCGATGCAGAAGCCGTTGATTAATACGCTGCAAGAAGTCGAGCCGACGTCTTTGACTTTCCGGGGCCGCGTCTGCGTCTTGCAAGTTGGCGATCGCCAAATCCCCCTCGTTGCCCGGCACTCGCAGCGGTGTGCCTTGGTGAATTGCGGGCAGGAACGAGGCACCATAAGTTCGTTCGTCTTGCTTTGGGTGAATCGTCATAAAACTAGGCAGATTGTCGTTCTCGGTGCCGAGTCCATAACTGATCCACGAGCCCATCGACGGTCGTGCCTCGGCGATGTGACCAGTGTGAAACTGCAATGCAGCCGGAGCATGGGCCTTGTTATCCGACACGACACCGCGCAACATGCAGAGTTCATCCGCTACGCCAGCCAGATTCGGCAATAAGTCGGAAATCATCAGTCCCGAGTTGCCACGCGGTCGAACGGGCGCGACCGGTGCCATTGGAAGAAACTGCGCCACCCCCACACGAATCTGACCGTCGTCACCGACTGGCGATTCAATGGCTTTGCCGTGGTTGTCGGTAATGAATTTCTTCGGAGCAAACAGGTCACCTTGCGACGGTCCGCCGGCCAGGAACACGAAGATCACACGCTTTGCTCGCGGAGTGAACTGGGCATCACGGGCCGCCAACGGGTTGCTAGCCGCCCGGGAGTCACGGCTCATTAGGCCGCCAAGCGCCACGCTGCCAAATCCACAGGCGGTTGTTCGCAGCAGTTCACGTCGAGTGAAGAACGGTGCATGTTTCATGATCAGAGTCTCATTAGAAATTCGTTAGACGCAAGCAGCGCGTGACACAATTCGATCCATGCTTCGTCACCCGCCGCTAAAACAAATGCTTCCGCCTCGCTGCGCTCGGATGGTGAGAGCGGGCGGTTGAGCAGGGTCAGCCAGAGTTGATCCAGTCTTTCGCTTTCTTTCTCAGACGATTTCGTAAGTCGCTCCGCCACCGCCGCGGCTCTCTCTTTTACGACAGTGCCGTTCATCAGGAACAATGCCTGCGTGGGAACTGCCGTCGTTGCTCGCTGTCCCGCAAACTGCGAGGGCTGTGGAAAATCGAAAACGTTTCGCAGGGCTGCCGGGCCCGGTTGTCCCGAGTGGCGGATCACGGGCAAGTAGATTGTTCGTTCAAAGTCTTGGCTCGGGCGCCACCTGGCGAGCCGGAAGTTCGGCGGGTTTACATCCTTGGGATTGAGACCGCCGACGTTCTCAGGAAACTCAAGCGGCATCGCCGGGCCACCAGTGGACGAATTCAGCTGCCCGCTGACGAAGATCATCGCGTCGCGCAGTGCCTCGGCATCGAGCCGCACGCGGTTCATACGCCACAGTAGACGATTATCGGGATCGATCGAATGGGCGCGATCATCGTGGACGCTGCCGAGGCGATAAGTGCGACTGAGCACGAGCGAGCGGATTAATTGTTTCTGCGACCAGCCATCGCGGATGAAGCGGCTCGCCAGAAAGTCCAGGAGCGCGGGGTGCGAAGGTCGTTCGCCCGGCAAGCCAAAATAGTCGACTGATCGGACCATCCCGTGGCCGAACAGCTTTTGCCAGATCCGATTAACGGCGACACGAGCAGTCAGCGGGTTCTCGCTGCTCGCAATCCAGTCCGCGAGCTGAAGCCTTCCACTTTGGCCCTGAGGAACGTGCGGGGCCGTTTCAGTGACGACACTTAGAAATCCGCGAGGCACTTCGTCGGCCAGAGCGCGCGGGTTTCCTCGAATTGTTATGTTCATGTTGCCGGGAGCTTCAACGTCGTGAACTCCGTGAGCCTGCGGCACCGCCGGGGCGAAGAAATCGGCATGTAGAATGTCCCGGTTCAACGTTCCGATTTGCCCGCTCTTCTCGTTGCGTTCCTTCGTCAGTTGGTCTCGTTCATCTTTTGGCAGCTGTTCATTCTTCAATAATTCGTCGAGTTCATTTTTCCTCGCTATCGCTTGTTTGCGTTCGAGTTGCATTTTGGCGAGCCGCTCGGCGTGCGCCTGAGTCTGTTGTGTACGTTCCGCTTTCTGCGAGTCGGTCTCAGGTAACTCGTTCGTGTTGACGTCGCTCCACACGCCCCGATCCGTCTTGTAAATCGACGACGTGCCGTGGAAGAAACCGCCGATCGCGTAGTAGTCGCGTTGCAAGATGGGATCGAATTTGTGATCGTGGCAACGAGCACAGTCAATCGTCATTCCGAGGAACGCTTTGCCAGTTTTGTTGACTTGCTGGTCAACGATGTCGACCAGCAACTTTGCCTTGTCGGCCTCCACAATTTCAATGTCACCCAACACAAGAAAGCCCGTTGCCACTAGATTGGCTGATCGCTGTTCGATCGTCTCGTGGGGCAGCAAGTCGCCGGCGACTTGCTCGCGAATGAAGCGATCAAACGGTTTGTCGTTGTTGTACGCGTCGATGACGTAGTCACGGTACCGCCACGCATGTTGCGCGAAGACCGAGTTTGAGGTGCCAACTTGATCTGCGTAGCCCACGAGGTCCAACCAATGCCGAGCCCAACGCTCGCCGAAAGCACGCGAATCGAGCAGCCTGTCGACCACCTTCTCGTGAGCCTCATCCGACTCGTCTGTCTCAAACTCACGAATCTCTTCCACAGTCGGCGGCAGTCCTGTTAAGTCGAAACTCACACGACGCAGCCAAGTGTATCGATCTGCATCCTTAACCGGACGCAAGTCGTGTTCTTCGAGTTTAGCAAGCACAAACCGATCCAAGTCGCTCTGAGGCCACTCGGCGTCTTTGACTTCTGGCGGCAACTCGTCACGCAATGGTTGAAATGCCCAATGCTTGCGACCCGCTTCGAGGTCGATCCGCCTGGTGGACCGAGTTGCTCGAGTCACCCTCGGGTCGTGCGCACCGGCGGCAACCCATTGCTGGAGGCGGGAGATCAGCTCGTCCGGTAATTTTCCGGTGGGCGGCATCTCAAAGTTTTCGTATCGGACGGCTTTGATCAGTAAGCTCTCGTCCGGTTTGCCGGGCACAATCGCAGTTCCCGATTCGCCTCCCTTAGTCCAGCCGATACGCGAGTCGAGCATCAGCCCGCCCTTCGCCTTCTCTGCTTCATGGCTGTGGCACTTGTAACAGTGCTGCTCGAGAATCGGTAGCACATTCTTTGTGAACGATGCTTCCGCTTCTTTATTCGCCGGCTTAGCATCAGCAGCGTGACAGGCGTTGGACGCCGCATGTATCGCCAACGCTCCAAGCAAAACGAAGCGAAGAACGCTCCCTCGTTTAACGGCAGTCGGTATCATCACGGCGCGGCGCCTCCAAGTAACAGTTCAGTTGCCGGAAACCGTTTGCGAGTGTCGCTGTCGACGGGCTTGCCGGTTCGCATGCTCCACCACTCTCCGGCTCGCTTCGGATTGTAGTGCGGATTCGGAATCGGCATTCGAGCCACGACGTCTTGCCGCCATCGCTGCAGCTTGTGTTTCAGGTCGGTAGCGCGGCCTTGCTTCTCGTTTGCCAGATTGTTGGCCTCGCCAAGGTCTTTCGCAAGATGATAAAGCTCCACATCGCCTGTTCCGTCTAGATACTCGATTAACTTCCAATCACGTTCGCGGATGCTGCTTGCTGGGCGATCATGGTGATAGTGGGGATAGTGCCAATGAAGCGCGGTCCGCTCTAATTTTTCGCCTGGATTCGTGAGCAGCGGTTTCAGGCTAAGTCCGTCAATCGTTTGGTTCTTGGGCAGAGATCCACCGGCCAGATCGACGAAAGTGGCAAAGAAGTCGTAGCTTATCGTTGGCTCGGAACACACCGCGCCGGACTTTGCCAGCGGTGGATACTTCACGATCAACGGTACGCGAACGCCGCCTTCGTGCAGCGATCCTTTCTCGCCTTTCAATGGCGCGAGACTCGATACGTTGTCATCGGCTTGTTCGCGATAGTCGTAACGTCGATGCAGCCCGCCATTGTCGGATGTGAAGACGATCATCGTGTTGTCGGTCAGGCCCTGGACTTCGACAGCGTCGACAATCCGCCCGACCATGTCGTCGCAGTGTTCCACCATGGCGGCATATACCGGATGCGGCAACATGCGATTCATCTCGTCGGCCTTCTTTGTATACTTCTCGACTTTCTGCGACATGGCACCGAGTGGAATATGCACTGCGAATGGCGAGAGCATCAGAAAGAACGGCTTCTCCTTGTTCTCCTCGATGAAGTCGATGCACAGATCTGCCTCGAAGTCAGTTCGGTATTGTCCTGGCTTTGGCTTAAGACCGGTTCTTCCCTGAACACGATATTTCCCGGGCAAGTGTGGACCGCCGATCACGGCAGAAAAGTCGTATCCTTGCTGGTCTGGTTGGAACTGCGAGCCATTGCCGAGATGCCACTTGCCCACATATCCAGTCGAGTAGCCTGAGTCCTTCAACGCTTCTGCCACGGTGACGGTATCCAGTGGGAGTGCCATCGTTGTCAAAGGAGTGATCACGCGATCAAACGGTCGCCAATGGCCAGGTATGTGCGCCGTGATCCCAATCCTCGCTTGGTTCTGGCCGGACTGAACCGCGCAGCGAGTCGGCGAACAAACGGCACCGGCCGCATAGAAGTCTGTGAAGCGCACACCCTGTGTGGCAAGGCGATCGATTCGCGGCGTATCGATGAAATCATTGCCGTAGCAGCCAACGTCGCCCCAGCCCATGTCGTCGATAAAAATGAGAACGATGTTGGGCTTGTCCGCCGCGAAGACTGATGCGTTCGCGGCGAAACATGCGAGCGCGGTTAAAAGGTAAATCAGATGTTTCATAATTGCTCGTTTACAGGTGGATAACGTGCGCTGATTGCATCGCAGGCATTTCTAAACTCAGTGGCTGGGGCTTCCAGCCGCAGCAGGTGTCGCGAAAGCTGCGGCAGGATGCCCCAGCCACGTGTTCGAAGCAGGTTTTGAAATGCCATCTATTGAATGTCGGGAACTTGACTCGTTAAAACAAGACTCAGTGGCGTCGTCCAATCACTTGCGGAACATTTCGTGCTGTGTGTCGCCGACGCTAATGACATAGGCAAGCAAGTCGAGAATCTCTTCTTTCGTCATTCGATCAAAAAGTCCGACGGGCATCGGCGAGACTTTCGAAACTGTCAGTTCATCGATTTGCTTGCGGTCGATGTTGACTCGCTTATTGGGATCCGTCAAATCCGTGTTAAGTGTCATCGAATCGCCATTTAGGTTGACGACAACGCCCGTGTGAATGAGGCCAGCTTCCGTTAGTACTGTAATCGCGGAAAATTGTTCGTTGATAACTTTGCTGGGATTGATTACTTGATCCAAAAGATCATGCGGTGAGTATCGCCGCCCGGCAGATGTCAGGTCCGGTCCGTTCATTCCACCCTGATTTCCGAATCGATGACAGGCGTAGCAGCCAGTGGCCACGAACATCTTGCGACCATTGTCGAAGTCGCGGTTCTTCAAGCCCGTGCGAGTGGCAGCCGACAGTTCGTCGAGCGTCCATTTTGTCGAATCACGCCCAGCAAAGACTTCGCCCAGGCTATCGAGCACCGACTTTTTCTCAGGTTTCTTCGCGAGCAATTCGGCCAATGAACTTTTCTCGGCTTCGCTTAACGAAGCCACCGCGTCGTCGCGAATAAATTGGATGAACTTCTCGAAGCTCGCGCCACCGCGATAATTGGCTGCTTTGAGGAACCAATTGAAATACGCGGTACGCAGCTCCGGAGTCCAGCCCTCTTTGAGCATCCGTATCGATCGAGCGTACTGCATCTGCTCGTCTTGCGTTGGTGCGGCGTGAAGCAAGGCCATCGTCTCTTTCGCGACGGTGGGAGACTGGAGCCAAGCCAGCGTTTCGCTCAACAACCAGTTCAGCTCCGCCGATTCCGCGGGGAACAGCGGGTCGAAACGGTCAATCAGTTTGCCGATCGTCGCATCGTCTGGTCGACCGAAACGATTCAGAACGATTTGAGTCGTTCGAATTAGAGTCAGTTGCTCGGTGTGTCCCAGGTCGTCAGTATCGATAGAAATGATCGCGCCAAGTAGCTTATCTCGCATCGCCGTGTTGACAGCGGGAGTCTTCTCATTTCGATGCTGCCGACAAACGCCAGTAACGCGAGCCAGAGCGAGTAACGCTTCGACTTGCTTGGCCGCGTCGGATTCCGTCAACGCTTGATCGGCCCACGTCTCAATCGGTTGGTGTTCCACCGCTGTACGTGCTGCAAAGCGAATGAAGCGGTCTTCGTCTGACAAATGAGGCCATGCGGCATCAATCGCTTTTGGGTCTTGCTTACCATGAAACGCTTCCAGCGAGTGACGCGTGTTCCGGGCTTCGCTGACGGATGGTTTGGTCTCGACAAGATCTGTCGGTTCGTCACCAACATAGGTCACGCGATAAAGCCCCGACTGCACACGCCGTCCGCCGATCGTAAAGTACATCGCGCCATCGTCGGGATGGATGATCGCGTCGGTGATCGGTAACGGTGCTCCCGTGACGAACTCTTCTTTGGTCGCCTTGTAGGTCGAGCCGTTAGGTTCGAGATGCACTGCGTAGAGCTTTCCCCAACTCCAATCGAGAGCGTACAATGCGTTTTGATACTTCGCGGGAAACTTTGCGCCATAACCAAACGTCATCCCCGTTGGCGAGCCGGGCCCGATGTCGAGTACCGGCGGCAAATTGTCAGCGTAGAACGTCGGTCGTTTTCCCGCTCCGTTTCGCCAGCCAAATTCCGCTCCGCTGACGACGTGACAAATTCTCGTCGGACGATACCAAGGTGTGTTAAAGTCGTACTCCATATCTGCGTCGTAAGTGAACAGCTCGCCATCACGATCGACCGCGGCATCGAACACGTTTCGAAAGCCGGATGCGTACGCTTCGAACTTTTTTCCGTCCGGTGAAACGCGATAGATGATTCCGCCCGGAGCGAGTACGCCACGATTGTGGCCGCGACCATCAGGCATGCTCGGCAGAAGATGATCCTCGCCCCAGACTTGTCGAACGGGAGAGCTCGCTTGCAACTCCGGAGGAAGCGTGTTATTCCCTGTCACTAGATAAAGGGCCTTGCCATCCGGTGTTGGCATCAACGCGTGAACACCATGATCGCTCTTTGAATCGACTTCGTGCAGCAGCTCAACTTTGTCGAGTTGATCATCGCCATCGCTATCAGTGATTCGATATAGGCCGGACGGGATCTTTCGTTCGTAGTCATTCACGCCGACGTAAAGTGCATCGAAAGCCCAGACCATCCCGTTGACGGCTCGAATGTCAGCGGGCACTTTCTCTACGCTGGCGGAGTCAAGCGGCTCTCCGGCAGGCGGCGGAGTAACGCGATACAGCCCACCGTACTGGTCGCTTACCAGAATCCGCCCTTTGTTGTCCGTGCAAAGATTGACCCAGGATCCTTGCTCCGCGCCTGGCACGGAGTACAGCAACTCAACTTGAAAGCCCTTCGCGACGTTGATTCGATCGATCGGCGTTGCCTTGTTCCCGCCGATAGCGGGCCCGACGACATTGGGTCGAGTTGGCCGCTTCTTGGTCTTTTTCGCCCTTGCTTGTTGAGCGAAGAGATTGGGTGCGAAGCTGATTGCGCACAAGGTGATGACGAGGGTGGTCTTGAAAGCGGAAATCTGAGGTGTCATTCGTGGCATTTTGTGTTCCGTGCTGTCGTTCGATGTAAGTTGCTTTTTAATAAGATCGTTTGGCCGTGCCGGAGCGTCAATGGATGAGTGCCATCATACCTACATCATGGGAGAATTTCCGATTGCCGGTGAATCACTGGATTCTTGTTGCCGAAACGCTGATAATCGTGACGAAGGAGAAACTATGCTGCGGATTCTCGGATCGTCGAAAAAACTGTGCGGAGGCGTCACACGCCGCGATATGCTGCGAGTGGGCGGTTTGGGGCTTGCTGGCCTTGGACTGGCGGATCTTCTCCAGCTTCGTGAAGCTTCCGCCACTTCATCACTGCATGGTCCGTCTTTCGGCAAAGCCAAATCGGTGATCCTGATTCATCTGTACGGCGCGCCCAGTCAGCTGGAATGGGCTGACATGAAGCCAGACGCACCAGTTGAAATTCGCGGCGAGTTAACCGGAATTCCATCGACGCTGCCCGGTTGCGATGTTTGCGAGTTGCTGCCGAACCATGCCAAGGTGATGGATCGTGTGACCGTACTTCGTTCGCTGACACATCCGCATCCAATTCATGGCGTTGCCTATGCGCTGACCGGAATCCCGGCGATCGAAGTCTCGATGGAATTGAGTCCACGCGATTCACGGCATTGGCCATTCTTCGGTTCGGTTGTTGATTACGTCGAAAGCCAAGGCGTCGATCGACCATCTGCGATTCCGAAAAACATCGCCTTGCCGTTCCGATTCAGTAGCAATCGCGAGGGTGAAGTTCCGCGAGCTGGCCCATACGCTGGGTTCCTTGGCAGCCAGTACGATCCGCTGTGGGCCGACTTTGCCGGCACGGCGACGAAGGGGCACGAGAAAACTTTGCGCGACATGGTCTACACCGACAACGATCCCTATATGGGCGTTGCCGATGATTGTCGATTCTTCTTGCCGAACGCAACTCGATCCGACGACGATGTGACGCTCGATCGACTTAATGATCGCAAGTCGCTGCTCACTCAACTCAATGACGCGGTACCGCGACTTGTTGATTCGAGAGCCGGAAGGGAGCTGACGCGTCACCAGGAGTCGGCGCTCGCAATTCTCGAATCGGATGGTTTGGCGAACGCTCTGGATATTCGTCGCGAACCGTCGAAGACGCGTGAACTATACGGCGCGACATTGTTTGGCCAAGCTTGTCTTGCCGCGCGGCGACTGACCGAGGCCGGGACTCGCGTCGCAACCGTCTTCTGGGACGAGTATGGCCTGGCTGGTACGGGATGGGACACGCACTGGAATCACTACGCTCGAATGAAGAACGAACTTTGTCCTGGCTTTGACATGGGCTGGTACGGGCTGATCACCGACCTCGATCAGCGCGGCTTGCTCGACGAGACACTTGTCGTTTGCACGAGCGAACACGGACGAACGCCGAAGATCAACAAGGCAAAAGGCGGCGGTCGCGATCACTGGTCGCGAGTCTACACTTCGTTGATAGCAGGAGCCGGAGTGAAACGCGGGCACATCGTTGGAGCTTCTGATCAGCATGGTTCGGACGTGGCCGATCGCCCCATCAGCCCCAAGGATCTTCTTGCCACGATGTATCATCTGCTTGGCATCGATCCGCATCTGACGATCGCCGATCGCACCGGTCGCATGCTGCCATTGGTTGACGGGCAAGTGATTGCGGAAGCTCTGGCGTAGTCACGAGTATGCAATACGACGGCATCATTCTTGGCACGGGGCACAACAGCCTTGTGCTGCAAGCGTACGCTGGACGCGCCGGCCTAAAGACCCTGTCGATCGATCGCCGTGAAGAACTGGGTGGCGGTTTGTCGACGATCGAACATCCCCTCGGTTCTGGATTCCGTCACAACATTCATTCGTTCTTTCACCGTGGCCTCACACAGCTGCCGTGGTATCGCGATCTCGAGTTGGCTCGTCACGGTGCGAGCTACTTTCAACCTGACTTAAACGTCACGATGCTCTGTCGCGATGGGCGATCGTTGCAATGGTGGAATGACTTCGACAAGACCGCGGCATCGGTTGCGACCTTCAATGCTCGCGATGCCGAGACGTTGCAACGATGGCGCGACGCGTTTCGCCCGATCGTCCAGAATATCCTCGTTCCGGAGTCGCAATCACCACCGATGCCACTCGTCGAACGACGACGACGATTACAGCAATCGGCTGAAGGGCGGCTGTTGCTCGAAACCAGTCAGTTCTCCCCGTTGGAGTTCGTTCAACGAGAGTTTGAAGATCCAGCGGTTCAAGCAGGCATGTTGTTCTTCAACGGTCTGCGCGAAGTCGATTTGCGTCAGCCTGGATTCGGCCATCACATTCCTGCTTTGCTGGCCAGCGACGCGATGGCCCAGATGTGTGTTGGTGGCTCGAAGCAGTTAGCGGTGGCATTGACCAAAGCCATTCAGGAGTCGGGCGGTGACACGCGGCTGGGAACATCGCTGCGGAAGATCGTCGTCGAGAACAGCCGAGCCGTCGCGATCGAGACCACTGACGGAGAGCGGATTGAGGCGAAACGGTTCATCGCCTCTGGCCTCAATCCGCAACAGACCTTTCTCGATCTGATCGACTCTGCACATCTTCCGACCGAGTGGATCGAGAAGGCTCGTAACTTCCAATACAACTTGTTAGCTCCGCTGTTCGGGCTGAATCTGAACTTGCGTGAGGCACCTCGCTACAACGACGCTGAAGCGAACGACGCCTTGATGGTGATTCTTGGGTTGGATCACGTTGATCAGTTCTCGGAAATCGTCACTCACCACGAAGCTGGAACGATTCCACCGACAGTTATGTGGGGCGCGTGCCCGACGCAGTTTGATACGACACAAGCACCGACCGATCGTCACACGGCGTTTATGTGGGAGAAGCTGCCGTACGCCTTGAACGGCCAGCCTGGCGAATGGGACGCTGTGAAGGACAAGCACGGAGCCAAGATGCTTGAACTTTGGTCTCAATACTCGCCTAACATTACCGATGCGACTATCGAATCTTTCACTCGCAGCCCGCTGGACACCGAACGCATGCTCCCAAACATGCGAGGCGGTGATCTACTCGTTGGTGCGTTTGCCAACGATCAGGTTGGCTATCATCGACCGTTTCCTGGAGCCGGCCACTACCGAGCCCACATCTCGGGGCTGTATCTTTGCGGATCTTGCTGCCATCCGGGAGGTAACATCACGGGACTTCCGGGGTACAATTGCTCCCAAGTTTTGTTCGCCGACCTCGGCATTTCGAGCCCCCTGGATAGCATGAAACAGCGGGAACACTAATCATCGCTGATCAACGCTAATTCACTAAAGACAAGTAAGTTAATTCACGTCGAGGCGCTGATAGAACGAACCGCTTCTGCTCGTCTCTTCATTAGCGTCTATCAGTGACGATCAGCGTTCCTCGACAAGGTCGCCCAAAAATCTAGGTGAAACAATGAACGACCCACTTCCACGAACAATCTCGCGCCCAATTCAATTCAAAAACGGTTGTGCGATTGGCATCAGCAACCGCTGGCAGAACGGACAATACTGCTCGATCTTGACCGAGACAGGCATCGTTGGCTGCGGGATCTACGACGTAAAGACGGCCGGCGAATTTGGACAAGCGATTGCGATCGCAAAGGGAACTCCTGAGAACCCCTTGGTCGATCCCGAAGACCTCTTTGAAGCGAAGATCGTCGACATGACTCCAAAGGCCAAGGAACTCGGAGTCGAAATCGGAATGAGCGGTCACGATGCGGTCGAACTTTTGCTCGCGGCGGCGAACAGCTAAGCCTGCGGTATTTCGCCACATTCCGAATCGCAATTCTCGACGGAGACGAGTCGCTTGTCCAATCAACGAGCCTCGGCGATCAACACGCCGACCACCGATCCAACGTCTATCTTCGAACACTTTCGTGGCAGCTATGGAACGGAACTGCTCACGGCAGCCGTTGCGCACTTCAATGTGTTCGGATTGTTGGCTGACGAGTCGAAGTCGTTTGATGAACTCCGCCATGCGTTAGGTATTGCTGAGCGACCAGCCGTGGTGCTTGTTACAGCACTGCGCGCGATGGGGTTCATTGAGAACGGCGACAGCGAGCGATTGGCACTCGCTCCGATGGCAGCGGAACATCTGGCACCCGGAACGGCGTTCGAGGTCACCGATTATATAGGGCTGGCGGCGACGAGCCCCGGTGTCTTGGAGATGGTCGAGCGTTTGCGGACTAATCAGCCGGCCGATGTCAGTGGCGACGGCGGTGCCGCATTTATCTTCCGCCAAGGCACCAAGTCTGCGATGGATCAGCAAGATCTGGCGCGACATTTCACGCTGGCATTGGCTGGTCGAGCCAAAAATGTAGCACCGGTGTTGGCCGAGCGACTGCCGATGGACGGCGTGACTCGCGTATTGGACGTAGGTGGCGGAACAGGGATCTATAGCATCGCGCTGTTGCAGAAGCATCCGCAGCTGCAAGCGATCGTACTCGACCACACCGAAGTCTTGAAAGTTGCGGCAGAAATGGCGGAGAACTATGGCGTTGCCGATCGACTAGAGCTTCGTGAAGGAGACATGTTCGCTGATCCATTGCCGACCGACTGCGAAGTCACACTGTTGTCGAACATCTTGCACGATTGGGACGTGCCGCAATGCCGACAACTCGTAAACCGTTGTGCCGAGGCGCTGCCGGCCGCGGGGCGATTACTGATCCACGATGTGTTCTTGAACGACGCGTTAGATGGCCCGCTGCCGATTGCTCTTTACTCGGCAGCTTTGTTCACCCTGACCGAAGGACGTGCGTACAGCCAAGCAGAGTATCACGGCTGGCTCAAAGATGCAGGACTGACGACAAGCGAGATGATTCCGACGCTGATTCATTGCGGTGTTCTCGCCGGAGCAAAGTAGGGCCGAGCGATCGCGCGATCAAATGTGACTTCCGCTACACTGGAAGGACATCCCTACCGCACTATCCTCCAGCCAGCACTCCTTTTATGGCCTTTCGGTTCTTGATTTCCCTATCACTTGTTGCTGCCACCGCGCAGCAAGTCCGCGCGGAGGGCGAGTGGGAGATAACTCGAGAGAGCGAACAAGCTCTGGAGCGTGGATTAGAATGGTTGGCCAAGAACCAAGGACGTGACGCAAATTGGTCATCGAACGATATTGGGCTGGTCAGCTTAGGCGTTCTTGCGTTTTTATCCAACGGACATGCGCCGGGGCGTGGACGGTACGGAGACGTTGTTCAATCGGCGCTCGACTACATCGTCGACAACGCCAAGCCAACTGGCTTGCTGAACATCTCGAACTCGCAACGCGATATGTACAATCACGGATTGTCGACGTTCGTTCTGGGACAAGCTTATGGCATGACGACGACACGTGATCGACGTCTGCACACGACTCTCGATCGCGCGCTGCGTCTGATTCAAGATACTCAGTGCGGTGACGGCGGCTGGGACTATCGAGCGCGGCGATTGGGGCGCGGGCATGACTTGAGTCTCGTCGTGATGCAAGCCAAAGCGTTGCGGAGCGCCGCCGATAGCGGCCTGGACGTCCCCCCCGAAGTTATCGAGGCCGCGATTGTCTCGGTGCGTGACCATTACTGGCCCAAGCACGGTGACAAATCAGTTACCGAGTCTCAGCTGCAAGTTGGCCCAGGTCAATTCGCGTACAGCAAGGGTGGTGGCGGTGAGACGATTGCGATGGCGGCGGCGGGAGTTGTCTGCCTGCAAGAGTTCGGCGAGTATGACGATTGGCGAATCGGCAAGAACATGGATGTGATTCTCGCCGCAATCGCCGAGTTGCCGGAGTCGCGTCGTAATGGCACGCTGCCTTTCGATGCGTATACGCTGTACTACGTAGCTCAGGCTCTTTATCAAGGCGGTGGTCCCGCTTGGGATGAGCACTACTCGACGCTTCGAGATTACCTCGTCGTTTCGCAAATGCTTGCGTCAGGTGACGACGCCGTTCATGGCTCGTGGCGCGACAATGGAGCCAATGGCGGTGGCAAAGTTGGCGGCAAACCGGGCGACTTGTTTGGCACGGCGGTCGCTTGCTTCACCCTCGCGATGCCGAACCGATATTTGCCAATTCTGCAAGAGAATGTCGTTGCTCGCTCCGCAAACGAGCGACCCTTCGCGGAGCGAAAGGCGACAGACGAGGCAGCGCCATGAATTGGCTACCATCTCTTGGCGCATGGCAGTTCGCAGCGGCCGGAGTCGCCGGGGCGGCTGGCACGGTCTTGATTCACTTTCTCAATCGACGCCGACATCAGTTGCTTCATTGGGGCGCGATGGAGTTTTTGCAACAAGCGATCAAACGAAATCGGCGTGTCATCCAACTCCGCGATGCGATACTCTTGGCGTTACGCTCGCTCGCCGTGCTATTTTTCGGATTGGCGCTGTCGCGGCCTTATTATTCACAGCAAGATATGCATGTCGGCCCACGACCAATCCACGCTATCGTCGTGATCGATAACAGCCTGAGCATGTCGTATCGGACACTCCAAGGCTCGCTGTCGACCCTCGCGAAGCAAGCCGCGGTCAAGCTCATCGAACGCATGCCTGAGGGGAGCCAGGTCTCTGTGTTGGCGTCATGCGGAGACGCCACTGCCGCTTCGCAAGAGCCGATGACAGACTTTCGAGAGGCCTGCTCGGTGATCGAGAGCATCGAAGTGGCCGATCTCTCGGCGAGCATCAAGGAAGTGCTCGCCGGGGCTAATGCGGTCGCACATCGAGCAGCGGATCTGCCGCATCGAATCGTCTTTTTTACCGATCAACAAAATGTAACTTGGAAAGGCGTAGCGGGAGCAGGTGACGCTGGCGAAGTGGAACAGCTCCAGGTCGTCAACATCTCACCACGACAACGCGATAACACGTGGGTTGCCATGATCGACGTGCAAGATGGATTCGCCGAAGCTCGCACCGTGTCAACGATTCACGTGAGCGTCGGGCGCAGTGGCGGCAACTCGGTGCGGCAAGCGGAAGTCTCGTTGTTGGTTGACGAGCAATTGGTCGGTTCGAAGAGCGTCACCCTTCAAGCGGGCGAAGGCTCTCAGCTCGTGACATTTCGGCATTCATTCATCACCAATGCAGCTAGTGGCTCGGTTCACATACCGATCAAAGCTGTGATTACCCCGGATCGATTGACAATCGACGACACTTGTCATGCGTTGATACCAGTTATCTCTCGACTGCCAATCGTTTTCGTCGACCAATTCGGGGCGGATAGAGAAGACGTTCGACTCAGTCGGCTTGGCGAAACGCGATCGTTGCGTCGACTCCTACGGAGTGACCGTGAGGACGATCTGCGTGAAGTCGTTGTTGGCCAGCGTCATGTGACAATCGAAGATCTCGATGCGGATGCGATCGAAGGCGCGCGGCTGGTCGTTCTGGCGGGAGTGCGAAGTCCTGGCGAAAGCGTCGCCGTACTGCGAAAGTTCGTGGAAGACGGAGGGCAGCTGTTGATCGCAGCTGGCGGCGACTTCTCGGCGCGGCAATGGCACGAACTTGCGTGGCTTGATGGCAACGGAATTCTCCCTGCGCCGCTGACGGGGAACACGCGTGGCCGTTCGCTCCGCCAATCGCAATCTGATCCGTCGATCCGGTTAACACCAACTTTCATTTCGTTCGAAAGCTTGCGGAACAGCCAATGGCTGCGCCTGCCGGGAAGTTCCGACGAGATGCTAGAAGATTTGTATTCAGAACCGCTGTTTTTCAAGTGGACGGAAATCGATGAGTCGCCAGACTTTGCATCCGCCTATCATGTTGTCGCTCGGTTAGAGGATGAGAGTGAATCGCCACTGCTCGTCGAGCGCGATATTGATCAAGGTCGAGTGCTGTTCTTCGCCTCGGCGATCACCTCGGATTGGAATACGTTATCGAAATCGAACGCGGTTGTAATGCTTGACCGACTCGCACGGGAAATGCTCCGGTCGACTCTCGACGATCCTAATGCGACGACTCAATCTGGCCTGCAAATCGAGCTGCCGGTCGTGGCCCAAGATGCGACCGTGATGATCGAGCGTCCCGATCACGGTGTCGCCGCGCCAGTTGAATCCGACTTTCTTGATCGTGAGCGATTCGGAGTGACGATTCGCGACGCCTATCGCCGCGGAGTCTACAAAGTTGCGGCAATGTCGCACGACGAAAATGGAACTGTAAAGACGATCGATCCGATATGGGAAATGGAACTCGCGCTGAACGGTGACCCAGCGGAATCGGATCTCACTTCAGTGGACGACGCCAAGATCGCAGCGTTGGCGCAGCACATCAACGTCAGTCTGGCGCGATCGAGTGACGAGATCAGCCTGACCGATTCGCCCACGATGGCTCATGGGCTTTGGTGGTGGTTAACGCTCGTCGTACTCGCTCTGCTGATGGCGGAAACGTTGACGCTTGTTTCGGCTCATCGTCATCGCCGCTCAATCCGGGAAGCGGAGTGGGCGACATGACACAATACCTAGGCTGGCTGTTCGGTTTCGAGAATGTTCGATCGGTTGACTCGATCAGCGTGTCATTCGCGGCACCGTGGGTAGGCGAACAGATGTGGGCGCTTTTAGGTTGCTGCCTGCTCGCAATCGGTGGTGTTGTCGTCTTCTACCGACGTTACGAAAGTTGTAACACGCGCGCGCTGCGATTGACGCTGACGTTCGTAAGAGCGGCGTTGTTGTGCTTCCTTCTTGTGACGCTTGCCGCGCCCGTCGTTCACAGCGGCGCGACCGTGTTGCGATTACCTACGGTTTATCTGGTCGCCGACGATTCCGAAAGCATGACCGTTGCCGATGTGCAAGACGGCGATTCGGGCCCCGTGACTCGGACGGAGCAACTGCGTCGCCTCTTGAGCGACCAAGGCGGTGCCCTTGTCCAGCGACTTGAAGAGGAAGCCAAGTGTCATGTCGAGCTGTTTAAGTTGGCAAATGATGCCCTCAGTAAGGTCGATCGTCAGAAGATTGAGAGCGGACTGGTTGGTGAAGGCAAGACGACTCCCTTACTCGGCGCCTTAGCTTCGCTCCCACGATCAGCTCCAGCCACCGCGATCGTGCTCAGTGATTTCGTGGACACTTCGAGCGGAGTGAAGCGAGACGAACTACTGACGGCGATCTCGTCGATCGGCATTCGAGTTCACAGCGTTGGACTTGGCGCGACCGAGTTAACCGACATTGCGATCGACATGCGAACCGAGATGAAGGTGAAGCGCGGAGAGCCTACGACCATAACGATTGACCTCCGACAAAGTGGTCTCGATCTACAAGATGCCACGGTAACACTGGAGGCCAGGCCGTTGGAGTACGAAGCTACGAGCGAGGACCGACCAGTTCAATCAGCCGACGAGCGGACGGTCACATTAGATGCGGCGACCAAGACGTTGGAGCTGACCTTCGTTCCGGAGACCGCGGGTGTCGTGGAGCTTGTCGCGAAAGTAACCTCGTTCGATCGAGAAGTGCTGCTCGAAAACAACGTAGCGACTCGGCAGATCGGAGTGATTGAGGACTACCTTCGGATCACCTATGTGGACTACGAACCGAATTGGGAGTGGCGTCAAATCAAAGAAGTATTCGGGCGCGATGACCTGGTTGGCCGCGATGGGTTCCGGGCTTACCTTGCATCAGCTGCCGAAAATGTTCGATCGGAAAACACGTTGTTTAACAACTTTCTCGTTTCGCCGCGAAGTGAATTTTATGCGAATGATGTGTTCTTTATCGGCGATGCTCCGAGTGAATTGTTCACTCCTGAGTTCTGTGATCTGGCGGAAGAATTCGTCAGTCGTCTCGGAGGAGGTTTAGTTGTTGTCGCTGGTCCAAGGTTTGGCCCTGGGCAACTCGCCGACACGCCGCTTGCGAAGATGCTACCGGTGATCGTCAATGCTGATTCGAGACTGCGCGATCAGAGTGAGTATATGCTCCAGCGGACGAGCGGCGCGGCGCTGTATCCGTTCATGCAACTTGCCGAGACTGAAGCGGAAGATGCGGCTGCCTGGAATAATTTGGGGAAGCTGCCTTGGTATCAGCCAGTCGCCGGACTTCACGAGCACTCCCAAGTCCTCGCGGAACATCCGACCGATCTGTGCGACGACGGCAAGACGCGACAGCCGTTGATAGCGATTCGACCTTATGGAAAAGGGCAAGTTGTTTATGTCGGTTTCAATGAGATGTGGCGTCTGAGGAGGCGATATGGCAATCGCTACTACCAGCGATTTTGGTCGCAGCTAATCTATCGTCTTGGGATGAGTCATGCGGTCGGTGCCGACAAACGATTCGTTGCTCAGTTCGATCGTCATGTTTTCCCTGTCGGCGAGGACGCGATGTTCAGCGTTGATGCGTTCGACGACGAGTATCAACCGTTGGGACTGAGCCAACTGACCGAAGGGGCGCTCATTGCGGATCTTTCGTATCCGACCGAGGACGGTCAGGCGACTCGGAAGCTCTCACTGCAATCATCGCAGCCCGGTCATTTCGAAACGATTATTCCGATCTCGTCGGCGGGACGCTATTCGGTACGAATTACCGACCCGATCACCGACAAGACTTACGAACGAACCTGCGTCGCCTCAGAGATCTCGCTCGAGAAACGAGAAGTGATCCGTGATTCGGAGTTACAACGACGAATCGCAGCAGCAACGGGCGGCAAGGCTTATGATATCTCGCAAGTTGATAAAATGATTCGTGAACTAGAACTCGAGCCAACATTCGAGCAAGAACATCGGCAAGTTGCGCTTTGGAACACGCCGCTGTGGTTCTTGTTCATCGTTGGATTAATGCTTAGCGAATGGACGCTTCGAAAACTAGCGTTTCTACGATGAGTGAATTACAAACATTTCGGGCGAAGCTTGCGAGGCTACGAAGCCGTCGTGCGTTTACGCGTTGGCAAACGGTCATCGCGCGCGGTGTAATGCTAGATGTCATCGCACTATTCGTATTACTGCTCGCCGACTTTTCATTTCGTTTGGAAGTCGTGCCTCGTTCAATCGTGATCGCGGTGGTCGTCGGTGTAGTGAGTTGGCGAATGCTCCGTCACTTCACTTCGGACCTTTTGACGCATGAGACAATCGTCGACATCGCGCTGCTGTTAGAACAGACGAATCGTGTGGACAGTGATCTCGTGGCTGCATTGCAATTCGACACGACGGCTAGCAGCAGCGTTGGTTCACGAGAGCTTCAGAGAGCCGTCGTCGATCGAACAGCAAGGATCTCAGAGACGCTGGACTTTCGCTCGGTTGTACCGAAACACGACGCGCGGCGAGCGGCCCGCCACGCCACGCTCGCCGTGGTAGCAGTCTTGGTTTGTTGGCTCGCATTTCCCGATCATGCGCGCGCGTTCTGGAATCGTTTGTGGTTGGGCGACGCGAAATATCCAACTCGGACGCAAATCGAAGAAGTTGCCATCAATGGACGGACGGATGCAGCTCGCGTCGTCGAGGGCGAAGCGGTTATGTTTCGCGTCAAGTGCTCCGGTGTCACCCCCGACAAAGCCATCGCGAGATTGCGAGGAGTCGAAACCGGCGACTCGACAAGCCTGGTGCTAAAACGCATCGATACAGCGGTCGACACCGCGATTTACGCAGCCGAAGGGCCGATGGTGAACGAGCCGTTGGAGTATTCATTACGGGTTGGCGACGCGGAAGCAGAATCACGCAGCATCGCGCTCATTCGTCGTCCGATTGTCGAGCTGACGATCGAAGTCGAGGCTCCCGTGTACATGCAACGCGAAAAAATTCGCCAGCACGAGCAGCACGCCCAAGTAATGGAAGGTTCGACGGTCCGGTTTGCCATTCGCTGCACGAATCGAAAGCGTTTGAAGCAAGCCCGATTCGAGATCGTAAAAGACGACGAGCAAGATGCCGAACGCGAGTCGGTTACCTTTTCACCGACCGACGACTCGGGGACAAGTTGGCATCTGGACGCAGCATCAGCCGGGCTTACGCGTGTGGCAAACGGCTTTCAATTTAGAGTCGCCGTTTTGGATGAGGACGGACTGGGGACCTACCATCCGATCGAAGGTGCCATTCGAGTCAAGCAAGATCTCGCACCAGTTGCCGCGCTCGCGTCGCTGCACCAAGTTGTGATGCCAAACGCTCGCCCTTCGATCGCTTACACGGTCGAAGACGACTTTGGAATCGGCGCGATCGTGATGCACGCGAGAAGATCCGAGACGCGACGACCGGAGGATGTACAAACCGAACCAGTTTCGATCGAGCTCCATTCTTCGGGTGCGTCAAGTCCGATGAACAAATCGACCATCCGCTCCGAATACAGTCTCGACTTGAGTCCGCTCAAGCTCGTCAAACGCGACAAAGTCCTCGTATGGTTAGAAGTCACGGACTATCGTGGCACTTCATCGGGAGTTTCTACGAACTCCGAATCGATCGAGCTTGAGGTCATGGATGAACGCGCCGTTTTGGAAGCGATTCTGCGCTCCGATGCCGACGCCGAACAGATTTTGACCGACGCGATTGAAAAGGAACTAGGCTTGGAGACCGAACGATGATCCATCGCCGAATTGCTTGTTACGTGGTGTTGCTCGTCGCGGCAGAGACCGGAATTGCAGCGGCGCAGCAGTTTGTCAGTGTTGGAAACCGTCTTGAAGCTCACACACAGGCCCGCGCGTTGGCGAATGAGTTGGTTGCATCTGTATTTGATATCCAATTACGTCACCTGGAAGAGAACGGACTTTCCGAGCAGTCGATCTATGCGGAGATCCGAGCATCGCGTCAAAAGATCGATCAGCTCGCATCGCAGGATATGGAGCAGCTAACGCGTCTATTGACAGATTTACAGACCGCGCAAGCCGCAGCCCGCAGCGAGTCGTTGTCCAAAGCGAGGGTCGCCGCGCGACAAGTTGCTGTCGCGATGATGGCAGAGCGTCACCGGCTTCGCGGGCGACTGAGATCTTCACGAACGATCATCTTGGCGCGGCAGATGATCACGTTGGAAATGCAAGCGATCGCTGCGACGGACAGGCTGATGTCGCAACCGAATTCAGAGCGGCGGAGGCCGGCGCAGGACGTCGTTCAATCACACTTGGATCTTGACGTCCTTTACGACCAGCTCGTGTTGGCGCTTCAGCAAGGCCAGGAAGTGATTGGACAAGAACGCATTGTTGCGACGACTGTGTTCGATCATTTGACAAATGAACAGACAAAGGAGCACATTGCGCGTGTGGCTGAGTTATTAAGATCTGGCGACTACGAAGACGCTCGTCGCGATGAGCAAGCGATCGTCGGGGCACTGCAGGAAGCGTTGCGCCTACTGCAGCAAGGCGACAAGCTCGAGGAGGAGGCTCGGCGGAAGGCGATCGAAGCGATTGAGAGAACGGTAAAAGAGCAACAGGAGGTACGGCAGCTGACCGAGTCGACCGAGTTGTCCGAATCGAAGCAACGCGAGGACCTCGCGGCAAAGCAACGCCGCATTGCCGAGCAACTCGGTCAGCTGCGGGAACCACTTAGCCAACTAGCACGCGTCGATAAACAGATGCTTGCGGCTACTGATGCAGCTGAAGAGGCGGTGCAGCTTCTTGACGAAGGCGAGAAAAGGCCAGCGATGAAACGGCAAGAAGCGGTGCTTAGCTTGCTGGACGAAATCTCAAGGCACTTGAATATTGAGTCTCTTGATCCTGACGCGCTTGCGGATCGTGCGGCGCAGCTGGAGGAGCTTAGTTCGTCCTTGGACGAGCTGGTCGAGAAACAGGCCGAGGTAGGCGAACTCGTAGCCGATGATCCTGCGACTGCCGCAGAGCTGGAAGCGGCAATCGCCGAGTCGCTTGAGGAAGCAGATGATGCAAGTCAATTGAGTAACGAAGTCGAAATGCAACTTGATGAAGCCCAGGATGCGGTTGCAAAAGCACTGGAGTCGCTGGACGATGGTTCACCCTCGGCCGAGCAAAGCCGCCTCCAAGCGGTCGATAATGCGGAGAATTCTCTCATGGAGGCGGCAGCTGAAGTACAATCGCAACTCGCCGATGCGCAGCAAGCGATGGAAGCGGGGAATCCTTCCGAGAGCAACACTCCTTCGGACAGCACCTCGAAAAATGAGGCGTCGAGTGGTACAACCCGTGATTCGGGATCGAACACCCTTTCCGAGCAAGCGATAGACGTCGAAGCACGGAAGTTCGAGAATGAAGCATGGTTCTTGAGTTTACCCGCAGCACTTCAGAATCGAGTACGCGCAGCGACCCGTCGGCCACCGCCGCGAGGCTACGAGATGAGATTGCAGCGATATTTTCAAACTAGTGATTAAACGAAGATACAACAAGAGCGTATTCCATTGACCACCGAACAAACGATTGAACGAGAGCAAGGCGATGTCGCTGCCGTTGAGCGGTGTCAAGTGTCGTATCACCGGATCCGCGATGAGCTAAATAAGGTGATCGTCGGCCAGGGCGAAGTGATCGAACAGGTCTTAATCACGATGCTGTCAGGTGGTCACGCGTTGCTCGAAGGCGTTCCGGGGTTGGCGAAGACATTGCTCGTGAGCTCTCTCGCCGAGTCGCTGCATCTGAGTTTTGGCCGCATTCAGTTCACGCCCGACCTGATGCCGAGCGACGTTACTGGAACGGAAGTCATTCAAGAAGATCCCGAAACTCGTGAGCGCCGCTATCGATTCCTTCCCGGTCCGATATTTGCGAATTTTCTTCTTGCAGACGAAATCAATCGGACGCCACCCAAAACACAGGCGGCGATGCTCGAAGCCATGCAGGAGCGGCAGATTAGCGCCGGTGGTGAACGTCATCTGTTGCCGTCGCCCTTCTTCGTGCTGGCGACCCAGAATCCATTGGATCAAGAAGGGACTTATCCGCTGCCTGAGGCGCAGCTCGACCGATTCTTAATGCACATCAAGGTTGACTATCCAACCGGAAGCGACGAATGGGAGATCGCGCGACGTGTTACGAGTGGTCAACTGGGGTCGATCGAACCGTGTATGTCTGGCGACGAGATTCTTGAGCTTCAGGAGCTTGTGAAACGTGTTCCGGTAAGCGACCAAGTGCTGGGGTATGCTTGGGCCCTAGTACGGGCTTCGCGCCCTGGCACTGACGAAGCACCTGATTTCGTAAATCAATGGATCAGTTGGGGCGCTGGGCCGCGCGGTTTGATTACTCTTATCTTGTGTGCCAAATCCCGAGCCGTGTTGAACGGTCGCCATCACGCTACGGTTGCGGATGTCGAAGCGGTGACGAAACCAGCACTACGGCACCGGATTGCCGGCAACTATGCTGCACAGGCGAAGCATTTGAACAGCGAAGCGTTGATCGAAATGTTATTGGATGCAGTGCCGTCGGACAAACGGTACGAGCCGCCACGCGCGGAAGTCCCAAATCCCAACGACCAGTGACGAATGCGAACGATTCTATCTCGATATATTGATCCGGCCGTTTTGGCGCTGGTTGCAGATCGGCACTTTGAGCCGCGTGATTTGATCGTTGGCAACATGGCGGGGGCACACAAGTCGCCGTTGTCCGGGTTCGCCGTTGAATTTGCGGGGCATCGCGAGTATGTGCCAGGCGATGATCCGAAGCATATCGACTGGCGTGTCTTCTTTAATCGCGACAAGTACTTCGTCAAACAGTACGAGTTGGAAACGAACTTTGTCTGTAACTTTGTGCTCGATACAAGTGCTTCGATGCGCTATGGCGAAGCCGCCGAACAAAAGCTTGCGTATGCATCACGTTTGGCGATGACGCTCGCCTTCTCAGTCGTACGGCAAAGCGACAAAGCTTCTTTAGCGCTGTTCGACGACCGCGTTCGGCAATTCGTGCCGCCTGGAAACTCGCTTGAACAGATTCTCCGCATGGGAGATCAGTTGGATCGGAGCGCGACGACCGAGAAAACGAGGCTCGGCGCGTGTTTGAGTGAAGTGGCCGGTCGGCTGGGACGACGCGAGATCGTAATGATTTTCAGCGACTTCTTTGGCGACATCGACGAGTTGGAGAAGGGTATTCAGCGATTGCGGTACGACCGACACGAAGTCCTCCTGTTTCACGTGTTGCATGAGGATGAAGTTCGTTTCCCGTTCGATGGGATGTTGCGGATTGTCGGTCTCGAAGACGACGGCAACATTCCACTCGCCGCCGCCGACGTCCGTGGCGAGTACCTGAGTTTGTTTCAGCGATTTCGCGAGGGCGTGCAGTCGATTTCAGATCGAAATCAATGCGAATACATCCTGACAAGTACCGTCGATCCGCTTGCTGATCTTCTGTCGGACTACTTGAATGAGCGGAGCCGCAACAAGGATCGTTAAGGCGAAACAGCGCTCTTTCCTATGTATTCGCTGCCAAGACTCGCACGCATTGTGGCTATCCACATCACTTTTCGGGAGATTACGATAGCACGGTTCGAACGAATGTCCGATGATTTCTCGAAGGTGGTCTCGTCGCGGGGGATCCGATGGCGGCAGCAGGTGTTGGCAATTCGCTGACACCTGGGTCATTCAATCCCTGCTCGGACCGCCTTTTTTTGTCATCACGCCGATGCTTCGATCTTCTCTCTTCCACTCGGCTTGGTTCACGATCGATGCTAACGCATAATCATTGGCGATTGATGCGGCGAGGAAGCATGGATGACAGACCGAGATGAAAGCAAGATGGGAGCCACGGCTTTGCAGGGTGAGGCAAAGCGTTTCGCCATGGCGCTGCAGATCACTGATTCGGCAAACATCGCCGAAGAGCTCGCAGCTCGATACCGCTTGTTGCTTGATAACTCTGGATTTCCCGTTTCGTATATGGATCGCGACGGTCAGTTCCTCTATGTAACCAACAAGGGCGCGACGAACTTGGGCGATTCGCCGGAGAATGTCGCCGGGCGAACCGTCTACGATTATTTCCCGGCGCAAGATGCAGATGAATACGTCCGTCGTTTTCGCGAGGTGATCGACAATGATCGAGAGCTTACGTTCGAAGACGAAGTTAGACTTCCGGACGGGACGCGCTGGTATTGGTCAATCCTTCACCCGCTCAAGAACAGCAGTGGCGAGATCCTCGGCGTACAGATCGTTTCGCACGACTTAACGGAGCGGATGACAGCGGAGGCGGCGCTCGAAGAACGCTTACGATTCGAACGGTTGATTGCAAAGCTCGCATCGGGGTTCGTGAGCCTATCGATGCCGGAAGTCTCAGCGGCTGTCGATGCAGCGTTAAAGAAAATTGGCATTTACATGGCTGTCGATCGCGTTTTGCTCTTTCAGTTTTCGGACGACTACCAGATTCTTGATTGCACGCACGAGTGGCATCGATCGGGGATGGAGTCGGCGATGCCTCGATTGCAAGGCAACACAAACTCCCAGGTTCCATGGACATTTCACAAGCTGCTCCTTGGTGAAATTATCGCGATACCAAACACGAACGAATTACCCGAAACCGCACGTGCAGAGCGGGAGATCTATCAGAAACATGGCGTCCGATCGACGATCGCAGCACCGATTCGGATTGTTGGCCGGACGGTCGGTGCGCTTTGTTTTGATTGCCTCGGCGCCGAACGCGAGTGGTCCGATGTGATTTCGCAACGCGTAACGTTACTCGGGCAGATGATCTTTAACTCGCGTGAGAGAGCTAGGATCGAACAGGAGTTGAAGGAAAGTCGTCAGCTAGTTCACGCCGCGACGGACGCATCGCCGCACGTCACCTATGTTCTCGACTTCATCAACTTGAAATGCATCTTCATCAGTGCTCAAGTCAAAGAGGAACTTGGCTATACGCCCGAGGAAATCTATGCGATGGGAGCATCGCTGGTCACCGATAATCTGCATCCGGACGACATGAGTCGCCTTGGCGAGTTATTAGAACGTTGGATCCACGTCCGCGACGAAGACATTCTCGAGACGGAAATCCGACTTCGTCACGCGGATGGCTCATGGCGCACGTGTATCAGTCGCGATCGCGTATTGAAACGCGCCCCGGAAGGTCATGTCACACAGACGATTGGCTCGATGCGCGATATCACAGAGCAAAAGCGCGCCGACGAAGAACTCCAATCTCACCGCGAGAAACTGATTCACGTTGCTCGCCTCAGTACGATGGGAGAAATGGTCGCGGGAATCGCTCACGAGTTGGGGCAGCCGCTTTATAGCATCTTGAACTTTGCGAAGGCCTCGCATAACGTATTGAACGAATACGATGATCCGCGTCTGGAAGAGGCCCGCCAATGGAATGATCAAGTTGTCCAATCCGCCGCTCGCGCCGGTGAGATTATTCGCAGGCTTCGCGATTTCTCGCGTCGCTCGACACCGAAGCGCGAAGACCTTGACATCCGAGCGGTTGTCGAAGAGGCGGTGCAGTTATTAGCATATGAAACCCGTCGACTCGCCATTCACACCGATCACGACGTGACTGGCGAACCACTCGTCGTGAGGGCCGATCGCGTTCAGCTTTTGCAAATACTCGTGAATCTGATTCAAAACGCGATCGAGGCGATGACAGAAACCACATGCGATGTGCGAAAACTGACAATTCGTGCGGAACCGTGTTCCGGTCGCGTCGAGGTGAGTGTTGTGGATCGAGGGCACGGATTGCCGGATTCGACGACGCCTATCTTCGATGCATTCGTTACCACGAAGGAGGACGGGATGGGAATGGGGTTAGCGATTTGCAAAACGCTCGTCGAAAGTCACGATGGTAAACTAGACTGCGAAACGAACGAAGATGGCGGTGCCACGTTTCGACTTATTTTGCCGCTAGCCGTGGGAGTTGAGCCCGATGGAGAGTGAAGCGACGGTATTTGTTGTTGACGACGACGCGGAGGCATTGGCCTCGGTTCGTGCCTTAGTTACGTCGATGGGCTTGACATGTAAACCGTTCTCTTCGGCCGAAGAGTTTCTCGAGTTCTGCGACGAGGGCGCGGATTTGGCCGGTTGCTTAGTCACCGATGTTCGCATGGTTGGTATCAGTGGCATCGAGCTTCAAGAGCAGTTGGCGCAACGTCACATCTCGATTCCCGTGATCGTCCTGACGGCCTTTGCGAGGACGCCGCTCACCGTTCGCGCGATGCATAATGGAGCCGTGACGATGCTCGACAAACCGTACGACGATGACGACTTGTGGGACGCTATTCGCGAGGGGCTCAAGCGAGATGTGGTTCAGCGTGAAGGTGACGCTGCAAAGCAAGCGGTTCAGAAACAGTTCGAATCGCTCACCCCGTCTGAGCGCGAAGTATTAGATCTGGTTGTTGCCGGACTGCCGAATAAAGTGATTGCAAGTCGGCTCGATGTGAGTGTTCGTACCGTCGAGAATCGCCGTCGAGAAATCTTCACAAAGATGCACGCCGACTCCGTAGCCGACCTAGTACGACTTGCTGTTCAGTTTGGTGTCGAGTAACAAGGTCGCGCCTCGAGTGTTCGCAAAACGCGAACTGAGCTTATCGGGCGTCGCACACCAAAGCCCGAATCCTTACGAATCCGGCTACCCCAAGATTAAGGCTGGACGACGCACTAGTGCGTCGTCACATACGTGTAGCGACAAACTCGTAGCTGGATTCGCAAGAATTCAGCCATCCCGTTTCGGAGTTCTTGCGAATCCCGCTACAGATAAAAGACGATTGCACTAGCGCCACCTTCCTGAGTTGATCAATGAATGAGAACGAGAGTTTGCGTATCTTTACCGCGTTGCGGTA
>JACNKX010000171.1:0-1091 GCA_014381825.1 Planctomycetota bacterium
CGCGCCCAATCCTTGAGCTGGCCGCTGTCTGGATCACGGCAATCGTCCAAATCCACACCGCAGTACGGATCGTCGGCCGTGAACACAAACCCCACGCCGCTGTAGGTGGCATCGTGGCCGCAGGTCGCCATCGCCTCGTCGAACGTTCCCCACGTCGATGCGTCGGTCGACTTAGCGAACTCGCCCGTGTGCGGATTGATGGGCGTCTTGGTGGGCTTTCCGTCCCGTTCGATGTATTTCCACGCGACCCACTGGGGACGCTCACAGAGACAGGCTGGAATCTTGACGGTTTGAGTCATCCAGTCCACCTCCGTGTGGACCGAGGGAGAATTTCTAGCAGCGAACCTGGAGTTCGTAGCCGCCGCCAGTGCATTCCCCAGCACTCTCGCTGGCCAGGTCGAACAGGAATTGGGTTGAGTTGTCCGGCACTCAGCAGATGCGAACGGTCGGTCCAGCCCAATAGCGTGAACAACCCATGCTGGCCGTGCATCAAGACGTAAATGCAATCGTCGATGTACTCCGCTCGCATTGGACCAGGCGTCCGTCGCGGCGGTCGAACAATCAGGCAACCACGCCGATCATCGCAGTAGCGCGTCTGTTTGACTTCCGTCGGCTTCGGCAGCAACGTCCAGTCGGGAGGCAGGTCGTTACCTCGATTGGGCCCGCCGGTCGTCAGCCACCGGTTTCGCATGCCCGGGCACAGCAGCAAGCAGGCTGCTAACTCGGCCTGCAGTCCATCTCGATCTATGGCGATATCCGACTGCTCCATCGCCTGCTTGCGTGAACCGATGCTTCCGGTTCGCTGGCGCTCCGCGAACCCGGCGACACGTCGTTCGATATGTTCATGCCACGCCGCGACGCTGATCATGTTGACCAGAGCATCACACTGTGGACAGACCAGCGGTCCCACGGTACCTCGAGGCGGTAATTCGATATCGCCCTCGGCGCCGCAGCGCTGACAGCTGATGAACGTCACATCACTCACGCGTGATTCCTTTCAGCCGTAGGCGGGTCAGTTCCGCGAACACCGGTGATTTCTCGATCCCGATGTAGCAGCGGCCATGGCGGATGGCAGCCGCGCCCGTGGTGCC
>JACNKX010000171.1:1393-14592 GCA_014381825.1 Planctomycetota bacterium
ATGAATTGCTTGGGATCGCGGACGCAGTAGAACAAGTGTCGCGAGCAGCGATTGAAATTGCGTGAGCAGTTGACGCCGAAGGACTCGAACCATTTGATCCACGAGCGGATGGTCAGTCCAAGACGTTTCAGGAGCACGGCGTACTCGGCAGCATACTCGTCTCCGATGAGCACCCATAGCGAACCGTCGGGTGTGAGTTGATCTCGACAGGCGACCAGCCATTGCTCCACCCACGCCATGTAATGTTCGTCCGAGAGTTTGTCGGCCGCTTGCCCCTCGCCGTAGTCGATGCCGATGTTGTACGGCGGATCGGCGAAGATGAGTCTCGCCGGCCTGGTGAGCGTGAGGATGATGTCAATACAATCGCCGTGGCGGACTTCCCAGGAAGGAACAGTCGTGGTCGTTTCTTTGGCTTTCTCCGCCTTGGCCTTGAGTTCCGCACGCTTCTGTTCGCGGCGGAGTTCCTGTTTCGCCTGCGGAAGAGTCCGCTCTCCGCGTACCACTTGATCGAGTAACTGTGGTGCTGCATCTCTGATCGCTTTGGCATCCTGGATGTAGCGTGGACTGGTGCCGAACTCCGTTGCCACCTCGTCTCTCGCCTGGAGATGTCGTGAACGCTGAGGCACGATTTCCTCAACCTTCGGCCGATCTCGTCGAGCGGCACCCGAAGCTCTTCCCGCCGTTACCGCTCCCCTCCGCTGCCGGACTCGCGCATTTCGCTCGGCTTCATACATCGCGGTCGCTTGGACTGCGACGGCCGCCCGTTGGCTGGCCGTCAAATGGCGGCGATGCAGATTCTGCGAGATGACGAACGTCACGGCGGAACCTCTCGCGTCCCAAGGCTCCGTTCTTGGCTCCAGTCCCAACTCCACACAGACCCGGTACCGATGACGTCCGTCCAGGATTCTGCCTTCGTGGACCACCAGTGGCATTCGTTGGCCGTGCTTGGCGATGTCCGCTTTCAGCGACTGGTATTCGTCGTCTGACATCGTGGGAATGAGCTCTGCCACTTCGTGTGGAAGCAGTTCATCAGGCATGTTCATTCTCCAATTGCGCATTGCGACACGGCACATCGATCATCTGTGGCTTCAATTCCTCGAAATGACACACGCCCAGGATGTTCCAGGCTGCATGGGCAAGGTGATCCTCCTGGTTGTCTCCCTCGAGCCACAGGTAGATGTGCCGAATGGCATGGTTCAGCATCTGGCTGGCGGGAATGCCTCGCTGCCAATTGAAGTCACCATATTTGTGGGCACCCTCCGCACAGGTTTCGGCAAGGCGCCGAAGCCCCACCGGTGTAATCAGGTCGTAGCGGACATCGTCCGCATCCGCACTTCGCACTGCGCCGGTATGGAATTTCGTTATGGTGTCAGGCATCATGTTTTCTCCTTCTGCGGCGATTCGTACGGCGACGGTGGTTTCCGGCTTCCCAATGGCGTGATCATTCGACAGCTCCTCATGCTTCGGATGCATGAAGCGCCGCATGTTCTGCTCGTGTAAGAAGGACGAGATTCTCTGGACGGTTGTCTGTCTTGAGGCGATTGATGTGATGGACGACTTCGTTGGGCCTCAGCGGCCTCCCGATCATCTCCGCCATTACAATTCGGTGTTCCGCCCGGTATCGTTTTTCGCACGATCCGTCAGTCTGGAGAACGTGCTTGTATCCGTGGGAACTGATCGTGTATCCGCGACGCCAGTTGGGATGCTTCTTCCCCCGGAGTCTGTTCAGACACCCACATGACTTCACCGCGCCGCTCTTCAGGTTGCCCGCACGGACCTCAGTGATATTTCCACAATCGCATTGGCAGCGCCAGAGACGATGTCCATTGATAGATCCGATGCAGTTCAGTGCGGTCAGGCGTCCAAAACGTCGCCCTGATAACTGCGCTCGATTCGGAGCAGGCATCCCCTGAATCGCAATGGCTCTGCATTTTCGAGAGCAATACCGAACGCCCTGTTTGAGACGGTACGGCCAGACAAGGAATGTGCGTCCGCAGGTTTCACACCCGATCGAGACTTTTGGCATCTTGTTCCACCATTTCTTGGATCCTCACAATTACTTTTCCGCCAGCCGTGTGTTCCAATTTCCTCGCGCGAAGGTCCACGATTTGACTGTCGTCGCAAAACGCACCTCCATGCTCGAGGGCATCCAGCAGAGGCTTGAGGATGTTGTCCAGGTCGCGGCGGCGTCGGTCAGGTGGGAAGGCGTCAATGCGTACAACCAATGGACCGAAGAATGGTTTCACACCCGCAGACCGCAGGATTCTCCTGACCATCTGCCGAAAGACTCGAACGTCTTTGGAGAGAACAGGCCTACCCCGAATGACGCTGAAATAATGATTGACCGACGGCGGCCACGGCAACTCAAGTCTGTTCATCACATCCATGTCCTTGAGAGGAAAAGAGCCGGAGCGGGCACGGGGAGTCTGGCCTGAGGAGCGAAGTACGGACCCGGCGAAAGCCACACTTCGTGATCCAACAGGCACGCCATCCCGCTCCGGCCGCACCCGTCGTCATCCGGGGTGCGATCCATCGAGGGTCTAAAATGGAATTTCGTCGGCCGGCGGTCGCGCAACGGCGCCGTCGGTAGCGATGCTGATGCGTTTGTTGAAGTACACGTTCGAATACTCGCCGCGTGTCCGCTTGGTGACTTCGAGCGTCATGTCCAACAGGTCGCCCAGCCGCTCGTTCAGTTCGCTGAAGCGGGCCAGATCCAGTCCGAGCGTCTTCAGGTCCCCTTTGACGAACGGCAGAGCCGCCGGCGTGATCACCGAGTTCTTGAAGATGTGGCGGCCCGACTGCGAACCGGCGATCACGATCAAATCCCACTTGATCATCGGGTCGCCCTTCTGGCTGTGGTCCAACCGCACGCCATCGATCCGCACCTGATACTTGCCGTCGGGCACTTCGTCGGCGCTGGGCGCTTCGGCGGATTCGAAGTCATCATCGAACCCGCTGAGATCCACATTGGTGTCTTGAGAAAGGCCGTTGCTCATCATTTACCCTTTCCAGTCTGGGTGCTTCCCGGCTTGTTACGTTCGGACGCCGCTCCGGTGCCGGGAGAATTGCCGGGGGCAGCAGCCGTAAATGCTTTGACGAAGGCGTCGTAATCGAGGGGCAGAAGCTCCGGCAGACGGCCCGTGCGGTCGCCGGCTTCGTAGGTTGGATGCGGCTTGGTGCGCATGACGCGATCGATGATCGTGTTGCCGTTGGCGTCTTTTCGTGGCACCGCATCGCAGTACAAAATCATGTCGACCAGACCGAGAACAACATGTCGGGCACGATCCGGCAGGCTCGGCTGCGTCTTGGTGTATTCGCCGGTCCGTGTCTCGATGGTCTTGTCTTGAGCGTGCGAGATGAGAACCAGACCGTACGGCAAGCTGGCCAACCGCGTGAGCACCCGATGCCATTCGTTCTTCACCAGAGCCCAGCCCTTGCCGTGACCCATGTCGCCTTCGTACTCGATGTTGTGTTTGCCGCAGACATGTTCACTGCAGAACTTGAAGGCATTGTCCGCGGTATCGATCACGATGGTCTTGAACGGATGGTTGCCCTGGGCCACGAGCTTGCACGCCGCCAGGAAATCGTCCCAGTTGTAGGTGGGCACTTTGAACACCTCCAAGTGGCTGAGGCCCGGCTCGCATTCAAAGAAGATGGCTTCCGGAAAACGACTCGCAAATGTCGAGTTGTGGACAATAAAGTCATTGGCCACAAAGTTATGATTGTCGGGAACCGTTAGGTCATAGACCGGAGCAATGCCGATCGGCTCGATGCTCCGAATGCGATCGAATAGGATATTTCCATGCCGGTCGAGTTGGGTCCCGCTACAGCGAATGGAATACAGAGCATCTCGCAAGTGCTCGGCTGCGACTTGCTTCTCTCCGAAAACACCAATGTCATCGAGGAATCGTAGAACATCGTCTTTGCCGGCGATGTAAAGTTCGGCGCCATATAGTTCGCCGTCGATGAACTTGTCTCGAATGACGCTTACGATTCCAAACCGCAGGAGGAGGTGTTGCACTTGCCGAACCAGACGGATCGACTTTGAACTGTATGAGACCTTTTTCTTCTCAATCGAGCCGTCGCAGCTGAACAGGCGATTGAGAAAGAGGGCTAGTCGCTCCTTCTTCAAACCATAAACGAAGTCCGGAATGAATTTGTCAGCGGACCGAAGTCCATCAAGACCGTGCTCGCGGAGAAAACGCAGGACATTATTGCGCCCGACGCTCTTTCCCTTGACTCTTACTTGCTGGATGCCATTGTCGCTATCATATTCCAGGAATCCATCGCCGACTGATTCAACCGCCTGCTTGAAGTCCTCGCGAACTTCATCGTCCAGTTTGGTAAAGATGGGACTGGTATTGCCAAGCGAGCCATCGGTCATCAAGTATGCGAGGATTTTGATGAAATCATGTTCGGTGGAGACTCCGCCGAAGAGCGACGAATATTCCGCGACAACTGCAACGCGATCGTTTTCGGCCAGCATATTGAGCGGCACCCAACCGGTCCGCGTAAGAAATGGATGTTCTGCGGTGGCTTCGATGACACGTCCTGTCTGCGTCGTGACTCGATAGAGTTCGTCCTCGGGATTCGTGATGTACTTCGAGGGAGTTGCGGGTGCTATGACACCGGCCATGCCCATCGACAAAACATCTCCCTGTTCTTCCACGACGAAGCGCGATAGCGACGTGGGTTGGCCAGACCTTGGATCGTAGAGAGTGGTGTTTCCAGCGAGGCATTTACCCAACTTGGGTGCCGAGTAAAGCAAGATCGTTTGCTTATCGAGATCGGTGACCGGTTTAGTGCGCTGCGTGGGCAACGTCAAAGACATGGGGGTGCTCCTTAGAAAACGGGTGCGTCAGAATCTGCGTTGGTCAGTTCCTCATGCGGCAGTGTGATGTCGTACAGGTTTTCGGCCACGTTCGGATTGAAACCCGATTGGCAGTACGGCAGGAATTCACACGGGCGTTGGTACGAGAAGCAGTTCGATGTGTTGAGCAGCCACTTGCCGCGGCGGCGGGCATCGAGGTACTGCTGCGTGATCTCCCAGACCTCGTCCTGGAGCATGGCCAGGCGATCTTCGGAGAGATAAATGTGTTCGCGATGAAATGCTTCCGGACGGGAATACCATTCGTCCAGCCGAGCCTGAAAGTCTTCATCGCTTTCAGGCAGTTGCCGCTTGGCGGTCGAGCGACCGCTCTTGTTCTTCGCGGCCAGTTCCTTGCGTCGCGATTCAAACTCGACTTCCGACTCGCCCGCCTTCTGTTTCAGGCGGGACTTAAGCAGCACGTTGTAGATGACACCGACAATGGGGTAACCAAGTTGTCGCAGCTGAAATGAATAGAGGGCGATCTGTGTGTCGGTCCACAGCTTGTCCAGATAGCTCGCATCGATCGACGACGCGGTTTTGTGTTCGAGGAGGTACATGCCGTCGGGTCGACGGACGATCCCATCTACTTTGCCAGCCATCACAAACGTCTGACTCGGCCGGCCCGTTTCGGGATTGCGGATCTCGCCGGTGAACAGCTTCTCGACTTCGACGATCTCAAAGTCTTCGGTCGGATAGCAACTGGCATATCCCGTAAACATCGCGCGAGCCAGGTGCCACATTGCTTTTTGAGCATCGTCCCCGGCTCGCAGCGGAAACTGTTGGTCGATGAAATCCAGCACGATCGACAACCGATTGCCGTTTGCGATAGAGCGGTACCAGAGTTCGATCGCACTATGAATCACGCTGCCAAACGATAGGGCGTCGGCCCTCTCTCGTGGCCGCAGATTATCGAGGTAGCGATGTTTGTACTTCCGCGGGCAATTGCGAAACGTGTTTAGCGCAGAATACGTCAGCACGCTTTTGTCAGTCGGAGCTTGTTCTACTGATGTCATGTTCGTTGATCCGGTGGTGCTCAAAGCGATCATTCATTCACACAAGGTTCGATCAGATATCCGTTGTGCCGCTTGGCGCCACGTTGTTTCTGCATTTCCGCCTCGGTGATAGGCAAACGGTCGTTGATCTGCCGGCAGGGGCGGCAAATGCGGTTGCCTGGACCCGCCGAATCAAACAGCCGATTGCACTTCAGGCATTTACGTTTCTTCATTTCCATGTCAGGTTTGCTCCTGTCGTCCGTTAGGCGGCTTCCTGAGGAACGCGTTCGATGGTGAATGCATCCATGCCGATCTCGCGGCTGATGAAGCCGACGAACAACCTATTGAGATCGCGGCCGACCGGCGTGCGAGCATCGACGACGCACGCGAGCGTCGCCGGATCGAAGTAATGGGCCGCGTCGAGGCGAGTCTGGGTCTCGCCGTGTAATGCCTCGCAGCCCCAAACCGCGAGGAGCAATGCAGACTCAACGTCCTCCGTCGAAACCGTCTCGTCGAATTGGTAGCGATAGAGGTCTACAGTCATGTCTTGCTCCTCGTTGGTTCGGTAAGCCGCTAATGGGTTAAGAACCCGGTCGGTCAGCGAACTGACGAAGGAGCCTGCAAATAGTCTTTGAGACCTTGCTCCTCGAATCGGTGCATCAGCTTGTGGAGCCACGCGTTCAGCGTGGTGCGCGGAATGTCCATGTCGCGGGAGACTTGTGAGATCGAGTCGTGCTTCAGCCGTTCGCAGAGCTCTTGATGCCTGTCGTCACCCACACCAGCGATGCAAGCTGCCATGTCCATCGCCAACTCTGACAATTCCTGTTGACTACGAGGTGAACACCCGCGGTGCGATTTGCTTTCCTGTTCGCCAATCGTGTCAGCGATTTCGATCGGACCATCGTCGTCCTCGCCAATCACAACATGGATCGAACAGACGCGGCGGTGGTCGCGTTTCTCCGCTTCGTTGTCGCGAATCATGCTGGCGATGCAGTGACTGACCGTCATCGCCACAAACGCCTTCCATTTGGGATCGTCCGGGTCGGCGGTGTGCAGCCGTTTGGCGAGCTTTAGGTACAGCCGCTGCTCGATCTCATCGCGGTCGTTCCACCTGAATCCATACTTCCCGGCAAGTTCGCGCGCCCTCTTCCGCACGTAACCTTTCGTGAAGCTGTCGATGAAATCGGAAGCGACCTCGTGCCGATTGGTATCCTTCGCCATAACTACCTCCATGACCGGAGGCAGCTGGCCGACGTTTACAGACAACGATGTGTCGCGGCACGCTACCGCGAAATGCACGATCGCTGTTTCAGAGTCGCCGGTTGTAACCTCACGGTCTCAACCGGCCCCTGCGGTGTCGCGGTTGTCGCGGTCACCTCACGCGACGCGGCCACGCAAAAAATGGCGTAAGTTATTTGTCCTGCTTGTCTTCTGGCCTCCGTTGGATTTTTTTTGTTCTGTCGCGGCGTTGCGACGCGACAGTGCGAACGATCGAATCACTGTCCTCGCCGCGTGCCAATGCCGTTGTCCCGCCCGAACGTTGCACGGCGCGATGGACCTTGTCCTTGGTGATTTCCTGACCTGTTTCCCGTGACAGAAACTCGGCTGCCTTGCGGAACGAGCCTTCCTGGATGTACGCCCGCACGAGAATCTCGTCCGTCAGCTCATGCGTCTGGATCGACTTAACTTCGCGCGAGATGATCAGTTTGAGGTCCTGCATGTTCAGTCGACTCTCGCTCGCTACTCGAGCGATTGCGTCCGCTTCGGCGATCATCGGAAGCATGATCGAATGGTCAAATTCGATGCCATCTGCTCGGAGAGTCGCGACTTCGGGCAGCGAGACGACAGTCGGAACATGGTGTTCCCATTTCACGCGAGACGTTTCGGCATGGGGGAGCAGAACGATCGCGTTCGGATATCGCGAGAGATCCGGTGGGGATGAAATCGCACAGCGCGCATCGAACCCCCGCGTGAACAGCACGTCACGTAGTCCCCCTTGCCAATTGATCTTGCCAAGTCGCCATAAGCGCCAGGGCTCGATTTGAACAGCCTCCCCCGCGATACCAAGTCCTGCCGCTAACAAGTAAACCAAGCGATCGAACGATACGCTCCATTGCCGCAGTTGCTCCGGGCTCAATATCACCCGACCATGCTCGTGACAGGGAATTGCAAGCCGCTGAATTCCAGCAGGCGTTTCCCAGGCGATGATCTCCTCAAGATACGTGTCTTCACAGTACGGGCAAGCGAAGTAATCCGTCGCTTCCGCTTGCTCAAGAACGCCAGATCGGCGCAATTTCTCAAACGCATCGTCGTTCCAGCTTCGAACGAGCGATTCTTCAAAGATTGGGTCGCAGTATTCGATATGTGGCCAGATATAGTCAAGTGAGTCATGCATTCATCATCTCCCATCGCTTGAGACATCGTTCGCCAACTTCGCGAACGCCATCGGGTTTATCTTTGAGATCACACGTATTCGGTAGCGAAACCGTGAACGTCACAGTTCTCGCCCCTCCCAGAGCACCGTTGACAAACGCCAGTTGAAACGACGCTCGTTTCACCAACACCTCGGCGGCTTGCATGCCGTGACCGTCGAGTTGGCATTGGATGGCCTGAAGCCATTGAGAACGATAGATCCATGGCGAGAATGTCAGTTCGTGGAAGAGCACATCACTCGACTTGGAGACTGGTGCGAGTTGAATTCGCGCCAACCGGACTTGGGCCACAAAGTCCTCCGGTTCTGTCGGATATCGAAATTCCGGATCGAGAACCCGCTGTAGTTGATATTCGGTCCGCTTTGGGTCAGCCGGTTCGACATCGATTTCAAGCACGGCCTTGCAAAACGCCTTCTGAAGTGGGTACTGCACGGCCTTTCCGCCTTTGGCGACTAGGTCCAGGGAGCCATCCTGTGGACAAAACACGAACAGAACGGAGAATGCGTAGCGCTCGCACTTGGACTCCAAATCTCCGTTGTCCTCGAACACCAGTCGTGAGTCCGGCCAATCGTCGAGATAGGCGAAGAAGTACTCGTTTCCACCCGTCCGTGTGTAATGGGATACGTGGCAGTGTCGGCCTCGCATTTCGTTCGGCCAGTAGTATGCGTGGAGAGCACATTCCAAGGCCTGAGTCATCTCGGGGGTGACGTCGAGCTGAAGTTTCGGTAGGTTGCTTCGCCGGATGGAATAGCGACCGGAAGATAAGGCGTCGGCCCGTGTAAACAACGCTGCTTTGTCAAAAACATCCGGCAGGTTGAGATAGAACCAGAGCGCCTTGTTCACACCGTTCCCGCAAGCGATAAGTTCCCATTTCCGTTCAGGACAGTTGGCTTGCACTTCCTCGGCGAAAACCTTCATACCACGATGGTCAGACAGTTCGGCGAGGTCTTGCAGTGCCGTTTGCACCTGCCGGCGGCGAGCGTCCGGCAAACTCTGCCATGCATCACAGATGGGCTCGACTTGTCGCTTCGCTTTCAGCTCGTCCCAGGGCAGGTCCAGCAACACGCCTTGCCGCTGAAAGAACTGGTGTAACAACGGAACAGAAACCTTCTTCAACAGGGTTCTCGGATCAAGATGCTTAGCCATAGGTGACTCTCCCTGAACACGTCAATGTGTGGACTCATGGACATTCCTTTCGTGACAGCGCAATCCATTTACGACGGCTCGCGGTTGCTACCGAGCCGGATGATCGGCAATACAGATGGATAGTCAGTGCCGCAGCGGCGCGCGCAGCGCCGTACGGGGCACGATCTATCGAGTAGTGCTCAGAGGGCGAGCGGAGGAGGTGTATGTAGTGTGACCAGCGGGCACCAGAAGCCCGTCTGACCTGCGAAATGTCTGCGACCGCGTGGCATGTTGGTACTCGGAGGAATAGTATCCAAATGTTCAGTTATGTCGATTAGGCAGATGATAGCACCGCCACACGGCTTTGCAATCCCAAAGACATTTCTTTTTTTGAATTGTCGCAACCGCCTACTCGGAAACACGTTGCGAGGGGAATTTCGTTTGGCCTTTCGTCAGTTTTAACGCGGACCGGGTTGTTAACGGGTATTGAGACTCACCGCACCTCTTGTCCCACAAAGACCCGGCCGACCGCACCTCGCTGTTGTTGCGAGCGCCCATGAGAAAAACCATGCGTTCCTTCGACGATCCTTCCCAACTAACCCCCGATCAACAGTTCCGTGAGCTCGCCAGCATTCTCGCCGCTGGCGTGCTTCGCCTCCGGAAGCAGCAACTTCTCGCCGGACGATCTGCCGAACCTACGCCGGAAACTCTTGAAGAAATCCCACGCCGATAGCCTTGATGTTTCTCCCGACACCGTGCTCAGTGTCACGAACGGTTAACGGTTTCGAGACTCTAACAAACAGGGAGAAACAGATGGCATCAAGCATTGAACGAGCGGTCGCCGCGATGGAACGGCTGACAGTTGGCGAACTGCGAACAAAGTATGCCGAAGTATTCGGCGAACAACCACGATCACGGCACAGAACACATCTTATCAATCGCATTGCCTGGCGGATGCAGGCCAACGCCGAGGGCGATCTGTCAGAACGCGCACGGGAACGAGCATTCGAGTTGGCCAACGATGCCGACATACGATTGACGGCGCCGCGGCCCGCCAGCTCGCGCGATGATCGACTGCAGATGGCGGAGTCGGAGATCACTCGCGAATACAAAGGTCGCAAGATCGTGGTCAAAGTTTTGGAAACGGGCTTCGAGTACGAGGGCGAAGTCTACGCGTCGCTGACCGCCGTGGCCAAAGCGGTCACGGGGAGCCACTGGAGTGGCAACCGTTTCTTCGGATTGCATCCGACGGGAGGTGCCCAATGATACGCGCCGCCATCTACACGCGCTCGGCGATAGCAACAGACCACGACCAACGAGAACGGGCTGAAGACTACATCGCCAAGATGGGTTGGCACTGCATACTCAATCGCTACGACGACAACGGCTATAGCGGCATCAAGTACGATCGACCCGCGTTGCAGCGCCTGCTGCATGATGTCGAGAACGGCAGAATCGACTACGTCGTCGTCCACGACATCGCACGCCTCAGCCGGTCGTCGTCAGACTTGCAGAGAATTCTGGACACTTTTGATAGGAACGGCGTGTCCGTCCGGAGGACGGAGCAATGAGCCAACAACCGAAATCCGTCCGCTGTGCAATCTACACCCGCAAGTCGACCGAGGAGGGCTTGGAGCAGGAATTCAACTCGCTCGACGCCCAGCGAGAGTCGGGCGAGGCGTACATCAAGAGCCAGCAACACGAAGGTTGGGAATGCCTGCCGGAGTTATATGACGATGGCGGCTTTACGGGCGGAAACATCGAACGCCCCGCGCTGCGCCGTCTGTTGAAAGATATCGAAGATGGCAAAGTCGACTGCGTCGTCGTATACAAGGTCGATCGCTTAAGTCGTTCGCTGTTGGACTTTTCCAAGATTATGGGAGTGTTTGAGGCGCACCGTGTTTCGTTTGTTTCTGTGACACAAGCCTTTAATACGGCCAATTCAATGGGACGATTGATGCTGAACGTGCTTCTTTCGTTCGCACAATTCGAACGTGAATTAATCTCCGAACGCACTCGCGACAAGATAACGGCCGCTCGTCGTCGTGGCAAATGGTGCGGCCGCTCGCCGATTCTTGGCTACGATGTCGTCGACAAGAAGTTGCTGGTGAACGAAGCCGAAGCAAAGCGTGTTCGCCAGATCTTCAAGATGTATCTCAAACACGAGTCGCTGCTCGCAGTCGTTCAGGAACTCAATCGTCGCGGTTGGACCACCAAGCACCGGACGACGCGGAAAGGCACGACGATCGGCGGCGTCCCGTTCACCAAAACGAATTTGAACCACTTACTAAAAAGCGTCACGTACATCGGCAAGATTCGACACAAGACCGAGGTGTACAAGGGCGAGCACGACGCGATCATATCGCGGGAAACGTTTCAGGAGGTTCAAACGCTGTTGACACGCAATGGCCGCCAAGGTGGTCGCGAGGTTCGGAATCGATACGGAGCATTGCTTCGTGGTCTGCTGCGATGCACAGCTTGTGACTGCGCGATGATCCATTCGTACACCACCAAGGGTAACCGCAGATATCGATACTATGTCTGCAGCAACGCTCAGAAACGCGGATGGGACACGTGCCCGGCGCCGTCTGTCCCCGCCGGCGAGATCGAACGATTTGTGGTCGATCAAATCAAGACCATCGGCGGCGATCAGGACTTGGTGCGAGCCACGGTGTCCGAGATGCACCAGCAGGTCGCCACCGGCAAAAAGACTCTGGCACAGGAGCAGACTCGCCTGGGGCGTCAATTACAAAGCGACGAGGCAGAACTCGGCAAACTCACATCGCGAGGCAAGCTGAACGAAGATGCCACCTGTCGTTTGGCCGATCTCGAGGATCGTGTACGAACAACGAAGCTGCGACTGGGTGAAATTGCGGTCGAGATGGCCGCTTTGGAAGACAGTGTGATGCCAGCGGACGAGGTTGCCAACTCGCTGGCTGCCTTCGACCCGCTGTGGGAATCGCTATCGCCGCGAGAACGGACGCGGGCAATACAGCTATTCGTGGAGCGGGTCGACTTCGATGGTGACGGCGGGAGCGTTTCCGTCACGTTCCATCCGACGAACATCCGGGCACTGGAAAACTTGGCGGAGGTGACAGCATGAGTGTAACCTTGAAACGAGACTTCCACGTTTTCCGGCACGAAAAGGGTCGCAAGCGGATGGAACCTGGCGAGTTGCCAACCGTGGGCCACGGTGTACCACGTGTGGCGAAGTTATTGGCGCTGGCAATTCGTTTCGACCAGTTGGTTTCCGACGGCGTCGTGGCCAACTACGCGGAACTGGCGCGACTTGGGTACGTATCGCGGGCCAGGCTGACCCAGATCATGAACCTGTTGCACCTCGCGCCGGATATCCAGGAGGAAATCCTCTTTTTGCCGCCAGGCCATGCGGGCCTGAGGGAGAAACAGGTTCGCCGGGTCGCCGCGGAGACCAACTGGCGGAAGCAGCGGCGGATGTGGCGGGATCAGTCAAAACTCCAGCAGTGTGGTCGGCAGCCGTGAATCGTTTGCGCGCTCATGAGTTGTTGTCCTGTGCCGGTAAACGTTCGTTTGTTGCAGGTATTTCGGAAACGACGAGTTTCCGGCACGCATTCTCGATGGCTTCCGTGTCACGCGCGTTCGCGAGCGAACAAGACGCTCGCCTCTGAGCATGTCGCAAACGAGCGTCATCTGTCCCGAAAAACGGATGGTTTTTAGAGTGTGCGAAGAGCCGCCGGTCTGCTAGACGAATGGCACTTAGTAATCGTTAAGTCCTTGGAGTATTGCGAGTTTTGCTTCATG
>JACNKX010000018.1 GCA_014381825.1 Planctomycetota bacterium
CAGCGAGATGGGCCATTGAAATCTTCTTTCGATTTTTCAAGCACATCCTGGGCTGGGTAGTGGTACAGTTTGACCGAAATACTTTCCGGTGCCTAGAACTTGGGCAGGCTGCCGTCGATTGCGGCAAGGAAAGAAGTACCAGAGACGGCACTTAGTTGAATCCGTCAAGACCGCGCTGGCCGCTCGCAGTGATCGGCTTACAAATCTTCAAGCTCCCGATTACGGCCATTCCTTTCATGCGAAGCGGGCCGCTTCCCTTGTCATCTAGGGAGTGAAGCGCGTCGCACTGGTAAATGATCGCCGTCGCAACGATAGTTGCGTCCGGAGTCTTTATCTTCTTGGCTGGTTTCATTGCCAATCCTGCATCCCGAATCTCACTCGCCTTCTTGGCAATATCAAGCGTCGTATTGGCATTTATGATGTTCGATCGCTTCAGGAACGCAGACAGTTTTGCACGCTGCTCTCCGCTAAGTCGTGAATCCAGAATTTCAGACGTGATCGTAACTGGCACAACCAACACGGCCTTGTTGTCGTCGATCTCGCGAGCAACCAAGTCAATATCAGCAAGAGGGGCGTTCGGCTCTTCTTTTAGCCATGCCAGAAAGACCGTTGTGTCCCAGCAATAGATTGGTCGTTTATCAGTCATTCCGAAGTTGCCGCACAAAATCAACTGCCGTCATATCGCCAGTGCATCCAGCACAAGAACCTCGCAAATCACTGAGAGACGGGAGTTCGTCGTCGCTCGGGTGAATCTCCATCGTGCGAACATTAACCAATCGTGGAAACGGGCTGTCTGCGGTATAGTGCAGCGTCCCAGAAACGGTCACAGTATGTTTAATCGCCTCGCGCACCGCATCCAACATGCCGTCGCCGAATCTGCATACGATGCTGTAACCATGAATCGGCGGAAACAAGACAAATTCATTGCGGTCATGAACATTGAGACGATCCAATCGTCCGGAAACGAACCCATCGGTCGGAAAGGTGTCGTTCAGAATACGATCGGCGTTCGACTCGAAGGCGGATGTGATCGTCGTATCGCCGATCCTTACCGATTTACTTCGGCGATGCAGCGGATTGGCGAGCTTTTTGAACGCTTTCACGTCCTCAATACCAAGACGATTATCAACCTTCTTCCCCCCTTGGATTGCCGTGACAGTTCTACCGAAAAACCGAACTACCTGGGCTCTCTTGTCACGTCCGCGCGCCCTTTCTGTGCGTACCGCCTCTAGCGTCATCTTGGCGCTGCCCAGCTCCATCTTTGCAACTCTGTAGGCGAACTTCCCCTTGCTTCCGGTAACGATGGATTCGGACCTTTTAAGGCATTCGGCTACGGCTGCACAGAACGCTCTAAAATCGGTGAAGTAGACGAGTTCGTCGTCATCCGACCCTTTTAGTTCAAGTTCAATTTGCGGCGCTGTTGGCATGATTGTCAGTATATCGACTGAAAAGCCGTGACTCAAATAGCTTTCCGACAACCCAAATCGCGAAAAGTTCGACCGCCATCACGCGAGCCCTCCACTTTGGAGAGCAGCCCGCGTCTTGGTGGCGCAGCGCCATTATAACGCGCCGTAGGGAATCTTCACGGATTGGGTTCGATTCCCCTTCTCTCCGCTTAGCGTCTCTTTGCGGACACAAGTCGCCGTATGGCCTCTGTGACGGCTGCCGAGCGGTTCCAATCGTTCTTGGCGGACATCGCGTCCAGCTTAGCGACAAGCCCTTCAGGGACGCTTGCCGTAACGACAACGGCTTTGCCTTCGGGATGCGCGGGCTTGCGTCCCGCACCTTTGCGAGAGCCGCCGTGTTGTTTCTTTTTCCCCATGAGAATAAATCCTTGAAAAATTACAAACAATCAACTTGACGACCGCCCGTGAATGATTATAATGAATCAAGTTCATTTGACAACCCAATAAAAAACCCGCTGGCGGTTGTAGCCGTCAACGGGTCGAAACAACAACTCGGCTTTCGCCTGATCGCTGCCTCAGCAACTTCAATCATAGCGAAAGCCACCAACAACGGAAAGGTTTTCGCAATGGCAAACGTACTACCCCGAGACAAACAGATAGAGGTTCTCCACCATTTGGTCGAAGGCAACACGCTACGATCGACGTCGCGGCTCACTGGCGTTCACCGAACGACCATCATGAAGCTCTTGGTTGCGTTCGGGGAAGGTTGCCAAAAGCTTATGGACGAGCGGTTCGTCAACCTCACGCTGGACCATTGTGAGGTCGATGAAATCTGGACATTCGTTGCAAAAAAGCAAGCTCGCCTCACGGTCGATGAGAAGGCCGAACGTCACGATATTGGCGACGTTTACTTGTGGACCGCGATCGACCAAGAGACAAAGCTTGTCCCTGCGTTCGTACTTGGCAAACGAACCGGCGACAATGCTCGCAAGTTGATGCGACAGTTGGCGAGTCGTATGACATTTCCCAGCACGCATGACAGCGATGCTCACTTGTTTGAGAAGGGCGAGTACACGCCGGTCACGCAGATCAGCACCGACATGCTCGCAGCCTATCCCGAGGCGGTCGATCAGTTCTTTGGCCCGTACGCTCGCTATGGCCAGCTCCGAAAAGAATATCGAAACGCAACCATGCAATACACGCCGAGCGAAATGGTTGGCACGGATCGCAAGGGCATCTTCGGTATAGACGTAGACAAGCTCTGGTCAATCTGCACAAGCCACGTTGAACGCCACAATTTGACGATCCGAACCCTGATGAAGCGGTTCACGCGATTGAACCTTGGGTTCAGTAAGAAGCTCGACAACCTCGCGGCGGCCTGCCAAGTCTTCCTTGCGTTTTATAATTTCGTGTGGAGAACGCGATTCGACGACAAGAGCGGTCAAGCTGGGCGATTGCGTCCAACAGCAGCGATGGCCGCTGGCGTTAC
>JACNKX010000122.1 GCA_014381825.1 Planctomycetota bacterium
CGACGGCGAGTACCCCGAACGTCCCGTGAAAATCATCGTGCCGTTCGGTCCCGGTGGCGGGAGCGACACCTTCGCGCGGATCCTCCAGGACGCCATCAATAGAAAGAAATTGCTCGACCAAAAAGTCGTCATCGTTAACGTCCCTGGTGCTGGTGCAACCATCGGCAGTCGCCGTGCTAAAAACGCTCCAGCCGACGGGTATACGATCCTTCATTTGCACGACGCCATTTTGACGGCCAAGTTATCGGGCGTAGTCGCTTACGGGCCAGAGGAATTCGAGCCGATTGCGGGTACGGGTCGCGTTGGCTTGATCATCACCGTCCATGAATCGTCACCCTACGATACGTTGACTGAACTGCTGGACGAAACGAAACGGAAACCAGACAGTGTTCTGTTCGCCGCTAACATTGGTGCACCCAGTCATTTTGCCGGGCTGATGTTGGAGGAGAAACGACCAGGCGCCACTTTTCGATATACGCAGTCGGGGGGTGGTGCCAAACGACTTTCAGCGCTCTCCGGTGGCCACGTCCACGTGTCGGCTTTTTCAACAAGCGAGTACAAACAGTACCGTTCTGCTGGACTCAAAGCGCTCGCCTACTTCGGCGCCGAGCGGCACCCGGACTTTGAGGATATACCGACCGCGCGGGAACAAGGTTTTGATGTCCTGAGCGACAACATTGGTTTTTGGTGGGCACCAAAAGGAACGCCCAAAGAACGCCTGGCTGTGATCGCCGCGACCTTGGAAAAAGCGATGGCTTTGCCCGGTGTGCTGGAGCAACTGGAGGAGCTCTCTATCGAACCAATTGTGTTGCGCGGTGACGAACTGCAAAATCAACTGCGGGACAAGCAGACTCGCATGGCTGCGGTGGCTCCAGAATCGACATACGAGCCGCCGAACTTCCCGCTCTTCGTTGCGATCGCCGTGCTCATCTTGGCCATTGGGATGGCCATAGAATCGGTACGCTTGCGCGGTGAGTCGTCACAACAGACATCGAAGTCGAGTGCCACCAGCATGCGGCGACTCATTCCGGTCTCGCTCCTGACCATTGCTTACGTCAGTGTGCTGCAAGCTCAAATTGTTGAGTACCGCATTGCAACGGTCTTGTATATCGCCGGCTTTGGCTGGCTGTTGGCCGACAAATCCCGTTCCCTGAGAATCGCCGTCTGCCTCACGGCCGTCGGTTTGGGACTAGGCGTGCACTTTGCAATGACACAAGTCTTCTTCATCGATCTGCCTTGACGGAGTTGCCGTGCAAATCCTGAACGACCTCCGTCAAGTCGCTGCCGTAGTTGCCGAACCGCGGCTACTTCTGCTGATGATGATCGGAACCGTCGCCGGAGTCCTGGTCGGCGCGATTCCTGGATTAACCGGGGCGATGCTGATCGCGCTGACTCTGCCGCTAACATTTTGGCTTGAAGCCACCGAAGCGATGGCCCTGCTCGTTTCGATGTACGTTGGATCGGTGAGTGGCGGGTTCATTACGGCGACGCTGTTACGTATGCCGGGGACTCCCGCGTCGATCATGACAACGCTCGACGGATACCCCATGGCGCAGCGCGGCGAGGCCGACAAAGCGATCGGCCTGGGTGCGGCAGCGTCCTTGTGGGGAGGTCTCATCTCGTGGCTCTTTCTCTTTTTGCTTGCCCGCCCTATTGCCGTCTGGTCGACGCGATTCGGCCCGTTCGAATTCGTCGGCCTCGTACTGCTCGCGTTGGTACTGATCGCCGGAGTCGGTGGCAAATCACTGTTGCGAGGGCTCTTCGCTGCGGGACTGGGCATCCTGTTGACATTTCCAGGCGTTTCTCCAACGACAGGAGAACCCAGGTGGACCTTTGGGAGCCCTGAGTTGTCCGACGGCTTCAAATTGCTCCCGGTGCTCATCGGACTGTTTGCTGTCAACCAAATGATCGGAAGTCTGCTGAACAACCAGACAATCACCGAGCGGAACGAAGCCACGCGATCGGGGATGCTGAGTGTATGGCGCGATTGGCGCCGGCATCTCTTTAATCTGTTGCGATCTTCCGGGCTCGGGACTTGGGTCGGCGTGCTTCCAGGAGTCGGTGCGAATATCGGTTCCGTCGTCGCCTATTCGGCCGCGCGGAGTGCCTCCAAGGAACCCGAGCTCTTTGGAACGGGAAGTGAAGAGGCTATCGTAGCGTCGGAGGCGGCGAATAACGCTACTGTCGGTGGCGCCTTGATTCCGCTGATTAGCATGGGAATTCCTGGGAGCGTTATCGACACCATCCTACTCGGCGCGCTCATCATTCATGGCCTTCAACCCGGCCCGCTGCTGTTTGAGCAGAACCCCGGACCCGTGTACGTGATCATCGCCACGATGTTCGTTGCGAACTGGATCATGTTCTTCTTCGTGTGGCTTTCCATCGGGTGGATCACCAAAGTCGCGAACATGCCCCGAGCGATCTTGCTGCCGGCGATCATGGTGTTTTGCGTCATTGGATCGTACGCACTCGCAAACCGAATGTTCGACGTCTGGGTTATGCTCAGTTTCGGAATCGTGGGGTTCCTGCTCGAACGCAATCGGATTCCGCTCGCTCCATTTGTTATCGGTTTCGTACTAGCACCGATCGGCGAAGAACACCTGGGAACGGGGCTCATGCAAACAGGCGGTTCAATCATGCCGCTATTCACTCGCCCCATCGCCGCCTTTTTCGTTCTCGCCTCGATCGGTATTCTGGGATGGCGCTTGCGCAAGGGCTTCAAAAAAAATAACTTCCACCGAGACTAACACTCTACGCCATCTATGTCTTTCATCTGGTCGAAGCCCCCGTGGAGGTCGTGCGCCTTACGGGCACACGCGGGAATGTAGGTCGGGCACGCACGACATGGCAGCCCTCAATCGCACGAACAGGTCCTGTTTGCTTTAACATTCCA
>JACNKX010000210.1 GCA_014381825.1 Planctomycetota bacterium
GCAAAGCATTTACGAGCAAGACTTCCTCGGTTTCAGTTATGGCTTCCGCCCGGGAAGTGACCGGCCATTGGTACTTGGCCGAGGATTTCGCATTTTGCGAGCGGGCTCGGCAAGCCGGATTCAAGATCTTTGCTGACACCAGCGTGCGGCTGATGCACTACGGCAACTACGGGTACAGTTGGGAAGATGCTGGGATGGAACTACAGAGATATCGCACGTTTCATTTTCAGACCAAATAGCATGTCCGCGGTTAGCGAACGAAGCGATTGCGTATGAAGGCTTCGCGTGGTTCCGTAGGGACTGGTCGCACGGAGCGAATGAAGGCTTTAGGAACGAGGCCCGTTGTGCTGATGGGTTCGACGAGCTGATGTTCTGTGGCGTTCCCTGCTTCGTCGCGCACCTCGAGTCGCAAGTAGATTTGTCGCGGTGTATTTGGATCGACACTCCAGTAATACTGTTTTGTGTTTGGCAAGCCAGCAGCAATGGTTGTCCAGGGGCCAGCCGGTTGCTCGCTGAACAATAGAGTGATCGCGTGGTCCCCGATCGATTCGTCCATTACTTCCCATCGAATGTCTAGTTCACCGGCATGGCCTCCCTCGCCGTAGATCGCGGACGAGATACGCGCCGTTGGCCGCGTCGTATCGACTCCGACCCAGATGTCGGCGAGATCGCCAGTGTGGGGTGCGGGCGTTGCCAATCCATTGCGTCCCACAATCACAACCCGTAACCCGTAAATTCCTTCTCGTTCGACTTGCACGTCGAGCGGGCTATGAAGATCTTCATCAAGACTCCACCGGACCCACGATTGCCCGTAGTCGGTCGTACCCCAAAGTTGAACCTCGTCGACGCCTTCCGGTCCAACGGAATCCAATTCGTAATCGAGTTGGAAGTGAAGCGAATTCGTCATGCGAGCCCGCTCGCCTGGCGGTAGTTCCGTTCTTCCCGACGAGCGATCTGCTGAGGCGGCCGAAGGGTTAGGTGTATCGTTCGTTTCAAGCTGATCTTGCGAGATCTCTCGGGGACCATACCGACTGGCGGCGCGGTTGTCGACGAGCTGCTGATCGTGTGGATTACCGACTTGTGTCGTGTTCAAAGGAACCGCCTGTTCCGTTGGCAACTCATTGGACGCAGAAGAAGTATTCGTTCCCAGCTCGTTATCCGTGGGCCAAGCGGTTGATCCGACTGCTGGCTTGAAGCTAGAACCTGGAGGGCCGTTTGACGAGCGATAAGAGGGTGGCGATGGACCAACTCGCGAGACGGGTGTCGTCGTGCCTGCCGAGACGTCATCATTGCGAGTGGAAAGGCTTGCGACTTGCGGTTGAGACACTTGGCGGTTGACGACTGATTTGTTCCCAGCTCCGTCCGTCACTTCGGCGCGAACGACGATGCTGGAAGAGCTTGCTTCGGGAATCCAAGTCATTTCGCCGACGGTTGATCCTGGACTGTTGCGCAACTTTGAGCGATCAACTGCGACCGTGCGCCATGCAGTGTCTGGGGATGTCTGATACTCGATCTTCAAGCTGTTCGGATCAAGCGTCGCGTCCGTGATTGTCCATGCGGTCGTCACTTCGCCTGATGAACCCGCGATGGCCGTGAACTCAAGCTGAGGTTGTTTTGTATCTACTTGGACGTGCAACTCGGGCCGAAGCCGTTCGACGGGTGGGACGCTTCGTTGTGGATCGATCGTGCGCGAGGCAAACCAAAAGTCGCCGTCGCCCGCGGCTCGAAACGGGAAGCTCTTCGCTGTCGGGATTTGCCGTCCGTAGAAATGCCATGTCTTGCCAGCATTCTGCGAAACAAACAACTGGACTTCGCGTGGGACGCCGCGTGAGAGATCTGCAGAGAAGGGGATGTTGAAAGTCGTTTGGCGCGACACCCACGGCTTCAGCGCAGGCGTGTCGGCACCAGCAGCACCGACGAGACTGAACGCCAAGATGACGCACCACACCCAAAGCAATCGCATCTCACCCCCCCGGGTCGTCGTTGACTCCATAAGCCCGCGCGGACTTGCGCTTTATTCGTATCGGATGCGAGTGGCTGGCAGCTTGAGTGGTAGATAAAACCAGGGAGACTAGGTGGACTAGGGTGTTGATGCGGTCGGCGAACTATCCGCCAGATGGCAGTTGGTCGATCACGCCCGTCAAGAATCTCGCTAACCGATCGGTAGCCTTCAGTGCGTCCTCTTTCAGTTTCCACATGTCTTTGACACTTGACGGTCGATTGACGATGGCTCCGGCTGCCGCGCCGATTTTCCCGACCAGAGAATCCTGTGCCATCAGACCTTCGATCTCTTTAGGCAATTCGTCCTCCATTGAGTCGCTAATGATTCTGACGGACATAAACTTCGCACCTGCGTTCTGACAGGCTTCAGCGACGGCGAGCGTCTCCATGTCGCAGGCTAACGCCCGGTGATTCGTTCCAAGTTGTTCCTTTTGCGACTTCGTACGAATCAGTTGATCGACGGTCAGCAGTCGCCCGACATGCAGGGATGGTGATGCTTCAATCGCAGCGTGGTCCACGGTCAGACCGATCGATAACCGCTTGCCTGTCACATCGGTAACGTCGTCCGCCATCAGGATGTGTCCGCGCCGCAGTTCCGGTTGCAGAGCGCCGGCGAATCCCGCTGAGATCACCCAATTCGGTTGATGCAGTCTGATGACGTCCGCCGTTACGGCCATCGCAGCACCTTGTCCCACACCTGAATCGGCGACTAGGACTTGCCGCCCGTTCAGTTGCCCGCGATGTTCGATGTGTGAGTGGCAACGAGTCGTGATACGTTCCTGCAGAAGATCGATGAAGCCACCGGACTCGATGCTTAACGCAAACACGACAACGACATCGATTGGTGGCAGCGGCTCGCCTTCGCCATCGTGTTCTTCGGCGCTGTGTGCGCCTCGCATTGCCTCCGTCACAGCGCTTCGCAAGTGCTCCTGAGCATTCTGTCGAACCCAATTACTGACTAGCCATCGAAGCAACATCGACGTGATTCCTCGTTACTCTAAAATCTCGGTGGGATGCCTGAAGCGAGACTTGTCATTTGAGCACAGGAAGGCGAACGCGTCGATTGCTTGATCCGACGGGCGCCGCGCTGGGCGATTCGGGGGGCACGTCCGGTGGCGGAAGTTCACGAAGGTTTTGAGGACGCAAAGGGACACCGAGCTGTAACTGGATTGTCCTCAAGAAGCCTTGCCAACTTCCAAACGTGGCGGCCACGGCGCTTGGTTCGTATCCACAATGGACCATGCAGTCTTGGCACTTGTCGTTACCGCTTGCTCGTCCGTATTCGTGCCACGCCGTCGTTGCCATCAACTCGTCGAAGGACTCGCAATAGCCTTCATCGAGTAGGTAACACGGCCTTTGCCACCCGAAGAGGTTGTACGTTGGGTTGCCCCAAGGGGTACATTCCAGATCAACATTGCCTTGCAGGAATTGCAGAAAGAGCGGTGTTTGATTGAACTGCCACCGACGTTTGCTGCCAGCCAGGATGGCACGGAAGAGAGAGACGGTTTGTTGGCGAGCGAGGAAGTGGTCTTGGTCCGGCGCTTTTGAATAGCTGTATCCCGGCGAAATCATCATGCCTTCGACGCCAAGATCCATCATCTGATCGAATAAGACACGAATACGATTGGCGTCCATGCCCGCGTAAAGCGTCGTGTTGGTCGTAACGCGAAAGCCGCGTTGCTTTGCCGCCGTTATTGCACGAACGGCGTCGTCAAATACTCCCTCGCGGCAAACCGCTTGATCGTGTTCCTCACGAGGGCCATCCATGTGGACTGAGAATGCTAAGAACTTGGACGGAGTAAATTGCTCGAGTGACTCTTCTAGCTTCAGAGCGTTTGTGCATAAATAGACATACTTCTTCCGGGCAACTAATCCGTTAACAATCTCGGCAATTCGTGAATGCAGTAGCGGCTCGCCTCCCGGAATGGAAACAATTGGCGCTTCGCACTCGTCGACCGCTTTGAAGCACGCTTCCGGCGACAGCTCGTCGCGCAGTACTTCTCCTGGATGCTGAATTTTTCCGCATCCCGCGCAAGCGAGATTACACCGAAACAGCGGCTCCAGCATTAGTACGAGCGGATATCGCTTCACACCACGCAATTGTCTGCCCATGACATAGCTCGCCACGGTCCACATTTGTGAGAAAGGAACGGACATGAGTTCTACGCCTGGTCGTTAATGACTTGTGATTTCTTCCAGCGAGCGATCGCCAGCAATGGAAAATACATCGAGTACATGTGGTAGCGAAGATAAAACACTCGAGGGAAACCGGTCCCGGTGAATTCGGTCTCGTGCCACGAGCCGTCCGCTTGCTGCTGTTCGACGAGGAACTGTATCCCGCGAAGAACTGCTGTGTGGTCTGCGTACCCGGCATCAATCAACCCAAGCAATGCCCAGGCAGTTTGTGAAGCGGTGACGGGACCGCTGCCTTTCAGCGAAACATCTTCGTAACTACGAGCTGACTCGCCCCAGCCACCGCTCGGCTGTTGATGCTCAAGCAGCCACTTTACACCGCACTGCAGCGCCCGATCTTTGGACGGAACACCAATTCGAGCAAGTCCCGACACAACTTGCCACGTCCCGTAGATATAGTTAACGCCCCATCGGCCAAACCAACTGCCGTCGGCCTCTTGGGTCTTACGCAAGTAGCTCACAGCGCGGTCGACAGACGGATGTCCAACGGAGATTTCATACTGCGCTAGTGCCTCGAGAACTCTTGCGGTAATGTCGGGCGTGCTAGGGTCGATCATCGCATTATGATCGGCGAAGGGCACGTGGCAGAGAAATTCAAGATCGTTGTTCTTATCAAATGCTCCCCAGCCACCGTCGTTGTTTTGTAGGGCGAGAATCCACTTCAATGCGCGATTGCACGCGGCATCGATCTGGTCGTCTCGTTCGAGCGAGTCCGTGGTCGATGATTTCGCTGCGCGGATTTCCTGCAGGCCCATCATGACCATAATCGTGTCGTCAACGTCGGGATAGAAGGCGTTTTCGTACTCAAAAAACCAGCCGGCTGGTTCCGCCTTGGCGTTTGCCCGCCAGTCGCCTATCCGGCGAACTTCTTTGGACAGTAGCCAGTCCACGCAGCGCGTTGTGACGTTTGTTGGAGCCGACTCGGTAGCCGCTAATGCTCTCAAGGTGATCGCCGTGTCCCAGACCGGCGACTTACACGGTTGCAGGCGAACCGATTCTTCTTCTTCGATTATCAGCGTTTTCAGTTGCTGAAGACCCTCGCGGACCTCGACGCTATCCGCCGCGTAGCCCAAACATCGCAATGCGACGACACTCCAAACGATCGGCGGAAAGATCGCCCCCAGGCCATCGCTCTCTTTGAATCGCTCCAGCATCCAATTTTCGGCACCATCGATTGCATGTCGCCGTAGCGGACGAACACGCCAGCGCTCGGCAATCTTTAACGTTGAATCCGCCAGTCGAAAGAACGTCCGCCACGCAGCGGCGGCGAGCCCCGAGTGCTTCCCCGGACTCAGCAACGGCGGCCAACCGGATGGTTCTCGCAAAAACAGCTCGCGAATGCCGAACCCGTCATCGATCTTCCGTGTGGGGCGATGTGCCCAGACAATCGAAAGTGGTACGAAGATGGTTCGTGACCAGGCGCTGATGCGGTACACGTTCACCGGCGACCAACTCGGAAGCAACACCATCTCCGGTGGTACTGCCGGACATTGATCGAACGGTATCTGCCCCAACAGCGCGAAGTAGAAACGCGTGAAGCTGTTTACCGCATCCGCTCCGCCGTTACTTCGGATCGCTTCACGGGCTCGCCGCATGTACTCGGTGTTGGGATCGTGACCGGTCAGCTTCAATGCGAAATAAGCCTTCACGCTAACGCTGATATCTAAATCGCCGCCGGGAAACAGCGACCAACCACCGTCTGACAGCTGCTTCGAGCGAATGTAGCGAGCTGCTTTGTGAGCAACTTCAGAACTCTCTTCTTCGAGCCAAGCAAGCAACAAGATGTACTCGCTCTCAAGGATCGTGTCTCCCTCTAGCTCAGCACACCAGTGGCCATCTGCGTGTTGTTGCGAGGTAAACCAGTCGGTGGCGAGAGAAGTGGACGCGCCGGCAGAAGTGACCAGGTCGTCGAAGCCTCGACGTGTCGATACGTTGGTTCGTTCGCACGTCTGGTACTCGTTCATCGACTCCGTCCGTGTTGCTGTCGAGAATGTCGCTTTTCGCTCCGCGAAAAGAAGTTTGTTTGCTGGGCGAACAACGGCCTTGATGGATGCGTCGCTCTTTACGAGCAGCCTAGGCGATCGTCAGATTATCGACAATAGCGAGAATCAGTCAGCGTCCCAGCTCTGCCAATCCGCCACTTCAAAGAACTGGCTATTCGCGGGGTCAAGCCCCAGCGGAATCTCACGAAGAATGCCCTGCTGAATAAACTCTCGCCGGACCAGGTCGGGGGTTATGTAATCCGAGTAGCCGTAGTTGCCCGGGCTGCGATATCGAGCAAGCTCTCTCCAGTAGATGAAGACGTGCGAAATGCGTTGCTCTCGCAGTGCCCGCAAACGAGCTCCCCGTGAGCGGCCTTTCATCATTGTCTCGAACACACAGTCATCGAAACAGGTATTGTAGAGAACAGGGACTTCGATGTTAAAGACTTGAGCTTCGCCGACAAGCATGGCGCGGTAACCGGGCTGCACAGCGGAGTTCAAATAACGATGTGCCGAGTGAATTTGGGAGTATCTGACCTCATCGAGTTCTGGCGGATCGTTTGGATTCGGTAGGTCCTGCCGCAGGTCGGATAACGAAACGAAGAAACGATTGTCCGACACGATTCGCGAGCCGCAGAATGGAAAGCTGGCAACACTCACTCCGATAAAGAGGCAGATCATCGCGCGGAGCCACACTTTGGATGAAAACGAGGCGACTCCCACGCCGACGAGCAACGCGGCGAATGGTAGTAACGGGAAGAGAAAACGATCCACTCGATGCGTCAGTAGCCACCACATGACGAAAATGTACATGGAAAGAGCGGCAAGCGGCCACGTGATGGAACGACGTTTCCGGCTCGCCAGTCCAATCAGCGCGAGCGGTACTACCACGGGGCTGATATATTTGCTCGTCAACGTAAGGATCTTGAGTTCGTTGACCGCATGCCGGGCAGTTATCCCGCCTTGCGGCGTCCCGTGAGCACGGGTCCACTGCGCGTCTTTGTCGGCAGATCGCGACTCGCCACCGAAGACCGAGTACAACAGCGGATAGGTCGGGTTCCCGGTCAATACGTAGTTCTTTACAAGCCAAGGACCGCAGCTGCAAGCCACGGCTAATGCGAATACGCCAGCGGATTTCCAATGAATGGTCCGTATCGGTGTTAGCGTCACGTAGAGACCTAACGGTGCCACGATGAACAGCAACGCGGGGTACTTGCATGCGACCGCGCCACCAGCAAATAGTCCGGCGAGAGTTGCAAGCCGGAGACGGTTTCGCAACTGGTTCGTGCTGCCGTCTTCCGAGCCTCCGTTTTCCAAACTTCCATGGACAGCCATCAAGGTCGCGTACATCGCGGTCACGAAGTAAAAGCCATACGGCCCTTCGATCAGTCCGACCGTTGATACACGCACCGTCCAGGGAGTCGCTAGATAAGCCGCAGCTGCAACAGCACCGATGGTTGGCGTGAGGAATCGCTTGCCGAAGCAAAACAGAGCCAGGGCCGTGAGTGGTGCGAACGTCGCGATGATCGCTTTACCGACCAGCGCCCCTCGCCACCAGTCACCCAACAACGTCATACCCAACGCGGCGTGCATCTCGGCCCCGAGCGGCATATTGCCGTACACGTTGTGTGGCATGAACCCAACAGTACCATGCTGATACCACTCCTTGGGAACTTGCAAATGATACTCCCGAACATCGAAGTGCCAAGGAGGAACCAGCGATCCGAGTGCAATGAGCAGCGCAAACGGAACGCAACACGCCAGCGCAACTTGCGTCAACCGATCACTCCGGTCGTCTGTAATCGAAGGCGATTCTGACGCTCGCCAATGCTTGTAGCGCCAGCCAGCCAACCCGATGACAAGCGTTCCGAGCCCGAGGAACAAGCTGCGGTTTTGCAGTTGACCAGCCAGGCCAGCCGTTAGTGTGGCGAGAGATAGCAAGTTCGCGCCGACCCCTGTCGCCATCACCGCCGTTTCGAGCTTGGTCAGCAGGCGATCCAGCCGCAATGCTTCGAGTACGATTCGCCCTAGCAAATAGGCGACTGCGAGAATGCCAACCGTTGCTGCTACGAGTGGGAGGCGATCGAGTATTCCAAAGCGAGATGCGTCATTGCCGACCCACTCCGAGACTAAATCGTCGGGGCGGAGTAGCCAGACGAACAAGAACGTCCAGCGTGGCGTGTCGGTCGTTGAATCAAGCGGAGCGAGATAGAAGGCAACCAGATACGCCAAAATGCCGATGCCGGCAAGGAGTTCGAGAAGGCGACGCTTAGTTTCGACGGCCTGATTCAATCGCGTTATCTCTTGCGGCAAGTTGTGTGGCCGCTTGCCTGAGCTATTATTGAGTAAGCCGTGTTATGGCTAGTACCGATTGTGACAATTCTAACGAGCCAACTGGGATCTGCCGAGCCAATGTCCAGCAATACACCACTCCGCGGGATCTTTACACCCAATATCGTCCCACTTGATACTCGCGGCGAGATCAACGAGCCAGAGCTGCGAAAGTATGTCGATTGGCTTATCGAACGAGGCGTTCATGGCCTCTATCCGAATGGATCGACGGGCGAGTTTACACGCTTCACGGTCGAAGAGCGACGCCGAATCATCGAGATCATCGCCGACCAGACCCGCGGTCGAGTGCCGATTTTGGCGGGAGCTGCGGAGGCGAATACGCGCGAGACGATTAAGGCCTGTGAACACTATCACAGCCTCGGCGTGCGCGCCGTCGCCATTGTGTCGCCGTTCTACTTCAAACTGACTCCTGCCGGTGTCTATGCCTACTTCAAAGAGATTGCAGATAACTCCCCCATCGACGTCACGCTGTACAACATTCCAATGTTTGCGTCGCCGATCGATGTACCAACCGTCCAGCGGTTAGCGGAAGAATGTCCTCGCGTCGCCGCGATCAAAGACTCGTCCGGCGACTTGCCGCACATGATGCGAATGATTGCGGCAGTCAAGCCAGTTCGTCCCGACTTCGCGTTTCTGACGGGTTGGGATGCGGCACTCATGCCCATGCTGTTGCTCGGGTGTGATGGTGGGACGAATGCAACCAGTGGAGTGGTCCCGGAGATCACTCGCAAGCTTTACGACCTCACGATGAATGGCCAACTTGATGAGTCGCGGGAACTTCAATATCGATTGTTGAAGTTATTCGACGCGATGCTCTTTTCCGCGGAGTTTCCAGAAGGATTTCGAGCGGCCTTACGACTGCGAGGATTCACAACGGGCATCGGTCGGCAACCGCAATCATTGGTGCAACAAAAAGAACTTGAAACGCTAAGCGATCAACTTCAGTGCTCGCTCGCCGCTGAAGGCTTCACGGATCAGCCCGTCGGTGGTTGTCCGGTTGGCGATTCGGTAGATTCCGATCACGTCGCTCGCATCGTCCAAACCGTGGTTGGCGAGTTGAAGAAGCGTGGAATGGCTTAGCGATTTCGATTCTCCTACCAGACTCTTGTCAAATCGACGCGAACATTTTTGATGGTGGCAACCATCAATTGCTTCGCGTGTGAACCTTCAAACGCATATTTGCCGTCGCGCAATACAAACCGTTCCACTACATGCTCGTCCGGATCAACGATCCAGTATTCGGGAACACCAACGCGTTCGTAAAGTTCCTTCTTTAGGACACAATCATTCTTTTTTGTGGACGGCGACAAAATCTCGACAATCAAGTCGGGCGTACCCTTCACTTTCGTTGGCGTGATGATCAACCGTCGTTCGTGCATAACGACGATTAAGTCTGGCTGAACGATGTCGTGGTCAGTCAGTTGAAGATCGGTTGGAGCGTTGAAGACCTCGCCTTTACCCGTTTCTTCGAGCTGATCGTAAAGCTGGAACTGAATGCGACGCGAATATCGCTGGTGATTCGTGTTGAGTGCCGGATTCACGTAATGGTCTCCATCAATAATCTCGTGCCGGCGTCCATCATCGGGATAGCAGACATAGTGTTTGTATCCGAGCTTAGTGGTCGCAGGAGATGATTGAGGCATCGTTCTTCTCGCGAGTTGTTGGTCCGGTGGAATCGTACCTGCAAGTATAGCAAGCATTTCTGAACAATTGCGATGGCCAGAGCGAATCAAACCTCACCTTCTGCGGCCTCGCAGCGTTTCCCAACAACAAGCAAATAGATGACCATCACTGCCACACCTGCAGGAAGAACGAACCACACCGAAATTCCGAACCCGATCGGAATCGTGCCGCAGGCGACTGAGATCACGGCGACCAGCAACGCGTAAGGCATTTGGGTTCGGACGTGCGCGATGTGATCACATCCGCTGGCTTGCGATGATAGAACAGTTGTGTCGGAAATGGGCGAGCAATGATCGCCAAAGATCGCGCCTGCCAGTACTCCACCAATCGAGCCGATCAATAGCGGATCGTGGGGTGAAACGGAAACATGATTTGCCGCAAGTAATTGAACGGTTGTTGGGACGACCAGCGGCATGAGGATACCCATCGTGCCCCAACTGGTTCCTGTTGAAAACGCGACTACGGAAGCGAGCAGGAAGACGATCGTCGGCATCCATCGCACATCCGCGGAGTCGGCAAGTAGATCCCCGAGGAACTGGCCGGTTCCGAGGTATTCTTCTTTTGTCGTGCCCGAAAGCGCCCACGCAAGCCAGAGGATGATGAGCGCTGGCACCACTTGCGTCGCGCCCTCAATGGCTGAAGATTTAAGCGACACCAGATCGATCTTGGCATTTGTCCATCCTAGCATCAGCGCAATCAAGAACCCGGCCAGTGAACCGTACACCAACGCAAGATACGAGTTGCCGTTTCCAAAGATATTCAACAGCGATCGATCCGTGGCTGCGTCATCAACCATCGTTCGCCAGCCAGTTGTCGCAATCAGCGCGACGGTCACGACGACTACCGTAAGAACGGGTGCGACCGCATTGGGCCATTGTGACGAACTCGATTGCTTACCGTTCAGTTTCTTTGTCGGGGAAGGCCTCGCGTTCACGGCGTTGCGTTCGGCGACGAGCATGGAACCAAAGTCGCGTCCGAGTAAACCCACCAGCGGCACCATCAGCAGAGCCCAGAGCACATAGAATCGGTACGGAATCGTAGCGACAAAGATCTCGAACGCGCTGGCCGATTCGGCGAGTGATGTTCCGTCGAGTCCGTCTTGAATGTAGCCGATTTCACCTGCTACCCACGTCGAGACTAACGCCAAGCCCGATACGGGTGCTGCCGTCGAGTCGACTAAATACGCAAGCTTCTCACGCGAGATGCGAAGGCGGTCCGTGAGTGGACGCATCGTGTTGCCGAGCAACAGCGAATTCGCATAGTCGTCGAAGAACACAATCAATCCGAGCAGCCAAACCGTCAGTTGACCTCCACGGCGACTGCGAGCAAGCGGCGCAATACCGTTGACGATTGCCTCCATGCCGCCACTCTTTCGCATCACGCCGACCGTGGCTCCCATCAGCAGCGTGAACACGAAGACTCGGAGATGGTCGTTGTCGCTGAGACTGGTCCAGAGATGTGTCTCGAGTGTCGACTCGATCGCCGCAAATGGATTGCCCGCAGAGAGAATCAATCCACCAACAGCGACTCCGGCGAACAACGAGACAACCACGCGTCGCGTAACAATAGCCAGCGTTATCGCAATCAGAGGTGGCAGCAGGCTAAGGCACCCGTACGATCCCGGCGGGAACATTGCATCCCAGATTTGTCCGAGCCAAGCCACGCTGTGAATGTCCGGCTAGGCCACCAGTGGTGGCGATGCGTCCGTCATTTCATTCGAAAGTCGAGGTAAGCGAATCGTAAAACGAGTTTGCTCGCCGTCACCCTCATTGACTTCAATTGTGCCGCCATGAAGTTCCGCGATTCGCCAACACTTGGAAAGGCCAAATCCCAGACCTCGCCCAGCTTCTCTTCCGGAATAAAACGGATCGAACAAGTGTTGGCGAACATCAGCGGAGATCCCCGGCCCTGTGTCTCTCACAGTTATCGCGACCGAATCACCGCTCTCTGCTAGCGAAATCGTCACCTGGCCGCCAGCGCCAATCGCCTCCAGTGAATTGCGGCAGAGTGCGGTTAAGGCGACATGCAAGTGAGTTGAGTCGACGCGAAGCCAGCATTCGTCTGACGCGTCGGTGGCCACTAACGCGGTACCTTGCTCGTTTGCTCGGAGACTCATCTCTTCGACAACTTGCGCCACTAAGGCCGACAGGTTCACGTTCTCGCGAACCAAATCAGGCGGCTTCGCAAACAGCATCATGTCCGCAATCATCTCGTGGGCCCGAAATGCCTGGCTGTTGATGGTGGCGAGTTTTCGCCGCCGCTCCGGGTCCGTTTCGTCCCGAAGAAGTGTCTGAGCTCGAGATGAGATATTTGCCAGTGGATTATTGATCTCGTGGCTTGCGCCATACGCCAACTCACGCATCGACTCTAACTTTTCGTGAAGCAACGCGTCGTCGAATGCCTTCTCGAGTTGCTCCAAACGGGAGAGTCGCTCGACGAGCTTGCACACGGCTTGTGCCCAAGGGCCGGTCGTTTCTTCGTTCAGCCTGATGCGCTTGACGAGTTTATGCGTCGACACATCGTCAAAGGTCGCCGCGCCCACCAGCAGGGATTGGACCAGTCTCCGCGCAGCATCCTCTTGGGAGTCAGGATCGCTCTTAGAAGAATCGGTCGTTTGATCCATCAACTCGTTCTGATAATGAATGTAGAGCAAGCCACTTGCTGATGCGGAACACCTAGCAAGCAGCTTGCTCTACAAATAGTCTACGCGATCCAACGTTGGACTAGCTGCTGACAGTTCGTTCGAGTTCAAGCAAATCGCACGAACGATCGAGAAGCTTGTCGACGGTGAACGGTTTCTGGATGAAATCATTAGCACCAGCTGCCTTCAAGTCGGCAACTTTGTCTTGTTCGACCATTCCCGAGATGCAAATGATCTTCACCGAATCTAGCGTGTCATCCTGTCGAACGCGTTGGCAGACTTCTTTGCCATTGATATCAGGAAGCATCACGTCGAGAACGACCAAGTCGGGGCGAAACTCTTTGACGTACATTCCCGCATCGAAACCGTTATTCGCCGTGCGAATGTCGAAGCGACCGTCCCGGGCGAAAACGTCGACCAACAATTCAACGAGATCTTCATCGTCATCGACGATCAAAACCTTGCGCTTGCCGCTTTCCAGGGCATCTGTTGGAATTCCGTTTTCCTTCATGAACTGAAACAGTTGGTCACGCGGAATGCGGCGAAACCGACTGCCAGGAACTCGGAAGCCCTTCAAACTGCCGTTGTCAAAGCAACGAATGATAGTTTGTTGGCTGACTTTACAAATCCGTGCTGCTTCACCTGTGGTGAATACTGTTTTTGTACTCATGTCTGCTACCATCCCTCCTATCGATGGTAGGACTAGCGATCGGGATGGGGCTTGGTTGCCGTCTTCCCTGAACTTCCGTGGAACGCCACGTCGTTGCTAGTCCTTAGCTCCCTCGTTCAACAAGACTTCGCGGCGTGCGTAAACAGCACACCTTTCTGCTTCGCTCCATCTAGTAAGCACTCTCAATTCTTTCCGAGCTTACCGAGTTTGACAGACGCCCGAATTATAGCGGGCTGGCGAACTCAGTCAAGATTGATCCTGTAGGCGTAAGATACTGGTGTAAAGGTACTTGTGGCCGAAAGCATCGAAATGCAAAGGAAATAGGACTTGGAACAATGCGGCGACTTTAGCGATTGCCAATCACCGCGATCGTCGAGCGAGCCGGGTTAACGCTTGCCATCTAGGTGTGCGAGTAGGAGCGCTACGTCAGCTGGAGTGATTCCGCTGATGCGACTCGCTTGGGCAAGGCTGATAGGACGCACTCGTGTCAACTTCTCTTTGGCTTCCATTCGTAGATGGCCGATCGCCGTGAAGTCGAATGTCTCGGGAATCCGTTTGTTGACCAGGCGTTTCTGCCGTTCAACTTGCTGCTCTTGTCGAGCGACATAGCCGGAGTACTTCACGTCGTAGAGAACTTGCTGGGTCGACTCGGCGGATACGGCTTCGAGCGCAGGAAGCAAGGTACAGATTTCAGCCCAAGTGACCTCCGGTCGGCGCAAGTATTTCGTCAGTGTTACGCCTTCACGACGATTCGATTCCAGGACTTCGCGCGCGCCAGCAATTTCCTCTTCCTTGCGTTGCAGTCGCTGACAGCGGTCGTCGCTGACTAAGCCAGCTTCTTGCCCGATTCTTGTCAATCTCCGATCGGCGTTATCCTGCCGTAACAGCAAGCGATACTCCGCACGGCTCGTGAACATCCGATATGGCTCGTCGACGCCACAGGTAACAAGATCGTCGATCAACACTCCTGTGTAAGCCTGATCACGTTCCAGGATCAATGGTTCGCGGCCAGCGACCTGCCTCGCTGCATTCGCGCCTGCCATCAACCCTTGAGCCCCCGCCTCTTCATAGCCGGTTGTTCCGTTGATCTGACCGGCGAAATAGAGTCCTCGCACGCCCTTCGTTTCGAGCGAAGGCCAAAGTTGATCGGGCGGGCTGAAGTCGTACTCGACGGCATACCCGTAACGCATGATCTGAGCTTTCTCCAGTCCAGGGATCAGCTTGAACATGTCGTCTTGGACGTCGCGTGGCAGGCTTGTCGAGATTCCGTTGACGTAAACTTCGTGCGTGTTGCGGCCTTCCGGTTCGAGGAACAGTTGGTGCTGTTCTTTATCTGCGAAGCGAACGACTTTGTCTTCGATCGACGGGCAGTATCGCGGACCGCTCGAATTGATCTGGCCGCTGTACATCGGTGCCCGCTCGAGATTGTTGCGGATCAGCTGGTGGACGTTGTTGTTTGTGTACGTGATCCAACAGGGAAGCTGCTCGACGTCGAGCGACTCTGTCAAAAAAGAGAACGGCTGTGGTTCGTCGTCGCCCGGTTGAAGTTCCGCTCGATCGTAATCGATCGTACGACCGTTCAGCCGTGGCGGCGTGCCGGTCTTAAACCGTTCGAGCCGAAAACCGAGTCGTCCGAGCGCGCCGCTGATGCCCAAGGTCGTCCCCTCCCCTGCTCTGCCGCCCGCGACCTTGGCTTCGCCGGTGTGCATCAGCGCTTGCAGGAACGTGCCCGTGGTAAGGATAACGGTGGGTGCTTTGTACGTTGCATCCCCTTTGACACGCACGCCCAGTACACGAGTCTTATCGCCGATGTCCTCGGTGAGAATATCTTCAACGATCTCTTGTCGGAGGTCGAGGTTCGCTTGGTCTTCGACGATGCGTTTGATCTCTTGCTGGTAAGCTCTTTTATCGGCTTGTGCTCGTGGGCTGTGCATCGCTGGCCCCTTGCGGCGATTCAGCAAACGAAACTGAATGCCAGTTGCATCGATCGCTTGCCCCATCGCCCCGCCCAGTGCATCGATCTCGCGTACGATCTGCCCCTTCGCGATGCCACCGATCGCCGGGTTGCAGCTCATTTGTCCCACGGTATCAAGGTTGGTCGTTAGCAGCGCGACCTTAGCTCCGATTCGTGCTGCTGCCAGCGCCGCCTCGGTGCCTGCATGCCCAGCACCGATTACCAACACATCGTATTCGTACTCGCAAGAATTCATAACTGCATCGTATGCGCGAGCAAGCCGAACTGTAAAGCGGACGAGTGGCTCAACGAAACGCCGCGCGAATGTTGGGATTACACAAAACGACAAGCGACCAGATGCCAACCGGTAACCCCAGAATGCAACACCCGCTGCAGGGCAGCATCGCCAGGATCGATGCAGCTATCGCCAATTTGTAGTTCTCGAGTTGCTTCATGCGCGTTGCTCCGTAGATGACGATTCCGTATGGCACCATCAGACTGACGGTCGCAACGACCATGTAAACGGCCACTCCAATGTTGCCACTCTCAAGGAATTCAAACAGATTGATAATCAATCCGATGCCGCTGAAGATCACGGCGACGCCGCCAACTGCTGCTAACGAGTTGGCTGGCCCATCCACACACGTGCGAGCCCAAACTCGGCTACCAGGCCCGAATAGCCCCCGGCTCGTCATGCCTCTTCCGCTCGTCGGCGTCGCATACGGATTCGTCGCGTCCGCAGCAAATGGACTATCGGATGCTGGTGGGGCACCGTCGGCAAACGGATTGGCCGAAGTCGACGAGGCAGCGAACGTTGATTCCGATTGTGGTGTCGGTGACTCTTGTTGGTCCGGTGCGTGATCGGAAGATCGCGACGGAGTGGCTTTTACCTCGGTCGGTACTTCTTGAACGCTCCCACACGCCGGACAGCGAACTTTATTACCAGCAGAAGTCTCGGGGATTCGCAATAGTTTCCCGCACTCACAGCATCCAAACTCAGTCGACATAATCACCTCACAGGAGCAATCCCGGTTATATTAGCGGCTCGTAAGTCGTCCGAACATCGATCCAAGTCTTTGAGAAGAGATGTGCATGTTAATTTCAGTACTAAGAAGCCTCTGCCTTGTCTGCCTCAGCATCCCTCTTTGCTTTGTCGCGATACGTGGCGATAGCTCCGAGGCTGTTCGATTTCGTACGCACACGATCAACGCATCATCAGAACTCGCGGCATGTGCGGCCATCGATGTCAACGAGGATGGCAAGCTGGATATCGTCTGTGGCGGTTTCTGGTACGAGGCGCCTCGGTGGAAGAAACACTTCCTGCGCGAAGTGCAAGTGATTCGTGGACGCTACGACGACTACTCGCATTTGCCGATTGATGTGAATGGCGATGGCCGAGTCGACTACGTCAGCGCCAATTATCGAAGTAAGTCGATCTATTGGGTCGAGAATACTGGCGCGGAGGCGACACCCTGGAAGAAGCATGTCGTTGACGAGCCTGGACCCAGCGAGACGGCGATTCTAGTCGACGTGGATGGCGACGGAAGAGATGACGTGTTGCCAAACGGGAGAGACTTCATGGCGTGGTGGGAAGTACGCGCGCCATCCGAGCCGAATGGAGTTCCCAAATGGTCTCGGCACGACTTGCCGAAGGAAGCCGCTGGCCACGGCGTTGGCTTCGGTGATCTAAACGGTGACGGGCGTGGTGACATCGTGGGACCGCGTGGATGGCTCGAGGCTCCGGAGGATCGACGCAGCGACCGATGGGTCTTTCACCGCGAGTTCTCGCTGGACAGTGACTGCAGCATTCCTGCGCTTGTCGCGGACGTTGATCGGGATGGTGATAACGATATTGTCTGGGGACGTGGCCATAAGATTGGATTGTATTGGCTGGAGCAACAGCAAGCTGACGGAGGTCGGCAGTGGGAGCGTCATGCTATCGATACCGAGTGGTCGCAAGCCCACTCGATTCGCTGGGCGGATATTAACGGAGACGGGCACGGAGATCTGGTCGCCGGAAAGCGTTACCTGGGCCACGATGGGAAAGATCCTGGAGCCTATGATCCGCTCGTTGCTTATTGGTATGAGTTCGATACCAACGTGCGCGGCTGGAATCGACACGCGATCTCAGTCGGCGAGCGAGTTGGTTTCGGACTTGATCCGAAAGTCATCGACATTGACGGCGATGGAGATATCGATGTACTCGCAGCGGACAAGAGCGGAGTCTATCTCTGTGAGAATCTGTTGAAGCAGGCGTCCACGACGAAGAGTGGCTCGGACGTGTCGCCGGTTCAGTACGACAATCATCAGCAGGTGATGGTCTATAAGGACGAGACTGGTCAGGATCTCCCGGTCAAGACGCCGGCAGATCTGGCGACTCGCCGGCAACACATTCTGCAAGGGATGCAAGAAGCAATGGGCCCGTTACCTGGGCCATCTCGTCGCGTAGCGCTGAATGTTGAAGTGATCGAAGAGGTCGAGACCGAGAGCTACACTCGTCGGCGGATTACCTTTGTTGCTGAGCCCAGCGATCGTGTTCCGGCCTACGTGTTGATTCCGACGAATCTAAAGGAAAGAGCTGCTGCTATGCTTTGTTTGCACCAGACAACTGGCATCGGCAAAGGCGAACCCGTGGGGCTCGGCGGCAAGCCCACGTTGCATTACGCGCACGAGCTTGCCGAACGTGGATTCGTATGCATCGTGCCGGACTATCCTTCGTTTGGCGATTACGATTTCGATTTTAAGACGCAAGGCAAGCATTACGACAGTGGCTCGATGAAGGCGATCTGGAACAACCTTCGCGCCGTCGATCTGCTGGAATCTCTGCCTGAAGTAAATTCAGACCGCATCGGTTGCATCGGCCACTCGCTGGGCGGCCACAACTCGTTGTTCACCGCCGCATTCGACCAACGCCTGAAAGCGGTCGTCACGAGTTGCGGCTTCACGGCCTTTCATCATTACTATGGGGGCAGGCTTGGCGGTTGGACGAGTGATCGCTACATGCCTCGTATTCGAGATCTGTACAAGAACGATCCCGACCAAGTTCCCTTCGATTTCTACGAAGTCCTCGCCGCGATCTGCCCCCGTGCGATTTACATCAACGCGCCGCTGCACGACAGCAACTTTGATGTGACGGGGGTGCGAAAAGTTGTGGAAGGGGTTGGCAAGGCGTACGATCTAAACAATGTGCGAGATAAGTTAACCGTCGAGTATCCTGACTCGCAGCATGACTTTCCCGACGCAGTTCGCCACGCTGCATACGATTGGCTCAAGGCTGAGTTGAAATAGCTGATAGGTGATGGTATTTCGCAGCAATAATCTTGGAGGAGAATGGAATGGACAGAAGAACGTTCCTGCAAAGCAGTGCCTCGGCGACCGGTTGTGCATTAACGGCATCCGCCCAGGAAGGCCGTTCTCCCAACGACCGCGTCACGGTCTGCGTGATGGGAGTCCGCGGGCGTGGTAGCTCGCTATTGACTACGTTTGCATCGCTGCCTGATGTCGATGTGAAGTATGTTTGTGATCTCGATGAAAATGTGCTTGGAGCACGCGTCGAGCAGACGGCAGCGAAGACGGGCCGCAAGCCGCAAGCGATTGCCGACTATCGCCATGCACTGGACGACAAGAGCGTCGATGCAATCGTTGCTGGCACACCAGACCATTGGCATGCGCTGCCGACGATTCATGCTTGCCAAGCCGGAAAGGACGTCTACGTTGAGAAGCCGGATGGTCACAACATCATCGAAGGCCAAACGATGGTGGCTGGGATGAAGAAGCATGGCCGAGTTGTGCAGCTTGGCACGCAGGCTCGCAGTGGTATCTTCCAAGCGTCGGCGATGAAGTACATCTCGGAAGGCAACCTCGGCAAGGTCCGATTTGCCAAGGCCTGGGAAAGCTCGAAGCAGGGTTCGATTGGTAATCCACCAGATGGCGAGCCGCCGAAAGGTGTCGATTACAATACGTGGTTGGGACCTGCGCCGAAGCGTGCCTTCAACCCGAAGCGGTTTCACGGCAACTGGCGTTGGTTCTTCGACTATGGCACTGGCGATCTGGGAAACGATGGCGTGCATCGGCTAGACGTAGCACGATGGGCGCTCGAAACGGCCGTTGCCGCGGAGGGAAAGCAGCTTCCGACTATACCGAAAGTCGTTTCCGCGCACGGCGGTAAATACTACTTTGACGATGCACAAGAATGGCCGGACACAATGATGGTGACTTACGATTATGCGGGATACTTGCTTACCTACGAGATGCGAGTCTGGAATCGCTATCCGCTGCACGAAGAATCCGAAGGGGCCGCGGTGCATGGTGACGGCGGTTACGTCGTGATTGGCAACAGCCGCTGGCGGGCGTTTGACGAACGGGGCAAGCTCGTCAAAGAAGAGAAGAACGTCTATCAAGATGTCGCTCACGCACAAAATTTTATCGATTGCATGCGGTCTCGCGAGAAGCCAGTTGCCGATCTTGAGACGGTCGGTCACCCATCGAGCCTGCTCTGTCACCTCGGAAACGTTGCTTGGCGAGTCGGTCGGACGGTGAAGTTCGATCCTGCCACGTACTCCTTCGGCAAGGATCAAGCGGCGAACGCGCTGCTGACCCGCAAAGAGTATCGCAAACCGTGGTTATTGCCGAAAATATCCGAAGTCTAGTTGGATCGCAGTGTCGTTGGCAGGTGTGCCACTGGCTTTGCCAGTGCTAGCTCCGGACGGCACTGGCAAAGCCAGTGGCACACAAAGAGCCCCATCAATTCCACACAGCGACCAAGCATTCCATGGCTCTCATCGAATTACAAGACGTGTCAAAGACTTACGACCTTGGTGAGGTCCAAGTTCACGCGCTTCGTTCAACGACGCTGGCAATTGGCGAAGGCGAGTACGTCGCGCTTGTTGGCCCGTCAGGTTCCGGGAAGTCGACGCTGATGAACACGCTCGGTTGTCTCGATCGTCCGACCACGGGCAGCTATCAACTTGCAGGGGAAGAAGTCGCAGATATGTCTCGTGACGAGCGGGCGCGGATTCGAAACCGACGACTCGGTTTTGTCTTTCAAAACTTTAACCTGTTGAATCGCACTTCAGCGTTGGAGAACGTCGAGTTGCCATTGCTTTATACCAACGGAATGTCGGCCAAAGAACGACGACAGCGAGCAATTGATGTGCTGGGGAGAGTTGGTTTGGCGGATCGGTTGGACCATCATCCGTCGCAGCTTTCCGGCGGACAGCAACAACGTGTTGCGATTGCGCGAGCCATGGTCAACGAACCGGCGATTCTGATGGGCGACGAACCGACGGGCAATCTGGATACGAAGACGAGCCGGGACGTCATCGAGCTGTTTCGGCGGCTCAATGAAGACCACGGTATCACCGTGATAATTGTCACCCATGATCAAGACGTGGCAGGCAACGCGAAACGCACGATCGTGCTGCGAGACGGCTCGGTTGTGACCGACACAACCAACTTTGCCGAAGCGTTAAAAGCTCTCCACCCGGTAGCACCGGTCGATGCTGCACCACATTAATAAGTGGACCATACGGAATAGCTAGACCACCAAGGACGATCCACCCGAACCTGATAATCATGGGATTCGGTATAAACAGATCGTTGCTCTGCGCGCTCGCGGTACTGCTTACCTACTCCGCAAAGTTTACCTACGCGCAAAACAGGTTCCCGTTTATCTTCCCCGGTGAACGGACGATTCAGGTTCGTGATCCCTCGCAGTTGCGTTCCGCCCCGATCCCCAACACGCCTCCGCCTCCCACCGTGACGAGTCGCGAAGAGCTTCCTCCGCGCCATCTCTCGTTGGACGAAGCAATTCGAACCGCGCTCGCGAACTCGGAAGTCGTCCGCGTGTTGAACGGCGTGGCGTCATCTTCCAGTGGTCGGACGATCTACGATGCAGCTATCCAGAACACGATGATCGATGAAGCAAAGGCGGGTTTCGATCCCACGTTGCAAGCTAACAACAGCTTCAATCGAATAGACCGACCGAGTAACTCGGACGGAACAGCAATCATCGGCAGGCAAGGTGATACCTATAATCTCGACTTGGATCTTGCGAAGAAGACTGTCACAGGCGGCACTTTCAATCTGGGGGTGAATTCCACTCCCTCTCGACAAGCACAAGACCCATTCATCTTTCAGAACCCGACATTCCTTAACCCTCGTGCAAGCTCGTCCGCCGATCTCAGCTTTACGCAACCTCTGTTGCGAGGGCGAGGGCCTGCTGCAAATCTGACGCCGATTGTTTTGGCTAGAATCGAAACGGAACGCTCGTACTTTCAACTAAAGGCGAGCGTGCAAAATCTCGTCCGAGGAGTGATCGAAGGTTACTGGGGTGTTGTTTTTGCGAGAACCGACGTCTGGGCCAGACGCCAGCAAGAGAAGCAGTCAAAAGGAGCGCTCGATCTCGCGGAGGCTCGGTTGCGCGCCGGGCTTGTCAATGTTGGAGATGTGGCCCAAGCTCGTCTCGCCTATCACAACTTTCGTGGCAGCTTGATCACGGCGGAAGCGAACTTGTTGCAACGCGAGGCGGCGCTGCGAAATGTTCTAGGCTTTCCACCCTATGACCCTGAACAGATTGTTCCGGTGACTCCACCACAGCAAGAACGCATCGCACCTGATTGGACTGAGCTGTTAACGCTTGCCCAGGAGCGGCGCCCTGATTTGATCGAGTTGAAGCTGATCTTGGAAGCGGACGAGCAGCGATTGCTTCAAGCTCGCAATCAAGCGTTGCCGCAAGTCGATGCGGTCGCTCTTTATCGTTGGAACGGCTTAGAAGGTGAAGTGCCATCGGGTGCGACTTTGTCATCTCGACCCGGCCAGTTCACGGATTGGACGTTTGCCGTCAACTTCTCCGTTCCACTCGGATTGCGACAATCCAGAGCGAGCCTTCGACGCCAAGAACTCGTCATCTCTCGTGATTTAGCGAACCTAGATCAAGGTGTTCACGCCGCTTCGCATACCATCGCGGCCAACTTGCGGAACCTCGCCCAATTCTACGAGCAATATGACGCGTTTCATGCCGCTCGCGAAGCCGCCGAGACGAACCTTCAGCTTCAATACGCCGAATATCGGATCGGGCGAACGATTCTATTGAATCTGCTGCAGGGGATTACGGATTGGGGTAATGCCGTGAGCGCCGAGGCGCAGGCTTTGTTGCAATACAACACTGAACTGGCGAACCTCGAACAACAATCCGGCACGATCCTAGAAACTCACGGTGTTCGATTCTACGAAGAACGGTTCTCTGCGATTGGCCCGCTTGGGCGAATGTTCGCCGATCGCTGCTATCCCGGTACGACAACACCCGAACTGAACAATGATCGTTATCCGACCAGCGATCGTCCGTCGGAAGAAGTCTTCAATCTACAGACCCCAGAGTTTCCGCGTCGTCGGCGAGCGTCTTCTACGATGGAGCCGCTGCCGACTCCGTAGCGAAAGGCTACATAACGCTTTCGCGATTCATCGTTCATCGAGCAAATCTTCGGCATAGCCCGGTGGAAACGGGTTCTCGATTTGTGGACGAGCACGCTGTTTGTTAAGCGGAGGCTGCTCGTCCGAATTGGCTTCCGACGCGGCGAGGTCTTCAATGCAAACATCGCCAAACTCATCGAGCCACGCTGCAACTTCGGCATCTGAAAGCGGGCCCGTTGGCTTCGGTGATGGAGTTGCGACTGGTTGTCCAGGCTTATCTCGCGATTTGCGAATCTCCGCATACCAAACATCGCTGTCAACCGCTCTCGCCCGCCGCCGTTTGGCGGCACGCTGCACACGATGATCGCTGGAAACAACCGTTAGCCTTCTCGGTGCAGATGCTTCGCGGATCAGCTCTTCGAGCAATTCGTCAGCGCTTTCGTACCCGGTCGCGTACTTGACCGTGATTCCTTGGTGCTTCAATTCGCGAGGCAACCCCGACCGTGCGTTGCTCGAATCAAAAGCGACCGTCGTCAGCTTGCGTTCATCATCGTCCAGCGATGCCGCAAGAAAATTAAGTAGAGCATTTCGCGCGCGCTCAAGAGAGCCGCGACCGATCTCACGGCGTGAGATCTCTGGCCCCGAGAGCCCTGTGACGTGCAGCAAGTTGTAGCCATCGATAAAGATCATCGTCATCCTGCCTGATCGACGCGCTACTAGTAATCCAAGGATTGCATCACGACTGTCAATTGTGTCTTGGCGGCGGTCGCATCGGACGAGCGATCTATGATCGGCCTCTCCTCGCGCGGATCACTCGCAATATCGAACAGCTTTCCATTGTCGTACAACTTCCAGCGTCGATCGCGTACCCAGTACCTCTTTCCGTGTTCGGCGAACGCCCACGTTCGTGACGAAGGCTGGCCGTCAACTAGTCTTGCGGCAAAGCTGTGACCGTCGAGTGAGACGCCTGTAGGTAGTTTGGCCTCAGTGACGGTGGCGAGCGTCGGGAGGAAGTCACTGAAGTCGACGAGATCGTCGGCAACTTGCGAAGGTTTGATTCTTCCGGGCCAGCTGGCGATCAATGGAACGTTTGTGCCGCCATTCGTTAAGAGCCCCTTGCCACCCGGGACGTCTTTGCCGTTCTGCCGCGACACGACGGGGATACGAATGTACTTGTCCTTCTTCTTAGGATCGGGATTCGATTCGGCGGAATGAATGTAACTCTTGGGCGTTCCATTGTCGGTCGTGAATAGAACGAGCGTGTTGTTTCGCAGGCCAAGTCGATCCAGAGTATCGATCAGTCGGCCGACGCGGACATCCATCGCCTCCGCCATCTGCTTGAACGTGTCGTAATGACCGTCGGAGCCAAACGGGACGGGATTTTTTAGGTCGTCAGTAACATCGTGACACAAAGCCATTGGGTAGTAAGCAAAGAAGGGCTGAGACTGATTCCGCTTGATGAAGTCGATCAGGAACTCGACATATACGTCTGGGCCGTAACGGTCTTCAAGGCCGTCACGCAGCTTGCCGTTTTGGTAAATGAACGGCGAGTGGTAGCGAGCGCCCTCGTGCCAGCCGAACAAACATGATTCGTCAAAGCCGAGTCGTTGCGCATGATCGAGATCATTTTTCATCATGCAAATCTGCCACTTGCCGGCAACCGCTGTCGCGTAGCCAGCTCTCTTCATTACCTGACCAATGTTGTTCTGCTCTTCTTCGCGGGGAAAGCTGCCCCACTTCGGATTGCCTGTGCGAAACGGGTAACGTCCCGTCATCAGCGTGATTCGCGTCGGATGACAGACTGGCATGCTGTAGCAATGCGTAAACTTCATGCCGCCCTCCGCGAGCGAATCTAAACGCGGTGTCGCGTACGACTCGCCGCCATAACATCCAAGTGCATCGACTCCGACGTCGTCCGCCATGATGAGCAAGATGTTGGGACGTACTGCTTGTGCTTCGTTCACAACTCCCACCGTGAGTGAGATTGCTATTAGCGTGAAGAGTAATCTCATGATCAGACTTTCTTGGATTGTCGCGAGAAGCTTGCCCAACAGGAAAGACCAAGCTCGCACTTATTGTTTAACCCGATCGCATCGCGACGGTTTCTACGCACGACCGTCGCGATGCGATCGGGTTAAACGAACACGGAGGATGCTATCCGCAGATTCTAACTCAGGATCTCGTGAACCACCCTGCCCTTGCCTTCGAGCAGCGATCGTTCGCGGTTGTTTTGCTCGAACTTGAGTTCCTCGGGATCAAGGCCGAACAGATGCAGCAGCGTGGCGTGATAGTCGTAGTGATTGACGACGTTCTCGACGGCTTTGTGTCCGAAGTCATCGGTCTCGCCGTAAGTCATCCCTCCACGCACTCCGCCGCCAGCCAACCACATGCTGAAGCCGTACGTATTGTGATCGCGACCAACTTTGGCAGGGCCAGCATTGTTCTGTATCACCGGCAAACGACCCATCTCGCCGCCCCAATGGACGAGCGTCGTATCGAGCAAGCCACGTTGTTTGAGATCGGCGAGGAGTGCGGCGGACGGTTGGTCGACCTTCTTGCACGCGGATGGAAGCGCGCTCCGAATGTTGTTGTGATTGTCCCAGCGCTGGTTTTCCGTGAAGACTTGCACGCAACGAACTCCACGCTCCACCATCCGCCTCGCAATCAAGCACCGTTCGCCGAACTCCTTGCAAGCCGGATCGTCGAAGCCGTAAAGACGTTTCGTCGCGGCAGTCTCTTGGCTGAGGTCAAGCGCTTCCTTCGCGGCGGTTTGCATTTTGGCAGCCAGTTCGTAACTGGCGATCCGCGCTTCGAGATCGAGTTCGCCAGGACGTTGCTCAAGATGTTGCTTGTTTAACTGTTCGAGATAACTGAGATATCGAGCTTGAACTTCGCCTTTTATGCGAGCGGGAGGCGTGAGGTTCAGGATGCGAGGCTCTTGTGGTCGAACGACCGTGCCTTGATAAAGAGCTGGCAAGTAACCGTTGTTCCAATTCTCGACCCCCATCACGGGCAGTTGGCCGGGATCGATCAACGCGACATAGGCTGGTAGGTCTTGCGTCTCGGAGCCCAGCCCAAAGGTCAACCAGCTGCCGAGCACAGGCCGCCCGGGGAGGATTTGGCCGGTGTTCAACGCTTGAATCGATTGCCCGTGATTGTTGACACCCGTGTGCATCGATCGGATCAAGCAAACGTCGTCGATGACGTTGGCCAAGTGTGGAACCAACTCGGACAATTCGGTGCCGCATTGGCCGTGCTTCTTGAACTTCCACGGACTGCCGAGTACCGTCGCACTCGCTTGAGCCGCATTGTCGTACTTGATCTCACCGGGAAATGTCTGGCCGTCGTACTTCTGTAGCTCTGGCTTCGGATCGAACATATCCAGATGACTTGGCCCGCCCTGCATCCACAACGAGATCATCGCGTTGGCGCGAGCTGGTTGTTGCGCCGGCTTCGCGTCGAGCGTGAACTTCTTCCGCGCCAATTCCGGTCGCGGCGACTTGGCGAAAGCATTGTCTTGGTTCAGCAGCCACGCGAGCGCCACGCTGCTCAAGCTCATGGCGTTGGATGCCAGGAAGTGCCGGCGAGTGGATTGAAATTGATCGTTGTTATTCATGATTGCAAACAATGCTGGAGTACAGCCTTTAGGCTGGTAGCGGGCAGGCTAAAGCCTGTACTCCAACGTTAGTCGATATAAAGGAAGCGATTCGAACTCAGTAACGCATGGCAGAAACTGGCTAGGGCTTCATCCGCGGGAGCAACTTTCTTCTTGTCTTTTGATTCAGGGGCCGGGTTAGCGGCAAAGTGCTTTGTCTGTCCTTCGACAAACGCTACTGCCTCTGCCAACTCTTCGTTGTTTGGCGTCGCGGCGAAGGCGAGTTGCCATGCCAACGCGAGCTGTGCAGAAACATCGTCGCCAGCATCACGTTGAATTCGCTCCGCGAACCGTTTGGCTCGCGTCAACGCAAAGTCGCTGTTCATCAGCATCAATGATTGTGGTGAGACCGTCGAAGCGTTTCTCGAAGTGCAGTTCGGCTCCATGCGAGGCAGATCGAACGGAGCCATCACACTCAGTGGGCGGCTGCGACGCGATTCAATGTAGATGCTTCGACGTAAATCCTCGCCTTTCATGGGGACGATTGCTCCAGGGCGACCGGCGTTGAGATTCTCTTTGCCGACTACGAACTGACCGACGCGGTCGGCCATCACTGGCACGGCAGGGCCGAACGCTTTGTTGTTCAATTCGCCACTCACTGCGAGAGCGGTGTCACGCAAAACTTCCGCCTCCAACCGTCGCACGGACATTCTCCAGTACAGCGAGTTGTCCGCGTCAACCATGTCACCTTCGTCGTGATGCAGCGAAGCTTGCCGATATGTCGTTGACGTCATGATCAATCGATGCAGTTGCTTGATGCTCCAACCGTTGGCAATGAATTCGCTGGCGAGCCAATCAAGCAGTTTGGGATGAGTCGGTTCCACGCCCAAAGCACCAAAGTCCCCGGGCGTTGGTACCAGGCCACGACCAAAATGATTGAGCCAGATCCGGTTGACGATCACACGAGCGACAAGCGGATGCTTGCCGCTGGTGAGCCACGTTGCGTAGGCCAGTCGTCGACCGCTGGTGGGCAGCGTTTCGTCGTTGGCTGGCAAGTCGATCGCTTTCGCGGAGGTCAAAACGGCCAGCTCGCGCGGCGCGACCTGCTGCTTCGGCTGCTCGAAATCGCCGCGATGGAACAGGAACGTTGCGGGGAGAGCTTTGCCTCTGGATTCCCAAACGGCTCGAACGAACTCTTCTACCGGTTTCGTCGCGCGAATTCTACTGGCTTCGTCATCCATCTTCTTCAACTCGTCAGCCGCTTTCTTGTCGTACAAGTACAACGAGCCTGCCGAGACGTTGACGCTGGGGTGCTCTTTAAGCAGCTTCTTCTGTTCGGCGGTGCGCTCTTTATCGGGTGTCGACCGAGCTTTGGTGATCGGCGCTCGCAGGCTCTCGTCCAGCTTGGCGAGTTCGCGCTGGAACGTGGCTTCGATGTATTCGTTTTGCTTCTTCGTACGCTCGTCAACAATCTTCTTGGCTTCCGCTTCGATCTCGGCAGACTTCGCACGATCGGCGTCGGTGTACAGCGAGACGCGACGTTTGGCCGGTGCCAACCAATTCTTCCAATCGAGTGACGGTTCGAAGATCGCTCGGATTGCGTAATAGTCTTCCTGAGATATCGGGTCGTAGCGATGGTTGTGACACTGTGCGCATCCGACGGTCAGACCTAACAACGACGTCGATACAATCTCTACCGTCTTTGCCATCACATCGTTGCGAGCGATATTTTGATCGACGCCACCGATTCCCGTTCCGTCTGGTGCCATTCGAAGGAAACCCGTCGCAACAAGATGTTCTGCCTGATCCGTTGTCAGGTTCTCGAACGGCGGTGTCACGAGCTCGTCGCCCGCGAGTTGTTCGACGACGAATTGATTGAAGGGCTTATCGTCGTTGAGGGATCGGATGACATAGTCGCGATACTTGTAGACATAGGGACGAACGGGATCGTCTTCGGTATAGCCTTCCGAATCGGCGTAGCCGGCCACGTCCAGCCAATGTCTTCCCCATCGCTCGCCGTAACGAGGCGAGTTTAAGATCCGATCGAGCAATCGCTCATACACGTCCGGCGACGAATCGTTGACGAAGGCATCGATTTCCTCCGGCGATGGCGGCAAGCCGAGTAGATCAAAGTAGACTCGGCGAATGAGCGTTTTCGCATCGGCATCGTCGGAGATAGAAAGGTCGTTCGCTTCAAGCTTGGCGATGACGAATTGATCGATCAGAGTGCCGGCGCGCGCCCGACTCTTTACGGCCGGGGGGGACTCGCGGCGAACAGACTGAAAGGCCCAGAACGCTCGCTCTTCTTCGGTGATGTAGTTGTCAGGGTTCAGTTCGGCGGGCTCGGGCCGACTTGCAACGGCACCGCCAGCGATCCATCGCTCGATCGCCGCTATCTCACTAGGCGTTGGCCGTAACTCAATTTCTTCCGGCGGCATGTCACCATCACGCAGCCGCTGAATCAGTAAACTCTCATCCGGCTTGCCGGCCACAAACACCTCACCGGAATCTCCACCCTTCGCAATCAACCGCCTCAGCCGAACATCGAGTCCACCTTGAAGCTCGCCTCCTTCGCCATGACATTGAAAGCAATGCGTTTTCAATATCGAACGAACGTGCTTCTCATACGTGATTTCTTCGCCCGATAGACTCGTCGCGAGAAAGTACGCGACAGCAATTGCGAGTGTGGGAGCACTTGTTTTGAGCAAGCTGAAGTTCATCGCAGTATCTGGCGTGAGGGCTACGTTATTGACGAGCCACGATGCCCAAAAGTGGGGCTTTGGCGGGACTTCTATCCTAGCAGGTCACTTACGGCTGACACAACAAGAATGCAAAGTGGCGACGGGGCGGATGAGATGTTGTGGTGATAGCCGCCACACTAGAAGACCAAGTGCAACCCGACTCCCAATGCAGCTCCACCTGTGAAGCCAATTACAGCACCAATCGCGAGTCCCCACCATCTCTTTGACAGCCGCACGCCGAGATATGCCCCAAGACATCCACCGAACAGCATGATCACTCCTGGCATACCGAACTCGCGGAGCCAATACTGCACCATTAGCAACCCAGCCAGCGCAAGAGTTCCGCTGATGATCAGTGACCACGCCCAGTGCGTTTCAGTCGGCGTAGACTTTGCCTTTACTTCTGGGCTCGTTTGTGGCGGTTCGTACGGATTCCCGCTCCTGTTGTCTTGCCTGTCCGACATTTGTCCAGTGTAGCAGTCGCCGCCATTGCAAACCGCAACGCTGATGTAATGTTGTTTGCTGAGAAAACTGTCACAGATGTTTCATAACCATCGCAATCTGGCCATAATCAAACGTCTATGATCAGTCACAGTCAACCTGCTCACCATGTCTGCGTTGCGATCCTAGCCATTCTTAGCGCAGTGGCAACATCGCCGCTGGTGCTGGCCGAGGATGAATACTTCGACTACGAACGCGACCATTGGGCGTTTGTGTTGCCAGAAGATTTTCCAGTTCCATCTTGTGCCTTAGGTGATCACAAGAATTGGCCGCGGACTTCGATTGATGCGTTCGTACTGGCGCAGCAGCTTGACCGAGAGTTGGGTCCTTCACCGGAAGCGGATCGCACGACGTTGATTCGGCGACTGACGTTTCAAATGACAGGACTGCCACCTTCGCCGGAAGAAGTCGACGCCTTTGTGAACGACGAGCGACCGAATGCTTATGAACGGCTTGTCGATCGTCTGCTGGCGAACCCGCGTTATGGCGAGCATTGGGGGCAGCATTGGCTCGATGTGGTGCGTTACGCCGAGACGGAAGGCTTTGAGTATGATCGTCATCGGCCTGGTGCCTGGCGGTTTCGCGACTATGTGATTCAGTCGCTGAACGAAGATAAACCGTACGACCAATTTGTGCGTGAGCAGATTGCTGGCGACGAGTTGAATCCGAACGATCATGGTTCGCTGGCCGCGGCGGGTTTTCATCGGCTCGGGCCGATACGGCGCAACGCCGGGAATGCGGAAGTGGCTTTCAGCCGCAACGAAGTGCTCACCGAAAGGACCGACGCGATCGGAGCTGCGTTTCTTGCGGTAACCGTCGGTTGCGCTCGATGTCACGATCACATGTTCGATCCGATTCGGCAGACAGACTACTACCGTTTGCAAGCGTTTCTCGCGTCGACTTTTGAACATAACGTCGAGTTGGCGAGTGACGCCGAGAAGTCCGAATGGGAAGCTCGCAGTAAAGTCGTCGAGGCCGAGGTCAACGAAATTAAATCTCGATTGAAGACGGCCGCAGCAGAAGACGAAGAGCGGATATTGTGCGAATTGAAAGCCGCACAGGCAAAGACTCCTGCACCGCTGCAAACAATCTCAAGCATCAAGCACGACCCAGCTCAACGCACACCGATTCATCTGTTGGATCGAGGTGATCCCAATAAGAAACTCGACCATCTAACAATGCGACCGCTCGGCGTGTTGCTTCCTGAAGGGGCTGAGGGATATCCAGACGATCTTTCGACTCCTAGGACGCATTTGGCCGAGTGGATTACCGACGCGAAGAATCCACTGACGGCGCGCGTCATTGTAAACAGGCTATGGCAATATCATTTTGGTACGGGGTTGGTCGGCACGACGAACGACTTCGGCGTCAACGGCGATGCGCCAACTCATCCCGCGTTGCTTGATTATCTCGCAAATCAACTCGTTGAGTACGAATGGAGGTGGAAGCCGATTCACCGGATGATCCTCCTGAGCAGCACTTATCGGCAGACCAGTTCACTGAATCCGGTTTATCAGGAAATCGATCCGAATAATCGATGGTTATCGCGTTTTACGCGCCGGCGGCTGGCCGCGCAGGAGATCCGCGATGCCATGTTAACGGTCGGCGGGACGATCAACTTTAAGGCCGGCGGTCCCAGCGTTGTCGCGCCGGTTGATCAGGAATTGATTGACTTGCTCTACAAACCATCGCAATGGGCAGTCACGCCGGACGAGCGCGAGCATCATCGGCGTTCGATTTATTTGATCGCGAAACGAAACCTCCGCTTGCCGTTCATGGAAGTTTTCGATCAGCCCGACTTGCAAACTAGTTGTGCGCGTCGCGAATCAAGTACGCATTCACCGCAAGCGTTGGAGATGCTTAATGGAGAGTTGTCGAGTGAGCTGGCCGAAGCGTTTGCAGAACGATTGGAGCGGGATGCCAGTTCCGTGGCGGGTGATCAGGTCCGATTGGCGTATCGCTTGGTCGCGGGCCGCGAGCCGAGCGACAAAGAGCTCCTCCTGTCGACGGCGTTTCTAAGGGAACAGTCGTTGTGCGAGTTTGCCTTGGCGATGTTCAACCTAAATGCGTTCCTGTATGTGGAGTGATGTAGTTGTGTTAGGTCGTCGCTCATTCTTAAAGGGCTCGTTTTGCGGAATCGGTTCGTTGGCGCTAGCGTCGTTGTTACGCGACGAAGAACTTCGCGGCGCAACTCGCAATCCGTTGGCACCCAAGCCACCACACATCCCATCCGCGAAAGCCAAATCGGTCATCTTCCTGTTCATGGCGGGCGGGCCGAGCCACATCGAAACATTTGATCCAAAACCACTGCTAGACAAGCTGGACGGTCAATCGCGTCCGGCCAGCTTCGGCGATGCGAAATACCAATTCGTTGAGTCGGATGCGAAGTTGCTGGGATGCCGGCGAACGTTTCAACAGTACGGTGAAAGCGGCCTTGCAGTATCTGACCTGTTCAAGCAGACAGCCGAGTGCATCGACGACATCGCTGTAATTCGTTCCTGCCACGGACATAAGGTCGTGCATTCGGCGGCTCAGTATGAATTGCTTACCGGCCGAACCGTGCCTGGTTTTCCCAGCATGGGATCATGGTCGGTGTTTGGACTTGGGAGTGAGAGCGATTCGCTGCCGGCTTATGTCGTTATGCCTGACCCGGACGGAGCGTTGGAGGCGGGACAGCCGATGTATACCAACGGCTTTCTACCAGCGATCTATCAGCCGACGATGTTCCGCCCTGGTGCCACGCCGGTCCGCAACCTCGACTTGCCTGGGGGAATATCACTTGCCGAACGCCGCAAGACCGTCGAGTTGATACGGCAGCTGAACGAAGCGAATCTTGCCTCGAACGACGACGAGTTTGCGGCGCGAATCAGCGCGTATGAACTTGCTTTCAAGATGCAGACCGAAGCGCCCGAAGTGTTCGATCTCTCGGACGAATCGCAGAATACGCTCAGCTTGTATGGCGTCGGCCAAGAGCCCACGAACGACTATGCACGGCGATGCTTGTTGGCGAGGCGTTTGGTCGAGAAGGGCGTTCGCTTTTCGGTCGTCGTATCCGGTGGCGGGCCAGGTAACAAGCAGTGGGACGCTCACAAGAACATCGAAGAGAATCATCTGCGAATGGCGGCTCAAGTCGATCAGCCGATTGCTGGTTTGTTAAAGGACTTGAAGCAGCGAGGCATGCTCGATAGCACGCTTGTAATCTGGGGAGGCGAATTCGGACGTTCGCCAGAGGCACAAGGGGGAAAGGGCCGCGACCACCATAATCTCGGATTTACGATGTGGATGGCGGGTGGCGGCGTACGCGGCGGACAAGCCATTGGCGCTACGGACGAGATCGGATTGAGGGCTGTCGAGTCGCGGCATCATTTTCGCGATATCCACACCACGATTTTGCATCTCTTGGGGCTCGATCAAGATCAACTCACGTACCGGCACCTCGGTCGAGAGGAGCGATTGACTGAGATACAAGGCGAAGTGATCAAAGGAATTGCTGACGTATAGTCGTTGTTCGACCGGGCACTAGCGAGGCAAAGGTTATGGCGGAAGGGCCAAAATTGATCACAGGTGCCGATGGCAAGACACGCTGTTGGTGGTGCGGTGACGATCCTCTGTACGTGGAGTATCACGATCACGAGTGGGGCTTACCGGTGGATGATGACGTGAGGCTATTCGAGAAGATCTGCCTTGAAGGATTTCAAGCGGGGCTCTCGTGGATCACCGTACTGCGCAAACGCGAAGACTTTCGCAAGGCATTCGCAGGATTTGATCCCGCAAGGGTAGCGCGCTTTAGCAGAGCAAAAGTCGCATCACTTGTCATCAATGCCAAAATCATTCGGCATCGAGGAAAGATCGAGTCGACGATCAACAACGCGAAACAAGCCTTGCATCTTGCGGACGAGTTTGGTTCGCTTTCTTCCTTCTTCTGGCAATATGAACCAGACTCGCAACCGGAATTCGATGGTTGCCGGTCTATAACGCCCGAGTCGAAAACCCTCAGCAAAGAGTTGAAGCGACGCGGCTGGTCGTTCGTTGGACCGACGACCTGTTACGCTTTTATGCAGGCGATGGGGATGGTGAACGATCATCTGCCGGGTTGCCACTCGTTCAGAAGCGTCGAGGAGCGTAGGAAACTCCTTCGAGCGTCGAGTGCAAAGTAAGAATTAGTGCATTCTGGGGGAAGGAACGATTTGCATCAGCCATGCGAGCGGCGGTACAATCGGGTCTCCATTTGTATTCTACGGCAGCTAATAGGTTATCGGTTGTGTTGGTTGGGTGTTGCAGGGGAACAGATTATGTCGGTATCGCGAAAGCGAGCCTTCACGCTTGTGGAGTTGTTGGTGGTGATCGCCATCATCGGGATTCTTGTGGGGTTGCTGCTGCCAGCCGTGCAAGCCGCTCGTGAAGCCGGGCGGCGGATGCAGTGCGGGAATAATCTTCACCAGATGGTGATCGCGGCGCAGAATTACCATGATACGTACCGCACGTTTCCTTCCGGCTTCATACTGCCGAACAAAGTGTTTTGGAGCGGGATGCTGCTGCCGCAACTGGAGCAAAACACGATATACGATACCTTGAACTTCAGCGCGACGTGGTCGAGTGGACCCAACGCCGCTGCTTGTTCTACGCTGCTTCCTGTGTTTCGTTGTCCGTCCGCGCCAGTTGCAGAGCATACGAGCGTTCAAGGGATCGTCGACCGAGTTCCTTGCACTTATATTGCCTGCGGAACGGGGCTAACCCGAAATGAGTCGGGGCCTTCTCCGGTCGCGGGAGACCCCAACAGAGATGGCATGTTCTTCTTGAATAGTCGAGTGAAGATGCGAGACATCTTGGACGGTACTTCGGCAACCGTTGCGATTGGCGAAGCGTTGTTTGACACGGATATACGCGGGATCGATCACGGAGGCACCGTTCACATCGTGGATCATTGGTACATTGGTTCGCCGAATATACACAAAACCGACGTCTCGGAGACGATTGGTTCGACTGCGATTCCCGTCAATCGGATCTTTGACGAGACTGCTTTTATCGACGAGAAAGAACTGTGCTATAGCAGCCGCCATCCTGGTGGCGCACAAGTCGCATTCGCGGATGGCCATGTTTCGATAGTCAACGAAACGATCGATGCTGCCGTCTGGAGCGCGCTTGGTACACGAGCTCACTACGACATTGCACAGGCTCCGTAGATGAACTCTCTACGAACCAGTTGCCCCGCACTACTGCCGGCGTCACAAACGCTACCGGCATGTGCCGAGAAGTTCTCGACGAACCGTTGAGCGAGTGTATTCGCCGTCGCGTCGAATGCTGATTGATCCGACCAAGCGTTCTTCGGCACTAATATCTCGCTCGGGACGCCGGCGAATTCAGCGACCGTAGCGAATCGGAACCCCGGGTGAGTCGAATCCGCGCGCAAAAAAGAACGGGCCACTACGATTCATTCGCTGTGGCCCGCAAGTCGGGAGGGCAGATCCGATCTAACTTGTTTGTAGTCTATGCCGTCTTGCTAGTCGGCATCTTGAACATCTTCGCGCGACCTTCAACGATGTCGGCATTCACCTCGAACCGTGTGCCCTGTTCTTGCTCAGGCAAATCGAACATGATGTCGAGCATCACGTCTTCGATAATGCTGCGAAGTCCTCGAGCACCCGTTCCGCGCCCCTGAGCCCGTTGGGCGATTGCGGCGAGAGCTTCGTCAGTGAAACTCAACTCGCAGTTTTCCATCTCGAACAAGCTTTGATACTGTCGAATCAGAGCATTCTTCGGCTCTTGCAGAACTCGAATGAGTCCAGCTTCGTCTAATGGAGCCAGTGCTGTTGTCACCGGTAGACGTCCGACAAGTTCCGGAATCAAGCCGAACTCCAACACATCATCTGTCGTCACTTGAGGAAGCACTTCCGCAGTTGACAATTCCTCGTGCGACCCAGAGCTTTGCCCAAAGCCTAGCTGTCTGCTGCCGAGCCGTTTGCGGATGATATCCTCGATTCCAACGAACGTCCCGCCACAGATGAATAGGATGTTGGTTGTGTCGATTTGAATATATTGCTGCTCAGGATGCTTTCTTCCACCCTGTGGAGGAACGTTGGCGACAGTGCCTTCAAGCATTTTAAGCAACGCTTGCTGGACCCCTTCTCCCGAAACATCGCGAGTGATCGACACGTTTTGGCTGGTCTTGCCGATCTTGTCTAGTTCATCGATGTAGAGGATGCCACGCTGAGCTGCATCGACATCGAAATCGGCAGCGTGAAGCAACTTGAGCAACAGATTCTCGACGTCTTCACCGACATAGCCAGCTTCGGTCAAGGTCGTTGCGTCGCCGATCGCGAACGGAACATTTAACGTACGAGCCAGCGAGCGAGCCAACAACGTCTTGCCCGAACCAGTTGGGCCGATCAACATGATGTTGGATTTCTCGATCTCGACGTCCGAGCCTTCCCAACCGAGCGATAATCGCTTGTAGTGGTTGTGGACGGCGACGGCCAAGACTCGCTTCGCTGAGCTTTGGCCGATCACATATTCGTCGAGATGTTCCGCAATTTCTCGCGGGGTTGGAATCTCGCGGAACAATTGTTTGCTCGAGCCACGGCGACGTTGCTCTTGTTCCAAGATCGATTGGCACAAGTCAATGCATTCGCCACAGATGTAAACGTCCCCAGGTCCTTCGACCAGCGGTCCGACGTCGCGGTAGCTCTTACGGCAGAAAGAACAGAAAGCGTTCTTCTTCGTCGTGCCGCCGCGGCGCCCCGTTGTAGTAGTTGTTGCTGTTGTATCTTTTCCACCCGACATAGACTCGACACTCCTTTTCGGATTCCCAATCTCTTTGCCAATCACTCGGACTTGAGACCAGAAACAGACTCCTAGTTGTTAAGCTCGCTGGTGCTGGAGGTGATACGGAGATCAAATCCAACTAAACGGGGAATCCTTTCCACGGTCGTCGAGCAGTCACGCACGTTGTACTCGTTGGTTGTCGCGGTTTCCTTGCGGTTGCCGGTCGTTCGGATTGCTCCGGTTAAGCGGACCACCATTACGATTGCCTGCCAGACGCTCGCAAATCCTCCTAACCGTCGTTGTCCGAATCCTCTATCTCCTTTCGAAGCTTAGCCCCTAACGCCGTTTTTATAGTTCGGTATTCCGACTCGTCGATGTCACCCTGGTGATGCAATTCCTGGAAGTTTGTCAGCAGTTCATTAGCGGTCAGACGGTCGTCGTCAGCGTTATCGCGAAACCTTCCCACGACGTACCACCCTATGGTCAGTAGGACCAGTAGTACCGTTGTCCAGATCACAAGCTGGGCAGGCGTAGTTAGAAGAAAATCCTTCATTGATGCGAGAACCGAACGGCGAACCAAATGATGTGCAAGGGTTTGCTGACGTGAGAACATCGAATATTATGCACAACCCCTACGACGAGTCCAGGATTTTCGTCGAGTCGGCTCTAAGATCTGTTACTGTGGGGACTTACTGAGCTGTGTTGTTGGGGACATGTTGTCGATCGACGCCGATTACCTGAATACGAGTGACGGAACTGCCATGGGAAAGACTGAACAACTCCAGCGAGTCAAAGACACCGGGATCGTGGCGGTCATCCGAGCCCGCAGCGGTGACTTGCTCGTTGAAGTGGCCGAAGCGTTGTTGGCTGGAGGCATCACGGTGATGGAGGTCACTTTCACCGTACCGGGCGCATTGCGTGTCCTTGAACGAGTTGCCGACAGGGTGGGCGATCGCGCGTTATTGGGTGCGGGAACGATCCTCGACACAGAAACCGGTCGCGCGGCGATGCTGGCCGGAGCCGAGTTCATTGTCTCGCCATCGACCAACGTTGATTTGATTCGACTTTGCCGCCGTTATAACAAAGCCATCATGCCGGGTGCGCTCACGCCGACCGAAGTCGTGACTGCTTGGGAGGCTGGCGCTGACATCGTCAAAGTCTTCCCCGCCGACTCAATGGGAGGCGCTGCCTATCTCAAGGCTTTGCACGGTCCATTGCCTCAGGTTAATCTCATGCCGACCGGTGGCGTTGACCTGGAAACGGCTGCAGGATTCTTACGAGCTGGAGCATTTGCATTGGGAATTGGTGGTTCACTGGTCGAAGCCAAGGCGGTCGAAGCAGGAGATATGGAGCGGATCGAGTCGTTGGCTCGCAAGTACGTAGACATCGTCTGCGCCACCCGCGAGAATGGGTGACGGTAGCTGGATCTGCAATAATTCAGTTCTCCCGACACGCCGCTGAATTTTTGCAAATCCAGCTACCACGCGCATACATTTACTCCTATACGCTTCCTCAGCACTACCATGCCAGTCTCTTTCACTTGCCCGCATTGCAGTTTGGACACGATTGTCGACGACGAATACGTCGGGCAGCGTGGGCCATGTGCCTCTTGTGGTAAAGAGATCTCGGTTCCATACGGATCCGCGAACGTCGAGGTGGCAGCTGGTTCGATCGTCGTTCGCCGCCGGCAGATGTCGGCGGGGATGATTGTTCTCTTGGTGTTTGGTGGACTGGGATCGTTAGCGTTAGTTGCGACGGTTGCATTCGTTGCTTTGTTTCCAGCCATTGGTGCGGCGCGGACAATGGTTCACAAACGGAGTTGCGAATCTAACTTGACTCAGATCGGCATAGCGCTTCGAGCTTATGAAGCTGCCCACGGAACCCTGCCTCCGGCCTACATCCCAGACGACACCGGCAAGCCGATGCACAGTTGGCGCGTACTGATTCTGCCGTACCTGAACGAGCAAGGGTTGTATGCCCGTTACGACTTTAACGAGGCGTGGGACGGTCCGAACAATATAGGACTGACTTCTCACATGCCTGGCGTTTACGGCTGCCCAGCTGATCCCGACGCGCGCCAATTGGGCGAGACAAGTTATATGGTCATCACTGGAACGGAAACGTTTTTTCCGGACGCGGAGCCAACGAGCATCAACCGCGCGAAGGATGATCTTACGACCTCGATCCTCGTCGTCGAAACACAGGTGACCGGAGTTACTTGGCTCAACCCGCGAGATTTGAAAGCCGATCGCATGCAGTACGTCGTCAACGGCGGCTTTGGCCAAGAGATGGGAAGCCACCACGTCGAAGGTGCCCACGTCCTGCTCGCCGACGGCACCGTCCTCTTTCTCGACGACGTCACTCCGCCCGACTACATCGAAGGCATGGCCACGATGAGCGGCGCCGAGCCGATTCCATGGGATGTACTCGATCAGTGATCTGTTGGATGGGCGTGCTCGCTCATCCCGAGGTAGAATGTGAGCGAAGTCGACAGGAGCGTTCGGAGTGCAGATAGTTATAAACAGCGATGAGCAATAAGGCCGTGACAGCTGAATTTGATGGTGTTTGGTTTGATTCAGCGTTCTCGTAACACCGGGAGCTTAATTGCCTTCGCTTCATCGACGTACGCCGAACTCGGTGAAAGGCACCGCGATCACTATGATCAACTTGTTCTTTTCAATCAGCGGGCGAATTCGGCGGGGTGACTTTTGGTACGCAGTGCTGGTTGTCATGTCGGTGCTTGCCGTACTGGATATCGCTTGTGAACGCGTGGCTGGACGATCGATCCCGCTGCTATTATGTGTGCCGATCTATTGGTCGCTGCTGGCTCTATGCATTAAGCGGTATCATGATATCGGTCGTCGTGGATGGTGGTTGGTACTGTTGGCGATTCCTGTGATCGGGCCGGCGTGGGTCATCTACTCGCTGGCGTTTCGCAAGGGACAGCAACACGAGAATCGCTACGGGGCGCGACCAGGAGTTCTCGAACTCGACTATTTAACCGTCTCTCAACTGTCTGGTCAGCCAGACAATGTTGTCAACGACGTTACGGCAATTAATCCGGTCGAGGTTCGCCAGACGATTCGACCCACGACCGTCGAGGACATTCAGAACGCCATCATTGATTCGGAAGGACCGGTTTCGATCGGTGGTGGACGGTTTAGCATGGGTGGCCAGATAGCGAGTCCAGCGAGTCTGCATCTCGACATGCGAAGCTTTAACCGCATCCTTCATTTCGCACCGGGCGAGCGCTGGATTCGCGTGCAGACAGGCGCTCGCTGGTGTGACATTCAGCGGTTTCTTGATCCGCACGACATGTCGGTCAGCATCATGCAGACGTACGCCAATTTCACGGTCGGTGGGTCGCTGAGTGTAAATTCGCACGGGCGCTATATTGGCCTTGGGCCGCTGATCTTGTCGGTGCGAGAGATTACCCTCGTACTGGCGGACGGAAGCCTAGTTACCGCTAGTCCCGAGAGCAACGCCGAGATTTTTCACGGAGCGATTGGCGGATATGGTGGGATCGGCGTGATCGTCGAAGCGGAACTGAATGTTGACGAGAACTGTCGTGTCGGTGCTGTGACCAAAGTAATGCCGACCGACCGTTACGGGGACTACTTTCAGCGAGACGTTCGCGGGGATGAAACATCGCTATTTCACAACGCCGACGTCTATCCTCCGCACTACTCGCGCGTGCGTGCAACAACGTGGAAACGCACCGAGAAGCCGGTCACGCAAACCAACCGTTTGATGACCTTGCGATCCGCCTTTCCGTTGGAGCGGTATTTCTACTGGGCAATCTCTGAGACGCCGACGGGGACTTGGCGTCGCGAGCACTTGATTGACCCGATCTTGTTCTTTTCGCAGAAAGTGCATTGGCGGAATTATGAAGCCGGTTACGACGTTGCGGAATTGGAGCCTCGAACGCGGCAGCGAAGAACATATGTCTTGCAGGAATACTTTGTGCCGGTCAGCCGGTTCGAAGAGTTTCTAGCGAAGACCGCGGAGATTCTGCAGCGGTTCAATGTGAACATGATCAATATTTCCATTCGGCACGCCGAGCCCGATCCTGGTTCGATGTTGGCCTGGGCACGGGAGGAAGTATTTGCGTTTGTGATGTACTACAAGCAAGGCGTCGCTGATTATGACCGCAATTGTGTCGCCGTTTGGACGCGAGAGTTGATCACCGCAGTGATAGAATTGGGCGGTACGTACTATCTGCCCTATCAAGCACACGCCACGGACGAACAGTTTCATCGGGCCTATCCGCAGGCTCGCGAGTTGTTCGCACTAAAGGACCGGCTTGACCCGGACTTTCGCTTTCGCAACGTGTTGTGGAACAAGTACTATGCACCGACTCGGGAGACAGAGATGCCAGAAGAAAAGACCGACGCTCAAGAATCTAGCGACTCGGAGTTTCGCCATGTGTTTTGTACGACGAAGGGCAGCGACGGATTCTTCCTTTTTTTGCAGAACATTTTTCACTTGTTTCCAGAAGACAAGTTTCACGGGCTCATCGTCGATGCTTGCCAGAAACATTCCACCGACAAGGAGATATATGAATCCGTACAGAGAGGACTGCCTGCCATCAAACCATTTCTTGCAGATCTGACTTATGCGCTACCGGCGTTGAAGAAACAGAGGTGGAAAAGGTTCCAGGAACCGTAGAACAGAATTGAGGTGGAAAAGGTTCCAGGAACCGTAGAACAGAATTGATCGGTGTGCCACTGGCTCTACCAGTGCCGTCATATTGTTGAAGTGATGCCGAAAGCGATTTGGGTGGACCACCTCGATGATGGATAGCGTTTCACAAGCTTGGAAATCTAAGCACTGGCATAGCCAGTGGCACACCTGCGCTGTGACCGTGGTTGTTTCCTCTGCCGTGATTGGCTTCATTGCGGCACCGGGTCAAGAAAGAGCTCCAGGAACCGTAGACTGATTCTGTTCTATGCTCCCACGCCGAGTTCACCTATCGACGTTGATGATCATGGTTGGAATCTGTGGTTTGATTCTCGGCGGCATGATGATCGGGCGTCGCGGTAAGAAAGTTAGTGTCGGGGGCAGTTGGACGGGCTATCGCAAAGCTCCAGAGGCGACGAAGGAATTGACGCACCAGTGGTTGGCGAGACGCGGTTTTCGTTATCTCCCCAATCCTGATGCAGCAGCACAGGCGATTGGACTTCAATATAAGGACCACAATGGAACATCTCTGACGGACTACTTTGTAAAAGAGGGCTCACCAACGCCGCTTTTTGCGATGGTTACGATAGTGCCACATTCCTCGCCCAATCCAAATGAAACGACCCGTCCTGTGCGCATTTACTTCTCGATTGGCTGTAGAGATGCGCCGTGGCCGTGGGAGTTTTCGTCCCATCGTGCCGAGCTGGAGTCACTGCCACGAGAGCTTGGTGAGTGGCTTACGGCTGACGTGACCACAAACTCCAACGAATGAACAACGGACGAAAGTCATGCCGAAGCTCATCGAAAACCTTCCATGCCCTTACTGTGGCGAGCCCATAGGATACACACTTGCACAGGCGGGTAGAGGTGGTGGAACGTCGTCCATAAAGGCGTTGATTAGCAGCAGACCGCGACCGCTTGCCTTGGCGAGATTGGCAAGGTGCGTTGGGTCGGGGATCGTCGTTATGTCAAAGCTAAGCCCATCGTCGTCGATCACGAACTCGACGGCTTCGCGAGTGGCTCGTGCTTTCAGTCTAAGCATGCGGTCTAGGTAGGGAAGTTCTTGTCGCTGTGAATCCGCTAGTTCGCGATACCGATGTCCGTGATCGACTTCTCTCAGCCACGAATGCGACTCGTCGTGGGATGTGGCGAAAATTCCACTGACGCTCTAAAATCACGAGCTTCCTTCAATTCATCAGTTCGTGCCGTTTCGCACAGGTTTCTCTGCGTCGCCCTTTCATGAACGCGTCTGACGATCAAGATCGTGATCCACATGTCCTCTCGGTGGGGCAACTGACGGCGTTGATCAAGGATGTTCTTGAAGGAACGTTTCCGGCAGTTTGGGTATCAGGTGAGTTGTCGGATGTGTCGCGCCCTCGTTCCGGTCACGTCTACTTCACACTGAAGGATGCCGACGCTCAGATCCGCGGAGTGATCTGGCGGAACACGGCCAGCCGAGTCCCATTCGATTTGGAAGATGGGGCGGAAGTAGTTTGCGGCGGTAGTCTCGATGTCTATCCACCGCGCGGAAGTTACCAACTCGTCGTCCGTGAGATCGAGCCCCGCGGCGTGGGTTCGTTGTTGCTGGCATTGCGTCAATTGCAGCAACGCCTGGCGGCCGAAGGGCTGTTCGATCCCGAGCATAAAAGCCCGCTACCAAGATTTCCGCGTCGCATTGCATTCGTCACTAGCCCAACGGGCGCAGCGATTCGAGATTTTCTAGAGGTGTTGCGACGTCGATGGCGAGGCGTCGAAGTGTTGGTTGTTCCGACACGTGTGCAGGGCGAAGGAGCAGCGGGTGAGATTGCGAAAGCGATCGCGGTGGCCAATCATGTGCATCCCGCGCCTGACGTGATCGTTGTTGGACGTGGCGGCGGGAGTGTTGAGGACCTTTGGTGTTTCAATGACGAGTTGGTCGTGCGGGCGATCTTCGCCTCCGAGGTCCCGGTCGTGTCGGCGGTCGGCCACGAGATTGATGTGACGCTGTCGGATCTCGTGGCGGATGTGCGCGCGCTGACTCCGAGCGAAGCAGCTGAACTGGTTGTGCCGTCGAGTGATGACCTAAAAGCGTTGCTAGTGACTTATCAACAGCGGCTCGTCGCGTTATTGCGAAATCGAGCACAAGCCGCTCGCTCGCGATTGGATCTACTGACGGGTAGCCGCGTCTTGCGACAGCCGACCGATCGCATTCGCGAGTTGGCGCGTCGAGTGGACGAGTTAGAGATGCGCGCCACCCGCGCTGTCTCGGCCAGTCAGTCCAAATCGCGGGATCGGATCGGTCATATGGCGGATCGATTGGAGTCGCTTAGCCCACTTGCGGTACTTGGTCGCGGATACAGCTTGACGCAAAGAGCAACAGACGGAGAACTCGTGACTGACGCCAGTTCCGTTTCCATCGGTGACGTGCTAACGATGCAATTGTGTCGTGGGACGCTGACGAGTCGAGTTGAAGCGATCGAGCCAGAGCCAGAAGGCTAATTAGTCAACGCTGCCGGGGGCACCGGATTATTGGGCCAATTATTGTTAGGAAAACGATCGTGGCGAAGAAAAATAACGACGAGATTTCAATCTCGTTTGAAGAAGCGTTAGACAAGCTTGAGCAAGTTGTCCGGCAGCTCGAAGATGGCCAACTGGGGCTCTCCGAATCGCTTGCACAATATGAGGAAGGCGTCCGGCATCTGAAGCATTGCCACCAAACGTTGGCAGCCGCAGAGCGGAAGATCGAGCTGTTAACGTCAGTAAATGACGAAGGCAATGTCGAGACTGAGGCTTTTGACGACGAGGAGTCGTCGAAAAGGGAGCGAAAGAAGACGCGAAGCAGGCGTCGTTCCGAGGGTCCGCGAAAACCGTCCCCGGAAGAGGAAGAGGGCGACGTGGACACACAGCGGGGGCTGTTTTAGAATAGGAAGTGCTTTACTGGCCAGTACATAGCTTCCATTATCCCCGCTTTTGCCGCAGCCCTGACGTTCGCCTCAACTGCCTCCACGCCTCATGGTTCAAACCCCTGCCCTGCCATTCTCTGCCTACGCCAAGGATGCGCGTGTCGAGATCGACGCGGCATTGGAACGGTTTACTGAGTTCGATTCCGATTGTCCGGCGGGATTGCGTGAAGCGATACGGCACAGTTTACTGGCCCCGTGCAAACGCCTACGCCCCCTGTTGGTGTTAATGGCTGCCGAATCTTGCGGTTCAGATCGTGAAGCGGCAATGCCCGTCGCGTGTGCCGTAGAAATGGTGCATACCTATTCATTGATCCACGACGACCTTCCCGCCATGGACGACGATGACTTGCGACGCGGACTTCCGACCTGTCACGCCAAGTATGGCGAGGCGATGGGGATCTTGGCGGGCGATGCGTTGCTAACGAAAGCGTTTGAGGTCCTCGCTTGCGATGTGCGAGACCCGTCCGTCGCCGCTGCTTGCTGTGCTGCATTGGCCAAAGCCGCGGGAGCGTCGGGCATGGTGGGTGGGCAAGTGGACGACCTTGCGGCAGAGTTTCAAGACGGCGGCATCGAGCAACTTGAGCGAATTCATCGGCGGAAGACGGGCGCGATGTTCCTGGTGTCGTTGCGACTCGGCGCGTTAGTCGCCGATGCGGAGAGTGAACAATTCGCAGCTTTGGATGCGTATGGGAGTAGGCTTGGTCTGGCGTTTCAAATCGCGGACGACCTGTTGGATGTACGAGGCGAAGAAGCTGCGATGGGAAAGCGCATTGGCAAAGATTCAGATCGCGGGAAGTTGACGTTTCCGGCGCTGTTGGGGGTCGACGAGAGTACTCGGCGAGCCCGGCAACTAATAGATGAAGCCTGCGCCGCCTTGGCGATTTTTGGAGCAAACGCGAGTCAACTGGATGCACTCGCGCGTTATGTCGTGGAAAGGAATCGGTAGACAATGCACAAAGTACTATCCCACCTTGAGTCGGCGTTGGACTTGCACAGGATGTCCGTCAGCCAACTTCAAGAACTGGGCGTCGAGATCCGCGAGGTCTTGTGCAATCTGTTGAGCGACCGCAGCGCACATTTCGCGTCGAACCTCGGAGTCGTCGAATTGTGTTTGGCGATGCACAGTGTTTTCGACTTTAGAAGTGACCGATTGATCTGGGATACTGGACATCAGATCTATCCGCACAAGTTGATTACGGGGCGTTACCACGAATTCAGCACGATCCGCATGAAAGACGGGTTGATGGGATATCCAAATCCCGCGGAGAGCGAATACGATTTGTTCATGACCGGCCACGCTGGTAGCAGTGTCTCGACGATGCTGGGTTTGCGCAGTGGCGATGATTTGATGGGCGAGAGCGAGCGGCATGCCGTTGTCGTAATCGGCGACGGAGCATTTCCCTCCGGAATCGTCCACGAAGCGATGAATAATGCGGGCGGTTTGAAAAAGAATCTGCTCGTCGTGCTGAACGACAACAAAATGTCGATTTGCCCTCGCGTCGGCGGCATGGCCAGCTATCTCGACCGGCTTCGTACCAATACTTATTACACAGGGCTCAAGACCGAAGTCGTCAATCTGCTGAATCGAGTTCCGGTTTTCGGCGATCCTGCTGAGCGGTTCCTAGCACAGCTCAAAGAAGGCGTGAAGGCTGGCTTGCATGGCGGCATGTTGTTCGAAGAGTTGGGTTTTCGATATCTCGGTCCGATCGACGGTCACAACATCCCCGTGCTACGGAAATACCTTCAGATGGTGAAGAAGCTTGAGGGACCGATCCTTTTGCACGTCGTCACGGAGAAGGGGCACGGTTTTGAACCAGCAGCGGAAGATCCTGTCTTCTTCCACACTCCGCCGGTGTTCGAACGTGAAAACGGCCAGGCGGTGACGAAGGGCAAGAGCGGTAGTAAAGCGTTTACAAACTACGCCAGCGAAGCGATTCGCGATCAAATGCTTCGTGATCAGCGAGTGACGGTAATGACCGCTGCGATGTGCCAAGGCAACAAGTTGGAAGTCATTCGAGATGAGTTTCCGGATCGTTTCTTTGATACCGGGATTTGTGAGTCGCACGCTGTTGCATTCGCCGCCGGTCAGGCGAAGGCCGGCGCGCGGCCGATCGTTGATATCTACAGCACTTTCCTACAGCGAAGTTTCGACCAGATTTTCCAGGAAGTCGTCCTCCAGAATCTGCCGGTAACTTTCATGCTCGATCGATCGGGGCTCACGGGACCCGATGGGCCGACGCATCACGGTGTGTTCGACATCGGCTACATGCGGATCTTCCCCAACATGGTCGTGATGGCACCGGGCGACGCGTACGACTTGCCGGCGATGCTTGACTTTGCGATCAAACACGAAGGTCCCTGTTCGATGCGTTATCCGAAGACAGCTGCCGATCGGGTTGATGGTGATCGAGCGAAAGTTGAGCTGGGCTGTGCCGAGGTGCTTCGCGAAGGAGGCGACGGTTCAATCTTGTGTTTCGGTTCTTTATTAAGTAATTGTCTCGCTGCGGCAGAACAACTCAAAGAGCAAGGTCTTGACGTTGGAGTGATCAACGCTCGCTTCGCGAAGCCGTTAGATTCGACTGCTATCAGACAAGCAATCGCCGACTCGAAGTTCCTGTTGACGGTCGAAGAAGGCCAGTTGATGGGCGGCTTTGGGAGTGCTGTGTTGGAGTTGATTAACGAAGCGGGGCTCGATGCCCCGCGCGTCCGCCGTCTAGGGATTCCCGATCAATTCACCGAGCATGGGACGAGAGAGGAATTGCTGGCCGGACTTGGCCTCGATGCCACTGGCATTGCGAATGCGTGCCGGGACCTTTGCGGGAGGGACGTTCTGCAAACCGAAAGCGAAACGGTCCAATAGCATGGCTTCTCCCGATAGAGCCACCGAGCAACCAGCATGGTTGGATGGATCACTCAGCCGCCCACGTGTTTTGTTGCTTGGTTTTGGTGGACGTAGTACCGTTGCACAGCAGATGGAACGACTGCGACCAGTGATCGAAGAACATGCGGAGATCGTGGGCTTCGACCTAGAGTTCTCGCAGGACTTGTCCGCTATCGATGCCGATATTGCTGTCGTGCTGGGCGGTGATGGATCGATCTTACGAGCGGCCAACCAAATGGGAACGCGCCAGATTCCCGTGGTTGGAGTCAATTTAGGAAAACTCGGCTTCCTCGCGGATCTGATGCCAGACGATTTCGCCAACTGCTTCGTTGATATCTGTGCTGGCAAGTGCCGAATCGTCCAACATCTCATGTTGTCGAGTCAGGTTCTCCGTGATGGTCAGGTGATGCACGACGAGTTAGGCCTGAACGAAATGGCAATTCTTGCCGGCCCACCCTTCTCGATGTTGGACGTTGATCTTTACGTTGACGCAGAATTGGCAACGACCTATAGTTGCGACGGCTTAATTATCAGCACCCCCGTGGGCTCGACGGCGCACAATCTGTCAGCTGGCGGACCAATCCTAAGGAAGAGTCTGCAGGCTTTCGTGATTTCACCGATCAGCCCCCACACGTTGACAGTTCGTCCGGTAGTCGATTCCGCAGAACAAGTTTACGAAGCAGTGGTTCGACAACCCAACGAAACGACTTCAGTTGTCGTGGATGGCCGAACGATCTGCAACTTGCAGGCACACGATCGCGTGCGAGTGACGAGAGCCGAATCGACGTTTCAATTGGTTGAAGTTCACGGACGGAACTATTACCGAACGCTCCGCGAAAAGCTAGGCTGGGGCGGTGATCTTAAAAAGAGAATGACGAAGCCCGAATGAACAATGTGCCACCGACACAGTTGATGTAGGGTGGCGGCGAAAGCCGCAACAGGCACATTTGATCGGTCGATTTGTCGAGTCGATGTTCACCATGCAAGGATGCGACACATGAAAATCACACTTCTTTTATGCCTTTCTCTGTTTTGTCTTGTCTCGCAGGCACGAGCCGAGGAAGAGGCAACGAAGCACCTGCTTCGCTACCAGTTTGCAAACGGTGAACAAGTCGAGTGGAAGGTGATTCATCTCGGCACGACGGAAACGAAGATTCAAGGCAATACGCAGACCTCCAAGTCGCGCAGCGTCTCGACGAAGGCGTGGCAGGTGAGCGACGTTGATGCTGAAGGAAACTTCACATTTTCGCATACCGTCACGAATGTCAACATGTGGCAGCAACTCTCGGATCGTCCTGAAGTTCGCTACAACAGCGAAACCGATACTGAGATTCCCACAGAGTATCAACAGGTCGCCAAGACGGTTGGCGTGCCACTGGCAACGGTCACCATCAGCGCCAAAGGCGAGATCGTTGAGCGCGAAGGAAGCAAGGCTAATGAGAAGTTCGGCGTCGGCGGAATCGTGATGCTTCTGCCCGACAAGCCAGTCAAAGCTGGTTCGCGCTGGTACGAGCCATCGGAACTCCGCACCCGCCTTCCCGACGGTCGTGCGAAGAAGGTTAAGATTCGCAAAAACTACACACTCAAAAAAGTACAAACCGGAGTCGCCACGATTTCCGTCAAGACGGAAGTCCTCACGCCAGTCAACGACCCTCGAATCGAATCACAACTCGTCCAGCAACTTACTGAAGGCACGATCAAGTTCGATGTCGACGCAGGTCGAGTCATCTCGAAGGAAATGAACTGGGACGAGACAGTGGTCGGCTTTAACGGCGCTGACAGCATGATGAAGTACCTGGCCCGCTTTACCGAAGAACTGCTCCCCGCCGAACGGACTGCGAGCAAGCAACAGGTCGAGTCATCCGCGCCGGTCGCTAAAACCGCTCGCAATTCGCGTAACGACAAGCCCATGCTGCGAAGAAAGTAGCCGCCCTACTCAGGCATAACTGAAACTCATTCGCTCCGCGTACCGGCACTTGTCTCCGCGTCCTCGTTCAGACACCGAGTTCGTCGCCTTGCCATGCAGGTGTTGTCGTCCGTGGCGCACAAGGGCACTGGCTATCGAGCTTCGGTTGCGCCCAGGTATGATGCTTTCAATTCGAGAAAAGAACTCTTCTTGGAAAAAAACGCGTCGTATGGTCTGCAGTTGGGAATTCAGTCACCCCCCAACTACGGAGAGTCACATGGCCGGCAAGAGCAGAACAAGTCGTCGTCGCAAGTCGAGTTCGAAGTCGAAGGCACGCACCGACGCTGCGAGCCCTCCCGCGATCACGACCCCGGATCGCCGCAATTTCTGAAAAAAGATTGAACCAAACGAGAGTCTCAACGACTGTAGTTCAATTCAATGGCGAAATCACCCGACCGAATTCTCGATGAACTGTTGGTACTCAAGTGCCAGGGCGGTGACGTTGAAGCACTAAGGAAACTAGTTGCTCGTTGGCACGGGCGACTGCGGCGTCATGCTTGGTACTTGACTCAAGACCAGGAGGCTACTGGAGATGTTGTTCAAGATGCATGGTTGGACATCATTCGCACCATCCATCGGCTGAAGGAACCGTCATCGTTTCGCGGTTGGGCGTATAGAATCGTAGGCAATAAGGCAGCAGGCTGGATTCGGTGCCGGAAGCGTCAGCGGGCAATCTACACCGAGGTCGCCCAACAAAAAAGGGACGTCACCAACTGGACTCCTGATGAAAGTGACAACAGCGAACAATCCCCCGTCCGAGAGGGCATCAGAATGCTACCGGCAATTAGTCAGCAGATTCTTTCTTTGAAGTACATCGATCACATGTCTACACGGGAAATCTCCGACGCTCTAGATATACCTCTGGGAACCGTTAAATCGCGATTGCATCATGCACGCGAGCGATTAAGGCAGATACTGCAAAGGAACGACCTATGAACAATCTCGATGATCAAATACGGGATGCACTTCAGGCTGAACAAGAAGATCTGTTTGACGATGACGACGATTTGCAGGCTCATTTCGAAAGCCTCAAGTTCATGTTTCGTGGAAAAACAAAGTGGATCACCATTTTCCACTTCTCAGTAATGATCGTGTTTCTCACGATGATCGTGATCTCCTCGATTCAATTCTTCCGAGTCGAGAGCATCCGAGCGATGATCGCCTGGGCAACTGGCTTTGCGGTTTGTCTCATTCTGCAGGGGCTCGCCGAACTCTATTTTATGATGGAGGTAAACAAGCATGTAATTCGATGGGAAGTCAAGCAACTTGAGTTACAGGTCGCATCGCTAGCTGGCAAGATGCGAACACAAGAAAGCCAAAGAGAGTCTTAGACGTGAGGCAACTTTTCGGCTACTTCTCCGCCGGACTTTTCGGGACTGCTCTGCGCGCATCGCAGGCGTCGACCTGAGCAGTTTCGGTGCAGCCGAACATCCGATCCTTGGCTAATCAACTTGAATGAATCGGAGGCCGGTGGATCTCTTACTCCCTTCGGCGATTGGGCACCGTCTGCATCAGCAACGTCAACGACTTTCTGAGCGCTTCGAAACCAACACTGGATCCTTTGTAGTGCCCCATTCTCACGACGACCAGATCGTGCGAGGGAATGATAATCGTGTACTGGCCGCCGGCCCCCGCCATGTAATAGGCGTCTTTGGGAATCGGAAACCGCTCGGTTCCGTTGATCCAGAAAAAGCCGCCGTAGATCGGCCTGCCGTCCGCAACCCAGGCCGGGGCCAGCGTGCTTACGAAGTCCACGAATCCCCTGGGCAGCACGCGCTTCCCATTCCAGACCCCGTCCTGCAAATAAAGATTGCCGAGTCGCGACCAGTCACGAGCTGCTCCGAACTCATATCCCTGCAATAGAAAGTTCCCGTACGGATCCGTTTCCAGAACCATGTCACGCATCCCCAGCTTGTCGAAGAGTGCGCGTTGAGGAAAGCTGTGGTAGTCTCCGCCGCGCCGCTCGACGGCCAGTCGGATCAGGTAGTTCGCCGCAACCGGATCCGAATTGCGGTAACGGCCAACGGTATTCGGAGCCCATTGCAGAGGTCGCTTTGCGGCCCACTCGAACGAATTGACGGCGCCGGTGTAAACGTAGCGATGGTCGGGATAGCCGTCCGTCGGATCAAAGTCCGGGTCATGCGGAGCTCGAAATCTCAGACCGCTCGACATGTGCAAAATATCGGCAATGCGAATCTTCTTGCGTGGATCATTTTTGTTTTGCCATTCGGGAATCGGCGCGGGTTGATCCAGTGAGTACACGCCGTCTTTGATCAAGGTTCCCAACAATGTGGCGGTCAGGCTCTTACCCATGGACCAACTTTCCAGAGGCGTGTGCACGGTGATTCCATCCCGATACCGCTCGCCGATAATTCGACCTTTCCACGTGACGACATAAGCCGCCGTCAATGCGTCCTCGGGCTCAAAGGCAGCGTCGACTGCCTTCGCCACCAGAGTCGCATCGAGATCTGCGGGAAACCCGCCGCCGGGCAACACGTCACCCATCGGCCACTCCGTAGTCGCGACGTCCGGCAAACGTGACTCAATGTTCGGTGGCTCAAAGAAGGGCGAATTCTCACCACGAGGCAGGGTCAGACAACCAAGATCTCCGATGAACTTCGCCGTGCGAGTGACGCCGTTGGGCAGTGTTACGCGGACGGCCCTTTTTTCTCGATCGACACGCCACTTCATCTTGGCCCGCTCCTCGTAGGGAGCCGTGAAGTAGCCAATATTCTCAGCCGCAAACTCCGGATCCAGGCCGGTCACGAACACAGCCGAACAAAGAACCTTCGCGAATCCCGACGCATGATGCTCCAGTGGATCCCCTGGCGGCAAGACAGATTTTGTCTTCAGTTCCAGGGATGCCGCACGGGCAATCAGCAGGCGAGTCTGGTCATCCAGCGAGTCCTGTGCATTCGACAACGCGGAAACGAAAACGAAGGCCAAAGTCAGAGCGATGGTTCTTATCATTTGTTGGGTCCTTCAGAGCTACAAGTCCGCGCGGGTCATCATTCACGACAAGTTATACAGAATTATGAAGCGGCATCCAGAATTACCGCGGATCTCCAGCTCCATTTCCTTGCTGACCGTCACGCCGTCTTTCGTGACCGTTCTGCCGTCACTCGGCTTTTCGAATGACGACGTTCTGTTCGGGTGACGATGTGAAGGTGAATGCTCCATCGTACATCAAGAAGTCAGTACTCAATTATGGCTACGTAGATCTGAACCGGTACATCGGCGGAAGGCTCGACTCTGATTGGAAGCCGCGCGCCGGAGATCTTCGCAACGTAGATTTGCAGCTCAGCCGCCGCCAACCGCGTCGAACGCGCCGGAGACTCGCTAATGATAATCTCAGCGTAAGCCTTTCCTTCATCAACGAGAAATTGGTCCTCGGCTTTCACCTGCGCCATGGAAAGACTGAATGCGCAGACGGCGGTAATAATTCGGAGCTGTTTCATGGTGATGTCTCGGCGATGTTTCAACGGCGGGCATTACTCTATCACCTTCGATTCATCGCAGAATTTCAGGATCGTGTTGACGAAGGCTTTGAGTTCGGGGCAGGAGTTGATGGACGTCATCAAGTCCGCGCCTCTTAAAATGCGACCTGCATCACGAGGTTTGTTGTAGCTGTCGCGGCACGTTCCAGCTTCAAACATTCGGGCCAGCCGATGAGCTGGCGGATTCTGGTCATTGACACCTTCCGGATTCGCCCCGAAAGGAGCACTGTTTCGCCCTGCCAGCTTTTGAATCCGGTCCCAGTGTGGAAGTAGCCACGCCTCGAAGTCGTGTAGTGCGACGTGAGCATGAAACCGGGGTTCGTCGCCAACCCATTCGTTCATTTGCCGTTTGGCTTCGTCTGCATCGTCGAATGCAGGATAGACGTCGGTCAGCGCGATTACGGCATCTGACTTTTTCGCCCCCGAATTCAGCAGGTTGGAAACGACGCGACGTAGTTTCTTTTTTGTTGGGATTGACCCGTTGTGAGCGTCAAACTTCAGCGCGGGCATCTGTCCTTCCAAGTGCCCGCGTAGAAAGTCGTGCAGGCACGGCTTGAATGCTCGTTCGGTCTTGCCTTCGCAGATGATCGTAATCCTCATGGCCGGCCCCCCATCCTGCCATGCTGCCAGATCTGATCGAGTGTGTATTCGTCGAGCCAGTCGTCAAGGTCGAGAGCGTCTGCGCGAGTTGCCGTAGACACTCCGTCGTCTTCGACGTCAATCGCGACGACCTCATCGGGCCGCAAAAATCGGACTAGACGATCGGCGTGAGTGGCAACAATCAACTGCGTGCGAGTCGATGCTTCGCGCATGCAGTCGGCCAGTACGGAAAGCAATTCCGGATGCAGACTGACTTCAGGCTCATCAAGCAAAGTCACTTCAGTAAGACCTGGGCTGTACAACAACGTGACCAGCCAAAGGAATCGCAGAGTTCCTTCCGAAAGCTGGTGCATGAAGAACGGATGCTTAAAGTTCTGCTCTTTCCAGGTCATCGCCATCGTGCCAGCCGCGACTGGGGGGAAGTTCAAACGATCAAAACCAGGAAAACCGACCCGTAGCGTGTCTTCGATTGTTTCAAACCGGTCCGGATCAGCCTCGCGCATCCAGAAAAGGCAGGACACTAGATCCTCTCCATCCTTACCCGGTAAATGTGCTTCGCGCATTGGTTGAGGGAGGCGCACCGGGGCACGCATACCGACATCTAGGACGTGATAGTGAGTTGAAGACGCAAGGCCTTTACGAAAGTTATTGGGCTCTTGATACATCCTGGAAACTTGAGAAAGTGCGGATTCGTGGGAGTCATGTTCCCACTCCGGAGACACAAGTCGACCCTCGCCAGGGTCGAAATAGTGGACGCGACCGTGAATCGACTCGATGTACTTCATAGGATCAGGCTTGGAGGGATCTGAATGCTGGGTCAATGACTCGTCAGGAATCTCGTACGACGTGCCGCTGGGCTTAAGAGAGATTGCGTATTTCAACGGCGCGTAATTTGGAACTGACTTGTCGACCTCAAAGCGGGCGAAGCGGGCCTTGTCGCCAGCGACCGAATTCAGGGCACTTAGGTTTGAGTCGATCCCACCGTAGTCGCTTACTGTCGCCTTCAAATCGCCGGATGCCGAAGCGGATAAAAGCGTGAAGACGTCGAGTATGGTGGTCTTGCCGCTTCCGTTCGCTCCAATCAGCACGTTCAGGGGCTTAAGGGGTAGATCGACGTCGTGCAGACGACGAAATCCTTGCACGTGTATCCTCTCAAAAATGTTCATCGCCAAATGAGTTCCTTTCCGGTGTCCACGATCTCCGTCGCAGTTCCGCTTGAGCCTGTGTCGTCCAAGTGGTGGGTACACGTCGAATTAGCTTGCCTTTAGATTGTATCAACAACCTCAACCGATGGCAGGTTCGCACTTCTAAACTCACTTCAGACGAGTCGGATCGCTTGTGTCGGCAACTCCACAACGCGGCAATCGCGGTTATCTGTTGGGGCTTCATTTTTCCACTGCTCCAGACGTGTCATCCGTGTCCTGAAGTTGTGTCACGACTTGGTGAAGGCGCAGTTTGTCGGTGACTGACTTGCCGGCGCGGACGTCGGCTTCGCGGAACGTCGCCATCACGACGGAGCCAACTCCCCGCTTGCCGGCGCGGTTGAGTGTGTAACGCTGGTGGTCGTAGATGATGAAAAGCGTGCCGTCTTCTGCCTGAATACCGTCGGGGTACGACGACTCTCGTTCATCCAGTAGCAGCCCGCCTTTCCACGTCGCTCCATCGTCGTCTGACACGAACGCTGTCATGTGAGAGCGTTTTCCGTCGGGTGAGTTGTTCCGCACCATCAGTAACGCTCCGGAGTTCAGCCGACGAATGAAGAATCGTTTGTTGCGGAACATTCGGCCCCGCAGGTAGAGCGATCCGTCACTCCACGTTCGGCCGCCATCGGTGGAGACACTCTGTGCGATTCCGCCTGTATTTCGCAGCAGCATCCACAGGCTGCCGTCACCACGCTCGACGATCATGTGCTCATCGACTCGTGTGCCGGGAATGCGGACCTGACCGATGCGTTCGAACGACTAGCCCTGATCCGTCGATCGGTACACGTTGGAACCACGCTCTTCGCCGAGGTCGTGAGTCAGCATCTCGATCGTGTACGGCGCAAGTTCCTCGGCATCGAATTTGACATTCGGCACGTTGGTGTTGTCTCGCCATAAGCCGACAGGCAGCAGCCAGTCGCCGTTTTTCAGGACCGTCGGTTTGTTCAACATGACTCCGTTGGCGATCCGTCGCGGCTGCGACCATTTCGGAGTCTCCGAGTCGGCGTCGGTGGCGACCATCGCCCAGACACTCATCCGCCCGTCCTGCACACCGGCGCTTTGAGCCCAGAAGAACCACAGCCGCCGCTGCGGATCAATCCACAGACAGGGATCGTAAGTGTGAACGAACCGACGAGGCTGAATGACCAGCTTCTCCGACCACGACTGACCATTATCACCGCTGGTCGCGAGTACGGAGTAACTGGAAGAACTCTCAACCCCGCGCTGGCTCCTGCCCGCATACCACCGCCCATAGACGCCCCTGCGCCGAACGTTCGATCGCGGGAACGCCTTGCGCGCCGCGCGAACTCTTCACGTGATCCGGACCAAAGTCCGTAAGCACGCGCGGCGGCTGCAAGGCAAGGTCGGGCAACGCCGCCGAATTGTCGTCACCCTCGCTGAATTCGCTCGCGACGGTGACGACACAGAAGGTCAGGATGTAAAGCGGTGTCTTCATTGTGTTCTCACGTGGTAAACGCCTTGGCAATGCGATCGAGCGCCTTCTGTACGATCGCCAGTTCTTCAGGCTCCAGCGCACCGTCGAGGATTTTGCGGATCTCTTCCGAGTTCTTCCTGAGTTGCGCGTGACACGCCCGTCCGGTATCGGTCAAAAACACCTGCCAAGCGCGGCGGTCGGACGGGTGCGGCTGACGCTCGACCAGACCATTGCGTTCGAGCAGCTCGATCATCGTCCCGATTGTCCGC
>JACNKX010000017.1 GCA_014381825.1 Planctomycetota bacterium
GGGACAACCACAACGCAGCCGGATCGTCGAGCACCTACCGACTCACGTCACTCGTAGACGTCTGGGAGACGGGAACCAGAATTCGGGGAAGTATTGGGACGGGCTTTCGCGCCCCATCACTTGCTGAAAACCTGTTTCCCTTCGGCAACCCGGCCCTGCGCCCGGAAACGAACAAGGGCTGGGAATACGGAGTCGAACAAGACTTCGCCGACGGTCTCGTTGTCGTCGGCGCCACCTACTTTCGCAACGACTTCCGCAACTTGATCCTCTTCGATCTCAATACTTTCACGTTGTTAAACATCGGCGCTGGTCGAGCGCATGGTGTCGAGCTTTGGTCGCAATCGCTGCTGACCGACACGTTGAGAATGGACGCGTCGTATACCCGCACAGACACACAGGATTCGGCAACGGGTTTGCCGCTGGTACGCAGACCTCAGCACAAAGGCACGCTCAGTTTTCGTAAGAGCTTCTGGTGCAATCAAGCGTCGACGGCATTGCGCGGTCGTTTTATCGGGAACCGACTCGACGCCCGCGATGGATCCATCAAGCTCGACGACTACGTCGTCTGGGACCTAACAGCCGACTACTACGTCGACAGAGACTTTCGAGTGTTTGGCCGAATCGACAACCTATTCGACGAAGACTACGAAGAGATCACCGGCTTTAGCGCTCGCCCGCTAGCATTGTTCGCCGGAGCCGATTGGGTTTTCTAGAGCATACAAGCACGAGGCGCCAGCGAGTGGATCTAATCTCACAAATCCACTCGCTGGCGCTTCGTGCTCATGTAGGACGGGCACTCTTGCCTGTCCTACATAGAAGCCTGTCCGACATAGAAGCCTGTCCGACATAGAAGCCTGTCCGACGGTCGTCACTACTTTGCTAAAAACTCGACGCGTTGACGGCAACGGCGTGAACCGGTGGTGGCTTCGAGGGCGGGTAGGAAACGCCATTTTCTCACGGCAGCGATGGCGGCTTCGTCGAATTCTCTCACACCGCTGGATTTCTCGATTTCGACGTCGACCACGGATCCGCTGCGGCTAACGACGATCATCAGATGGACAGTGCCCGATTTACCGATGGCGGAGACGGGAAACTGCGGGGCTGGGTTGAAGATCTTTACGGGAGGCAGCTTGGATTCGGCGCCCGTCTGCCCGATTGACGACGGCAACGATCGGCTTGGGAACGTCATGGTCGGATTCGCATCGGGATGGCGTTGTTGGCGTAGCTGCTGCGGCTGCCCAATCTGCTCTGCGGACTCGACTTGATCAGCCATCGGAGATTTCGCCGGATCCACTGAACTGGATTCCGGCCGTTTGGCCATTGGGGTCTCAGCCGCCCGGTTTTTAGGAGGCGGTTTAACCTGAGTAGTCTGCGTCGCCGTTGCCGACTGAGAGAAATCGACGGACGAATCAACGGATTCGTCGGGCTCCATCGGGAGACTCAAGATGTCGATGGTGGGCTCCCGACGTTGCGTCGGAAATACCTGGACGAGCGGAAAAACGCCGCCCCATCCGACGAACAAGAGCACTGCCGTTAGGGCATGCACCGAAGTGCTGACCAAGCCAGCGGTCGTCCACGACACTTGCCCAGAATGCTGGACAACTCGTGAACCAGTGAGTAGTGAAAACAGTATTTGCATCAACAACGCTGGCCAAGTTCAGACTAAACGACTACCTCGAAACCGAACCAACCAATTTAGACGCTCAGCGCCTAGCGCGCCAATGGCCACACAATTAGAGCGTGCCACTGGCTTTGCCAGTTGCCGCGTCTAGTATTCCGTCGCATCTTGGTTTCGGTAGTGGATCTTGCTAAAGATCCCATGTGGCAAGGATCTTTAGCAAGATCCACTACCGTGCTACCCGAACGATGACATGCAGACGAATCCTATTCTTCGTCGTCGTCTTTACTGTCAGTTTCGCCATCGCCGGAATCCTCGTCGCCGGAATCCTCGTCGCCGGAATCCTCGTCGCCAGGGCTGTCGTCACCCAAATCAAAGCTGGGGAGCGGGAGGTCATCGGTCTCTTCGTCCGATATGGGCGGGTCTGGTTTTTCGCCGTCGCCACAGCCGACGTATCCCATGCCGAGAATGGCTGCCAAAGTCAACGTTGCAAATGTTTTGCAACGGGGCATGTACTATTCTCCTAGAAAAGTGGCCCTCAAGAACAAAACGCGCCCCGCGTGGTCAACGCGAGGCGCATGAATTGAAATCGAGTTTAAGGTGTCTGGGTGAACCGTGCCAGTCACTGGCGGTCCAATCAGGACCAGAACTTACTTAAAGTTGTAGTCCTTGTTCTTCGTGTCAAAGTCGTGGTCGGTCAGGCCGACATTCAACTTCAGTTTGGTGTAGTTGTATTCTTCGAGGATCGGCGGATCCGAGCCAGCGTTCTTCGGGAAGTCGAAAGCGATGTAGCGGATCGGAACGTTGAGTTCCTTGTCGATGAATACCTGGGCCACAAAGAATTCGAGACCGGCCTGTTTTTTCGGGTGTTTTACTTCCAATACGGTGCAGGCTCGCCCGTTGCACTTGGCGTTGTATTTGAAAGTGACCTCGCTGTTGTTGCTCTTTTTCTCGGCCTTGCCACGCGCAATTAATTTCTTGACCAAGTTTTCGATCCCGATTTCGGTGATCGGGTAGAGCTGCCCACGCATGGCAAGTGCGCTATTTGGATCGAGGTTCACCGTGGGAAGAAACCGCGTATTCTCGTGAGCCGTCAGGCGACCGCGATTCGTGCCTTCCACATACATCACCTCCCGACCTTTGACTTTGGTCGGTTTGAGGAAGTACATGTAGACCGAGAGTGGCTGAGTGACTTTGCCCGACGCCGTCTCCTTGTGGCTGCGAATCTTGGTA
>JACNKX010000016.1 GCA_014381825.1 Planctomycetota bacterium
ACAGCAACGGCTCAACGTTAAGATACCGGCTGGAATTGAAGATTCACAAACACTGCGACTTGTGGGACAGGGCGAGGTGGGGCGAGCGGGCGGCGCCCAAGGTGACCTACTAATCGAAGTCGACATTCAACCGCACCCGACCCTTAATCGCGACGGCAAGGCTATTCGTAACGATGTCCATGTGCCATTGGCCACGGCTCTCTTGGGCGGCAAAGTGGACGTCGCGACCATTCATGGCACGGTCGTCATGGCCATACCGGCCGGGACATCGTGCGATCAAGTGCTGCGACTACGCGGACAGGGGATTAAAACTGGTGACAGCCACGGAGATCATTTGGCTCGGGTCGTTGTCGACATCCCAAAGGACTTGTCCGAAGCCGCACAGGAGGCAGTGAGGACACACCTATCGTAGTGCGAACAATTGCGGTTGGAATTGCAGAAGAGGAAGTCATGAACAATACCGCACTGATCACGGGAGCCTCCAGTGGAATTGGAAAAGAACTCGCACGACGACACGCATCGAAGGGCGGCGACCTGATTGTGGTCGCCCGGCGGCTGGAGGCCTTGCATAAACTCAAGGCTGAGTTGGAGGCCGAGCACAATGTTAGCGTTGTTTGCATCGCCGCCGACCTAACGGAACCCGAGACGCCGCAGAACATCTACGAACAAGTTCAATCTCGAGATGCGGAAGTGGACGTCCTGATCAACAACGCAGGCTTTGGCGGCCATGGCAAATTCCACGAGCGGAATTGGAAACGAGACGAGGCGATGATTCGTCTGAACGTCATGGCACTCACTGAATTGACGCATCTGTTCGTCAAAGACATGTTGGTCCGAAAGCGTGGCATGATTCTGAATGTTGCATCGACAGCGGGTTTCTTGCCGGGGCCTCTTCAAGCCGTCTATTACGCGACCAAAGCCTTCGTGCTGTCATTTTCGCAGGCGATCGCTGAAGAACTGCGGGATGAGAACATCACCGTGACTGTCTTGTGTCCAGGCCCAGTCGCAACCGAGTTTACAAGTGTGGCAGACATGGAACACGTAGTCGCATTCAAGAATGCGTCTTCGCCAGCGAGCGTGGCCGAGGTTGGTTATGAGGCGATGATAAAGGGCAAGTTGGTCGCGATCAATGATTGGAAACTGTCGCTCATGTTGAATTGGATCGTTCCATTTCTTCCCCGCCGAACGGTCTTGAAGTTGTCGCGTCGGTTGATGGAAAAGAGAGGCCGTCCACTCCCATAGCAGACGGCTTTTTCCTTTCTCCACCAAATCGCTGTTCGTCTCGCGAATCCAGTGCCATGTTCCGACGGACGCGATCCACGATCAACTGGTGTTTTCGCCGTTCGAATTGCTGAACGAAAGTTATAGGAATCGGTTTTTTTTGCCCGTCTTGTAAGGAAATCACGTTGCGGTGGCACGACCTTTGCAGAGTTGTGGAGGGGGGGAGTTGATAAATGTTAGCTAGCGTGCGATTTGCCTTGAAACGAATTCGTCAAGAAATCCTTGTTTTGGAGCTAGATCGATGAGTGTGTCAACAATCTCGGCGTTTGAAACGACAATTCACAAAACGAATGTCTGGCTCAAGGACCTCTTAATGGAATTGGGATGGGAGAATGAAAGTCACGAAAGAGCTTTTCACACGCTCAGGACCGTCCTTCACGCTTTGCGTGATCGCCTGGGTGTGAACGAATCCAACGACCTGGCTTCCCAACTTCCCATGTTGATCCGTGGTTTCTACTACGAGACTTGGATTCCAGAAAAGACGCCCGTCAAAGAACGCCATCGGGAACAGTTCCTGGAACACATCATGGATGCGTTCGGCAACCATGACATCGTTGACGCTGAGAGAATCGTGCGGGGAGTGTTTCGTGTATTGCGGAAACACATATCCGTCGGTGAAATCAATGACGTAAGGCATGCGTTGCCCGAGTCAATTCGCCAACTTTTCGACGATTGATTCCCCGCTGAAACCCGGTTTGGATATCCCATTCCCGACCACACCGCAACCAGCCGCGGGTCGTCGTTGCCACGCAGAGGCTTTCGATCTTAGTGTCTGAATCAAAGGAAGAACAGATGCATCAGCAATCACAACGGATTCAGGCTTGACACGCACTCGACATGCCATCGCTGGAGAAATCATTGGATGCGACGCCTGGCGAGGTCACATCGACCTCCGCGTTGGGAGACGCGCTCGATGCTGCAATGGTGGCAAGCATCAAGTCGTGAGCGCGCTCCTGTCGCGCGCCACTTGTGCCAAGACTGCACTGGCGAATTTCACCATGCTGGAATAACAACTGCCACGATACCAAAACGTCGGACGAATCGCGAAACTTTCGCGCCGTTCCAAAGGAGCGGATTTGCTCACGAAACGCTGCCTGCGGCGCTTCTGCCCTGATCGTCGGGTCCATTTTGCGCTATCTGGTGTGCGTGAGTTAGTGGCGGACAGCGTGCCGCATCAGCACTATGTCTCCACGGTAAGATCGTTCATGGCAATCATGCTCGCATGCTGTGACAAGTGCGTCGAAGCGCAGGTCCTTCGCCAAACGAGGGTTCGCACTGCTTTAGCATCAGTTCTTTTCGTCTCCCTCGGGCCTTCCAGGATCTGGCAGCCAATTCCTGCCGAGCGTATCTAAATGCAAGCCGCGTGCCGTTTGTGGCACTGAAATTGCATCTTCTATGTCAATGGAGGAGTTCTCCAGTGAGTGACAACATGAACCCATCTTGGTCGTTCGCAGACGAAGCAACGAGTTTCGCCGAAAAACGGGAGCGGATGGTCCGAACCCAACTTGTGGCTCGCGGCATCCGCGACCGCCGGGTGCTGGCGGCGATGAACCGCGTGCCGCGCGAGGA
>JACNKX010000015.1 GCA_014381825.1 Planctomycetota bacterium
CATCCCATTGGTGAGTGAGCTGTCGGATGATCGCTTCGTCTCACCCGTCGAGGGACAGGCCGACGTGTTCACGACCGACTACGGAACGCTGGGGTTCCGTAACCCGGTTAATCGCGTGATGATCGTGCCGTGCCACGCCGGTTACGTCGTGAAGCACGCTGCTCAGGACCACGCCATGGCACATGCCGGCGTGATTCAGTCGGTTGGCGAGCGGAAGTTCAACACGGCGATGTGCATCCAGCAGTCGCAGGGCGGCCTCATCCAGCGCGGTGAGTACCAGATGCTGATTCTGCCGCACGCGTTGCGGGAGCGAGCGCTGGTGGTGCGCAAGGACACGAGCTACAACAAGCTCTGGGATGCCATCTCGGCGTTCAACCAGGAAATGGGAGTCCAGGGAGCCGGCCATTTGGAGTTCTTCCTCAAGCATTTTCGCAAGGAGCTGGATGAGTTCGTCGCCGAGTTCGAGTGCGTGCCGAACCAGATCGGCGCGATCATCCTGGTCGACGACCAGGTGGTCGGTGTCGAGCGTGCGCCGTCTCATGCGTACTGGCAGAGCGTGTGGCCGTGTCTCGTCCGCGAGTGCTACGGTTCACTGGCAATTCGTGTTGCTCAGCAAAAGGGTGAGCATGCCGAACTGCCGAGGTCACGTACGCCGTTGCCGGACGACATTGGTTCGCTAGACGATTTGGAAACGCTGATCGCCGAGATCGCCCGTCAGGAAGACGAGCGGGCCAAGGGGACCGTGCGCGAGTTGCTCGACGAACAGTTGACGCTCACGCGCGACGAGTCCACGGACGGCCTGTCGATCGAGACGGTCCAGCCAGGACGGTTTGCCGGCCAGGTGATCCGTGACGGCGAGCGGATCGTCTATGCGTCACTGCCGGTGACCAGGAAGTGGCTCGCCAACAACAAGTGGCAGACGGCCAAGCCGTTCGCGATTTGACCGGCGAAGTTGAAAGTCAGGACGCCCTCGGTTCGAGCGATCGGACCGGGGGCTTTCTTACGCGCATGTCGCGGTGTTTCTGAACCGGGTGACCCGGCTGTGCCCGACAGAGTGGTCAATTGAAGCGAGGGGTGGAGAGCTAAATACGAATCAACAAACTCTGATGTGTTGTCCGCAGGTGCATGGCTTGCGATGTTGAAACTGCAAAAACATTGCGAGCGGACTGTTTTACGAAACGGCGATTTTGTAAAATAAGAGGCCGGTGGAGTCGGGTTCTGTTTTGCGGCCGTAAAATAAGGCTGCCTGGGGAGACTTTTTGTTATGCGTTCTGGCCGTTTCGTAAACCAACCAGAGAACTATCGGGCGTTTATTCCGGCACCATTGCCGCCTGACCATCCGGTCGATATGGACCAGGAAACGCTCAAACTGCTCTCCGATGCCGACCGCGCGTTGGGCCGACTAGACGGCGTGACCAGCGTGCTTCCCAACCCCGATCTGTTTGTGGCCATGTACGTCCGTCACGAAGCGGTACTTAGCTCCCAGATCGAAGGTACTCAAAGCACGCTGGAAGACGTATTGGAATTTGAGGCCGATGCGAAGGGACGAGAACACCCTCGCGATGTGGAAGAAGTCGTCAACTACGTCAAAGCGCTCAACCACGGATTACACCGTCTGGGCGATTTGCCGCTCTCTCTACGACTCATTCGCGAGATTCATGCGAAGCTGCTGGAAGGAGTGCGAGGGCAAGAGCGGACGCCAGGCGAATTCCGGCGCAGCCAAAACTGGATCAGTCCGCAGGGCTGTACGCTGGCTACGGCCACGTTCGTTCCACCACCGGTTCACGAAATGCAGACGGCGTTGGGTGACTTGGAAAAATTCCTTCATGAGACAGCCGAACTGCCAGTGTTAGTGCACTGTGGCTTGGCACACGCACAATTCGAGACGATTCACCCGTTTCTCGACGGTAACGGTCGTGTCGGCCGGCTGCTGATCACGTTCTTGCTGTGCCAACGCGGCATCCTTCATCATCCGTTGCTGTACCTGAGCCTGTACCTGAAAGCTCACCGTGCCGAATACTACGACCGCCTGATGGCGGTTCGCACCGATGGTAATTGGGAAGGCTGGATTAAGTTCTTCCTCAAGGGCGTGTTCCAGGTCAGCCAATCTGCGACCGAAACGGCACGAGCCATTCTGCAAATGCGTGAAGATCATCGGCAAGCGATTGCCGACAACATGGGCGGACGCGCTGCGCTCGGTCTGCGATTGCTCGATGCGTTGTATGAGCAGCCCATTATCTCGGTAGCGTTTGCAGAGAAACGGTTGGAGTGCGCGTACGTCACGGCCAACAAGATCATCGACCAACTCGCCGGGCTTGAATTACTATGTGAAACAACAGGTGGCCAACGCAATCGACGGTTCCGATATGAGCCGTATCTCAACTTGTTCGATACGCTGGCGATGGGGCAAGTAGAACCACAATCCGAAAGCCCAAATGTTGAGGCAACGGATAATTCCAACGAATGAGAAAAAGGCAACACGTTTTCAGGAACATAGCCTTGCATATTCCCGCTACATCACGCTCGAACGACTCCACCAGCCCGCTGACGTAGGACTTCACCCTGATCAACGGCGATCTGGCTGATAGACACGTCTGCTGGAACTAATCAACCTGGATCGAACGAGCCTTCCTTGATCGCGGTCGAATTGAACTCGTGTCATGGAGCACGGATTGGAGGCGCAATGTCCTTCACTGCAAGTTTGACATGCTCGGGCTGGCTGGAATGAAATTGAGTTTTTCCACATTCACCGAATCGAGCAGATTCACTACGCAGTGAAAACTGCGTGCTTGGTGAAAACATGACTGGACGCGTTAGCACACCAGATTCTTA
>JACNKX010000095.1 GCA_014381825.1 Planctomycetota bacterium
CCCAGCGGGTACAGCGCCTGATCTCGATAGCTGCTCTTGGCATACGCCGCGTTCAGCTTGTTGATTTCCGCGGCCGCTTCGTCCAACTGGTCGGCCGAACGCAGGCTGACCGCCAATATGAACAGGACTTCATCGGCGTGTTCCCAGTCTGGTATAGCCGCGAGCGCCGATCGGAGCACGGGCACCGCTTCCTTGCCCCGGCCCGCATCCAAGTGGCTGCGGCCCGTCAGCAGCCGGGATTCGGCCAGTAAGACGGGATCTTTGAAAGCGGCCGCGGCCTGATTCAAGTGAGCGATTGCCGCATCGAACTTCTTGGCCGCATGCAGACAGGCACCAACGCCCAATTGCGCCCGCGGCACATCGTCGTGCTGCGGAAACTCGCTTACTAACCGGCGATAAAGGGTTTCGGCCTTGCCCGCATCCGCCGCTTCAGCGTGCAAATAACTTTCGGCCCCCGTCAACATCACGCTGGGGACGAGTTCATGTTTAAGAAACGCTTGGTTGGCGAGATACGAATCGCAATACTTTTGCGCCGCCGCGTGGTCGCCCAGTTGCAGCGCGCCGTTGGCCGCGCGATACACCGCCTCGGGAGCCTTTTCATGCGTGGGGTTTTTGGAGGCGAATTCAACAAACAACGGAATCGCCTCTTGGCGGCGCTCCTCGATCGCGAAAATCGCATCGATGCGAGCGTACTTGCACAAGGGCAGGAACTCGCTGTTTGGATACGCCGCGATCGCCTGGTCCAACGCTTGGATCGACTCGACCGGCTTGCCCCGCAGCACGAGCGTGCGGCCCAGCCAGTAAGCAGCCTCCGGTGCTTCGTCCTTGTTCAAATTGAGCGCCGCGGCAAAGTTGGCCTGCGCTTGGGGAAGCTCTTCGCTTCGGTAGCGGCACTTGCCGGCCGCCAACAGCGCAGGGCCGTTGTATTGGCTCTCGGGGAACTTGGCCGGCAGAGCTTCGTATCGGGCCGCGGCCTCTTTCACTTTCGCTTGCTCGAACAAGGTCTGAGCATGCTTCATCCAGGCAAAGTCGGCGCTGAGGAATTCCGCGACGGCGGCCGTCTGGGCGAACAGGGGCTCGGCTTCGGCGAACTTCTGTTGATTGAACAGCGAGACGCCCAACCGCAAGCGACAGTCATTAGCCAGCGGGTCGGCGGCAAATTTTTGCAGAAACGTTTGAAAAGCGGCGACCGCATCGGCGTCCTTCTGCAAGTCCTGCAACGTGGCACCCAACGCATAATAACCGCGAGGCAAGATCGGACTTCGAGGAAAACCCGCGACGAGCTTCTGGTAGACCGCGACTGCAGGCTCCAACTCGCCGGCAAGGCAATTGCATTCCGCCTGGTAGTACAGCGCGGTGGGGACGAGATCGCTTTGGGTGTGCTTGGCCGGCAATTCTGCGAACATCGCCACGGCTTGTTTGAAGTCCTCCGGCTTGCTCGAGGCCAGCGCGGTGTTATACAGCGCCAGCCCTAGATTGAACCGAGCGCTATCCAGCGACGGGAACTGCGGGAATTTGCCTAGCACGATGCGAAACGTCGCAGCCGCCTCGGCGAACTTCTGCTGTTGGATTTGACAGACGCCCAAGTGATGGTGCGCCGTCGCGACGCGTTTGTCGTTCGGATACGTTTGGATGTATTCCTGCCACCGCCCGGCCGCTTGATCGTACAGCTTCTTCTTTTGAAATCCCAAGGCCACGGCGTACTTGCGTGTGGCGACCGAGTCCGCCGCGTCGTCTTGGGCGTGGAGCGACGGACCCGTCGCGATGACGGCAAGCCATCCTAGCGTCGCGAGATAGAAACTGCCTCGCAGCACGACCGGATATCGCGACAACACTGTCTCCCTTCGATTCACGAAGCGACTGGGGGGTTGAATCACCGGCCCAGCAGCACGTGGTTGTCACTGAAACATCGTGACGATTCGCAGTTGACGGCGTGGCGATTCTCAAGGGTGTTGCGATCGTCGGTCTCGCCATCCATCCGAACAAGTCAACGGATATTGATGCGAGTCAGTCCAAAGCCTATCGCGAAATCTCAGTGCGTCAACTAGCGAGCGGCAATTCGCTCGGAGGTCAATAATTCCCACCAGTGCTACGAGTCACAACATTCTGGACTTTTGGGCGCGAGTTCTCGCGTCTTTGACACTGAGAAGCCTGGGCGCAGAAAGTTGCATGCTGACGAAAGGTGACTCGTCCTTGATTTTGGTGTGAATTCAAGTTCTCGCCGTCGTTTTTACGCCGCAGCGTTTTTCCAGAGCGCACCTTGATCGCGGCCGACGCATTTTCGGCGGTGACGTTTGCTCATTCAGCAAAGAATTGCGGTCAGCGGCTCGCAGGTCCGGCAAGAAGTCTTGCGATTGGTTTGCATGCGTGCTTTGCGTGCCAATTGGCGATTCGCTTCCAGCTTGTCGGGAATCTCCTTGCCCGTCCCGAAATATATCTCATCCGGCGTCTGGCCACGGAATGCGGCAATTTCGTGTTGTGCTCATCGACGTAGAAGGCAAGCTGCTTTTCAACAGCACTCTGTGTCGTGCAGTAAAAAAACTCCGCCGCGCAAAAAGCCGATGGGATGATCCGACTTGGAGAGTCTCCAATTACCGATTCTCAGTCGAATCGGTGTCGAGTTCGGACGACTTACGATTATCGCGTTCAAGAACCGAGATCTGCCTAATCATTTGGGGATTAATGCCTCTGGCTTTCGCGGCCAACAGCACGGCTAACAGCGTGTTGATTTCCGGCGATTGGAGGTGCGCGACGTTCGTTCGTTGGATCAGGCGGAAGAGGATTTTGGGGCTCGATGGGCGCGGATGAACGTTGTCGTTGGCCTCAAGGGTCGTTGTGAGAGGTCACAACACAGTTGCATGATGAAATAGTTAAGACGAAGCCTTTCGGCAGATACTGCCAAGTATCTTGGCTTGCCAGCGCCGACCAGCGAGCGCATAATTCGACCCAGGTTGAATGCCATGGCCGCCGCAAGGTAACGCTTGCGGACCTTCTCAAGTCCGTGGCGTCCACACCCACCGTCTTTCCCTTCAGCAGTCCTCGGTCTTTGGCAGCCGCCACAACAAGCTCGAAGGCCAGCGTGCGGACTTCCATCGGCAACCGCTCTCTCGTCAACGAAAGCGTGCTGTGATCGGGCGTTGCTTTGCCGGGAACGTAACCGCCCCAGGACACGCCCTCCTGATTGTGATAGCCAAACCGCGGCTATCATTATTGAAGTGGCGAAAGTCATGGCTTGGCTACCCGCCTCCATGTCAATCTTCCTTCTTGAAAAAAGAGACGATTTCTCGCGAAGGAAGCGACTTCTCACTTAACATATCCAGGAGGGGACCGGCGACATACGCTGTCGCTCGACGGATGCCCAGTTGCGGAGTCGAATGTGGAGAAGCAACCAACGTTTGACGCGGCCTGGAAGCTGCGTGCCTGTGCTGGTGACAAGCAGGCTGTCGGCGAATTGGTCGACGCGTCGTTGGAGCCCTTGTTTCGCTTTAGCTTCTACCGTGTCGGGAGGAATCGGCATCTGTGCGAGGAAGTCGTACAAGACACAATTCTCCGCGCGATCGCTGAACTACCCAATTACGATCCCGAGCGTTCGGCGAATAACGTCTTCCCGTGGATGGCAGGATTGGCGCGGAACGAGATCCGCCGAGCCCTGTCGCGCGAACTGGCGACGACGAGCCTGGAAACCCTCTGGGCCAAGATGGACGAAGATCTGCGAACGATCTTCCGGGGACTTGAATCCTCGCCGCTGGCCGCCGACATTCTCGTGCGCGAGGAAACACGCGAGATGGTCAACGCGACGATGTCTCAGCTTCCCCAGCACTATCGCGAAGCATTGGAAGCCAAATATGTTTCGCGGCGAAGTGTTCGTGAAATCGCTGCGGCGAGGTCAGCTTCGGAAAAATCTATCGAGTCGCTGCTGACGCGGGCTCGACAAGCCTTCCGCGAGACGTTCCTCGCCTTGGCTCGAAACCTGAACACCGAACCGTTCAATCCATGAGAGTTGGTCATGAATATGCGCGAACCAGATAGTCAGTCGCCTGCACAAACCAGCGCCATCGGCGATCACAATGTCGAGCGGCTCTTAACGAACGCTTACCAACCCGAGATGCTTGATCCGGAGTTTGTCGAGCGAGTCCACTCGCGTGCTTGCGAGGCAGCGAACGAGATCCGCCGCGAGGCGAACGCGTCCCCGCCAAGTTCGATCGATCGGCGAAAAACGGGCTTGTGGCTGGCAGCCGTGAGTATCTCGCTCGCGGTGGTTTTTATCGTAGGGCATTTCATCACCAGCAAAGTCGAATACTATCCAGACGGTGAACTGATTTGGATTAACGGCCGGCCCTATGCGCCCGCCAAAGCCAGGCCGACGGACGGAGGTCATGAAACCGTACTGGCACCAGTACCGTTCGCCGAAGTCTCGGACCAGCGGGATCACGACAAATGGCTTCGGGTTGGAAGCCAGGGCCTGACACCCCGCAAACGTCTCGCTGGGTCACGGCCAGAGCCGGTCGCGATCGGGGACTCGATCGCCACGACAAGCGGCGAGCGCCGCAGGGTCGAGTTGCCCGATAAGTCCGTCTTGTATTTGAACGAGAATGCCTCGGTCAAAGTGGATGAGGACCGGCGAATCGCCGTCAAGACTGGCGAGGTCTTTGTCGAAGTGTCGCCCGCGGATGCCCACGGCGGGAACCAGTTTGTGGTGGCGACGCCGGAGCGTGAAGTGATTGCACTGGGGACGAAGTTCGCGGTTAACGTGAACGCGACAGGAACGGACGTTGCCGTCACGCAGGGCAAGGTGAAAATCACCGGCGTCGAGCGGATGCTGCTGGCTGGACAGCAGATCCGCGGCAATGAATTCTCGCCGCTGCGCCGCGCATCGCACGTTCTGTACTGGACGCGCGAGTTGATGGCGGCTGCCGAATCGCCGCTGATACCTGCCAGCGATTACGGCGGTGGGGCACTCGTCGCCGTCGATCCGAATGGCCAACAGACAAAGCTATCGCTGCGCAATTACGGCATTGACGTATATATCAAAGATGGCTTTGCGCGCACGACGATCGATCAGACTTACTTCAATCATGAGCAGGGTCGTCTCGAAGGCACGTTCTACTTCCCGCTCCCTCCCGATGCATCGATTTCGCGGCTGGCGATGTACGTAAATGGCCGGCTGATGGAAGGTGGCATGGCCGAGCGGGAACACGCCCGCGATGTGTTCGAAACCATCAAGTACCGATCGCTCGATCCCGCACTCCTGGAATGGGTCGATGGCAGCACGTTCAAGATGCGCGTGTTTCCCTTGGAAGGCAGGCAAGAGAAGCGGATCGTGCTCAGCTATACCCAGCGGCTGGACACTAGCTACGGCCGCACGCAGTATCGATTCCCGGCCGGTCACAACATGGACTTGGTCCGCGACTGGTCGGTCAAACTGCACGTCGACCAAGGCGCGTCGCGGCAATGGAAATGCAGTTCACACGAGTTGCGGGTCGACAAGAGCGGCGGCAATCTGATGCTCACCGCTCGGTCACAAAACGTGAAACCGGATCGCGACGTGGTCGTCAGCTTGTTAGACAAAGGGCAAGACGCCGATCAGGCGAGTGAGCATTCTCGATTCTCTGCCATCGAGCACGCGGGCTCGCGATATCTGATGTTGCGATTTCGACCGGAACTGTCGATCGCCGAACTACGTCAGCGCCGTGATTGGGTCTTTCTGCTGGAATCCGACGGCAGCCGCGATCCGCTGTTGGCTCGTGTGCAAGTTGATATCGTCAAGTCGCTGCTGAAGAACGCCGAGCACGACGATACGTTCTCGATCGTCACGGCGGGGACTCGCGTCCACGCCTTCGCAGCGGAGTCACAAGCGGCGACGCCCGAACATATCTCGGCGGCGATCGAGTTCTTGGAAAGTATGCATCTGGTCGGTGCCTTGGATCTTGGGCAAGCGCTCACCGCCGTCGGCACTTTCGCACAAGCCGCCGAACGCCCCGTGCTCGTTCACATCGGTGCCGGCATTCCTATCTTGGGCGAGCGGCAAACCGACAAGTTGCTCGAGTCTTTGGCAATGGATGTTCCTTACGTCGGCGTCGGAGTTGGCCGGCGCTGGAATCGCCAGTTCATGAGTTCAGCGGCTAGTCGAACGGGAGGCTACTTCACGCAGATCAATCCCGACGAGCCCGTCGCCTGGCGCGCGTTTGAGCTTAGTGCGGCGCTGAACACACCGCGATTGATGGAAATCCGCGTCGAGCCGGATGCTGCTGAAGGCGAGTTCCTGGCCATCAAAGACTGGGTGTCGCATGGCGAAGAATTTTGTGCGGTGGCGCAATTGAAGCCAGGTCAGCCGGCCATCGAGTCGGTGACGGTCTCTGGCTCGGTCAACGGAGAAGCTTATCGCCGTACGATTCCGGTCGAAAACGTGGCAGACAAGGCAGAATACCTTCCTCGCATTTGGGCCAAGCTGGCGATCGACGGTATGCTCGCGCGCGACGCCGAAGCGAACAAGTCGCGGATCATTGAACTGAGTAAATCGATGTACGTTATGTCGCCGTTCACTTCGTTGCTGGTGCTTGAGAACGATGAAATGTACGAGCAGTACAACGTCGATCGCGGCCGCAAGGACCATTGGGCTTTGTACCCTTGCCCCGCAAAGATCGAAATCGTGCATGAACCTCTGCACGGACCGCCGCCCGCAGTAACTGCCGAGTCGAACGACAAGCCAACGAAGCCATCGCTGGCCGAAGTCTTGCGAACGCTCTTGGTTCGGAGCGCCAATTCTCGCGATGGCACGTTGGTAGACGTCAACCAAATGCCGACGTTCTCGTTCAGCGCGGTGGGAACAACGGTGCGTGTGCCGGATGGCGGTACTGTTCTGCTTGGCGGAATCAAACGGCTGCGGGAAGCACGAAACGAACGGGGTGTGCCGATGCTGAGCAACCTGCCGGACGTGAATCGTCTGTTTCGAAGTGACCGTGTTGACTCCAACGACCTACTGATGTTGATGGTGACACCACGGATCATCATCCAGGAAGAGGAAGAAGAGAAGCTGGGGATTGAAATCACGAACCCGCAGAGCATGCGGGGCTTTCGCAATCCCCGTCACGGTGATGGTGACGCCGCGCTGGCTGACTTCGACTCCCTGATTGAATTGATCAACTCCACTATCGCACTTGATACATGGGACGAAGTGGGTGGGCCAGGCGAGATCCAAGAATTCCCGAGCAACCTGAGCCTGGTGATCAGCCAGACGCAGCAAGTCCACGGGCAGATGGTCCGTGGATTTGAACGTCTAGGTAGTGGCGTCGATCTGGCGGACGATCCGTTCTTGCGCCGTGTTACGCTTGACTTGATTGGCGAGTTGCCAACGACCGAAGAGGTCCAGTACTTTTTAGCCGACGGAAGGCTGAATATTAACATGATAACCGATTCAAGGGTCTGGTCAGCAATAACAGGGAGACGAGGCCAACACGTGGCACATGGAGGTTTCGCGCCTGCTGGGAGTCTATTTATAGAACTGCTCGCGGAGCCGGATCAGCGGAATATACCGCAGTTGGACGAGCGCGGAGAGTTCAAGTACGAGCAACAGCATCTGAACGGCGTGATTGCGGATCTGCGAGTTCGCCATGATCTTCCGATTGAAATTAACAACAAAGCCATTGAAAAGTCCGGCCTTGGAATGGAGGTGCCGATCACTCTGAACGTCAGCGACGTTCCGGTACGCGCCGCCTTGAATCTGATGCTGGCACAACTCAACTTGACCTACTTTATCACCGACGGTGTGCTGCAGATCACCACGCCAGAGGACGTGGAAAACCAGCTGGCTTCGCGTAACTATGACTTCGACGAGATGCTCTTGCTCATTCGACAGGGCCACTCAAATTCGTCGCGGGAGTACGGATACGCCCTAAACGATCCTCGCCGCGCCGAGCGTTGGACTCAGATCCTGAATCAACGCATTGCGCAACGTTCCGAGCAGCCCAACTTGCTGTACCCTCAACCAGAGACCATCGGCCATCGCCGCTCGTATCGTCGACTGGTCTCCTTTGCTCCCGCGACCGCGACGACAATTGCGGATGCTTTGTCCGTGATCGATGTGGAAGCTAGCCTGGCTGACCGAGCCCACTTTGGCGAGATCGATCCGCGGGCACGCGAGCTGATCGAGGCGGCACGTGGCTGGGACTGTCAGCTGATTACATTCCGTGACCCGGAAGATCGTGTGCTTCTCGAAGTGACGATAAACGGGCAGGGACGCTTCCGGTTCGATCATCGGACTGAACATGGGTTGCGTGAAACAGTCGTCTGCGACGGCAAGACGTTACGACACTTGTATCCGGAGCTAGGACTTGGCACCACGCGACGGATGAGCCGCTTTCATCGAGCCGATTTGATACAGCTCGTCCCGTGGTTGTTGCCGCCCGCCGAAGATTTGGCCGTCGGTGCCGATCTGCGGCTGATCGGTCCAAGAGCGATCGCCATCGCGCCTCACGAAGTCGGCGAGACGCACGACCGACTGCACCTTGAGTTTGACGAGGACGGACGCTTGGCCCGGCGTCGCGTGGTCGAGATGCCATCCGGCAAGACGATCGTCAGCGTTGCCTATTCGGCAGACGGCACTGTGCAGTGGTTCGACGGGGACGACAAGCGACTCGGCGAGCTACAGATCTCCGTCGAGAAGACCGACTCGCCGGACCTCAAGCCTGATGTCGACGAATTGGTCGTTTTGCCGATGCCCGTGCGAACCCGCGACTACGTTTACAAGACGGCGGGGCGGGCCAGTTCACCATCCGAAACGGCAACTGAAAAGGCCGACGCGCTGCGGGAGATTGCGAGTGACGAGCAGAATCGGGCAGCGGACCCGTCGCGTTGGAAAGAAGCAGACGCCTTGCGCCTGCTCGCCGCGAACCAGTTGCAGAATGCTGCGGAGTTGCGCGACGTCATTGGACGCCGGTTCTTTGCCCGAGGTGATCGTCGGCTTGGCTTCTATACGTTGCTACTTTCCAGCGGCCAGCGTTGGGACGTCGTCCAACGCGTGCAACTCGACGATGGTACCACCACGCGCATGGAGCCTCTGGCCGACCACCCGAAGTCGCCGCTCGCCTATTACATCGATTGCCAACTTCGACAGGTGCGATTCGACGTGTCAGAAGCGAAGCAGCTGGCTGGCGAATCTCCCGATCGGTTCATTTCGCAACTCGGCGAGTACCAACAGCTGGCGGCGCGATGGAGCCTGCCCGGCGGCCCGCCGAACGATGCCGAGACTCGCCGCCGAGAGTTGGACGAGTTGTTTGGCTTCCTCGCGGGATGCGACAGTCCCGGTTTTGCCTTCATCTTACTGCGACGTTTGCAACGCAGGTTCGGCGACTTACAACCTCACGCCCGGATCGCGGAAGCGATGATCGAGTTAGAGAAACACGGGGCGATCAGTTACGCCGTCAAGTATGAACTCGCTCGTTCGTTGGCCGCGAGTGGCGAACAGGACAAGGCGCAATCGCTGTTCATTCAGCTGTATCAGGAAGCTCTCGACGAGGGAGTTCTGCCGCCAATCGATCAAGATTTCTTGACCGCGATTGAATCGAGCGACAATCCATTCGATGCGGATGACAACGCGGAGAAGGGATTTTCGGGCCTGATGCGCGGAGCCTGCGCCCAACTCCTTGAGCGTAAGCAACGCCCGCTGGCGATCGCTTTGGCGTGGCAGTGCAGACAGTTGAATAATCCGGGACTGGGAGATCTACTCGTCGATCAGGCGCTCACCGGCGTGCCCGAAGAAGAACGGCTGGGCACGACCCTGGCGGCCCTGGAGTACCTGGCGAAAGCTGGCAAACATGATCGTGCCGACATGTTGCTCGGAGCACTCCTGTCGAATCCGCAGTACGGCAATTCGCCGCCGCTGTGGCGGTTGGCTGCTCGTGTTGCCAGTAACGGCGGGCGACTGGCCCGTTCGGTCAGCCATCTCGAACGCGCAATGGATCTGGAGTACGAGAGTCTGTCGCAGAGATATGACGTCGAACAGGTGCGCCAACGCTACGGCGAACTCTTTGCCAGCTATCGTGAACTGGCGCAAATCGTCGCCGCGCCCGAGTCGGATGCGCCGATGGGTCTGATTGGGCGAGCCGTTGAGGCGGCGGACCGTTGGCGATCGCTGGAAACCGACGTGACGACCGCTTGCAACGAAGCGGCGAGTCTCTTAGGCGAATTGGGGGAAGAGGAGTTGGCGTGGGACTACCTGACGACGCCGCTGGCCAGCAAGCCCAACGAAGCAGTCGCTTGGTTGAATTTGGCGCAGACGCTGCGTGGCGACGGAAGATTCGAACTGGCTGGCCGGGCTTACGAAACGGCGTTCGAAGCCGAACCCACCAACGCGCAGATCCTCTGGGACCATGCACAGTTGCTCGAACAGGCCGGCCGTGGCCAACAGGCGCGAGTGCTCTATTGGAAAATTGCCAATAGCGAATGGCAACTACAGTTCAACCACGTCAAGCGACAAGCCATGCAAATCAAAGCACGCGATTAGATGCGGCGTAATGCCACTTGTCGCAAACGGCCAGTTTTTTGGACGGACTCAGATTGAACGACGGCAACCGTTTCACTTCAATCCTACGCTGCCGTAAGACTCGACTGCGTGGTCGCACTGCTTCGCTTGACACCGCTTGACGCTCGTACTGTTTAGTGGGCCGAGTCTGTATCGCCGAACAACATGACGATTCCGAATTTGCCCCGTATCGCACCAACGATACCCGCGGCATTTCAACGCGGCGTCCATGTCGCCTGGGCTATCGCAGTTCTCAAAGTCTATGGCTCCGCACGGTTCGAATTGAATTCGGCTGTCATTTCGAGTACCTGCCAGATTGTGAGTTTTGTAGTTAGGGAAGCTTTGACGATCAATCGCGTTAATCCGGAAAATGCAATACATCGGAGTAATCTTGTTGCATGCGACGAAGAGAATATGAGGCTATCGGTGTTCCATGAAGGCTACATGTAAGGGTTTCATCCTCGCAATGATCAGCAGTATCCTTAGTTTTCAAACGCAGTTGCGACTTGTTACCCTCTCCGCGATCTTGTGTTGCGTAGCCGGGTGCTATGCTCCACTCGTCAGTCGGGGAATCCCTGCTACCACGCTACCTGAAGAGTTCCGAACGCCATATCGAACCGGCGGTTCACCCCTGAATCTATCGACGCTGACCATGACACCCCAGCGGGACTATTTGCTCGGACCGAATGATATCCTAGAAGTCACTGTGCCGGGCCTCTATGAGCAGGCCGAAATCCGGCCGATACGCTCGCAAGTCATGGCGGACGGAACGATCAACTTGCCGCTGATCAGTTCTGTTGCGGTTCAAGGTTATAACTTGGTACAGGCACAGCGAACTATCGAAGACGCCTACGGCAGTGGCTTCATTGTCGAGCCGCGAGTTAGCGTAGCGTTGGCAGAAAAGAGTACGACGAGCGTACTAGTCCTTGGTCAGGTCAAAGAGCCGGGGACGTACGAGCTGCCAAAGTACGAGAATGACGTCGGCCACGCTCTGGGAGCTGCGTTCGGCCTCACTGAAGACGCAGGTGATTACATCGAAATCCACCGTCAGCTGCGAGCTGAGCACGCGGCTATCACGCCGCAGCATGTCCATGGGCGTCGGTCTTCCGCAACACTGCCGCCCCACAAGTTCAGGCGTCTTCCTCCGATTTCGCGACTCGTGTCGCAGAATGACTCGCGCCATCAGGCGCTTCCGCAACCCACACCACAGATCGTACAAAATACACTCCCACAGATTTTGCGAATTCCGTTGCGGGGCTTGCAGGGCGCGACGCTAAATTCCAGTGACATCGTTCTTGGGCCCGGCGATGTCGTTGTTGTGCCAGATCGACGTCACGAAGTGTTTTACGTTGTGGGCGCATTGAGTACGGCTAACACGGTTCGCTTCACGGTTGGTAATCGCGAACGGGAGTTGGGCGTTGGGTTCGTTCTCCCGCGAGATCGCGAAATTGATGTTGTGACCGCCGTGGCCATGGCCGGCTATATCGATCCAATTTACTCGCCTACGACCGTAACCGTCCATCGAGTCCGAGCCGGATGTCAGCCGATGCTGATTCGTGTTGACCTAATAAAGGCACGTTATGATTATCGCGAGACGATCCTCGTACAGCCTGGTGATATCATTTACTTGAATCCAGACCACGAGTGGTGGTGGAGGCGATTCATCGACCGGACGTTGGTCGAAGGGTTCCAGGCCCCCTACTCCAAGTTATGGCGTTAGCCTAGTAGTCTGCCGCTGCCTAGTTTTCGGTTGCGAGCATTCTGTGGCTGGGGCATCCTGCCGCAGCCTCCGCGACAACTGCTGCGGCTGGAAGCCCCAACCACTGAGTTTTGAAATGCCTTTTAGCCGTTTACGTTTCGTTTGATCGTCTCGTAGACCGCTCCGCAGGTCGCTAGCCGTGCTGGTACGTCAGCGTCCGGCGAAAGCAGTAGCATGTCTCATGCCGGAGAGTAGCTGCGCGCGCACCGCTGTGCGTGGCGTCGCCACCGAGACGTTAATTCGGTCCAGAAGTAAAGGACTCGCGGTCCTCAGGTCATTGAGACCTCGTCGAGTTGTGAACGCCACCTCGAATCCAGCATTATCGAGAGGTTGCAGCAACGATTGTGAGTAGGCGCCGCCAGGATATGCGAACACCGGGAGATCAGCGTGAGTCTGCAGGCAAAGTTCCTTCCGTGATTGCGTCGCCTCGTGCACCGCTTCTTCGACACTGATACGGGTCATCAGCGGATGCGTGCATGTGTGGGCAGCAAGGTCGAGCCCTTCCTTTGTCAGTTGCCTGAGTTGTTCCCACGTCATCACTGGACTTTTGTTCTCAGCCCGTGATTCTCGATCTCTGCAATATTCATCCACCAGCGTGAGTGCATCGGAGTGAGGTAGTGCTTTTACATGACTTACAAGTGCTCGAAATCGCCGGAGGTCAGCGGCGGTAGCGAGTGCGTCTGCATGGATCGCTGCTTGATGCAGGCGATCCCACCAAAATGCCGCGTCGCGATTACTCGGGAACGCGGTCGGGACAAAGAGAACGGCCGGCAATGACAGCGCTCTGAGCGTCGGCCAAGCATGCTCCCAAAAGTCTTGATAAGCATCGTCGAACGTAATCAACAACGCTTTGGGAGGTAACTCATGTTCTCCGCGAATAGCAGCGATAACTGCATGAATGTCAACAATGCAGTAGCGATTTGCGAGGTATTCCGCTTGCCAACGAAATTCACTTGGCGTCGAACTCAGTGTGTTCGGGTACAGGTGCGCCGACGTATCCGGCCAGTCGATGCGATGGTAGGTCAACACGCGAAGGAGATTCGTCCGCCGATCGGCTGACGCCTCAAGATGCGTAACGATCCGCGATGCAATGTTTGTCCGCGCGAACGCTTTAATGCCACGCTTTATGAGGCTGACCATTTACCCAGTTCTCTCCACCGCCACTTTAGTCTTGCGACAACGCTCATGAGGAAGAAGGAATTACGTTTACTTCCACGGCAGCTGCGGTATTGAAAGAAGGCACACGCTGCGGAGTTGCGACAGTCGGCGTTTCCTTGCCATGTAGCGCATCGATAGCCTTCTCCAAGAGGCCTCCGAGCGTTACCTCTTGCTCCGGGAAGCTGGCTGATCCGATGTTCAGCGTTACGCCCAGTTCTTGCCGCACGGCCTCCTTCAATCGAGAGGACACTTCTTCGGCTTCCTCGCCAACGATTTCTGGACACATCACAAAAAAGCAATCGTCGCTGTAAACCAATATGTCGCAGTCCGAGATGCAGCTAGTAATCACCTGAGCTAGCCTGGCGTCGATGTACTTGCGGATCCCTCGTCGTTGTACTTCTTCGATGAATCGATTGAGTAATTCAGGATTGGTCGCGTTTGACGCATTGAGAGCGAGAATGCTTAACGGCCTATTGTGTCGGCGAGCACGACGTACCTCTTTGTACAACTGCGTTTGCGACGCAGCGAGCTCGGGCGTATCGCTGTCAAAGTGCATATGAAGCACTTGCTGGGCATTGCTCTCGAAATCATGCATCGCCTGCGCAATCAAGCGGGCGAAACTCGCCGTGGTCAACAGCGAACATGCTTCTGTAACGGTTAACGGCAGAGCAGTTCCGAGGATTTGATATCCCAGTAACCATTTCGAGACGAGAAAGGCTACTAGCGTCGTGCTGACAACGGTGCCAAAGGCGATACCGTTCTGACGTCGCAGCATGACGATCGCAATCGAGACAATCGCTGCCAAAACATAGACAAACGAAGCGATATTAATCGGCGCGTGAAATCGCTCGATGTTAAAGAACAGCAACAGCCATACTAGTAGGGCTGAGGTTCGTATTCGGAGTTTCGTCACTAATATGCCCCTCTTGGACGGAACACGGCCTTGACCGTACCTACGAGAATACTCAGATCCAGCCACACGCTTCGCTTTTCGATGTATTCCAGATCTAGCTTGAGCCGTTCATCGAAATCGAGATCGCTGCGTCCATTGATCTGCCACAGCCCGGTGACTCCAGGAACCACTTCCAGTCGTTCAGTGTGGTGTAAATCGTACGTGTCGACATCGAAAGATGTCGGTCGTGGTCCCACCAGACTCATGTCGCCCAGCAGCACGTTTATGAGCTGAGGAACTTCGTCGAGGCTCGTCTTCCTGAGAAGTCGTCCTATGCGAGTTACACGCGGATCGCGAGCTATCTTGAAATCGGGCCAACTGAGTTGATTCAGATGTGCGTACTTCAGCTTTAGCTCTTCTGCGTTCGTCTTCATGGTGCGGAATTTGTACATCGCGAAGCGACGACCATATTTCCCAGTTCTCGTTTGTCGAAATACGACGGGTCCTCGATCCTCGATCCAAATCGCAACTGCACAAGCCAGCATTAACGGAAACGCAGTCGGTAGTAAGCAGACACACCCACAGACGTCGAGAACGCGCTTCACCCGATCATACATGCGACGATGATGGTGACGTTGCGCGGGCAAGCAAACCAATTTCCGTGAGTTTGGTTGTATGGGTTGCAACGGTATGTCCGGTTGAGGAATGCGGGTGATGAATTTAAGAAACGCAAAGCGAATGCTGCGTACTTCCAACCTAGTTGCCAAATCGCAGAGTTCAATCGTTTCAAAATACAGAAGCCCAATTAGCATGGAGTGATGGGCACTAAGTCTCTCTTCTATTACTAGTCAAACGTGGGGAAATTTTCGTGGATAGCGAGCAAGTAGGTTTGCGCCAGAGTTCCAACGAGATAGAGATCACACTGGGACTCTTGATGCGGAACATTAAGACACTGGTTGCGTGTACAGGAATCGCGATTGGCTTGGGTGCGGTCTACCTCGCCGTGGCTTGCCCAACGCTCGAATTCACCGCGCGGCTGCTGGTTCTGTCCGGCGAGCGTCCTCTCGATGAAGTTCAGACACGAGAGAGTGACACATTTCTGCCGACGCAGGCGGAAATCATCCGCAGCCCGGTCGTCATTCAGCAGTCGCTTACGAGTCTCTCGGCGCTAGCGGACGAAAGCTCGACGCAAGATGTCCTTGCCCGCCTGGAAGTACAACCGTTACTGGGTACGAACGTGATGACGCTCCGACTTCAGGACACGAGTCAAGAGACGGGCCTGAAGCTCTTAAACGCGATCATCATGAACTACAAAACGTATCTTCGTGACATCGAACAAACGATGAACCGTGAAACCATTACACTTTTGCTCGATCGCGAAAAAGAACTTCGTGACGAAATGCTCACACTACAAGAGGAATACGACGCCACGCACAACGCAGGGCCGTTAGTCGGACCGGACGCGTTGTTAGCCCAGCCACGAGCTCGATTGGAAACGGTCCAACAGTTACTCGCCGCGTCACAATCGCGCCGGGTGTACCTCGAAAGTTATCTGCGTCAGTTGGAGACGCTGGAAAGGTCACTGATTGCCGTCGATGATCCGGGCGCAACCGTGGCGACCAGCATCAGTGACGCGCCGACAAGTCAGAACGCTCCGATCAGCAACCGGCCAACTCCAACGATGCTGAACGAATCACCGTGGGCCGCCTCGCTCGAGATCCTGACTCGCATGGATACGGAAGGATTGGTGCGATCATACGATCCATCCGTTCATCAGGCGCTACTGGAAGCCCGTTCACAGGAAGCGGAAGTGACACAACGTTTCGGGCCGCGGCACCCAGAAGTGCGCGCGATCCAAAGCCGAATTCGGTCGCTCGAAGAGAGGTTACAAAGTGCCGTGCGTTTGGCGCCCGCAATCCTTACGAGCGAACTCGCGTCGGTTCGAAGTCAAGAAGGGGAGCTTGAACTGTCGTATGCAAGTGAATTCGCACGTTGCAAACAACTCGACGCAGCCGTGATTCGAGAGCAGCAACAGCTTGACCGGCTACAGAGCGTTCAAGCCATCCATGACACCGTGCTCACGCAGATTAATCGCTTTCAACTCGCCGACGAAGCGATTTCCGGTGGGCGATCATCGGTCTCCGTGCGATTGCTTGACGGACCACAATTGATTCCTTCTGGCACGTGGCCTCAACCGGTCCCAGTGCTGGGCCTATGTTGCATCCTCGGACTTGCCGTGGGGTTCTTGGTCGTTGTCATTGGAAACCGCACGGAATTGCAAGCGTTGGCTCGACGAGTGCCGAACGAGTTGAAAACCGCAGACATCGGGTGATCTATCCACGCGGGCAATTTCCAGACGTCGAGATATCTTTCTAGCATTTCCGTTGATCGAACCAGGGCACCATGTTCGCCTCTCCTCCACCACAAGCAGAACAACAAGAGTCGAATCCACCGAAGGGTGCTTCTGGCCTCAGCTCTGTAATGCTTCTCGCTGGCCGAGTTGTCTCGTTGCTGCTCAATTTGGCGGTCCAAGTTCTCGTTGTTCGATTCTTCACGAAACTTGATTACGGTGCGTTCGCGTTCGTACTTTCGATCGTTTCGGTTTCGGCGACGGCGATGGCGTTGGGGATGGACAAGACGCTTGGCCGCTATGCTGCTATCTATCTTCAGAACCGCGACTTTCCAAAGCTGTTCGGGTCAATCTGTACTGCATTTACCCTAATCTCACTGCTCGGATTCGTCTGTGTTGGAGGCATTGGGGTCGTTAGCATCGCGTTCGGAGTGTCTCCACTAGGAGATGGTTTGAATAGTGGCTTGCTGCTCGTTCTGATTTTACTTGCGCCGCTTAATGCGCTCGATAGCGTGGTGGTCGCGCTCTTTGGCGTCTTCGCCAGCCCTTTGTCGATCGTCTGGCGTCGCCACGTTATCGGACCGTCGTTAAAGCTTTGCAGCGTCGCTTTAGTGATCGTTGCGTCCGGCAATATTTACTGGCTGGCTGCCGGCCATGCTCTTGCGGTCGGCCTCGGAGTAGTGTTGGGCGCGGTGTTACTTGTAAGGTTGCTTAAAAAGGAAGGTTCAATATACGAAGCGGTACACACGCGGTGGGAGTATCCGACACGAGAACTATTGGGGCACAGCCTGCCACTCATGTCGACGGACGTCGTTATGCTCTTACGAAGCTCGTTGGCGATCATTTCTTTAGAACTGCTGCAAGGTAATGTAGCGGTCGCCGAATACCGCGCGGTTTCACCCTTAGCACGCTTAAATGAAGTAGTCGTCACGACACTGGCAGTTCTGTTCATACCCGCCGCATCGCGAATGTTTGCACGCAAGGACGCCGCCGGGATCAATTCGCTCTACTGGCAGACTGCCTCGACCTTGGCAATCCTGTCGTTTCCCATTTTTGCCGCCACATTCGTACTCGCCGGACCACTCACCGTCTTACTGCTCGGAGAACAGTATCGAAGTTCTGCGGCAATTCTTAGTATTCTGGCGCTGGCGTATTACATACACACCAGCCTGGGTTTCAATACACAGATGCTGCGCGTCTACGGTCAGGTGCGATCCATCGTCATGACAGATATTACGGCGTTTATCTTCGTCCTCTTTGGTTACATCTTGCTCATTCCAGCATACGGTCCGTTGGGAGCGGCGATCGCCACCGCCGGCGGTCTCGTTCTACATAACCTGATGAATCAGTATTGGCTGGTGCGCACGACCGACGTGAAGTTCTTTGATGCACGCTATGTGACAACGCTCACCAGTATCGTCGCCTCGACGCTGTTACTGGTCGGCGCACAGCAGACGCTTGCTCCGCATGTCGCAACGAGCCTCTGCATGGCTGCGATTGCCTCTCTGATCGTTCTCTATTGGAATCGCGAAACGCTTGATCTGAGCAGCGCCATCCCCGCTTTATCCCGTTTTGCCTTGTTTCAGCGGCTCGTTCGTCCGCGAGCCGCACGCCACTAATCGATCGAAAATATGACTACTGTCGTCGAAACCTACCGCGAACAATATGTCGAGTCTGCCTCGAACAAGGCTCGTCGTGTGGCATACTTAGTGTCACGTTTTCCGAAACTGACGGAAACATTCGTGCTGTACGAGATCCTTGCGATGCAACGTATGGGGATCGAAGTGGAGCTGTTCCCGTTGCGCCGTGAGCGGACGGCGGTGCTCCACGCCGAAGCGCAACAAGTAGTGGACTCGGCTCGCTTCACTCCGCTGCTATTATCGTGGCACATCTTCTGGGCACACTGCTATTTCATCGCAACGAGACCGTGGACATACGTCGCGACGCTAGGTACGGTCCTGCGAGCCAACGCTGGCAGCCGTCGGTATCTGGCTGGAGCAATTGCGTATTTCCCGAAAGCGGTGTTGCTGGCGTGGAGAATGCAGCGTCTCGGAATCCAGCATCTGCATGCACACTTCGCCAGCCATCCTGCAGCCGTCGCGTACGTCATTCATCGCCTTGCTGGGATCCCCTTCAGCTTCACGGCGCACGGCTCCGACCTGCACCGCGATCGCCATATGCTGCGAGAGAAAGTGAGGGCTGCGAGTTCGGTCGTTACTATCTCGCTCTACAACCGTGACATCATTGCGAACGAATGCGGTAACGACGCGCGTGACAAAGTTCGCGTGATCCATTGCGGCGTCGACACTAGCAAGTTTTCCTATCGCTCGATAGAGACAGCGTTCGCGCACAACGCAGGACCATTCAAGATTGTCTGCACCGGAACGCTTCACGAAGTCAAAGGTCAATCGCATTTGATAGATGCTTGCCGAACCTTGCGCGAGCGATAACTCGAGTTCGAGTGCCATCTGATCGGCGACGGACCGGACCGCAAGTCGCTGCAGCAACAGGCCAACGCCTTGGGGCTCGGTGAACAGATCATCTTTCATGGTCGCTTGCCGCAAACTGAAGTTGTGGAACATTTGCGAACCGCCGACGTGTTGGTCGCACCTAGCGTTCCCACCTCGTGCGGACGACGCGAGGGCATTCCCGTCGTCCTTATGGAAGCCATGAGTTCTGGCGTTCCAACGATTGCCAGCGATCTATCCGGAATCCCTGAATTGGTGATCGACGAGGCGACAGGATTGCTCACGCCGCCTGGAGATGCGGCGAGTCTGGGGACGGCGCTGATCCGACTTTATCGCGACGCAACGTTGCGACACCGATTGGCTCGGCAAGCCAGGCAGAAAGTCGAAGACGAATTCGATTTGTCCAAGAACGCAAGGCAACTCGCGACGTGTTTTCAGCAAGGAGCCAACCGATGATCTCTCTTATTCTCTTCACCGGCTCGCTTGCTGTCACCGTTTACACGTTTTTTGTGTTTCCGGTGTTACTCGCCTTACGTGCGAGGCTATTTCCCAAACCGCACTCTGAGAGTGACAGGTTGCCCACTGTCAGCATGTTAATTGCATGCCACAACGAAGAAGCGAACATCGAACGAAAGCTGCACAACCTGCTCGCAATTGACTATCCCGCCGAGCTGCTTCAATTAGTCATTATTTCCGACGGATCGACTGATCGTACGGAGTCGATCGCGGCGAAATTCGCCGAGCGCGTCACGTTGCTCTCTCTGCCCCGACGAGGCAAAGCCGTTGCGTTGAACGAAGCGGTCCCTCTTGCCGACGGCGAGGTGCTTGTGTTCTCGGACGCGAACAGCATGCTCGACCCCAACGCAATTCGTGCCTTGGTTCGCCCGTTTGGCGACTCCCGCGTCGGTGGTGTGGCTGGTGATCAGCGTTACGACAAATCGAACGCGGCTTCAAATATTCAGGAAGGCGAGCAACGGTATTGGAGCTTCGATCGCTGGCTGAAACGAGTCCAAAGTCGCGCCGGCAGCGTGACTTCCGCGACGGGAGCACTTTACGCCATTCGTCGCGAGTTATTCCATGAAGTTCCCGGCGGAGTAACCGATGACTTCTTTGTCTCGACGCAAGTGATCGCGCGAGGGTACCGCTTGGTCTTCGCAGAAAACGCAATCGCTCGCGAACCCGTCTCCGACACGGGTACTGCCGAGTTTCAACGCAAAGTGCGGCTGATGACAAGAGGTTTGCGCGGGATCGCCGAAATGAAGCAGTTGTTGAATCCCGTTCGCTACGGTTTTTATGCCTTACAGATATTTTCGCACAAAGTGCTGCGGCGATTAAACGTGTTCGCGCTAATCACGCTGGCCGTGACGAGCCCGTTGCTCTGGCAACAAAGTATTGCATTTCAGCTGGCGACCGTCATTCAAATTGCATTTTATGGGATGGCTGCCGCAGCGCAACTGATGCGCACCTGTCGAAGGCGTGTAATCAAGATTTTCAGTTTGCCGGCATTCTTCGTCATGGCAAACACCGCAGCCTTGGTGGCTACTTTGAACGTGGCGCGAGGCAAGCGGATCGAACTCTGGACACCACACCGAGGCGAACCAGTAGCGGACCGATAGGCAAAGACCATGAGTACGGTGGAACAAGATCATCATGAACGAACGGCGACGAATCCGGAGTGGCTCCGGATCGTCTTTGCCGCCATCGTCATTGTGTGCGCGGTCACCATTGGGCTTGCGGCCCTAGAGCGAGGCAAGGTCGAGTTGCTGTTGCTGCTCGTCGGTGGCGCGGCCTTTGGATGGGTCTGCCTCTCGCGACCGAACCTCTCGATTTACCTGGCCATGTTCTTGCTCTACACCAACGCACCCGTGATTGCCAAACGTTTTCATGGCATTCCGCATCCGATTGTGTACTGCGTTCCACTGCTCCTGCTGTTGCCCATCGCTTACCGTCTTCTCTTTCGAGGGGAGCAAATTATCTTTCCGCGCGTGACCGTTTGGATCACCTTGTTTCTCATGGTCGAGACGGTCGGAGCACTAACGAGTATTGACCCACCGGCGGCGTTTCAAACCGTTCTGACCACGGTCACCGAAGGCGCGTTGTTGTTCTTGTTAGTCGTCAATGCCGTTCGGACTGAGCAAGTCCTACGAGGAGTTGTCTGGGCGTTCTTGGCGGCAGGTGCCTTTCTGGGTGCGATGAGTGCCCATCAATATCTGACGAATTCCTACGATAAGAACTACGGCGGCTTCGCTCAGCTCGAAGGCAAAGGTTTCGGCGTACAAGGTGAACGAGTCAAGATCATTCAGAATCGAGCCGCCGGACCACTGGCCGTGAAGAATCGCTACGCTCAGATCATGTTGATGCTGTTTCCGCTTGGTTTGTTTCTCTTCGGAGGAGAGCGCACTGCGTTGCTGCGTTGGCTGGCCCTTGCGGCGACCGTCTTAATCATGGTCGGTTGGGCGTTAACCTTCTCGCGAGGCGGCGCGATCGCGTTCGGACTCACCGTCATAGCCATGGGCGGTCTTGGGCATTTGCGGCTACGCCATCTTCTAATCGTCGGTGCGATCGCGGGAGTACTCTTGCTCGCCCTTCCACAATTTCGCACTCGCCTCGCTTCCTTCCAGACACTCCCCGCCTTGTTAACGGGAAAAATGACGTCGGCTAATCGCCCTGATGGTGCAGTCACGGGCCGCGTGACCGAGATGCTCGCCGCAGTGCGGGTTTATATGGATCATCCAATTATTGGTGTCGGCCCAGCAATGTTTCGAAACTACTCTCAACAGTATGGAAATCTAGGTGGTCTCAAAGCGCTTGAAACAAAACGTGAAGCACATTGCCTTTACGCTGGAGTGGCTGCCGAGTTAGGAACGCTCGGACTGATCGCATTGTTTGGCGGCGTGTTCGTGACACTTCGTGACTTGCATCGCATTCGAGTCGCGAGTGCCAACTCGCATCCACTGCTTTCGCGGATGGCGACAGGATTCTTCTTCATGATCATCGTCTACTTGACGACCGGAATCTTCGAGCATTTTTCTTTCATCCGCTACTTCTGGACAATGATGGCGTTGGCCACGGCATGTGTGTGCATTGCGAGACGTGTCTTACAAGAGCCGACCGCTTCTGAGGGGACTGCTACGTGCAACCAGAACACCTACTAACAACAGTCACGGTCCATGCTCTGATCTGGTCAACTGGCGCCCTCGCCGTTGTCGCACTTCGGTTTCGATCGTGGAATTGGTTTCAAGTCGGCTATGCGTTGGCGGCTGTTGCTGCCATCGGCGCAGCCGTGTGGTTGAATACTGTGATTAGCTTAGGGCGTAATTCGGTCATGTTCGTGGCTCGTTCGCTGATGGACGGCGATCTCCGGCATCTGAGCGCGGCGGCGCTTGGCACATGCCTTGGGTTGGCGGCCGCATTGTGGCCCTGGCAAGTCTCCGAATGTCTGTCGCGTCGAAATCGCCGAATCATCCGCGCGGCCACGGTGACGGTCGTGATATTGGCGTTCATCGTCCTTTCGCTTATGACGGCTCAGGAACAACTCCAACCGCTTCTCAAGCGTCGTAGTCTGGGAAGTATTGTTAGCAATCCATTTGGCTTTTCCCAACCTGCGGACTTCATCGTGGAAGAGTATCATCAATGCAATATTCACCCGGTTCAGATCGTCGTGGGGCCCGACGACGACATCTATGTGACAGGCTATTGGGGCGCAGCATTGCAGGACGGGGTTGTCGCGAGACTGTCGCGAACGTCCGAAGGTGGAGCGATTCGCGAGACGACGATCGCACGTAATCTCGGCCGACCTCATGGATTGGCATTTCATAATGGCGATCTATACGTCTCTCGCTCTGGACAATTCGCGCGAGCGGAAGCCGGTCGATTGGTCGGTGTGAATACAGGCGCGGTTACATTGTTGCGCGACGTCGACGGCGACCATCTGATCGATTATTTCGAGGATGTCGTGGCCGGACTTCCTGGTGCACAAGGGCCTGACCCGTTGCACCAAAATAATGGCATTGCCTTCGGGCCGGACGGCGCGCTGTATATCACGGTGGGAGCACATTCGGATCGAGCGCCGACAACAGGGCCCTTCGAGGGAACCATTGTTCGCTCCCGACTGGACGGGTCCGCGCCGGAAGTGTTTGCAAAGGGCTTTCGCAATCCTTTCGATCTCTGCTTCACCGCGGACGGACAATGTTTTGGAACGGACAACGATGCCAGTGACCGACGCAATGGAGATGAATTGAATCTCATCCGATCGGGAGAGCATTATGGTTTCCCCTATGCCGATGGTATTCGACCACATCCGGAAGCCACCGTCTCGCCGCTGCTCGTTACACGCAATCGAACGTTCCAAGGACTCTGCTACGCTGCTTCGTCGGACCTGCCTGCGCAGTTCCGCGACAGTATTTATATCGCGAGTTACGGCAGTGGTGAGATTCAACAAGTGCAACTTCGCCGCGAAGGAGAATCAATACGAGCCGTCTCGAGTGTCTTTGCTCGCGTCCCAGGAGCACTCGACATTACCGTAACCGACAAAGGCGAGTTCTTCGTGGCTTGTTTCCAATCTAAGAAAATCTATCGTTTACGGCTTCGCAAATGAGCGTCTACATGATTCTCAACAAACTCGCGGCCGTGTCCGGCGTTGCGGCGTTAGCTGGCGCCGTGTGGCTGGGGTTGTCTTTGTCACAGGCACCCTTGACTGCGATCGATCTTGACCGAGGGGCTCATATATTCGAGAAGCGATGCGCCACGTGCCACGCGTCGGAACTTGGGCAACTCAGCTTGTACGGCCCCAATCTCGTTGAGATCGGTGCCGTAGCTGGAACTCGCGTTCCTCGTCTATCCGCGGAAGCATATTTATTGGAGTCGATCATCGATCCGAATGCATATCGGAATGCTGGTGAACATGGGGTGATGCCGGCGGACGTGAGCGGTGGTCTCGACGCCATCGAACTGACGAGTTTAGTCGGGTTTCTCATGAAGCAAGGGGGGTCAGTTAACTGGCCGCGACTAGTCGCGCTCACTCGACACGCCACGGCGCCAACTAGCGAAGCCGTCGAGCAGATTTCTCTCGAAGATGTCGAGGCCGGCAAGAAGATCTATTTGTCGAAAGCCAATTGCCAACGGTGCCATCCACTCCAAGTCACGCCAGGTGCCACGTTACGAGCGCCGTCGCTCTTGTTATCTGGCCGCCATTCGGCGCAGTATCTTCGTGAGTCGATTCGGCATCCGAGTAAATCGCTTGTGGCGGGATACAGCAACTGGACTGTCTGGTTGGCGGATGGGCGAGCCACTTCGGGCAGGCTTGTCCGCTCGACGGAATCGGAAATTGAACTCCTCGTGAAAACAAAAGGAGCTCTCCGACCTATCTCCATCCGTCGTGAAGAGTGTCTGGACGACGAAAACGGCAACGCGATGCTCCGACAGATGCCAAATTCCGCGATGCCGGACAATTTGACGAACAACTTGACCGAGCGAGAACTCGATCAACTCGTGGCATTCCTGAAGACGCTAAGGTAGACCGCAATTGAGGATGGCTCCGCTTGAGAATCATGCTACTCAAACCACACATCTCTTCGAACGCCGCAACACTCGCTGATTTTCTGAGAGTGCAGGCGGCCTCCTACTACACGCAGTTGGCGGGAGCGGCACCACAGGTGCATCTTGAGCATGAATCGTTACGCCCTTTTTCAGAACTCTACGAGTTTACGATTCATGGTGATGTCAAATCGCGGCGGCTGTTCGTCAAGCTGCCATTTCCGAATCGATCGTGTCGATCCAACACGGCGAATCGGCCGCGATTGTTCGAACCCGCCGCCCCTGAACTGTTGGCATCGCTCGAATTCACCGCGATGCGTCATATCCAACAGAGCTTCTCACGACTGGACGACGCGAGATTCGGGAGCGTTCATGTACTCGATCTAGTCCAGAGCCCCGATGCGATTGTCATGGAGAAAGCCGAAGGAGCCACCTTGCGAGAAGTTTCAGGCGGTTGCTTGGGGGCTGAACGCGATGTAGATGACTCGACGGCTGTAATCCAGAATGCTGTATTCCAGAATGTTGGGCAGTGGTTGCGACATTTTCACCAATTGCCAGACCTACCACATACCAGGCCACGTACGACGAGGCGCGATCACTTCATCGCGATGATTGACGAGTTCCTGGACTACTTTCCAGCGGTCCGCGCTCCCAGATGGATGACGTCAGTCGGTGAGTTTCTGAGGCAAGAAAGCGAGTCGACTTTGCAACATGGCTTGTCGCTCGGTTTAGCTCATGGTGACTTCGCGCCACGCAATGTGATCGTGGCAGCGAACAATCGCGTAACCGTACTCGACACACTCGCTCGCTGGAGAGCCCCCATTTATGAAGACATCGCATTATTTCTGCTCTCGTTGAAACTGGGCCGAGGTTCGAAACTGCTGTTCACGAGTAGAACGAAAGGATTGACTACATCCTCGCGTGAATTCTTGAAGGGCTATTTCGACGACGCCTCGAGCGAGTGGCCGACGATTCGTCTGTTCATCTTACAGGCGATACTGGACCGAGGCTGTTCCTACCTCTCTACTCATTCGATGCAGAATCCAGTCGCTGCGGTGAAGCACTGTTGCAAACTGCATGTTCTCAGACGAGTTGCCGAACACTTCATGTCAACTGATTCCCTCTAATTCGACATCGTGGACACGAAACAATACGCCCGATGCTTTGATCGACGTGAGTGCGGACGTGACGATTATGCCGGACGAACGATCTGACATAGCTGCAACGGATCGATCGTCTTGGCAATTCTGGAATCCCGCCTTCGACGCCGTTTACAAGCATGTGGTCCTCGGCTTCGTAATTATGATTGAATGATAGGGGGGACAATGCGGCGAGTTAGTTAGCCGTTTCACTCGAGCCGATGGCACACTCGAGATGAATCGAAAGACTGTTCGCCGAACGACCGGCAAAGCAAAGGGCAACTGAATGTCGCGACGATCTGAAGATTGCACGGTTGGCGTCCTGTATTGCGGAGACCTAGGTGCTGCACTTGCGCGGACGTTGACCGAAGCCGGCATCCGTGTGGTGACCACCTGCGAAGGCAGAACGCGCCAAACGCAGGAGCGAGCCGAAGCAGCTGAAATCGAGATACTGCCGACTCTGGACGCCGTCGTCTCCACGGCGGATGTCGTTGTTTCGCTTGTGTTACCCAACGCGGCCGAGCAAGTAGCTCGGCAATATGCAGACAGACAACATCTCTGCCCACGCGAAAGTCTTTTCATTGACGCGAATTCGGTCGACTTGCAAACTATTTCGGCAATACAGACCATTCTCGAAAAAGCCAACATTCGCTTCGTCGACGCGGCAATTCACGGTGGTGCCAAGACGTTGAAACAACTGGGCGTGATGTACCTGAGTGGTCGCGATGCAGATGACGCTCGAGCGATATTCGGTTCGGCTGTCCGCGCGCATTCGCTAGGCGATCAGATCGGCCAAGCGACGCGCATGAAGCTGTTAATGGCGGGACTTTCGAAGAGCCTGAACCTTCTCTTCCTGGAAATCGCAATTCTCGCGCACGAGGCCGAGATGTCGGACCAGTTTTTGAGCGAATCGAGGGCGTTCTATCCAGGGCTGATGACCGCTATTGAACGGATGCTTCCCACTTATCCACAACACGCTTCACGTCGCGTGATGGAGTTACGGAGTATCGAAGAGATGGCGCGCTCAATTGGCGCTCCCCACCAAATCGTTCACTCCGCCCGAGGTTTACTGCAAGCCGTTGCTGGCGCATGGGAGGACGAGTTGCGGGCGACGTCCGTGTTGGACATCTCGCAAATCATTGCGATTGCGGCTGCAGCGATGACCACCAGCGATCCCGATATCTAAGAGGAGTACAACCATGGCATCTACCAAACCACGTTCAGCGGACCTACACCCAGGCCCAGGTTTTCGAGTACGCGTCGAGTATCCGCGCCTGGACGCTCAATCTTGCAAGCGATTCTTGCAGTTCGACATTCCTGATATTTCGGATTCGCTAAATCGACTCTACGCGCTTGACTCGTCGATTCGCTGTCAAAATGTGCGGCCTCAATCTTTGTGCGGCAGCGTCTGCACAGTACGTGTCTTTCCGGGCGACAATCTGATGGTACATAAGGTTTTGGATATCGCGAAGCCGGGCGACATCGTGGTCGTCGACGCGCATGGTGAGCGTTCGACGAACGCTGTCCTCGGCGATCTGATCTGTGCCAAGGCGCAGCATCGCGGAATCGCAGGCTTCATCGTTGATGGGCTCGTTCGTGACATGCCCGCCGTCGACGAGCTCAACTTTCCGGTATTTGCTCGTGATACGACCGCGGTTGGTCCGCTGCATCGCGGCCCTGGTGAAATCAACTACCCTGTTTCTTGCGGTGGTGTCGTGGTCAATCCCGGAGACGTCATCGTTGCCGATACGTCCGGCATCGTGACTATCCCTCTAGCCCACGTCGAGGACATTCTGGCACGTCTTGAGTCGCATCGTGAACGGCTCGCGAGCTATCTTGCAGCGGTTCGAAGGGGCGAATTCTCAAACGACTGGGTCAACGAAATGCTCCGCGCAAGTGAATGCCCGGTGACCGATGGGGCATGAAATGCAAGTGTCGACGTATTTAAAGATCCGGACTCTGGCGGCCCGAGCGCGCGTGCTCTTGCATCGCGCCAGCCGAGCGACACAAACCGAGAAGACTCAACGAAGCGAATTCTATTTGAATATGTGGTCACGTGCGGCAAAGGAGATTGGAGCCACCGTGGTGCAGACGAACGGTGACTTGTTGACCGTTTCACGTGACGGAGCCGAGGCAAAGCTGTTCCGCAACTATACGGACTTGGACGGCCCAGTGACGTTGCGCGCTGCGGGAACAAAGCCACTCGTACACGAAGTACTTCGAACTCAATCCATTCCTACACCGGACCATCAAACATTCTCACTGAATCGGTTGGACGTCGCATTCAAATTCCTTCGTACGCATGTTTCATGCGTTGTGAAGCCAGCCGCCGGGACCGGAGCAGGTGCGGGTGTAACCACTGGCATCACGACGAGGCAGCAACTAATCAACGCGACCATTACCGCTGCTGGACATGGCGGCGAACTGTTGATCGAGCAGCAAATCGCGGGAAAGAATCTGAGGTTGCTCTACTTAGACGGGAAACTGTTGGATGCCGTCGAACGACGTCCGCCAACGGTCATTGGCGACGGCAAGGCAACGGTCGCCCGGCTGGTCCGGAACGCCAACAAAGATCGTCGCGAACGCGGTTCAAATGCGGCTCAAGTCTTTCTAAGTCGTGACCTCGATCTGGAGAGGACGTTGGCGGATCAGGGTCTTTCTTGGCGAGCCGTTCCGGAAGCGGGAAAAGCGGTTCGAGTCAAAACCGTGATCAATGACAATGCGGTGGCCGACAATGTGTCGGTCGTTGATGTTGTTGCGGACGAGATCGTGGAAATCGGTCGACTGGCCGCACACGCAATCGGTGTCCGACTTGCCGGCGTCGATGTTGTTACGCCCGACTTCACTACCGACTTGATCACCTCGCGCGGCGTGGTACTAGAAATCAATACGACGCCCGGCCTCTACATCCACGAGGGCAATCGGCCGCTATCGGTCGCCATCCCAGTTTTGGAGGCTTGCTTAAACCAGTCACAAGGTAAATCAGGCGCGGAATCCGCATCGCAGTTTCTCTCCGTCGCAGCAAAAGGAATCTAAAGTTGTCCACCGCCGTTAAACCCGCCGAATCTGACCTGCAAGCGATGGCTCACTCAGGCAGCGATGCAATTCGCCCAGCCATAGTGTTTCACGGAAACGATAATGCGCTCTCCATCGTGCGCAGCCTTGGTCGCCGATCGATCCCCGTCTATGTTCTGAATGAACCGAACGCCGACGTTCAGTACAGCCGTTATGCACGCCGTCTGCCAATCTCGACGAAGTTGCCGTTTCCGCGAGCCGCAATCGAGTTTCTAACCGGCAGCGGATCCGACGCCTATGCCGGCGCGGTTTTATTGGCGGCGAGCGACGATGCGTTGCAGGTAGTCGCTCAACACCGTGCGCAGCTGGAGAACAAATTCCTTCTCGATCTGTCGAATCCAGTGGCTCAAGAGCAGATGCTTGACAAGCTTGCAACGTACCGGATCGCCGAGGCAGCTCGTGTTCCGACTCCACAGTACTGGCAGGTAGACGGCACGGCGGAATTGGAAGAACTCCGGGACGAGTTGGTTTTTCCGTTGATCGTCAAACCGATTCACTCACATCTTTTTCAACGGAAGTTCAAAACCAAGTTCATTGTCGTCCAAACGTATGACGAATTGCTACAAGCCTATGGCGTGGTCAATGAAGCGCAAATTGAGGTGCTGCTCGTCGAGCTGATCCCGGGGCCTGACACCACGCTGTGCAGCTACTACACGTATTTGGATGAGGACGAAAGTTCTCTATTTGACTTCACAAAACGAATCATTCGACGGTTTCCCACGAATATGGGTTTGGCCACGTACCATGTGACCGACCATGTCGAAGGCGTGAAAGAGCCGGCGCTGCGACTCTTTCGTCAAGCAGGACTCCGCGGATTGGCAAACGCCGAGTTTAAGTATGACGTTCGCGACGATACGCTCAAGCTGATCGAATGCAATGCACGGTTCACTGCCGCCAACGCACTGATCGCGAAAGCTGGTCTAGATTTGAGCAGCTTGGTTTACAACCGGCTATGCGACCTGCCGCTGCCGAGCTTAGACCGCTATCGCGACAACGTAACTCTATGGGACCCGTTTCGTGACTACAAGGCGTTTCGCGAACTGCGAGCACGCGGCGAACTGACGACCATCGATTGGCTTCGTGGCGTCATGCGACCGCAGATGTTTCCCGGGTTTAACTGGACCGATCCTCGACCGGGGTTTGCTCGTTTGCGGCGCCGCTTGTTCAAAGGGTGAGCAGATGTTTTTTCCAAAGCAATTCGGCTGGGCAGCGATCCTAGCGGGAATCGGCTTTCTCGCGTTCGCCGCAGCGAACAGTCGCAGGTATTCGGCCGTTGGGCTAGATACCGATCGGCTGCGCGACGAACACATCATGCATACTTACTTCCGAGTACGGTGGCTCGGTGACGGCTCAGTTCGTTGCGGGGCTGGTGAGAAACAATACACCTTGGAAGAAGAGGAATTTACACGGATTGATCTTGCGGGTCGACTGCGAGAAGAACCGCAATTTGATATGCACCGCCCCGCCGAATTTGGGTTTGGCTTGTGGCGAAATCCGGAAGCCTACGACAGCAAAGAGGGGAAACACTTGTGGGCTCGATGGGTCAGCGTTCCGGACTGGCTGCCGGGCATCGTGATGCTGGCGATCGGAACGGCCTTCTACAATCGATCGACTAAGAGAGGGTGCGGAGCATGAGCGAGATCGCGGCTTCAAGGCGCTCGATCGAAGTATCGAAGTCGCCAAACCGACTGACCGTCTTTGCATTCCTATGGGCCTGCCAGGCACTGGTGCATCAGGACTTCTATTCTGATTGGCAGTTGGAGCACTTACCGATTGGCTGGATCTTGACGGGCTTTATTTTGGCGACGTTGATACGTCCGTCGTCGATTTGGCTGTTTAGCGGGATGTTGGTGAGCAGCATCGTCTACAACGTGCTGAAATGGCCGTTCGTTGTTAACCACATCCTCGTCGAATCGTTGATCAATGCGACGATCTTGGCAGCCATCGCGAGTTCGCTTATCGTTTCCGAGGGCAAGCGATGGCATATCAGCAACAAGTGCCGCGAATCGATCTATGACCGCTTTGCACCGGTCGTCATGGTCATGTTGATCCTCGTGTATTACTTCGCGTTCATCGCAAAGTTGAATTGGGATTTCGTCAATCCGGAAGTGAGCTGTGTGGTTGTCATGTACGGTGACCTACTGCGACGGTTCCCGTTCCTGCCAAGTGCCGAACAGGCGGGTGGAATGACCATCGCGTCAACGCTGGTTGTCGAAGCTGCAATTCCCCTACTTCTGACATTCCGTCGAACGCGGTATTTCGGAGTTCTCGTGGGAGTACCGTTTCATATTGTGCTGGGCTTGGTTGGCCACCGAACGTTTTCGGCGCTCGCCTTCGCGCTCTATGGGCTGATTTGTATGCGTGAACTTGTCACACTCGTCGCGATCGCCCATCGCCGACTTGCCAATCGTTTGCCGGCATCGACGCGTAAAAGGGTCTGTCGCACGGTCTCATCTGCCTTCATCTTATGCTTTGCTCTTCTTGTCGCAGCCGAACTGACCGGGCAGATGCGATCGGGAATCGGGCCGTTGAAAGTCTATCGACTTCCTTGGATTGTTTGGGGCCTGTGGTCCTTGATTCTTGGCTCGCTATTCGCCGCTTGTGCATGGCAACGCTATCGACGCAACCGTGTATTGCCTCGTAAGTCAACACGCGCGCGTCCGGGCCTGCTTTGGGCACCGTTGTTACTTGTCGCGTTGAACGGCATGTCGCAGTATCTCGGGCTAAAGACCGAAACGTGTTTTACGATGTACAGCAATCTGCGGACGGAAGGAGGCGTCAATAACCACATGTTCGTCCCAACATGGAAGCTGTCTTCATATCAAGAAGATCTAGTTGAAATCGTCTCATCAAGCATCCCGGAATTGCAAGCGTTCACGCGAGGAAACGAGTTACTTACTTCCTTTGAATTGCGGCGATTGCTTAGCTCGACTGCTGGTGATTTTGAGATCGTTTTCAAACGAAGCGGCAAGATCCAGCAGCTTTATCGCCGAGGTGGCGACGCGCCGATCTCCGAGTTGCTGCGACCACACCCGCTTTGGCAAGCGAAGCTACTTCACTTTCGCCCGGTTTCGACCGCGAAGTGTGCCGCATGCCAACATTAGGCGCGAAGTTCCTTGTCGGACTTTACAGGAAGCCTTTCGGGAATGGTCGGGACCTTTTTGTACACAGGGTGCGAGCGGTCGAACGCCGCGATCTGTCTAACGGTCTAACATGGCGTCGCACGAGTTTGGCTGGTCGTAAGAAGACGGAGTCGCTCCGACAATTACGGCAGTTTGAGACGCGCTGAGTACCGTCTCCGGGGCAAGATGAGTTTTAGGGTTGAAGTGGACCCCGCGCGCTGGACCACGAACTTGGTTGAATAAGCGGTAGAGTTCTGGTTGGTTGGCAGTCTCACTTCGGTGCTGCCGCTTTTTCCGCCTCTTGAACCAGCTTCTCTACGGCAGCATCGACAGACTTCTCCCCTGGCTTGCCAACCCATTTGTGTCGGATCGTGCCTGCGTGATCGATGATGTAGAACGCTGGCGTGGCTGGGAGGTTCCATTGACGGTTGATGGCACCTTCGTCATCGAATGTCCGCCAGTTGATCTTATGTTTCGTCATCACTTCCTTGAGTTCGCCTGGATCATGGCTCCAGGAATTGACGCCGATGAGGGCGAACGGCTTTTCTTTTAGTTTCGTTACGAGCGACCGCTCGTGAGGCCAGGTGGTCCGTCACGTCAGTCAGAACTCGCTCCAGAAATAGAGGAGCAGGACCTTGCCACCATAGTCGCTCAGTTTGAATCGCTTGCCGTTCTGGTCCTTGCCTTCGATGTCGGGGGCGACTTTGCCGACCGCCAGATGACGGATGTCGTACAGCTCTGACTTCGCCACTTCGCCGATCGTCCCGGAGCGGAACTTCACGTCGGCATATTTCTTTTCCGCTCGTTCGAACAAAGCCTCGATGCGGGTCGCTAGCCCGGTCTGCCCCAATCGCTGGAGTTCCGGAAGGAAGTCCTTGCCGAATACGATTTCGTAGCACTCCGCCAGTTCCGACCGGTCTTTGACAAGCCGAATCATTCGCAATTTGTCCTGCAGATATTGCGCCAGCACTAGACAAGTCAGCGCCTGGACCTCACGATGCGGGTTCTTTTCAAGCACTGTCGTCAAGCACTTCTCATATTCCAGCCGGTACCCATATCGCATCCTGTCAATCACCGGGCCAAGCTTGTCGCTGACGACATGGTCGCGCAGCACGAGAGCGACCGTCCGCTCGGCTGAACCGTCCGTGTTTCCGGCGGGGAAGTCTGAGCGGTTCGTCTCCCATGTGATCTGAGCCGCTGAATCCGTGGAGCCGACGGCCTGAACCGCTTGCTTCAGAGCAGTCAGCGCGACGGGATCATCCGGATGCTTCTCGGCGAGAGCGATGAACCTCGACGCGAACGTCGCGAGGCGCTCAACGGCCGCTTTGCGATCCAGGTCGGTCATCGCCTTTCGCAAAGCACCGGACGCTGGATTGTATTCCTTCATGAGCGCCGAGTACTGCTGTTTCGGGGTACCAGGATCGTCTTGCGCTTGGCCGGCTGAAGTCGACAGACTCAGTAGCAACATCAGGATTGCTGCAACAACGAGCTTCATAGAATTGCTTTCGTGTAAGTTTGCGTTTACCGAGTTGTCAGCCTACTCGGTCGCTTTCTGTCACAGCTTCGTGCGACGAGCGAACGCGCCCAGATCGACAATCGCCGCACGACCGCCTGCTGCGTTGACGAGATCACAGATCAGGTTCACGGTCTTAAATTGTGGATCTTCAACGTACATGATCGAAGGATGCAACGCGAGTTTGTACATCGCTCGGTGCTTGATGGCCGACTGCACGTTCTTTTCAATGACGGTCAGGAAATCGTCGAGCTTCCATCGGCTGGTACGGAAGGCGTGGACGTCGGTGGGCGGGTAGCCGGAGACCTCGACCAATCCGCTCGGATAAACGAACGGTTGTGTTTTTTGCTGGACGGCCACGATCGCATCGATATCCGCCGCGGACGGACTTCCGGACTGCAGCTTCATCGATGGGTATTTGGTAGCCGCCCACGTATAATGGGCCGATCTTGGCCCGATGACTCGGCCTTTTGCCCCGATCTTGAAGCTTTCAGCCCCGATGATACTCAGGTCGTAGTGGAAGGTTTCTTCAGCTTCGAGGGATCGACGAGGCCGCAGAGCGTTAGCTGGCCTTCGTTGCCGCGACCGTCCCATTGCAGTTCGTAAAGCTGTGTGCGACCGGGGCCGAGATGAACGACGACGTATTCGTAAGCGAACAAGCGATCCAGGTGCAACTTGATTTGCGTTTGGCCCCATTGGAGCGCTTCGCGGATTTGGCGGCGCGTGAAGTGAACGTCTTTTGTCGCGATGCTTTCAGCCTTCGCCGTCTGCTTGACGTGTTCGTGTAACTGACGAAGCAAGGTTCTTGTTTGCATCGGCAGTTCGTCGATGCTCCGGCCCAGGATGGCATCGGCGATCGTGTTGGCGACGGTGATGTCTCGCTTCGTGACTTCGATGTATTCGACTTCTTGTTCGTTGATCGTGGCTTGTTTGACTTCGCGTTGATGCTGATGCAGGAACGTGACGGCGCGGATCAGCGACAAGTATTTCGCATGGTCGCGGCGGTTGCGAACGCGAAGACTTGTGAATTGAAGTTGCTCGGCGTACGGATTGATGACTTCGATCGGACGAAGCAGACGCTGCGCGTTCTGATGAAGTTGTCGAACTCGCTTCGCTTGTTCTCTCGAAGTAAAGCCTTCGAGCGTTTCTGATTCGCGTTGTCGTTGATGGATGGCTTCGGTTTGTGTTGACTCTTCGTCAACGCTAATGACGAGGCAACGGTTCATTAACTCTTCGTCGACGTTGGTTGCCGTTGTTGTGAGAAGCAAGGCGACCGGACCTTCGACTTCGTAGCGTTCGATGGCGGTTCGACCGGTGCCGGTCTCGCGGCCGGTGGTCACGATTGAGAGATGGCCTTCGCTTTGCAAGAGCTTCAAGGCGTAAGACGCATCGCGGACGCCTTCTTCTTCGGCGACCGACAGAATTTTGTGTTGCAAGTTCTCGTTCTGCATGTAGTACAAGCTTTGACTTGTCATCGCGCTGCACGCGAATTGTTCTTCGGGCGGCATGAAGGAGAGGACTGCATCCATGAGTGATGTCTTGCCAGCGGCAGACGATGATTGCACGACGAGGCCCAGTGGACGTTGGCGCTTGCGGCTGGTCGCCGCAAGATAGCCGACGAGTTTTCCTGTTCGCTCGCCGACGATGCCACAGGTGTCGAAGTCGTCCAAGATGTGATCGAGTAAATGCTCGTCTTTCAAGAGTTCCAATGCTTCGCTTCGCTCAGCATCGGTTAGCTTGACTTCCGGTTGTTGTTGCTTGGTTTTGTTGGCTTGTTCGCCTTGGAGTTGTTCGAGTTTTAAGAGGACACGACCGAGATCGCTGCGAAGCGTTGCTTCGGCTGCGCCGACTTCGTCAGCCGCTTCGGCCAAGTACAAGCGGCGTGAACGTGAATGATACAGATCAAGCGTATCGACATGAAAGCGTTCGTTGTGGAAGACCAACACGTTGACTTTCATCACGCCGCTGATCGTGTTGCGATCGAGTCCACGTATTCGCCAACGACGTTGTTCGATTTCGATCGTGACTTCTGTTTCTGTAACAATCGCTTCGAGATCTTGGATCGGTGCGGGAACTGGTGACGTGACGGGTTCGCTTGGTTCGGGAGACCTGCGGTCGGCGTTGGTGACTCGGTCGGGCGACCGGCCACAACGAGTCTCTGCATTCGTGTGATTCGCGTCATTCGCGGGCAGCGCTTCCTTCGCAGGCTGGAAGCCTACGCCACGAGGATCAACCCACGAAGCGACGCGAATGCGCTTTGACAACGCATCGGGAACGGTCTTGTACGCGATGGCGTATTGATTGGCGTCGAAGTCTTTCGGGAAGGTGATGCGATGTAGTTCGATGTTGCTGACGAGATCGCTGGCCGCGATCCGCGCGACTTCGGCGTTGCCTTCGTCCGTGTTCGCGTGGGATAACAATAATCGTTTCACGTTCGTTAGCATCTCGCTTGATAGATCAACGTCTTGCAGCGCGATGACGATGTCATGGCCTGCGGCATGAAACGTCAACGCATTGAGAATGCTATCGGCGAGAATCAGTTCGTCGAACTTGGACAGTGCAACGACGTTGAAGATGCCGCCCGCGATTCGATAATGCAGATCGGCTTTCGTATGATCGTCGATGCGACGACCGTCCATGGATCGCCGCGATTGTTCGTCTTTCGGGGGCGGTTCGCGAAACAAGTTGGTTCATCATTCAAGCTCGTTGGTTCAATGTCAGCTCAGTTCTCATTTCGCCGCGATGGTAACTCCACTCGCCAAACAATCAATCCTCGCGGCGACAGAAACACGTTACGTTGTCAGCTATCTTTCTTCGTTCCAACGTAGCGATACAAGTTCGCATCGTCTGCTTCAAATTCAACCGGGTCGATATTCAACCATTTTCCCGGCGTGGGATCGTGACAGCGGGAACTCCAGGGTTGCAACTTCTCGTCATCCTCTAAATCACAACCAGAATAACCAAGCATAATGTCCAAATCAGCGTGCGAATGCTCCACGTCAATCGGATTACCGAAAGCGTCGTACGACGCGGGACTATCAGACAACACGGCATCCCACACACTTCTCAAATCCACGTCATAGCTTTTCATGTCAATTAACCCTTGTTATTAGACCCGTTTCACGGTTCGCGTGCGAAGTCAGATCTTGCTCGTTCGCTAAGGGGTGATTCCAAGCAATTCCTCGAACGTAAGTAATAGACTTACGAACTGTACTTCATCGAGGCTTTGTTGTGCCCACGTCACAAACTCTCGTATCTCATCGGGAGCATTGTCAACGTCGACCGCAAAGTTTCTTGCTGATGCAGAAAACAGCAACAGCTTTGCACGACAGTGAGGACACTGCACAGGGTGATGATCTGCACTTGGTAGGCAATCAACAATCGACTGACGACAACGTGGGCAACGGATTTCCTTTGACGTAGCATCAGAAGTAGCAGTCCAATTCATTAGTAACCTCCGAATGCGTCAGGGAACTTTGTCCTGTAAAAGTCTCTCATTCGTTCTGAGAGGCTAGACCATTCAACAACCCGTCCTGGAATCGATTTCTCACCAAGTTGCCGCATCGCTGCTAATCGATGGTTTCCACCACCAAGAATCAGCTTGCCATCACACATCTTAATAACGGGGACAGTCTGATCCAGTTTGAAGCCGCCATTTGAAATCAGCTTGGCTACACGCCCGTGGAAGTTCCGAGGGCTGAAACAAATGGCGCTTCTACCGATCAGGTGTGGATGTATTACGGCGGAGCGAACCATCTGCACAACCGTAATCCTTCCAACGGAGAAAGGGAGCACAGGTTTGGGATTGCCAAGTGGCGCATCGACGGCTTTGCCGCGCTGGAAGATACAGACGGAGTAGAAGATACGATCACTAGCAAGACGATACGGTTCAGCGGAAATCAGCTCACCCTGAATGCCGACGTCAAATCAACGGGATATATCACGGTGAAGATTAAATCGGGCGATGCCGAAGTGGATCTGAAAGGCTTGTCCGATCCAGTCACTGGAGACCATCGTAAACATGTTGTCCGAGGCACGGTGGGCGAATCCCCAAGCAGCCGACTGTGTTCCTCCGGTGTCCACCAACCGCATCTCAATCTTGCTGGTACACCCACGTCGCCTCTATTCCAGACAGAAGTGACGCTGATCTTGGCCCAGCTTTGACATCCAGAGCAGCGTTAAAACCAGATCGTCCAAGAATAAAGAATTCGCTCGACTCTTTTGACTACACGAGATTTCGTCGCATCTCAGAGCTCGACCGGCGGACGCTGGTAAGTACGAGCGTATCGTTAAGCCACTTCTCGTTTCGTTGTGACAAACGCCAGGGTTGCGGCACAGGCTGCTAGTAAGGCAAGCACCAATACGGTTTGCCAGAGATGAAGTCTGAGTTGCAAAGCAAAGTTGAGATCAAGCTCCAGCGGCGCGTTCTCGGCAACTTGCACGCTGCGACTGAAGGTATAGACCGTGCCTTCTTCCGGCAGGCTGATGATGATTGCCTGCGGAGCAGGTTCGGTGGTGCGTTGATGCTGGACGAGACGACCCGCGATCTGTTGGAGAATGACGTTATCCTCGGTGGTGTTTCCCCCCAGGAGTTGGCTGAGTTGCTGGGGTCGAAAATTCAGCTGATTTTGTTGGAGGATCGGATTGTCGGCCGCAGCTTGTCGGAGTTGTTTGTTATCTGCCAATGCCGTGTCATCCATATTATTGTCGAGGTAGAGACGCTGACGGCGGGTATTGAGACCGACGATAGCCTGTTGTGTTTGCAGGTTCTCCAACTGCACGCGGGCATCTTCATTCGAGGCAGCGTCGAGCGCATACTGGTTGGCAACACTGTTCAGCGCCCAGCGAGCCTTGGCTTGCTCACCGGCCTGGAGAAGTTGATTGGCTTGCTCCAGGAGCTGCGCGGCATGTTGCGCCTGGACTTGTCGCTTGCCGCTAACTTTCGAAATGTAAGAGTCGCGGTCATAATCTCCCTGATCCGCCTGTCGTATCAGTTCGAGATTGCCTTCGTTGTCGGTCAGCTCGAAGCCCTTCGGGGCGACGATGTTCCATTCGATGTTTTCCAGAGGCACATTCAGTTGAGGGCTGCTAAGCTTCAGCTGGCTCAATCGATCACCGGGGACGGAGTAGACTAAGCGAACTTTCGCCGTCCGGTCGTCGATGCCCGGTAGAATGTAGAACTGCCAAGCGTTTGCATTACCTCCTTGACGAATCGAATGCACACTTTCGCCGTTAACGAAAATGCTGAATAACTCGCCGCCGACGGGCAGACCGACGCTCAGGCTACTGCGCTGAATGACTTCCATGGTTACGTCGACAGCGGTAAGTTGATCGCCGGTTGGCGACAGAACGGTGGTTAAGGAGCCCTCGGCCACACGGAGCTTCAGAGCGTCTGCCAGCGAATGGCGTGTGGCAAGAACAATGAGAGCGTTAGCGGGAGCCACGGCGCGCAGAGCGAGCGCGGGAGCGTTGCGATTTCCCGCTTGGCGGAGCGTTTGAGGAACCGTAGTCCAGTCGGCCCGCTGCCATCCTTGCGGCAGAGTCTCGTGTTCTAACTCCAGTCGTCCGCCGGCGCGGACACTAAAAAAGTACGAAAGTTGTCGGGCTTGCGGGAAGCCGGCGGGGCTCAGGGATTCGCTTTCGCGATCTCCGCGTCTTTCGTATTCGATTCGGAAATGGATTCCGCCGACCACACGGCGTTTGAATTGAATTTCCCAAATGTTTGAATCCGGTGCGGTTCTGATAAAATCGCTTACTGTCTTGCCGCTAGCTCGAAGCGTTTTGATTTCGTCCTCGTCCGCAATAGGCAGGATGACTTGCAAACTACTGATCGAAGCGTTCTGCACATTGAAGCTTCCAATCAAAGCGGATCGGGTCTGCCCTTCTCGCAAGGTGATTTCATGCAGCACTTGGCCCGTCACCCACGGATCTAGTATTTCGATACCGAGAACCAGCCTCCAGTCACGCTGCAACAGGCGAAAAGCCAGCCCACCCTGAGTTTGGCTGCCCATGCTCCGCGGATCGGTCTCGGAAACATTCTGGCGTGACACGGTTCTCAGCCGAATGCCGGTGGTGGGCCTGACGACTAACTCGCCGGTCTGTCGGCTCGCTTCTTTCAACTCGAAACGCGGAATCTCCCAGTCGCTGGCGTCGGTCGGTGCCGTGCCGGACAAGACAAGAGAGAAACTCTGCGTACCGATGGTCTTCCCGTTGAGGTGGAGGATAATTTGGCGCTGGCCGCCTTCGCTCAGTTCAGCCCAATGATGCAGCGCCGCACCGGTAAGCGATTCTACTTCGAGTCCGTCAGGCAATGGAAAGCTCAATTGGAACAAGCCGGCTCGCGAAATCTCGGCAGCGAAATTGATGCCCAAGACCACTCGTTCGTCACCCAGTGAGAGCACTTGTTTGCTAAAGACACGAACTTCCGAATCAACCGGGGCGACACGCAAGGCTAGTTCTCCACCGTCAGTACCATAGCGATAAACTCGATGCAACACGGCTTGCTTGTTGGGGATCAAACTAGTGTCGAAGTCTCCTAAATTGACGACCGACATGATTGTTGTTTCCGCCTTCTCAGGTTGGGCATCGGGGCCGAAAGCGATCGCGACGAGACCGATCTCGCCATTTGCGTCAGCGACTTTCAACGGAGCCAGGTTGACATCCGCTGGCAGCGGATCGAGACCACGCTGTGTGTCGATCATGATATCGAAAGCTTGCGACTGAGTCGGTTCGATTTCCAGTTTCAGCCGACCGACATCAGCGTCGAACTGCCACGAACCGACTGGGCCACTCACGGCGCTCACGGTCAGACCGTCGGGAACAAGCACATTCAGTCCACGGACTTGTCCCTGCGAAGTGCGGATGTGAAGACGATGACGACCATCGACTACACCGGGGCCGGGCAGATAGAGGTTCGAAGCTTCGACGAAGAATTGCGTCTCCTCCGTCGTGACATCACGGGCATTGGGTTTGAGTACCAAGCTCGCCTTTCCGGGACCAAGCAGCACCTTGACCTGGGTCGTCCCGGCGGCGGCTTCGACTGGTTCGACACGGACGGCGGTCGGACTAACGACATCCCATCCGGCTTCATCGTAGCTGAAGTTGATTTCCTGAACGGCCGCAGCGCCGGTGAGCACTGGCACGCCTTCCATTGGCTTGAGCGCTTCCAGCTGAAACTCAAAAGTCGCTAGGTAGGCGACTGCCTCTGCGACTGGTTGAGGATCTTCAGCGAGGGCGGGCACTTCCTCGGTGACCGGAATGCTGATGATGTAGGTCAGGCCCTGGCCGGGCACTTCTCTTTTGGTGAGACGAAGGCCTTCTCCTTCGAAGCGAGTCAGCACCGCCGGTGCTCTCAACAGCAGGAATCGGTCGCCCGGTTGCCCGGAAAGAGCGATCGTTCCACTTGCGCTGAGACGAACGTCTTGATGGGTAACTTGCCATTGCTGTGTGATGGCATCGGCCGCTTCAAAACCATCCGGAACCGCTGCGAGGCAAGTTGCCGAGATGGAAGAGAGCATCAGAGCGATCAAGGCGATCGTTGCCGTAGCCGTACCAGGTTCGGCATTCGGACTGCTTTCAGCAGCTTCTCTTCTCGCCCTTCGTCGCTCAGCGATGGCACGCATCCAGTTACGGATGCTGCGAATCCGATCCCATGCGCGAGGGAAAAATAACAGAATCAGGATCGCGAGGGCGAGCAGGGCATAAAACCACGGAGCTCCATCGGGTTGGAACAGCACACCCAAAGCGATCAGGAGCATCCCGCTACAGCGGACGAGCACCTTGAGCCGCGTGTCCATCCTAAAAAATGACCAGACGATTCCAGCGATGCCGCCCAAAAATGCAATCAGGCCGATCCAGGAGAGACCGCCCAGCCACAGCGGAATGTTCTTCACTTGGAGTTCAACGGTTTCCGCCGCCGAAAGAATCGGCAGACTCAGCTGCAGCGGCGCTGGCGATTCCGTCTGGGACAGAGCCATCGAAGCAGTTGAAATCGCCACGATAACGGCAATTGCCAGACCGAACAGCCCCAACGCATGCAAGAGTCCCGCCTTGCCACACGCCCAGATTCCGACCCCGGTAATCAGGCTGACGAAGATCAGTGAGACGATTCCTCGTTTGGCCACCCAGTCAAAACCTGATGGCCGCAAGACGGGCTCGGGAGGTGTGACCGTTCCACCGCTCGGCACCAGCACGCGCTTCTCATCTCCGCGGATATGCCACTGTGTTTTGAGGACTGGAGCAAAAACGATCGGCAAGGTAAGTACGGGATTTGTTTCATCGACGGTCGGTTTCCCCAAACGCAGCCGCACCTCCACCGGAATGTTGGGGTCCGTTCCGCCGGGCAGAGGAATCAGTGTGGCCTGATCCGCTTGCCGCGCGGTGACAGGTTGACCGTTTACGGTAACTTCCCAAAGTCGCACGGGGTCATCGGGCAGTTTGATTTTGAGCGTGCGTTGTCCACGAGACTTTATATAGTAGAGAACGTCCGTCACCAATTCGCCGTCCTGCGAAACACGACTGTTGGCTTCGGAAAACTCAACCACCTGTGTCGCCGTGGCACCTGGCTGGAACCAGTCTATTTTTAGATTGAGATTGAACGGACGCTCGGTATACTGCCATGATCCCAGAGGAGGTGCAGTGCTGAGCAGGCGGAACTCCGCGGGTAGTTCCAGCGGATCGAGTTTCAGCATATCTTCAGAAATCGCTAGCGTTTCGATTTTCACCTGCATCGGACTGACCACCTGGACGTAACCGCGTTCGCCCTGCACACCGCTGGGAACAATCTGACCGGCCCGGAAAGAGCCATTGCTTTCGTCGGGCTTTTCTTCAAACGTCACCAACAGGGTGTAGGGTCCCATCACCGGCTGATGGAGAGAAACAACCAGCGTGTCGCCCTCCCTGCGCCAGGAACGGACATCCTGGCCGTCGACCATAACATTGCCCAGAACTTCGGGCGCGGTAATGTTCCATTCGGAGACAGGGGCTCCCGTGACGAAATAATTGATCAGCGCGCTGCCATAAACCGTTCCTTGGCTCAGGGAATACAGGTGAAACACATCGGACTGTACGCTCCGGTCGAGCAGTTCGATGTGCATCGTGGCTGACCAGCCAGGTTCACGAATACGAAAGGCCTGTTGGAGATTCGCCGTGGGCTTGGGGAAGTAGGACAGCGGCTTTTCGACCAGCAAGTCTGTTTCTCCAATAGCAATGCGAAAACCGGGTGCGCCAATGATCCCAATGTCGCCACGTACCGTTTTTGCGCCGGGGAATTCGATCCGTGGCAGCACCCAGTCCTCTTCGGCAGCGGCTTCATTTTTCTCCAGGTGCAACGTCACCAGCTGACGCCCCGCAACGTCCTCACCAAATATGACTTTCAAGTTGCGCCGACCGTCGGCGACTTCGGAGGCTGCGATATAATCCGCGACGCTCGCGCCCGTGACGGAGACGACGGAGTAATCCGAGGGAACACCAAAATCCCACTCGCGAATCGGCGCTTCGCGAACGTCGAGTTCGATGTCCGCATTGATCACGCGATCGGTTTCGGCCAGCTGATAAAGAACCAGTTCGGAAATATTGACTTCAGGTTGAATACGATCTGCGGCAACGGTGAACTCGTGGTCGGCAGCGGGGAAGCGGTAAACAAAAATCTGCCGAGCCTCGATTGGCTCGCCAGGATACTGCTCGGGTGCCAACTGGGTCAGTCCGATCAGGGCTGTCGGTTCGAGACGCACAGATCCCATATTAGTAAGTCGCAGATAACCCGAATGCCGGATCGCACCGACAGGATTCAATCGCAGGCCTTCGACGCGTACGGGGAATGCACCAAGCGGAGTCTGGCTGCGGACTTTGATCTGACTGGCAGCGGTGATAGGCTGACTAAGGGTTGCGTCCAAACGGCGATCCTCTCCTTCGCCGGTGACTTCCCAGGCGACAATGTTGCTGCCTTGGACGTCGAGTATTTCTCCTGGTCCAGCCAGCAAAACGCTTAGGGACTTCAGTTCACCCTGAAGAACTTGGTAGTCGATCTGATGATCCTGACGCAGCAGTCCCGCACCAACTTTTGCCTCGATGTGGCCAGCGGTGGTGAAAAAGAGTTTTCCCTCGCCGGCTTGACGCGCGGTCTTCCATTGCAGTTTGGCGCGACCCGTGGCAGGTAAGAATCCCAACCAATTGTTGTTGTCGAGCAGCGGTACGACCGATTGCTGGTCGCGATGAAATTCGAGATCCGCGTCGAGTCCGTTTAGCGTCATGGGAACCACAGCGCTAGCGGCAATGGTGAAATCCATACTGTGCCAGTTGGCGCTGGGGATGACCAGCGCGGCGACGAAATCGAGCGTCACGGGGAACGTGCCCGCTTGGGCGAACACAAGTTTGTAGACAGGAAGCTCGTTGATTGTCGAAAGCCGTAGGCGGTAGTTGGCATTGTTCGGCACTTGGCTAACAGCCGCATTGCCAGAGAGTATGGTGATTTCCGCATTGGCCTCGGTTACATGGGCCGTGCTGCGAAGCTGGAAGCCAATCGACTTGCCGTTGGGATGCACATCGCCTTTCAGCGTGGTAGCGACCAACTCAACCGGAGAAGGCGAAGCACCGTCCCGAGTCAGAGAGAGCTTCAATTGACCCCCGGTCGCGGTCTGAAAACTGTTCGCCTTGTTGCCCGCGTCGAGCGGAGCAAATCCTTCTGCCGTCGTGACGGCACCTTCCACTTCTGGAGCGTAGTTAATGTTCACCCTTGAATCGAAGCCAACTGATTCTCCCGGCGTGAGGTGCGTCAAATCGATCTCGACGGGAAGCTTCAGTTCGGGAGAGCGAATCTTGATCACAGGTTTTAGCTCCGTGACGTTCTCCTTGAGATGTAGATCGAGGAAGCGCGCAGGGCCCGCTTGGCGAATGGACCACGACTGAAGATTCGCGCCTTGGACCTCGGTAACTTGGCCGTTGCCGTTGAATCCAAAGCTCAATGTTTTAGCATCACCCTGGATGACTTTGATTGTTAACTGAATGACTTGCTCAATGCGTGCAGATCCGACTTGTGCCGTAGCCTTGGCACTGGCGGTATAAAAAACTGGCGGCTTAGGTAATTGACCGCGAGCTTCAACGATGATGATCCCCGTGCCATCACTACCGACAGGGGTGCTGACCTCGGCTTGATCCGACTCTTCCTGAGCGCGACCGGGAATACTCATCAGGCTCGCCAAGCTGATGAGTCCGAGCAGACCAATTGGTGTGAAAAAAGTAAACGGTTTTCTGAACATCGGCAATGTTGTCGTACTCATGAGTGCATGATCCTTAGAGTGCGATTTCCTTACTCACTTTGTTGGAAACATGACGATTCTCTGTAAAGAAGCGCCAGCCAAATGAAAGAATCTCGCGGAACGTTTGTAGTGGGTCTTGTCGTAGCGTTGCCTATTTCCCGCTCACTTGCCGGGCTTGTTGAATCATCAGTTGAAGCTGTTGGACGCGAATTGCATTGCGATCTCGATCCGGCAATCCAGCAATCAGATTGGACAACGTTTTCAGATCGACGGATGCTCCCAGCGGTTCGCCTCGGAGTCTTGCTGCGAGCAGAGCGGCGGAGGTAGCGATGCGTAGCGACGGGGCGGCCTGGTCCACGCGCGGGGCGTTGGCTTCGTACGGGATGGGCCAGCGGTTTTCGATCATCTGTCCGGTCGACAGGTCACGAAATCGCACCGACACGGAACCAACATCTCCTTCGCCGTCCGGTTTGGCTTCAAATTGATACATGGCCACGCCAGCCTCGGCTGCAGTCATTTCGGCGGCGTCTACTTCGTCGTTTCGGAAGTCTTCTTGTTTCAGGCGGTGCTTCTCAAAGCCAAGCAATTTGTAGCGGCCAACACGTTTGGGATTAAACTCGATTTGCACTTTCACATTCTTGGCCGAAGGACGCAGGGCCCCGGCAATCTGTCGGGCAAATCCATCCGCGGCGTCTTCGGGGGAATCGAGCAGGTAGTAGCGGCCGTCGCCTTGGCGGGTCAGGGCTTCAAGTACTTCGTCGTTCAAACCGTCGGCGCTAATCCCGGCCGCATCGAAAGCGATGCCCGCGTCTCGAATTGTTGTGACCATTCGCGACAAGCTTTCGGGATTGGCATCGCCCAGATTGACAGCGCCGTCGGTCAGCAAAATGATGCGATTTTGGGCGTTGTCGACCCGTTGCTCTTGCGCTTTTTCAAAGGCCAGTTGCAGCGCGGCTTCGATGTTTGTGCCGCCTTCACGCGGCAAATCCTGAATGAGTTGAACCAGTTGTCGCGTTTGGGCTCCGCTGACTCGATCGGCCAATAGTCGCGGCTGGCGTGCGAAGCTGATCAGAGTGACTTGATCGATCGGTTTGAGTTGCTGGGCGAGTAGAGCCACGGCCAGGCGGACAGTTTGCTGACGATCGGCTCGTTCCATCGAGCCCGAGTTGTCCAGCAACAAAGTCAATCTGAGCGGAGTATTGCTCGAGCGTCCCGCGGCCGCCGTCCGCATCGAGACTCGCAACAGGTTCCGCTGTTGAAGGAAAGGATGAACGGACTGTTCCAAACGGCAAGCGACTTTTTCGCTTCTGCTCGGCATCGGATCGCCGTAGTCGAAAGCGTTGACGAATTCTTCGATGCGAACTTTTGCAGCTTCTGGCCATTCGCCATTTGCGAGAGCCGCCCGGGCCAGTTTGAAAGCAACGTCGCTAACGTGCAACGAGAATGTGGAAAAGGCTTCGGCCTGGGCCGTTTTTTCGTTAAGACCGGCGGAGGCAGAAGATTTTCTCACCGCCGCTTTCCGTATTGACTTGGAGTTGTTGGCCAAGATGGGAGAAACATACCCGTTCCATTGATACTGGCCTGCGACTGACAACTGGGCACGTTCCTGTATCAAGTCAATTCGTCTATCTGTTGTCTCGGGCGGAGCGTCTTCTTTTTTTCCTTTGACTTCGGTGGCGTGGTCATCAAAGAGAAAATCTCCAGCATTGATCGTGTTCTCAGAGAATCGATTAAGTGCAGAGATTTCCCCCAGGGAGTCCTTCGCCAGCTTCTCAATGTCGTGCGCAACTTCACCTCTCGTACTCGCCTCGTCGGGCTCCTTCTCCTTAGACCAGGTTCGCGCACCGGCCACAAAATCCCTGCTGCTTCGACGATCCTCTACGCTCCACTTCTGAGAGTAGCCCCGCTGGTCACTATGTTCTGCCTGCCCAGACCGCAGCTCGAGACTCGGCTGGCTTGGTGCAGTACCGGTCACTGGGTCGGACGTCTGGCGACCGTAATACTCGCGTTGGTTAAGAGTCTGGATATGAGGGAGCGTGATGTCACCATTGCTACCGCTGGGCAAAGTGACACTCTCCCCAGCCGGTTCTTCCTCGTCACCATCGGCAACTACGACGCTTCCCTTCGCCATCAGATCTTCTCTCGAAGCCATCGGTTCATTTGTGGGATTTGGCAATGAATTCGCAATCACTCCGGAGTCGAAACCCTCTTTGCTAAAAGCCTTCTCGGCTTTCAATTCCTTTGTCTTACCTTTTACGTCAGCGGCCATCGGGGCAGATGGCGCGCTCTCTTCCAAACCAGCAGTACGACGCCAGAAGCCAAAACTCTTTGCTGCATCATCCTCAGGCATATGCTCTGCGGAACTCTCATCACTGGGTTCGCCTTCCAGCACCGTCCCGCCAACAGCGCGCCCGCCACCACCGCCCAACCCACCACCACCGTACCCACCACCACCGTACCCACCACCGCCGTACCCATATCTGCCGCTGCTGTTCATGCTCTTGCCGTCCAACACGAACCCATCAGCATCTTCGCCAAATTCAGTGGTCGGCGAATCGATGGCTTCGAGCTGGCGTGACAATCCCTGCGAGAGCGCTTGACCCTGACCTGACTCTTGAGATTCGAAGGACGGAATTGCCGATTTCAGTCGATCCAGCTCTCCGCCCCGATCTCGCTGAGCCGCTCCTCGTTCTAACATTAACTGTCGACTTTCACCTTCGATGCGTTGAATCGCATCAACTGCTGCAAGCCCGAAACGGTCAGGTCTTCCCGCCTCTCCAGGCTGGTCGCCAAAGCCCAATGCCTCGGTGCTCGGACTCGCCGTATTCGGACTCGCCGCGCCCCGCGTTTTTCTCTCGATCTCCGATTCGACGTAATCTTCAAACGTCCTCGATGACGAATCTGTTAGTCCGCCCAACATTAATGACGCAGCGGGCTCCGCGGCGCTTTGATCGCTGGAGTTGCTGGAATACAACGGAGAAGATAATTGGTCATTGTCGACGTTGGGAACGGTCAGTTCCGCAACCATCGGAGGTTTGCCATCTCCAACGCGTCCGTCTGCCCATCCAGCTCCATCTGTGGCAAGGAGTCCCATACCGCTGGTACGCTCTTCAGCTATCCCATTCGAAGAATGTTCCCAGAGCCCCGGGAGATTCGCCTCTGCCGTCGACGGAGCAGCAAAGCGACGCTCAATGCCATCGGCTGGGAGAACGGACAAATCGGCATCCGGCTGTAACCGTGGCTCCGCGCCGTTCCCTGCTTCCGCGGGTGCCGTCGTCCCAAAATCAAGGCTGTCCCCAATGGCCGACAGGGCTGATTTCGAGTCCATCTCGTAGCGAAATCCTGCGACTGCTTCAGGTTCTGCTGTTACAACACCTTTCTCATCATTTTCAAGAGACTTATATGTGTCATGAAAGTTATGCACGGCCAAGCCCGACTGTTTGGAGCTGTTAACCGACAATTGCCTCCGAGCGACCTCTCTCGCGCGCTGGACACCGGATAGCATCAAAGCACCGGTGATCCCAACTACGGCACAAAGAACTGCCGCGATTTTGGTGAAGTTCCAGAAAACGTTTCCCTTCACCGATTTTCGATTCGCGACAGAGTTGTTGACAGCTTGTTTCGCCGGTTGCTCCTCCGCTTCGCCACTGATCACCGCCAGAACCGCGCTGCGTCTTTCACCAGACAGTTTCCAGTCATCATCTTCTGTAATCGATTCCCCCGGCGTCACGTCACTCAATAGGCCTTGCACGCTTTGGATCTGTTTCTTGAACGCCACAAGTTCCGATCGTCCCTCGATAAGGCGCTCCAGTTCATCGCGCTCGAAGTCGGAAGCTTCGCCTAACACGAGAGCTACAATGCGAGCTTCGAGTTCCGGATCAATCCGAGGATTGTGCGATTCGTCTTTCATGACATTCCGTCGATTCCGAGTGGCCGCAATTTGTCGGCCAGCTCTTTTAAAATATGATGCAGGCGGTAGCCTACGTTACTGATGCTGAGCCCCGTCTGTGCGCTAATTTCGCGATACTTGAGGCCTTCGAAGTACTTCAACTTTACCAGTTGCCGATCGGTCTCGCCGAGCTCCTCGACCATCTGCCGCAGAGCTCCGATCGCCTCCATGCGCAACATCCCAGCCTCGGGCGTTTCGTCTTCGTCGTTCGGGGATTGCACATTGTGATCGTCACCGTGCAAAACTTCCCGTTTACTGTCCCGGATGTGATTGTAGGCCCGGTTACGCACACTGCGGAAAAGCCAGGCTCGGGGAGCGTCGACATTGTCCCAGTGTGTGTGTAGTTGCAGAAAGACTTCTTGCACGATTTCCTCGGCCACCGCACGGCGACCGATCAGTGAAAACGCGTAGCGCAGCAACGGAGTTTCCTCCGTGTCAAACAAAGTCCGTAGGGTGATTTTGCTCACACCCTGGGCACCAGACTGGTTGACTCGGAGAGTCGGTTTCGCCATCAATTCTAATTGCTGCGCTTGGCAGTTCTGATTCACGACCAAGTCATCCTCTCAGAGGGGAAGAACCACCACGGCCTGCTTTCTTAGTAGATTTTCAATAAATGTTTTCGAATTGCTACTTAATAAGCTGGGAAGTCGGGAGCCTCAGCAGTTTATCTCGTGAGGTGAAGCTATTCAGCCGAACCACAGCTGGCGACGGTTGCCGTGCTGTTTACCACGACATTCTGGAGTATTGTGCGCGAGAATTCGCTACCTGGGGCCGGGAAACTCGTGTGAATTGACCGGTACTGTATCAACTGTATGAATCGGACGAATGCCTTTCGAATTAGTCCCTTCTTGGGCGTCGTCGCGCACTCGCCGAACTCAAGTCTGAAGGCCTCGCCGCCAGCGAGACGTTGTGACGCCATTCGGATTGCGCGAACCGACGCTTGAAGGCGATATGTGATCGTGACCAATCTCGGTTAGACATGAGCGCGCAATTCCGCGATGGCCTCCTCGAACTGCTCGTCGTCGAAATAGGAGTCGCCGCGGAGCATGAAGACACGCGCAGGCTTGAGCCCGAGTTCCATCGCCTTGTCAAAATCCTTCAACACGCTCTTGCCCTGGCCCAGCACCCCAAAGCAAATACCGCGTTTGACGTACAGCGCTGCGCGATCAGGCGTCTTGCGAATCTTCCGCGTCAAGTTCTTGATCTGTTCCTTGACGTCGTCGTCGTCGAGCTCGTCCGGTTCGGCCAAGCGTACTTAGGACGCACGTACTCATGGACTTCGAGTTTGGCCGCATGCTCTTGTTGCAGCTTGGCGTAAGAGTCGGTCGGCAGTCGCACCAGACTGCCGTTGGGCAACCCGATCTCGTACGAACTCGCCTTCACCGAGACGGGCACGAACGCCGGTCGTTCCGCCGACTCATCGCGAGCCTCTGTCTTCACCGCCATCGGATTCGAACGCTTTTGCTTCAGGATCAGCAGCCAATCCACAAACGTTGTTCGAGGAACATCCTCTTGTTGGCAAAACGCGTCGGCTGACAACCCCCTCGCTTCGTAACGTCTCAGACGCTGTTGCCACTCCAAATACGCCTCCCAAAGAGTGATCCAGCACACCTACGCCCTACGGGCTCAAGATTCCAAGTCGTATGAATAATCCGCGCTAAAGCCAATCAGGCAGCGAGTCTGACTCAGCAGGTGTGATAATGAAGGCTCTCAGGAAGGAAAGGATCGTGCCGAGGCACGGATCCGGCGTTTGCGAATGAGCGGAAGAGCAGCAAACCGGCTGTGCCTATCAGACAACTGATCGATGCGGCTTCCCAAATCCCAAAGACCGGATTCTCGCCAAGTGTAGAAGGGAAAACCATCACGTAGAGGTCAACCCAACGTCCGATCAAAACAACGATCGCCACTTTCATCATAATTCCCGAACTGCGTTTTGCAGGTTTGGGGAGCAAGACGAAGAATGGAATTACCCAGTTCAGCACAATGCATCCCACGACGATCGGTCCCCACGGGCCATGTGTGCGAGTGATGAAGTACGATGTCTCTTCGGGAATGTTTGAGTACCAGATGAGCATGTACTGGCTAAACCAGATGTACATCCAGAAGCAACTGAAGCCGAGTAACAACTTGCCAAGATCATGCAAATGCTCGTCGTTGAAGACACCCTGTAGTGGTCCACCGTTTGACCGCAGTATCAACCCCAGAACGATCACGACCGCCAAGGCGGCTTGGATCATACCGGCGAAGTTGTAAACGCCCCACATCGTACTAAACCACATGGGCTCCAATGCCATCATCCAGTCGGCACTTGCTAACGAGAACGTGACAGCGTACACGGCCAGAAATAGAGCGGAGATGCGAACATTGCCACCAGTAATCGAGGCGTCACCAGTTCGGTCCTGCTTTCGCGATCGAGCGACGAGCCATCCCGCTAGAAGACTCCATAGCGACACGTACGCGACCGCACGAACTGCCCAGAACGAAGGCGTAAGCCAAAGTTCCTTGAACCAGAAAGTTCCCACATCGCCATGCCAGTCGTGGTGCCAGCCATAACGTGACATGCGGACACCGAGCACGACGAGCATTGCTACTCCAGCAACGGGAAGCACTGCGGCCATGGCTTCAGGGATACGTCGAAATGCAACGTGCCATCCGCCGCCGCTCACATAAGTTAGAGCCACGAAGAGAGCTCCGCCCAGCGCGATCGTCAGCAGATAAAACGTACCGACAAGCAGGTTGCTCCACACGCGTTCCGCCGAGAACGCGATCCCACAAGCAAGTACTACAGCACCAGCGACTGCTAGACGCCGTAGAACTGAATTGCGGCGAGTCACATTCGCCGCTTCGAACGAGCGTTGCGGATTGGTAAGTGAATCTTCGGTCGACATAGTTGCTAACTCTCGAATTCCGTAGTTGTTTCGAGCCTGTCGGCGGGCACCGTCGGCTCTGGGGCTTCGGTCTTTGTTTTGCCGTCTGCCGGCGTTTTTCGCAGCTCATTCGGAGGCGTTTTAGACTCCTCTTTCTCCACTGTCCCGATCGACTCGTCGTCAGCCTTTCTTGGCTCTTCGGTTGGCTGCTTCGGTGCGTTCCGTTCTGGTTCCGGCACAGGGTTTTCGGTCTTTTCCGTACCCTCAGCCTTTGGCGTCGGTTCAGTTTCAATCGGAGCGGCTTCGGGAACGGTAGGTGCCTTGCTTTGTAGGTCGCGAACGTAGTTGATCACATCCCAGCGAAGTTCACGCGAGAGTTGCGCGGCAAATGGTGCCATGCTTCCTTGCCCGTAAGTGAGGATGTGAAATAGTTGACCATCCCGCATCTGCAACGACTTGCCGGTCAGCATCGAGGGTGGTGGTGGGAAGCCTCGTTGGGGTACCGGTCCGTCGCCGATGCCCTTTGGACCGTGGCACGAGATGCAGAACGTGCGATAGACGGCGGCACCGCGTTCAATCGATGCAGAGAATCGCTTGCGGGCGGTTGCTTCGGCACTCGGAGCCGAACTTGCCAAGAGTTCGGACTGCTCGCTGGCGTCTCCGAAGTCTTGGCGACTTCGGCTACCATCAGACTCCTCCGCGAGTTCAGCCGAGACAGCCGCTTCGATTGCACTCAGGCTGACAGGGTTCGCTAGCTCTTCGCCGGCTCGAACTGCATCCTCCTTCGTCGCGGCGAAGTACAGCGGCATTTGCCCGCGAGCGATCGTACCCGGCACAGGCGGCTGCATCGTTCGACCGTTCGGCAAGATCGGATTCGCCGCAAAGGCTTCCCACGCCGGCGTATATTTCATGTCCGGCAAGATTTCGATGTTCGGCTTGGAATAATCGATACCGATGGCCGCAGTCATGACAACAACTGCCACCAGTAACACAGCAAGCACAGTATTCATCCAGTTCATCACTGCAAGTCGCCTCCGGGTAGCGTAATCTTCTCCTCGACAGCGAGCGCGTGAAACTCCTGCAACATCTTGCGGACGGCCGCCGTATCAAACCCGGCATCGGCTTCATCGATTACTAGTAGGAATCGATCATCCGTAACGCGAGGATTGATGATCTGTGGTTGCTTGCCGGGGAAGAGACGGCTCACCGCCAATAGTGCGAATACCGATCCGAAACCGGCCAGCAATACCGCTGCCTCGAACGCCACAGGGACATCGGAGGGCAGCGAGTTCCACGGCTTTCCGCCAACGTCGAGCTTCCAATCGATTGACGTCGACCAGTGTTCGAACCACAGCATTCCGAGTACTCCGATCATGCCACACAGAAAACAGACCCACGTTAAACGCGACGGGCGCAGACCCATTGCTCGCTCCAATCCGTGGACAGCGTAGGGAGTGAAAGCATCGACGATTTTGAACCCGCTCCGTCGCACTGCATCCGTGGCCGCAAGCAAGTCGTCCTCGTGTTCAAACGTCGCAAGTAAGACGCGGTCGCTCATGCTGCTTTCTCCTCGGTAATCGACTCCGCAGGCGGACGCTTCTTCAAGTGGGCAGCACCTTTGATTTCTGCGATCGCAATGACTGGCGCAATCCGACAAAAGATCAGGAAGCAAGTGAAGAACAAGCCAAAGCTGCCAACGAACGTTGCGATCTCGATCGATGTCGGCGCATAACTCGCCCAACTCGACGGCAGGAAGTCGCGATGCAAGCTGGTGACAATGATCACGAATCGCTCGAACCACATGCCGACATTGACTAAGATCACGATCACGAACACGACAGGCAGCGTCGAGCGAAGCTTGCGCGACCAGAGCAACTGCGGAATCAGCACGTTGCACGAAACCATCGTCCAGTAAGCCCAAGCGAACGGCCCTAATGCTCGATTCTTGAACACGAATTGTTCGTACCCGTTGCCGCTGTAAAAAGCCATGAAGAATTCCGTGCCGTAGGCTAAGCCCACGATACAACCCATTGACATCATCAGCTTGCACATCCGGTCGATGTGCGTCATCGTGATATAGTCTTCCAGTTGCATCACCTTGCGAGCGATGATCATCAACGTCAACACCATCGCCAAGCCGCTGAAGATGGCTCCCGCAACAAAGTAAGGCGGAAAGATTGTTGTATGCCAGCCTGGAATCACGGCGGTCGCGAAGTCCATGCTGACGATCGTATGCACGGAGAATACGAGTGGCGTCGCCAAACCGGCAAGCAGTAGGTAGACGGTCTCGTAACGAAGCCAAGTGCGTGCGGAGCCGTTCCAGCCGAGACATAGAATCGACGTGATTCGCTTCCGCCATCCGGGCTCGCTCCGATCACGAATCGTTGCCAAATCAGGGAGCAGGCCGACGTACCAGAAGACCGCTGAGATTGCCAAGTAAGTCGAGATGGCGAATACGTCCCACAGCAACGGCGACTTGAAGTTCACCCACAAGGGACCACGTGTGTTGGGATAAGGCATCATCCAGAAGGCCAGCCATGGTCGCCCCATATGGATCAGCGGGAAGATGCCCGCGCACATTACTGCAAACAAGGTCATCGCTTCGGCCGATCGATTGACCGCCGTACGCCATTTCTGCCGGAACAGAAAGAGGACTGCCGAGATGAGAGTTCCCGCGTGACCGATGCCAACCCAGAAAACGAAGTTCGTAATGTCGAACGCCCAGCCGACCGTTTTGTTCAACCCCCACGTCCCGATTCCAGTGGCAATCTGATACCAAACCGCTGCGACTCCCACAATCAGTGCTGTGAGCGACAGTCCAAATGCTGACCACCACAAAGCTGTTGGTTTGCGGTCCATCGGAGCGCAAATGTCTCGTGTGACGTCGCTGATTGTCTTGTCGCCAGTGACCAGGGGCGACCGTAAAGAAGCGTGTACATCAGACATGATGTTCGCCTCCATCTGCTGCTTCGCGGTTCTTCACCGATCGCAGATAAGCAACGGACGGACGGAAGTTGAACTCTTCGAGCAGACGATACCGTCTTGGGTCTTCAAAGGCTCCATGGACTTTACTTTCCGGATCATTCATGTCGCCAAAGACGATAGCTTGGGCGGGACAAGACTGTTGGCAAGCAGTTTGAATGTTGCCGTCGACAACCGGTTCGTCTCGCTGTCTCGCGGCAATCTTTCCTTCTTCGATGCGTTGGACACACATCGAACATTTTTCCATGACGCCGCGAGTTCGCACTGTGACGTCCGGATTGAGCACTAGGTTTTGAAGTGCGTCCTCACGTTCGTACTTAAACCAGTTGAAGCGGCGAACTTTGTATGGACAGTTGTTAGCGCAGTATCGAGTTCCGACACAGCGGTTGTAGGCTTGTACGTTGAGACCTTCATCGCCATGCACGGTCGCCAGCACTGGACAAACCGTTTCGCAAGGTGCGTTGTCGCAGTGGTGGCACATCATGGGTTGATGCGCCACGCTGACGTCGTCACCAGCGCCGGAGTAGTATCGATCAAGTCGAATCCAATGCATCTCGCGCTGACGACGAACTTCATCCTTGCCGACAACCGGGACATTGTTTTCCGACTGGCAAGCGATCAGACAGGCCGAACAGCCCGTACACTTGTTCAAGTCGATGACCATCCCCCAGGAATGTCCGGACTTCGTGTGGTCTTCAGCCCAGAGTTGCGTGTCTCCGTGATGGTGCGCGTGCGGCGTTCCTGCGTGGGAATCCTGAGCAAATTCTTCCAGAGTCGTTTCCTGAATGATGTCTCGCACCTCCGCGCCGTGTGGTGCAACATTGCGGGGAATCTCCAGCGAATGATGTTCCTGTGTTGAAGCAAGATCGCGACGGCCACCCGATTTCGTTAGCGTCACACCACTGACCGTGTATTGAAGTTCTCCGTCGCGAGTTTCGATGAGACTAGCAACGTTCTTACCAACCAGTTCACCGGGCGCGACCGTCGGCCTACCTTCCAACCACTTGGGCCCAATGTCTGCGAAGCGATCTGTTCCACGGACGCCATACCCAAGAGCAATCGCGCCGACGCGGTCATGCTGCCCCGGTTGGACCAGTGTTGGCAACTCGACGCTGCTGCCTTCATCCGTCTCGACGCGGACGAGATCACCGTTGGACAACGACAGTTCTTTTGCGGCGGTAGGCGAGACGCAAACGTAGTTGTCCCAGGTAATTTTCGTCGTTGGGTCTGGCAGTTCCTGCAGCCAAGGGTTGTGGGCGTGGCGGCTGTCGGTCAGACCAACTTTGGAGTAGAGCGAGATCGTATAGTCATCGCCAGATGGTTCAGCGTCGACCAATGCGACAGTATCGGATTGAAACTCGCTGACGGTAGGCGCTATCGGTGTCGCGTTTACAAAGCCATCGTGAACCGCTTTGTCCCAGAACGCCTGGAAAGGTCGTGGCTCGACACGGGGCAAGACGTTTTCTCGCCAGCTCGCCCGTAGAATGTCATAGGCCGAATCGCTGTCGCCGGACCAACGGGCGAGGCTCTCCAAAATCGAGCGTGTTCCACCAAGCGGCTGCAATGTCGGCTGCGAAATGCTCACGAGCCCAGCGACTGGCTCGGCGTCCAGCCATGACTCAAGCGGATGATGATCGGGGCAAACGAAGTGAGCGAGTGAAGCGAAATCGTCTTGGCGTTCTGCAAAGCTGACGACAAGCTTCGCCTTGCTGATGCCGGCGGCAATCGCCTTGTGATCGGGCAGGTTGTGTGTCAGGTCCGTTCCAGCGACAAACAACGCTGCAACTTTGCCTGCCTTTAACTCCTCAACCAGATTAAGAACGTCAGCGTCGTTTCCTTGCCGTTGTCGGCTAGGCCGCTGGATGTCGAGCGTCTTGTTGTAATTGCTCAGCAAATGGTTGATGAAGTTCACCAACACTTGGACGGACACATCCTGCGAATCGCATAGCACGAGGCTTGCGCCGCGGGCGTCCCAAAGCTTTTCGGCTAGATGGTCTATCTCGGTTGCCGCGATCGGCGACTCACTGAGCCTTCCTGCTGGCGGATCTTCTCCGGCGAGCATACTGAGCGTTGTCGCCAAATGACTCAGCACGCCGCCGTACTCGACGGGGGATAGTCGATAGCGTCGATCGGCATTGCCGCCGGTCAGCGACAAGCGGCCCTCAAACTGTACGTGGTAAGACATCTTCGGATGCTTTTTTGTCGGCGCTCGACGAGTCTGCCAGGCGGCAGTGAACTCGACGGGAGATATCCACGTTCCAAGGAAGTCAGCACCGAATGCGACAATGACGTTGGCCTGATCGAGTTTGTAATGTGGCAGCACGCGAGCGGCGTGCGTCTTCTCGTGGGCGTCGAGGATCGCCGAGCAGCTAACCGCATCGAACGTCACGTGCTTGGCGTCATTGTATTGTGCGAGAAAAGCGTCGATCTGGGCTTTGAGCGTCGGGCTAGTGACAGTGGACGTCACAAACCGGACAGCTCCGTTTCCCTGCTTGACTTCACCCAGCAATCGCGTGATAGATTCGTCGACATCTTCCCAGCTTGTTACTTTGCCACTGGCAAGTGGTTGAGCCAGCCGATGACTGTCGTACAAGCCTAGCGGCAACGCTTGGCCGATCGCACACAGACCACCGCGTGACAGAGGGTGTTCGGGCATTCCTTCCATCTTCAGTGGACGCCCATCTCGTACACCAACCAGCAGCCCACACGCAGCCGGACAACCCGCACAAGTTGATGCGTAAGTTTGAGATCTTCCAGGAATCATGCCTTCCGGTTGATCGACGAACGGCAGCGCAATCACTTCCGGCGCTCGGCCACAACCACTGAGCGTGGCTAGCGAAAGCGTGAACCCAGCAGCTTCGAGAAAATGTCGACGGCTGAACGGTGCCGGACCAGCTTGATGCGGGTCCGCTTCGTTGGCGTCGAGGCATCCGTCTCGCTGTGCAAAGCTCTTCCAGTATGTCTTTTTGGCGGAGTCGTTCATTTGGCAAATCTAGTAGTGACAAACGGCACAATCGGTCTTCGCATCGACTGATTTTCCGTTGATGCCAGTTTTCGTACTCTCTTGGTGACAGTTGACACACCAGCCCATCGTCAGGCTTTCGTATTGTTCCATGCGTTGCATCGACTCGACCGGTCCGTGACACTTCTGGCAGGTTACTTCCGCCGCGACATGGGCTCGATGATCGAAATGGACATGATCCGGAAGATTGTGAACGCGAACCCATGGGATCGATTTGGCAGTGGCTCCCCGCTGCGGCTGTAGTGTCTCGTCTAAGGCGAGCGTGTCGTACAGCTTGCGGAGTTCATCCGAGACGATCTGTTTTGGCTTGCGCTTTTCCTCATCCGCCTTGTTCATTTCGTCTTGCAGCACGTCGAACGAACTCGTCACGACTTTGTGACACTTCATGCAGACATCACTCGAAGGAATTCCCGCGTGGCGACTCTTGTCAGCGGCCGAGTGGCAGAACATACAGTCAATGCCGAGCTCGCCGGCGTGCAGTCGATGCGAGTAGTCAATCGGTTGCTTCGGCGCATAGCCTTGCTCGTTATCCGGCAACCGCCACGAGGACACGCCGGCCCCGAGTGTTATCAGGCCAAAGCAGAGCCCGATGAGTAATACGACGGTGATGACGCGTTGTTGCATGACTAGTGTTCAGCCTTCAGTCGTTGGAGTTCCGGCTTTAGCCGGTCTTTTCCCAGAACCGCCTAAAGGCGGGACTCCAACAATTCCTAACATCTAATTTCTGCGTTCTTTCTGGCATAGAACCACCAGTTCACGGCCAGACAACTTATGTAGTAGACGGCGAAACCGTACAGCGCGTATTCAGGCGTTCCGGCCTTAATCTGTGTCGCGAAGATCTTGGGGATCAGGTAGGCACCGTAGGCCGCGATGGCTGACGTCCAGCCAAGGACTGGCCCGGCTTGTTCTTTCGAGAAGATGATCGGGATCATTCGGAATGTTGATCCGTTGCCGATACCCGTTGTTGCGAACAAGACGACAAAGGTGACGACGAACGGAATGAAATACTTTTCCGGTGTGTCGGATTGCCCGGCAAGCGAGACGATGTAGCCGGCGAGAATGGTCGAGGCCACCATGACCCACGTGTCCCACTGAGTCACGCGGGCACCACCCCACTTATCCGATAGCCAGCCGCCAACGGGGCGAATGAACGCACCCACTGCCGCACCGATCCAGATGTAATTCGATGTGATCAAGCCGTTGGTCGGCGTGACAAATACATCATCCATCAGTTTGGGAAAGGCGTTGGCATAGCCGATGAACGAGCCGAATGTCATGACGTAAAGCCATGTCATGACCCAGTTATGCTTGTTGCCGAAAATGGCAAACTGTTTGTTGAGCGGTTCCTGAATGGTGCGGGGAGTCATGAACTTCATCCCCAACAGTGTTGCGGAAACCGCTACGATCAACACAACGAAGATTCGAATCAACTCAGGAATCGGCATCTTCACGAAGATCAGGAAGACGACACCAATGCCCGCACCCAGAAAGCCAATCAACTGCAACCATAGGTATTTGCCGATCGCAGCGGGCGTCGGGCCGCACTTGTGTTGCGGAAGATTGTTCATAAAGATCCAGGCCAAGATAGCCAAGACAGTCATTATGGGCACCCAAATCATCGCGGCGTTTTGAATCCAGAGTTGCTGCGCATTACCGTCTACTTGGAACTGTTGAGGATCACCGCCGAGCGCACCGAAGACTCCGCGAGTGATCGCCCATGGGATCAGAAACTGCATGACGCTGACGCCAGCGTTACCCAGCCCCGCGTTCAATCCCAATGCAAGTCCTTGCATCCGCTTCGGGAAGAAGAAGGAAATGTTCGACATACTCGAGGCGAACGCGCCGCCTCCAACACCCGACATCGCAGCGAGAATGATGTACACGTAGAACGGAGTACCCGGATTCTGTAACGCAATCCCCGCAAGAAGAGCTGGGATGATCAGCATGACCGTCGTCATGAACTTGACGTTACGTCCACCGCAGATCGCGATCATGAACGAATTCGGAATGCGCAGTGTCGCGCCAGCTAGGCCCGCAACCGCAGGCAGCGTGAACAAGAGGGCGCGATACCCGGCTTCGTCGTAAGGATTGCCGTCATTGCGAAACGTGAAGTTGAACAACTCAGGGTTCGCAAAGTGCAGCCGCTGCATCGTCTTGGCGATCATGCCCCAGTACAGCCAGACCGAGAAGCCGCAGAGCAAATTAGGGATCGATACCCACAGGTTTCGATTGGCGATACTCTTGCCCGTCGAATCCCAAAAGGCGTTATCTTCGACGTCCCAGCGTTCGGGTGTACGTGCCATGTTATTGATCCGCCTCTTCGTAGTTCATAGGCCGGAACAAACTTGCGCAGTTCCGGTAAAAACGCTATTCGATGCCGGAGTTGCGCAAGCTTGTTCCGGCCTACTGTTTTTGTGCGTTACCTTGTTGTGCAACTCATGTTGTTGGCGTCAGATTCCTTTCGTTGTCTGCTTGAACTAGGTAGTCCAGTGAAAGCGGGCCAGCACCTCGCCAAACTAGCAAGGCCAGCGCGAAGAAGACGAACGACGTGAATTGGAAGTCGACGTTGCCAATCAGTCCGCCGCTACCGTCAGTGCCCATCAGCGTGATGATTACGGCGCCAAACAGAACTCCCGCGTTTGCTGCTGCTGCGACTCGCGTGACGAACCCGAGCGCGAGACTTGCGCCGCCCACAACGTGAGCAAACACGACGCCCCAAGCAATCAGCGTTTGGACCTGACCGAAATCGCTTCCGATACGCGACTCCAACTCGGCCATGTTGTTCGTGATGAAGTAGATGCCTTTGATCATCAGGGCAACACCTAAGTACATCCTGAGTGCGTCCATCGGTCGCAGTGCGCTGAGCCCAGGAAGCAGATCTGGGAGCGGCCGACGCTCTTTGCGTTCGGCTCGTCGCTTCTTATGTGCCAACGCCAGTTCCTCGGCCGCCGCCTTTTCGTCCGCCGGGCTGAAACGCACTAAGTAGGTGAAGAACGAGAAGCAGGTAACGAGACCGCCCAAGATCATTAGTGCTTGCGGATAGCTAATACTTTCGTAACGGAGTAGGAATCCTGCGGCGACAGCTCCCATATTGCCACCGGCACCAACGATGCCCGAAACTGAGCCGAGTGCCTTCTTGTTAATGAACGGTACGACTGAGTAGGTCGCCCCTTCCGACATCTGCACGAACAAACTAAAGACGATCATCGCCGGAATCGCTAACGCCAAGATCTTCATCTGTGAGAAGAAGAGTAGCGCGATACCTTCGACGAACAGAGCGATGAACAGCCAACGGACTCTTCCCTTGAGACCAGACTTTTCAACAAACTTGTCGCTAATGAAACCACCTGTCGTTCGTGCGAAGATGTTCATCAGTCCGAACAAACCGGCGACCAGACCAGCCGTTTTGAGTCCGAGATCGAAATAGTCCATGTAGTAGATCGCAGCGATGTTGTTGATCGTCAACTCGATGCCAAAGCAGGCCGCATAGATAAAGAACAAGGCCCAGACGCGATAGTCTTTCGCGGCAAGAAGGAACGAGCCCTTTCCCTTTTCTACCGAGACATGCTCGCCTTTTGCTCTTAGCTCAGCGAAATTGCCGTCAGGCAAGTCGGTCGTGAAGAAGAAGTAGGCGACACCGGTGATCATGCACACCGCACCGGCCGAGACCATTGACAGTCGCCATCCAATCGCATCGCTGAATCCGAGCGCGATAAATCCAGCGAACACGAGCGGCATCACCATCTGCGTCACGCCGCCACCAAGGTTTCCCCAGCCAGCGGACGTCGCGTTCGCCGTACCCACACAATTCGGGGCGAACATCACAGAAGTGTGATACTGGGTGATAACAAACGACGCACCGATCACACCGATTCCGAGGCGGAACAGCATGAAGGACTGGTACGACGTTGCCAAGCCGATCGCCATTACAGGAATCGACCCGAAGAACAGTAGCAGTGTATAGCTCAAACGCGGCCCGATTCGGTCACACAGCCAACCGATGAATAGTCGTGCAACGATCGTGATCGCGACCGAGGCGATGATCGTGTTGCCGATCTGCTCCTTCGTTAACGACAATTCCTCGCGCACCACTGCCATCAAAGGCGCGATGCCGAACCAAGCGAAGAAACACAAGAAGAACGCAAACCAACTCATGTGGAAGGCGCGCATCTGCCGTGTCTTCAGCGAAAACAGATCGATACTTGTAGCTTTGTTGCGTATTTCCATGATGTAACTCGTTGCCTATCCGCGGCGGCCATACCAACGGACAACCTGCGGCTTGCGCCAGAGATAAGGATTGGGAATGACCAACACGTGAACCAGTCGCGTAAAGGGAAAGAATCCAATCGTCAGGAATGCCAGCACGATGTGGAACTTCACAAGGTGTGGCATGGCTGCGACGTAACTGACATCGGGGTTTAGCTTGAAGATCGACCACAGGTAAGGTGACAAGTTCGATGCGAACCAGGCTGATCCCCAGGGGTGAAACAGCGCCACGCTAATGCCACTGATCGTTTGCAACAGCAGCATCACAAACAGAATCCAGTCAGTCGGCGTGGTCACATTCTTAATCTTGGTGTTCGAGAATCGACGGACGACAACACCAATTAGTCCGACAAGCGTCAGCAAGCCGAAGGCGAGTGCTGACACCTCCAGGACGTACAGTCTGAGTGGATGACTGTTCCACGCTAGGATCGTGCGGGGAATCAGAAACGCGATCATATGTCCGGCGGTAACTACCAAGATGCCGTAGTGAAACGGCACAACGGCCCAGAAGTGATGCTTGTTCTCAAGGAACTGGCTGGACAGGCTGGAGTACGAGAACGACTGCATTCGGTAGCGGTACACGGTCATCAAGAAGAACGTGAACAGACATACGTAGGGCAATGCTACGAACAAGAACTGATCGAGAAAATGCTGGCTCATGACCTTCTCGTTGGGGCTAGAGTCTGATGAAGTCCGGAAGCCGCGTTCGAATATTCCCCGAGCGACGAACCGATCGTCAGAGGAACGAGGTCGAGCGGTTCGCCACACGACGACGCACCGCCCGCCATCACGTCGGCCACCGGGAATGCACGCAACGGGTCGCTCGCGAATGCGTTTGGTCCTTTGGCGGCCGCATCTGCGGTGGACTCGACGGGCCCGCCCCATGTGTGTCTCAGGACGAGCGAAAGACAAGACACGACATGCCCGTAGTGAGTGTCTTTGCCTTCCAGGGCGGCATTCATCTTCTCGACGGCCGGTTGAACGCAGGCCTTCACAAAGCGAGTTGCTTCCTCCTCAGGCATTGCCCCCACGATGGCCAAGACATGGTAGAGGTGATCAGGTAGCTCGGCAGATTCGGGAAGGTCGTACTTGCGAAGCTCCTCACGCATTCGAACGAGGAACATCCCGCGAGCGTACTCTTCGCCAAACAAGTGCCAGCCGACTTCCAACGCACACGTTGGATTTACATCGAAGGTTCGCGTGAAGATCTCCTCGAATTCGTGTAGCTCACGCTGGTCGAGTAACGATCCGAACGCTGAAGCTTCGCTTGCCGCTTCCGGAAGCTCCTCCATCAGCAGCACGTACAACATCTCAGCAGTTTGCACTGTGTGCTCATCTGGATAGCTGAGCAGCTTACTCAGAGCGTTCAAAATCTTAGGAAGATGCGACATTAAAGTCCCCTCTGCGGTCCGCCAACGAAGCCAAAACCTGTCTCGGTGCGGTGTTCGTGCGGCTCTTTCATCATCTCGATAGCTTGTTCTCGATGCATCGGAGGAATCACAAATCGATCCTCGAACGTACACAGCGACGTCAGCTTGTAGATCTCTTCCGCTTCTTCACGCGTGCAGTTCGCTTCGTGCAACATGCGGTCGGCGGTTGCTCGATCGACGTCGCCAACGGTTTCCGCGCGGCGATGCCAGCGCACGGCTTTCTGTTTTCGCAATGCATAGCGCACGACGCCTTCATGTCCGGCACCGAACAAATTGGCGAAGAACTTCATTGGGACGCGCGACGCGTCGATGTCGTGAAACAGATCCTCGCTGGCGTGATGAATGGTGTCTTCTGGCTTGCTGGCTTGGACCGGCGACATCGGCGGCACGTAAAAGAGCATCGGCAGTGTGCGGTACTCGATGTGGGGCGGCAGAGCGATCTTCCACTTCACCACGAACTGATAGACCGGTGAGCGTTGCGCGGATTCGATGACGCCGTCCGAGATACCGCTCCTCTTGGCATTGGCGATGACTTCAGGATCGAATGGGTCGAGGATCATCGAGCGATGACCTTCAACGAGTTCATCGTCCGGCAGTTTCGCAATTTCCTCAATTCGATCCGCGTCGTATAGCAATACGCCCAAGTAACGGATGCGTCCGACACAGGAATGAAAACAAGCGGGAGCCTGACCTGTTTCCAGTCGCGGGAAGCAGAGAAGGCACTTCTCGGACTTGCCAGTGAACCAATTGAAATACGTCTTCTTGTAAGGACATGCCGCAACACAGGATCGCCACGCACGACACTTCTTCTGATCGATCAGCACAATGCCGTCTTCGCCACGTTTATAGAGAGCACCTGACGGACATGATGCGACACAGCACGGATTCAGACAGTGGTTACAAATCCGCGGTAAGTAGAAGAACACCAACCGCTCGACCGAGCTGAGTTGCAACTTTTGCTGTTCGGTCAGGCCTTCCAAGTTCGGATCGTTTTCTGCATAAATCGGTGATCCACCAAGGTCATCGTCCCAGTTCGGACCAGATTGCACATCGATCTTCTCGCCGTCGATCATCGAGATCGGCTCGGCGGTTGGTTGATCAGAGCCTTCGGGAGCGTTGAACAAGTTCTGGTAGTCGTACGTCCATGGCTCGTAGTAGTCGTCCATGCTGGGCATGTGGGGATTGTGAAAAATATTGGGAATGATTTTGGTTCGACTGGTCGACTTAATGTCGAGCTTGCCATTGCCATTGCTCTCCCAACCACCTTTGTACTTCTCTTGATCCTCCCATTTCGTCGGATAGCCAGTGCCGGGCTTCGTCTCGACGTTGTTAAACCACATGTATTCCGCGCCCTTGCGATCGGTCCAGATGTTCTTGCAGGCGACGCTGCATGTGTGACACCCGATGCACTTATCCAAGTGGAACACCATCGAGACTTGAGAACGGACATTCATGTGGTTTTCTCCCTAGTTGGAGTCCAGCCTTTAGGCTGCCGCGACGACGGAACGCGAAGCGGAAGCACGCTAAAGCGTGTACTCCAACTAGTACACCGGTTCGCCCGGCAGTTTTCTTACGAGTAAATGCGTGTCGCGGTTGCAGCCCACCGGTCCCCAGTAGTTGAAGTGGTAAGTGAACTGGCCATATCCGCCGATCATGAAGTTGGGTTTCAATCGTGTTCGGGTGAGACTGTTGTGGCCCCCCGCTCGCCGTCCCTTCCGCAAGGGCGATTTCGGGATGCCGTGCGTCCGCTCGGGAGCGTGGTACTGCATGCAGATACCAGGCGGGATGCGAGCACTGACGATGGTTCGCGTTACGATCACACCGTTGTCGTTGAAGACTTCGACCCAGTCGTTGTCCTTGATGTCCATCTTCTCGGCGTCTTTGTCATTCATCCACAAGGGATAGATGCCTCGTGACAGCGTTGTCATCCGCTGGTTGTCACCATACGTCGAATGGATATGCCACTTGCCATGCGGCGTGAGGAAGTTCAGCATGATGACTTCGCCAGGCTTCTCCCCCATCTCGCTGAACTGTAGATCGGAGTACTCCGTCGGCAGCGGCTTCGGTTTGTAAGTTGGCAGATGTTCGCCGAAGTCGAGATAGACCGGATGATCAAGGTAGAACGATTGGCGGCCGGTGAGAGTTCGCCAAGGCACATCCGCTTCGACGTTGTACGTGAACGGCGAATACGACCGACCGTTCTCGGTCAGGCCGGACCACATTGGGCTGTTGATGAACCGCCGCGGCTGACTCTGGATGTCCTTATACGACGTGCGGAAGCCGCGGTTCTTCTCCGCCAAATGAACCAACGGAACGCCCGTCTTCTCTTCCATGTTCTGGTAAGAGCGATACGCTAACTCGCCGTTGGTAACCGTCGCGAAATGAAGGATCGCATCGCAAACGTCTTCATCGCGATCAAGTGACGGATACGTGTTGCCGCCCCAGGTCTCGGTGCGATGAGTTCGGAGGTACTCGTCGTACTCATCAGCGATCGGATAAGCCGTGCCGTGAGCACCGAGTCCATTCTTCCGAACCAACGGCCCATATGAAGTGTATTGGTTGTACACGTTCTTGTAGTCGCGTTTGACCACTTTGAAGTTGGGCATCGTCTTGCCCGGGACCGCATCGCACTCTCCCTTGATCCACTGATCCATATTGGGCTGAGCGATCTCCGCTGGCGAGTCATGAGCCAGCGGAGCCGCGACAAGATCTTCGACCGGTTCGGGGAAGTGCTGCTCTGACATTTCCGAGAACTTCTTCGCAACTTCTTTGAAGATCGCCCAGTCACTCTTCGACTCCCAACACGGCGCTACGGCCGGCGAGAGCGGGTGAATAAAGCTGTGCATGTCGGTCGAGTTAAGATCAGCCTTCTCGTACCAAGTGGCCGCCGGCAGGATAATGTCGGAATAGAGTGCCGACGTATCCATGCGGAAGTTGAGATCGACGACCAGATCCATCTTTCCTTGCGGTGCGGTCTCGTGCCAAGCAGCTTCTTTGACGGAGTCTTGTGCGAGGTCTCTGCCAACCGCGTTGTCGTGCGTGCCGAGATAATGACGCAGGAAGTACTCGTGACCTTTCGCGCTGGCCATCAATGCATTGCCTCGCCAGATGAACCAGACGCGTGGCCAGTTCTCTTCCGCGTCGGGATCTTCGACCGAGAACTTCATCTCTTTGTTCTGCAGACGCTTGGCGACCCAATCGGCAACCGCTTCGGGCGTCTCGGCACCGGCTGTGCGCGCCTGCTTGGCGACATCGAGGGGATTCTCGGGGAACTGCGGGTAGAACGGCAGCCAACCTTGGCGGACCGCGCGGACCTGCATGTCCATTGTGTGGCCCTTGGCCGTCGTGTTTTCGCCTCCGTGCTGTGGCACCGTATGGTAGTCGGTGAACTCCTTTTCATAACGCCATTGATCCGTATGCACGTAGTGCCAGCTTGGCGCGTTCTGCAATCGTGATGGTGGATACCAGTCCTTTGCCAACGCAATCGAAGACCAAGACTCCATCGGCGCCAGTTTCTCTTGCCCAACATAGTGAGCCAGCCCGCCGCCGTTCTTGCCAACGCAGCCGCAGAACATCAACGCATGAATGCCCGCCCGATACATCAAATTGGCGTGATACCAGTGATTGATGCCGGCTCCGATCAGGATCGTACACTTGCCTTCTGTGTGCTCAGCCGTCGTTCCCCATTCGCGAGCGAATCGAATCAACACGTCACGACCGACACCTGTGTACTTCTCGCTCCACGCAGGCGTGTAGGGTGCATTCTCATCGTCGTAGTCCGCGGGATACTCGCCTTCGAGTCCGCGATTGACTCCGTACTGTGCCATCAACAAGTCATACGCCGTCGTGACTTGGACTTCTTCGCCGTCCGCGGTCGTCAGCGTCTTGACCGGAATGCCGCGAGTACACACGCTGCCCGCACCAAAGTCGTCGAACTCGACTTGCACGACGGAGTCGCTATCTTCGAGGAAGCTCAGTTGCGGCTTGATCTCCGTTCCATCCTTACCGTCCTTGAGTTTCAGGTTCCATTCGCCCTTCTTCGAACCCCAGCGGAAGCCGCTGCTCCCAAGTGGCATCTTCGGAGACTTGGCTTCTTCGTCCCACATCAGGAACTTCCACTCGCCATGTTCCTGGTCCTTGTAGTTCTCCAGTCGCCCAGCTCGCAGCAGCTGACCCGGTCGCACGATGCCTTTCTCGTCTTTCTTCAGCTCGACGAGATACGGCGCATCGGTGTACTTCTTGGTATAGTCGACGAAGTAAGGTGTTTGCTTTTGATGGTGGAACTCGGTAAGCAGCACATGATTTGTGGCCATCCACCACGCACCATCTTGTCCAGTGTTCACGGCGACCCACTCGTCCGCATACTTCGCAACCATGTTGAAGTCGGGTGCGAAGACCCAAAGTTTTGTGCCGTTATGCCGTCCTTCGGCCAGGAAGTGGCAGTCGGGAGTCCGCGTCATGCCGATGTTGGCTCCCATCGACACGAGCATCTTGGCGTGATACCAGTCAGCACTTTCTTGCACATCGGTTTGCTCGCCCCATGTCTCTGGCGAAGCAGTCGGCAGGTCGCAGTACCAATCGTAGAACGACAGCGAGATGCCACCGATCAACTGCATCAACCGAGCGCCCGAGGCGTAGCTGATCATCGACATCGCGGGAATTGGCGAGAACCCGGCGATGCGATCAGGGCCGTGCTTCTTAATCGTGTGGACCATCGATGCGCTGATGATCTCAAGCGCGGTGTCCCAGTCACAGCGTCGCAGTCCGCCCTTACCGCGCGCCGTCTGCCAACGCTTTCTCGCGACCGGATCTTCAACCAGACTTTTCCACGCATCCACGGGATCCGAGTGATTAGCGCGGGCGCTTTTCCAAAGGTCAATCAGCGCACCGCGAATGTATGGGTACTTTACCCGCAGTGGGCTGTAGAGATACCAACTGTACGAGATTCCACGTTGACAGCCACGAGGTTCGTACGGCGGAAGGCCGGCTTCAAGAAGTGGGTAGTCGAGCCCCTGCATCTCCCAAGTGACGATGCCGTCCTTGACGTGAATGTTCCACGTGCAGCCACCAGTACAGTTCACACCATGCGTGCTGCGAACGACTTTGTCATGCTGCCAGCGATTGCGATAGAACTCTTCCCACTGACGGCCTTGTGGATCGACTTCATCACGAATCCAGGCGATTGCGTCCTGCATGGTGCTCATTCAGTAACCTCTTATGTAGCGGATGTCGTGAGACTTCCGACTCTATGGCGTATCGCCGAATTCTCACGAATTCGGCTACGACTCTTGCGAAAACTTGTGTACAGGCGTCGTGTCCACCAACCGGCGACGGACACTGTGAAAGCGTTGTTTCCAAATTGCGTCAAAGCCAAAGACCAATGCTGCGGCGCCAGCAAGTCCCATCAGCAACAAAGCCACTCGATTCGCGGCTGCTTCCGCGGGACGCTCGCCGGCCGATGATTCGAAGTACGCAGCCAGCGCGTTTATTTCGTCTGCAGTCATTGGGCGACTCTTGAAGATCGGTTGCATCGTCTCAGTGCCTGGTGCCATTAGCCAGGCGCTCAGAGATTTCCGTCCCTTCAAGCGTTCATAGATATTGGTCAGGTCCGGCCCCAGTCGCCCGCCGCCAAGAGCGGGTGTGTCGTACATGCTGTGGCAAGAGATGCATGATGTGCCTCCCGCATCTAGCTTCGAATGGCCCAGGAAGATTGCACGACCGAATGCACGGTCCGCGTCCGTAAACGGCTTGTTCGAAATCTGCAGCCCTTTGAACTGCGACTCTTCAAGCTTCGATTCTGCTTCGATCAGATTTAGCAAATTCTCAAGGCGTTCTTTAGTCAGCCCAGGCAGCGTCGGCATCGGAACATTGCGTGACTCCTCGAAGATCTTCTGAGCATATGAATCACCACTATCGAAGACCGCTTTGGGATTTGCGATGAAGTTGGCGAGCCACGTTCGATCCTTTCGCTTCGTGACATCCTTTAGATCCGGCCCTGTCAATCGCCCGCCGCCAATCGTATGGCAGTTCATGCAGTTCTGGCGAAAATAGTCCGGCGTGTCTTGTGCCTGTAGCGCCGATGCAGCCGCAAGGCTCCATAACACGGCGATGACCAGCGCAGTTAGCCACGCCGTGCGCTGTCGATCACTAACGTCGGGGCCACAAAGCGCGCGACATTGCGGCGCGTTGAGAGGTATAGGTTCGTCTTGCACTTTCTGCATCGCCAGCCTCGCCATCGGAATCCATTGTTGGGGGCGTTCGGCTGCGGTGTTGAGTCAATCAGTCGTCTAGCGATCCATCAACCCAGCGTTTCGCAGTCCCGTGTTTGTGTTTGTGTGATTGGCGAGAGTGAAACGCACGCCTCGTGCCATTTTTCACAAAACCCCGAAAACGGATGGGATTACGCTGTCATTCGCCGTTGTTACAAGCATGTCGTGCGGTATCGCGCGCGCAGCGTTGTCATTCGCACGGTGTCGTACACAGGTTGTTGAGCGGAAGCCGTAGTCACGTGCTATGCAACCGGCACCACATTGAAGAAGGCCCACAAATTGCTCGAGAAATGAGAAGCCACCTCTCAGATTTCGCATGTCCACTACTCTTGAAAGGAGCCGAATTTGCGAAAACTCAGATACAGCATAATGCGACCGAGTTTTTGAAAACTCAACTACCAAGCGCCTCGTCGCCGACCGCTGAGCCAGTGACAGGTGGTCGCTCGGCGCTTGCGGCGTGGAACTCGGCGTGCGTGTCATTCAGGATTGCTCGAATCGCTTGGCGATCGGTCGAAGATAGGTGGGCGAACTCGGGGCTTTGGTCGACACCAGCTAAGACGTCGTGCAAGCGACCATAGACTCGATGCTTGATGGGGTCCGGCAAAGTCATGAACGCGTCGGAGTAGACCAGATAACTGCACGGATACTTGAACAGACGTCTCTGCAGATCGAAGTCGCGCAACGAACGTCCTTCTTTGTCACGAATTCCCCGAGCGGCGAACTCGGCGGCGAACTCGGACGTTCCTTGGACCGGCGAAGTCAATTTGAACTCGTCGACGAACAGCATGTACTGCACGAGCCTCTCGCTGGCTTTCGCGAGTCTCCGAATGGTTGTATCACTCTTGTAATTGTCCGGTCGATCCAGAGCTTTGTTCATGACGCCGTCATAGTGCAGAGCCGAACGCGCTTCATAATTTGCATTCGTGATGAAGTTGTGCATCTGTGATTGATGTTCGATCACCATCAACGCAACGAGGTCGCTGTGCGGTGACAAGTACGGTCGGACGTTGACGAGATTGCTCAAGTCGCTCACATTGGCCGCAGCTTCCCGATCTAGATCTTCTGGGTTCCCGCGATCACGAGCGATGGCGTTTCCCATGTGCCGCATTTGGCCATGCGTGCCGCTGACGTACCAGCCGCCCCAACGCTTCTCGAAGGGACTCCGATGATCCGTCACGAAAGTGCCTGAACCAAGCAGTGGCCGACCGTTAAGATCAGGAAATACGGACCGCACCAAGTGCCCCGGCACTCCTTGCGTCCGCGAGGACGCGTGGCAAGTGATGCATTGACCGCGATCGCGAACAAATCGCGGCTCTGGATTTTCGGTTTGGTCGAGTGTGTAGAAGATCGCCCCTTGGTGTGGGTCGACGGTCGACATCTCTAATACATCGCCGTCCTGTACCCAGCCAATATACGTATTGTCGCCGAAATAGACCGCGCGCGGATGTGACGGCGCGATACGGCGAAGCTGAAAACTGGTCTGCGAGAAGACGAGCATCTGCGATGACTTTGGGATCTTCAAAGCATCGAGAACGGACGGCAAATAGCCGTAGTGCTCGTCATGACTCAGGGTCAGTTCGCCAGTGTCAAGCAGCTTCTGCAACCTGAAGACCGGATTGTTCGTGGGAGCCGTGTTGTAGTTGACAGGCTCCGACTCAAACTCGATCTGTGCCGTAACTCGCTCACTGGCGAGTAGCAACAGCGACAAGCCGAAGCAGAGGGAAGTAACTCCCCATCGAACACAACAAGACATCGTTGTCCTAATCACAGTGATCTCGCCTTATGCCAAAACGTTGTGAGAGCAGGTTGCACATCAAGCCAAAAGTCACGACCTCTTTCGATCTGAGATGCAGCTCTCGAACTGATCGGAGACCGGAACTCGAAAATCAGCCCCAGAGTTTGCCTCCGTTTGAAGCAGACCGCGTGCCGCGGAGCATGGAACTATCCGAAACGCCAAATGCGATCTCACCCGCACGCTATCTGTGTGCGTTATAGCGCAACGTGGTCGGTTTTCGCGCGCCGGACAAGCGTTGTGGCGAGGCTCGGTGCTTCGTCGGCGAAATCAAGGGTTAGCACAACCGGTGGGCTCAGCTCGGCGACTGCGATCCCCTTCAAAAGGCAGCGGCATCGTTTGTGCAGGGATTGGCGAGGCGGCATCCCTCACGAACACTCAGGCAGGAGCAACTCGATGGCGCAGATTGATCTCACGCGAGCCGTTGGAGAACTTGTGGCGGAACGCCCTGAATTGTCTCGGGTCTTTGATGAGCTACAGATCGATTATTGTTGTCACGGCAGCAACACACTACAACAAGCGTGCCAGCTTCAAGAACTTGATCCTAGTGAAGCTCTGGCGAAGCTTGCTTCACCAGAGGTGAATGCGTCTGAAAGTCGGGACTGGCTGACCGCGCCGCTGAGTGAGATGTGCGATCACATCGAGCAAACGCATCATGCCTATCTTCGAACCGAACTGCCGCGTCTGGAACAACTGATCGCTAAAGTGACGGATGTCCACGGCGACAAGCACTCGGAACTGCTGGAAGTCAAGAGAGTCTTTCAGGGCCTACGCGCGGAACTGATTCCGCACATGATGAAGGAAGAGCAAGTTCTTTTTCCTGCAATTCGCGAGATCGAAATCGCATCCCAGCCGCTGAATCTCCCGTTCGGTACCGTCCAGAATCCCATTCACATGATGGAACATGAGCACGACAACGCTGGAAGCTTGCTGAGCCAAATGCGGTCGCTGACCAGTAATTACACTGCTCCGAAAGGTATTTGTAGCAGTTACCTCGCGATGCTTGACGGACTGCGCGAGCTGGAACTAGACTTGCACCTACACATTCACAAAGAGAACAACATACTGTTTCCGCGAGCGGCAAAGCTCGAAGCTTCACTTGGCGACTCTTCCCAGTAGCAGCGATGCTTCGGCTGCCTCGGTTTAAAAAACCTTCAGTCGGACATCGCACGAGGATAGCGACGATGAATCGTGAAGAAGCACTCGAATTGTTACGCGGTGGTCCCGAGGGGATCGAGAAGTGGAACAAGACTCGACCATCGGTTCCGAGTCTGGAATGTGCCGAACTCGACCATGCAAATCTGGAACACGCCAATCTCGATCGGGCAGCTTTGGATGGCGCGGATCTTGAAGGAGCCGATTTGCAGGACTGCCATCTCGTCGGAGCTAGTTTACAGGGGGTCAACCTGGAAGCCGCCGACCTTCGGGAAGCCGACTTGCAAAATGCGGATCTCTGGGGCGCGGATCTTCAGAAGGCCGACCTCCGTGGTGCGAACCTGCGCGATGCAAATCTTGCGGGCGCGAACTTGCGCCAGGCGAAGCTTGTGCGTGCCAACCTGGAGGGCGCGCGCGGAGTCAATCTGGTTGGAGCCATCGTCGAGGAATAGCGGCTCTTACTTGCGCCGGGCGGGTCGTCGTCTTTGAAGAAGTGTGGTTAAGCAAGACGCGCGTCGCGAGTTGCTGCTGGGCTGGTTCGTCACTGTGGATGCGATTCGTAACCCAATTCCCATGTTAGATAACGAGTACGACTTGGCGGCGCGCTCAGTCACTAACGAACCGCCACGAACAAGAGCCACGAATCTGGAATCGCCTTTAAGTCACCAGCAGTGCGAAATGGCGCGCGAACGATCGTCGGTGCCCGGCAGTGTCAATCCAGTCTCGATGCTAAATCTGACCCGAGTAGCTATGCAGGCCTAGACTTGCGCCCGGCAAAGGATCTTTGTGGCATAAGAATTGCCGTTCTTTCGTTCTGTTTCGCTGCGCTCTCTCTGCGATCAGATGAAAGGAGCCGAGAGATGTATACTCAGACCGAATTAGGCGAGTACATGGCGGAAATTCGCGAACACGTGTGCAGTCGTTGCATCGAGCGTCCTCCAGGTGGCCCGCCATGTTTGTCGCATGGCAAAGTTTGCGGCATCGAGTTGCATTTGGAGGGCATAGTCGATGTTTGCCATGCGGCACAGGGTGACGTGATGGACCCTTACATTGAGCAGTTACACAATGATGTCTGTTCGACTTGTACTGAGTGCGTCACCGATCAGTGTCCGTGTCCGCTCCACTATTTACTTCTACTCGCCGCCGAGGCTGTCGATACGGTTGACCAACGACGTCGGAATTAAGTCTCGCCGACGACAGACTGCTCGCGGTCTTGCGGGCAATGTGTCCGCTGGTCACAGAGAAAGCGCGCTAATGTGGGCGCAACGAGATTTCGCCAAGACTCTTCTTTTAGGGGCAAAACGCGGGGCAAATGCTCTGCAGTTCCGCATCCAAGCTGCCGTGAGACCGGGAGGAATGGGATTTGCACGTTGTGGCGGACAATCTTCAGGCTGCCCCAACGAGGAAAGACAATGGTGATCTCACGACTGCCCCCGCGATGGCTTACTTTGTTCGCCGTAATGATGCTTGTTTCCGAGTCATCTGCCCAGCGACCGATCCCGATCCCAATGGACAAGATCAGCTCTGCCGGAAAGATAAAGGCGGTGCAGAATGGGGTCGTCCATGTCGTAAACATCGGTGGTGATCAGTGGCTACTGGCCATCGATAAAGATGCCGAGGAAGTTGTGCTGCGGGGGAAGGCCACTGCTCAATGGCTGCGACCGGGAATGGCGGTCCGCTTCCAAGGTGATTTCTTCAAGAACAAATCGGGGCAGCCACAAGGTGAGGCCAAAGAACCCATCAAGGAGTTAAAGGTCTTCACACCGCGTGAAGATTCCAAAATCGGGATCAAGGAAGAAGCGAAACGCGGCTCGTTCCTCTCGGGTGGCTCCAAGAGCGACAGTCCGCTGGAAACCGCACCATTCAGCGTGGTCGGAGTGCTGGCAAAGTTGAAGGGCGGTCGCATGACAATCGCGGTTGGCAAAACACAGATTCAAGCGAAGCTGGCCAGCGACGCGAAGATCGACGTGGATTTGGCGGAGCCGCGTTTCGCGCGTGAGGGAGACGAAATTGAATTCGAGGGCTGGCACTACGTTGGCCAGAAGGAAAGAATCCACGCGACGAAAGTTTGGATCACGCTCGCCAAGCCGCTGGGCGCTGAAGAGACGAAGCAGTCGCTCGCCAAGACCGGAGACTCCGCGGAAGATGCTTCGGAAGAACAACAACTTGCAGCTCGTCAAATCCAAACTGCGATCGCCCGAGTCCGGAAGCTATACGATGCAGGGGACTACCGAGAGGCTGCCGGAGCGGTCGAAGTGATCCTCAATGACTGGGACGCTTTCATCGATTCCGATGAAGCTGTCGCCGTGAAGTTGCTGCATTCTCGTTACAAGCAACTCAAGCTTGTCCACGCCTTCCTCGAAATGGAAGGATTCATGCTGCCCGCTCTACGTGAACTGCCAAACGTGCAGAACGTCGCGAGCCGTTAATGGTCCGCAGCGTTTACGAGCCGCAGATCACACGCTGATAGTCGGATCCAGAGTTTTGATGACCGATGAACCATCGCCGCTTGGCGGCGGGGTTTCCCAAGCCCGCCACCCAGTCCGTACGACCATCAACCAGCCGAAGGCGAGGAACGTTAAGATCCGCAGTGCCGTCGCGGACCAAGTGGGTAGCCAAGCGGAGATGTCGACGATCATGGCTGCGTCTGGGGCGCCAATGCCGAACACCGGTGGCAGACGAAACCAATAGTAGGTGATGATCGCCGCGGCCGCGAAAACGCTGGCAATCAGATGCTCTAGCGTTGGCAAGACCGTCCGCAATATCAAGTACACCATCAGCGTCGCACCACCTCCCGCGAAGGGGATTCCGTAGGCGATGTGAAGATGGCTAAAGCCGTCCCAGCCACCGTAGGTTGGCACGTTGTACCAACCCCAGACAAAACCCGGGAACAAGCCCGTCAGCGCTACTCCGATGGTACGACCGAGCTTCGTGTTTACGGCCGTCAGAGGAGTTAGACCAGCAGTAGACTCCGAGCAAGGCGCGACACAGTTCAAGCACGACGAGCAATGAGCGTTGTGGACCGATATCACCGGACGTGCGCCATAGAGCAACTCGACCGGATAGACTGGGCACAGGCTCGAGCACCAACCACTCTTCCACTTGAAAATCGATCCCAGACCAATTGCCAGCAACCCCACAACGGTCAAGATCGCGGCCAGAACGGGCCCGTTGGTATCTAGCAACACCTTCCGCAGTGGCACAACCAGAACTAACAGGATGAAAGCGCCCAGGAACAATCGGCTTCGCCACGTGGGCGACAATCGTTTGTCTTGGGACAGTCCCAGGTGATGCGGGACGAGTGACATGCTGCCGAGCGGACAGACGTTGCGCCAGATGCCCGGTGCCAAGACAAGCAAGGCGGGCGCGATGGGAATCAAGACATTCCACAGTAAGTGCAATCCAAGATCCGGTTTGACGATCAGGGCGCCCCAGACGAACATCCCCGCAACCCAACTCAACACTTGTGCCAGCCGCCACAATGCGTGCGCACGTCTCGACATGCCCGCGGTGATTGTCGCCGTGGCCATCGCTAGCTCCGAGTCACGAAATGAAAGAAGGGGTCTCGCTAGGCAAACAATCCTAGACTGTTGGCCTTCGCCTTGTACTTCGGGAAGAATCCGTCGGGGACTTCGAACTTCATGTGCCCTTGCAGCACTTCAGCAAAGATATCACGGAAGTCAGTCGTCACAGGAAGGTCGCGTTTTTGATTTAGCACGCTGTCCTGTAGGCCAGTCCATTTACCATAGATCTTGCCACCGTTGACTTTGCCACCCAGCAGCCACATCGCTCCGCCGTGACCGTGGTCGGCTCCCGCATTCCCATTCTCCTTGCAGACGCGACCAAACTCAGTACAGACAAGTACCATCGTCCGATCAAGGTGCGACCCAAGATCGTTCATGAAAGCGGATAGGCCCTCACTTAAGAACTTGAGCATCCGATCGAGGGCTCCATCCACCGAACCGAGCCCGATGTGATGATCCCAGCCACCGATGTCGGTCGCGGCAACTTCGAGACCGACCCCGGACTTGATCGCGCTTGCGAGTTTCTTCATGCGGCTGGCGAAGTGACCGGCCGGATACTCCTGAAACGCTAAATTGTTGAGATCCTCCGGGTTTTCACCTTTCAAGACTTCTTGAAGTCGGCGCAACCCGTAGATGGTCTCGCGGCCCGAAGTCATCACAGGATCCGCATCCACTCCACTGCGAACGTTTGTCGATTGTTTAAGGAACGCGGCAAGGTCTTTCTTTTCGTCACCGCCATAGAATCCGTCGAAGAGATCGAGTACTTCTTGAAGACCGTCCAAGTTGTTCGGAACTGCGAGGACCGGATAACGCCCACGTAGGGATCGCGGCAACAGCTCTTGCATCGCGAGGGTGCGCAATTCTGGCAAACCGTAGCCCTTACTCGCGTCCGGCACGGTGGCGGCAAGGTAACGATTCAGCCACCCGTCGCGAACGGTTCGGTTACCAGGTGCCGCATACTCCATGAAGTCTTGAGCATCGAAGTGGCTGCGCGTCGAATGAGGCGAACCAGAATTAACCACGACTGCAACTTTGCCTTTGTCATACCAAGACTTCAAGGGCTCCAAAGCAGGATGGAACGCCCACTGGTCATCTAACGCGATCGAGTTCTCTTCCTTGATCGAGACGGACGGTCGAATCTCATAATACTTCTTATCTTTGTGCGGAATGATCGTATTCAGTTGATCTTGTCCGCCCCGAAGGTAGATGACGACGAGAGTGGGATTGTCGCCGGGACCGAACTGGGCCCGAGCGGCTGCGTTAAACCCCCCGACATTCAAACAAACTGCTCCTGACGTGATGGCCGACATCTTTAAAAAATTGCGACGTTTCATGGTGTGTTCCTTGTAGTTATGTATTCGGAGCCGCAGTGCTCGATGCAGGGGAGCATGCAGAAGCTACTGACGTTGAAATTCTGGTGAACCAAGCAAGATGCCAACGATGTAGCGACCTAGCTGCTCAGGTTCTGGATTGAAGCGAGCGTACTTGGCGATCACGGCGTCGAGTGCTTCCGAAGTTTTCTCCGTACAGCCGCCGGGAAGGATGCGATTGGTCAGCATCTCTTTCCATTGAACCGGATTGCCTTGCTTTAGGCCTTCCCAGTACGAAGCGGGGATACGGACACCGCGAATCTGCTCTAGTCCCAGTCCCAATGAGAAACTCCACCGCGGAGCCATCACACCCGGATCGCGCCAAGCGTCGGCTTGGTCGTAGTAGCCGGTTGGGTCCTCGCATTGATAGATGGGTTCACTCATTTGCAGCAAGGCCGCGTGAACGCCGCCCGTGGACTCGATCTCCGCATCCGTCACGCGCAGAGCGCTGGCGATAAATTCGGACGGCCGTTTGAACTTCGATTGGTAGTTCTTCGGGTTGTAGAACTCTTCGTCCATGAGAACTGCCTTGTACATCTCCTTCATGTCGGACTTCTTCCGCATGTAAACTTTGGCCACGCGTTCCACGAGATCCTCTGGTGGATCGTCGGACACCAGGTAGCGACAAAGCTTGTAAGCGAGGAACTTCGACGTTGCCTCATGCGAAACAAGCATGTTCAAGACAAACTGCCCTTCCATCTCCGGGTTCCTCGGGATCGACGGCACTCGCTTGTTGAGCAACATACGTGGCTCGCTGCCGTGCATGTCCTTGCGGAACTGGAATACAATGGGCTCTTTGGGATTCTGCTGCAACGTCCAGCCAGTCAGAATGTTAGCGACAGTGATCACGTCCTCTTGCGTGTAATCGTTGTCCACACCAAGTGTGTGAAGCTCCATGAGTTCGCGGGCGTAGTTCTCGTTGATGCCTTTCATCTTGGCAATGTCGACGGCTTCCATCGCGGCACCGAAGTCTCGTGTCGAGAAGAGGGCTCGTTGAGCAGCTTCAAGCAGCTCTTTCTGCGGTGCGGCACGCGAGATGTAGTTGTCCAGGTAAACGAGCATGGCTGGATGTCGCGCCTGCTTGTTCAGCATCGCGTTGAATGTGCCGAGTGCTTCGCCACGAATGACGTCTCGTTCGTACTCGGTCGCGTAGTACTTGACGTTCCCTTTCGAGACGTCGATGTTGAAGTGATTTCTCCAGAAGTCGCAAACCACTTCGCGCAGTTGGTTCTTGCCGTACACCGCCGTCAGCAGCACGGTGTCCTTCAGATCATTCTTAGGAACTTCCTGTTTGGCACGTGCTTCGGCTCGGCGTTTTCGTTCCTCGGGGCTCGCGTTACGACGAAGCGGCGGAACCGGGACACGATACGTCTGGACAATCTCCTGATTGCTCATCGTCAAGGACGGTATCTTCGCGAGCCGGTCCTGCAATGCCTCGGTCTCGTCGGCGGCTCCCTCTAACTGCTGTTCCAGCCATTTATCCACGCCAAGCTGCTCAACTTCGTAAATGGTTGCGTCGGTGACGCCGAACGTGACGCGGCTGAGCAAGTGATGGATTCGTTCACGCTGATCAAGCGGTTTCTCAGAATCGCGCCACAGGGACGGTGTACCTTCTCGCGCTTCGCGTCCGAATTTGGTCGCGTCTTCCTGTTCTTCTTGTGCCGATACAAATGGCGTGAAAGCAAGAATGCACAAGCCCCAGCAAATCGTTCGACGTTTGATAAACTCCATGACGCGCTCCTTGGTGGGGAATCAGAAGACAGCGGTGCGCGTCGTCCCGAAGATAAACTAGACGTAGTCGCCCAAATCGACTTGCGAAGCGAGAATAAATCGCATGCGATGTGCAATCCGGGACGTGTCAACGGCGTTGGTTATCAAACGATTATTACACGCGAACTTCGCTCCCATTCACGGTGGGTCGTTTTTAGCTCCGCTTTGAATCTCAAGTACGTCCGTGCGTTCGGTAGTGACGGCAAATCTCGCGCCAACGAATTTCCGATGAACATCGGAACAATCGCCGCGATTGTCATTGATAGATGCGCCAGCCGATCTGGCTACCTGCGTTAGTGAAGTTGCTGCCGATTTATGGGAGGACGCTTTGACGCGGCGCGCGGTGTAAGTGCGACGTGATGGGCGCGCGTCGTGCGTCTTCGCGCAGTTCACCGTGCACGATGGCAGTATTCAGGTGAATACCTCGTCAACGGTCGCTTGGCATTACTTTTGCTCTTAGAGAAGGAACACTATTGTGTTCCTTCCGCGCGAGGTGGAACCGTGCAAACTTCGTCACTCTCCGAAGCGTCTTACGATGGTCGAGCCACTTCTCAACCGTTGACTCGAAATCACCATGTGCGGCTGCCAGACTTCGCCGCATGGTATCGCGATCTAGTGAGCGGCAACGAGCAAATGCTCGACTCTGAATCAGCCTGCTGGCTCGTAAGTTTGATCGTTCATGTCGTTCTGTTGATAACGCTTGGAGTTGTCACGGCCGCACAGCAGGGGCGAGACGGTTCGGCATTGATTGTCGTCCCGTTGCTGGAAGATGAGTCCGAACCCGAGATCGTTGAACTCGCGTTCGACCTTAGCGTGACCGACGAGTCGCTTCAAGATGTTGGTAGCGTCAGTCTCGGTACGGTCGAGGTGGCTGCCGCGTTGCCCACTGGTGATTCGGTCGACATGCCAGTGCTGAATGACATGGGCCAGATTTCAACAGAGTTCAGCGGTATGGAAGTGACCTTGCAGGAATTAGCTTCCAACGACAACGCTGGATTCGTTAAAGATCTGGTGGGCATCTCCGGAGCGGTCGTGAACGCTCATGGCGATACTGGGTCGGTGGACCGTATCACCGCCGAGATCCTTGCGAAGCTCGAGTCGGGCAACGTACTGATCGCCTGGTTAATGGACGCGTCGGAGAGTTTGCGTCCGCGGCGGGAACAGATCATCAATCACTTCACTCGCGTTTACGACGAGTTGGACAAACTGGCAGAAGAACCGGGTGACGCTTTGCTGACCAGCGTCGGTGCCTTCGGTGCTGGGCTCGACGTGATGACGTCGAAGCCGACCGCTGATCGGGACGCGATCCAAGCTGCGGTTCGCAACATCAAAGCCGAGGACACGGGCGTCGAGAACGTCTTCTCGGCGGTTCACGCGACGGCTGCGGAGTATGCGAAGTATGTTCGCGCCGGTCGCCAAGTGATGATCATCGTCGTCACGGATGAGAGTGGCAATGACGTGGAAGAATTGGATAAAGCGCTCGCGATGCTGGAGCGGCACCGCATGACGGTCCACGTGATCGGTCCTGTCGCTCCTTTTGCTCAAGAAGAAATCACCGTGAAATGGACTGACCCAGAAACCAATGAGACGCACAACTTACCAGTCGATGCGGGCCCGGAAACGGCGTACATCGAACAAGCCGCTTTGAATGTTTGGCACCGTGGCCCTGGCGCGGCTCCACGCTCATCAGGCTTCGGGCCGTATGGCTTAACTCGCCTGACCCACGAAAGCGGCGGGATGTATTTGTTGCACGACGATGGTCGGATTCCTGGACCAAGTTTCGAAGTCGATCAACTGCTCCGCTATCGACCCGATTACGTGGCGGATGGTTCTTACAAGAAACTTGCGGACGAGCACCCGCTTCGCATGGCTGTGCTTCGAACCGCGCAAGCTACCAACCAGTATCTGACCGAACCTCTACCTCGCACGTTACTGGCGGCGGGCATTCAGTTTGAAATTAGGCCAACGAAAAAGAAGCTACATGAGATAGCTGAAATTCTGGACCGTGGGCTTGGCGTTCTACAAAGTGCTGAGGGAGTACGGAACGAAGAAACGTCGCCACGCTGGCTGGCTCACTTCGACTTGCTGAAAGGCCGTTTGTTGGCAAACAAGGTACGGTGTTACTCCTACGCCAAGCTCCTCGACGAGATGTATGACGAGCCGAAGGAACCGGAAGACGGCACAAAGAACGCGTGGCAAGCGACGAGTTGCCCCGATCCGGAAGCAGCAGAGAGGGACCTGCCTCCGGCCGAACGAGACGATGCCCAGTCAGCGCGTCAGCACTTGGAGCGAGTCGTTCAAGACCACTCCAAAACACCGTGGGCCGCAATCGCAAATGATGAGTTGCAATTCGCGCTTTGCTTTCACTGGCAGGAAGCCTTCATGGAGCCGCCCGAGGGTGTCGCGTTGCCTTGGGACAAGAAGCCCTGGAGCGAGCTGACCGAGGCTCAAAAGGAAGCCAAAGTCGCTTTTGAGAAGAAGAAGGAAGCTGCAAAAATACGCAAGGCGAAGACTCCCGACAAGAAACGTGTCCCACCGAAGCTGTAGGATGTCGATACCTGAAGACAAGACTCCGGCCGCAAGAACGCCTGATGACCTGCTACCGCCGGAAGTGCAACCGCCGGTAGCTCCAGTAGCGATTCCCGTGGCGCAGCCTCTCATTCCACAGCTAATCTCGCCGCAGCCGTTTCAGCCAGTTGCTCTGCCGTCGGTCGTTCCGGTTGCTTCCGTCCTAGTTACGCAACCAGATGCCGCACAGCCGCCGACGCCTGCCTCTTCCGCGATTTCGGTTGATCAGCGCCTGCCGACCAGTCAATCGGCACCAGTTGCATGCGCTGTTCCACTCGCGCAACCGACGAAGCCTAGTCAGGCGTACGCCGCGACGCGATCGCAAGTCAGTGGTCCGATTGCATCGGCTCCTTTGACAAATCAGCCAGTTCGAAACTGTCGAACACCGACGACAGAGAAGCGTCCAACTTCCAGCAAGCAGAACGAGAAGAAGGACAGCGACGCTCCGAGCGTTGCGTCCTCGCATCGCAAGTTGCGACAGCCAAGCGACGCTCCGCGTCACACAAGTGCAAAGACGAGGCGCTCGATTACTCAGACCAAACAGCATCTCCTCCGGCCCGAGGTAACGGAACCATCACGGGACCCAAGCCGCGTCCCAACGCCCGCACCGATTCTGCAGGACGCTGACTTGATCGTCAACTCGATCGTCAACCAAGTCCTCGGAGGCATGCCGTCCTGGCTGGTTAGTTCGATGTTGCACGTACTCGTGGTCGTCCTACTGAACTTTCTCACATTACCAAGCTTCTCCAAGGACGATACGTTGTTCATCGAAATCGCGTACTCAGAGGAAGAGAACTTGATCGGAGAGGAGCTGCTCGATTTGCCGACGCTCGAGATGCCGGTTGCCGAGCCAGTTGTGTTGCAGCAATTGCCCGAAGTCTCTGATCCGCTTGCCGCGATGCCAATCTTAGATCCCAGTTTGCTAGGAGAAGTTGCACCAGCCGAACTCCAAGCTCCTGCGATCGGAATGGCTCTCAGTGGTCGTGAGAAGGGAATGCGTAACGCACTTGTAGGCAAGTACGGTGGGACCAAAGCCACGGAGAGCTCCGTCGAAGGTGGACTTGCCTGGCTTGCAAGGAATCAACAGCGAGACGGAAGTTGGAGCTTGCAGGGTCCGTATCCCGAGGGGAGTCCCGTCGAGAATCAGCCTGCCGCAACTGCGATGGCGTTGTTGGCGTTTCAGGGTGCTGGCAACACACATCTTGCCGGCGAATACCAAGAACAAGTCGCCCGCGGTTGGCAGTCGCTGCTGAAACGACAAAAGGAAGATGGTGACTTCTACGACGGTGACGTACCGAATCAGCACCTATACACACACGGGCAGGCGACGATTGCCGTTTGCGAGCTCTTCGGGATGACCAAGGACAAAGCGTTCCGCGACTCGGCAACGCGCGCGGTCGCTTTCGCTCTGCAGGCGCAATCGCCAGAAGGTGGCTGGCGTTACTATCCCGGTCAAGGTTCCGATACGTCGGTTACAGGTTGGTATGTGATGGCTTTACAAAGTGCGATGATGGCGGGCCTCGAAGTTCCCGAGAAATCTTTGCAGCGAGTCCGTAGATTTCTGGACTCGGTGCAACTCGATGACGGCAGCCGCTATGTCTATCAACCATTGCAGAAACCGACGCCAACCATGACTGCCGAAGCGCTGCTGTGCCGTCAGTACCTGGGCTGGGCCCGAGAAGACGCTCGGTTGGTTTCCGGTGTGGAATACATCCTGTCGCATCCGGTCGATCCGACCGAGAACCATGACGTCTACTATTGGTACTACGCCGCGCAGCTCACGCATCATATGGAAGGCGCAGCTTGGGATCGTTGGAACAACACGATGCGAGTTGCGGTCCCTAAGTTACAAGTCACCAAGGGCAAGGAACGTGGAAGCTGGGATCCCAAACCGGACCGTTGGAGTCACTTAGGAGGCCGGCTCTATACAACGTGTTTTTCGATCTACAGCCTGGAAGTGTATTACCGTCACTTGCCGATCTACACCTACCGCGAATAGCAGCCTGCAATGAATGTCGATCCGTGCGAAGTCATCCAAAAACTTACATACCGACAATAAGGCTATGCCGGTTGAGTTAGCGGGGCGTCATTGAATCGGCATGCGGAGAGCGTCCTGCGAAGAGGCGGCTCATCTCAGACTCGAATTGGACAAGCGTTGCGATCAGGTGCCGGTAAACTGGCGTCGCTCCCTCGCAAGTGAGATCACTCAAAATTACGTCTCGAAAGTGTTCAAGGCTGTCGCTGGTGCGTTGTTGGACCACCTTCAGACTGTTTGACGAACGCTCGTCGCACGCTGCCGCCTTCTCAGTTTCGACTAACAGGTGCCGAATGTCTTGAGAGAGAGCGAGAAAACTCTTGGCGACGAGGTCGAGGTGACAAAAATCGAGGCCGTTGGCAATCACGACTCGTGTCAACATCCCTTCGATTCGCTTCAGTTCCGGCAGCACGTCGTCCTGCAAATGTTGGAGATGGGCGACGAACTCATCTCGCGATGAATCTACTAAAGGGCAATCGTCAGATTGATACTGCTCAGGAGACGAAAACTGCAAGTGTTCGTTGGCGACACGTCGCGTTGGGTGGATGACGGATGAAGCCATGAGGGAGCTCCCTGTCATGTTGGCGAGGCTCGCGCGGCCTCGGAGGTGGGCATACAACGCTCTGAGCATACCGCACTATATATGGATGTCAAGGTCCAGTTCTCTTCTTTATTTCAGAGATTGGATGAATTCTCAAACGGCTGAATACGCGCCGCTAACGGTCATGTACCTGGGCAGAGTAATTAAGCAAACCTAGAACAATTGTAGACTGCGAAGGCGACATATGTTCCGGCAGTGTGCATCTTCGCACATCTTCGCGCGAATCTGCGCGCGAGTAGCTTCTACGTCTTGGCATCATTAGCTGCGTTGGACTTTCTCGCTTCTTGGAAAGCTGGTACAAGCGTGCCCTTGGTGGTAGGTAACGTCTCCCCCCTTGTCGTCAACACGTGAAGCATATGCGCGAGTATCCAATCGGGCTGCGTGTTTGCCGCAGACTATCGACTGCCACGTCCAAAAGGAGATTCTGATGCGTCTGCCAATCGTGATCCAGGGTGGTATGGGAGTCGCTATTTCCCATTGGCCGTTGGCGAAGACCGTTTCGTCGTTGGGGCAACTCGGCGTCGTATCTGGCATTGGCATTGATATGATCCTCTGTTGTCGTCTCTCTGACGGTGACTCCGAGGGGCACGTGCGACGCGCAATGGGCCATTTCCCCTTCCCGGACGTGGCCGAGCGGATCATCGAAGAGTATTTCTGCGCGACTGGACTTCCTGAGGATGCAACATCCAAGCTACCGGCGCTTTGGACGGCAACGCCGGCGATCAACCGCACTCAACTCGGCGTGCTCGCTGGATTCGTCGAGGTGTTCCTCGCGAAAGAAGGCCACGGCAATCCGGTCGGGATCAATCTTCTCGAGAAGGCACAACTCGCCAACCTGTCGGTGCTCTACGGGGCAATGCTTGCTGGCGTCGATGTAGTAATCGTTGGTGCTGGCGTGCCAATGAGATTTCCTGGCATCATCGACCGACTCACGCTGCACGAAGACGTCTCCTACCCTCTGGATGTTCGAGGCGCGAGTGACGGACAGGAAGCTCACATCGAACTGTGGCCGAACGAGGTGTTTCCAGGTGTATCGGATCGAGTGGGCGAACTGCGACGCCCGATGTTCCTGCCGATCGTTTCGTCGAACGCGTTGGCAAGTGCATTGGTGAAGCGAGCCAACGGAAGAATTGACGGTTTTGTTGTCGAGTACCCGGTCGCCGGTGGCCACAACGCGCCGCCCCGTGGACGCGCAACTTACAACGACGCAGGTGAGCCGATCTACAGCGATAAAGACAACGTGGACCTCGACAAGTTGAAAGCCATGGGGTTGCCCTTTTGGTTGGCAGGAGGATTCGGCCGTCCGGGGCGTCTGAAAGAAGCGATTGACCGTGGCGCGGCGGGAGTCCAAGTGGGGACCCCGTTCGCCTACTGTGATGAATCGGGAATGGATCCCGACCTGCGTCAGCGAGTCCTCGACGATGTCCGCTCCGGCAATGTCCAAGTGTGCACCGATGCGAAGGCGTCGCCAACCGGTTTCCCATTCAAGGTCGTTCAGCTCGAAGGAACGGCGTCAGATCCTCGCAACCGCGCCGGGAGAGAGCGAGTTTGCGACCTCGGAATGCTACGTCAGATTTATGCGAAGAATGATGGGTCGCTGGGATACCGCTGTCCCGGTGAGCCGGTATCGGCATTCGAACAGAAAGGGGGCGACCCAGTAGATACCGAGGGTGTCGTTTGCCTTTGCAACTGCCTCGGTGCGACCGCCGGATATCCTCGGCATCGCAAGAACGGCTATGTCGAGATGCCACTCGTCACGGCCGGCGACATGCTGGTCGAGATTGGTTGCTTCTTGCCGGATGGTGCCACGCACTACAGTGCTGAAGACGTCCTCCGCGCCATCCTCGATTCGACGGAGCCCACCGCGAGAGAGCGTGCCGAAGCAGCTTAGTAGCAACTCGCCAATTGACGGCTGTAGACAGTTCATTACGTCGCCGACTCCGGGACGGCAGGAAAGCGACAGAGTGGTTTGCGATGTCGCGCGGCGCGGACTGACCCCCTCCCCTAAAATTGATCCATGTTAAGTGAGAGAATCCTTTCCGGCCGTAGATGGTCGCCAGTTAAGGCTCTTGGTCATCGTCGATGAGTACACTCGTGAATGCTTGGCACTTGAAGTAGCCCGTTTGTTCACCTCGCAAGACGTGATCGGCGTTCTGCAATATCTCTTTGCCGTTCGAGGCACTCCTCAGCACATTCGCAGCCGACCAACTGCTGCGAGTCGGTGCCCGTGGCCCTGAGTTCGTCGCAACGGTCATTCGCGATTGGCTGCGACGTTCTGAAGTCGGGCCGCTGCTCATTGCCAAAGGAAGCCCTTGACATCAAGACTTAAACCCGCGACGCAAACCCAATTCAAAGACAACGATGTTCCCAAAATGTTCCCAATTTGTGGCCGGGCAAAAAGAAAGGACTCACGCCCTTTGACGTAAGTCCTTGCTGCGTAAAGTGCGGGAAAGAGGACTCGAACCTCCACGGGGTTAACCCCCACTAGGCCCTCAACCTAGCGCGTCTGCCAATTCCGCCATTCCCGCTAATTGGCTATGAAAAACAGTTTACGTCGAGATGGTGCATGGTCAATGCCCCGATGCGTCCGATGACTAACGGTGACGAAGGACCACGGCGAGGTCCGCTTGAGGATCAAGCGACCGGACAAGTCGTAGCAGCTCGTCCGCTGTCGCCGTGTTATGCAAGCGCAGCTGTCGCGAAATCTCTAACTGTAACGAAGGTCGTTCCGACGAGGTTTTCAGGACCAACAGAACGTCGCCTTCCGACATCTGTAGGCGTGTTAGTTCTGGATTCAATTCTGGTTCAACGCCGAGCGGCAACGAACTAGCTTCAATCAGCTCGACGCCCGATTGTCGAACCAGGATCGCTCGGATGTCTCCAGCCATTGAGAATTCTAGTTCGCCCGAGTCGGGGATGGCTTTGCAGTAGAAGAGCGAAGCGGTATGCCCGCCAGCGGACGAATTCCAAATCGTGCCATTTGCTCGAGAGATCATCTGCCTTGCGTCGTGCGGATACTCTGCGTGAGCACGAACATTTGCCTGCAACGCACCGGCACTTAGCGCGGACTCGACCCGCAATCCTTCGGAGGTTCCGAGAGCGAGGGCCAGCGATCCGTCGGGCGGAACAAACCAATCGTAGAAGCCGCCTGCAAGCTCATCGTCGGCCGCCAACCAGCCGGAAACATCCCAGTCATCCAAAAGGGGTTTGATATTCGGGAGATGATCGTGCTGCCATTGCATGGCGTGAATGATCTGTCGATCCGCCTGCTTGGATGCTCGACACTCGCCGAGAAGAACTTCGCGTTGCAATTCAGCAGCGATACTTCCCGCGATGATTTCAGCCAAGTGAACTTGTTGATCTGTGAAATCGCGGACGGCATCGGCAAAGAACCAAATCGTTCCAAGTGGATCGGTTGGGCTGGCGACTGGGAGGCAAACGGCGGCAGGGAACGGCTCCGGAGTCTTCCAGTGTGGCAAAAGGCTAACGTCTTCTAAGACAACGGCATGACCGATTAGCGCTTCAAGTTCGGCGAAAGCACTCTCCAGAGGTCGCGCTGGTTGCAAAAATTGCTCCTGTGGCAGGCCCCAGCATGCTCGCAGTTTCAATTCAGTCGTTGTGTCGTCGAGCATATACAGGCCCGCCGCGCTACAACCGATCGCTTCGGCACCGTTTCGGAGCATGGCTTCGAGCCGGATCGCCAGGTGTTCTTCATCCTCTCGCTTCGGTGAGACAGGAACTCCTATCGCGAGTTCGGCTTCGCGACGCCATATCGCGGCTTGTAAGCCGCCGAGTTTTCCGAACAGGTCCGAGACGGCACCAGCAAGTTGCGCCGCGCGATCAAAGTCAATGGCTGACGCGCCGGTCGAATCCGTATGGAGTGTAGAGGCTGGCTTTACTAGGAGGGGATAGTGGCTGTTCGAGTTTGCGTCGAGGCCTTCCGAATCTCGGTCGAGTGACCATCCAGTCGCGACTTCAAAAGCCGAGGCGATGGATCCGAAAGTGTCGTTGGTAAGAGATGGCGGCGTTGGGGTAGCCGGCTCTTCGGCAACGTGTAGGCGGAGGAAAGAGGGCAAGTTGTTGGTCACCATGCGTTCCTAGATCGAATGCGTGAAATCGCAGTTCCGATCCATGGAACTCACTCGGCACACCCGTTTCGTGGAGGGTGCGCACTCTTTCCGTAACCGTCAGGGATTAACATCGTCCGACGGATTCAGAAACTGTATTGGTTTCAGCCAGAGTGACGGTCTGATTGATGGCGCGCTCGGCACAACTCTTACATTTGGCCTATTCCGGCCCAGCGGCGGGTAGGTCGAGGTAGAAGTGCTCATGCTGAATCCAAGTGGGCTTTACGTCGAACCGCATCAGCATTTGTGAGAGCATCGGTTGCTGGATGTCCTCGGTTGGCAGGACGCCGAGCGGCACTAGTATAGAGGCCGCATCTGGCAATGCGGCAAATCGTGTAATCAGTCCTTCGAGGTGATGGCCGATTATCTCCCCACCAACAGAGGCTAGATCGCCGCGCTCCGCCGAATGAACAGAAACGGCGGTCGCGAGCGTTAGGGCGGGTGCCTGTTTTGCGACCATCAAATCTGTTCTCAACGCCGATACTTGACCAGAAAGATCCAAACCTGCTGGAACATTGGCATACGTTCTCGCGCGAAAACGTGCGATAGCAGATGAACTCGTTGCGGAAACTCGAACAACGTCAAAGGCGGTCGCTTGCTGGCCGATCAGGCGTGGTGTGACCGCAGTCATGATCGGGGGAACAGAAGCCATCAACAGTGGTGCCAATTGGCCATTGGGACGTTCTGGAAACAAGCCTAGAAATGGGTTTTTGCTGACAGCTTCGTCGTACAAGTGCTTGTCGAGCGTTTTGAAATCACCGGAACGAGCTTGTGCAATACTCGTCGCTATCCTTGCTCGCCAACGAAGCAGTTCTCGCGTCGCGGCGTCGTAGGCCTTGACTTCGCCGTCGAAACTAGGTGATCGGGCCGCCAGTTGCCGTAGTGCAAGGTCCCATGCCTTCACGGCCTTTTCATCTGCAACCTGACGAGCAAGCGGAGCCAGTGAATTCAGATACTCGACGTACAGACGGTGGGTATCATCGCCGGATACACGTGCGGCGTCCGCGCGAATCAGCGCGATCACTGCCTCGATGACCACAGTGCTAAATTGATCGTAGTCTTGCTGCATTGTGGCTGACGTCGGATCTGGACTGATTTTCGTCGCGCTAGCGCCCGCCATTTGGAACAGAGGTTGCATCGCCCAATCCAGTGCCCGACAACGCAAACACGCAACATGAACCTCTGACCAGAGTGCGCCGATCCCTTCGACGAGTTGCGGTCCCGTCACTTGCTCGCCTTCCCAGTCCGCTTGTCCGGAGGTTGCGATGGCCGCTGTCGCCTCGCGAATCGCTGTCGTATGGGTCAAGAAATCCGGAAGTTGCTGTGCTCGTGATTGACCTAACTGCTGCGCCGCTTCTTGAGAGCGAATTCGACTCATCGCTGTATCGATCGCGGCGCGGACTTCTCCAAATGGCTTTTCGATATCTTCGCGCTCTTGATCGGAAAGAAAGCATATTCCAACTTCGAGCCCTCTAAACAGGCGGTTCAATTCTTCCTCGGCCGCGATCCACTTCTGTTCGGAAACAAGCTTTTGGACTTTCTCCAACGTCTTAAGCCGTGCGGGTGTCTGCTTCTGGATCGCAAGTCGGATGGAGTTGACAAACTTTTGAGAGCTGGGTGCCCCCGCGAACGGTCGAATCACCTCGTTCCATTGCCGCGCCCCGATGCCGCGATATCGCATTGCAAAGTCGACGCCAGAAGGTTCTGCCAGAATCTCGAGTTGAGGAGCCAAGCGATAAACTTCACGGTATTTTGAATACGTTTGACCGATCGCCTTCCCGCTCAGGCGGGCACCACGACCTTTGGCGATTGCGTCGAGTTGTGTTTGCGTTTCTTGGTATGCTGCCGCATAGAGTGACGATGCCTTCGCATGTAGTTCTTTTGCGACGTCACCACCATGCGCGTCCAGCGAAGCATGCGAATCTTTGTGATTAGGATTGGCCTGAGCGGACGTCACGATCGTACACAAGGTGACGCAGATGATTTGAAGTAACCGCATGGTGCGAACGAGAGTCATTCGTTCTCTCCCTATCTGTCAGGTGCTAATTCTGAAGGTGTTCTAGCCGAACTCGCGGAATCACTTTGCTATTCGATGAGGCCAGTGAATTTACCGGACACTGGAATCTCAGCGCCTGTGGTCGTTTCACGTAAAGTTGCGCTAGTTAACTCGGCGGAAACGAGTTGGTCTGCGATCGCAGTGATCTTGAATTCGATTGGAGTTGCGATATCGGAAAACAAGATCGGCCCCTCGGCTTCGCGTTGGACAAACATTCGAGCCAAGAGAGGCTCGTCTTGCAGTTCAGCCAGTGAGTTGGCTTGTACTTGAGCCTGAAGGTACACCGATGGAAACGATTCGCGCTCGGCGTCACGGTAGCTTTGCAGCTGAAAAGCCGTTGGCCGCCCTTCCCCTTGAGGAATGAAACTTACGTAGCAGGCTTCGGTCTTGAGCGGTTCACCAGCGACGAGCTCAATACTACCGGCCAAATTCAGTTGCTCTTGAACTTGCTCCGTCGTTACCTCCATCTTTTCTTCCACGGCTTGCTTGGCTTTCGCTGTGTTCTCTGACACGGCAGTCTTTGCCTTGTCGAGCGCGCCCGTTAGATCTTCCTTACTACATCCGGTCGCGATGACGGCCGCGATCAAAATCGCCGCTCGGCAGTATATTAATTGCGACATATGAATCTCCTCTTTCTCCATAGCGAATGATGAATAGAGTGCGTCCGCGTGATTGAGATAAGAAATAGATGCGGACGGAAGGTCATTTATGGTGACATGCTGACATGGTTTGGTCAACCAAATCGAGTAGTGGTTAACGACGGGACATCACGTCATTACGGCAGCACTCGATCGCACGATCCAGCCGGTCTGCGACATTCGGCCATGCATATCGAGACGCAATCTCTGCGCTCCCTCCCCCATCGGACCAACAGGTTGCAGAATTAACCACACGTTGGCCCAGTGTTTTTAGGCACCGAGCGATTCCCTGCGCCGTGGCATCGTGAAAGAAGTCGTCGTCGTTGCCGAGGACTTCAGGATACGCCAGTTGCCGAGGGACAAGCGGAAAGCATCCTGCTGCGACAGCTTCGACAATGGCGATTCCGAAGAATTCATGAATCGCCGTCGAGACAACAACGTCAGCTTCGTTCAACTTGGTTACGTACTCTGCGTGGCTTGCGACATAGCCCCAATGATCGATCTGTTCCGAGAACCGTTCCTGCGCCTTCGCAAAGCAACCAGGCACCTTCCCGTAGGATTCGCCAAGCACTGTGATCCGAAAGTCCACGCCTTGTTGTTGCAGCACATTCAATGCTTCAAAGAAAGTATCAGGATCTTTATCGTACTCCCAGCGGCTGACCCAAAGAATCCGAAGCGGGCCAGGTCGTCGAGTTGAACGTGGCGTGTGAGTCTCGATGCCCGGCGAGTGAACCGATGCCTTTGCCAAGATTTGCTCCGCCGCGTGAACTAACGGATAGTCCGGCATCTTGCGCATCCAATCCGTAACGGCAGTGGAATAGGCTTCGCGATGAAATGACGAGTTAAACCAAACTGCGTCGGCGGCGAGGCAAGTTGTAATGTTCGTGAATGCGAAATGGAGGTCTCGTTCGCTAGAATCGCGATTCGGATACGTCAACTGATTTTCATGAAAGTAGACGGCTGACGGCAGCCTCCAAACGCGCTCGTTGCACATTCCGCGAAACTCCGCGAGATTCAACATATCGGTGCAAAACAGGGCGTCCCATGATTGTGTCGTACGATCAGGAGCGGATAACGCGTCGGCGAACGTGACGGGTGCATGGCGCATTCGCCATTTCCATTTGTAGGCCGGCAAAGTCAAGACATCAAACTCGTGTCGACTGTGTGCGATCCACCCGTCAAGAAAGGCTTGATGGCTGCCGCCATGGTAGGGATTGAGAGCTAGAATTTGCATGATGTCGTTCATCCTGCCTAGACCACTCGACAGCGCCGAGCCGAGTTGTATGCTGCAATGATCGTAACCGATTGATGCAGTGGGTTAAGTTGCATGACGAATATAACGGACGGTGTCATCAACTTGTTGCAATGCCCGCTTACAAAGCAACGATTGGTCGCGGTCGAGGCTAAAGTACTCGATCATGTGAACGACAAGATCCGTCACAGCGAGTTGACAAACCGTCTTGGCGCGATCGTCAGTGATGTACTAGATGACGGTTTGGTTAACGCTTCGGGCGCGTGGCTCTACCCCGTGCGCGATAGTATGGTGTGCCTGTTGACCGACGAAGCGATCCCGTTGGATGAATTCGCGACCGTAGACCAGGAGGATATCGCATGAGCGAGAAGACGATTTTCAAACGAATCATTGATCAAGAGATTCCCGCAGATATTCTTTACGAGGACGACTTGTGTCTGGCGTTTCGCGATATCTCTCCACAGGCTCCGACCCATGTACTCGTGATCCCCAAGAAAGAAATCGTCTCGGTCGCCACCATCGCGGATGAAGATCAGGCATTGATCGGGCACCTATACTTGGTGATCCGCAACATCGCCAAGCAACTCGAATTAGACAACGGCTACCGCGTCGTTGTGAATTGCGGAACCGAGGGTGGGCAAGCCGTTGATCATTTACATTTCCACTTGCTTGCCGGTCGGCAGCTTACATGGCCGCCGGGTTAGACGGCGTCATTTGCCGCGAGACTTGCCGGCTGCCGTTCAGTTCTGATTCAAGAACGGAAATTTGAAGGGCACCGATGGCAAGTAACGCCGAAATCCAGATGGCTCTTCATCGAGCGGAGCCGTCGGCGTATTTGGTATTGGTTCCATCGAACGCCGTGGTGTGTTAGAGCGAGGCAACTGCGCGACACGAGCCGGTGGAACGTGTTCGATCACGAAACGTGGCCAGTATCCATCAAGGAAGCGTTCGCAATCGATCGCGCGTCCTTCCTCTAATTGGAAGTGTGCCGTGCCAACGTTTTTGATCAGCTCATTCAACTCGGTATCAAAGAAATACAAGTCGTATACTTCGACATCATCGATCCACACGTCGCCCTCCCCAACAAGATCGAAGCCGATCGAGACGGTATTGAGATCGGTCGGCAAAGTGTCGCAATGGAACAGGTACGGTTCCGCTGGCCAGTTCTTCCCCAGTCTCTCGTTGACCTGATTCCCTTCGATTTCCTTGCCCAGCGTTGCAAAGGTGTAGTAACCGCGACCGCTGTCGATCGCCAAACGCAGCTGGGGCTGCTTCGCATCGTCTTTAGTGCGGACCCAAGCCAACAGCGACATGCGACCGGTCTTAGGAGCGGGGAATTGGCGATTTCGAATCCAAGCAATCTTCTTCGGATCGGTGACTTTCATGTGCAGCGATCGAGTGCCCTCATGCGGTAGATCGTCTGAGACATCCACCGTGATTCCTTGCCCGCGAGAAAATATCCAGTCGCTGGGTTCGCCGCTGGCGGTAGATCGTTCAAAGCCAGAATTCGCCACGACCTTTAACGGTTCACGAGTTCGCAGCTCGTTCACACGCGACTTGACTTCCTGGACCAGCGTTGTCAGTTCCGCTGTAATCACTCGATCGAAGCGGACTCGCCAATCGATGATCTCGGCTGAAGAGCCGGTAAAGTAACCGGCGACTAAGTCATAGGGCTCGAGTTCCAGGGTCCAAACCTGCCCGCTGTTTGAGACTCGCGCCTGTTCGGGACGACCTTTGCCGAAGCGATGAATCAATCCGCCGCGCGACAGACTGAGATCGATGTCCGCCGTTGCTGGCCAGGGCGCGTCGTTGATAACATAGAAATAAGTTCGACCCGGGACTGCCAACTTGCGAATTACAAGCGATGAAGCTTCAGCGTCCGGCGAGCGAGGCGAGATCGTTTCAAATCGTTCGGCGGGCAATTGCCGATATGCAGCAAATTGATCACGTTTCGAGTCCTCCTGTCCCAGGGGGAGCATCCATCCACCTTCGGCAATGAGTTGCGAGTCGGTTGCGGCGAGGCTGTGAATGAATTGCGAGCGGGCGTGAGCGCCGTTCGCGGGGATGTGCGAGGCGAACCACGTGCGGGTTTCGGCGGCTCCGAATGGGCTGACTGCATCAAAGGACGGCAGTGCGAATGTCAGCGGCTCGTGATAGTTTAGAGACCCCGCGAACGTTCCGCCTTCGAACAACGAATCGACAGTGGCGGAATTCCGCAGCTGAAGATCGACGGCTTGATCGGCCAAGGCAGTTAGCGGTTTGATGCGTTGAGGACGCAGCGGCACGATCTGTACATTCTTTTGGATGAGTTTCGCGTCGAGGCCCAGTTGGAGCATCGTATCGGCCATGTCGCTGCGCAATGGTAGTCGTGGCTGCATTTCGTCTTGGACCAGCGCACTAGAAAGCAGGCCCGACGTTGCCAAATAGAGTTTTGTGTCCGGACGTACACGGGCGACATCGTTTTGGATGTCCGCGTAGAATTTCGCCAAATGCTTAGCTCGCCAATCAAGCCAAGGCTTTCTTCCAGCACCCGATAGGAATTTTGCTCGATCGCGAAAGCGAGATTGCCCGTCTCCCGGCACTGCATTTTTCGTCTCGGCTTTGAAGCGAGCGATTGTTCGGTCGTCATTGCCCCACGCGGTTCCAGGTAACTGAACATAAGTGTTCGGCCCCATTTGCAGCGACACGCCGGCAAACGAGCGGTGGTGAGCATACCGCTCGACGACTTCTCCGATCACGTTGCGAACCGCCCGTTGCACACGATCATCCAGCGGATTGTAGTATGGCGCTTGGCCTCGATTTATTCCGAACCGCTCCGGCCACGACCGACCATCGTATCCGAGCAGTTCAATCCCATTCGCCGACGAGCCGTTTCTCTGTTGGAGAGCATCGAGTTCAGGAAGAGGAGTCGCGAAATGGAACGCCGGGATCAACTGAAGCTGCTCACGGTCGAACAGCCGAAATAGCATTTCCAACACATCCTTCTGTCGAAGATCGTTTCCACTGACGAAGAGCGATCCAGAATCGTATCGCGGCGTACTGTCGAGCATTTTCGACGGATAGATCGTCGCTCCATCGCGAGCCACTGAAATGATCGCACTGTTGTAGCCAACATGTTTCAGATACTCGACCAACCGAACGCCACCAGTATAAAACGTGTTCCAATCGCCCAGGCTTTGTTGTGTCGATTCGTCAAGCGACTCGGGCGCTGAAAAATTCTCTGGGAACAGAGGCTTCTCGTAGTAAGCCGACAACAAACGCCCTTCAGACGGTGGCGGCTGGATCGAAGCGGGTGGCAGGTGGGTCGGTCCCGCTAACACGCGAATCTTGCCGAATGTCGCCGGTTTGCCGTCTCGTCGATTCGAGAGAAGCAACCAAGGAGCCTTCGTCTTCGGCCAGAAGATTAAGCGATGCTTCTCGATGCCAGATGTCGATTGAGCCGGTGATCGAACGACGTCCACACCTGAATCCAAACCGAGCGGCGTCACCATCCCAGCGGCGTTTGTCTCTAACACACTGATCGCCAACGTTTGCGCCGCATCATTCGGATATTCAATTTCCAAGAGATGCGGGGTGCCGATTCGAGCGATCGGCAGCGGTGCGGCCTGCCAGCCACCTGGCGCAATATCTGTGAGCTGCTGGCCGAGATGCTCGCGTAGCGAAACGAGGCCATTGTCTAACGGACCTTGCTCGTCCTCACCAAGTGTGAACTGAGGCAACCAAGACCAACGCTCCCACCACTTCGCGTTGCCCGGCTGGACATCATCGACCTCTCGCCATGCCGCTTGATCGATTGGCGCTGGTCGTGAGTCGATGACAACTAATTGAACTTTCCGTTGGCAAACGACTGGAGGTAAGAACCGGCGATCGCGGAACGATTGAATCACCGCGGTCGGAGCGGAGAATTTTCGTTCGCGGAGAGTCGCCACTAGCTCGTAGGGCCCTTCGAACGCCGGCAGTGCGATCGAAAACGGACGCTTCGAAGAAAGGCTGCCATTGGCATCGGTTTCGACATCGAATTGCTCTGACCACACTTCATCTTTTGTCCGCGAATCGACGAGTTGAACCGTGCATCGCAGGTCTGCATTCGGCGTTAAGCGATAAGGTTGAACATCGAATGACCACGTCTCGCTCGGCGAGAACACGAACGATTCACGATCCGACTCGACACGCAGGTGATCGCCCGGCGCGCGGCGAACGAATACACGGTTGTTCTTATCATCGAGTGAGGCTGAAGCAGTGTGCTTGAGGTTTGCGGCAAAGTCAGAGAGCATCAGCGTGATCGTCTCTTCTTCCTTGGCATCGCGGTCTGGTTGTAGCACGATCGTCAGTGTCGCCGTGTCCGACGCGGTGACCCGCGCGTCGATTCCGTCGAACACAACTGGTGAAGGCTGCCATATCTGGAGCGAATTACCATGGTTCACGACTGACGTCGGTGCGTTGGCTTCGAAGCCAAGATGACGGATCTCGGAGAACTTGCCATCCGATAGTTGGAACAGCCCGTTCCAGTGACGCGGCGTCGCTTCGCCCCACGTGATTCGAAGGCGAAGATCAAGTTCCTCGCCAATTGCGTTCGTACCAGATTGGCAGACGCCAATTACAAAGAGAGCGCACAACGCCATCGCCATCCGCGACTGACAGGTCAGTTTCGCGAGACAAAGCTGCAGCCAAGATGGTGCAGGCGATCTGGGGGCCTTCTGCGGACTTCCTTGTCCGACCATGGCATACCCGACGAGATGACACTTATAGTTTGATCGTTCTCGGAGAAACTTCTCGCGAGCCAATTCGCTGCGCGCTCATTCCTTCGAGACACACACGCATTGAAAGTAGCAGGGGCGGGAGTATACACGCGTCTTGTGAATTCGAGCCACCCCGTTCTCATTCGATCCCCTCAGCCAATTCGCGAGCTAGCGGCGGTAGATTCACTGGCCCGTCTTGATTGACTAGCTTCTCAAATTCATCGATCATTGCCGCTAGCTCGCTAGGCACGTCGCCACAACGATCCGCAACTTCGTTTGCTTCCCAATGATCATCGGGCTTTGCGAAGAGAGAATGTGGAGTGTCACCTTCTGCGTGCAGCAACCAGGCTGGTGTCCGAACGGCTCGTTCATCGCTTCCAATGGAAAACGCGGCCTCCCGCGTCCAAGCCTCGTCGCTGTTCGAGAGCTCAAGGAGATCGTGTCCCGTCCAGGAAGAGCCGTCCGCACCCACCCCGAACCAAGTTGCTAGCGTCGCATACAGATCGCTTGGTTGTGCTAGCGAGTCAAGCCGCATGCAAGCCGCTTGCTGGTCGGGTTGCCGGATCAGCATCGGAACATTTAACGTTTCACCAAATAAGTCTCGATCACCCGAGCCGATTCGGCCGTGTTCGCCAAGCGGATAGCCACGCGGCGAAGTCAAGACGACAAGTGTTTCATCCGCCAGTTGGTGGTTTTCGATCGCATCGAGCAAAGAGCCGATGCAGGTGTCGATGACGGACACCTGGGCACCATACGCGTGCATAACTCGCAAGACATCGTCCGGATCGTATTCTCTCTCGAGAGTTAATTGGGGCGGAACGGTGTCGCCATAAGGTTCGGGATCGTCTTCATCTCGAAACGGTTCGGCGAGTTCCCTTGGAGCGTCCCACGGGCCATTCATCGCTTGAGCGTGAATCCAAATGAGGCCCGGCTCTGCTGAATCGGTCAATCGCTCGATGGCAGCCAGAGTTAACTGGGCAAAGCGAGTCTCTTCAATCGAAGCCGCCAACTGGTCCGAGCCCACCTGCGTCAACGGTACGTGTTCCCCAAAGTCCTCGGCCAGCGGATGCTGAAGCAGCAATTCGTCGTCGGTCAGCAGAGTTGCATGAAGGCCCGCTCGTTCAACCAGCCGCGCAAGACTACACTCAGGACGGTTCGCGCGGCACATCGCATGAACTCCACTCCAATAGGAACGATAGAGCGATGCCAAATCGTTCGAGTCGGCGATCATGTTCTCGAACAAGACGCTTTCGCTCGCAAGCTGATTTAATGCAGGCGTTTCGATCCACGTGTTACCGTATGGGCCGAGGAATCCGGAGCCCAGCCGGTCGATAACGACGACGATTGCGTGGCGAGGGCGTGTATGTTCTTCGTCCAAGTTGTTCTCTCGTTATGGGTTTGTCGTGTGGAATGGGTTTCGCTCGTAGCTTACACCGCCAACAGACGATCCTCGACCGGGTTGGTTCGGTCTTGACAGAAGAAAAATCGATCCAAAGAATCAGCAGTATTGTACAAAACCGAGGAAAATCGCCCCCTCAGAACGGAGATATCTGGTGCAGGCAGACGTTCAACAAACCAAGGACCAAGTGGCCGAAAAGGCCGAACTGTTGCATCAGCTCAATTCAGAGCTGCGTAAAGTCATCATTGGCCAAGAGCACATGCTCTCGCGACTTCTCATCGGCATGCTGACTCACGGCCACGTCCTTCTCGAAGGCGTCCCTGGGCTAGCCAAGACTACCGCAATTAAGGCCCTCGCTGATGCGCTCTCGACGAGTTTCCAGCGAATCCAGTTCACGCCCGACCTGCTTCCGGCCGATTTGATCGGAACGATGATCTACATGCCGGGCGAAGGTGGCTTCCAGACTCGCAAAGGCCCGATCTTTGCAAACTTCATTTTGGCCGACGAAATCAATCGTGCTCCGTCCAAAGTACAGTCGGCTTTGCTGGAAGCCATGCAAGAGAAGCAAGTCACGATCGGCGACGAAACGTTTCCGCTTAAGGGCCTGTTCCTGGTGATGGCGACACAAAACCCGATCGAGCAAGAAGGGACCTATCCGCTTCCAGAAGCTCAAGTCGATCGTTTCATGTTGAAGGTGAAGATCGACTATCCCAAGCCTGACGAAGAACGCAAAGTCCTCGACATGGCACTCGAAGGAACTTCAAACAGAATCAAGCCCGTCATGTCTCCACAGGACATTGCCCAGATGCAAGAAGTCGTCCAGCGCATTTACGTCGATGATCAGGTCAAGGACTACATCATCAATCTTGTACAAGCGACGCGATTGCCCGACAAGTTCGGCATGAAGGATCTTGCGCCGTTGATCGACTACGGCGGATCGCCGCGAGCCACGATCTTCCTAGGACTCGCCGCCCGCGCGAACGCGTTCCTAAACGGTCGAGGCTACGTGACCCCACAAGACGTCAAAGACATCGCCCACGACGTCCTGCGTCATCGCGTCGTACTGACTTATGAGGCAGAAGCCGAGCAAGTCAGCAGCGAACAGGTTATTTCAACGATCCTGAGTACGGTACCTGTTCCCTGATCTCACTCCACGCGAAACTATGCCTGCCACAAACGTTGCCGAAATCCTGAAGAAGGTCCAGCAGATTCAAATCGTTGCGAATCGCACGGTCAACGATATGTTTGCAGGCCAATATAAGAGCGTGTTCCGTGGTCGTGGCATGGAGTTTGACGAAGTCCGCCAGTATCAACCGGGCGACGACATTCGAACCATCGACTGGAACGTGACGGCACGGACCGGTGACTGCTTCATCAAACGATATTGCGAAGAACGAGAGTTGACGGTCTTGTTCGTTGTCGATATCTCGGCGTCGGGCGTCTTTGGATCGACAGAGCAATCGAAGTTGGATCTTGTGATTGAGATCGCCGCGATGTTGATGTTTTCGGCGCTGAAGAACAACGACAAAGTCGGATTGATCACGTTCTGCGACGATGTGATCGACTTCATCCCGCCTCGAAAGGGCAAGGCACACGTCCTCCGGATGATTCGACAATTGGTCGACATCCATCCGGTGGCACGCGAAACGAAGATTGACGCAGCACTCGAATTCCTAAATCGCGTCCAGAAGCGGCGGTCGGTCGTGTTTTTGATAAGTGACTTTCTCGACGATTTGCCGCGCAAGACGATAGCGATCTCCAATCGAAGGCACGACCTAACGGCGATCACCGTCTCGGATCAACGCGAGCAGGCATTGCCGGACGTCGGCTTCGTCAACTTGCGAGACGCCGAAACTGGCGAGGTGATCGAAGTCGATACGCGACACCCGCGCGTTCGCGAATTGTTCGCCTCGTCGAACGAACGACGCAGCGACGCGTTTTCCCAACAGCTGACGCGACTGGGAGTCGATCAATTGCCGATTGGAACGCAAGGCGACTACCTGCTGAGTTTGCGAAAGTTCTTCCGCATGAGGGAGAAGCGATTTCGCTAGCACGATGGAAGCCAAAAGATTAACAATGATCATGTTCTCGTTGGTCGCAATTCCAGGTTGCGGCGGTCGGGACGTGGCAGACACCAAACCATCGGACGATTCGCGCGTCGCGCGCACACAGCTCGAGCGAGGCCCTGTCATCGTGACCGTTGAGGTCTCTCCTGAACCAGCTCGGCTGTCCGACGAACCGACGCTGACATTGACCATCGATCACGAACAAGGTGTTCAGGTAAATCTGCCGCCGTTTGGCGAATCGATGAGAGACTTCATTATCCGCGACTTTCGTGAACCGTTGCCGGAAACTCGTGATCAGCGACAAATCGTCCGGCAGATCTACACATTGGAGCCGACGACAACCGGCGCGTTGCAGATTGATCCCATCACCATCACTTTCACCGACGCCCGTCCGAACGGCGATGGCGAGTCGCACGCGATCGAAACGGAGGGCCTCACGCTGAATGTCCTGTCTGTCGTTGCGTCCGAAGCTCCATCCTTGAATGATCTAGAGGGATTCGCAGCTCCCGTCGACTTGCCGCCGTCGCGCGCGTGGATTGCTTGGGCGATAGGTGCAAGCGTGGTTCTGTTGTTGGTTGGCGCTGCGGCTACATGGTTGCTGATTCGTCGAAAGACGATGGTCCCAGTCGAACAACTGACACCGCGTGAGTTGGCTAGCCGTGAACTTGAACAACTTTGGCGCGACGTTGCGAATCGCGAAGACGTGAAAGTATTTTATGTTCGGCTCACCGCAATTGTCCGCACGTACATCGAGGGAACAACCGGCGTGAATGCGCCGGAGCAAACGACGGAAGAGTTTCTCCGTGAGATCGGTGCGAGCGAACGCTTCTCACGTGAAGAGCGACAGCGACTAAAGGACTTCCTCGAATCTGCCGATTTGGTCAAGTTCGCTCGCTTCCAACCGAAATCGTCAGACGTTGACGAATCGTACCATCGCGCACGCCGTTTCGTCGGCTTGACTCAAGGGGAACCGGTGGCATGACCGAGCTCCGTCTGGCCGAACCTATTTGGTTGTTGATGAGCGCGCCACTCTTGTTGGCCACGTTGATCTCGTTGCGCGTCGAGCGCCGCGGAGCGGTTATCTATTCTAGCGTCCGTCTGCTCGAATCGTTACCCATCACGTTCGCGCAACGGTTAAAGCGACGGTTACCATGGCTACGATTTGCTGGTGTGTCGATGGTGATCATCGCTTTGGCCCGACCACAACACGGATTGAAGGACTTTCAAATCCAAACGGAAGGCATCTCGATCGTGATGTGTATGGATCGTTCTGGGTCGATGCAGGCTCTCGACTTTCAACTAGCTGGTGATCGAGTGGATCGCCTGGAAGCAGTGAAAGCCGTCTTCCATGATTTTGTCGCTGGCAAAGGTGGATTGCCTGGACGTCCGGACGATCAGATCGGACTTGTTTCGTTCGGCGGCTTTGCCGAAGCCAAAGCACCGCTGACGTTAGATCACGGAGCGCTGCTCGATGTTCTTGAGACCGTGGACATCGCACAACCGGTCTACGATCGGGAAGGCAACGTGATCAATCGGCGGTACTTAGAGGAAGAGCGTGCGACGGCGATCGGCGACGCGGTGGCGTTGGCCGTCGATCGGCTGCGTGATTCACAAGCGGCGAGCAAAGTAATCATTCTGTTATCCGACGGCGAGAACACCGCCGGCGCGATCGAACCCCAGGATGCTGCCAATGCCGCCGAGAGCTTTGGGATAAAGATCTACTCGATTGGCGTTGGGGCGACGGGGACAGCTCCCTTTCGCATGATCGACCCCTTCGGCCGCGAGCAACTCGTCCGGCAGAACGTCAGTCTCGACGAAGCAAGCCTCAAGATGCTGGCCGAGACCACCAAGGGCCGTTACTTCAACGCGAAAGACACCAACGCATTGAAAGAAGTCTATCAAGACATTGATCAGTTGGAAAAGACACGCCTCGAAGGCCGCCTTTACACGGAATACCGCGAGCTATTCCAGTGGTGGCTGCTGCCGGGTCTTGCGCTAATCATCACCGAACTAACCCTACGTTGCACCCGATTTAGATCACTACCATAAAGTAGCCCTCACTAACATAGCCATCACTCTCCGAGTGATGAGCCCCCAACGCCAACCAACGACCTAGAATCGCCACTCGCTCACAATTCAATCACGTCCATTGGGCTCGTCACTCGGAGAGTGACGGCTACGTTGACAATGTATTTAGAATCACCACAACTCCTCCTCCTCCTTTGGCTGCTACCCGTCCTGGGCGGTTTGCTCCTTTACGCGCAGCGTCGACAAGCTGCAGCGGCAAATCGCTTCGCAGGTGACGTGATGTTGCAACGCCTGATGCCTGTAGTTACCAGTGGGCGAGGCTGGGCGAAAGCAGCCGTGCTGCTCTTTGGTCTCGGTCTGCTAATATTTGCGGCATCGCGACCGCGGTGGGGTGTGTACTTCGAAGACGTGCAAACACGTGGCGTCGACATGTTCGTGCTCCTTGATGTCTCACGATCTATGCTGGCCGAAGACGTCGCACCGAACCGACTCGAACGCGCCAAGTCCGACATTCGCGACTTGCTGCAATACTTGAAGGGCGATCGAGTTGGCTTGATCGCTTTCGCGGGAGCGGCCGTTGTTCAGACGCCGCTAACAACGGATCAGGGCTTCTTTCAGATGGTCTTGGAGGACACCGATCCGGACAGCGCGCCGCGAGGCGGCAGCCTGATAGGAGATGCGATTCGCAAGGCGCTCGAAGCGATGGAGCCGCGCCACGACCGCGATCAAGTCATCGTATTGATCACCGATGGCGAAGATCACGACTCGTTCCCCGCCGAAGCAGCAAAGGCCGCAGCCGAACGCGATGTGAAAGTGATCTGTGTCGGCTTAGGGGACACCAACGAAGGGATGCGAATTCCGATCCGAGATGACTCCGGTCAATTGTCGTACATGAAGCACGACGGGCAGGAAGTCTGGTCTAAGATGGACGAGGCCCTGTTAAAAGAGATCGCCCTGACGACCAGCGGTGCGTATATTCCCGCGAAGACGCGTGCTTACGACTTAGGCCAGGTCTACTCGCAGCATTTGGCGGGACTCACGCGAGGCGAGATAAATTCGGAGAAGAGAAAACGGTACCGCGAACGCTTTCAATTGTTCGTCGTATTAGGATTGGCGGCGCTATTGCTGGAAATGGTCGTCCCCCGATATCCTCGGCAGCGTGAGGATCCAATGTCGCAGGTTCGAGCATGATATTCCAAGGTCGCAGACAATTCGCTCTCCTCATCGGCTTCACTTCGTTGTGCGCGGGCGTATTTGTAAGTGAAGCTGCTCGCGGGGCGACCGTTTCAGCGAGGCAGCAAGTTCGCGCTGGCTTGATGCAACATTCAGCAGGCGATTACACCGCCGCGGCCGACTCGTTCGCCGCGGCCCAGAAGGCACTTCCAGAAGAGCCTCGCGTCACCTACGACCGAGCTTGTGCATTGGCCGCGAGCGGCAAACGCGAAGAAGCGACAGACTTGTTTCAACAGGCGGCGCTTGCACTCAATCCACAACTCGTCGCATCGTCCCACTACAACCTCGGCTGTCTCGTCGCGAGTGAGGCGAAGGAGCTGTTCGGCGAGAAGCCTGAGGAAGCCGAAGTCGAAACTCGCGAGCAAGGCGTGAAGCTCCTCCATCAAGCCGTCCTGCACTACCGCGATTGCCTGCGAGTCGAGGGAGAGCACGCATCCGCGCGAAAGAACGTTGAGCTGCTGCGTTTGTGGATAAAACACATGGATGATGTTTGGGCGCAACGAGACCGCGAGAAGCGTCGAGAGGAAATGGACTTGCTTCAGTTCCTGGAATGGATCGACGGCGAGCAACGAACCTACGAAGCTGCCACAAAAGCGCTGGGCCAGATCGATGGATCACCCCGACAACGACAAGCCATCGCGCAGACAGAGAACTCGCAACGACTGCTGGCAGACGAGATCGAGCCCTTGCAACAGAAGCTCGAGTCGGCGTTGACCGGCGACCAGCCAGCGGATGCAACGACCGCCGAGGCAGTACAAGCTTTCAACCAATTGACTCAACAGGCTAAGAGTGCCATGTTCCGAGCTGCCGATGAACTGGTCGTTCGCGAGTTGCCATCCGCGCTGTCCGCACAATTGGACGCCATCGATTCTTTGAACGAGATCTATCGCGCTGTCGCGCCCTACGAACATATCGTACAAAAGGCGACAACAACCGAGCAGGCGTTAGTGGATACGAGTGCTTCTTTGCTTGAAGATGAGGCTGCCGACGATTCGTTGGTCGATCGCGAGTTGGTTGCGAGGGATCAAAGTTACATCGCCGGTTGGAGCGAGACTTTACCAGCGAGGGCACAACAAGGCTTGGCACAACTTCAGGAGGGCACTGTCGCGCAACCTGAGATCGGCCCGCCCACCGACGAACAACAAAAGAAGCAACAACAGACGCAAGCCGCGATGAAAGAATCGTACGACAAGGCGATCGAACTCGCCCCGAAGATTGTCGAACTCGCGAACGACGCTTCCAACGATCTCCAAGAAGGGAAGTGGCAAGAGGCTCATCCAAAACAAGAGGAGGCGTTGCGATTGCTGAAGGAGATCGCGCCGAAGACACCACCCGATGAGGATCAAGAAGACCAGCAGAATGACGAGAAGAAAGATGAACAGAACGACGATCAGAATCAGGAGCAGCAACAGGACAAGAAGGACGAACAGCAAGACCAACAGGATGAGCAACAGAAAGACGAGAAAGACAGCAAGCAAGAACAGCAGCAGAAGGACCTCTCACGTCAGCAGGCCGAGGCATTGCTAAGCAAAGCTCGTCAACGCGAACGTGAACATCGCGATCGCAAGAAGGAACAGTTACGAGCAATCCAAGGAACGATGCGCGTGGAGCGGGATTGGTGATGCTTAGTTCCAAAGTTCGATTATGCCCGAAAGGTCCGCAAAGGTTGTGCCAGCCCTCCCAGGCTTGTCTTTGCTTCTTCATCATCGCGATGATCTCGAGCATTCTCACAACGTCACCATTAACCGCTCAAGAGAAAAAGGTGATCGTCGAGTTGGATCGGGAGCAGATCTACGAAGGCGAAAGCACACGATACCGCGTCTTCCTCAGCAACTTTGATCGGCCTGTCGAACCGGATCTCGCCGGCTTCGATGCGTTCCAGGTGCAACGAGTCGGAACACGAGAGGCCAGCTCGACGAACATACGCATCGTCAATGGACGACAGCAAAGAGTCGTGCAACGGGGAATCATTTACGAATATGTTCTGACACCGAAGTACTCTGGCGACCTGCTGGTTCCGGCACCTGTAGTGATGGTCGATGGCAAGCAGCTCCCAGCGCGATCAGTCTCACTTTCAGTCGTCGCGGCAATCGAACAAGACGTCGTCATTCTTGAAATGACATTGAGTCACAACACGGTCTATCCGATGCAGCCGTTTGACGTATCACTCAATGTCGCGGTAAAGCCGATCCCGGAGCCAGAGGGCGATCACGATCCACTCTCGGTGCAGAATCCGCTAGTACAGTTGGCGTTGCCTTGGGCCGAAGACAATGCCCTCCCAGCGGGCATCATCGCGAAGGTTCCGGGCCAGCGGTGGCTTGCGTCGATGAGAAGCGAGCGTGGCGGCTTCTCGATCAACGGTCGTGATTCGAGCAGCTCCCTTCTAGGTGGATTCGGAGGCTTCTTCCGCGATCTCCCGGAAGGCTATATGCCGCCCGCAAAACGCGTACATCGTCCGACGGCGAATGGCCCTCGATTGGAGTACTGGGAGTATACGTTCACGCGCACCTTCGTCGCCGAGAAAGTTGGCGAGTTCGCCTTCGGGCCCGCGACGGTAAAGGGAACGTTTGGTATCCGAGTGGATACGCGAGGCCAGTTGGAAGGCGAACCTGTCTATGCCTTTGCAAAGCCACTCACGATTCACGTGAAAGATGTTCCAACGGAAGGTCGTCCGGATTCTTACTCTGGTGTCGTGGGGCGCTTCGAGATCGGTGCCGACCTCTCGCCTCAACAGGCCAAAGTTGGCGATCCAGTGACGCTGACGCTTTGGCTGCGAGGACAAGGAACTCTGGAAAACGCCATGGCTCCGAAATTGGAAGGCATTGAAGACTTCGTCAAGCACTTCAAGGTCTACGAAGCCACCGAAGAGACTCAAGACGACTTGCGCCTGTTCACTTACAGTCTACGTCCGAAGAACATCGAGACCTCCGAGGTGCCTCCGATTCCGATCTCTTACTTCGACGTCGAGCAAGAAAAATTCGTGACGTTGCGAACGGAGCCGATTTCGATCGCAGTGACACGATCCGATCAATTGGACAACGACGAGATCGCTATGTCCGTGCCTACCGTGACCGACGACACGAACATCGAATCGAGAGCGGAAGGCATTTTCGCAAACGTCACCGACTTGCGCGAGCTTCGCAATGAAAGAGTGCATCCAGACCGATGGTTCTTGACACTTGGCGGCCTGACGGGATTGTTTTTCGTTGTGGCCTTGGTGACTCAACGCGTTCAACGCCTTCATTCAGACACGAGCCTCCAGCGCCGACGAAGTGCTACTTCCGATGCCAAACGCAGGCTACATAGTGCAATCGCCAAGTTGGAGAGCGGCGATCCAAAGGACGGAGCGGAAGGAATTAGTGAAGCTCTGATTGGACTCGTTGCAGATGCGACGGATACGTCTCACGGAGTTCTTACTTCGACGAACGCCGTCAATAAACTCCGCGAGCTAAAGATTGACGAAGATCTGCTTGAGCGATTTGGCGAAGTGATGCAGTCTTGCGACGACGCGCGTTACGGAGCAGTTGGCAGCGCGATGTCGGAATTGCCAAGCAAATCTCTGCACGTCCTCGACGACCTCGCACGAGCGATGAAGGGGCAGAGGCTGCTATCGTGATCTTTCTTCGATTGACGCTGTGTTCAGCAGCATTGTTTGCGGTCGCGGGGTGCGGCTCGTCAGTCGACCCTGCGATGTACGCGAAGTTTCAGGACGCGCAAGACCGATTTGAACAGGCGAGCGAGCCACGGCACTTCCTCCAAGCAGCGGCGACTTATCAGGAGATTCTCGACGCGGGAGTCGTTTCCGGCGCGGTGTCCTATAACCAGGGCAACACTTTCATGCGCGCGGGCGAGCGTGGACGGGCGATCGCCTGTTACCGCCAGGCAAAACGTCATCGGCCACGAGATCCTTACCTCGACGCGAATCTGCGATATGCATTAGGTGAAACACGTGCCGCGCGTTCGACGCCAATTATCGAGTACCTTCTCTTTTGGAGTGAATGGATCAGCTATCACGGTAAGTTTCAGCTAAGTCTTGCTTGCGCGATGCTCACATTCGCTGTGAGCGTCGCGAGTCTGTATGTTCGACCGCAGCTCCTGAAGCGAGTTGCGACGATCGTCCTTTGTGTGACCGTTGCCGCGATGATCTCAGCGGCCTATGACTGGTATCGATTCAGCCACCTCAAACATGGTGTCGTCATTAGCGACGAAGTGGTTGCTCGGAAGGGCGACTCGGAAAGCTATCAGCCAGCCTTCACAAAGCCGCTCGACGAGGGCACTGAATTTCTATTGCTGGATCAGCGCGGCGGCTGGACTCAACTGCGTGTCGACGGCACGCAAGACGGCTGGGTTCCCAGCAAAAACGTGGTAGTCTATTGATTCTTCCGCGTGTCGAACTAGTCTTCGTTTAACCGAGTCGCATCGCGACCGCCGTCGAGACGGTGAACCATGAAGTATCCAATTGCGACGAGCATCGTATTTCTGTTGATGCTCGTTTCCGGCAGCTGCGTAGGGCTGAGCGCCGAGGAAAATCGTCCCAACATCGTGTTCCTGATGGCAGACGATCAATGCACTTATTCAATGGGATGCTACGGCACGCCCGGGGCAAAGACACCGAACTTGGACCAGCTGGCTCGTGATGGAGTCGTCTTCGACAATCACTACGATACGACCGCGATCTGTATGGCGAGCCGCGCGAACGTGGTGACGGGGATGTTCGAGTACAAGACCGGCTGTAACTTCAATACTGGACCGCTGTTGCGCGAACACTGGGTTCGTTCCTACCCAACGCTGTTACGGAAAGCCGGTTACTCGACTGCGTTCGCCGGCAAGTTCGGGTTCGTTGTGGCCGAGCGACCACAAGGAAAAGGCGTTCTGCCCGAGACTGACTTTGATCGCTGGGGCGGCGGTCCTGGGCAGACGTCCTATGTCACGAGCAAGAACAATTCGATGGTGGAATATGCCGAAGAGTATCCGCACTCGACGCTATCTTATGGCGCGTTCGGTCGCGACTTCATTCGCGACGTTGCCAAAAGCGATCAACCGTTCTGTCTTTCGATCAGCTTCAAGGCGCCGCACCATCCAGTCACTCCGGACCCAAAGTTTGATGATGTCTACCGGGGGACACAATTTACAAAGCCCGCAAATTATGGCCGCGAAAACGGCGAGCACTTCTCGCAACAGAGTCGACAAGGGCGGCAGTATGCTCGGTTTCACGCGTGGAAGTACAGCACGAACTACGACGAAGTGATGGCGAAATACTATCAACAGATCTACGCCATTGATGTGGCCGTTGGAATGATTCGCGATGCACTCGCAGAGAGCGATGTCCTATCGAACACAGTCGTTATCTACACATCCGACAACGGATTCTTCTGCGGTTCGCACGGCTACGGCTCGAAAGTGCTTCCCTATGAAGAGGCATCTCGCGTACCACTGATCGTCTACGACGGTCGTCGCCCAACGCTTGGCACCGAGCAACGCCGTGATGCCCTCACCGGAAACGTCGACTTTACTCCAACAATACTCGAACTCGCCGGTATCAAGATTCCAAAGAACATCGATGGACGCAGCCTTCTGCCATTGCTCAATGACCCCAACGCGTCCACGCACGACTCGCTACCGCTGATCAACGTTTGGGGCCCCAAGGAAGTTCATAGTCTGGCGGTCGTCACCAAAGACTGGAAGTACATTTACTGGCCGTACGACACAGGCGATTTTCAACCGACCGAGGAGCTTTACGATACCGGTCGCGATCCGCTGGAGTTGAAGAACCTTGTTGGAAATAGATCGTCGCGTACGAACCTCCGTCGAATGCGCGACGTCTACGATATAACAGTTGCCAACTGGCGAGAGCGAGCGGTTGAATATCATGGTTATCGAGAGTTCGTTGCCGTGTTCGATCGACGCGCGAGAATCGACAAATAGCGAATAGGCTGGCATAATCGGTTGTGTTGGCTGATTCGCGCAGAACGCAGCGTCTTTTGAGAGGTTTTTCGATGTCCATATCTGTACAACTCGACGACGAACAATCCAAGCGACTTGAAGAGCGCGCTCGCGAGTTAGGCGTCGACCCACGCGATCTAGCGATAGCAGCGGTCAATGACTTGTTGACCCGTCCGGCGGAAGACTTTGATCGGGCCGCGACGTTTGTCCTCGAGAAGAACCGTGAGCTATATCGGCGGCTGAGCTGATGCGATATCTGACGCTCGCTGAAGTTCTTGAGCTTCATCGTCGCATCATCGAGCAGTCGGGTGGCGCGCAAGGCGTACGAGATTTGGGCAGTGTCGAATCCTCGGTTGCTCAGTCACACCTAACATTCGGCGGCGACGAACTTTATCCCACCATCGAGCCCAAGGCAACGGCATTGTGTTTTTCGCTCGTTATGAACCATGCATTTGTTGATGGCAATAAGCGGAGTGGGCATGCGGCAATGGAATCGTTTCTAGTGTTGAACGGCTTCGAAATAGCCGCCGATGTTGAGAAAGCCGAGCAGGTTATTTTGACACTCGCCGCTGGCAATCTTCCGCGCGAAAGATTGCTCGAGTGGGTGACGGACCACATGCAACGCCGACCCAACTAAGCAGTGTGGCTTTCCGATATATTTCCCTCGACATTAGCTGACTTCGATAATAGGATCGCCAAGTACATCCCATCGCGGCGTCACGCCAAGTCCTGGCTCCGTTGATGCTGACATTCGACCGTTGTTGCGTTGCGGGGCACCTTCGGCCGTGCTGACCGTAACGTAACTGTTGAAGTCGGTGGCGGTGAAAAGAAATTCGGTTGGCGTGCTGTGTGCCAAGTGAGCGATTGCGGCGGTTGTGATATCGCCACCCCAACTGTCTTCGATCGTCATGGCAATGCCGAGAGAGACGCATAGATCGCGGGCGAGCTTCGCCTTTGTCAGTCCACCGAACTTGCTGATCTTGATGTTGACGACGTCCATGGCTTGATCGGCGTGTCCGCGCATGAGGATGTCCATGCCGTTGATGACTTCGTCCATGACGAACGGATGGTTAGTGCGTCGGCGAATCGAGAGGCACTCTTCGTAGGTCAGACAAGGCTGTTCGATGTAAACGTCGACATCGGCAACGCCGCGCACGACGCGAGCCGCCTCATGCATCAGCCAGCCGGTGTTGGCATCGGCGATGAGCTTGTCGGTTGGCTGAAGCAATTGTGAAACGGCGCGGATTCGCTCGACATCCGTGTTCGGATCGCCGCCAACCTTTAACTGAAAACGTCGATATCCTTCGTCGCGATAGCCAGCGACTTTCGCCGCCATCGCGTCGGGCGACTCTTGCGAGATGGCTCGATAGAGCACGAAATCATCGCCATAGCGACCACCGAGCAAAGTGCAAATAGGCTGCCCAGTCACCTGTCCGAGGATGTCCCAGCATGCCATGTCGATCCCCGACTTCACATAAGCATGTTCTTTGAGTGCCGCGTCCATCCTTCGATTCAAGCATCCGAGTTGCGTCGGGTCCCGGCCGATTAGGTGGGGCGCTAGTTCTTTCACGCCCGCGCGAACGCCTGCTCCGTACGCAGGTAAATAAAACGGTCCCAAGGGGCAAACTTCGCCGTGTCCGACGAATCCGGTATCGGTTTCGACTTGCACAATCGTGCTATCAAACAAGGAAACAGACTTGCCGCCCGACCATTTGTAGCTGCCTTCATGCAGCGGTAGATCGACTTGATAGCAGCGAATGCGTTTAATCTTCACGAGTGTGTTCCATGTGAAATTCTCCGAACATGATGAGAAGGGCGATTATTCGCAACGAGTATACGCGAGGAGTGGCTTCTGGAACACTTATCTGCACTAATCGACACTAATGAGCGATTTCCAACGAATTCTCAGATTAGCGTCGATTAGCGCTCATTAGTGTTCCCCGTAGACTTGGTCGGTTTGCATCAAACCGTTGAACGAAAGACACGATAGATGCTGATTCTTAACGCCGAAGACGTCCGACGTGCATTGCCAATGCGTGATGCGATCGAGGCGATGAAACAAGCGTTCGCTGCGTTGAGTGCTAACCGCACGATCGTGCCTGCTCGGATTCACATGGACCTCGATCGTAACGAGGGTGTCAGTCTGTTCATGCCTGCTTATGTCGATGACGATGATCCGGAACAACAAGCGTTGACCATCAAGGCAGTCTCGCTCTTTGATCACAATCAATCGCACGGCTTGGCGCGGATTCAGGCAGCCGTGCTAGTGCTCGATCCAACGACTGGGTGTCCGATCGCCATGTTCGAAGGTGCGACGCTCACCGGAATTCGAACTGCGGCGGCATCCGGCGCGGCAACGGATCTGCTGGCTCGGGAAGACAGTCGCAAGCTGGCGGTGTTCGGAGCGGGTGTACAAGCGCGGACGCACGTTGAAGCCGTTTGTGCGGTTCGCGATATCGAAGAGATCGCGGTCTATGGACCGACTTTGCCGAAGGTCGAAAGGCTGATTGAAGAGATGCGTTGTCGAGTAAACGGGCGACTTTACGCAGCTGCCAGTCAAGAGGATGCGGCTCGAGATGCAGATATCATTTGTGCGACGACGACTTCGAGTACTCCGATCTTCGAAGATGTGGACGTTCAGCCAGGAACACATATCAACGCTGTCGGGTCATATAAGCCAGTGAATCGCGAGATACCTGCCGAAACCGTTATCCGCTCACTAGTTGTCGTCGATAGCCGTGAAGCCGCGTGGGAAGAAGCAGGCGACTTGATCCAACCACTCGAAGCCGGACAAATTACGCGCAATCACATTCATGCAGAACTCGGCGAGATAGTCTTGGGCGAGAAGACCGGTCGCTCAAGCAGCGAGCAAATCACTTTCTTTAAATCTGTTGGCATTGCTGTTCAGGATGCGTTTGCCGCGAAGGCTGCACTTGCTAATGCCAAGGCATCGGGAATCGGGCAGACTGTCGATTGGTAACCACGAAAGGCACGAATTACACGAAGGGGGGAACAGCACTGCAGATCGATACCTTTCGTGCCTTTCGTGGTTGTTCAATCCGCGCGAAGAACTACGACGTTGCCGCAAAGCTCTTATCAACAATTGCGGCACCAACAGAATCACCAAATGCATTCACAGCCGTTCGGAATCGGTCAAGCAACCAATCGATTGGCAAGATCAATCCGATCAACTCCAGCGGCAAGCCGACGGCGTTCAGCACGATCAACATCGTGACGAGGCCAGCTTCGGGAATGCCTGCGGCTCCGATGGCCGCGAGCGTTGCTGTGACGGCGATCACGAATTGTTTGTCGAACGTGAGGACGAACGTGGGATCGACGATCGCGTATGCCTGCGCAATGAAGATCGCTGCCGCAGCTTCATACAGCGCTGTCCCGTCCATGTTGATCGTTGCACCAAGCGGCAACACAAACTCTGTCGATCGAGACGAAACTCCCGCGCGTTTTTCGGCGCATTCCATCGTCACCGGTAGCGTTGCTGTCGAACTGGCGGTCGAAAACGCTGTTAAGATCGCTTGCGACATCTGGCCGAAGAATTGAATCGGGTTTCGCTTTGTGAAGATCCAAAGAAGCAGCGGTAACGTAAATAAGGCGTGAACGCCGAGGCCCGTCAGCACGCTGGTCATATACCAAGCTTGGGTCTTTAAGAGCGTCAGGAATTGGCCGTCCATCTGTGCCTTCGAGAAGCGAGCGGCAACCAAACAGAAAATGCCCAGCGGAGCGAGTTTCATCAACAGCAGGATGAAGCTCATCAACGCGTCGTTGATACTGACGACTAACGCCGAGATCGTCTTTGATTTCTCGCCCATTGTGGTCAACATCCCGCCAAACACGATACTGAATACGATCAGCGGTAGCAGATTGATTTCGACCATCGAGGCGAGCAAGTTTCCAGTGAACAGCATGAGGATCAGGTTCCGAAAAATCTCGCCGATCGATGGCGGACCCGGAACGAGATAGGCCTCGATGATGCTGCTTGTGCCTCCTTGTTGAGGCTCGAAGCTAAGCCGTACGTACGCCGCTTCTTCGGGCACAGGAATCGGTGTCGGGGCGCGATGTATGCTTTCTTCCGTGCCTGCTGTGAATGTTCCGCCTTCAACATCGACGAAAACATTTCCATCGCGGCTCCACTTTAGTTGCGCCTGTGCCGGAGTCGTTGCGTCACCGACTTGATCGATGACAACCCGAACATTCCAGCTACCGTTGTCGCCCACGGAAACATTCTTGCTCTCGCTGGCGATCTGTGTGCGATCGCCGGTGACATTGTGCCATTCGAACTTCTTTCCGCTCTTGCGTCCCGCGACATGCGAAACCGTTTCTTCACCTTCTTGGCGAGCGTCTTCGACCAGCTTCTTATCGATGCCTCGCCCGGGATTCACAATATTTACGACGATCAACCCCGTCGTAACTGCCAACACGGTCGTGCAAAGATAATACGAAACGGAGTAGGCGCCAGGTCGCCCAAGTTTGCGAACATCGCCGAGCCCAAGAATGCCGCTCATGACGCTGGCCATCACCAACGGAACAACGACCATCTGCAACATACGAAGAAAGACTTCACCACCGACGTCGAAGATCGAAACGTAGGGCCGAAAGCTCTCGCCGAAGGCAGCGGGACCTGCGATCGCGACCACAACCGCCAAGACGATCGCCCCGACGATGTAGAGAGTCAAATGCGAATGTCCACCCGTTTTCTTCTTCGATTGCTTCGCCATGACGGTCCTGTCATCGTTTTGTCATTGTTCGCGCGAGAAGGGAATGTACTCGTCGGTCGGTATTCGCTTCGAGAGCCGCAGTCTTGATGCGTTGCGCTAATCCTCTGGCATACAACTACTCTGGCATACAACCGCTTACGAGTTTGTGATCGATGCGAAACCGTCTTCGTAGATGCTCTTTACTAAAGCACAGGCGGAATCTTCTTCGCCAGGATCTGTCTCGAACTTTGATTGCCATTCGCCAAAAGTCTGCCCGGTCGCGGTGATTCGACGAAGCCGGACCGTGGCAACATAATTGCTGACTGGAAGTGGGGCTTCAAGGATCGAGTACGTGCAGGAATGTTCGACGTCGGACAACGCGAGCAGCTGTTCGCGAATCGTGTCACCGCTGCCGGTCAACTGAAAGTTCCTCACACAACCGATCGCGTCTGCTGCCAAACCGTCTTCGATTTTGCTCGCGGCCACTAGCGGATGCCACTGCGGTAGGGCATTGAAGTCGCGGAGTACTTCCCATACGTTCTCAAGCGGAGCATCGATGATCGAGCTGACGTAAACTTCTGGCATGGGTTTATCTCTGGAGTCGCGATAGGGACTTTAGCGGCCAATAGTGTAACGAATTCTCCCGCATGAAGGTACGAACGTAACCGATGAGCAATACAAAGAACTCGGCGCTCGCTCGAGGATCTCTTGGGCGTCGTCTGATTCAGGCTCTCAGCCTGTTGATCTTGCTCGTCATTGTTTCGCCTTACATCGTCGCCAAGACACCCTTACGAAATGTGTTACTCGGACGGGTTGGGGCGAAGAACGATCTACGACTTACCGCCAACTCGGCAGAGTTCGGTTGGTTGACGCCAATGACGTTACGAGGTGTCGTGATTGAACGCGGGCAACCGTCGCTCAATGTGAGAATCAAACGAGTACAGCTGGAGCAGTCCTGGTTCGCCACTTGGGTTGCGTTGCCGGACGTCGGCCGAATTGAGATTACTTCGCCCGAGATTGAGTTGACGCTTCCTGGGGAGCCAATCGAAAGTGCCACGCCCAGCCCACCGGCTCGACCAATCGTCGGGGAGTTCTCCGTTCGCGATGCAACCTTTCGACTACTCGCTGCGCGCGATCAGGGAGAAGTCATTCAGTTAGCTAATTTAGATTTGACTGCACGTATCGACTCCGACACGCGGGGACGCGTCTTGACAATCGAGCCAATCACGCTGCTCGACCGAACCGACCTCACGCCTGATTTATGTGATCGCGGCTTGCAGCTGGTTGCTCCCGTTTTGGCGAAATCGACTGCGGTCAGCGGCGCGGCATCGCTCGAAATCGTGAAGTGCAGCATCCCGTTGGCGACACAGGAAGATCAGGAGTCAATCCATCGCGCGACGATCTCTGGCACACTCCAACTGCATCACGTTCAAACTAGCATGAAGGAGTCAATCTTCCGGGACGTCGCGGCTGTTGCTGCCGGAATGCTGCAAGTTGAACTGCCGGATACGATGCGAATTGCCGACAACACGGAAGTGTCCTTCGAGCTGAAGGACGGTCGTGTTCATCACGAAGGCCTGTCGTTTCTGCTGCCGGAGATCTCCGAGGACATGGTATGGACGACCAAGGGATCTGTCGGCTTGGACGACACACTAGATCTAGTCGTGCAAGCACAACTTCCTTTTACTTTGGCGGGAGACGGCCCTTTGGCGAGTCGCCTCGCAGAGCAACCGATCGAGTTACACATCGGCGGGACGTTTGATCAACCCAAGTTGGAGTTACCCGAAAACCAGAATTGGTTGAGGAATGTCGCTGGTATCGCCACCGGCGAAGACGTTCCCGGCGACCTCCAGCCCTTAGCGGACACTGTCATCCAGTTGCTCGAACAAGCCCGAATCCGGCGGCAAGAAAACGAGGAAGATGGAGTCCCGACGGTGCTGGATCGGATGCGAGAACGGTTGCAGAAGGGCCGCGAGAAACGAAGGCAGCGCACCCAACCGGACGAGCCTCCTGAGCCGGACCTCGGTGACCCCGACGGCTCCACAAGTCTTTGAACGATTACAAAACCTGTCGTGCACCTGTTTGCTCTTGCTTTGCAGGGCTTGCGCGGCGAAATTAGGCAACTTAAATATTACGAGCTCGGCTGGCGACACGCGGACGCGATTTGAGCGCTGCGATAGGAACACTATGAAAATTGCTTACTTTGATTGCACGAGCGGTATAAGCGGCGATATGACGCTTGGAACGCTGGTTGATGCTGGCGTTGATCTCGGGGCGATTCAGGAGGGAATCGACTCGCTTGGTTTACCTAGTTGCAAACTCGTGGCTGAGGAAGTGCATCGACATGGCTTTCGAGCGACGAAAATCGACGTCCAGCATGAGCCGGAACATGCTCACCGTCATCTGCATCAGATTACCGATATGATCGACGGTAGCTCAATTAGTGCGTCGCAGAAAGAATTGGCGAAGCGGATCTTCACTCGGCTTGGCGAAGCAGAAGCCAAAGTTCACGGCACGACGATTCGCAAAGTTCACTTTCATGAAGTGGGGGCCGTCGATTCGATTGCCGACATCGTTGGCAGCGCGATCGGGTTGGATTTGTTGCGAGTCGACCGAATCGTGTGTTCACCGATCCCGACTGGTAACGGCCACATCGTGATTGCTCATGGGCGCGTTGCGGTACCGGCGCCAGCGACCGCCGAGTTGCTCAAAGGAATTCCGATCGAAGCGTCTGCGATCGAATGCGAACTGACGACTCCGACCGGGGCGGCGATTGCCGCGACCGTGGTAGACGAATTTGGACCGTTGCCGGGAATGATGATCGAGACGATCGGATATGGCGCAGGAACGAAAGAGCTGACCGAGCAGGCCAATGTTCTGCGGCTGATCATTGGCGAGACGGATGACGACACGCACTCGGACCAGATTTGGGTCTTGGAGACGAATCTCGACGATATCAGCGGAGAGGTGGTCGGACATTGCAGCAACTTGTTGGCGGAGGCTGGGGCTTTGGACGTCTATACCACGGCGATCCAGATGAAAAAGAACCGCCCCGGTATGAAGCTCAGCGTGCTTTGTGACGGAAGCCACATCAAGAGACTTGAAAAGATCATTTTTCGCGAGACATCAACGCTTGGCGTGCGCCGCTGGCCAGCTAGCCGCCACAAGCTTGAACGTCGGCAGCATATCGTCGAAACACAGTATGGAGCCGTTGAGGGAAAACTCGCTATTCTCGCCGATGGGAGTACGAGTTTTTCACCGGAGTACGAGTCTTGTCGCCAGATTGCCGAAGATAAGAGTGTGGCGTTGAAGGATGTGTACGAAGAGGCACGCCGCGCCTATCGTGACTGAGTCTCGCAGCCAAACACCTCGCGTCGAATGGAGAGACCGAGATGCATCTACTAGCTAACATTCCGGCGCAGGCAATGTTAGGTGTCGGAATCCTGATGCTGGTCGTTCTTTTGTTCCGCCGTCTGCGACGATATCAGCGTAAGACTCGGAAGGAACAAAGGTCTGGTAATCGGAGTTCCGCTAGTCGTCAAAAACTTGACGAGGCCCGCGCCGCCACACCGCTCCTTGATGCGCCTCCAGAACTCCTCCGCTGGCAAGTCGAATTGCACGAGACAGCTCGCGATCTGAAAGCGGAACTTGATTCGAAGTTAAGTTTGCTACAAGCGACTATTCGTCTCGCTAGCGAAGAGTCATTGCGACTTGAAACGGCGATCGCGCGAGCGGAGCAGTTAGGGATTTCGCCTTGTCCGGATGCGCTCGCGACGATCGAAGCGCTGAATGAAGGCGATACTTCTGTTAGTGACGATCTACCGGATTCGTCGAGCTTGATTGCTGACAGCCTGACAACAAATCGCGACGCTGTCTACGAACTTGCGGACCAAGGACTTTCCGCCAGTTCGATCGCGCAATCAATTGGCGCACCACTTGGCGACGTCGAGTTGATGATGAGCCTAAGATCGGAGCCCAGCTCGTCGGACGCGACATGATTGAGCGTCGCCATTGTGGTCACGCGATGATGTCTTGAATTGTGTCACCGCCGATGATGAGCGGTCGGTCGTTCCGATCGTGGATCTCCGTCGCTGGGTCGATGCCAAGCAGTGAGTACATTGTCGCTGCGAGGTCTTCTGGCTTGACCGGGTTCTCGGCAGGGAATTTTGCGTGTGAGTCGGACGCACCATAAACATGGCCGCCTTTGACTCCGCCGCCAGCGAGCAACGCCGTGTAGCATTGTGGCCAATGATCGCGGCTGAGATTCTTGTTGATGTCCGGTGTGCGACCGAACTCACCCATCCAGACGACGAGTGTATCTTCCAGCAAGCCACGTTCTTCGAGATCGTCGAGCAGCGTTGGTAGCGTCTGGTCCGTGATCGGAAGATGGTATTTGTCGACGATCTTATACATGCGAGTGTCGTCAAAGCCGTGCGTGTCCCAACCGCCATCACCCACGCGACGCCCACCGATGCTGTTCGAGAAGTAGACCGTGACGAACTTCACACCGGATTCAACCAACCGCCGCGCCATCAGGCAACTTTGCCCGTAGGAGGTGCGCCCGTACCGATCGCGAACGACTTCCTTTTCTGCAGATAGATCAAACGCCTTTCTCACGCGATCTGAAGTAAGCATCGAGATTGCACGTTCGTAATAATCATCGAACCCACGAGCTTCGCCTGAGTATTCGAGCAATTTCGCTTGTCGGTCGACGAGTTTTTGCATCGACCGGCGCCGAGTGAGACGATCGACCGACAAGCCTTGCGGCAGCGAAAGCTCCGGCAAGCGAAAGTTCGCATCGTTCGGATCTTCCAAGAACAACAGTGGGTCATGCGCTTTGCCAAGGAAACTGGCGTGTTGAGCCGGGACGATGGAACCATCGCGGATGACGTGTGGATACGAAACAAACGAAGGCATTCCGTTCGTGTTCGGCAAGAGATGATCGACGACGCTGCCATAAGCTGGATACAGATCGAGCGAGTCTCGCAAGCGTTGATCATCCGCCGGCGGAGCGTGTCCGCTGAGCGCGTAATAGCCGGCGGACGCGTGGTTCTTCATCGAGTGCGTCATCGTCCGGATGAGCGATACATGATGCATCCGCTTTGCCAACTCGGGCAGCAGTTCGCAGACTTCGATTCCTGGTGCGCTGGACGAGATCGGTCGGTACGGACTTCGAACGGTCGCTGGTGCGTCGGGCTTCATATCGAACGTATCAAGCTGGCTCGGGCCGCCCCATTGAAACAAAAAAATGACCGACTTGGCTCGTGGCTTGATTGCCGACTTGCTCTCGGCCGCCTGTACTAACTTCGGCAGCGTAAGCCCCAGTAAGCCTTGGCCACCGATTCGCAACATCGTTCGTCTTGAAAGTTTTGTCATCAGAATCCTATCGGCGGAAGAGAAACTCTTTCGCGTTGAGTAACGCCCAGGCGATATCCTGTAATACCGTGAACCGATCTTCGGATGAATCGTCGAGCATGCTGAGCGCCGCGTCGCGTTCTTCCGAGTTGGGCGGTCGCGACAGCGCCTCCCAGTAAAGCGTTTCGACGACTTGCTTATCTGGTGACGTGGACGAAGCCAATTGGTGTATTCGATTCCCGGAAGTTGCAAGTCGGCCGGAGAGTCCTTGGCCGATGAGCGCGAAGACCTGTTTCAGCGTCGTTTCATTCGAACGTTCGCACTCACAGGCCAGAATACGATCAGGTTTGCCAAATGTCTTTAAGAAGCGATCGCCCAACAGCGGCGCTTCGTCGCGAGGTCGCTTCCGTTGCACACCAGGAACTTGCACGGCCCGAATCCCGTGAGGATAGCCCACGAATTCGGCAGGCATGTCGAGAACGTCGCTTTGCGCATCCAACAGCACTTCCGCGGGTAAACGGTGGATGGACGCTCTTGCATAGCTGGTGTGGTCGTTGACGTTCGTTTCGTTTGGCTCGGCCGAGAGTTGATACGTCTGCGAGTTCATGATCATTCGAACCGTCGAGCGCAGGTCAAACCCTTCAGAAACAAAATGAGCGGCCAGCGTATCGAGCAGCGGTGGATTGCTGGCGGGATTGGTAAGCCGGAAATCATCGATCGGATCGACCAGCCCTTGCCCCATGATGTGATACCAGATGAAGTTAACTTGCGACTTGGCAAACAATTCGTTGTCATCCGAGGTGAGCCACTGTGCGACAGCCATTAGCCGATCCGCCGTCTCCTGTTCCGAGAGCGAGTCGCCGCCGAGAAACTTGGGACGAGCGATCTCGCCAGTAGTTGGATTGCGAACTTCGTCTTTCTTCGCGACGAGCACGACTTGGTCGCCAGCGAACTCGTTCTTGTCGAGCTTGTCTTTACGTTTGTTCTCACCCAATTCATAGTCAAGCTGAGAGAACAGCGAAGACCATTCGTAATAGTCGTTTTGTGTCCAACGATCAAACGGATGGTTGTGACACTTGGCACATTGCAGACGTGTGCCGAGAAACAATCGCGCCGTCGTTTCGCCTCGGATCGAAGCAGTGCGATTTGCTCGATAGAAATTCGCGGCAGGCTGCTTATACGTGCTGCCCGTGCCTGTGACAAGTTCGCGGACAAACGCGTCCAGCGGCTTCGCCGAAGCGATGCCGTCGCGAATCCATTGATGAAAGGCTTCGACGCCTGGTGTGTCGAGTACCTTTTCTTCAGTCCGCAAGACGTCCGCCCACTTCAGGGCCCACAAGTCGGCGAATTCAGGAGTTGAAAGCAGATAATCGATCAGCCGTGTTCGCTTGTCGACCGAGTTGGACGCAACAAACGCTTTCGCCTCGTCGCCAGTTGGCACTCTTCCGATGGCGTCGAGATACGCACGCCGCACGAAGACGTGGTCCTTGCTCGGCGTGGATGGATTCATACGCAAGCTATGAAGCTTATTGAACACGAAGCGATCGATCGAGTTGTTAGTCGCGGGAGGACTCCATTCGAACTCCGGACGTGCCGCAGTGAAGGCGATCGAAACTGGGACTTGCATCTGCAAATACCGCACAATCAAAGTCGTCTCACCAAAGCTGTCGCGAGTAACTCGACCGTCTGGATCTACCGTGGCGATTAAGTTTGACAGTTCGTAACACGCTCGCTGCGTCACATCGCGCGAACTGCCGTCGGAGAGAACTGCGGTAACTCGCAGTTGAAGATCATCGATCGGATCGGTCAGAATTGCATTACGTGGAATGACTTCGAGCTTGACGACTCGAGGCGCGTCGGACGCGGGCGACGGCGTACCCTCCGCGATCCAGCTTCGCAACACTTGGTACTCCGCAGAGGCTACGGCGAATCGCCGACCGCCGCGATGTGGGACCTGTGCCGTCGCCTTTTGTAAAATCAAACTCTTTCCGGGCGATGATGGATTAGTTCGCCGGCCTCGCGATCGAAGAACGAGAGCCTCGAAATCAAACTGTGGATCCTGTCCTCGCAACGAGAGCTTGAGACCACCCTTGCCGTTAAGATTCCCGTGACAGGTGCCCGAGTTACAACCGGCTTTGGAGAGCACCGACATCACGTCGACGGCGAATTCCAGTTCGCCGCTTTGCGCGCGTGCGCAATTGCTAACGAAGACCGCAAGCGCGGAAAGGACAACTGGCAGAATGCAGCGCGGGATGTGGTGGGGCATGTGATCGGCGGCAACGTGTCGTCGGCTGGACGTGGTTTGATCAATGGCGTCGTGTACGGTCGATTGTGCTTCGAAATAGACGGCGGTCCCTATTATCTCATAGGCGGAGGCCAACTGTCGACCGACTGAGACGTTTCGTTCTTGTGTCGCAGCGACGCTTATGGCATTTTGAATTGACTTGGCCATCGATCAGAATTGATTGACGCGGAGAAACGTATCCATGGACAACAGGCGGTTGCAGCTTCGATTGGCCACGCTCTTTCGTATTACGACCGTGATCGCTTGCGTCTGTGGCTTTCTGCATGCAGCGGGCGTTGAAGGGATGCTCGTGATGATGTTGTTAGCAGCGATACCAGCTATCGCAGTTCTCGTCGCGAGGGTCTATGTCCGAATAATGTCGGTATTGTTCGACACGATCATCGGCCCGTTCTTGCTGCGGTAGCCCGCGGGTCAGATAGGGAATCGCACAGAGCGCGCTGGGGCGCTCATTCGATCATCCCAGCCAGCTCTTTCAGCCACGCAATGCCATGCGGCATTCCTTCGTTGAGCGCTTTAGTGGCGGATCGGGGATGGATTGATCATACATAAGAATCACAACTCGTTGATTGACCCATCGCGGTTAAAAGGAGCCTATACAAGGAGATGGCTGGGCCGACTGGTTAGCAGCTTCGATGTGTCGTACCGGCGGATGAAGTCTACTCGGGATGGAAACGGCGTTCAATATTCGACGCTTCTAGCTCCGGGCCCCCTTGTGGGGCTGCGTCGATTTTCATGGACCAAGCCGCGACTTGATGGTTGAAATGCGGATCGCGCGACCCGATACTGTATCCGCGCTCTTCGACGCTGTTGAGAAGTTCACTTGCCGACCGCGAACCAATCTGACAAATCCAAAGACGACAAGGAAACCACACCATGAGATATTGCTCGCCCCTCATCGCCTTCACGCTCGTACTCAGCATGGTGCTACCCGTTCCAGCGGCGGACGATATACAACCGGTTCGGATGGGCTGCGGGCTGATGACGTTCGACACGGTGCCGGGCTGGGGACTCCGCCCCGATGGCGAATCTGCCTTGGGCCCGACTCACGGCGGTGTCGTGATCGACAAGGCAGGCAACATCTATACAAGCGCCAATAAGGGAGTCGTCGTTTTTTCCCCCGATGGCAAAGTGATCCAGTCCTATCTGGGCGACAAATTCTCCAATATCCACGATATGGAAATCCGAGAAGAAGCGGATGGCGAGTTCATTTATGGAGCACGCAATGCGAACGCCGAGGGAATCAAGTTCAATGCCCATAGCGGCGAAATTGTGATGAAGCTCCCGTTTCCCGAAGAGTCCGGCCTCAAGCTGGAGAAATTCAACCCGACAGCGATTACCGTTGCTCCCAACGGCGACATCTTCTTGGCAGACGGTTACGCGAGCAATCATGTTTTCAAGTTCGATAAGGCAGGAAAATACCTGATGCACTTTGGGGCCAAAGGCAACGACCTCAAACAATTCAATACCGCTCACGGCATGACACTGGACACGCGTTACGACCCCCCGCGCCTATTGATCTGCGACCGTAATCACCAACCCAAGGGCCGCCTGCTGCACTATGACCTCGAAGGAAACTTCATCGAAGTAGTCATCACTGGTCTGGGAATGCCGACATCCGCCGCCGTCCAGGGAGACTTTGTCGCCGTGCCAGATTTGCACGGACGGCTGGTCATTCTCGACAAGAGCAACACGATCATGGCAGTTCTTGGCCACAACCCGGACCCCGACAAGCGAGTCAATTTTAATGTGCCGCAAGCGGAGTGGATTGAAGGCGTGTTCAGCGGCACACATGGCTCCTATTGGGACAAGGACGGCAACTTGTACGTACAGGACTGGAACGTTTCTGGGCGCATCATGAAACTAGTCCGAGTCAAATGAACACTCCGTACGAAGGATATGGCGATGTCGAGATCTTGGTTACGCGAACTCGTGGCAATGTTTGCGGTCGGTGTATTCGCATCTAGCGGCTTGACGCAGGAGGCTACAAATCACGAAAGCACTCCGTTGGAGATCTTCGACCAGCGGATCATGCCGATCTTCAGATCCTCGCAGCCGTCGAGTTGTGTTCAGTGTCATTTGTCGGCGGTTGATCTAAAGAACTACATCCTGCCTTCGCAGGAGAAGACCTTCGCATCGCTTCGCGACCAAGGACTGATTGATCTTCAGGCACCGGAGAAATCCAAGATCCTCACGCTCATTCGCATGGGCGACAAGGATCTCGACAAAGGCGCGCAGCTGATTCATGAGAAGACTCGCAAAGCGGAGTATGCTGCGTTCGAGGCTTGGGTCAAAGCCTGCTGCCAAGATCCGAAAATACGAGACTTACCTCAGCTAAACCCTGCCGATCTCGCGAGTCCGGATAAGCCAGAGGCGGTGATTCGTCATGCGCGTAAGAGCCGTGTTGTTGACTCATTTGCTCGCAATGTTTGGTCACAGCGCATGCGATGCTTCCCGTGCCATACGCCTCATGAGATCGACCCGTCAAATCCCCGACAGCAGGCGGCAATCAAGACGCAAAATGAACTCAAGAAGAAATACAGCCCAGAACTCTTAGCGCGGTTGAACATCTTCCGCGAGACACCAGAAGCGACGCTGAACTATCTAGTTGAGAGCAGTCGCAACGTAAAGCAAGGCGAACTTCCGTTGCTCAATCTAGCAGAGCCTCGCAAGAGTTTGATTTTGCTGAAGCCGACGTCGAAGCTTCCAATCAAACGCGAAGACGGGACGTTCGAACCAGTATCGTCGGTAGCGCCGGTGACTCATATGGGCGGGTTGAAGATGCACCCCGACGATCAGTCCTACAAGTCATTTGTGGCGTGGATCAAAGACTATTCGAACGTCGTCGGTGATCGCTATGTCGGAGTTGAAGAACTGCCAGCAGATAATTGGGTTGCGACGAAACGTGTTTTGAAACTATCTAGCGCGCCAGAATCGTGGCCCATCGGGATTCCCGTTCAACTGTTTGTGTACACTTGGAACGATGAAGAAACATCCTGGCGCAAAGAGCCGGTCGCGTTTACACAAGGGACAGTAACGCCCCGCAGGATGGTAAACGGCGCGATGTTCTTGCTGGCATCACGAGACGCCGCGAGAGCGACCACCGTGAAAGGTAACGAGGCAGTGCTGGGAGGCGGGCGATACATGGTCAAGGTGTACGTTGACCTGAAACACCGTTTAGCTGACGATCCAACCTTGCTACTTGGAGACGAAGACTTCGTCGGTCAGGCCGAGTTTACGCGGTCCCGTTGGCGCGAAGGATTCAAGTTCGCAGCAGCGGTTTCTGGAAACATGCTGAAAAGATAGTAGCGAGACGCTCGTTCCCTCGTATGGAGATCGGAAGATGCGACAGCCACAACTACCTAGTCGCCCGTCGGATTTGGTGTCTCAACCGAGACGCGAGTTTCTGAAACATTCCGGCGCGTTGGCTCTGGCAGCGTCGGGCGTGCCGCTGGTTTGTGGTGAGTTAGCTGCTGCAGAGGACAAGAAGACGTCCGAGACGCTGGTCAAGATCTTGTATGACTCACTGAAGGAGAAACAGAGGAAAGAAGTCTGTTTCGACTGGAATCATATCGACAAAGATCGAGGTCTGTTGCGAACGCGCCTCGAAAACAACTGGAAGATCACCAAGCCGTCGATCAAGAGCAGCTTCTATACGACCGACCAGCAAGTGTTGATTCGCGACATTTTCGACGGAATGACCGATCCCGGTTGGCGCGATAACTGGGATCAGCAACTCAAAGATGACGTCGGTGGATTCGGCAATCGCCAATCAATCGCCATTTTTGGGAAGCCTGGTACGGATCAATTCGAATTCGTTCTGGCCAGCCGTCACATGACCTTGCGTTGCGACGGAAACAGTGCCGAACACGTGGCCTTTGGCGGTCCAATACTCTACGCCCACGATGGCGAGGGCACGTTTGAAGAACCCCATCATCCTAGCAACGTCTTTTGGCACCAGGCGCTTGCGGCCAACAAGTTGTATGACATGTTCGATGGAAAGCAACGCAAGCAGGCGTTGGTGACCAGCGGGATGCCCTCGGAGGAGCTGGTCGGGTTTCGCGGTCCGAATGGCCGATTCGATGGGATTGCAGTTACCGAATTCTCGCGAGACCAGACGGAACATTTACAGTCGGTTTTGAAGCTGCTGCTGGAGCCTTTCCGTCAGTCGGATCGTGACGAAGTGATACGTTGTTTGAAAGTCCAAGGCGGCCTCGATGCCTGCCGACTCGCTTTCTACAAAGAAGGAGATCTCGGCAACGATGGTCTCTGGGACAACTGGCGGCTAGAAGGCCCATCCTTCGTTTGGTATTTTCGCGGCAAGCCGCACGTACACGTTTGGGTTAATGTGGCGGACACACCCGACGTCAAGCTAAATTCTTATCAGGACTCGGTTGGGGTTTGACCGGTCAATTGGCAGTAGTCGACGTGCCATTCGGCACGATGAACCCGCTTGTCGGTTGAATTTCGTTTGAGTCCGTATTCGTGTCCGCTGAACTTGGGAATTCTGCTGGCGTAGTTGCATACGGCGAATAGGCAGGCTGTTCTGCCACATACTGGACTGGCTGCGGAACAGGAGCATACGGGTTCGCGGCGACTGGCTCGGCGTAATAAGCCGCCGCTTGGGGTGTACTCGTGGTCGCCGGATAGTTCGCCGATCCGTCCAGCACGATCGGTGGTCCGAAGCTATTGTTACCTAACGTGCTGAACGCCAACGCTCCGACCGCGAACAGCGCGTAGCAGACGATGCATGCGAACATCAGAGCCGTGATCACACCGAACATCGCTCCGATACCACCGGCGAAGGCCCGAACGAACCAACCCCACACACTTAGTCGTTGTGTCTCGGCCATTGCTATTCCTCCATAGGGTGTCTGAATTTGAACTATGAATATGGCACAAGCGGCTCGACTCGCGAATAGCAATCCGGTGCGCGATAATGAAACTAGCTGACGTTTGTCGCTTGAGCGGTGAATGTCGGGACCTGCGAGAATTTGTATCTGTTGACGAGTTCTTCGGAAGAAACAAAGTATGCGTACCATCGCATTATGGATTCAGTAGTCTGTGGTGACCTCCGCGAGCCCCAGGTAGAATCCGGGCATGAAGCAGGTGTTAAGTGACGACACAGGTCTTCTGAATACTGACCGGTAAGTACGACGAGATCAACAACACTTCGACTTGCCGGCGTGTTCGTGGTCGGACAGGTTACGCTCGAAATATCAGCGGAGAGTTGCTCATGTTAATGCGATCGGGTGTAGTAAACCTTCGAGTTTACATCTCACTTGTTGGCCTACTGTTAATCGCGGCTCTCAACGTCGCTGAAGCAGATGAAAGTGCGCCGTCGTCGGGTATTCCTCTCGCCGGAACGCAGCGACTCACTTTAGAGGGCGATCTCGCCACTCACATGCTCGAGGGTACTGATCGATTCTTGTTGCGAGAGATTGACGCATCGATCGAACGCCGTACGAACCTGTGGAATATCAACACGTCTTCCGCGACCGCCTATCGCGAGTCGGTTGAACCAAATCGGCAGCGTTTTGCCTCAATGATCGGAGCGCGCGATCCTCGCCCGAAGATTGCTCAGATCGAGTTCCTTGCGACGCCTTCTCAACCAGCACTCGTGGGGCGCGGCGACGGATATGAGATACACACCATTCGTTGGTTGGCGTTCGACGGAGTTTACGGGGAGGGACTGTTGCTGGAGCCAACCAATAGACCACCGATCGCTCAGGTTGTGGCGATCCCTGATTGCGAGCAAACTCCTGAGATGCTCGCCGGGCTCGTCGAAGGTGTACCGATCGATTCTCAGTTTGCGCGACGGCTTGCCGAGAGTGGATGCCGCGTCGTCGTTCCGCTGTTGATTAATCGCGGCAGCCACCTTTCCGTGATTGCTGATGGGAAACGCCGCTCGACGGTGACGCACCGCGAACTGCTTTACCGAGCGGCCTATCAGATGGGTCGCCACCTGATCGGCTACGAAGTGCAGAAAGTTCTTGCTGCTGTTGATTGGTTTGAACAAGAGACTGGGGGTGATGAGTCCCGCGTCGCGGTCGTCGGATATGGCGAAGGCGGACTCGTGGCGATGTACGCTGCTGTTCTCGATCATCGGATCGATGTTGCGGGTGTGAGCGGCTACTTCAATTCGAGACAAGAGATCTGGCGAGAGCCGATTGACCGAAATGTATTTGGCTTGCTGCGAGAATTCGGCGATGCCGAGATCGCGTCGCTGATCGCCCCGCGCGCGTTGATCGTCGAATCCTGCAAGTCTCCAGCAATCAACATCCCCGCCGGCACGCAGAGTGCGCCTGCGGAGCTGACAACGCTGCCGGTCGAAACCGTGCGAAGCGAGATTGAGCGGGCGCGCGAGCTGATTGTTGAACTCGAGCCAAGTCCGGTGATGGAGTTGGTCGTCAGCGGCGACAGTACGGGGAGTTTTGGCAGCGCTCCGTTTTTAGAAACCCTCATGCAGCAACTGACCGGAAGCCCATTGGCCTCGTCCGGTGTAGCCCCGAGTCACTTGCGTCATGATTTCAATCCAGAGGTGCGACTTGCTCGACAGTTCAAACAAATCGCTGCCTTCTCCCAGCAGCTTGTTGACCGTGGCGATCAGGTCCGCGACGAGTTCACGGCGAAAATCGAACGCGGCTCCGGATTGCCGGCGTTCGAAACAAGTACTGCGTCGTACCGCGAGTACTTTCGTAACGAGATCATCGGATCTTTCGATCGAGAATTGCTGCCATCGAACGCCCGCACGCGGATGATCTATGACGAACTGGAGTATCGCGGCTACGAGGTTGTCCTGGATGTGTTTCCAGACGTAGGTCTCTATGGGATCCTACTGCTTCCGAAGGACATCGGAAAAGGTGAGAAACGTCCTGTCGTGGTTTGCCAGCACGGTCTCGAAGGAAGCGCACAGGCCACCGTGACTGGCGACCACACATCGTATCGCGATTTCGCTTCGCGGTTGGCGAAACGTGGCTTCATCGTTTTCGCTCCCCAGCACCTGTATCGCGGAGGCGACCGCTTTCGCACACTTCAGCGTAAAGCGAATCCGCTCAAGCAATCGTTGTTTTCGATCATGGTCGCGCAGCATCGGCAGTTATTGCGCTGGCTTGGTGGACTTGATTCCGTGGACCGTGACCGAATTGGGTTCTATGGCATTTCATACGGCGGCAAATCAGCCATGCGGATTCCCGCGATACTCGACGGCTATTGTTTGTCGATCTGTTCTTCTGACTTCAGTGATTGGATCTGGAGAACTGCGACAAACCGCTATCCGAACGGCTATCTCGCACACAGCGAGTACGAGATCTTCGAGTTTGATTTGGGCAATACCTTCAACTACGCAGAAATGGCGGCGCTGATTTGCCCGCGACCGTTCATGGTCGAGCGTTTTCATCATCACGGCCTATTCGCCGACAAGACCTGTGCCGAATTCGCGAGAGTCCGCTTGCTGTACGACAATCTCGATCTCAGCAACCGAGCTGCGATGACTTACTACGGCTCGTACCTGAACACCGGGCCGTACGCTGATCGTGCGACGTTTAATTTCCTTCACGAACACTTGCAATGGCCGCAGATCTCACTCAGCGTCCAGGGACAGTGACCGTGGCTACTCGCGTTGGCCAATTTTCGGTACTATCCGAAATATTAGAACGGGAGAGGCAACAGCAAGGCGTGAAACTGCCAGATGGATCGTTCTCCAAGCTCGCCGCCGGTCGCCGCCAGATTGAGAAAGTAGACGTAGAAGCCGACCCCCGCGCACAGCGCTACGCCATTGGTCCACTGCCAGATTCGCCAAGGCCATGATGGCGCGGAGCGAGTTCTGTGAGTTGCCCGATGATAGACCCAGCCGATCAATACGCGGGCCGGAACCACCGTCACGAGAAACACCACCATCAGGTCCCATCGCGCTTCGTGCGGTGGGATTCTGATCTTGAAAAGAGCCGTGTATAGCAGCGGTACAGCGGAACATGCGAGCAAAACGGCTGTGCCTATCGCCCAACAAAAAGGCGACTGTCCGATCAGCTTGCGCACGGTTGCAATCTCGAAAACTGCTCCCCACCGAGCTTCGGCGGAGACATGCGCGAGCAATAGTGGAAGCCACAGCAAAGTAAGTGTCAAGGCAATGCAACCAACAAGGAAACCAAGGATTTGCAGTCGGCTTGTCGTATCGTCAAGCATGGTGAATAAGACGGTTGGAATCGCCAACCAGACGTAAGCGGCGGCATAACCTAGCAGCCCCAAACGAAACAGATGCAACAAACGAAACGAAGCGATGAACTCGCCGATTGTATGGTTAGCATCTCGCCAATACTCACCACCCCGCAAACGCGCCAGCAGTTGACGGGCGTTGTTTATCGGGCGCACGAAACGCCAAAGACTCCCACCGCAACCTATCGCCAGCAGTAGATGAACCGCGATCAACGAACTGACTACGACTAGCAAGCTAGTCCAAAGCCACGCCGCTGTCCCGCTCGGCGCGAGCAGCCAACTGTCGCGCGCCGCACTAGCGAGGAATTGAACTGGTAGCAGCCACAACCAAACCGCTAGCAAGATGCCACCCAATCGCTGGGCCGCAGGCAAGAGATAGAAGGCGGAGCGAAACTTTCCGGTTCGAGCTACCCGCCCCTGAGCTTCCATCAAGTAACCCAATGCAAAGAGATTGACGATCGGAATCGATGCGGCTAGCGCGAGCAAGCCAACCAAAAAGAGCAACCCGAATGAAGCTTGCACTAGCCACCCGGCGGCCCGAAGCGGATGGAACCGAACTGACGGAATGCACGGAAACTCTTGGAAATGTTGTTGCGAGACGACAGCTTGCTCGACAGCGATCGCACTTCGATCTTCGGATGATTCTGAAGCAGAATCGTCGACGATAGGCAGGAAATTGCCTTGGTCCACGGTCGAAGGAGTCATGCGTTGTCTCTCGCGGGAGAACGGGTGTAGCACTCACGATAGTCGATTAACTCAAGCCAGGGCAAGTTATTCCCATGACGACGAAGCGATATCGGTTTTCGAGATTTTTCAACATTCAACCAAGCTTATTCGCGGCAAAACGAATAAGCTTGGTTGTCGCGGATTATTACCGAGCCGACCGCGGAGATCGGATTCAGTTTCGGATCAAGTTGCTTATGAACGCGCCGAAGCACCTTCTGTTGCCAACAGCATTCGCTTTGGCCATTCTGTGTCTTGTGGCTTGGGTCGCGGCGCGACCCAATATCATTTCCTACCACTCCGAAACTACCGAAGGCGGCAAGGACGTCGCGATGGCCGCTGATCAAGTCAACGCTCTGCTCCAAGAGACATGGACCGACTATTCCATCGAGCCCGCCGCTGGAGCAGATGATTTGCAGGTCTATCGCCGTCTCGCATTGGCCCTTGTCGGCACAGCACCGTCACTCGAAGAAATCCGCCGATTCGAAGCCGACCCGTCCCCTGATCGGCTTCAGCAGTGGACCACCCGATTCATTTCCGATAGCCGGTTCGTCGAATACTTTGCGGCGAGATTGGGGGACGCGTTCGTAGACCCCGTCGCAGAGGATTTGAAACCTCACCAGCGCGAGCGTTTTCGACGCTGGTTGGGAAAATCGCTTCAGCAGGGAACGGCTTACAGTGAAATCGCACGTGAGATGATCGCAGCCCACGGCGTTTTCGCAGATCGCCCCGCGACAACCTTCGTGTCGCTGGAACTCTCACTTGGCGATCAAGCCGCCGAGCGACTGGCCGCGCGCACGTCGCGAGCATTTCTTGGCCAGCGGATTGATTGCGCGCAATGCCACGACCATCCGTTCGCCGAATGGACGCAGCCACAATTCGAAGGGCTGGCAGCTTATTATGGACAGGTTCAATTTCGCGACGCTCGTGTCCAAGACACACACTCGCGCCCTTTCGTGATCGAAGATGACCGCGCGCAAGAGGAACGTACCGTCGCGCCTGAAGTACCGTTTGATTCGCAATGGATTTCCGACGGCAAGCATCTCCGGGCGCAACTGGCTACGTGGGTGACGCACACCGAAAACCGTCGCTTCCGCCGGGCGATTGCCAATCGTGTCTGGGGACTGATGTTGGGGCGCGCGTTTATCACCCCAGTCGATGATCTTCCCGATCCTTCGTCGCCCGACGATCCTGATGTTCTCGACGTGTTGGCAACCGATCTGGCCAATCACGGAGATGATCTGCGGCGACTGATTCACGTCATCGTCGCGACACGTGCGTTCAATCTTGCCTCAACTCACGAAGCACTCGAAGACGAGGAATCCGCACAGCAGCATGAAGAAGCGTGGGCGGTTTTCCCGGTGACCGAACTGAGTCCGCAGCAAATGTTCCGCGCGATGCAGCAGGCCGCCGCAGTGAAGACCTTACGCGCCGAGAACGCCAACACGTTTTCTGCAATTCGACGTTACGAACAACAGGATCGCTTCGTCAATGACTATGGCATCGCCAGCGATGCGGAAGATGCTCAAGCCAGTACAATCCCTCATACAGTGCAACGGTTAAGCGGCAATTTTACCCGTCAACTTAGTAACGCGACTTTGCTCACGGCGCCGGGGCGGATTGCCGTGATGAGTACCGATGCCACAACTTGTCTGGAAAACTGCTACCTCGCTTGTCTTTCTCGCCGACCGATGCCTGATGAGCGAAAGCACTTCCTGCCTCAATTTGCTGGCAACTTGAACCGTCGTGCGAACGCCGTCGAAGACGTCTACTGGACGTTGTTTAACTCCGCCGAGTTCTGCTGGAATCACTAGCTCATGTCACAGCCACCACTTGATCGACGCGATCTACTCAAATGGGCGACCGGACTTGGGATGTCCTTTGCGATTCCCGGGCTGGATTTGCGAGCCGCCGAGCGCCGTGGGGAAGAGCGGCCTCGCTCGTTGATAACACTCTGGTTATCTGGCGGACCGAGCCAACTCGAGACCTGGGATCCGCATCCGGGGACGAAGATCGGCGGACCGACCCAGGCAATTGCGACGTCCACGCCTGACGTCAAGATCGCCAGTTCGTTCCCCCGACTAGCTGAACAGATGCATCATCTGTCCGTGATCCGCTCACTCGTGTCGAAAGAGGGCGACCACGAGCGTGCGACCTATCTGGTGAAGACTGGCTTTCGCACCGATCCGACGCTGCGTCATCCTTCTGTAGGCGCGATCGTGGCCCATGCGTTGCCAAACAAACGGCTCGAGATACCGCCGGTTATCTCGCTCGGCTACGACAATCACCTGTCGCGAGGCGGCTTTTTGGGAGGCCGCTTCGACGCCTTGCGCGTCCGTCAACCCGGTTCGTCCGAAAACGACATGAGGGCATGGCTCGCCGAACCGCGACAGCAGCGCCGTCTGTCTAACTTGGACGTCGTCACCCAAGCATTCACCCGCGGACGCAAAGTCGTTGTCGACCGCACCATGCACGTGCAGAATCTCGACGCTGCTTTAAAAATGATGAACTCGGATCAATTGAAAGCCTTTCGATTGGACGACGAGCCGGAGGCGGCGCGAACAGCATACGGGGATTCGAACTTCGGTCTGGGCTGCCTCGTGGCTCGACGATTGATCGAACAAGGTGTGCGAGCGGTCGAAGTCACGCTGCAAAACTTCGACACGCATAACAACAACTTTGGCCAGCATAATGAACTAGCGACTTCCCTGGATCCGGCATTCGCGGCGTTGCTTGAGGATCTGCACGAACGCGACCTGTTAGCCTCGACGGTCGTGCTATGCCTTGGCGAGTTCGGTCGAACTCCAAAGATCAACGGTGCCAACGGTAGGGATCACTGGCCCGCTGGATTCTCCTGCCTGTTGGGTGGCGGCAACTTGCGCAGCGGCATGCTGCTCGGAGCAACGGACCCGACCGGCGAACGGAAAACGCCCGAAGACCCAATCCCCATCCCGGACCTCTACGCAACCGTATTGAAGGGAATGGGAATCGACCCCACTCATCAGATAAACACTTCCATCGGCCGCCCCATCCGCTATAGCGACGGCACTCCAATCGACCGATTGCTCGACGGATAGATTGAGCGGAGTGTGTTTTCCGTTGGCAGCGTAGAAGGCGTTCTGAGTTGACCGATCGAATCCTGTCACACAGAGTGCGACGTTCAACATGTCACTGTAAAGACGACGCTGCGGTCGATCCCGATCCTCGTCGGCGCTTTTAAAGACGCCGGGTACTGTCTTTCGAAGAACAGAAGAGGCGGTGTCCTTGATTCGGCGGGAACTTCTTCCGACCCGTGAGCGCTTGATCGAGCGGGGCGGAAAGAATGCCACCCGATGCCTTCATCATTCTACCGTTGGTGCGGAATACGCGAGGCAGGCGAGGCATGAGGCAGCGGCGAGGAAATCGGCGCGCCGGTGAGGTGGCTTTGTTGCGACTCGCTGGCGTCGATTCGGACTTGGCGCTGGTCGCCTTCTCCGATCGGCTTCTCGTCATCTTGATGCAACATCTGGTGCATCTGCTGCGCTGCAGCGCTGCTCGGTTCGATTTGAATCCACTCGTCGACGATCGGCGTTGCTTCTTCGATTTCGCCCGAGGCGATCAATGTTGTCGCGTACCAGCGAAGACAGATCGGATCGCGGGAGCCTGCGTTGTATCCGGTCTTGAGATAGGCCTTTGCCGCGATCCAATTGTTGGCTGCGGCCATGCACGCGCCGCGAACTGCGCTGCGCAAAGCGTTTCGATTTGGAAACTCGGCGGGGAATTGGTCGAGCTGTTTCAACGCATCGCCGCGTTGTCCGGACTGGATGTACAACTCCAGTAAATGTCGTCGGATGCGAAGCGATTGTGGATCGATGGCGGTCGCATCGACAAGCGTTTGAACCGCCTCTTCATTGCGCCCTAGTAGTTGTAGCGTCAAGCTGCAACAGACGGTTGCGATCTCGTGGATGTTGCTGACGTGCCAGACCCCGGGATTGATTTGACCGTGTTTACAGGTTGTTTGGTAAGCCTTCATGGCCAATTCAGTCTGGCCTTGCGCTTGCAGGTAGCCGCCCATTGCACAGAGCAATTGAGCGTCCATCGGAAACGCTTCTAACGCTTGCATGCAGATGGCAATCTGCTCGTCACCTTGCCCCGGTTTGCCGTCGAGCGAAGTGATGATTCCGTAATAGGCTTCGAGCATATCAGGAGATCCCACTTGGCAGGCCTGCAAGGAATGCCGGAAGAATTGAATGGATCGGTCGTGGTCTTCCAGTGTCTGAAACGCATCGCCCAAGCAGTTGAGCAGCTCTGGTCTCATCGCCGTATCTCGGATCTCGACCTCGGCCAATCGGATGTTTCGTTTCGCCTTCGCTGTCTTGACATCCAAGTCATGCTCTTTCGAGCTGCGCCGGATGCAAACTTCCAAGGGCTCGATTCCGACCTGCGCAGTTGTCAGAGAATCAAGAAGCGACTCGCGGACGCGTCCGCTGAACCTGATCAATGGATGTTTCGGCGCCAATCTTACTTGCGCAATCCGCTCAGCAGCATTCGTTCCATTGGGTGGAATCTCGACGAACATCAAATAGGCTGAAGCACGTGTTGGTGCTTCGGCAATTTGTTGTCGAACAAGCGCCGCGTCATCGGCAGAAAGACGATCACCGGCATCAAGCCACAAAACCCAGTCGCTGGTTACACGAGAGAGACAAGCGTTCCTCGCGGCCGAAAAATCGTCCTTCCACTCACACTCGACGACCGTTGCTCCGAAGGACTTCCCCACGTCGATGGACTTGTCGGCTGAGCCAGTATCTGTGATCACGATCTCGTCGGCGATCGACTGAATTGATTCCAGCGAATCCCGCAATAGATCTTCCGCATCGCGAACGATCATGGCGACAGTAAGACGATTGGATTTAGCTGGCTCGGACATCGTACGCCCTCCATGGCGATAGCAAGTCTAGTATTTCAAATGCGCTATGTTCAAATGCGCTATGTTCAATTGTGCTGTGTTCAATTTGCGCGGTGGGAGTTTAGCTGCTGGTAGCACCTGCCGATAGGTAGATTCGGCCGTGCTAGCGTTGCTGTCTTTGGGTGACTTAGGATGTCACGGCTAGGATTGCACTTTGCTTAGGTAACGTCGTCCCAACTCACTAGACCGTCGCGATTACGCTGACTTTGCCGATTGACGGCATTGCCGCCGTATAACAATGCGTCGATCTTGCGGCTTTGCACTCGATTCTTCGAGACATGGCTTGCCCGAATCCGATCTAAGACATTGCACGCCGCTCCCTCCTCATCGATCAAGGCGCCACAACGAATGAATCAACAAGCCCATGAATCGTATGTCGAATCGCAAGTAATGACCGCCACGCCACAGAGGTTGCGGTTGATGTTGATCGAAGGTGCTCTGCGTTTTGCCCGCCTAACGATTCACTGTTGGGAGTCGAACGACAACGAAAAGGCGCTAGAAGCGATCATTCGCTGTCGCAACATCGTCTCCGAGTTGTTGTCTTCTGTTCGCGTCGACGAGACAGAGGTTACGAAGCAGGTGGCGAGCTTGTATTTGTTCGTGTTTCAACACCTCACAGAAGCGCAACTGCGCCGCGACGCGAAGTTGGTCGAAGAAGCTATCGGGATTCTCGAAGTCGAACGAGAAACGTGGCAGCAAGTATGCGAAGAGATGCCAAATGCCCCAGTGCCAACTGCCGAACACAAGGCGGCCAGTCCGCAAGAGATCATTGCTCCAACGATCGCTTATCCGGATACAGATCTGCAAACCGGCAGCATCAGCTTCGATGCCTGATTCTGACTTCTCATCGTGACCGATCGATCGCCAGACCTTAGGGTGCCGGCGCAAGCCGCACCATTTGCGCCCCATCGCTTGGCGACCTCGCTGCTCTGAGTTAAGCTCCACGTTTGTCGATCGCGCCCCGCGGCAATTGCCAACAAAGCGTTCACGCGAGTGAGTCTCGAAGCTATGGCCAACAAAACGAACTTTAAAATCATTCCTGACGGCGACGAGCTGACACAAATCGAGCGAGATTTAAGCTTTCATCCGACTGCTTCAAGGAGCCCGACGACGCTGACGCGCGAGCAAACTGCCAGCTTCAATCGAGACGGGTTCTTGAAAGGACTGCCGTTAATCGAAGCGGATGAAATGGCAGACATCCGCACTTACTTTGATCGCCTCTTGTCGCAAGCATTGGCGAGCGGTGGCGACAGCTATTCCATTAGCAGCGCTCACCTGAAGCACGGTCGCGTTTATGACGTTCTGACTGACGAGCGCATCGTCGCGTGTGTCAAGGACCTGCTTGGCGAGAACGTCATCGGTTGGGGATCGCACTTCTTTTGCAAGATGCCTCACGACGGCAAGCGAGTGGCTTGGCATCAAGACGCGAGCTACTGGCCGCTAACTCCGTCGAAGACAGCCACGGTTTGGCTCGCCATCGATGACGCGGATGTGGGCAATGGTTGTATGCGGTTTCTCGCGGGATCACATGAGTACGGACATCTGACCTACCGACCCAGCAATCCCGAAGAACACAATGTCTTGGATCAAACAGTCGAGAATGCCGAACAGTATGGCACGCCCGTAAACATTGAGCTTCGCGCTGGCGAAGCATCAATTCACTCCGATCTTCTGTTGCATGGCTCCGAGGCGAATGAGTCGGATCGCCGCCGCTGTGGGTTGACGTTGCGTTACTGTGCCGCGGACGTTCGCGCCGGGATGGATTGGAACCAGAAAGGGATTGTGATTAGCGGAAGCGATCCGAGTGGACATTGGGCGAACCCAGGTCGTCCCGATGCTGAATAAAAGTCCGCGCAGGCACTCCACGGGACGGAAAAATGAATCGTGATTGTTTAGCTCATCGTTTGAGCAGCGAGGAACGTGAGTTCTTCCACACAAACGGCTACTTAATTGTTCCCGATGCCTTGGATGCAGCGCAGCTTGACCGCTTGACGACAGTGGTCGATCGCGTGGATGCCCGCGAGCGAGGTGTGGAACTACAAGGAAAGCTATTGTCCGTCACGAACGTTGTCCACGAAGACGAGGCAATGGTCGAGCTGGCGTCGCAGCCGACCGTCTTGCCGAAGGTGTGGGGCATCTTGGGTTGGAACATCTATCTGTACCACTCGCACTTGGATGTCACGCCCAGCGAAAATGCCGAACGACAGAATTGGAGCGTCGCTTGGCATCAAGACAGCATGCGAGTGAACGACGAGATTGAATCGAACCCACGCCCGAGACTGTCGCTCAAGATCGGGTATTATCTAAGTGATGTTAGTGAATCGAATCGCGGTAACACGCTGATCGTTCCTGGCTCGCACTGGCAGAACGAACTCGATTGCCCGCAGGACGGTCACTCAAATCCCGAGGGAGCCGAGCCGTTATGCGTGAAGCCTGGTTCCGCCGTGATCGTTGATCGTCGCATTTGGCACTCGCGAAGCGCGAACAGTTCGGACATCACGCGCAAAGTCATTTGGTATGGCTACAGTTATCGTTGGCTGTGCGCGAAAGATGCCATGACCGTCGAGCATCTCTATCCGAAGCTGGACCCCATCCAGCGACAGTTACTGGGCGACGCGTCGTCGGCCAACGGAGTGTATGATCCGACGGACGATGACGTCCCGCTGCGGACCTGGCTTCGTGAACACGATCCTTCGTCGGCTGGTGGGTCGCCTCATGGTCATGCGGAAGCGAGGCCTCCCGCGATGGTGCGAGGTAAGAATTCGGGGCGGAATTAATTCAACAGTAGCCATCACTCTCCGAGTGATGAGCGCTCCTTCCGAATGCGTTAGGAAGGGCGAGTCTGTGTATTTCACGCTTAGACTTGGGGGCTCATCACCCGGAGCGTGATGGCTACGCGAGGACGCCACGGACCACATTTCCGTGCACGTCCGTCAAGCGATATCTTCTGCCTTGATGCTTGAACGTCAACTGCTCGTGATCGATGCCGAGCAAGTGCAGGATCGTGGCTTGGAAGTCGTGGACATGCACGCGATCTTCCACCGCGTTCATGCCCAGGTCATCGGAAGCCCCGTAGGTCATGCCGGGTTTTATGCCGCCACCGGCCATCCAAACGGTGAAGGCATAGGGATGATGATCGCGGCCCCATTTAGGCCGGTTGTTGATGTCGCCTTGCAGGAACGGCGTGCGCCCGAACTCGCCGCCCCAGATGATTAGTGTGTCCTCGAGCAACCCGCGCTGCTTGAGATCGCGCAACAGACCGGCCGATGGTTGGTCCGTGTCGCGCGTTTGATTGTAAAGCTCGGTGGTGATACTGCCGTGCTGGTCCCAGCCCGCATGCATTAGTTGAATAAAGCGAACTCCGCGCTCGGCCAGCCGCCGCGCCATTAAGCAATTATGAGCGAACGTCCCGCGCTCCTTCACGTCGGGGCCGTACATATCGAGTACGTGTTGCGGCTCTTGCGAGAGGTCGGTCAACTCGGGAACGCTGGTTTGCATCTTATAAGCCATCTCGTATTGCGCGATGCGAGTTTGAATTTCCGGATCTGCGAACTCTTGGTACTGCAGCTCATTCAGTTTCGCGAGATCATCGAGCACACCGCGACGTATCGGCTGCGTCACGCCTGCGGGACTCGAAAGATACAGCACTGGATCACCGCCAGCGCGAAACTTAACGCCCTGGAACTGCGAAGGCAAAAAGCCGCTTCCCCAGTAGTAATCGTAAAAGATCTGTCCGCAGGTCGTGCCTTTGCTGACCGACGTCATCACGGTGAACGACGGCAAGTTGTCGGTGTCGTTGCCCAGTCCGTAACTCAACCAGGCTCCCATCGTTGGTCGACCAGCCATCTCGGAACCGGTCAGAAAGAACGTTGCGGCGGGAGCGTGATTCACCTGCTCGGTATGCATGCTCTTGATGAAGCACACGTCATCCGCGACGCTGCCGGTGTGCTTCATGAAATCGCTGACCCACGCGCCGCTCTCGCCGTACTGCCGATAAGGCTCGACCGGTGCGAGTACCTTCTTGCCGGTCGGGTCGCCGGTCATGGTGCTGAATCGCTTTCCCTTGAAGTACGATTCAGGGATCGGCTCGCCGTGCATCTTCTGCTGCAACGGCTTGTAATCGAACAAGTCGGTATGTGTCGGCGCACCATTCATGAACATATAAATGACACGCTTCGCCTTCGCCGCGTAATGCGGAAGGCTCGGCAAGCCGCCAGTGCGACTTTCATCGCTCGCGGTCGCATCGCGACCGAGCAGCGACGCATACGCAGCCGTGCCGATGCCAACGGCGCTTCGACCGAAGAATTGGCGGCGGGTTTGAAGTGCTTGCTGTTGTGCGAGTGGGTTCATAGCCGCCTACTTTGTTAACGCCTCATCCAAGTTCAACATCAACGCACACAAACCGGTAAATGCAGCGTGTTCGATCGCATCGAGATCCGCGTCGCGAGTCGAATCGCCGACGGCGAGAAATTGCTTTGCTTGCTCCGGCGCGGCGGCGTATTGGGATTTCAGTTGTTCCAGCCGAGCCAGCAAGATACCGCTTTCAACTTCGGTCGGCCTGCGCGACGTCGCAAGCCGAAACGCCTTTTCGATGCAAATCGGGTCTTGATCCGATGACCTCATCACTCGTTGTGCCAATGCTCGCGCGGCTTCCACATAAGTCACATCGTTCATCGTCGTCAGGGCATGCAATGGCGTGTTTGTGCGACCTAACTTAACCGAACATGTTTGTCGCTTGGATTCGTCGAAAAACATCGTCGGGCCGACGATCCGTCGCCAGAAAGAATAGAGGCTGCGGCGATAGAGGTCTTCGCCCTTGCCCTGCTGATACTTCTTCTTGCCGAACGTCGCTTCGGACCAGACGTCTGCCGGTTGATACGGGTTCACTGGTCGGCCGCCCAGCTTGCCGACTAGCAGGCCGCTCATCGCCAGAGCTTGATCTCGAAGCATCCACGATGACATTCGAAACCTGGGACCTCGTGACAGTCGACGGTTCTCTGGATCGTCGGCGCTACTGGTGGGAGAGGCTTTCGCCGTCTGTCGATATGTCGCGCTCATCACGATCGTCTTGTGAAGCCGCTTCACGTCCCAGCCACCTTGTACAAGATCGCTTGCCAACCACTCCAGCAACTCTGGATGCGAGGGCCGTTCCCCTTGCGATCCGAAGTCATCAGTCGTCTTTACGAACCCAGTCCCGAGAAACATTTGCCAATAACGGTTGACGGTCACGCGCGCGGCGAGCGGATGTGACGGATCGACCAGCCACTTCGCGAGTGCGAGACGATTCTTCGGGGCGTCGCTCGGTAGTGGTGGGAAGATTTTCGGCGTCTCGGCATTAACTTCCTCGCCGGGTTGATTGTAGAGTCCCTTCGTCAGCATGAACGATTTGCGAGGCTTGTCCATGTCCTGCATGATCATCACGCGCGGCAACGATCGATGTTGATCGTCGCGTTTCTTTCGTATCACGCGGAAGTCGCGAACCAGCTTCGCGTATTCGGGAGCATGTTTGTCGCCGTACTTCTCTAATTCGGATAATTGTTCGTCGTTTCGATCGAGCAGCGGTTTGGCGAGAATGTTGCGGATCCTTTTGATTTCGGTTTCGCTGACGGCTCGGCTTCCGTCGGATTCACCGAGCAACGTCTTATCGCTCTTTTCGACCTGTGCTCGGGCTTCGTCCGTCTCGCGGTGCAGCCGCTGGCGTTCGGCCTCTTGCTCCGGCGAGCCGAACACAAGGTTGGGAGCCGTCTGCGGATCGCCGCCTCCGCCGTTGACGGGCGTTTGATTGAAAAAAGCGAATAGCTGGTAATACTCGCGGCGAGCGATTGGGTCGAACTTGTGATCGTGGCAGCGGCAGCACTGAAACGTCAGCCCCATCCATACCGTTCCCATCGTCTCCATCTGATCGAAGATGTATTCGATGCGATTCTCCTCCGCGATCCGACCGCCTTCGCCATTGATCATGTGATTGCGACAAAATCCCGTGGCGAGCTTCTGTTCCAAAGTCGCATCGGGCAGTAAATCACCAGCCAATTGCCAGACGGTGAACTGATCGTAACGCAAGTTGGTGTTAAACGCTCGAACGACCCAATCGCGCCACGGCCACATCGTCCGTTCTCTGTCGCCTTGAAAGCCGTTCGAGTCAGCATAGCGCGCCGCATCAAGCCAATCCCACGCCATACGCTCGCCGTAGTGCGGCGACTTCAACAAGCGATCGACGACACGTTCGTAAGCATCTGGCGAGTCGTCCACTAAGAAACCGTCGATCTCTTCGAGGGTCGGAGGCAAGCCGGTCAAGTCAATCGTAACACGCCGAATCAACCGCTCTTTCGATGCTTCCGGCGACGGTGTCAGCCCTTCGCGCGTCAGTCGTTCGCGTACGAAGTAATCAATCGGCGACTGGCCTGCAGGAACTTCTGGCCGAACGACAGGCTGGAAGGACCAATGTCCTTTCCAAGTCGCGCCGGTCTCGACCCACTGACTCAACAGCTCGATTTGTTTCGGAGTCAGAGAACGATTCGAATCCGGCGGCGGCATTCGCTCGTCTGGATCGTTCGTCACAACGCGACGAATCAACTCGCTGTCGTCGGCCTTTCCTGGCAAGACAATCGCCTTGTCGTCGACAACTCGAAACAATCCATCCTTCGTGTCAAGGCGAAGGTCGGCCTCAAGAGTACCTTCGTCGGGACCGTGGCAGTGATAACAGTTATCGCTCAGGATAGGCCGGATGTCTCGAGCGAAGTCGATCTCGGCAGCGTTGGTCGTACCGTATGAGGCAAGAAGAAGTAGGAGTGGGGGTGCGATTCGAGTCATCGAGTCGATCCGGCAGGCGGTAGTTGGCGGACCTCCATTCTAGTTCAACCAGGAAGTGCTGATACAACCCACGAGAGGCGTCCGGTTGGGCTTACGGTCATTCAGTTTCTAGGATCGCGTCTTACAGATCGCAACCCGAGTCAGAAGCGACGAAATTGCCGCATCTTCGTCGCTCACGCGGCGGGTTGTTGACCGTGCAGATTTATCCACCGAACGGGCCTGGGTTGCCTAGGCTGTGTGGCTGGCCGAGCCAGATTGGCTCTATTCGCTAAGTATTCTTGTGATATACTCAATTTAAACAGTTGTTTGAAACATTTGTCTGCGGATTAGAGACTTATGGACGGTGTACGCGAGAAAATTATTGATTCGGCGGGTCGTGTGTTTGCAGAACGCGGTTATAAATCTGCGACAGTCCGCCAGATATGTCAGGCGGCAGAAGCGAACGTCGCGGCGGTGAACTACTACTTCGGCGACAAAGAACAACTGTATCTCGAAACCGTGAAACAGGCTCATCGCCGATTGACGGCTCAGTTTCCACTGCCTCCTTGGCCTAAGGAAACCGAGCCGGCGATCAAGCTGAACGGATTTGTTTCCGCGATGTTGGCCCGCATGATCGGCGGGAAAGCGATGCCCTGGGAGCAGCAGTTGATGCTGCGAGAAGTGCTTCATCCAACAAACGCCTGCCGCGAACTTGTGGAAGAGTATTTCCGCCCTCAGTTGGAATTGTTGCTGAGCATTCTCAGTGAGCTATTGCCGAGTGCCACTCCCACCCACAAACAACGTCAATGCGCGTTCAGCATCATCGGCCAGTGTCTGTTCTATCGAATCGCCGGAGACATTGTGGAGATGATGGCCACGAAGGACGATCAGAGTCACTTTTCCATCGAACAGCTGGCCGACCACATCACTAAGTTTTCGTTGGCAGCAATATCGGAGACCTCGACCTCGGAGGATCACGACAGCAATGCCCATCCCTCAACAAGCCTCGCCAGACCCTAGCATTTAACTCAATGTTCGCCTGCTTCCATTCGGAGTGTGAATCGTGAAACGTAATTCGCTGGCCGGACAAACTCTGAGCTTCGTCGTATCCGTAGCGATCATTATCGCCGGAATCGCCGGATTCAAGGCTCTGATCTATAAGCCAGATGCGGTAGCGAGTGCGAAGTCAAAACCCGCGTTTCCGCTCGTACACACCGAAGCGATTCGTGCCCACGAAGGCAGTCTGGACATTTCGGTCGATGGTGTTGTTACGCCGTTCCGCGAGATCGAAGTGGCCGCCGAAGTTGCGGGCAAGGTGGTCTTCAAAGACGATGCCTGCAATGGCGGTCGATTTGTGACTCGCGGTACGCGATTGATGAAGATTGATCCGCGGGACTACGAGTTGGCGGTGCAACGGCTGGAAAATCAGCTTGAACAGGCCGTCGCGAGTATCGAAGAGCTACAAGTTGAAATCAGCAACACCGACGAGCTGATTAAGCTGGCCGATGACCAAGTCGAGCTCGAACAGAACGAAGTGGATCGGCTCGCTGGTTTGATCCAAGACGGGATCGTGGCGGATTCTACACTGGATCGGGCCAAGCAATCTGAGCTGACGGCAAGGAACGGATCGGTTCAACTCAAAAATCAACGTTCGTTGCTCAAGACGCGTCAACGCCGCCTCGAGAGCGCTCACGAGCTGGTCGAAACAGACTTAGAGAAGGCAAAGCTCGATCTCGAACGAACGGAGATCACGGCAGCGGTCGATGGAGTCGTCATTGACGATCTCGTCGAGCGAGGTTCGTTCGTGCAGAAAGGCGAGCCGATCTTTACGTTCGAGGACACGTCGGCCGTCGAAGTGAAATGCCGCTTGAAAATGGAAGAGTTGTACTGGGTCTGGCAACAGGCCGGCCAAGAGTTCAATGGTCTGGGAGCTGGGAGCATCGGCTACCAGATTCCAAAGATCCCTGTCACTGTCAGATACCGGCTGTCGGACCGCAAGGGCGTTCACTACGAATGGCAGGGGGTGCTCGCACGCTTCGACGGCATCGGTCTCGACGAAGCCACGCGCACTGTGCCGTGTCGCGTTCTCGTCGATAAGCCGCGCGACGTCAAAATCGTTAGCAACGGCGAAGATTCGGCGGCGCACGGCGGTCTTCCAGCACTCGTGCGTGGCATGTTCGTTACCGTTACATTTCACGTCGATCAGTCGAGCCCCTTACTCCTGATTCCGGAGCGTGCCGTTCAGCCTGGCAAGGCCCTGTGGATCGTCAAAGACGGCAAATTGGACGAGAAACGGGCACTCGATCTAATCGAGTTGATTCAGGTGAAGAACACCGCAGGCAAGGACGAGCCGTGTTGGCTGGTCGAAGCCGCAGCGACAGGCTTAGCGTCGAGCGATCGCGTCGTCGTGCCCCCGTTTGGCGTGCTTCGAGACGGCGACTCTGTACGCGACGACGATGGGCAGGGAGATACTGTGAGCGTGGAGGCTTCGCAATGAGAGCTGCCATTCGCTGGGCGATCAACAACTCGCCCGCCATGAACACGCTGATGGTTGCGATCATGATGATCGGTTTGGCCAGTATGTTCATGATGCGCCGCGAAGTGTTTCCTGAATTCGATCTCGAAATCGTTCTGATCAGTGTTCCTTATCCAGGTGCCAGTCCGAGCGAGGTCGAAGAGGGAATCTGTCAGAAGCTCGAAGAAGCCGTTCGTTCGATCAACGGCATCAAGAAGCAAACGGCAGTGGCTCAAGAAGGCGGTGGCCACTTGGTGCTGGAGTTGGAGAACAATGTTTCCGATGTGCAAAAAGTTCTGAGCGATATACGCTCGGAAGTTGACCGCATTCCGAGTTTTCCAGAACTCGCGGAAGATCCGGAAGTTCAGCAGATTACGCTGAGGCAAGTTGCCATCAAAGTCGGGCTGCTGGGTCCCGATCTAAACACGCCGGAATCCGAGTTAGCACTTCGCGACGTTGCCGAGCGAGTGCGGACCGAACTGCTCCTGCTCCCTTCCGTATCGCAAGCCAATCTGATCGGCGTGCGTGACTATCAAATTGACATTGAAGTGTCCGAAGATACCTTGCGCAAGTATGGTCTAAGCCTGCAACAAGTTGGTCAGCTCATCCGTCGAGAGAACATTGAGATTCCCGGCGGAAGCATGAGGACCGAATCGCAGGAAGTGCTACTTCGAGGCAAGAACAAGCGGCTGCTCGGCGACGAGATCGCGAGTATTCCGTTAGTCACAACGCCCGACGGAGCAGTTCTGACGGTGGGCGAACTTGGAAACGTTAAAGATGAATTCACCGACGATTCCGCGATCAACTTGATCAACGGTCGACCGAGCATGGTGATTTCAATTGACCGCACGGCAACAGAGGATTTGCTGGCGATCGTCGATGGCGTCCACGAGTATGTCGCTTCAAAGGATTTGCCGTCCGGCTACGAGTTAACGACTTGGCAGGACACCGGCGTAGATGTTCGTGATCGAATCAATCTGCTACGGCGGAACGGCATTCAGGGTCTAGTCTTAGTTTTTCTTGTGTTAGCCATCTTTCTTGACCTTCGGTTGGCGTTCTGGGTCGCACTCGGCATTCCAATTTCCGTGTTGGGAGCTTGTGGATTGTTGTTGTACGTCGGCGCAACGCTCAACATGATCTCGCTGTTTGCGTTCTTGTTAGCGTTGGGAATTGTCGTCGACGATGCGATTGTCATCGGCGAGAACATTTATGCACATCGACAGCAGGGCAAAGACTATGCGACGGCGGCGATCGATGGTGCCTATGAAGTGCTGCCATCGGTGACCGCGTCGGTGACGACAACGATTATCGCGTTCGTTCCCCTGTTCTATGTTTCGGGCGTAATGGGCAAGTTCATTGCGGTGTTGCCGCTCGCGGTGATTGCGATGCTCGCGATCTCGCTCGCCGAAAGCACGTTTATGTTGCCGTGCCATTTAGCACATCGCGAGAATCTGTTCATGACGGGGATGAGCTACGTGTTTTATCCGTTCCGACTACTCGGATGGTTGATTCACATGGCTCATCAGCGAGTCGCTAGGTTGCTCGAATTCGTAATTCAACGGCTCTATATTCCCGCACTTCGTTGGGCGACCATGAATCCAGCGATCATGCTCAGTTCGGCGTTCTCGATTTTTGTTGTGACTCTCGCGTTCGTGCCGGCTGGCATCACTCCTTGGCTGATATTTCCGAAGCTCGACAGCAACTGGATCGAAGCGAAAGTCACGTTCCCTGATGGAACGCCGACGGCAGTTACGGATCTTGCCACACAACAGATCAAGCAAGCCTTCGACCGCATCAACGACAAATGGGCCAAGCAAGGAATGCCGCTCAAGCGACTTGTCCATCGCGCGGTCGGCCAAGTTGTCGCGCCCGGAGCGCTCGGGCCCGATGCGCGCACCGACGGCAGCCATGTCGGCATGGTCTTCATTGAACTTCAAGATACTTCGACGCGCGACATCACGAGTGAAGAGATTCTCAGCGAGTGGCGCCAAGCGACAGGCGAGATCGCCGGCATCGACACCTTGGTTTATGGAACGCCCGAAATGGGGCCGGGCGGGGCGCCCATCGAGTTCAAGCTGCTCGCACCGGCCGAACACATGGCAGAACTCGAAGCGGCGATCGAAGCTTGCAAGATCGAACTCGCCGATGCCGGTCGCTATCCGGGGGTTGTTGACATCCGCGACGATTCTCGGCCCGGCAAGCTCGAGTATCAAATGAACGTCAAAGAGAATGCCAAAGCGATGGGGATCACCGCTGCTGATCTCGCCGAGACGGTTCGGGCGTCGTACTACGGCGAAGAAGTGATGCGGCTTCAGCGCGGCCGACACGAGGTCAAGCTGATGGTTCGCTATCCCGCCGCCGACCGCCGCTCACTTGCCGGGTTCGACGATATCCGTGTGCGAGGCAATGACGGTGCCGAACGGCCGCTCACGGAACTCGCCGACGTGCATGTCGAACGCGGTTACAGCGAGATCAATCGCGTCGATCAACTCCGATCAATCACGATCACCGCGGATATCAAGGAGAACGAAGGAAACTCTCGCGAGAGTGTCAAGCGGCTCAAGTCGGACTTTGTTCCAAAGCTTGCACCGAAGTTTTCACAACAAAACATGTTGAGCAAGTGGATCAACGATCTAAAGAACTGGTGGTTCGAAACCCAAGAGATCGCAGTTGAGTACCCCAACGTCCGAATCCGTTGGGAAGGTCAAGCTGAGCAGTCTTCGGATTCGATGCGGAGCTTGTTCTTCGGCTTCATCGTCGCATTACTCGCGATGTACGTGCTGTTGACGGTCGAATTTCGATCATATTTCCAACCTCTCATCGTGCTTGCCATTATCCCGTTCGGTCTCGTCGGTGCGCTTTGGGGCCACGCGATTCTTGACCTGCCGCTGACGATGTTCAGTCTGTTCGGGCTGGTTGCATTAACAGGCGTGGTCGTCAACGACTCAATCGTGCTGATGGACTTTATCAACCACGAAATCAAAGCGGGTATCCCCGTCTTCGACGCGATCATTGCGGCTGGCTCTCGACGGTTCCGCCCGGTCGTCCTCACCTCGCTAACAACCGTCGCGGGACTGACACCAATTCTGTTAGAAACATCCTTTCAAGCGCAAGTTTTAATCCCGATGGCGGCAAGTCTCTGCTTCGGGCTGATGCTCGGAACGATCTTGGTTCTGTTCCTCGTTCCGGTTGTCTTCTCGCTCTACGGGCGCTGGATTCTAGGAGCATCGTTCAACGATCCAACCGACGCTCCACCAGCGTTGCTCCCCGAGCCTGTTGCCACGGAACCAAGTGATGAGGAAGACCGCGAAGCAGTCTATTCTTGATCGTGTCAAACACACGGAATGCACTACCGGCTCTTGACTCGCGTCCAAGCTCGACGCGAAACGGCCTCTACACAAGAACTTCTCGAATCACCTCGCCACCGTGAGCGATGGGAATGGGGCGACCGGCAGGATCATCGACCGTCATGTGAGGATCGATACCGAGGAGATGGTAGATCGTGGCAACGATGTCGCTGGGCGAGACGGCGTCGCTGGTGGGATAGGCTGCGTGTTTGTCAGTCGCACCGAAGACGGCCCCAGGCGACGTCCCACCACCGGTCAATAGGCAGAAGCCACACTGCGGCCAATGATCGCGACCGGCCTTGGCATTCACTTTTGGCGAGCGGCCCATTTCGCCCATGACGACAATCAACGTCGAATCGAGCAGCCCCCGCGCTTCGAGATCTTCCACGAACGCGGGATAGAGCTTGTCGAAGACCGGCAAATTGTAATCCTTGAGCATGCCGAAGTTGTTCTCGTGCATGTCGTATGTGAAGCCGTGCGGGATGAAGTTCTCGGCGTGAACGCTAATGAACGGGACTCTGGCTTCGACCAATCGCCGAGCGACCAGCATGCTCGAACCGTGCAAGTTTCGTCCGTAGCGATCGCGCGTCTCGTCTGATTCGTGCGACAGATCGAACGCGTCGCGCGTGCGGCTGGAGCGGATCATCGAGAACGCCTGCTGTTTGACTCGATTCATGCGACCGACCGCGTCCGCCGCATCCAACTCGCGCGACTGATCATCAAACTGTTCCAACAACGTGCGGCGTTCGTTTAACCGATCGAGCGTCATCTCGGGCGGCGGCTCGTCGAGCGGCAACACCGGCGCGCCCATCGGCCAAACTGGATCGTAGTACTTCCGCTCAGGTACGTGATCGAAAGTCGGATTGCAAACACTGATCAACGGATCGTATTGGCTGCCCAAGAATCCGCCGTACGGTCCCGGCCGCCGAATGCCTGGATACTGGGAACGCTCTCCCCAGCCTGGATAGCACGGTAAGCAGAAAGCTCCCGGCATATCGCGAGGTCCCATCTCCAAGTATTGGCAGATCGCTCCGATGTCGGGCGGGTCAGATCTTTCTGGCCGGAGCTGTTTCGGGTCGCCGGCGAGGAAGCCCGTCATGATGTTCAGTGGATTGTGCGAGTTGTAGCCGTGCGTGACGCTGCGAATCAGACACGCCTTGTGCATCAGCTTCGCCGTGTTCGGCATATGCTCGCAAATCTGCAGACTCGGCACCGAAGTCGCAATCGGCTGGAACTCGCCACGGATCTCTTTCGGTGCGAGCGGCTTCATATCGAACATGTCTTGATGGCTCGGCCCACCGAGCATGTTGAAGAGTACGACCGACTTCACGCGACCGCTTGGCCCACCTCGATCACCAGCCGCTTCGAGGAGCCGCGGCAGCGTCATGCCCCCGAACAGCGACAACCCACCAACGCGCATTAACTCGCGACGTGTGATTCCATCGCAAAGCTTGGTCCCGCGACCCTGAATGCTCAGCATTATGGCTTTCCCAATAGATCGTGATGGAAAACGGTGTCTCGAGGTTTAGATTATCAGACAACTGGCTTCACGACGCAACGTTGAGCAGACCAAGGGACTGTCCTAATCTTGAGGGGAGGTCTTCAGATCGTGCGGCCAAACCAAAATCTCGCCAGTGTCTTCGGCGGTGCCCAGCACGCCGCATAGCAGCACACCAGCGTCAAGACGAGGACTAGGAGGCTGCCCGTCCACCATCGTCGTTCTTCGTATCTCGTACACCACTCATGCCAGCCAGTGTACCGAATCGCCGACTCGAAGCGCCAGGAAAAGCCGAGACACGCGATCGCACTTTCGAACGAATCAGAAGACGTCAAATCGAGGTCGTGCGTTATACGGCGAATCTCGAACTCTGGCGAGAATGCTGCTACAATCGATCGAACTGACCGAAATCGCAAGCCAGCTTCCCTAGCTTAACCGTACATTGCGACAGGTTGTCGTCGGTAGAGTATGTTACTGCGGTGACGGATTCGATAACCGTTGGCCGCGCCCGGTAACTCCGATGGCGATCGCAAATCTTCGTAACCGGTTACCGAACATCGGAACGTTGCTGGCCTTGATCCTTCTGATGATGGCGTTCATTAGCATGAATATTCTGCCCGGCGAGAATGGCATCGGTGTTGTGAACCACGGGGTGTTGACTCAGTACGAGTGGCAATGGTTTGGTTGGCCTGCTACCTACTTGACCCAAGATACATCACGGACGTTGTACGCGTTCGAGTCGTCAAAGTCTACCGAAGAGACTCAATTCAAGCTTTCTGCCCTGGCAGTCAACATCGTTGTGGCATGTTCGGTATGCGGGCTGATCTGGTGCGCCGGATCGTTCATACGTAAGCGCCGATTTGGCTTGCGAACGCTTTTTTTCGTCATGCTTTGTGTTGCGGCGCTATCGGCGGCGTTCGCTCATGCTGAGTCGTCGAGCCTGAAACGAACGGCCCCTTGGCAAAGGCAATCCGAGTGATAATCATCGAGCAAACCGCAAGCCCACCTTGATACTGGTCGGCCAACAACGCACGAGCCGCAGAGTTCGGCATCCATGCCGAATCGCCTTGACCGTAGGGCAACGACCCAACATTTGGTAAACTGAAACTCAGACACAGCTGCCTTGCGTCGCAGCGTGCGGCGACGGCTGTGCGGACCCGTTGCGAGCAACCGGGCTACAATCCTGCCGTGACCACACTCACCGAAACACCCGCCAAGCCGCGTCGTCGCTGGCTTCGATTCAGCATGAGAACGCTGCTGATCGTGTTTACGGTTTTGGGTGCGGTACTCGGCTGGGTTGCCTGGGAGCTGGAGCAACGACGACAAGAGAAAGAGGCGATTGCTTGGGTCAACGAGATGGGTGGAACTGTCTATTGCGAGGAACTAGTTGCATTCTTTTCAAAGGACAATTGGTTTGGGTATCGAGTGATGGAGGTAGATCTCTGGGACACACAAGTGAGCGATCTAATGCCGCTGGCAGAGTTGAAGAACGTCGAAACGCTTTACCTCGGCAGCACACAGGTGAGCGATATATCACCGTTGGCAGAGTTGAAGAACCTCGAAGAGCTTCGGCTCCACAACACTCACGTAGGCAATTTGTCACCGCTGACGGAATTGAAGAACCTCAAGACTCTTTCCCTCTACGAAACACAGGTAAGCGATCTATCACCGTTGGCAGAGTTGAAGAACCTCGAAGAGCTTCGGCTCCACAACACTCACGTAGGCAATTTGTCACCGCTGACGGAATTGAAGAACCTCAAGACTCTTTCCCTCTACGAAACACAGGTAAGCGATATATCACCGTTGGCAGAGTTGAAGAAGCTCGAAGAGCTTCGGCTCACAAATACACTGGTGAGCGATTTGTCGCCCCTGGCTGAATTGAAGAACCTCAGATTGCTCAACTTCGGCGAAACGCAAGTGAGCGATCTATCACCCCTGGCTGAGTTGAAGAACCTCGGATACCTTGTCCTTGGCAACACGCAAGTGAGCGATCTATCACCCCTGACGGACTTGAAGAACCTCAACTGGCTTACCCTCAGCAGCACACCGGTGAGCGATCTAACGCCGCTGTCAGAGTTGAAGAACCTCGAAACGCTTTACCTCGGCATAACGCAAGTGAGCGATCTATCGCCCCTGGCAGAGTTGGAAAACCTCGAATTTCTTAGGCTTGACGACACGCAAGTGAGCGATCTATCGCCGTTGGCAGAGTTGAAAGACCTAAGAACACTTGACCTCCGCAACACACGAATAAGCGATGAACAGGCGCAAGAGCTAAGACAGGCACTTCCGAACTGCGAGATTCGACAGTGATCTCTGGTGGCCTGCCCAACACGGAATTGCCCGCTCCGTCGCTTCGCGAACACCGCCGCTCTTGATTCGCACATCGATCCATTAGAGAATCAATCTGCGTTCGACATTGTGTCTACGACGAGGGCGGTGTCGGGCATTCCAAACCGTTGCGATCGAGTTTCCTATGGCTCAGGAACTGCGCATGGCTCCCAAGACCAACGACATCTCCCCCGCGACGTCTGATCGAGAACCATCGGACAGGCCTGGCTCAGACTGCCGTTGGTCGACAGTTGCTGCCGCAGTGATCGCTTTCTTGTTCTATCCGATGACCGTTGCTCCACTCGGCGGTGCATCTAACGGTGGAGCGCTGGGGCTTACCGCACTCACCATTTCATTGGTTCTCTCCTGGCGCGCGTTCGCGCTCAATAGAGTTAGTCCTTGGCTGCGAAGGCTCATACAACTACCGATCGCTGCCCTAGTAACCTACCTGGCCATCGCCGATGCCCTTACACAATATCGTTCGGGCTCTTGGCTTTGGTTCTAGATGGCGGGGGCGCAATCAACCGGTTTGTGGCATAAGACCGGTAGCATAGCCGCACAACAATGAATGCCTGCTGAGGGCCTTCGGCCACACGTTCGCTCTTGCCTCGGCGCTCGTCCCGTTGGAGAATTATGTTCAGCTCGACGTTGGTTGCCTTCGGTGAGGGCGGTGTCGGGCATTCACACCGTTGGCCGGTCGAGATATGGATATCGCGAACCGCAATTCTCTTGCCGTTGTGATCATTGCTTTGGCATTCACGACTGGCTGCGCGTCATCCTCTTCCCAAAGGGCACTGCCGCCAGCCATTCTCACGCCAAACGCTACGGACGCGGAGATAGTGGAACGTATTCTCAAACTGACACCCGTTCGTACACCGATCGATACCGCGAAGCAATCACTGATTGACGCGGGCCTTCGATGCAGCACGGAAATCGATGCGGAGACCGATGAACCGTATCTTTCGTGTGGTTATTCGGACGAGCGCGACGTTTGGGTCACATGGGTGTGGAGCATTCGTATTCAATGCGCTGATGGTGTTGTGTCTGGCGTGACGTGTAAACAGGCGGGCATAGGCCCATAACGCCGGACCCACAGTGTGTGGCCGCGGAGTTGCGGCATTCATGCCGCAACCGCCTTCCTTCTTCATTGAGGGTGGGCTCTTGATGT
>JACNKX010000190.1 GCA_014381825.1 Planctomycetota bacterium
GTGGGGCTGGACCTCGTTCAGACGGCCAATGATGACGACGGTTCGCGGGGTGACGGCTGGCTGTCGTTCAAAGCCCTGCTGCCCGTTCGCGTGTATGTGGGAAATGACACGCGGCAGACTCCGCCCCAATGGTTGCGCGAGGAGTTTCGCCGCACCGAGCACGTCGTTGCCATCGATGAGGGCGCGCGGTTTCAGCTTTATGTGCGCGAGTTTCCCGCCGGCCCGGTCGCATTGGGCGGCAACACCGATGACGGGATAGCCGGTGGCAAGGGCAACTACATCGTCGCCGTTCAGCCGCAGCCATTGGCAAAACAGGAAACGCCAGCCACCGCGGAACAGGCGCTGCCGCTGCTGGAGACTGCGGACGCAGCCCGCGGCGAACTCCTGTTCCGGCACGTTGGCGGAGCGGGATGTTTCAAGTGCCACAGCCTTGACACGGCACGAAACGCGTTCGGTCCCAACCTCGGAGGCGTCGGCCTGCGAGCCAATCACCGTCATCTCGTGCAGTCGATCATCGAGCCCAGCGCCGTCATTACCGAAGGGTTTACCATGCAGGCGGTCCTGACCGATGCCGGCAAAATGTTTTCCGGCGTGCTGCTGGAGGAAAGCGGCCTGTCGGTCTCGTTGGGCCTGAGTACGGGCGAGCGGGTCGACATTCCGAAGTCTCGGATTGAAGAACGCCGCACCAGCCGCGTGTCGGCCATGCCCTCAATGGCGAACGTGCTGTCGCCGCAGCAGGTCGCCGACGTGGCCGCGTTTCTGGCGACGCAGAAAACGTCCGTGTCGAGATCGGCCGCGGATTCCGACGCCGAATTCTCGGTGAAGGAAAAACACGATCGGCTGATCATCTCACTGTCCGGGCAGTCAATTGCCGAGTTCGTTTTCTCCGATCCGAAGATCCTGCGCCCATACTTCGCGCAAGTGCGGACCCCCAGCGGCCACCAGGTGACCCGCAATCATCCACCCGTCGCGGGTGTCGACGCGACCGACCACGACACCATGCACCCCGGCATCTGGCTGGCGCTGGGCGACGTCGGCGGACACGACTTCTGGCGAAACAAGGGCCGTATAGAACACCTCCGCTTCACCGCACCGCCGACCACGAAAAACGACTCGTTGACCTTTGCGACGCAGTCACGACTGTTGCGTTCTGACGGCGGCGGACTGTGCCGCATGCTCAGCCGCTTCGAATTGCACGCGCGTCCGGCGGGTTGGCTGCTGAGTTGGGAAGCAACCTTCCAATCCGACACGCGAGAGTTCTCCTTTGGCGATCAGGAAGAGATGGGATTCGGCGCGCGGGTCGCCACGCCCTTGACCGAGAAGAATGGCGGGGTAATTACGAGTTCCACTGGCCGGCGAACGGCTGCATCCACCTGGGGACAGGCGGCCGCGTGGTGCGATTACTCGGGCAAGCTCGGATCGCACCCGGTTGGCATCACGTTGATCCCCGACGCAGACAACTTTCGCGCAAGCTGGTGGCACAACCGCGACTACGGTGTGTTCGTCGCCAATCCGTTCGGCCGCGCGGCAATGAAACAGGGCGACAAGAGCAGCGTCACCATCCCACGAGGTCAGCCGTTCCGCATCCGCTTCACCGCAGTCATCCACGAAGGTCTGGCATTCAACCCGGAAGCTGAACTTCAGGCTCTTCTGGAAGAACGAGTGCCGGCCGAAGCCCGGGCAAAGAAGGAGTCGCCATGAAGCGTCATCCTGGACTTCGAAACAAGATGCGCCGAAACAGGCGCCATGCGACTTCATGCTCCAGACGTGGTGCTCGGACGAAATGCTCGCGAGCCGGCGATTGCCCGTCACCTTGACCTCACTTGTTAACAACCACCCACCCTTGTAGCCCGCATACTGGCCGATGAAACTTCTAACAGTTGCCGTGTTGTTGACATTGTCGGGCTTTGCGCGGCCCGCAACCGGCCAGGAGGCCGCCGAGCCGACCGTGGCAATTACCGTGGGCGACCCTATCCTGGTAGCCCAGGCGCCGGCCGATTTGAATCGAGGGGGACCTGGGTGGGGACGCTGGCAGTTTCCGATGATCTCGCGGCTCGCTGACGGCCGGCTGCTCGTCACGTTCACTCTCGAACCCGATTCGTATGCTTCGTACGGCAAACCGGTCGGTTGTGCTTTCTCGGCCGACGAGGGCGCTACATGGCGCGTCGGCAAACCACAAGCCCGATCGGCGCTCGATGAAGGCGTTTTGCTGCCCTGCGGCGACCGATTGAAAGCTGTCGAACTCACGTCGCTACGTGCCGAGGACTACGAGCTTCCCGAGCCAGTGTGCAACTTCGTTTGCAGCTATCGCTATCCGCGTTCGCTGTACCGCGTCGACAAACTGCCGCCTGAGGTGCGGGGCTGGCGGTTCAGCCGACGGGCGAAAGAATCGGCCGAGTGGGTCGACGAGTCCGCAACCGTGAAGATCCCCGACGAACTGCTACACGTGACGGCGGAAGATGCGCGCGGCCAGACGCCGAGCGTCGGCACAACCGACGCGGTGATAGCCGGGCCGCTGGCACGTCCGCACTTGTGGGGAAAAATCCGTATAGCGCCCGATCGATCGATATGGGGCGTCACCTATCTCTGGCGAATGCAGGGTGACCGTCCGCGATACGCCCCGGTCTTTCTGCGGTCGACCGACCACGGCCGGACGTGGGCGATGGTCGGCGAGATCGGCTACACGTCGAATCGAGGTAACGACCGCCATGCCGACGCCCGCGACGGCTTTACCGAACCCGACTACAACTTTCGTCGTGATGGTTCGCTGATCTGCGTGATGCGGACGATGGACGGCAACGGTCATGGCCC
>JACNKX010000091.1 GCA_014381825.1 Planctomycetota bacterium
GCCTCGCAAAATGAAATTCGGTCTGAGCGAAGGAATGGTTGTCGCAGCTGGACCCGGTGCCGACGAAGTGTTTCTACTGAGTCCCGATGATGGTGCGTTGCCCGGACAACGTGTCCACTAGCAAAATGTAGCACGGGCAAGGCGTAAGACGGGCACCGCGCGATATGTAGGACGGGCATTCTTGCCCGTCTTTTGTACGACTTCCTAGTCGACTCTCTAGTCCGTCGAGGGCTCGATGGTGGAGCCTCTGTTCGCTGCTCGGCTCCCAACCTGTACATTTTGCAAACGGCACACGGAGTGTGCCTGCTACTTTGATGGACGGGCAAGAGTGCCCGTCCTACAACGTCTAAGGATCTACCGGAGTTTCTGGGAGCGGAATCGCCTCGGCGAGCCGTCGGTCAAGGTAGAACGGATTCACGGGATCCTTGGTCACTTGGACGAAGACTGGCGGAGCGATACCGCCTCGATCCACTTGCACTCGTTGAATGTTCTTAGCGGGCCACGGTTGGTCGTGCTTCCACACATGTCCATCGCCATGAATTAACAGAATCGGCCGCTTGAACTGCGATGCTTCGAGCACAAACGGTGTGAAGAAGTCTTCGTGATTTGGTGCTGGAGCTGCGTGTAGAAAGACAACAGCCGACTTGATGTCTTCGCGGTAAAAGTTCTTTCGCACCCAATCGAGGCTCTGCGCGTGCCGCAACTGCCATTCGGCGGCATTGTGTTTGCGACCTCCAACAACATTCAGTCCCAGGAACAGAACGCCCTCGTGGACGAACGAGACGTTCTCTTCTCGCACTTTCTGGTGCTCGACCTTGATTTTGTGGTCCCAGTTTTCGTGAAAACGCATCCAGTACTTCACCCACAGTTTCCAAGCGGCATCGGGGTCCGGACAATCGTTCCACTCGTTGTCGCCGGGGAGCATGAACACGGGCACTTTCGCCTTCTTCATGATGGCGGCGACGTTGCGATAGACTTCTTCATCGCAAGGCGCCAAGCCTCGTTTGATATCACCCACGTGAATCAAGAACTGAGCGGCTTTGGGTAAGCGTCGAATGTAGGTGGCGATGATGTCATCTTCGAAAGGAATGTACGGCGCGTCCCCCATCACGGAGAAGCTCACTAGAACGTCGGCTGACTTGGGGGGCGTTGATTGCTCGGCCAACCATTTGTGGAGTTTCACTCGAAGTTTGGTCATGGTGTCGAAGGGAGGGATGTTGCGCGACAGGTCGTTCGTTTCCAGCGGATCGGTTTTCAAGTCGAATAGCTGTGTGCGTTGGATTTTTGGGTACTCGATATACTTCCAGCGTTCGTCGCGAATCATGCGTTGCCGGTCGCGAAAATACCCATAGACCTCGCTGCGAACACGGTGTTGCGAGTCGCGAATTGCTGGGGCGAGCGAAAGCCCGTCGACGGACTGTGGGATGTCGATGCCGGTCCACGTACAGATGGTGGGAAACAGATCACGCAGGTAGACGAGCGTATCGCGACGTTCGCCCGCCGGAATGCCGGGGCCGCGTATCAGCATCGGAACTCTTTGCGTGTGCTCGTACATGCTCTGCTTGCCCCGCAAACCGTGGCTGCCGAGTCCCACGCCATGGTCGCTGGTAAAGATCACGATGGTGTTGTCGGCGAGCTTGCGGTTGTCGAGTTGTTTTAGGATTCGACCAATCTGATCGTCCATATCCGAGATCACGGAATAGTAGGCGGCTTTCGTTTCGCGAACGATCTGCTCGTTGCGAGGCCAAGGCAACAGTCGCTCATCACGGCCGTTACCGTTGCCATGTTCGAACGGGTGACGCGTATAGAACGGCTGCGGGACAGCGAGCGACTCGGGGTTGTATTTCCAGCGAGGGTCGTCGGTCGGTACCAGCGGGTCGTGGGGTGCCGCAAAATTGACATGCAAGAAGAAGGGGTCGTTGTCGTGTTTCTTGAGGAACTCAATCGCCGCATCCGCGATTTGCTGGCTCGTGCGTGCGGTTACCCCAACGCCTTTTTCAGGAAACTTGTTGCCTTGGTCGTCTTGAAAAACCCAGCCGCGATAGCCCGTGATCGGGAACCCTTTGAAGTCGACGCGGTCTTTGGCGAATTTGCCGCCGCCACCGGCGAACAGCCCAACGGTCTCGGCGTACCCTCGTTGAATCGGTCGACCGTCATTGTGCCATTTGCCCACGTAGCAGTTGTGATAGCCGTTGCTGCTGAGTGCCTGAGGTATCAGAGTGAAGTCGGGATGGATCTGGCGGCCAAAGTCGTGCACGCCGTTGCGAAAACTGTTGGCTCCAGTCAAAATCTCGGCTCGACTGGGTGTGCAGATCGGGTTCCCACAAAAGGCGCGAGTAAAAGCGAGCCCCTCGCGACTGAGCCGATCGAACGTCGGAGTGCGTATTTCGGGATTACCCAACGCGGCCACCGTGTCCGGGCGTTGGTCGTCGCTGACGATCAAAACGATGTTCGGTTGCTCGGCCGCATGCAGCGAACGTCGAGTTCCGCCAGCGACGATGATCATCAGTAGCCAAAACATAATTCCAAGGCGGCTGCTCGAACGCTTCATGACTGACTCCTAGGGCGAATCTGCTGTTTGCTGGATCCCATTGTACGTGGAAGGGAGTTCCAACCAAATCAGCCGGAACGCGCTAGCGTCCGGTCAGGGATGAATTTGTTTTGGTGACGTGTCATGCGGCGCCAGGACCGGGTGCTAGCGTACTCCGGCTGATTTACGGCATATGGTGTGCCTGAAACAACCTGCCTGCTATATTGTCGATTTGCGACCGAAAACTGGTCTCCACCCCCCATATACCCCCG
>JACNKX010000014.1 GCA_014381825.1 Planctomycetota bacterium
CGCTTGAGTGTCGCCGGGGGAATCCGATGAATAACTCCAACATGACCAGCACAGTACCGTCGCACCCATGCAAGCAATCCCATTCTTCGTGGCGTTGTTTACTATTTCTTTTTGCAAGTAGTCTGTCTTGGTTCACGCCCCCACTTGTTGCGCAAGAAAACGATCCGAAGGCTATTTCGAAAGTTATCCAAGAGCTGACTTCGGCGGTTGGCGAACTGAAGGCGAATCCTTCTATCGAGAACAGTGTTCGTGTTGCAACGTGGCGCGTCTTATTGGCCGAATTGGCTACCGAACGAGGAGACAACTTGAGTTTGTGGAGTCTCGCGGCGGATCAGTTCGCCCAAGGCATAACCGAACTCGGTGAAATCGAAGATCAGATCGCAAAGACGCCCGATCTCGAGCGTAAGCTTTCAGAGACGCCGACAATAGCGATGCGACTTGACGCGGCGAGAGTGCGTCAAGCCGCCATCGCCCAACGCGAGCAGTTGGCTCGTGACGCTGAAAGGTCGAGGCTCAATGAACTCCGGGCAATTGCGAAATCATACCGCGATCTACTTGCCAAGATGGCAGAGGCCGACCTATACCTGCGACTCGAGGATTACCCTCGCGTCCGACAAGCAAATGTTGAGGTTCTGGAGGACATCAGCAAGGTGTTTGAACTCGCTCGATCACGTAAAGACTATCACCTATTCGACGATGAGCCTCAGCTAGATGCCGGCGCCGACTTCAAGGTCATTCAATCGAGCCCTTTGCCTCTGAACGTAAACCTCATCGCTCACGTTAAAGCAATTCAATCGCTCGCTACTTGTCGCTTGGCATTAAGTGGCAACTCTGTTGATAGCGAATTGCTAAAGGAAGCAAGTTCGTGGGCAAATGCGGCGTTGAACGGTGATCCGGTGACGAGTGTCAAGCTCCCCGATGGTCATGATTCGGATAACCCGATCGGCCACTATGTATTGGGATTGGTAAACGAGTCATTTGGCTTTGTGACGACACGTCCCAATCCGGCGGACCCCGAGCTACATAGGCAAGCCGCGCCGCTTTTCGCGGAAGCGCGTAAACAATACGAACAGGTGGCTACCCTAATCTTAGAAAAGCATCCTAACAGTGCAGCGATCACTGAGTTGGCCACGGAAGTCGCCAACCGGATTCAAGCTCTCGACACGGCTGACTCGGCACTTGTCCAAGCAGACAAGGCGACGACGGCCGGCCGCCCGGAAGATGCTTGGGTCGTTCTGCAAGAGGCGGCAGTCAGACATCGAGATCAACGTGTGTGGCTGGCAATGGTTGAGGCTGGGCGTAGGGGAGGAGTTTCTCGGGACGACCTGACGCAAGCAATACTGGTTGCGGTTCAACAGAAGGTACTGTCCGACGGGGACGCGAGATCACAAATCGTGCTCATGAAGGCTGCGATTGATGCTGTTTGGAACGAAGTTGGTCGACAGGGCGCCGCAAAGTTAAGTTCCGATCGCCGCGAACAGCTTCGCAGCATTCTACTGCGTCAGTCCGACTTGCTGCGCACCGCAGTTTCTGCTGAAGGTAACGAAATCGTCCATGCGCAAGCCGATGCGTTTCTGGCGTTGGCGATTGCCTACCAAACAATTCTTTCGGAAAGCACTAGTGGACAAAGCGACGCTCTCCGCGAAGCCCACCGATTAGCCCGCGACTCGATGGCGGCGATTGAGCCCGCCGTGGCCACGGAGAAAGACGAAATGTTAGCCATTGCCCTTCGCGAGGCACTTATCGCGAGCAGGCTCGCCTACGGCCACATATCAATCCAGGTGCTTCCCGATTATCGTGATGACGCGTTGCTCGCATTTGCCGCAGCATTCGACGAGATGGCCAAGCTCCCATTTCGCAAAGGCGACGTTAGCATCCTCGGATCTCCCATGATCAGCGCAATGGCGGCTCGGGGAGGCGAGTCAGGAACAAAACTAGCGTTTGAGGAACGTCGATATCGTGAACTTGTGACCCGATTTCTCGAGGGTATGTACACCCTCCAATTTGGCAACGCTAGTGCTGCTGCGGATCAAATGGCCACGGCGTTACGGCTTGGACAACAGTCCGGTGGCGGTCCTGGTCGAACAGGTGCCCGCGATGCTGCGGTGATGTTAGGTCAAACCGACGGTTTCGATGCCCAGGTTACGCTGAACGATTCGGTCAAAGCGTTCAAAATTCTTGCCGATATCAAGGCTGCCCGATATGAATTGGCGCTGCTTGAATGCATCCGCCTGCTGAATCCCGGAACTTCGGTGAAGACAGCCAATGATGCAAACGAATCCGTCCTCGACGATGCGATAGGGCGAATCCAATCACCATTGGTTGGATTTGCATTCGCAAGCGCAATCGAAGGCTACGTAAGTTCGCTTGAACTGCCGGAAGGCTCGCGACAGGAGATGTTGCTCGTCAAGGCAGCGAAGGCGTTCGACAGAGTTGACCAGCAGTTGCAGTCGCGACGAATGCAAAGTCGATATCCCCACCTTGCCGCCCTCGTTGGTGACGCACGACAACGACTTGGTTCGATTGATACGTATCGCGATGACGCAATTCAATTTCGAAGTCGAGGCGACCTGAAGGGGGCGATCGATGCATTGCTCTCTGGTCTCAATCGCCATCCCCGATCGGACGTCCTGTGGCGTTTGTATCTGGAAACGCAGATAGAGCAAGCCCGCCGCGGTGACACATCCGAGGAATTGTACGATCAGATTCTGGATCGCGTCGCTCAAGCGACACGAATGAATATGATAACACGCTATCAACAGAACTATTTTAATGCCGTTCTGTATGAGCGGCTCGGCAAG
>JACNKX010000013.1 GCA_014381825.1 Planctomycetota bacterium
ACGTGCGAACGCCCGTTCATACATGATGCGAATTCGCTGTGCAGGTGTCTGCTCTGTTGCGACGAGCTGGTTCGACCACTCCGCCGCCTGCTGAATCACAAACGGATCGTTCATCATCGTGAGCGACTGTGCCGGCACGTTCGTCACATCGCGGCGACCACGCGTTGTCGTCGGCTTTGGCGCGTCGAACGCTTCGAGAAAGGGATTGTGAGCGTTTCGACGAATCCGTAGATAAACACTTCGGCGACGGTCCCCATCGAGCGGTCCCTTGGGTCCGCCACCCTCGGTCTTGGTCGTGTAGTAAACGTTGACGCCGGGACCATACATCCTCAAATCGATCTGCCCGGATGTGGCCAAAATGCTGTCTCGAATTGCTTCCGCGTCTAGCCGCCGAATCGGCATGTGCGACACCCATCGATTGCCAGGATCGATCCGCAGTGCGGCGTCGCTGGCTTGAGATGATTGTCGAAAGGTTCGCGAGGTGACAAGCAGTCTCAGCATATTCTTGATCGACCACCCGTCCTCGACAAACCTCGCGGCGAGATAGTCGAGAAGTTCTGGATGCGACGGACGCTCGCCGAGATGCCCAAAGTTGTCGACCGTGCGCACGATACCCTGACCGAAAGCGTGATGCCACAGGCGATTAACGAGGACTCTAGCCGTCAACGGGTTCGTGGCGGACGCCGTTTGCTTGGCGAGTTGCAATCGACCGCTGCCCGTCGTGTCGAACGGTTGATCGTCGAACAACGATAGGCCGCGTCGCGGAACGGGATCGCCGGGTTGCGTGTGGCGACCTCGTTCAAAAAGAGGCTGGTCGTAACCGACTGTTTCCAGCATCGCGGGCGCACGTTGAGGCGTCGGAATCTGCTTTTCTAACTCGCGATACTTGTCGATCAACTCGCGCAGTTCAGGAAGCGCGTCGACCGTCGTTGGCAGTAGACCGCGCCGGACAAAAAAGTCGAGAAACGCGATTTCGTCCTCGTTGATCTCACCGGACTGCCATGAGAGGACGACTTGTTGCAGTTTCGTTTTGTAGAGTTCCGCGAGCGCATCGATCGAAGCTGGAGCGTCGGTTTGTAACAACAAAGCGATGGGAACGGTTCGTTCCGGCGGTGGTTGCAGCGTGTCGCTGGTGACAACTTGGCCGACGGCGAAATAAGCGCGCTCAGTGAGATTCGTTTCAAGCTGAAGGTAGGCGTGCTGGCCTTTGCGATACTCACAATTCAACACATGCCAGCCGAACTCGTCTCGGTCGAGCGTGACCGCTGGATAAATGCCGCCGTTGCCTTGCGGATAGTTTTCGATCACCAGCCGCACGCGAGCATTCTTTCCAAGTGCCCGCACAGCAATTGCGTTCGAGTTGACCACGAATCGCGGCGACGAGAGCACCGCGCTGTGTCGTTTGCTCAGATTGTGGGAAAAAACTCCTGCGTCATGGATGCCCGTGATCACGCGCTGACCTTCGGGCTCCATCGTGAAAGTCCCATCTGGTTCAGTCGTAACTCGATTGCCAGGAAAGCTCGTGCCGTATCCGAACCAATCACCATTCGTTGTAGGACGGATTTTTAATCCGTCTTTCGCCACATGGACGGATTGCAAATCCGTCCTACTTTCGCGGCGCGTTTGCAAAGTTGTCTTCCAGAAGTTTGCTAATTCGTCCCATCGCTTTTGAAGCTCGGCGTCCCCGCTGACGTCCGTGAACTGCACCCAGGCGTGCAACGCGTTTTGATTATTCGTTCGAGCATCTTCAAAAGCCTTCACCCACGGGTCGGCTTTGTCTCCGCCCGACGGATCAAGTTTCTGAAAATCCTCACGCAACTTCTTTCGTGTCTCGTGCAAAGCGACGAGTCGCTTGCGCTGATCGGCGTCGAGCACGGCGAGCAACTCGTCAATCGACACGCCTTGCGGTCCGGCCTCGAACGAAGCGGCGATTTCGTCAGCAGTCAGTGCCCGCGTGTACGCGCGAGCTTCCTCGATTTCGCCCGCAAGCGGCGGGTTGACGCCGGACAGACGTTGGCCAAACAAGAATCGCGATTTGTCTTTAATGAACGGTTGCAGCGATCCCTTCGTGTAGGGCTTCCCGTACAGTTTGCCGTTGCGATAAAGCGTGATTGAGTTGTCCTTCGCGTAAACGATCGCCATGTGAATGAGCTGGTCGGGCGGAGTCGTTTCTTCGATGCCACCGGGCTCTTCGGTGCGGTGGAAGAAATCGCTGCCGGCCATCCAGTGCTTCGGCTTCCGTTCACCGAAGACGATCGAATCGAACGTCTGATCGCCAGGTGTATCCAGTCCGATCACTCCAATTCCGCGCTGAGTGAAGTTGGCGAGCGAGACCCACGCTTCCAGAGTCTTTTCGCGGATGTCGCGTTCGAGCGGACTGGTCCGCATGCTGGACCTGCGGCCGTCGAGGACTAGGCGACCGTTTCGAACAACGGCTCCATCGAGGAGTTGTCCGTGATGGTTCCCAACACTGTCGCTCGCATCGCCATCGAAACTCCACAGAGAATACGGAGTCGGTGGGCCGGACCGAGGAGCGGAGCGACGACGTTCCGGCGATTGATCGGTCTGCTTATCATCGCCCGAGCGGCGCTGCGTTTGATCCGGCCTACGTTCGAGTACGATCGCTCGCGCCGGCTCTTCGATCGCTGCGATGGTTTTCGTGTTTTCTTTCAATTGAGTTCGTAGTTCAACCAGCCGCTTGGCTCGATTCGACTCCTCAAAGAGACGAGCCATCTCAAATTTCGGAGATAGTGTCCTTACAAAACTTACCGCAGTTTTTGGCAAA
>JACNKX010000012.1 GCA_014381825.1 Planctomycetota bacterium
TCACTTGGTACTTCAAGATACGCCCGATGTAGTCGCTCACTGATTCGTATTCGTCGGCCGTTCGCAATTGGCAACGAGCTTCGTCGATCAAGTCTTCAGGGATGTTGGCGGCCAGCAGTCCCGTCATAAATGCGACCACTTCGTCCTGCATTATGTCGATATTCTCTTCTTCATCGATCGTCTTTTGAACAGTATCCGGTTTCGGGGTCTCGTTGAGAATCGTCTCTCTCAGCCAGCCCATCATTTTGTTGCAACCCTCCGCTATTTTGAGTACTTCCACGCGTGATTGCTCGATGGCCAGAACGGGCGATTCCAAAATGCGAACATCCAGATTCGTCAAATGCGATTTATCAACCTCACGATCGGGCATCACCTTGATCAATCCCTTGGCCAACAGGTCCGCGAACGGCAGGAACAAGAGCGTGTTCGTCACGTTAAACCCAGTGTGCGTCGCGGCAATCGCAGTCGTGACGTCGGTCGACATTTCGGCCGTTACGCTGCCGCCCACAAAATACCGGATGAGCATCATGTACCAAGGGAACAACGCCGTGATCCACGCCACGCCAATTAAATTGAACGTAATGTGAGCATAGGCGGCCCGTTTGGCATTGATCGTCGTGCCGAACGAGGCCAACCAAGCCGTGATGGTCGTCCCTAGGTTCTCCCCCAGAACCAGTGCCGCCGCCGTTTCGAAAGGAATGACGCCAATTTGCGCCAGGCAATCGTGATACCCAGCGTCGCCGAAGATGATTGGACGATGAAGGTCAGGATGCAGCCGACCGCCGCACATTTCAAAACGCCTATATAGTTAATGGCGGTGAACTCTTCGAACCAGGTTTCGAAGGCGGGCAAGTCCTTAATGATGGCAAATCCATCTTTCATTAACTCCAACCCAAGAAAGACCATGCCCAAGCCCATCAAGCCCATGAACGAATAACGCCAGCGATCGTTTTTCAGAAACAAGTACCCAAACGCGCCGAGACCGGCCATCGGCAATCCGTACACGCCAATCTTGAGCACTAAAATCCAGCCAGTGATGGTCGTGCCGATGTTGGCACCGAAGATTACTGGAACGGCCTGCGCGAGCGTCATGAAACCGCTGTTGACGAACCCGACCACCATCACCGTAGTGATCGAACTAGACTGCAAAGTCATCGTCACCAGGGTGCCGACACCGGTAGCCATCAGACGATTGTTGGTGACTGCCGCGATCATTTTCCGCAAGCGGTTACCCGCTACGGCTTGCAGTCCATCGGACATGCTCTTCATGCCCAAGAGAAAGATTCCCAAGCCACCGATCACCGTCATGATCAGACTGGAATAATCTGGATTCCAGACTTTCACTTGGAATTTTGAATGAATCGGCAGGTCATCATCGCTACGTACCTCCACGATGATCTCACTCTTGCCCGCGGATCCCGGCTGCAAGAAAAGGTGCGTCTTGTCCTTAATCTCAGCGACAACGACCTTCTCCTTCTTGTTGAGCAGACCTCTGAAAACGACTGCGTCTTGGCCGGAGATTTCTCAGTCTGCAACCAGTTCGGCCAAGTCAATAACGGTAGCGGGAGAACCCTTAAGAAACTTGAAGTCCCGAATCAATTTCCGGACGACGCGGTCTGTGTTCCCGTTGGCTGACTTCTCCGTTGCCTGCTGTTCATCCGCAAAGGCGAATGTTGAAGGCGAAATCACAAGTAGAAAACAACCAACAAAAGCTGCGCCGAGAAACGCAAACTCTGTCGCAGAACACCGCGTTCCACGAGTAAAGCGATATGTTGTCAGCGAAGCCGTCGGCAATGGAGATGTGTCTTGACTCATGGCACCCATATGGGAGGAGTCATCGTGTAGCGAGGAGTCGTAAGTTGTGGCTGATTGGCGACGCCGTGTGGCTGATGGCTGCGCAGTGTGGCTGATTGGCTGCGCAGTGTGGCTGATTGGCTGCGAACGCTCGTGAATAAGTCGGGTCAAATAAAGACCTTGGCAAAGATTGCGTATAGCAAATCTCGAGCCAAGTCGGAGGGAATGATCACAAACTGCTTCGGTGGGACATGGGGCAGAATTCGGGGTGTCGGCTGCCCTTCGACGGGCACCTAGTCGCGCACATGTGCACGACTCTCCGCACAAGTGTAACACTTCGGTGCGACGAATCGATCACAGGGACGAGAAGCGGCGACTTGGGGCTTGCCACGGCGAGATTGTAGATTGCTGTCGTCGACTTGCGGTTAACCAGTTCATCCCACGTTTTCCTTGGGATGACTCCCCGAGGCTAGGTGCACGCCATCGCTTCGCGACTCCGAAACCTAATTCTCAAGGGCACTCAATCCGAATGGTGTGAACAGGAACATCATGCTGTTGTAGCCTGTCTGTCCTTGCTGTTTTCGGTCGGCCAAGTCAAGAAAACCCGAATTAACTGCCGTGCGGAAGGCGGCGCGGAAGATGCGGCGATGTTCTTCGTTGCCGGTAAGAGCGTATTCATGGGCGAATGCTTCCGCGGAGAGAAACGTTGGAGAGGCCAACGCGGGCGGTGGGTTGTGGCGGTTGTGGATGCATGATCCAAGGTAGAACGATTGGTGTTCCTCACTCCAGCAGTCATCAATCAACTGGTCCAGTCCGACGGACAAGGCGGCGAGCACTTCCGGGTCTTTCGTGACTCGATGGTAACGAGCCAGGCCGCTGAGAGTGAGTGCCAACATGTATGCGTTCTGGCCACGGCATCGCTTTGCCTTGCTTTGCTCAGAGCAATGCCCCTAAGCCAGCATCACCACCCAACCGCTTTCTGCGTC
>JACNKX010000011.1 GCA_014381825.1 Planctomycetota bacterium
GCTGTCACGACCACTGACAGCGTGCGCAGACTGAACTGCCACGGTCGCCACCGTCTCACCTTGTCTCGCTGGCTGGGCATGGGGGCATTGTAGCAGGGGTAAGCCATGCGAAAAAGTTTGCTACCGGGAGTATTACTAAGTACGATGTCCGATACACCAGTGACGTACCAGCGGGGAATAGATTGTGGCGAAGAAAAAGGCATCGGTTAAACCATCACAACCGGCGGAAAATGAGGATGCTGCCTCGCCAGACAGATTGACCGATCAGCCCGCCACCGAGTCCGCAGAAGAAACTACAACGCCGACTCGTTACGTGTTGGTGATGTATCAGTCGCCGTTTGGGGTTATCAACTCGATGAACCATAGATTGTTTGTCGACATTCAAGACATCCTAGATGAGACGGTAGAATCATCCCCGGAAGATACGTCCATTGATGTCTGGATTGAATCGCCGGGTGGATCAGCAAACGTGGCTTACAAGATTGCCTTGGAACTGCGTTCCAGAGCGCACCAACTCCATGCCGTAGTCCCGGACTACGCGAAGAGCGCAGCAACATTATTGCTGCTAGGGTTTGATCACATCTACATGGATGCCGCTGCCGAGCTAGGCCCCTTGGATGTGCAGGTGGAACACCCTGACCGAGAGAACGTTACAGTCTCTGGGTTGGACATGGCGAAGGCGCTCGGGTTTCTCTCGGAGTTCTCTGCGGAATTCATCTTGCAGTCAGGTGCGGACATTATTGATGCGACAAAACTTTCAAGAGAAACCGTGCTAGAGCGATTCTCGCACTTCGTCGCAACATTCCTTGAGCCGGTCGTGGCAAAACTCGACCCGCAACTCATTCACAAGGCGTCTAACGACCTGGATTTGGCAACCAAATACGCAACAACCCTGCTGGCGAACAGAAACGTGCCTGAGGATCACGAACTTGCGTCCCCTGAACATCTTGCGTCACATCTTGTCAACCATTATCCTGCTCACGAGTTTGCCATTAGCCGCGAAGAGGCCCGTGGAATTGGACTTCCAGTGTCCGACGTGCAAGAATACGACCTCTGGAATATGGCGAAACATCTACATCGCAAATTCCGTAAACAATTATTCTCTGATCCGCGTACAGATACTGTGTTCCACATGTTCAATGTGGACGATGTTCTTAATGATGAGCCACCAACGGAAGGGCACGATGATGCTGAGACCACAAACTCCTCTGACGCAAAAGCAGAGGAATAAGGCACAGTGTTGCGGTTTTGAGCGAAGTGCCTTGGCTCCGTCAAAGTCTGCTGTTCGGATCGCCTTAGCACCGCTCTGGAAAGGCAAACGCATCTGGGGAGAGTCGCAAGCGGCAGGGGCGGGGGTCGAACCCGCGCCCGAATCCTCGCCCTGAGAAAGCTGGTTCGGGACTGCCGGTTATAAATCGGCTGCCTTGCCTCTCGGCCACCCTGCCATGCAACGCCGGATCATTCCGGCGTTGTTCATTTCTTGATGAACTTTGGGGTCTTTCCGTATCGCTCAAGTTCATCGACGGCAATTATGCGCAGTCGTTCACGAACCCAAGTCGACAACGGAATCCCCGCCATCTTGGCAGCGGCCTCGAAGCCGTCCTTCTCTGATTGTTCTAGACGTACCTGAAGCAGTTGGCTCTTGGAATCCGCCACCTTCTTCTTAGGTCGACCTCTGGTTTTTTTCTTTCCCATGAAAATTATTGTAATAACAAAAAAACTACAGTCAACAGCACTTGACATTTTCTTATTTGTAATTACAATAAATAAAGTTCTTTGGAAATGACGACACGAAAAAACCCGGCAAGTGCTGTCACACCTGTCGGGTCCAAGTAAACCCAGGCTGACGCCCGGAATTCACGAGTGGTATCTGAATTCTAACGCGAGTCAGCCGCAGAAGCAAAGGCTGATTCGATGGCTAACGTACTCCCACGAGAAAAACAACTGTCGGTTCTCCACCACTTGGTTGAAGGCAACACGCTGCGCTCAACTTCGCGACTTACGGGCGTTCATCGAACGACCATCATGAAACTCTTGGTTACGTTCGGTGAAGGCTGCCAGAAGTTGATGGACGAGCGGTTCGTCAATCTCACCCTAGACCATTGTGAAGTCGATGAAATCTGGACGTTCGTCGCGAAAAAGCAAGCTCGTCTCACGGTCGATGAGAAACGCGAACGTCACGATATTGGCGACGTTTACCTTTGGACCGCGATCGATCAAGAGACAAAACTCGTTCCCGCGTTCGTGCTTGGCAAGCGGACTGGCGACAATGCCCGTAAGCTGATGCGACAGTTGGCGAGCCGCATGACGTTCCCCAGCACACATGACAGCGACGCTCACCTATTCGAGAAAGGCGAGTACACGCCTGTAACGCAGATCAGCACTGATATGCTCGCAGCCTATCCCGAGGCAGTTGATCAGTTCTTCGGCCCGTACGCTCGCTATGGCCAACTCCGCAAGGAATATCGAAACGCCACCATGCAGTACACGCCAAGCGAAATGGTCGGCACGGATCGCAAGGGCATCTTCGGTATAAACCCTGACAAGCTCTGGTCAATCTGCACCAGCCACGTCGAACGCCACAACCTGACGATCCGAACGCTGATGAAGCGGTTCACTCGATTGAACCTTGGCTTCAGTAAGAAGCTCGACAACCTCGCTGCGGCCTGCCAAGTCTTTCTGGCGTACTACAATTTCGTTTGGAGAACGCGATTCGACGACCAGAGCGGTCAAGCTGGGCGATTGCGTCCAACAGCAGCGATGGCCGCTGGCGTTAC
>JACNKX010000034.1 GCA_014381825.1 Planctomycetota bacterium
AGGGGTAGCCAGGTCAGGGGTTCCGCACCGTACAATCGGGCGGGAGCAACGGACCCCCGCCGTTGCTACGCGAAGATCACAGCAAACGGCAAGAGCCTCGGCATATATTCGCACGTCGAATCGGTGCGTCAGCCGATGATGCAACGCTGCTTTGGCAACGACAGCGGCACACTTTACGAGGGAACGGTCGTCGACTTTCACGAGGCTTGGGAAGACAGCTTCGAGAAGAAGTTCGGCAAAGACAAACGAGCCCGAAAGAAGATCAAGCAACTCATCGATGTGTTGAATGGCAGGGAAGGCCGCACGCTGCTGGACGCGGTGGCGACCGTGCGTGCCTGGGTCCCAACGGACGACCGGCACGACGACAAATGGACCGCATTGGGTTTTGATGACTCGAGTTGGAAAGAGGGACAGACCGCGGCCGGATTCGAAATTGAAAAACGGAGTAACGGGTTAGGACCAGAACAGAGCTACGAGTCGCTCATCGGCCAGGCATTGGATTTTGGCGGCCAGATGTACAACCGCTCCTCGTCTCTTTATCTACGTTTGCCGTTCGACATCGACGATATGGGGGACATCGGAAAGGGCGACCTGACCCTTCGCATGAAGTACGACGACGGCTTTGTGGCTTATCTCAACGGGCACGAGATCGCGTCAGTTAACGCGCCGCCGATACGTCGGTGGGATTCTCACGCCACTGCCGGGCACGAAGACGCGGCGGCCAGGAAATTCGAGTCAATCAACGTCACCACGCACAAAGACAAGCTCCGCAAGGGACGCAACGTGCTGGCGATTCACGGGATGAACATCGACGTCGCCAGCCCGGACTTATTATTCATCGCCGAACTCCAATCGAGCGACACGGATATCGAAAACGCGATTGCTGAGCTGGTGGACTTGGATTCCTTCTACAAATTCTGGGCCGTCGAGGGACTGATCGGATTTTGGGACGGGTATTCGGGCAACAACAACAACTTCTTCGTCTATCTCAGTCCTGAGACCGACAAGTTTCATTTCATTCCATGGGGAGCCGATGCGGTCTTCGAGAAGTTCAGTAAATTGGAATACGACCCCCGCGCGCCGATCTCCGTCAAGACGAAGGGTTTAGTGGCACACAAGCTGTATCAGCTCGAGTCGGGGCGCACGCGTTATCGGGAAACAATGTTGAGTATCCTGGAAGAACATTGGGACGAGAAAGCCCTCATCGCGGAATCCGAGCGCATTGAAGAAATGCTGGCGCCGCATTTGGCTCGCGCCCAACGCGGCACAGCCCAGGGGATGCTTGGCATCCGCCTTTTCATGCGGCTTAGGCGGCAGGAGATTGTCGCGGAAATATCGGACGGAATGCCGATTTGGACTGCGGTGCCGGATCCGCCTTTCGTGATGCCAGGCGAAGCCAATCCGCAGCGACAGATCGACAAGAACGCCGACTCGATATGGAATGTGGCCAAAGCCGGCAAGATCGACGCGTTACGAGAGCTGATTGAGAAGGGCGTGGACCTGGAAGCCCGGGACGGCATGGGAATCACGCCGCTCGGCTGGGCAGCGATCGCTAATCAACTGCAAACGGCTGAACTTCTTATTGCTGAGGGTGCCAGCGTGAACGGTGCGAATCGGGACGGCAGCACGCCGCTTCACAGCGCGGCGTTTCTCGGAAACGTCAAGGTCGCCTCATTGCTAGTCGAGAAAAAGGCCAACGTGAATGCTCTCAACGCTAGGCGGGAGACGCCGCTGGCCACGGCGGCTCAAGAATGGAACGATGAGATTGCGAGCATCGTCGGGTTCATCGGCGGGGCGTTGCAGATAAAAATCGACATCGATGATGTAGAAGCCGGTCGGCCACGGGTCGCCGAACTGCTCCGGAAGAACGGTGGAAAACGGGCGGGCGAAGTCGCCGACAATCCGGCCAACAAAGTCAATCTCGGCGTGCTTATCAAGGCAGGGAACATCGACGAGCTTCGCAAAGCTCTCACCCAAGACGTCGACCTGAACGCTCAAGATGACAAGGGAGTCACACCGCTCGCTTGGACGGCCCTCGCCAACACAGTGGATGCGGCCCAACTGCTCATCGAGAAAGGCGCGAAGCTCGATGCCCGGAACCAGGACGGCAGCCCTGCCCTGCAAAGCGCTGCGTTTCTCGGTCGAATCGAAATCGTCGAATTGTTGTTGGAGAACGGGGCAAGCGTGAACAGCATGGACAACGAGGGCCAAACACCGCTCGGCACCGCAGCCCAAGAATTCAACGGCCAGATGCAGCGTATCGTCCGGTCCGTCGCTGGATCCTTGCAACTAAGAATCGACATCGACGAAGTCGAAGAGGGTCGAGCAAAAACTGTTGAGTTGCTGTTGAAGCACGGTGGCAAGACAGGCGAACAGTTACGGTAATATCTGCGAGGGAGCTTCGAGTTCAGCGACTTCCAACTGAAAGGCATTGTTATGGCGATCGCCACGAGCAATTTAACGACAAACAAAATGATGCTGAGTCTTGCCTAGCTTCACGAAACAACAACAAACGACGTCTGAGCGGAACGTCTCCTTCAGCATTGACGGGGCGTACGACCTGTACGCGATGAGTCAGCACAGCAACATCACTTCGATTGCCGAATCGCCGTTGTTGGAGGGTTTGTTGTATGTCGGCACCGATGACGGGCTGATTCAGGTAAGCGAAGATGGCGGGAAAAACTGGCGCAAGGTCGACCGAATTTTCGACGTCCCCGAGTTCTTCTTTGTCAACGACATCAAGGCTGATTTGCACGACCCCGATACCGTTTAA
>JACNKX010000020.1 GCA_014381825.1 Planctomycetota bacterium
TGCCACGGACAGAAGCACTTCGATTTTCGCCATCTTGCTGGTGCTGCTCTGCATGCTCTGCAACGTTGGACGAGCACAGAATTCGGACAGTGATTCCAATACGGAGAATAGCGAGAATTCGGACGGCGCCGCTGACTCCGGCGACGATATGTCCAGCGATAATAAAGTCGAAAAAGACAAGGCGAAATCCGTCGATCCGGGCAAAGCCAAAGGGCTACAGCCATTTGACTGGGTCCTGCTGATCGCCTACGCATGCGGAACGCTGGCAATTGGCGTCTACTACGGACGTCGCCAAGCTTCGCCTGACGAGTACTTCGTCGGTAGCGGTAAGATGAACCCGATCTTGGTCGGTGTATCTCTATTCGCGACGTTGCTGAGCACGATCTCCTACCTCTCCGTGCCCGGCGAGATAGCCGGCAAGGGCCCGACGATTCTCATTAGCTTGGCGGCCATGCCGATTGTGTTCGTTGTCGTCGCCTTTTGGTTGATTCCGGTCTACATGAATCAGCGTGTCACGAGTGCATACGAGCTGTTGGAGGAGCGTCTAGGTTTAAGTCTCCGCCTCCTTGGAGCGACGATGTTCTTGGCCTTGCGACTGGTTTGGATGACGCTTCTCATCTATATAGCAGCCAAAGCGATGCTGCTCATGATGGGCCTCGATGGCAAGTACCTGCTCCTGGTCGTCGCGATCACGGGAACGATCTCCATTATCTACACGACCATTGGCGGCATGCGGGCGGTGGTCGTTACCGACTTCATGCAAACCTGCTTGTTGTTTGGCGGGGCCGTGTTGGTCGTCGCGTCCGTCACGTGGGACTTTGGCGGGTTCGGTTGGTTCCCCACGGAATGGCAATCGACTTGGGATAAGCAACCGGTGTTTAGTCTCGATCCAAAAACACGTGTCACCGTGGTCGGCACGATTCTCTCAGTGTTGACCTGGTACGTTGCGACCATGGGTGGTGACCAGACTTCTGTGCAACGATTCATGGCGACCGAGAATGTGGCGGCAGCTCGAAAAGCCGTCGCGACTCAGTTGACCACCGGCGTCATTGTCCAACTCATGCTCGCTCTCGTCGGCTTCGCTTTGTTAGCCTATTTCAGCCGCCATCAGGAGGCACTCGGCATTACGCTTGGGCCGAGTGACGAAGGCGGTAGCGCAATGGGGCGAAACATGACCCAGCTAAAAGCCGATGACCTGTTCCCCCGGTATATCGCCAACCATCTTCCCGTCGGAGTCTCTGGTCTCGTCGTCGCGGCGATGTTCGCGGCTGCCATGTCGAGCGTTGACTCGGGCGTAAACTCGATAACCGCAGTCGTCATGACCGACTTCCTCGATCGGCTGGGCATTGGTCCCAAGACTGAAAAGGGACATATGATCACGGCCCGAGTGCTCGCACTATCAGTGGGCGTCTTTGTGATCTCGTGTAGCAGTCTCATGAAATATATCGAAGGCAATATTACGACGGTCACAGGCAAGACCGTCAACTTGCTGACTGGACCGATATTCGCACTCTTCTTCTTCGCGTTGTTCGTGCCCCGAGCGCGACCCAAGGGCGTTTGGATCGGCGTGCTCTGTGGGTCATTCGTCGCGGTTTCGATTGCGTTTTCAGGCCCGTTGGTCTACTGGCTACACACGGCCTTCGACATCGATCCCGCTATCTTCAACGCCGAGATCATTGAAAAAGTGGATTCCGCATCGGGTGCAAAATGGTCGACATGCGAGGATCCGATCAGCTTCCAATGGATCGGTCCATTCGGCCTGACAACCTGCATCGTCGTAGGCTACGTCGCCAGTTTGTTATGTGGTCCAGCACCTGACAAGAAAGCTGCCAATCCCAAAGGCGACAGCAAGTAAGCGTAAGCGAGGGGGATGTTCGTTCGCCGCACGCGCTGCCAAAGAACTCAAGTAGCCTGGCGCTGGCTTCGCCCGCAACCCAAATGGCACGGCCCTCGTGTTTCTGTAGTGGATCTTGCTAAAGATCCCGTAAGGCAAGGATCTTTAGCAAGATCCACTACAGAAAAATTTGCGCGGCGTGCGAAGATTCTGACTATTCCGCCAACCACGCAGTTTGCCGCCAACCACGCTGGTTTCCAGTTCAATGCCACTAGGTTAAGCTATCGCTTTGCTCAGCCAACCGTTGTGCATACCACATGTCGTGTCTATATCCAGACACATTCCATCCAAACCGTGCTGGACGACGACTTTCGTCCGATCAACTATTCGGAGTCCATCGATGAAGTGGCTTGCTGTTTTCTGTGCTCTGTGCGTGGCGCTCTGCTGGGGATTGTATGGACCAACGTTAACGAACGCGCGTTCACCCGCCCGCGAGTGGGGGCCATTCAAACCCTACGTGTTCATTGGTGTGGCCTATTTGGTGATCGCGATCGTGGGTGGTGCGATCATGATGAAGTTCGTCTTCCACGACAACTTTGACTACAGCGGCAAGTACTTCCCTGCGATGAAGTGGGGATTCCTGGCCGGATGCCTGGGTGCGCTCGGAGCCCTCGGATTAACTTATGCACTAACAAAAGCTGGAGGCAAACCGGCCTATGTGATGCCGATCGTATTTGGTGGAGCGGTAACGGTGAATGCAATCGCCGCCTATTTGAGCCTCCACAAGGGGGAAACGGTGAACCCTCTGATGTGGGTCGGAATGCTCTTAGTTGCCGTGGGTATTTGCCTGACGGCCGGCTATACCCCGCACGGTCACCCGCCTGCCAAGCCCAAGCCGGCCCCCCAGCCTCAGCAGGCCAAGCCACAGCCCAAGCCT
>JACNKX010000054.1 GCA_014381825.1 Planctomycetota bacterium
TTCAGCCGCTCAACTTCTACCACCGAAGAACTTGGCAATTGAACTAAACTGTTACGATGGGATCGCGATTGATCTTCACGATCTCGGGGCTCAAGGCAATTTGCGTAGCACCGGGTGTAGGCAACGCTTGCACGACGTGGAGGCTAGTTGTTTCCGCGAGATTAACAATCGCACTCTCGTCGTCCTCCGCTAGTTCGCTTCCGTCTTGTCGCTTTAACAGCTGCACGATCGGCCTGCCATACTCTTTCCCAGAACGACGCAGAACGCGTGCGACGGACCCATCGTTCAGCACGACATAGCTTCCGATTGGGAACAGCGCCATGATCTGAATTAACGACTTGACGATTTTCGGATCGAAGCAATTTTGGCTGGCCTGTGTGATCAAACATTCCATCGCCGCATAGGGCATCAGCGCGTGACGGTAGGGCCGAGCAGTCGTTAGCGCGAGATAAGCATCAGCGACGCCAAGTATCCTCGCAAAAACGTGGGTTTCGTGCTGCCTGCGGGCACGTGGATAGCCGGTTCCATTGGGGCGTTCGTGTACCTGATAGGCCGCTAACGGTACTGTCGAGGGTATCCCGGTAATTTTCTCCAGCATTTCCAACGCGTGGATCGGATGCTTCTTGATCGCGACGAAGTCCCCGTCAGACAGAATATGCGTGGCGTTACGAATTGATTCGGGAACACGGACCATTCCCCAGTCATGCAACAACCCGCAAAGTCCAAGCGTCCGCGAATTCTCGTCATCCAATCCCATCTCGATACCGATCGCCATCCCCAGCATGGACATTTGCAGGCAATGGTCGGCGAGGATCGTGTCGTCACCAACTTCCATTACTACGCTTAAGACGCAATCGGCGTCGGACATCATCGCGGTCAAGTACTGGCCGGTCGTGTCCATCAACTGCTTGCAATCCACGGACTTGCCACGCAGAGCGTCTTGGATGCATTCATCCAACGCTGCACTCGCATCACGATGAACGTCGACGACGCGGTCTCGTTCTTCACGGTCGTACCCTCGACAACCGCGGCTAATCATCTGATTTACCAAAGCTTCGCCGGAATTGGCGACGAACAGATTTCCCGACTCGATGATTTGATCGAGTTTCGCGGTCAACTCGGTGTCGAACCCAGGATGGGGCGATTTGCTAGAAATCGCGTGACCAGCGAGCGTGACGGATTGGACATCCTCTTCGTGTAACAGGACTTCAGCGACGCCTCGCGCACGTAAAAGTTCTTTGAATTTCGTCGTGATTAAGGAACCTTCTGCCAGCAACAGAAGTCCGCCTGTGTCGTAGATCGGGAACTTAATTGGCCGATTGGTGATCAAGCTTTGAACAGGTACCGCTTCCGTTCGAACTTGATCCGGCGCGCTTTGAGCGTCTACTCCCCGGACGGTGTCGGCGTCCGGTGCAGCGTCGGTGACGTCGCTGATAGCCGCGGACATACTTGCTGCCACCTTATCGTGCTTATCGTGTTGAAATTACGGATGACCGGTGTTAATGATTGCTCGCGTGTTACAGGTCTCGTGAAAAGGCCCGCAGCGCTGCTAAAACATAGGTCAACTGAAGGCTTGAGCAAGTGAATCGAATTATGCCTGCATGCCCGACAACATGAAGGTACATCCGACGTCAAACTTTTCGTCGTCACGCGGCTCGCAGCGCAAAATGCGAATACCGGCTTGGAGTGCTTGATCGCCTGCGGTTAGTTTCAGAATCGCAACATCCGCTAAAATCGGATCATCATGCACGATACCTAGACCGCTGGGGCTAATGTCCCGCGTCGTGGCTTGGATCGACTTTAGGACGCGTTGAAACTTCTCGTCGGTCGGTACAATTTCCACCGGAACTTCCATCAGATGAAGAGGGCGTGGGTCGTCCGCCGCCCGGTAGATGCGCGCAAGCGCTTCGATGAACGCCTCGATTGCATCGCGTTCGTCCTCTAGATCGCCAACTCGTGTCTGAAAAGTCATCTCGCCATGCCCGGAGCCGCGAATACCGGATACCCCGATCTAGTACAAGCATAGAACACGTAATCGCTCGGTGAGGACCGCTAGAGGTTCTTTGGCGACTCAAGTTCCATGCAGTAATGAATTTGCCGAGCGACCTCGCGGAAGCCTAGAGACGGATAGAGGCCCTGCCCGACGTCGTTCTGGTCCAGGGTCTCGATCTTGGCATGCGTTAACCCTTCTTTGCGAAAGTTACTCAACGCGAATTCGATCAGCTGTCGGCCGATGCCACGTCCTCGCTGCTCAGAGTCCACGGCTAGATTCGGGATGACTCCCATCCCCGCGTCGCGATCGCGGAACGTTGTGATATAGCCGACGACTTGTCCCGCCAGTTCGGCGACGAATACTCCATCGGCATCGCGTTGCACGTCGAAATCGATATGTCGAGCCTTGCGCCAACGCCAATCGCGGTGGTTGATCGGGCCGAACTGATCCTCGATGTTCCTATCGATCGAAACACCGTCGAAGGCTTCGACTGTGAGTCGCTTGATGGTCTCTAAATCGGTCGACCGATAGGTTCGTATGTGTACGTCCATCGTGAACTCCTCGTAGTCGATCTCAAGTGTATTCGATCAACCCAGGCGAGTCACTCGACTAGTGCTTGCTGAAGCGGGCAACTCTCCAGGCCGACCGCGTGACCCAGTCGATACGCCGTTAGCAGACTCCTTGATTGTTCTGCGAGCTGCCGCCGAACCTCGCGTCGCATTCCTTTTACTCGCGGAATTTGCAGGTTGTCGTAAGCCGTCGTCTGATGACGCATCCAGGCGATCACCGCGGACTCGGCGCGCTCCTCGATTGGAATTCGCTGCGTCCTGGCAACGGTCCCGCTGCCGACTGGTGTCGCATGGCGAGTGATCGCAGCAGCCATCCGCGATGCGACCTCGGCGTGTGCCGCGTCGAACGCCAGGAACGCAAGCACCGCTCCCTGGAACTCGCTGACATACGCGTTCTGTTTGTCTTCACGTCGCCGAGCATCTCTCGCTCGCCGTTTGGCATACGCGTCGGTAGAGCGCTCACACGCCAACGTCTCGCGAATCGACTCGATCGTCGCACGCGGTGCCCAAACACCACGCGAGAACGTTTTACGCCCCCGCTTCTCTTGAACCGTCCAACTCGGGCCGGCAGCCTTTACGCGCCGTGTTAATGCCGCGTCGCCAGGCGCCAACAGATCCCAACTGGCAGGAATCGAAAGGATCTCACCGTCGGCAGACCTAACAGTTCGTGGCTGCGATCCTGGGCTAACGATCCGTTGTTCCGTGGGCATCTATTTCTCGCAAATCGTTGAGGAGCAAGCTGCGAGAGATTGTAGCGAAACAATGGAGCTTCGTCGGGTGGACGTCAGCTCTCGTCGGCAGCTTCGCTTGCGGTGGCGGCCTGTGCCTCTTGTTGAAGCGCCCGATAGACTTCGTGCCGATGAATGGGCACGTGAGATGGGGCTTCGATTCCGAGGCGAACTTTGTCCGCGCGGACGTCGACGATGGTGATCACGATATCATCGCCAATCACGATCTGCTCATTCTTTTTTCGAGATAGAACTAACATTGTCTCAAAACCCTTATCGAATGCGAACTATTCTACGCATCAGGCGGATGCCGTTTCGAGCGTTCCTGGGCCCGCCCATTGCGAGCGTCGCGGACCATTGAGTTCGGCGACTGCCCCAAAGGGTGATGGCGCAACGATTTGGAAAGCCGCTCACCGGGCAGGTTCGGTGGGGACCGAGCATGGAGGCCACAAAGTCGCGGGGAGCACGGCAACAGGACAGTCTGTTGAGTGCGGCCGCGACAAGGTCATTCGACGAAGCAGAAAGCCCATGATACGCTGGTGGCTTTGCTGGCATGAGCGTTAGAAGCTGTTCCACCAAGCCGAGGTCAACATGTTGCTACGAAATCTCGTTCTGGTCTTTGTCATTCTCGTCGGGCAAGCCGCTGTCGCTCTTGAACCGCTGCCCGATAAGCTTGTCGCGCTGACGTTCGACGACTCGGCGAAATCACACTTCACAATCGTGCGCCCGATTTTGAAGAAGTACAAGTTTGGTGCGACCTTCTTCATCACCGAAGGCTTCGACTTCCGTGACAACAAGAAGGACTACATGACATGGGACGAGATCGCGCAACTGTATCGCGATGGCTTTGAAATCGGCAATCACACTCGCGATCATCTCGGCATCACGGAGAAGACCGTCGAGCAGCTGGCGGAGCAACTGGCGGGGATTGACGATCGATGTAAGCAGTACGAGATTCCTCGCCCGGTCAGCTTTGCGTACCCCGGCAATGCGACAACGCCCAAAGCGTTCGAGATTCTCAGCAAGCATGGAATTAAATTTGCTCGTCGCGGTGGAATGCCAGAATATCCGTACGAGAAGGGACGTGGCGTCGCCTACGAACCTGGTCTCGATCATCCCCTGTTGATTCCGTCCGCCGGCGACGGACGTCCTACGTGGGAACTCGCGGATTTTATTCGCGCAGCCGAACAGGCTAAACATGGCCGGATCGCGGTGTTGCAGTTCCACGGAGCACCAGATACCGCTCACGATTGGGTCAGCACACCGACTGACCGTTTTGAGTCCTACATGCGTTACCTCGCCGGGAACGGATACACCGTGGTCGCGTTACGCGATCTGGAGAAGTACATCAATCCCGCGATTGCACCACGGGACGCGAACGGCGTGATCGCCGATCGACAAACTTCGATCGAAGCGGGGCAAACGCGAGACAACTTTCGAGTTCCCGAGAACGACGATGAACTCCGGGACTGGCTGATGAATATGAAGACGCATCGATTCACCGCTGCCGAGATGAAGGCTGCAACAGGATTATCTAGCGAAGAGTTGGCTGATGCCATCGAACGATTGCAGATCAAGAATTACGTCCCTGTTCCACATACCGCAGGCGTAGGGTCAGTATTGCCTTACCCTGGCGGTCGACATCCACGTATCGGATTTCGCGATGGAGCCATTCGCCCGCAGCGCGAAACGAAGGTCAGCGTCTTCACTCCCTGGTCGGACGGAGGTTACGTGGTCGCCGATACCCCGGAAGCGATCTGGTCAGCGACGCCGGAAGGCCGCGAGTTGCTGTATCTCGCCCACACGCACGTTCCTACGAAGTGGTCCAAGCAAGGCGTCGATTTGGAGCCGTTAGAATGGAAACGACCCGACGACGGAGTGCTTGAGATCGAACGTCGTCTGCCGAACGACGTCTCGTTTGGTGCGAAAATCGTTTCTGTTAAAGGTGCCGTGTTGATGGATCTGTGGCTCAGAAACGGCACGAAGGAGATGCTTTCCGGGTTGCGCGTACAGAACTGTGTGATGTTGAAAGACGCGGTCGGCTTCGCCGATCTGACGATCGATAACAAGTTGCTTCAAGATCCGTACGCCGCGTGTAGCAATCACGAAGGAAATCGTTGGGTGATCACCGCGTGGGAGCAGTGCGTTCGCCCGTGGGGCAATGAATATTGTCCTTGCATGCATTCCGACCCCCAGTTCCCCGACTGTGCGCCCGGCGAGACACAGCGACTGCGCGGCTGGCTGTCTTTTTACGAAGGTACCGACATCCAGGACGAACTGAAGCGAATCGAACAGCTCAAGTGGCAGTCTCAACCGATCGACTGAGATCGGTCGAGCTGCTAGTGAATCGAGCGATCGATTGCCACATCCCTGCGGATACTGGTTTGAAGATCAGCTGAACCCCCGGCCACGATTCTGTCCCCCGATAATTGGCTAAGTTACAACGCAGCACTATAATACGACAAACGCCGATGCACGGGGTGTCGGCTAAAACATTGTTAGACGGCGGACATAACCCAATGAGCCAACCGCCCGCAAAACCGAGGTTGTTTCAGTCCCGGTTGCGGTCCCTGCTTATCGCGGTCGTATTCGTCGCCGTTTTCCTCGCGACGAATGGCTTTGGCCTCGTCGGGCTTCACTATCCGCATGCAATCGAAAACGATCCATTGATTGCGCCCGTCCGTGTGGTATCAGTGCAGAACGACACGCTTGAACTAGAAGACGGTCGTGTGATTGTCGTCGATGCGATTAGCGATCCGCTCGATGAGTTGATCAAAGCGTCTGACGACCACGTAGACATCGAGTTTGAGGATGGATCAACAAACGTCGTGGTCTTCGCGAAGACTCGTAGCTGGATCTGCGGCACTTCGTGGATACGACTCGTCAATATTCCGTTGATTCCTGACGATGTGCCAATCAATCGACGAGAAACCATTTGTTTCGGAAGGCTCGTTACTAATCAAGACACCGTTGCAGTGCAAGGACGCCGCTAACACGGCAGATCCGCTAGGCCGCTGCGCGGACGCCTGCGATTTGGTTCGAGCCGCGCCCTAATATAGAATCCAATTTGTCGTTCGGCGTTCTAAGATGTAACGAGCATCGGCGTCGGATGTGCCAACCGTTGGCGGAGTAAACCCAGCAAGTCATGACAGACGATGTTGGTTCAATTGCCGGTTGTCTCCTCATCTTGGTGGTCTGCGCCTGGGCTGTTTGGTTCCTAGCCACACAGCTTCGATCGAATATCGATTCTGAAACTGCCGTTGATCAGACTCTCAGCGAGGTGAAATAGGGGCGAAGCGCCGGGGATGTTTGGAATTCAAGTTGTCGGATTCGTCCTTCTAATCGGTGCATCGGTATTAATTGGCATTGGAGCCATCGTCGCGATTGTCCAGCAACTTGTAAGTGGTTGATTCTGCCTGCAACTCGCGTTGGCCGATAACCGTTGTGTCGACTAACCATTATAGTAATTTGATGCCGCTTCCAGACTTCACTGACGACGAGCAATACCTCATCAAATGCGTGAAGTCCCCGAACGCAACTGGCCGTTCTAGCTCCTCTATGTGGAGTTACCTCATCAGTGGCGCTGTCGTCGCGGGCTTCGGCGCGTATCACAGCAGTATTCCCATGATGATCACAGCGTTTGTCGTTGTCTGTGGGTTCCGCATCTATGAAGAGCGGTTCCAAAACAAATGGTTGCCGCATTGGCGTTCGATTATTCTCAAGTACGAAGCCGCTGCCCGTGGCGAAGACGACTCGGACCACGCCGGTGGCAACTGATGCAATCCGCCAAGTACGAAAACTGTTGGAGGACTGATGATCCTGCGGGGATTGATCCGTTCCTTCGCGCATTCAGTAGAATCCATCGGCCTTTCGAGGTCACCGATGTCCAGACTCACATCTGTCCGTGTTCGAGCCAGGTTTTCAACGTTGATCTGGCGCAGTCGGCTTCTCGGCTTACTTGTATCGGTTGCGAAAGAACAGAGATAATGTTCCTGGGCGATTCGTCGTGGGCCGAGTGCGTTGAGGAGTCGGGTGACATTGACGATATTGCTTGCGATGGTTGTCTTCACCGCGAATTCAATGTCGCGATCGGGACGGCGGGCGTTGGGCACATCGGCTCGTCACTGGAGTTTGCTTGGATGCATCTTGGAGTGCGCTGTTGCAAATGCGGCCTTTTGTCGTGCGTAAACGACGATTGTCCGGCGACCGCTTTCTCGTTTGATCCGACGTGGTTAATTGAATTGGCCAGCCAAGATCGCCCTGACCTAGCATGGCTTCCAGATCAACTGGCTCGCTGTACCTATGGCACTTGGACCAACGCGTGCTATGTGAAATTCGTGGATTCGACGAATGCCAACCAGCCGGGTGCGGAATGGCAGTATCGAGAGAGCGTCGAACTTTTTCACCCCCAACGTGGCGCTTTGCATCTCGACATATTGAAGGACGGACGTGTGGGCGGAATCGAGTTTTATGATCGGCTGTTTATACGGCAACTTTTGCGCTAGTGGCCACACGCACCAATTGCATGCATCATCGCCTGCGGCGAACCTCCGCCAAGTCTTAGTTGCGTACTTAGGCTTCGCGCGGTGGACTAATGCGACTATCAGGATCGAATAGCAAAGGAAAGAATTGCCCTTCCATTTTTTGGCCGTTGGGGACGACCGGAACGCCCTGTAGCAACGTCTCGTCAGTGGCTGAGCAGACGCCGTCACGAAAGGCGTTGATGACGGTAGCGCGTCGCGGTCGCTTGGTGCGGTTGGCGAACGAGCCATGAATCATCAGAGGATGATGAAATGTGCATTCACCTTTCTTCAGCTCGACTGCGACCGGTTCATTGAATATTTCCCACTGGTCGAGCGTCAGTGCCTCCTGAATCGCGTCCATATCTCCGGCCAATCCAGTGATCGGCAGCAAGTCCCACCGGTGGCTGCCAGGTACGTAATGAACGCAGCCGTTTTCTCGTGTGCTGTCGTCCAAGCCGATCCAACACGTCAAATGCGCCATCGGCTTCGTACGCGTCCAATACGAATAGTCCTGATGCCATGCAACCACACCTCCATGCTCGGCAGGCTTGCAGAACAACTGGTCGTGCCAGAACCTGACCGCTCCGTCGAGCAGTTGACTCGCAGCAACAGTGAACGCTGGGTGCCACAAGAGATCGTGAAAGCCAGAGCGCAAACGCCAGGCACCGAGTGCGTGGAATAAGACTGCGTCGGGATCGGCCGACTCGTTGGCGTGGTACTCATACCACAACTGGCTGCCGTCGTGACCCGGATCGAAGAACTCAGCCAACTCGGCTCTTAACGATTCAACTTGCTCACCTGACAAGATGCGAACGCCCGGCAAGTAACCGTTCTGGTGGTAAAACTCCACTTGGTCATCGCTCAGGCGATATTGCTCCCAATCGTTCTGTGAGGCCGGAAGCTTGATGAGGTCGCTCACGATCTGGTGATGCTTTGAAAGATCTTGCTGCATGATTTCCTGCAGGGCGCTTGTGATGCTCGAAGAGTGTTGATTGCGGCAGTTCGGAACGCACATTGTCACTTCGACTCATTGAAGATCAACAGCATTTTCTGCACGAAAGTTCTAAAAGCCGCAAGATCGAACGGGCGGAACGAAGCCTGCGGACAAGAGTTCGTCAATAATCGTCTTGCACTCGACAGACGCGCCGCATTGGCCAAAAACCGTTGACTCGACACCCCCCGTCGCCTCGGCTACGATCTAGTGTGATGCGGTTCAACGGTGGGATTTCTGAGTAGGCGCTGCCACGCGGCAGACGAACGACGCGATGGCCAGGAAGAAGCGAGAGAGGAAGCCGGAGAAAAAACGCGTCGACAAACCTCCGTTGTCGAAACCGAAGAGAGTTCTCTTCACTGCGATCTACGCCCTCTTGTTAGTAATCTGCTCCGCCTTGCTCTTGCTGATCCTCGAGTTTGCGGCAACCCCGTTCGTCAGGTTGCCCTCCGTACTTTATACGGGAAGTGCGCGTCTCAATCATGTGTGGCCGCCAAATCGGGGACAAATACATGAGGAGTGGATTACCGGCAATCCAGAGTTTAACGAACCGTATACGCACTACTACAACGTTCAGGGATGGCTCGAGAACTACGACGTCATCAAAAGAAAACCTGCAAATACCTATCGCATCTTCTATCTGGGCGATTCCTTCACCGAAGGCTGTGTGCCGATGTCGGAGTCGATTCCCAGTCGGGTTGAACAGTACTTGCATCATCAATACGGGAACAGCGGGACGCATTACGAGGTGATCAACACGGGAACGTCAAGCTACTCGCCCCTCATCTACTACGTCCTCGCTCGCTACTACCTGCTTGATTACTCACCAGACGTCTTGGTTGTCAACGTCGACATGTCTGATTGTTTCGACGACTGGAAGTATCGAGAGCTGTTGATCGTTGACGACGATGGCAATCCTTACGCTGTGCCTCATCGGAATATCTACAACAGTGAGTATGTCGATACGTTGAAGGGAGCGATGAAGGCCAACATTGTTTCAAGGACAAGAGTGTTTCTTTTCAAGAATTCGTCCTTGTACAACTTGATCAGCAAGTGGTGGAACGGCGGCAACGAAGCAGCAAAGTTGTTCGACATGACGTCCGTGGACCCCGAGACGACGAAAGATCGTTGGGCATGGTGCCGTCACGATTGGGATACGGAGACCGAAGCAGACGTAGCATTCACGCTCGACGTGCTGAGTCGCCTCGCTAAACTGTGCGACGAGAAGGGAGTCAAGTTAATGATTACCGGAGTTCCACACTATCAGCAGTTCATTCCACAGGACGAGTCGAAGTCTCCTTGGTCGCAACGCCCGCACGAGGCTCTGAAACGTTTTGCCGCGGAGCACTCGGTGGCCTACCTGGACTCGCATGCTGCGCTGGCACTGTCCATCAATGGCACGGAACAACCTCGATACTACTACCGAGGAAATATGCACTTCAATCCACGTGGATTCGCTCTCTGGGCACAGGCGCATATCGATGCCTTTGCAACCCCCGAGCTGGAATTGCTGCCACCAGACGCGAAATGACGAAATCACCTCGGGATCCGACGACGATATCGGCACACAAGTTCTCCGACGAACCTCTGGCAACCGATATGTTCTCAGCTTCTACAGACCCTCGGATATCTGGCACGCTGATTGGGAATTGCACGTAAGGACACATCGGTCGCTGCACGGCATTTGAAGGCTTGAGATGGCTATCAAGAATGATTTGCAATTTTAGAGTAAACTCATAATTCACTCACGCCCCGCATCCCGCCCAAGGAGTTCTGCATGCCCCGCCTCGCATCCATCTCACTACTCGTTGGATTGTTCGCGTTTATCACCACTACGGAAGCTGCCGAATGGACACAGTTTCGTGGCCCTGACGGTAACGGCCATGCCACAGCGACTGGCATTCCGATCGAGTGGAGCGACACGGTGAACGTTGCATGGAAAGAGGCCATTCTGGGCGAAGGATGGTCGTCACCCGTCGTATCGGATGGAACGATCTATTTAACGGCGGCTGTGCCCGACGCGGGAGACAGCAGGGATTACTCGTTGCAGCTAATGTCGTTTGATGCGAAAAGCGGCAAGCAACGTGCAAGCGTCGAACTTTTCCGCCAAGATGCGGCGACCGACGCCAAGATCCATTCGAAGAACAGCCACGCAAGCCCCACGCCGATCATCGAAGGCGATCGCATCTACGTCCACTTCGGACATCAAGGAACGGCTTGCGTAACTCGCGACAATGAGGTGCTATGGAAAACTCGCGAACTGGCATACGCCCCAGTTCATGGGAACGGCGGGACGCCGATCGTTGTCGACGATCTACTGATCTTCAGCTGCGACGGAAGGGAAGACCCATTTGTCGCCGCGATCGATAAGACGACGGGCGAGGTGCGTTGGAAAACGAGTCGCAAGTCGGAGGTCTCGCGCAAGTTCTCGTTCACCACACCGATCTTAATCAACGTCGAAGGCGAGCGACAATTGATCAGCCCCGGCAGCGGCGAGGTTTCGGCGCTTGATCCAAAGACCGGTGAAGAGCTGTGGCGCGTCGACTATGGCGATGGATATTCGGTGATTCCCAAGCCGGTCTTCGCACGCGGATTGGTTTTCGTTTGTACCGGCTACGGCCGGCCTAACCTGCTCGCGATTCGCCCCGATGGTCGCGGCGAGGTGACCGAGACGCATGTGGTTTGGCAAACGGATCGTCAGGCTCCGCACACGCCTTCCGTACTCGTGGTGGGAGATGAACTCTATATGGTCGCAGATCGAGGCGTTGCCAGCTGCCTCGATGCAAAGACCGGAAAGGTTCACTGGGAGGAACGTCTCGGAGGGAACTACTCGGCTTCTCCACTCTACGTTGACGGACGCATTTACTTTCAAAGCGAAGAGGGTGATACGACGGTGATCGAACCAGGACTCGAATTTAAGAAGCTGGCGAGCAATCCGCTCGGCGAGCGAACGCTGGCGTCGTTCGGAGTCGTCGACAACGCGCTGCTGATCCGATCTGACAAGCACTTGTATCGGATCGAATCGAAGTGACGAATCGTCCACCAGATGTCGCTCAGTCCACAAGCACCAAGGGACGCTGCGCGGCGACTTCGCGGAAGACCTGCTTTAGCTCTTCCTCTTGTTGCGACACGCTGCCCGCGATGTGGTAGTGAACTCCCTGCGTTGTGTCAGCGACATCCTGCATGATCACTTGATCGGAGTCTCGGCTAAAGCTGATGGCGACGATCGGAATTCCTGCCGCGGCTGCGGCATCAGCTTCATCTCGAACGTATTGAAACGGATCACGATCAAGCGGGCGATTCGCCATTCCGTCGGTCATCACGACCATTAACTTCTTCGTTCCTAGCCGGGCGTTGTTTGTCAACTCGGTGCGTCCCCCCTCCATACCTTCGCCCATATTGGTCCAACCATCAGCGGGGCGACTTTGGACGTCATCGAGTAAGTCTTGCAGGTCAAAAGTTAAGCCTGTTGCCATTGTTCCCCGGGTCGAATAGACCGAGAATCCGACGCGGTCGTTAGAATGTGATTGCTGGAGCACTGTGATAAAAGCCGCCACCGCATCTTTCAAGGCTCCGATTTTGTTGTGTGTCCGCATCGAGCCAGAGTAGTCGAGCACGAGCATGATGTCGCGTGGTTGAAACGTCGCGATCGCGGATGCACGCATGTTGAATTTGCTTTGGTTAAATATCTTGCCGAAGAAAAGTGGCGCGTTGTTCCGATCGGCGACAACTTCGACAGCGTTAAGTGGCGTGAGATCTTTCGTGAACGTACGCTGCCCGCGATCCCAGTGGCCGACCGATACGATCGTCGCGATATCGGCGTCCGCAACGCTAGACGTAGTCTTTGCGTTAGAGAGCACATACGCTTTCGCCGCGATCTCGGCTGCTTGTTGACCGTTGAACAACTCTCCGGCCCCCGCCAAGGCACCGGCATCAGCGGCTGCTTGCATGTCAGTGCGGACACTGGCCATAAATCCGATATCCATCGAAAAGGCCAACATCGCAACCATGACAACCATCGCGATCGCGGCCAGAACGGCGATCGCGCCTTTGCGGCGAAGGTGGCGTGAACCTGGCGCACGTTTTCTGCGAAGTACAAAGTTCATATTGATCTCCGAGAGCCAAGGCGGCGAGCAGTTGGCAGCGAAGAACTACATTGCACGTTTGATGCCGAACGTCGCGGCAAGGCCGGTCATTGCGCCAAAGGGTATTGCTGACAGGCTACTTACGTCGCGTGAGTCAGATCGACTTCCGCACGGTCCTTGTTGAGAAAAGGAAACACGTTTGCTTTGAATGCAACAATTAGTCGCTGCCCGCCTGAGAAGCGTCCACTGCGACTGGGCAATCGCACTTCACGATGCTCGGCATTCTGAAACACTGAAAATCCCACGGAATCGTGCCCGATAGCTTGTGAGCTGCGATCGTCTGGCGATAATGGTGATCTATTCCGAATCTCAACTCCCGACGAGGAAACGATAATGACTTGGATCCGGCAAACCCAACTCGGTGTGATGTCGCTCGCGCTCGCCAGCGTCCTGCTTATCGCGTGCCATTTGAACGCCGCTGAAGCTGAGACGGCTGCTGACATCCTGAAAGCAACGGGCGTTCAGGGTGGTGTGATCGTTCATCTTGGTTGTGGCGACGGGAAGCTGACAGCAGCTCTCCGTGTGAACCCTCGATACCAAGTGCATGGTCTAACTCGCCAAGCAGCCGAGGTTGCAACGGCAAGAGCAAACGTCGCTGCTACCGGCAACTACGGCAACGTGTCGGTTGATCGATTGATTAGCGACCGGCTGCCGTACATCGACAACATGGCCAATCTTGTTGTTGCGGAAGATTTGGGAGACGTCTCGCGGGACGAAGTGTTACGTGTACTCGCTCCGAATGGGGTTGCTTACATCAAGAGCGAGGAAAATTGGAAGAAGACGGTTAAGCCCTGGCCAGACGACATCGATGAATGGACACATTTTCTCCATGATGCTGGCGGCAATGCGGTCGCGCACGATGACGTCGTCGGTCCACCACGCCATCTGCAATGGCTGGGCAGTCCGCGTTGGTCGCGCCATCACGATCGAATGGCCAGTATGAGCGCCTTGGTCTCGGCAGGTGGTCGCCTGTTCTACATCATGGATGAAGGCTCGCGCATTTCAATTCAGATGCCCCCGAAGTGGACGCTTGTCGCACGAGATGCGTTTAATGGAGTGGTTCTTTGGAAGCAACCAATCCCCACCTGGCAGAATCACCTGTGGCCCTTGAAGAGCGGCCCAACTCAGCTCGCCCGACGACTAGTCGCTGATGGCGATCGTGTCTATGTGACACTCGGGTTGCGTGCTCCGGTGACGGTCTTGGACGCGGCGACCGGTGACCTCATTCGCACGGTTGAAGGAAGCAAGCCGACCGAAGAGTTGATCGTCAGCAACGGCACGTTACTCGCGTTGGTGAACAAAGGGGACTTCGCGACTCGTGACTATGCCCCGGCGTTCAACACGGGCGATCAAGCTCGTGTTCGAACAGACAAACAGTTTCACTGGAACGAACAGCCTCGCGAAGTTGTCGGGATCAATGGCGAGACCGGTGCCGTGTTGTGGCGTCAAGAGAGCATCGTGGGACCGCTCAGCTTGGCTGCGGATGACCAACGCGTCTATTTCCACAACGGCCAAGGTGTCGTTTGCTTGGATCGAGAGAGTGGTGATGAACTTTGGGCTTCTAAGCCCGCTGGTCGGGCCGAAAACTTCACAATGAACTTTGGACCCAAGCTTGTCGTTCACAATAATGTCGTGCTGTTCGCGGGTGGTGATCGGAAGATGGTTGCCCTCGAAGCAGCCAGCGGAAAGCCAATGTGGACGGCTCCTCATGCTCGTGGCGGTTATCAGTCACCCGAAGATCTACTCGTGGCGTCAGGACTCGTTTGGTCGGCACCGACGACAAGCGGTCGCGACTCAGGAATCTGGACCGGCCGCGACCTGATGACCGGCGAGGTGAAGAACGAGTTCCCGCCGAACGTCGATACGTACTGGTTTCATCACCGATGTTACATCGCGAAAGCGACCGACAGATTCCTGATGCCATCGCGAACGGGCATCGAGTTTGTCGACCACGAGAAGCAAGATTGGGACATTCATCACTGGGTGCGCGGTGGATGTTTATACGGTGTGATGCCGTGTAACGGGTTGGTGTACGCGCCGCCTCATAACTGCGCGTGTTATCCCGAAGCGAAACTATTCGGCATGAACGCACTGGCGCCAGCCACATCTAGCCGCCAAGTTCCGAAAGAAATCTCCGACGAGGGACGGCTGGAGCGAGGCGCTGCATACGACGATATCGTCGATGCTGAACCTGCCGACACGGACTGGCCGACTTACCGTCGCGACGCGGCGCGCAGCGGTTACCTGAAACAGGATCTTCCCACGACACTGAAGCCAGCTTGGAAATCAAAGTTCGACACCAAGCTGAGCAGCGTTGTGGTCGCGTATGGCAAGCTGTTTGTCGCTGAAGTCGATCGTCACACCGTTCACGCATTGAATGCAAATACAGGTGAGAAAGTTTGGAGCTATACGGTTGGTGGCCGCGTTGACTCGCCGCCGACGCTTTACAAGGGTCGCGCGATATTCGGCGCGGCGGATGGTTGGGTTTATTGTCTACGTGTCAGCGATGGCGAACTTGCGTGGCGGTTCCGAGCGGCACCTCGCGACGAACGACTGATGGCCTTCGAACAGCTTGAGTCCGTGTGGCCGATTCATGGCAGCGTGCTGATAGAGAACGATGTCGTGTATTTTGTCGCCGGCCGTTCTAACTTCCTCGACAGCGGTATGCGTTTTTTCCGCCTTCATGCGGAAACCGGTCGCAAAATCTCTGAAGGCTTAATGGATGATCGCGATCCACACACGGGCGAAGACTTGCAGAATCACATCAAAGTATTGCAAATGCCCGTCGCGCTCCCGGATATCTTGTCGAGTGACAGCGTCTACGTCTATCTCCGCTCGCAACAGATCGACCTAGAAGGGAACCGCTTGGAGATTGGACCGCACTCTGGCGACTTCGCCGGACAAGGTTCAGTGCAGCGTGGCCCGACGCAACACTTGTTCGCTCCGATGGGATTTCTCGACGACACATGGTTTCATCGTTCCTACTGGGTCTACGGTCGCAGCTTTGCGGGCGGACACGCGGGCTACTACCAGGCTGGCAAGTACACGCCTTCGGGACGGTTGCTCGTCTTTGACGACGACAATGTCTACGGTTACGGTCGGAAGCCTGAGTACTTGAAGTGGACAACGACAATCGAACATCAGCTCTTTGCTTCTGGCAAGGAGCCTCCGGCGCAAGCTCGCAGTGAAGGAGAAGAGAAGGCTGGCGGCAAGCGAAACGCTGCGAATGCCTCAACCATGATTCGCTTCGGCAAGCCGCCAGGCATGAACCCCGCCCGGAAGCCGATCACAGTCGAGGCGTGGATCCAGGCTGATCGCCCTGAAGGTGTCGTGTTGGCTCGCGGAGGTCCAGCCGTCGGATACGCGCTGGTGCTTCGTGGCGGCAAGCCAAGGTTCCTGGTGCGGACTAAAGATGGAGTGACTGCGGCGACATCGAAGGTCGAAACCGTCGGGCGCTGGACGCATCTCGTTGGCGTACTGACCGAAAATAAGCAAGTCAAGCTTTACATCAACGGGAAACTGGTTGCCGAGGCGACAGCTCCAAGCTTGCTTCCATCCGACCCCGCTCAAGGGCTTGAAGTCGGAGCTGACGATGCTGGTTCAGTAGGCGACTACAAGAATCCTCTCGGCTTTACCGGAATGATCGACGAAGTGCGGATCTATCATGCTGCGTTGAGTGATGAGGAAATCGCCGATCACGCATCCAGCAGCGATCGCACTCCGACTGACGATCGGCGTTTGGTATTGGCTTGTACATTTGAAGGTGGCACAGCAGAAGACGCATCCGGCAACGGTCACGATGGCGAAATCGCCTCGTCGCAATCCGTGAAGGGAAAATTCGGTCGAGCCATGCAATTCACCTTCCGCCAATCTAAAGCTCCTGGATCTTTCGTCGAACATTTGTGGACGCAAGACGTTCCGTTGATGGTGCGAGCCATGGTCAAAGCGAATGACAAGCTCTTTATCGCTGGTCCTCCCGACCTGATCGACGAAGAGGAGACTTTCCAGCGGACGATGGCTCGCGACCCAAAGCTTTCTTCACAGCTGACTCAGCAAGACGATGCGTTGACAGGCGCAGCAGGCGGCTTGATGCGTGTTGTTTCTGCGACTGACGGAAGCACGCTGGCGGAGTACAAACTCGATACGCTGCCCGCGTGGGACGGCATGGCTGCCGCAGGCGGGCGGCTATTTATGTCGACGACCGATGGCCGAGTGATCTGCTTTGCGAAGGAGTGACACACGACGTTGTGTGGTTAAGTGTCCGTTGCAGCATGTGGCGGAAGGCCGATTGCTCGTAGCAGTTCGAGCTGGGCAGCGTTGTACGTGACGACGGTATCGAGTTGCTGAAGACGCGCGTCGACGAAGGCGCTGATGGCTTGTTGTGCTTCGATCGGGCGTAAGACCGATCCGCGAATTCCTTCGAAGTTCAACGCTAACGCACGCTCTGCTGCTTCGACTTCTGTTGCCACAGCCGCGATCTGCAGCTTGCGGGAGTGTACGCGGCTATAGGCTTCGGCCACTTGGGCGGCAACCGTGTTTCTAACTTGTTCGCTGGCGAGGTAGGCCAGGCGATGAAGGCTGTCTTGTTGCCGGCGACGCGCGGCATTGCCGAAACCAAAGTTTTCAAGCTGCCAGACGGCGGAAATGTCAAAGTCCGTCTTGTCACCAAAGTCCGAGATGTCAGAGCTGCGACTGCCACCAAAGCCACCACCGTTGATTCCGGCATAGACGTTGGGGAGCAAAGGCCGCCAGTGTTCCTGATCGATGCGTGTGATCGATTCTGCGACAATGGACTCGTGCCGAGAGACTTCGGGGCGCGCTGCGATAGCTTGTGCGATCAGATCATCGAGTGAATCGGCCGCGTTGACCATTTCAATCGGAATCACTTGCTGATCGATGGGTGACAGAATGATGGTTGGATCGAGCCACAAGTGCTGGGCCAACGAGGCAGATGCAACCTGCTCGTCCTCGATACTTCGCAACAGCTCGCGGCGTTGACTTGCCAAAGCCGCTCCGGCGCGTTGTGCATCGGCTTCGTAGCCTTCTCCGGCGAGGGAGAAGTCGCTGGTGATCTTTGCGAGGCGCTCGGAATGTTGGACGGCGAGCCGCAGGATCGACGTTCGTGACTTTGCGCGAAGAAGCTGCAAGTAGCTAATCGATACTTCCAAAAGAGTATTGTTGAACACGGCGACTTCATCCGCTTCAGCCGCGTCAGCGATTTGGCGAGCTGCCAAGGGGTTGAACATCACGTCAGTTAGTGAGAGATCGACAAACAAGCGAGCTGGTCCACTTGATCCTCCCGGCAACGGCGCTCCGCCAAGGCCAACACCGCCACCAACGAACAGCGAACTGCGGCTGACTTGTGTTACGTCTCCTTCGGTTGCTTGCAACTGGCCACTGTGATTATTGTAGACAACTCCCAGATTCAGAGACGGAACCCAACTAGCATCGGCGGCGTTGATTCCAGCGTAGGCTTCTTCAACTCGTTCCGAAGCTATTGCGATTTGCAAGTTGTTGGCACCGGCCAGTCTTAAAGCAGTGGGCAAGTCGATCGGAAACTCGCGATCCACGAGTTGTGTTGGATCGGGCAGTGGCTCGATGGGTTCGGGAGCGACGTCTACTGAAACATCCTGGTGGGAGGCGAATTCAACCACCGGTATCCGTTGTGGTAGATCGGCAGGGATCTCTGTCGTGCTTTCGATTGAACTTGTTGGATGTGACGGTGCAGACATTGCCGCGACGTGCCTCGATGGAGGACTGGCGCAGCCGGCGAACATCGTAACGACGCCAAGCAGAGACAGACATGTCGCGAACCCACACCGGCGAGCCGGAAGCTCAGATGTATCGTGAAGCGCGTTGCTGGTGCGATTTGTCGTCATCGCTACTTTCGATAGGTCGCTCATTCGGATGTGTCTGTGGTTGTCACTGGTTGTCCGTCCGACAATTGCCCACCTCCAGACCTTACGACGGTTTCGCCGCCTTTGAGTCCGGACTCGATTCCGACAATCGAACCGTCGGCATAGCCAGTCGTCACGGCTTGCCGTCTGCACTTCTGATCTTCCACGGCGTAGACGAAGGCTCCCTCTGGATCCGTCATCACTGCCGATGCTGGAACCGTTGGAACGTTCTCGAACTCGTTAAGAACGAGCGTCACATTTCCGTAATAACCAGGCGACAGTCGACCGTCCGAGTTGGGCAAGTCAATTTCGACCCGCATCGTCCGCGATACGGGATCGAGCGTCGACGAGTAGCGTGTCACTGTGCCTTCGAAGGTTTCGCCGGGAAGGGCGTTGATCCGGTCGAATACGGCGGGATCACCACGATCCAGCCATTGCACTTCACCCATCGGCAAGTCGAGTCGAAGGCGAACAACGGACGTCCCGGTGACGGTCAGCAATGGTTTCGCACCGCTATTCCTGAGTGCGGGCTGAATAAAGGCACCAGGATCGACCATTCGCTTCGTGATCAACCCGGCGAAAGGCGATTTGATCGTCGCATACTCGAGCATCGTTGTGGTCCTGTCTAGGTCGGATACCGCGACGGCGACGCCCGCCTCGGCTCCGGTTGAATCCAGCTTTGCTCTTTCGATGTCGGCTTGCATCGCGACAAGTTGGGCCTCCGCGCTTCGAACTCGCGCGTCGACGGATTTCAACGCCGCTGCGGCCGACTCCAAATTAAACTTGGCTTCGTCTAGTTTCTTCGCCAGCAAAGATCCGCTGTCGACAAGTTGCTTCGTCCGCTCGAACTCGGCTTGCCGAAGCCTGTGCTCAGCTTCCTTTTCGCTACGCTGGCTCCGTGCCTCTTCGACCGCTGCGTCGCCGCTGACAAGTTGTGCTTCGGCTTGCCGGATACCAGCTTGCGTTTGCTGCACCATGGCTTGGGCACTGTTGACAGACGCTTCCTGATGAGCGATGTCCCTTTCCATTTCCGGAATCGATAGCCTCGCAAGGATTTGCCCCGCTTCGACGCGATCTCCGATATCGACAGTGATCTCTTCGAGGAAACCACCAACCTTTGCATACAGATCGACCGTTTCATCACCTTCGATGGTGCCGGACATCTCAATGGTTTGTTTGAGAGTTTGCTTCGTCACGGTAACGGATTCAACGCGAGTCGGGCCAGCTTGGCCTGATGATGTCGTCTGTTGGCCTGCGGGTCCGTCGCATCCGACGTTGATGGCCAAGGGCAGGGCGATCATGCCGAGGCAGAATGTTGCCGTCAGGTAACGATTGCGTTGCGATTTGCGTTGGCTTTGGTTCATGGTGAGATATCCCCGCGCAACTCGTTACACAATTTGCGCGTTCGAAGGGGTCGCGGTTGTTCGTTTCATGATGGTGTACAGACAGGGCACGACCAACAGTGACAACACCGTTGCGCCGAGAACTCCCCCGATGATGGCTCGTGCCAATGGAACGTTGGCGTCACCCCCGCTCAAACCAAATGGTGCTAGGAATAGTTGCGGAGCTGCCATCGGGAGGAGAGCGAGCCACGTCGTCAGTGAGGTCATGAGGATCGGACGCAAGCGGATCTTTGTCGCATCAATGATGGCCTCGCGCGGACTTAAGCCCTCTCGGACGCGGTGGTTCGCGAAGTCAACCAAGACGATGGAGTACTCGACAACGATGCCAACCATCATGATCATCCCCATGAACGACATGATCGACAGCGTGCCTCCGGTTACCCATAACAGTCCGACAACGCCAACGAAGCCCAAGGGAACAGTCAGCAGAATGATGAACGGATCGACGAAACTACGGAACTGGGCAACCATTACGAGGTACACCAGCAAGATTGCGATGACTAACCCATTGGCAAACTGAGTAAACGAGTCTCGCATCGAGCGAACTTCGCCTTGCATCTGTAAGGAGTATCCCTGCCCGGCGTAGTCGCCCTGAACGTCGTACTCTTTGCCGTTTTCGTTGAATCGTAGGGCCAGCCCCAGTTGGGGATTCGCTTCCAGCCGTTGTTCGATCTGTTCGACCAGGGTGCCGACGTCGTAGCCTGGAAGGACGTTTGCATAGATGTCCGTGGCTCGCGTAATGTTCCGATGATTGATCACGGCGGGGCCGGTTCCTTGCGTGATCTCCGCGACGTTTCGTAGCGAGACGGGGCGAGTACTACCCGCGCCCGTGATCGGAACATCACGAAGGGTGTCAAGCGAGTTGATATCGCTCTCGGCATACTGCACGCCGAGGAAGTAATGGTTTCCGTTCGGTGCGATCCAAAACGCGGGATCAAAATTAATCGAGCTGTTGGTGGCGCTGACGAGATTCTTCATCACGTCGTCCACGTTCACGCCTTGATAGGCCGCGGAGATGCGATCCATCTCGATTTCAAGCGTAGGATAGTCCATTCGCTGTGCGATGCGAACGTCGACAGCACCGGGAACTTGAGATGCCTCTTCTTTCACGATGCGAGCGATGAGCTGTGCCGTATCCAGCTTCGACCCAGTGATTTGGAAGTGAATCGGTGACGGCTCGCCCATGTTCAACGCGGCCGTCATCATGCCGCCCGTATCGAAAGCAAACTCGACTCCAGGAAACTGGTCGTTAAGCTTTTGACGCAACTCGGAAACGGCGTCGAACACACCGGGGCGGCCCGCCTTGTCTTTCAATTGGACCAAGACAAACGAATCCATCGGCCCCGTGTTCGGCGTATACGCGGCGGGCCAATCCATGAGGACTCCGATGTTCGAGATGACCATCTGGAGGTGCGACTCGGGGGCGACTTCTTCGCCGACCGCAAAGCCCGGATCGGCCTGGCCGAGCATGTCCATGATGACTTGCTCGACTTGTTGAATCTTTTCCTCAGTTCGTTCGATTCGCGTACCGGATGGCAGACGAACGTAGATCGTGAACTGGCCGGAGTCGACGGGCGGAAAGAGTTCGCTGCCCATCGTCGTTAGTAAGAATGCTGCTCCGCCGAACAGTCCAATTGCCGCCAATACGACGACGAATCGCATTGCAACGACTGCGACCAACAGCTTTCCGAACGCCCGCATGAGCGAGTTTTCGGGACGCTGCTGAGCGTCGTCAACGCCGCTGGTTCGCAGGAACTTTGCACAGTACGAAGGTACGAGCGTCATCGCGATCAAGTAGGAGGCGATAATTGCGATCGTTGCGGAGAGTGCAAGCGGCGTGAAGAGAAACTTGGCAAGCCCGGATAGAAACACGATCGGATAGAAGACAACACAGAAAGTCACGGTCGACACGAGAATCGGCAACGCGACTTCGGTGGCTCCGTCGATGGCTGCGTCGAACGAGGATTTGCCCATTCGACCGTGCCGAACGATGTTCTCTAGTACGACGATCGACTGGTCAACCAAGATGCCGACGGCTAGCGCAAGGCCCCCGAGCGTCATCGCGTTGATCGTGTCGTCAGTATAAAAGAGTCCGATAATCGCTACCAAAATGGAGAGCGGGATAGCGAGGAAAATGATCAACGAGGAACGAATGCTGCCGAGAAAGACGAGTACAACGACTCCAGCGAGTGCAGCCCCAAGACCGCCCGCGATTTGCAAACCCGTGATACTCTGCCTGACCCCGACTGATTGATCCATGACGACGCTCAACACGAGCGGTTTCATCTTTGGATTGTCAGCGTTCATGCTCTTCAGGCGTTCGCCGATACGTGACAAACGCTCGTTAATCGAATTGACGATGTGGATCGTATTGGCACCGGGCTGGCGATAGATCGGAATATAGACCTGTCGTTTTCGATTGATGCGAACGACGTTAGACTGAATCTGTCCCGCGTCGGTCGCTTTTCCAACATCGCGCAAAAGGACAGGTGCCCCATCGACAACGGAGATCGGCGTCAGATTGATTTCGTCGACCGTGTCCGTCAGCGCGTTCGTGAAGATCTGAAAGTCCAGATCACCCATCTTGGCATTGCCAGCCGGAATTAGAACGTTTTGTTCAAGCAACGCTTCTTGAACATCCATCAACGACAAGCCACGCGCTTCCAGCTTTTGACGATCCAAATAGCACAGAATTCGGCGGAGCTTTCCGCCGTAAACCGCTGGAGCGATAACGCCCTGAATGGCTTGAAGCTGGTTTCGCAATTCGTAGTACGCAATGTCGTACAGTTCCTTCTCGGTCATCAACGGGTTGGAAACCGTGACGAGACAGAGTGGAACGGAGGCCGTTGGATCAAACGGCATGACCATCGGGGGGACCGTGCCGGGAGGCAAATAGAACATGTCACTCACCGCATAGCTGGTGACCTGCGCCATCGCTTCTTCGTTGGAGATGTCTTCACGAAAGAAGTCTTTGACAACACAAACGCCTTGCATCGCCTTGGCTTCTTGGTGTTCGATGCCGACGGACTGGCCGGTCCAACGCTCGAGACGGCTCATGATGTCGCGTTCCATCACCTCGGGAGGCATTCCTGGATAGAACGTTACGATCTGGACGGCAGGCGTCCTAAAGATCGGCAGCAGATCAGCTGGAATCTTTTGGTAGGACGTAATGCCAACAACCAGAACGGCCAATGCCATGACGACGATCAGATGTGGGTTTTTGAGCGCCGCTCGAATCATCCGTCGGCTTCCTTGCCAATCGCTGGAGAGTCCGCCTGCGCTCATTGAATGTGAGCGAAGAATCAGGTGCTAGCACAGTAAAGTTACGCGTTAGCAACGTGCGCTGTTGTCTTGTTTCGGTTGTGCGGGTTACGAAAGTTGAACGGGTTGTGCGGATTTGCCCGGCAAATTCGGCTGGAGCGTTGCCATTCGTCGTAAGCTGTGACCTAGACTTTCAGCACCGGTCAGGAATAAAGAGCTTATTGTGGAGAGGGGTTTGGGCGATGTCGCACGCGGCTAAACGCATTGGGATTCTGACATCCGGCGGCGATTGCCCCGGGCTAAACGCGGTCATACGCGGTGCGGTCAAAACGGCGGAGCGTCACGGCTACGATGTCGTTGGCTTCATCAAAGGTTACGAAGGCCTCGTCGATCCTGTCACTTACATTCCGCTCACGAATAGGAACACGGCTGGAATTCTGACGCAGGGAGGGACGATTTTAGGTTCGACGAACAAGGGACGATTTGCCGCCACATGCGGAGTACAAGACCGATTGGAACTCGACCCGTTGCTGCTGGCGGGAGTCAAAGCAACCTATGAGCAACTGGACCTGAGCGGGTTGATTTGCGTTGGGGGTGACGGTTCGCTGGCTGTCGCCCAACAGTTTCATGAGTATGGACTCGCGGTCGTTGGTGTTCCCAAGACGATCGACAACGATCTGTCGGCCACGGCGTTCACGTTTGGTTTCGATAGCGCGGTCGCTTGTGCGACGGACGCACTCGATCGGTTGCACACAACTGCCGCCAGCCACGAACGCGTGATGGTGCTGGAAGTAATGGGCCGACATGCTGGCTGGATCGGCTTGTACGCGGGGATCGCCGGCGGCGGCGATGTCATTCTGATTCCCGAGATTCCCTGGACGTTCGAGAACGTGTGCAGCAAAATCCTGGAACGCGATCAGCAGGGAAAGAAGTTCACTTTGGTCGTCGTGGCGGAAGGAGCCGAGATGCCTGACGGCGAAGTGGTGACTGCCGAGCGTCGCCAAGACACTCGACAGACTCGTCTTGGTGGCATAGGAAACGTCGTTGCTTATGAGATCGAGAAGAGAATCGGCCGCGACACACGAGTTTGTGTCCTCGGGCATCTTCAACGTGGCGGTGGTCCCACAACCTTCGACCGTGTACTCGCCACGCAATTTGGGTCGCATGCGGTTCGATTGATCATCGAGGAAAAGTTCGGCGAGATGGTTTGCTACCAGCCGCCGTCGATCTCCAGCGTGCCGATCATTGACGCTGTCAACAAACTCTCGCGGGTTGACGCGAACAGTTCTGCCGTTCAAGCCGCTCGGGCACTTGGCATCAGTTTCGGCGACGCGGCGGACCTCTTGGGACCGTTCTGTGTCGAGGAAGCGCTGGCCGACGAAGAAGTTTCAAACGAGGCCCCGACGGTAAGTGAATCTGTCGAACCGACTCCAGCACCCGTCGAATTGGCGGTTTCCGAGCCAGTGCCAGTCGAGTGGGAAGCAGCCGCGGCTTACGCTGATGGCGCGATGTGGTAATCGCCAAACCACGAAACTTCCAATATCGGGTTAGTTAAAGCCGTAAACATAGAGGACGTATCGCGCGCACTCGATAAGCATCCAGGCTGGTACTTCTTTTTCTTTACCGAACGGGCAGCTGTCCTTTGATGTCGGCTTCGGCGTCTGGCGTCTTGCAACCGGGTTCACCGTGATCGACATCGAAAGTTCCGACGCGGTTTGCCAAAATTCTCACGACACCTGCTACGACTTCGACCCAACGCTTATCCCTAAACCGCCCTAGCGAGTGTGTCCAGACATAGTTCGTCCGACGTTTGTACGCGTTGAGTTTTTAGCGATCCTCATCACCTTGAGCGATTGCATTGCGTCTTGCGCGTTCATTGGGGCATTCCTCCGGGTGACATTGCGCGCGATATTGTAATCAAATAGCAACCTCGCCTTGAAGCGTTTGATTCCACCGTGAATTGCGCCTTACCGATCGATATAGAATCCCTGGGAAGCACAATCAGCCATGACGAAACTACTCATGCCGCTTGTTCGCCGTTTTGCCACTTACTTCCTTGCGGGCGTCTTCGCAATACTTCCACTCGTGATCACCGTCGCGGTGGTCATTTGGGTCACCGGGATGGTCGATACAATCGTCGGAGAAGGATCGTTTTTAGGCGGTCTCATTGCAAAGCTTGGCGGAAACGTTTCGCCGAGTTCGAAGACGGCCTACTTTATCGGCTGGGTGCTTGTACTGGGCATTGTGTTTGTCCTTGGATTGCTCGTCGAGATGGGAGCCAAACGACTCCTCGGTCAACTGGTCGACGGCTTGGTACAAAGAATTCCATTGATCGGAAGCATTTACGGAACGAGCAAGCAACTAGTCGGTATGCTCAACAAAAAGGACGACACAGATCTCAAAGGCATGAGTGTTGTCTTTTGTACCTTTGGAGCGAACGCCGGGTGTGGGCTACTGGCGTTGTTGGTATCTCCGGAACGCTATCCCATCAACGGTCGCGAATATCAGATCGTGATCGTTCCGACGGCTCCTGTCCCCGTGGGAGGCGGGCTGCTGTTTGTTCCAACGGATTGTGTGACGCCAGCCGACATGTCGGTTGACGGCTTGATGAGCATTTATGTCTCGATGGGAATCACGGCCCCTGAGTTCTTAGAACGCGTTCGAATCGAGACGAAGCCAACGTGAACTAGATGTTTCCCCATACGACAGAACGTACTTGAGTTGCTACTGAATGCCAAGCACAATGTAGATCTCGTCAACTCTGTCGGGCCACTCGACTCACTTGCCCAACTAGGATTTGCTCCCGTGATACTTCGCACGATTCGCTACTCCTACTACTTCGCAACCGTGGCATGTCTTTCGTCTGTCCTTGGTTGCAAGTCGCAACAAGACTCTGGTCCGCGACAAAAATCGCCACGCCCAGTTTCGGTCATCAAATTGCAGACAACCGATCCTAGCACGATGGAGCGCCTGACGGGTGTTGCTGGATCGTGGAAGACCCAAGAGTTGAGCTTCGAGGTAGCTGGACGGGTGCAGTATGTCGCGGAACCGGAAACGGATATCGAGGGAAAGGTTGTCACTCGGGGCACCTCTTCCGCGGATGCGAGCGAGGTTGGACCAAAGCCTACCGAGTTGGCTCGGATCGATCCGACTCGATACAAGCTACAGGTCGCAAGCGCAGAAGCGCAAGTCGCCACGATCACTCAGCAAAAGGCTGCCTTGCAGGTGGAAATCGATCAGGTGATTCCAGCCGAGCAAGGCAGTGCAGCGGCAGAGTTGAGGTTTCAAGAAGCCGAGTTGGCGCGAATTGAACCCTTGGTCGATTCGGGAGCTGTTACCAAGTCGGACTTCGAGCGAGTTCAGGCGAACCGCGATAAGGCGAAGGCCACGCTCGCCCAAGTCGATGCCTCCAAAACGGCAAAACAAGCCGAGAGCGAATCGCTGGTTGCTCAGATTTTGGAAGCCGAGCAGAATCTCTCCGACGCAAAACGGAACGTTGAAGAATGCACGATCTACTCGCCATTCCGCGCTCAAATCGCGGCGGTCAATGTGATCCCCGGCGCGTATGTGAATGCAGGTCAGTCTGTGCTGACAGTCCAGATGATGGATCCCATTAAGATCGAGCTCGAATTGTCGGCTGAACAGAGCCGTCGTACCACGTACAAGGACTCGGTCGAAGTCGTCGTTTCGACCTTGGGTGAGGACGCTCATTTCGATGCGATCGTCTACATGATCGATCCAATCGCTGATCCGAACACGCGGACTTTCACCGTCACGCTCCTGATGGAGAACCAAAAAGTCCGGACTCCCGTTCCCGCGGAACTCGTTGGAAAGCCACTTGCTAGAACACGTGATATCTGGAGATTCTTCAAAAATAAGTTCGCTGGGAAAGAGGAACTTGTCACAGAGATGAATTCGATTCATGAAGACAGCGACGGAGCCTACGTGTGGAAGATCATCAACGGTAAGCAAACAGGCGGCGTTGATGATCGCTTGCTCGAAGTGAAGAAAGTTCGCGTCATTCCAGGCGACCTCTACATTCCATTTCTCGATATCTGGACGTTTCGTGCTGCTCGGGCCGCTCCAGGTGAAGACTTCGATCCCGATACCGACTTGATTGCCGGAAAGCTTGAACTGCCGGAGGAAATGTCATCTGGATTCTCCGGCAACCAGATTCTGTTCGATCGCCCGCAGTGGTTGATTCGCCCTGGCGACTTGGTTGCCGTGAATGCGAGCGGTAACTTGTTACCGACGGGCTTCTACGTACCGATCAGCGTCATTTCCGAACAGAGTGGAAAGTACTTCGTCCACGCTGTCGATGCGGGTGCCGTCCGTCGCGTTGAAGTGAATGTCTTTGAATCGCTAGACACCAGTCGCAGGATCGAAGCAGTCGAGACGGAAGCGCTGGTCGAAGGCGTCGAGTTGGTTGCCAAAGGAACGCATTTTCTAGTCGACGGCGAACCGGTACTTGTTACTGGGGAGGCTCGCTGATGTCGCTTTCCGCGTTGGCGATCAAGTGCCGACCGATCGTCCTGACGATGGTCGGGCTGCTCGTGTTCTGGGGCATCTACTCGTACCTGACCATGCCGCGCCGCGAAGACCCGGAGTATACGGTCCGCACCTGCGCCATTACGACGGTTTGGCCGGGGGCGCCCGCCGAAAAGGTCGAAGAACTGATCACGAAGCCATTGGAAGAAGCGGCGGATCGGATCGACGACGTCAAACGCGTATATTCGACGACCAAGACCGGACTGTCGACGATCTTCGTCGACGCGGAAGACAACGTCTCTCCAGATCGCATCGACAATGTATGGGATAAGGTGCGCGCTTACGTTGCGCGAGTCGAGATGCCAGAGCCGGGCATCGTTCCAAGCGTCAACGATGAGTATGGTGATACTTCGATCATTTTAATCGCCGTTTACCAAACTCCTTTGCCCGGCGAGACCGAGATTGACTCCGCAAGCGAGTATTCACTTCGCGAGCTGGATGTGATTTCGGAAGGAATCAAGGACGAACTCCGATTGCTCGATGGTGTGGCCAAGTCGGAGCAGTTTGGCGTGGTCAATGAAGCTATCTATATCGAGACCGACATAGGAACATGGTCGCAGCTACAACTGACGGCTGATCAACTGAAGCAGTTGGCAGAAGCAAGAAATATCGTTTCGCCCGGTGGCAACATCGACACGCCACAGGGACGGTTTTCGGTCAAGCCTGGCGGGGAGTTCAATGCGCTGAAGGAGATGAATTCCGTCATCGCCGGACTTGCTGGGCAAGGCCAAGAAAGAGGCGGTACGCGACCCGTCACGCTCTCCGACTTGGGACTCAACATCGTCCGAGACTACGAAGACCCAAGGCAGCTCATTTGTCGATATGGCGATGCGAACATGTCTCGCCAGGCTGTCATCGTTGCGTTGACGATGAAGTCGGGCGCGAACATCGTTACGATCTGCGAAGCTGCCAAAGCACGTGTCAACGAAATGGAGCAGTTCGAACAAGCAATTCCGCCGGACATCGGCTTGTCGTTGGTCTCGGATCAGTCCGAGAACGTCAATGCCAAGATTGGGCAAGTCTTGAGCAACGTCGCTGGTGCCATCGTCATCGTGGTCGTTGTCGTTTATTTGATCGTCGGTTTCCGTTCTGCCGCAGTAATGGCCGCCAATATTCCGATTGTCGTTCTTGCAGCACTAGCTCTCGTTACACTCTTCGGCGTGCAGTTGGAGCAAATCTCTCTCGCGTCGATCATCATCGCCCTGGGATTGCTCGTCGACAATGCGGTCCAGGTGTGTGACCAATCTAGGTCGAATCAGATTGCGGGAATGAACCCGATCGATGCGTCGATTGTAGGCTCGAAACAAGTTGCTACTCCCATGTTGATGGGAACGGCAACCACGATCGCAGCGTTTGCGCCGATGTTGTTCGCCTTAGAAGGAAGTACACAAGAGTACATTTACAGTTTGCCCGTAACGCTCTCTGTAACGCTTGGCATCAGTTGGCTTCTGGCGATGACGTTTTGCACGATTTTGGCGGCCGCATTCATCCGCGCACCGAAGGATCCCACGCGTCCGAGCGCGCCAGTTCCTTGGCTCATCGAGAAGCTGGAAACTGCCATTAGGAAAGCCCGTCGACGACCAGCAACTGACGAAAGCGATCTGCTTGACTCGATGTTCCGCAGTTCGGTCCGGGCGGCAATCGATTTCAAGTTTGTCACCGTAGCGATCGCGATGGCACTCTTTGTCGGTTCTATCACCCTCCCCGTCGCGTCAGAGTTCTTCCCGAAAGACCTGCGAGATCAATTTGCAATCAAGATCTGGCTGCCGGATACGTCAACGATCCAGGAAACTAACGCGGCGGCACAACAGGTGGAAGCCATGCTCCGCAGGCTCAGTCCAACGACTGACGAAGAAGGTAATACGGTTGAGCAGATTCGTGCCATGCGAACCATCGTTGGCGGCGGTGGTACGCGCTGGTACTTAAGTTGGAACCCTGAACCTCGCACCGCTGGGTTCGCGGAAATCCTTGTGCGAACATCAGACGCAAGGTTCACACCGCAATTTGCAAAACGAGTCCGAGAAGTAGCTGAGAAGGGAGACGCCTCGCTTGGTCTTCCAGCAATTGCGGGGGCGCGTGTAATTCCACAAGAGTTGTTCCTTGGCCCATCGAAGGATCCGGTTGAAATCCGGGTCTCTGGACCCGGGTTCGCAGACATGAAGACGCTGCGTAGTTTCGCGGACCGGATCAAGGCGATGGTTCTCGCAACCGAAGGCACTTGGGACGTCTATGACGTTTGGGGAGTTCCTGGATATCAGCTGCGCGTTGATATTGACGAGGACAAGGCGAATCGCGCTGGTGTTACCAATTCGGATATCGCCAAGACGCTCAATATGTATTACTCCGGCCACCACCTCACCACGTTTCGCGAAGGCGACCACACCGTCCCCGTGTATTTGCGTTTGAAGCCGGAACAGCGACAGTCGCTCGAAGGATTGCGAACCGCCTTTGTCGAAGGTCAGAACGGAAAAGTACCACTCAATTCGATAGCCACGGTCGTGCCGCGTTGGGAGCCAGCGAAGATCGAGAGACGCGATTTGAACCGGGTCATTCAGGTTCGCTCTCAAGTTGAAGAAGGTGTGTCGGGCAACGACATCGTCAAGCAGATCATGAAGTCGGACGAGATGAAGCAACTTGAATCCGAACTGCCGAGTGGCTATCGCGTCGAAGTCGGAGGAAACCTTGAAGAGTCGGAAAAGAGTTCCAGCCAGCTTGGACTAAGCCTTGGCATTTCCGTGCTTTCGATCGTCTTGCTCCTCGTTATTCAGTACAACGGTTGGGCCAAGCCGGTCATCATCCTGATGACGCTACCACTGGCCTTGATCGGAGCGTTGCCCGGGCTTTGGCTGACCGACAACGCCCTGGGCTTTATGCCGCAGCTAGGTATCTTGTCGTTGTTTGGGATTGTGCTGAACACCGGCATCATCTTCATGGAGTTCGCGGATATCGTCATCAAGCAAACCGCTGAGCGGGAGAACGGAAGCGGGCCGATTCACGGGCTAACCGTCGACCAGTTCCGCAATTGTCTGGTCAACGCCGGCAAACAGCGTTTCCTGCCAATCTTTCTGACGACGGCGACAACGATCGGCGGCTTGCTACCGCTTGCTCTTGACGGCGGACCTTTGTGGGAAGGAATGGCGTGGTGCATGATTTTCGGTTTGATCGTCGCGACGCTACTGACCCTGCTAGTTGTTCCCGCCCTCTACGCAATTATGGTCGAGCATTTCGGCGTCAAAGTGTTTCGTGAGCCAAAGATGCCCGTGGGTGATCTCGTGGCAACGAACGTAGATGTTGTGACTGCGTAGCATAGGCTCTTGAGGTGTGACCGGACGGATCTGCGTCCGATACTATAGCGCTTCAAGAAAGTCACGCTCGCGAACGAACGCGGCTTCACGCAATATCTCGACCATTAGTTCGCGACGGTCAGCGCGAAAGACGTCTAACAGTCGCGTCAGGTGCTTCTGACAGCACGTTCCCTTGAGATCAACGGCGATGAGACTTCCGTCGCGGTCATACAGATTCCCGTCAATTTGCCACGACACTTCCTCATCCGACGAAGAGACCCAAACAAACGAGCCGTCGGGTTCAAAGAACATTCGTGGAAACGTCCTTAGTATCTCCGCAGCTTCCTCGAAACTTACGTCCATTCGCATCGCTTGCAGTTCGGGCGGCACAATCATTGCGTCCACTTCGACACCAGCGAACACGCTGGTTGTCGTCGGCAACTCCGTGTTCGGGTTGGCTCGAATCACTACGTGAAACGGCTGCATGCATTTCGTCCGCGAAGAAACATAGATTATTCGTCGGATACCTTTACCGAAGCGAGTACCCACTCGCGATAGCCGGCACTTGCTGCGTTGATCGACATGGCCATGATTTCAGGTTCGTCGTTGGAGTGTAAGTCGCGAATGGCCCGTTCGACATTGGAGAATAGCGCTTCGCTGGTTTTGATGGCGCAAACCCACTCTTGGGACGTCTCGATTTGGCCTTTCGAGCGGTAAGTGCTCTCGATGGGACCAGATATCTGGACGCAAGCGGCGAGCCTTTGAGCGACGAGTGAAGCGGCGATTCGCTCGGCGTCCGCTTGATCAGAAACCGTAGTCGTGACTTGAATGATGCCTGTCATGGTTGATCCGTTCATTGGCCCGGTATCGATTTGCTATGAGGAATCACGATTAGCATCCTCAAGTCCATAGAAGCGACGAGCAACTTCTTCTATGTGAAACAATAACCAATCCGACCGCGTGTAAACAGCATGGCCGGCAAGATGTTGCCCGACGTGACCTTCCGGCAGTCCGTAGTCGACAAGCAGGTTTGTCCCTTCGTCATGCGAGCGCGTTCCGACTTTCAATCGCTCCAATAGCTTTCGCTTTCGAATTCCAGGCTGTAAGAGGCGACCCAATCGCACGTCGGCTAGGGCAGCCCGCCACGCCCAAGCCGCCGGCGCGAAGTTTGTTCCTGCAATGCCGAACTGTTGGACATAGTCGCCGAACTTTGCAGTAAAGACGTCTTCTGCTTCGCGGGGGAATTCAGCGACCGTCGGGTCCTTTCCGGGGACAGGCCGATGGTGAATGAAATGCAAAAGTTTCCCGTAACCGCCGGCGTCCCATCCGTATCGAACGGGGGTTCCGAAGGTGACAAGATCGAGACCACTCGATCGAGCGAGAACTGCTTCATCTTCGAGCATTCTCTGGACTCTGGGCCACTCGGGTAGATCGACTCGGTTGAGCCCTGGCCATCGATAGTAAGAGCGGCAGGCGTGAAAGAACTTGCGGCGGAGCCTTGCATCTCCTCCGAGCAGATTTGTAATCAGGGCCAGTACGTTTCCGCCATGACTGTGCCCCCAAACGAGAACTCGGCCACCGCTCGGCGCACTGTCCCGGCTATCGGCGATCAAGTGGATGGCGCCGTCGGCGCGACCAATGTGGTGGTTCTCACTCGACCAGTTGAACAGCCGAACGGGCAGAGGGGCATCGTCGTCAATCGAGAGCGCGCTCTCAAACTCTCGAGCGAATGCAACTGTGTAGTTTCCTGCGTCTTTCGCAATCGCATCGAGCAACTGTTTTTGAAGACGTCTGAGCGGTTCAGCTGCCGCGGATGAAACTCGCGCAACTTCGCTGAACAATCCAAACGCATCGGCACCGACGAATGATCCATGAACGAGATAGATCGCCCTCACATCCGCGGCGCGAAGGGCGCGACCGACGGCTTGCATCCGTTCACAATACGCCTCAGTAGATCTCGCGGGTGGAGGATCGGGAAGGAGCAGATGTACTGCGGAAGTGAGGGGCTTTGACCGGTACTCTTGGTGACGAAAGCGGTTGTTCTGAGGCATGTGGGGTGCGCCCTGAATCGACACGATGTGTCGCCGAGTCATTAACCGTCGCCAGCATTCCGGTCCAAGTCTCGAACGGGCGTCCACCGCGTTCGTCGCCATGGAAGAACGATAGGATTGATAACGACTCAGTTGGAATGAACTCGTGTTCGCTCGACGTACAACGTGTTTGATCGAGAACGCGTCTCCAGGTTCCCGAATTGAAGTACATCTGGTTGAGAACATAACCGTCGGCATAGCTGGCGTCTAGCGGAATCGCTTCTGCGTGATGCGTGTGGCCATAAACAATGTTACGGGCTCGCCGGTTACGGAAATCCTGCTCCGCCAACGCGTGCTGGTAATAAGATCCGCTCTCCGAACCTCGAAGACTGTGAAGCCAACTCGTCACCTTTCCTGCCCAGCCAAGCGACAGTCGCTTGCTGAACTTCAGTGCTCGTTCGAGGCCATCAACAATATCGAAAGCGCTCCAAGAGTCCTGGTCTTGGACCAGCGACAAGTGTAAGAACTCGTCCGCGAGCCGATCCCACGTTCGTTTTATTTCTTTGCGAACAGCTGGTCGTACGTTCGAACGCTCAAGCAAACCTTCGATCCACACCGGGGCGAGGAGGATTGGACGGATGTGGTCCAATTCGCGTAATCCGTTTATGACGCTTTGCGGCAAGTCGTTAGCGAAGTGCTGTTCTATTGCGATTGCGAATCGTGTGATCAATTCGATCACGATGGCGTCACCCAAGCTGGCATTGTCGCGGTCTTCGCTAAAGTTCAGCGGATCGAAGATGTCGCCATGCCTCGCAAAGACGCGATGCCGTCTCATCGTAGCTAGCAACTCATCCGACTCGTACGGATCGTGCGGGAACGGTGCATTGTAGATATTCGACAGGCCGAGATGGTGCGTCACCTTCTGTCGTATGGTGTCGTATCGTGTTCCCGGTAGGTGTAACAGCCAATCGTGATTGCCGACCATGTAGCTGGTACGAACCGCTACTGGCACACCTTCGGTGTCGTAAGCTGGCAGGCCGCTCTCCATGGCTGGTGGAATGCGGATCGCCCCATCGGTCGAGATCGCGCGGAGCACCTCGCAAGACTCCTGATTACGCGTAAGAATGTTGTCCACAATCGACGCGACGGCGTCTGAAACGAGAGGCGTATTCGGCTCGCTCCAGGGACGGACATCGTGCGTGGCCCAATGCGCTGTACCCGTCAGGTCCAACACGTCTCCTAGCAAGACGAGATCCAGTCGTTCGATTGGTCGATAAGTTCCATCTGCCCGCCATGATGCTCGAACGGCTGTCTCGTGCAGACGCTCGGCGAAAATCTGAAATGCCCCAGAATTCAACGGCGAGCCGGTTGTCTTATCGTTTAGGTGCAGATCGCTAACGATGACGAGCATTGCAACTTTCCTTGTCGCGCAAGAGGTTCCGGCAAAACGCTAGAGACCTAGCGTTCTCTTCGTTATCGGCTTCCACGTGTGAGGAACATAAGGATCATTCCGGGAGTGACGAACGATCCGACTTGACGTGCTAGCAGGCAGGTCAGCGTGGCTATTGAGGAATCGTCCGGAGAGTGTAATGAGCTTCCGCAGGAAAGAACTCGCGATCTTCCGGTGCGAGGTTCTTGACATGCAACTCATACACATAGCCAGCCCGCAGGTCATCGAACGTCAGGTCGACGCGCAGTCCATCGTCGGAGACTCGCACACCTGAAACCTGCTCTTGTCGACGATCATGATCGCCTCCACCATAGGCGGGTGTCGACACGCGAGTGTACGACGAGACAGAATAGCTGTCGGTTCGCGAAGCTTTAGCGCGATCGACTGGAGAGGTGAAGTCCACTACAAAGCCGTTTGCCGTTGCCCGCACTTCTGCGATGCCACAAGGGAGTTGATCGAACTGCGGGCGAAGCCTAACAATCTCTCCGATGTTGTTTGCGCCGCCCCAGCCACTGTCGCGAATGCCGCCAACGTAAAGATCGCCCTGTGGCGAGACCGCACACACCAGTGGGCCTAACAGTGGAGGGCCGTTGCGCGGTGCATCGTAGCTAAATGGATAAGCTGCACCTTGATAGGTGCCGCCGACTTTGTGAAGACTCATGCGAATGAGCCGGCGCGTGTCGTACTCGCAGCCGACGAGTTGGCCTTCGAATGGCCCGAAGGCGGGCTCCGCAGTATCCGGCGAGTCAAGAAAGCAAATCCCGTTAACGCTCCTCGTCCAAGGATGAGGGATGTTGATTGTTGGCGGAGTTAGTGGTGGCTGAAAGTCTGGCTTGCGATCGATCGCGTTGATGAAACCAAAACGCTTACCGGTTACGACGTGATTGAGTTCGTTGAACGGATTGTAATTGCCCTGGTTATCGGTCACAAACATTTCGCCGTTGCGATTGCGTGCGATCCCCATTGGGAAGCGGTGACCGGCCGTCAATTCGGTAATCGAGAAGAGGCTCGGGTCCGTCGACGTCGGCTCGCGCGGTGAAAGGCGAAGTACCGAGCCTTTGTACTTCGCGGCGGCGGCGTTTCGTTTGTCTTGCTGGCACGGCAACGCTACGTAGTAGTTACCCTCTTCGTCACGTGGCAGGCCAACGACCCAATCGTGATAGTCAGTCGTATGCCCCCAACCAGAAGCAATCGTAACCATTCGGTTCGGATGCAAACGGAGCAATCCGTATTTATTCACGACGTCAACGTGATCGTCGTACGCCGCAATGCCGTAGGGTGCCGCCAATTCGTCCGAGATCGCAGCCGCAGTGTCTTCGATTCCGTCTGCATTCGTATCACGCAGATTCCAGACACGACCTTTCAACGAAGCAACAACTAAATCTCCATCCGGTCGCCAATCCAGCGCCGTCGGCATGATCTCGCTACTGATTGGCAGCCGAACGGTCTCGAATCCTGGGACGACGTCGAGCGTTAGCGGCGGCGGTGCCGGCGCTTCGGGTACGACCGTCGGAAACACATCGATCGGGACGCGCGGTCGATATGAAAGTGTGAAGGTGGCTCGTCCCGCATTGTCCGCTGGTCGAGTTACGCTGAAGTCATCTTCGATCGTCGCCCCAAGGTACATCTCTATGGAGCCAAATCGTGTCTGGAGCTGTGTTCCGTCAGACTTCGTCTTGAGCTCGGTGGCTGAGGACAGCAATTGCAATTTCACCGCCATCGAAGCCGGTATGCCAACGACATCAATGCGGCGCGACACGGCACCCGTATCGTAAGACTCGACTCTGAAAATCTGTGTCACCGAGACCGTCGTGGGTGACGAGCCGCCAAATCGGAGTCGATATCGAAAGCCAACGCCTCGTTCGTCTGTATGAAACACTTCGTCGAACTCAGTAACGAATTGGCCGACAGTGTCCGGCGCCAACTCGCTCATCGCGTCAACAAGGGTGAGCTCACAGTCCGTCAGCGCGGGCTTGAGCAGCGGAGTGCCAGCGACCGCCCAGAACCAGGACTTGCCTTCTGTTCGCTCGTGGGCAACGTTGCCCACGGACCATCGAGCCAAGGAAGCTGTTTCGAGATCGATCAGGAAGCTGGTGCGATTTGGCAGGCCGATCAGGAGCGGCTTTAGATAGATCTTCTGCGCGTCGCGAACAACGTCCGTGATGACGACCGATCGCTCTTCCCTTTCGGCCAGTCCAGATCGGCGCACCGTGCGAACTGGGTTCGGGAGCGGTGGTTCAAAATCAGGAGTATTCAACACGTCCCAGACCGCAGCGAGTTGCGTGTCGAGATGATCATCGAGTACGCCACTCACCGCCACTTGAACCGACGGCATTTCCATGCGAGGAATGACCCGCAGGGGGTTACGTACGAATCGTTCGAACCATTCGCGACGTATTCGTTTCGCTAACAGCGTTAGTTGCGGGCCGCGTGCATTGAGCGGCGCTTTGGTGGGCTTCACCGTTCCAAGTTGATGGCAACTCGTACAACCAAACCCGTCCGTTGTCACGAGCCGACTGCCGACTGCATGCAGAACGAGCGGGTCGGTTTCCGGCGGAGCCTGCTGGTCGGTGCGAGGCGGGATACGATCTGATTGCACAAAGTAATCGACGAGCGTTTGGAGTTCTTCTTCCGAGAGGTTGAACTTTGGCATCCGCACGTGAAGGTAATCGCGATGTACTGACTTTCGAAGAATCGCATCGCGAATCGATTGGTCGTACAGTTTATCACCCAGGCTAATTAACGGCGGTGGAGTCATCGATGGTAACAGTTCGGCAACCTCCGGATGTGCCTCGGCAACTTTTGGCAGCTTCGCCGCGAGACCTGGCAAATCGTTGCGTAAGTGGCACGCCAAGCAATTGTGTTTTGCGAGAAGGTCGGAAGCACTGACTCGAGGCGCAGCGTCCGGATGCTTTCGTGTTTCCGCAACGAACTGAGCCACGGCGTGACGGTCGTCGCCCGTCAGCTGAAATCCTGGATGCATCGCGTTGGGTTGCCGGACGCAGCTGTCATCCCAATTGATCACTTCCGCAAATGCTCTCCGCGGATTGCGTTGTTCGTTCTCGGCACGGTCGTGGCACGATGCACACTGATGTTTTTCAAATAGTGTTCGTCCGAGCGAGATCTGTTTCTCAGTCGTTGGACGCGGCTCTGCTCGTTGAGGCGTCACGCCTCGCGTGGATAAGTGTGCCGAGAGATCTCGACGTTCGTCTTTCGAAAGCTCGAAGAGTGGCATGCGATGTTGTGGATTGAGTTCTTGTGGCGCGGCGAGCCAATGTGCGAAGAAACTTCGCGGTCGTTTCGAGGCAATCGCGGCCAAGTCGCCACCACCAAATTGACCGGAGGTACCGACGTCTCCGAGTTGATGGCACGCGAGACAGCCCGTCGTTAACAGTAGCAGCTTCCCCCTGCCGAGGTCCGGCTTTTTCTTATCGACGGGCCTTCTTTTGACTGGCTTGGATTGGTCGAATAAATAGGCGGCGATTGCGTCGGCGTCCGACTCCGACAGCGAGAAGTGAGGCATCTGCCGCTGAACACCATCTTGTTGCTTAGGCGTCACTGCCAGCCAACTCACCAGCCAGTCAAAATGCATATTGTCGGCGACGTGCGCGAGCGACGGGGCGGTTGCAGGTCGCGACTCGCCGGGAACGTGGTGGCACGCAGCACAGCGCAGCGCCCGCACAATTGACCCGCCGCGGCTGAAACTTGTGTCTGGCGTTTTAGTTGGATCGTGATAGAGATACCGTGAACCGATCGGTTCCAACTGGAACTGCGGCCCGGACCAAAAGAGCCGAATTCCTCCCTCGGAATCTTTTCGATCGTAGGTTACTTCCAGCGGATGAAAGTCGAACTGTAACGGAATGGGTGCCGAGACCGACCATTTGGACGTGTCGCTTTCGCTTTTGAGAACCGTTGTTCCATTGAGCTGGATTCGTACATTACCGGCTGCGTAGACATGTAGCCGGTAGTCACCAACTGCCTGAGACATGAGAAAGCCGGTCCAGTGGACTCGAAGCGAAATGCCATCGAGGCGACGATCAATAGAACTGGTGCCGGGCGCGATTGAGACGGCGGCGTCACGTCGCGATAGGGAGTTCCCCTGCGGATCAGAATAATTACCGATCAAACCGCTGCGGAACTCGTCGTCTTCGATCTGAGCAAGCAGAGTTGTTGGCCAACCAAGGATCGATAGTACCAATAGGACGATATAACAACGAAAAAATCTCATGATAACTCAGCGACCTATCTCAAAACGGAGTCGGTGTTGTCAGTGGTCCGACTATGATACTCCGCCTAGAGAACGGAATCGATGATCTCTTTGAGTTCCTCGTCCGAGATGTTCATGGCGACCGACGCAGTTGCAAACAGTTGCTTCTCGACTTCTGCTAGATCCCCGTCGGCTGCCATCATTCGCAGCAAGTCTTGGAGCATTTCGACGCGTTCTTCGTGGGTCTCGGGGACCTCGATGTCGGCAACATCCGAAATGGCGTAACGGATCGCCTCTGCGAAGACCTCCTCCGGTACTGACCATCGCGCCCGGCGATCGGACAAAAAAGTGATCTCACGCTCGGTCAAGCTTCCGTCTGCTGCCGCCATGACAAGCAGATTACGTAGCTTTACATGCAATTCCATTTCCATCTCCGGGGAGTTTGTTTGCAAGCCTTGATACACGCGGGTAGGGCCAGTATACGAGTCTCGTGTGAGTGTCTCAAGCAACACTCTCTACGCACGCCTGATGAAATCTGACGCGTAGCTTCGTACATGTTTGCCGTTTAGCACGTGTACCATGCGGAGTTGTTGGACCGTTGATTCGCCAAACTGACCGAGCGGAATATGAACCCATTTCTTTTTGAATCGTTTTGCCAACCGTCGCCAACCTGCGCCAGGTGGAGCGGGGCTGAGCAACGCGATGTCCAAACATTGGCTATGCAGACATGCGGCCGCGAGGACACGTTCCTCCATCGTTTCGGTGAAGTCCAATCGCGGGTCGATCCAAATATCGACGATCGGCTTCGGAGGATATAGAAACAGAGCGCCGCCATAATTCCCGAGCCCGATCCCCGGGCCGACTAGTTCTTTGCTGAAGTCGGTCGCGAAAAAGGCGAGTGTCGATTCGTCTTCATGTTCCGCGAACCAGGTTGTCCGCCAAGGATAGTCTCGTGGATCGGCTGGGCTGTCGAACAGCATCACGGCGCAATCGAGCTTCCCACGACTCGGCGGCAGGACCTTGACGTAGATGTCGCCATCGTACCAATGACGCAAAGTGTCACGAATGTCGATGCCGTCCTTAATGCTGGTCGTGAATTTCTCTGTATGCACGAGATCAGCACCCATCACGTCCTTGGCACGATCAAAGACGTGCGAGCGAAAGTTTTCGATCAGCTTATCTTCGGGAGGATAACTGCATTGAGAGTGCGGATTCCATCGCATCTTCCAGCGATCCACGTCTTGTCGGTCGGGTCGAGGCTGCAACTCGCAGCTGCGCCAGATCAACGGTGGGCCTGGAAGCCGGCTAACGGCATCAAGCAGATCACCTTCGGGAAGTCGCACTCGCTCTAAGCCCACGTCCAGGTAGGGCAAACCGGTTGCTCTCGCATAGGGATAGTCTCGCGCTGTCTCGGCCACATGCAACGCGTACTGATCGCCGACGATCTGTTTCGCGGCGATCACAAGCGTGTACAGGTCCGGTGTCAGCCGCCGTTCAATCAGCGACAGATTGCGAATGTACTTCATGCATTGCGCAAGGATCTGTGGAGTAATGTTGCGTGCACGTCGCTTTAACTCGTCGCAGTAAGCATCCCGCGATGAGAGCAACAGTTCTTTAACGCCATCAATCGACAGATTCTCGTCGTCGTCCAAGTCGGCTCGCGCCTTTTCGTACAATCCGGTGATGAACGGCAATTCACCCAGCATGAATACCAGCGTGTCGTTCTCGACTTCGTAGGTTTCTGTTGAGGGGACGTACGCATCGCTGGCATCCGACGCTCGTTGCTCGATATACGCTTCGCGAATCCAGGGCCAATCAAGGACAGAGCACACAAACAGGATCGATTCATGACGCGACTCCAAGTCGCGAAGTTTCGCTGCCATGTGGGAATTGCGTTCCTGCCGCTGTTCCAAGCTGGGCCTAGCGAGCGTTGGCAGAACCGCCGCCGCGAATCGTTCGATGGAAACTTTCTTTAGCGCATAGGGATCGGGAAGCGGCTCGCTGTAGGGAACAAATGGCGAGGTCTCCAAATCGATGAACTGACGGGCAACGCGTTCTCCCATCGCGACGCGCAGCGCCATGATCACTCCCTGGCACGGATCGATCGGAACATAGCTGCAGTCACCTTCGGACTCGTCTTCATCACGTTGATCGGGAGTCCATTCCGTTTGATAGCCGGCGCTTTCTCGTTGTAAGACGACCGTCGGCGTTGGGAGTAAGCCGATTGCTTCCTCGACGTCTTCTTGAAACGAGGGTGGTAGAGGAACGGCGACGCAGTCAAACGAGTGCTCAAGCATCATTCGACGGACCTCGAGAGCAAAGTCACCGCTGCCGTGAATAATTGGCAGCGCCGTGATGCGAGGTCCGAACTTGAGAACGTCGAGGGTCATAAGAGAGAGGCCGGAGGTCAAAATCCATCACTTTAAAACAGCAGTTCATCATCGTCGTCTTCGTCTTCCAGGTCGGGGTGCAACGGATCGTCCGCTGCAAAGAAAAAGTCGCCTAATCCCAACGGCACCGCGTCGCCTCCGAGCGTGCGACTGCGACGTTGTGCCAACGATTCGAGGTCTAGTGCGTCTTCTCCAAGACACTTCTCCAACGCTTCTCGCCATGCTTGATCCTTGGCAATCGGATGCGACGAGTCCTGCGCCAATCGCTTCATCGCGTATCGCAACAGATTGATTCCATCACGCGGCGAGAAATCCAACTTCAATTCGTGGGATCGCTGTAAGAACTCGACCGTAATCGCCAACATCTCTGGCTCGACGAAGGGCAGGTGGTACTGCAGAATCGCCAGTTCGTCTTGCTTGTTGGGATAGCCAACACTCAATGTTGGCTGCAGGCGACTCATGATGTAATCGGGGATCTCGTAAGTCGACTCGTCTTGATTCATCGTCACGGCGCAACGAAAGTCGCGATGAGCCTTGATCGTGATGCCAGCGACAATCGATTCGACGTAACGTCGGTAGTCGAGCAGCGGAGCCAAGCTGGCCCACGACTTCTCGTTCATTCGATTCCCTTCATCGAGAACACAGACGCCGCCGCGAATCATCGCTGTCACCAAAGCCGAAGCGTGATAGGCAATCTTGCCGTTCTGCGCCAGCACCGGCGTGACAAGTAAATCCTCTGGACGCGTATCCGCCGTGCACTGATAGATATACAGCTCTTGCTCACGTTGTTGCGCAGCCGCCATCGCCAGCGCGGTCTTGCCGATTCCCGGCGAGCCGACCAGACGCGGCGAGAGCGCAAGGTCAGCGTCGTCGACGACGATCCAGCAAGCCTGGAGTTGCTGCAGTATCTCGCGTTGCCCGATCCATTTGGCTTCATTCTCGTTTGGTGTACTCAACGTAAGTTGAACGCCATCTACGTCGACGTGCTTCTGCATAGTTGCTCGATTGGGTTAAGAAAATGTGATCGCACCCGTTCGTCCATGTTACTGAGCAGTGACCTTACCAAGCAATGACGGTTCGTCCAAGCTGCCAGTGCCTGGATTACTGGCATTTGCGTGACGTGTATTATCGGAACCTTTTGCCAACTTGCGGCTGCAGCTTGCATTGAAGGTTTTCATCGTGCAAGATCAACGTAGCGGCACTTTACGTTTCTTCGATCAAGGGTTCACGATGTCCTCAAACCAATTCCGCTTAATCGCTCCGCCCACCACGGCGTTTCACATCGATGGATCGTTGAACCTGGAAGTTGTCGAACGACACGCCCAGTTGTTGGTCGACACGACAGTCAACGGTCTGTTCGTCGCAGGTTCGACCGGCGAAGGTCAATCTCTGTCGACGGACGAACGCATTCGGAGCGCGCAACGCTGGATGGATGTAACATCTGGGACTGACTTGGAAGTGATAATTCAAGTTGGGCACAACAGCCTGCCCGATGCCGTCGCTCTCGCCGAGCATGCTCAACGAATTGGAGCTGATTCGATCGCAGCATCGTCGCCATGTTACTTTAAGCCCGCTGGTGTGGAAGAGTTGATCGAGTTCTTGGTTCCCGTTGCGGCCGCTGCGGGCGACTTGCCATTTTACTTCTATGAGATCCCGCCGCTGACGAACGTTGTGTTACCCATGGCTGAGTTCCTCGAAAAGGCCAAGCCCCGTATCCCGAATCTTGTCGGATTGAAGTACTCCAATATCGATCTGATGCAAATGCAGCAATGTGTTTGTATGAACGATGGCGAATTTGAAGTGCTGTTTGGTTCTGATCAGCAACTTCTCGCTGCAGTGGCACTCGGCGCGCGTGGAGCCGTTGGCAGCACCTATAACTTTGCCGCCCCATTGTACCGCCGGATGCTCGCCGCTTTTGATCGGGGCGACCATGAGGAAGCGCGGAAGTTGCAGGCAAAGTCCGTCGAGATCGTTGCGATCATGGCCCGCCATAGTTTCCTATCTGCTTGTAAGCTCCTGTTAACAGAACTTGGCATTGAAAGTGGTCCAGTGCGACCGCCGATACGAAACCTGACCAGCCAGCAGCGAGAAGAACTTTTGGCCGATCTTCATGTGGCAGGCGTGTTTGATCTGCAAAGGACCGCAGTTCCTGAAGCGACCGGTGTGATGGTCGATGGACAAGAAAGCGAGTGAAGAAGTTTCTAACACTCGGTGCGATCTATCGCACGTGATAAGCGTGGCACGTGAGACAGCTATCTCGACCTGAAGAGTCACCGTGGCATTTGGCGCATGCGGCCTGCGTCATGGGAACAAAGTCGCTTTCGAAAGCATGCGGGTTCGTGGCGGGGCGCCAGTGGCGGTCGATGAATTCGGTTTTAAGAAGAGATGTTGCCGCTGTTTGAGTCTCGTTGAATGAATGGCATTGCGAGCAGGCATCGTCGCTCAGCAAAGTTACATGAGGCGCGTGGTTGAAGTGTGTAAACGAGTGCTGGTCTAGCGGCGGTTCGTAAGGACGCCAATTGACATTTGCAGCCGCTTTTTCATCGTGATCGACGCTGTGACATTTCGTGCAACGTCCAGCGGCAAAGGGCGACCCTACCTGATCAAACAAATCGTTAAGCGCGCTTTGCAACAGTGTAGGATTGGGATCGTTGTTCACGCCGCGCGCACCGATATCTAACAACGCTCTGAGCAATCGATCGGCGTGGCCGAGCGGTCGGTATCGCAGCGAGAGGCTCGAACCGTGGACGTGCCACCCACTGGCAAGAAGCTCGGATTCGTGTCGCTCGGTTCGTATGAGGAGAGCGGCGTCAGTCGGAGGAACTTCATTTGGTACCTCCACGTCGAGTTGCTTACGTCGGGATTCTACTTCTGTCACTAAAGCGGGTAACCACTGCTCTTGCATATCGATCGCCAAAAGAAGCGGATATGAATTGGCGAGTGTTTCGATCTGCGACTCGGAAACATGTTCTCCGAGAACCGTTGCGAGTCGGCGGTGAATCTCTGGATGCCCCTTTTGCACAATGTCATACAGTGATTCCTTTAACAACCATACCAGTGACTCGACCGATTGCAGTTGGGGCGTATCCGCTTCGCGCAGGTCGCGCAAATCGACGCCCGACAGCGAGGCTTCGACGGCGGCGTATTCGTCATACGATTGAAGCAGCAACCTTTGAAGTGGTGAGATCTCAGCGGTTGCCTCTACGTGCAACGGATACTCACGAGGCCACTGGCCGATCTTCCGACCGTTTTTTGCAAGTGCATCAACGTCCAACGCCGGCAACGAAATCACAGCGATACCTTGCGTCGTGTCATCTTGGATTTGATGGGAATGACATTCTGCGCATGTTGTCTCAAATTCCTTGACCAGCATATAACGTCCAGCCGAATCGGCTTGATGGCAGTCATTGCACTTTCGGTTCCCTTTCGTTCCCGCGGCTTCAAAGTGTTCACCAATGTGAGACAAATGATCGAAATACAATCTTGTCCGACGCTCGTAGGGGTAGGCCGTAAACTCTGGATGTCCCTCGCTAAAGCTGTGAAAGGAATCCACATGACAGACCTGACACTGTTGGTTCGTGAATTCGGTCAAGTCCGCCATCGTGCCACGGTGCTCTCGATGGCAGGTGGCGCACGCTAGTTGTTGATCCGTTCGCAAGGCCCGCGCGATACCGCCGTCTAATCCGTGACGTGTAGCGCGCCGTTGAGGAAGCTCAGGTAGACCGTCGCCGATCGTACCGACCATCTCGTTAACGACCGTTTGCATGCCAGGTTCAATGCGCGGCTGGCTATGCGGGTTCATTGCGCTCGCGCCGAGTTCCGCGTGACACTGCAAACACTGGCCGCTCTGGGTGTGAGCTACCTCGCGATCCAATGACGCTTGAACCCAAGCGGTCGGCCCACCTGCGGCGGCAGTGTGACACCCCTCACAACGATCAACGACTTGACTGTGTTGCGATGTCAACGGACCGGGAGATATGAGGTTCGGTCGACTTGGCGATCCGAGGATCAGTAAGCCTGACGCAATCGCCGCCGCAAAGGCCGTAAACGACAAAACGCCGCGTCGCGATAACGCGCTCCGCTTAGGTTCGCATCTCTGAATTTGCTTACAACATGTACCGTCGGGCAGCGGGCCTTCGTCGCACGTGCCGCCATGAGTTTTGGTGCGCGCACAGACCCAAGTGTCGCCTTTCTGATAGGGCGAGCATTCGTGTGCCGAACGACAGAGTCCCCACTTGGTAGGTCCTAGCGGGCACGCGTGGCCTTCGGCAGCCCAACCGCACTGCCACGGTTGATTGGGTCGTGCGTAGTCGTTCTCGTCGAAGCTGGATGCATGGGAGGGGCCGTCGCTCACGAAATACCTCCCGAGTATGCGGACACAAGTAACAGGTGGAGTATCGCGAAAACGAGCAATGCGTACGTCAACGGTACGTGTACGAACAGCCAATACTTGAGCGTCGCTTGCAACGAGAACTGATAGTCAAGATCATCCTTCGCTTCAACGCACGTAACCAACCTCGCCATCGTCTCGCGTTCTGCGTCGTTCAAGTAGCGACGATATGCTTGCATCTCGTTCAGCAGGCCGAAGCGGGAACGGTTCGATTGCACGAGATGCTGCCAGAAGTTACGGGTCTGTGCGAAGAAAGGCCGAAGTCGATCTGCGTAGAACTGTGCGACAGCAGTCGATGCAGCCTCGTCCAACTCCTCAAAGACAATCGTCTCGACTTCAGCTTGAAGTCGATTGCGATAGACCGGAATGCGTTCGAATAGCACTTCGTCGCCCCGGGTCGTTAAGCGTTTGGCCAACGAACGCGATAAGAATAAGCCGATTACTCCGCTTGCGAACACGAACAGATAGAGCGTCGCCAACAACGATTCGACAAGCCCGTTGGGAATCCGCCAGCCGACGTGAACGCCGAATACGACTGCGGTCAACAGCCCGACGTAGATGTGAAATTGCAACCAGGTTGCCGACGCTCCGAGAGGCAGGAAAGGTAACTTCTTTCGCAAGTTGTAGGCGGCCAGAAAGCAGATCATCGAGAAGAGAATCCAGCCTGTCTGACGCGCGGTGTCTCGCAGTGCCGTCGTCATTGCACCGCTGAGCCAGACCAGCAGTAGCGCAGCAACGATCGCAATTCCTGAATTGCGAAATCGTCGAGCGGTAAGTGTTTTCATTCCGGCTGGCTTCGGCTGTTATTCGAGTTATCTAGTGTACCAGTCGGTCAACTGTTGGACGGCGCGCATATCCATTCGAATGAGTGCATCATGAGGACACGCTCGTTGGCAGGCCGGGCCGCCAAGCTGGTCCGAACATAAATCGCATTTCGTGGCCTTCGCGATGGGGGCGTGCTTCCTATCATCTCGAATAAAATCGCCGTCCTCATGCCGCACGTCGACCATTCGAATGGCGTTGTACAAACAATTGTTCGCACACGCACTACAGCCAATGCAAGTCTCGTCGTTAATGACGACTTGGCCGCCCTCCATTTGCCGATGAATGGCACCAGTGGGACACTCAATCATGCATACGGGATCTTCGCAATGGAGACATGCGTTCGCAACCATGATGTTATTCTGGATGGGACCTTGTCGAAGGAACCGAGGATTGTTGTCGTGCGTACTGGCACAGGCACGAACACAGTCGTCGCAACGAGTACAGCGATCCATATCGATCAACATCGTCGCCGTGCCGTTGATGTAGCGGTTCTCGACCAGAAACTCGACAAAGTCCGAGTTGATTCGCGTCGCGTCGATTTTCGGTTGGTTGGCCAACGGATCGGTCGTCTTCGCCTTGTTTCGCGCCAAGCTTCGCCGACCGGTCGTTTCGAGGAGCAGCCTTTCGATCAGATGAGTTGGAATTGTCACGACATTAGCAATTCCGATCGCCCGCAGCGAATGTGTGAGCGGCTTTGGAGTCTTGCCGAGCCAACCATCAATGATTTCATCGAGTCCGAATATTTGACCGGGCGTCAAGTAACCGGTCGTCTGGTGGCCGTGCTCATGACGGCGACTAAGTCGCGCCAGTCCGCTGCGAACAATGATAACTCCATTTGTGTGATTCCCTTCCTCGGCGATCAACGGCTCGTGCTGCAAATCGGTGTCGATGCCTTTTTTTGCAAGTCGCTTGAAACTGCCAGCCCAATCGTATTGGCCGTGCGTTTCGAACTTTGCTCCTTCGGTTAACTCGGTGATTTCGGTTGTGCCAAGATGTTGAAAGATCGGCGTATTCATTAAAAACAACTTGAGCGCTCGTTCGCGAAAAACGGCGTCGATGTGCTGTTGTAGAGCATCATCACGCCGCATTAAATCTCGCAAACCCTGCCAACGTATCTCCAATAGTTCGGTGGAACGCTCGGCAAAGACGGTCGCGGATCGGGGCGTTCGTCCTAATGCTGCACTCTCACCAAAGAACTGTCCCGCTTCAATAGTCGCCGTCTGATACTTGTCGAGCACGGTCGAAACATCTTGCAAATAGATACGCGTCTGCTCACCGGTTCCTCGAGTTCCAATCCGCGGATCGCCTCGATAGGCCGCGATTTCGCGAACTTCGGGATCAGATGAATTTCGCCACAACTGCGCGATGCTTTCAAAGAGGCTCTTCCGATGGACAGGTTGGCGCCCCAGTATCTCGCTCGGCAAACTCGCCGCCGAACCGAGTTCGACGCGTACATTGCCAGCCACCACCAAGAAGGCCGAGTTACCCCAATCGCCTTGTCGTACGACAATATCACCGGGCTGACATCGCACGAGTCGCGTGTCGTTCTTGAGAATGCCGGGGAGCGTGACTTTGCCTCGAAACCGCGTCGCATCGAGAGAGGCAAACGGTTCGATCGTCAATAATCGATCAACGTCGGCGTCCGTCATCTCAGTAGAAAACGGAACGGCCCATCGCTCAGGTCGTTGAATCGATTCAAACGTCGGCATTGCGTCCCTTGGCGTAGGCGGTAGGCCCGAACAAGCTTCGCAGTTCCGGCAGATCTCAAGCGAATGCCGGAACTGCGAAGCTTGTTCCGGCTTACGTTCTGAAGTCTCACGAGTTCAGCTACGGTTGGTAAGCGCCTTCAAACGGTCCTTCCGGAATCAGATCCAAGTCATCGACTTCTTCGAGTTGATTTCCGTTTCGAGCGGCGAACTGTCTCGCCGCCTTACCGACCGTCGCGGCGGCCTCTAAGTAAAGCTTCTGGTCGTTAGGGTCGAATCCGTCGTCGTCAAGCTTTTCAACGACCGTCTCGACGGCTTCGGTTGCTTCGGTCACTTCAGCAATCTTGGTCTCTTCAAGCTCCTCCAAAAGATCCTCCGCCAACAGTCCCCAAGCGTCTTCGATTCGCTCGACCATCAGATCAGAAAAATCGCTTTCATCGGTCGCGGTCGCGAGGCTGCGGAGGCTCGTTTCGAGATCGATCAGCTGTCCCAAGACGAACAGAACGCGTTTTCTGCCAGCCGCGTTTCGCCCTGCTTCGTGATGTAATGGGTCCGTCCAAAGTGTCGCGACTTCTGCATTACCGTGTCGGTCGAGGAAGAAGTTGTGGCGGACTTCGCCAAGCGCCTTCGTTACAAATTCGAAGCCGTCGCCATGATCGTGGCCAGCTTCGGCCAACGCTTCGTTACGGACCACATGACAGTCAAAACATCGCTTGACGAGTTGATAGGCGTTTGCCGAGCGGAACTGTCCCGCCGTCTCGCAGGTTGCGGTCCGTTGAGCGTAATGCTCGGCGGATTCTGCTTCGCGCCGTGTTCCGCGTGGTCCATAGACGGCGTGCGCGTTCAGCCAACCATCATCACCACCCGAAGCATTGTGACATGCTTCACATGACACACCGCCCAGAATACGCAATCGTCCAACTTCATCACGCTGCTGAGTCGCATGGCACGTCGTGCAAAGCGAGTTGCGGGCGATGTCCGTGGGGCGAATGCCAAGTTTCTTTGCATACTCCAAAGAAGTCGGCGCGGTTCGCAAGAGATCAAACGCTCGCGTTGCATGTTTCGACGCTTGCCACGCTTTAATTTCCTGGGCATGGCAATCGACACACTTGGCATGTCCTTCGATGCGAGATGGATCGACGATCGCTGCGGGAACCGTCTCTGCGGGCGTGGCAATATCCTGAGCGCGCGCCCACTGCTGCCACCCGCCAACGCAAATCCCTGTCAGCACCAACAGCGCCGCAGATCTAGCTAAAACTGAGGTCCGAGAAGCAGATGACAAGATGACAATCCTTTCTATTCTTGTTTCTCTAACGCAATTACGGCTTGAACGGTTCACCCTTCGCCTTGCTTGGAATCTTGATCGATTCCGGCAGTTTAGTGCCATCTTGATGGGCTGTCACAAAACTCTTTGCACCAGCGGCCACGGCGTCCGCGGCTTTCGTGTACGTCGCTTGATCACCGGGCGTCGCCTCTTTCAGGGACTTTTTGTCGATACTGGCGATGGCTGCGAGGATTGGTTCTAACTCTGCGATACCATGGTCAGCGAGTTCCTCTTGCATGTCGAGAATGCGATCGTTCACTTCATCGCCGAGCGAACCTCGCTTCGTCTCAGAGACCTTGGCTCGCGTACGAAGGCTGACTTCGAGATCGGCGAGTTGTCCCGCGACGAACATTAGCCGCTTCCTTCCCTCGGGTGTGGCGCCTTGATTGCGGTCTGTCCAGTTCGTCGGGGCTTCGGCGTTTGCTTTCGCGTCGAGAAGAAAATTGTGCCGCACTTCCCCTTGGGCCCATTCGACAAACTCGAATCGAGTGCTCATTGGATGCCCTGCTTCGACGAGTTTCTCATTCGGGACGAGGTGGCATTGCAGGCAGTTGCTGGCGATCTCAAACGCATCCGCCGAGCGATTCATGCCAGCTTTCTTGACGGCGGCATCGCGTGCCGCGCGGTGGGCGGGCGTTTCCTTCGTGCGATCGGCAAGGAACTCGTCGATCTTGCTCTTGCTCGTCGGACGACGACCGGAACCAAAGTCGAAGTGCGTGAACAACCAGCCACCTTTCCCGCCCGCTCCGCCGTGACAGGACTCGCAGGAATTCCCTTCGGCGATGATCATCTTGTCGGCCTTCTTTTGTTGCGTGCCGTGGCATTGCGTGCATAGCGACGCGCCTTTGATATCGGTCACGCCAAGTGCCTTCGCGAATCCTGCCGCCTTGGGATGGTCCAGCAAGCTCCAGGCCTTCTTGTTGTGAGAGGAGTGTTCCCAAGCGGTCGCCTCCGACGCGTGACACACTTGGCAGGCTTGGCGGCCGAAGACTTTCTCTGGAGCAACGGTTTGCTGTGCAGATGCCGGATCTGGCGAGCCAAGCAGTGCGATCGAAGCCAGAAGCAGGGCAATCTTCCAACTACCGAATACATGAACGAACGGCGAAGTGATTCCATAACTCATATGGCAAACTCCCGGTTGAAAGTCAGATTTGACAACTGCTGAATTGTTAAATGCTTCGCGAACGCCGTAGATTCTAGTTGACTCGTGCTACGCATCAAGAACGACATTTCCATCAGGTGCGGCGATGCAGGTGAGACAAGTTCCTTCTTCTAACGCGGCCCCGTGTTCCGTCACATAACGGACCTTGCCAGATTTCACGGCGACGACACATGTTCCGCAATTTCCGGCTCGGCAGCCCGAATCGATCTTCACGCCGTTCGCCTCGGCAAAATTAAGTAGATTTCCTGCCTTCGAATTCCAGCCGCAAGATTTCCCAGATTTTGCAAACGTGATGCTTGTATCGCTGTCGCTGCCAACTTTGAGCGAAAGCGATCCTGCCTCTTGTGGTTTCGTGAATGCCTTGCTGACGGTCGCTGGGCCAAATGCTTCGGTGTTGATGTCTTGTTTCGCGACACCCCACTTCAGGAGCTGCTTGTTTAGCGTCTCCATCATGGCGGGCGGGCCACAAATATAGAACTGATAGTTCGTCGATTGCAGGTAGCTTTTAATCAAATCAACATCGACTCGACCCGTGTGATGATAATCGCGTCCTTCATGCTGTTCGTCGTCGGAAGTCGGTTTGCTGTACGCAACGACATGTCGAATGTTTGCGTGGTGCTCGAGTACTCGTTCCAGCGATTCCTTAAATGCATGTTCGGCTCCGTTTCTCACACCATAGAAAAACAGCACTTCACGACCGGATCGTGTCGCAACGATGCTGTTGATCATACTTAGCAACGGTGTCACTCCGACCCCTCCCGCGATCAACACCGCGGGCCGTTCCTGTTCGGGCGCTAGAAAAAAGTGGCCGCGAGGAGCCTGGACATCGAGTATGTCCTTTTCGGCAAGTTGTTCGTGGAAATAATTCGATACCAGACCGGGCGGCGCGGCTGGTGCGTCGGGCGGCGAGCCAACCCGTTTGATCGTAACGCGATATTGATCAGGATGTGGACTGTCCGACAGCGAATAGCAACGAACCACCGGTTTCTCGCGACCGGGGATATTGAGCCGAAACGTCAGGTATTGTCCGGGTTTGAATGTCGGGAGTGGCTTCCGATCATGCGCGACGAGGTAGAACGAGCAGATTCCGTCCGCTTCCATTTCCTTTCGATCGACCACGAATTTCCGGTAGCCGTTCCACGCGAGTGCGTTTTCGGCGCGACGGTTCTTCGCCTCCGAAATTCGCTCCTTCATCGCTTCGAGCGTCAATCGCTCTCGCTCTCGCTGGAAAATCGCGCGTTGCCAAGCGGAGACGGTCAGCACACCTAGACGGGCGGCAACCAGTCCGGCGGTAACAAGTCCGATCGGTAGGATTAACGAATCTACCACAGAACGATTCTCATGCCGTGATTTAGACAAGGTGTCAGCTTAACGAGCGACGATTCTACAGGAAAGCAATGCGATTGGACATTCGAGTCATATTCTTATCTCTTGGCCGACCCGTGGCGGAATTATGAAGAGGCGACGAATTCCTCCGAGATTGCAAAAGATATCGGCTCCCGTATGCAACAGACTGCACACTGTTCCGTTTAGAGTCTGTGGGGAGCGACGTCTTTCCATTTATTTGGATAGAATAAGAAGTGTTCGCCCAGTGTTGGGCAAGACATGATGAAGAGATTCGTGCGACCCGCAGCGACGGAACGAATGGACGCCAAGCGGCCACCACCGACGAGTCCGAATGATACTCATTCGGATCAAGACAAATACGCCACGACACACCAAGTTGTCTCGCGGGCCGCGCCGCTATGGATACAGTTAAGGCTGGGAGCGAATCTGCCGCTGTCGTTTGGCCGGTACGAAATTCAACGAGCTCTCGGCGAAGGAGCGATGGCCGCCGTCTATCTCGCTCAGGATAGGCAACTGGGCCGACAGGTCGCGATAAAAGTCCCGAAGTTCGAGCCCAATGACCAAGCCGGTATGAAGCGTTTCTTTCGCGAGGCGCGGGCCATGGCGACACTTCGGCATCCGCATTTGTGCCCGGTCTATGATGTCGGAGAGATCGAACGCGTCCATTATTTCACGATGGCCTACATCGAAGGCGGCACGTTGGCCGATCGTATTGCGGCGGACGGGCCGATGTCGTGTCGCCGCGTCGCAGTGCTCGTCGCCAAGATCGCTTCGGCGCTTCATGCGGCTCACCGAACCGGGACGGTGCATCGTGATCTGAAGCCAGCGAACGTCATGATTGACCAAAATAACGAACCGGTTGTCATGGACTTCGGATTGGCGGGCTTGGCGGATGCCGAGTCGAACTTGACTCAATGCGGCGAGATGATTGGTACGCCGGCCTATATGTCACCTGAACAGATCACGGGGAACCTGGACGCGGTTGGTCCAGTCAGCGACGTCTACAGCCTGGGCGCGATTATGTACGAAATGTTGACGGCTCAGCTACCGTTTGACGGCTCGGTCGCGTCGGTCGTTCAACAGGCTTTACAAGTCGAGCCGCCCTCGCCGACCGCGGTGCGAGACGACATTGATTCGACCTTGGAGGCGATCTGTTTGAAGGCCATGTCGCGAACACAGGAAGAACGCTTCGCGTCTGCCGACGAATTGGCGATTGCCTTGCGAGATTACCTACGCAGAGCGGCTGCGCCACCCAAGCCAACTGCGAGCGAATCAGGTGACAGGCGCGAAGCGTACTGGGAGGTCGACGCCAGCCGTGTTCGTGAGCTTTGGCGCCATGAGCGATTCGCAGAGGCTCTAACTCTCCTCGAGAAACTAGCTCAACTGACAGGTCCGGTTGGCGCGAAGTATGCCGAGTGGGCGGAGCAAGAGATTCCAAAGGTTCGCGAACAGATTGAGGCGGCTAACCAGATGCTCGTTCGAGTGGCCACGCAAATGTCTACCGACACGCTGCCTCGATCTTCCGCGCGCATTAAACGACCGATGCGAGCGAAATCGCGGACGCCGCGATGGCTGCTTGTGGTCGCTGGTACGATGGGCGCAGCGATCGTCATCATGGGTGTCTTCGTCATCATCTCGAATTTGAGCAGTCCGCCCTCGACCCCCGTAGCCGATGGCTCGACGCGTGTGAGGCGCGATGCGGCGGAGCCAGTGATTCCAGAGACGCAAGTCGCGAACGAAAGCGGTGGCCCACAGGATGTCTCGTTGAAAAAAGACGCCGACGAGACAGCCGAGATCGAACCGCGTGTCTTGCCGTCCAAAACCGAGGATCGCCGCCCCATTCCGCTAGAGGCGGGCGAGCCTGAATTGCTGGGGCCGCCACTTCGCCGGAACGTCGACGAAATCATGGCGGATTTTGATGCGAAAGGCGATGGGCAAATAACGACTCAAGAAAACCCACGCCCCGAACGGCCTCCTTTCATGCGAGCCCACACCGACCGCGGTTCTATTGTAACCCCGGGGGGAATTGAAAACATGTTCCTCTTCCCGCCCGGCCCCCCACCGCGACGTTGAGAG
>JACNKX010000136.1 GCA_014381825.1 Planctomycetota bacterium
CCCTGCTCAACATCTCGGGTGGTTCTCGTCGCTGACTCTGTTGAAGTAATCGGGCCATCGCCACATTTTTTTGTGGGTTAGTCGGTAAGTTATTTCTGCGCGAGCCTAGCTGCCCATTCTACGCCATCAAAAAACTACTCTGCAAAAGGAACGGCTTGGAGACGGCGTCCCTCGGCTCGTAGTTTCAATTCGACTTCCCAGCCCTCGTATCGGATGCGTTGATCCAGATAGTTCAGATATCTGGCCAGAGTGACGTATAAGGCGGCCGACCAGATGGCAATGGGAATCGTAAAGTACAGCATGAAGGTCGTATTCTGTGCCCAGACGTTCGTGAACACCCCTTGCGCATAGAAAAGTGTGTAGTAGATGGAGATAAAAAGCACGAAGGAGACGAAGGCCGACGCCGCATATCGTACCACGAGTTCGCCGCTGTTGAGCGAATGAAGGTGGCGATTCCGCCGCACCACGGTGACGGTTTCTCGGTTTCGGCTCGTGTACGGATTCTTCTCCAGGATGATGATCTCTGGCAAAAATGGCCGGCCCATGCGGGCCAAAGCGGCAAAACCGCAGACGGCTCCCATCAACATTAATTCGATTTCGACGTGAAACGACACCTCGCGATCGGTGAGCAGCAGTAGCAGGGACCCGGGGATCGCCATCCGCACCGTTCCAAGGCACCACAGCAAGTTACTTGTCGATGACCTCACGTCCTTCCACACCTCCGTGTAGCTCGGCGCAGTCTCGAACGCCGCTTTGCCCAGGAACGCTGTTACTAACGAGCAGGCCAGAGGGGCTTGGATGAAAACGAGCAACCCTTGGGCCCACAGATAGCGAAACATCGACGAACTGACGTCGTAGGTCGCTTGTTCGCTACCCCGTAGAGGCATCCAGAAGGTGATCGCCAAATTCCAAAGGAAGAATGGAGCGACACCCATGACAAATAGAGTCAGGCACGGCTTGAGGAAGGCGCGGAGGAGTGTTAATGCGAGGTCCAACACCTCAAGTCCCGTTCGCTCCCGAATCGCAATACGAGTTTCATCGAGTTGCATGGTGAACCCTTCGCGGCATACCGAGGACGACGAAGTAAATCATCAAAAGAGCACTCGAACCGATCGCAATCATGGCTTTGAGCGGATAAGGCAGTCCGGACGGGGAGATAAATCCCTCAATAAATGCGGCTCCCAGGAACAATACGATCGCGGCGCCCATGATCGGCATCGAATCGTGCGCGACATTGACCAGCGACGCACGTCGCGTTAGGCCGCCTGTATTGACCCATGCAAACCCAATGCGCAAGCCGGCTCCCGCCGAAAGCACGATCGCCGTCAACTCGAACGGACCGTGAGCTGTGACGAAATGAAAGAAATGCTCGCCCGACGGGACGTCTTCCCTGGCCATATAGCCGAACGCGGCGCCGAGTAGAGCGGAATTGAAAATCGTGATGTAGATTCCTGGCAGGACCAGCACACCTCCGCAAAAACACTGCAGCCCAATCCCCGTGTTATGGAGGATGTAAAAAGACGCCATCATCATGTCCGTGTCTGCAGAACGACCATTGATTTCGTTCGCGAACGAAGTCTCCAATTGTTCGATGAACTCGGCGCCCATGATCTGCTCGGCGTAGTCCGGCCAGATCGTTTTGTTTTGGGCCAGGACGGCCGAGATGATAAAGACGCCCCAGAATAGCATGAAGCAAACCTGTACACATCGATCAGAAAAGATCCGACGAGGCACATCTTCCAAAAGTACCTTTCCCCACGACCTAACGTTGAAGCGTCGCGATCGGTAGAGCTGATTATGTGCGCGGCCAACGAGGAGGTGCAGGTATTGGATCGTATTCGGCGGAAGTTGATACGCGTCCGCTAAAGCCAGGTCCGCACAGGCCGCCCGATAGAGCGCCGCGAACTTCGATATGGTTGCTGCATCTTTGTGCTTCTTGGACGATCGAGACATGACCGTGCACAGAGCTTCTAGCTCCTGCCAGTTTTTTCGCCGTCGTTCTAAGAGTTCTGCAACTTTCACGATAGTCCCTCACGTCGATCTAACTGATTACGATCGGCTCTTGTCTCTCTTCGAGCTGCGTCGGCATGTCGGCAATGAACGTGCGATAATACAATGCGCACAGCAGCAAGTCGTAACTGGTATCGGCCGGAAGTCCGAACCGTTCCAGCAGTGGCTGGGCCAAATGGCTGGCCACTTGTTTCCGCCGTGGCGGGGTAAAGTTCTTGCGACGCTCAACGTAGGTCGCCAACGCACGAGCCATCGTGCGTGGGACCACGAAATCGCGAGGAAGGATATCCGCTAGCTGGGCCGTTCGAGGGTCTTCGAGATCCGAAATACCCACCAGCCACGAACGCTCCTCCACCACGACCATCGTCCCGGAGAGCAGGTCGCCCATTCGTTGGAATTTGTCACTGAACGCACACGATAAGAGTCCGATCATGCATGTTGGAAGTGCGAAGATCGAGGGAACTCCAAACAGAACGGCCCACGACAAAAACGGCATCATGTCCGCGTAACGAAACAGATTTCGCAGCGTGGCCTGCATCGCATTGATCGGGTGACTGTCGGTCGTTAGCACCCGCATCCCCATCAGCCTCTTGCCAGGCGTCTGCCCGTTGTAAGACGACTCCAAGAAAACGCCGTAGATCCAGTCGATCAAAAAGACCGCGACGATGGTCGTCGCCGTACCCAAGCCCGTGCTTAGAATCTGCAAAGGCAGCAGGTCCCGCGCCAACATAGCGAACCCCGCGCGCCGCA
>JACNKX010000010.1 GCA_014381825.1 Planctomycetota bacterium
GTGCCGCGGTACTTTGGTGTCTCAATAGCAAGTGCTGAGGCAAGGCAGCTAGGTCGTTCACGCGGACCGCACAGTCGCCGTTGACATCTAGGAAGGGAGGTGGCGCCTGAAGGTCTGGCACGGGAAGCTCAATCCCCCCGTTTAGCCGGAGATAGTTCAATATGGCAGTGGCGCCCAGCAGATTAGGACGCCCTTCTCCGACCACATCGAAAATATTGTCGGTATTCTGCCAAGCGGATTGCGCAGGTAGCGTCGTGACATCGACACCGTAGTCTTCGACTTCACCATCCTCCGCCGCGCCGGTCGGCGCCAGACCGCCAACAGTGCTCACGCGAACACGTGCGAATGTCTCTCCAAGAACCGCGTCTCCAGGGAGCCTAAAGCTAATCAGATTCGTACCAGGAGCCCCTGCGAAAACATCGACCGAGGTACCGGCATTGATGTGTTCCGTTGGATGATCGAACACGCCGTTCCCATTGAAGTCCAGCCAGGCATCGAGTTTGGCGTCCTCGGTCACAACGACATCGATCGTTGTCTGACGAGCGGGAATAAAGCTCGGATTGTTCACGATACCATCGTCGTCTGCATCGCCGGTAGTGTCATCGCCGCTGCCATCCAGGGGCGTTTCCGCGTTTGCCTCCACGTCGCGCAAATCACCCAACAACAGTCCATCGGCAGTGTGTCGCGCCCCATCGCTCGCCAGCGTGGTTCCGTAAGTGTCGGGCGCGTCACCAAAATCCAGGGTCTCTATGATCCAGGGTTCGCTGCCATTCACGCCATCACTGCCGAGAAAAAAAGCACACCATTGGCGAGGAAAAATCCATACGAGTACGAACTCGCGGGAAAAGCGCCGACCGAGGTATTGATGTCCTTGACAAGCACCGTCCCATCGCTGCTACCGTCACTTCGCTGCTACCGTCACTCTTCCAGACCTCGCGGCCAACGACACCGTCGCTAGCTGCAAAGTACACGGTTCCATTCACGTTTTCCAAAGATATCGGATACGACGGGTCCTCGCCGAAACGAATGTCCTTGATCATCATCGTCCCGTTCAACGTACCGTCGCTTTTCCACAACTCGTTGCCGTGCGTTCCGTCATTGGCAGTGAAGAAGATGTCCTACGGACAGTCTAAACGTGCTACAGTGCATCGATGCACTTTTCGCTGAAACAAATGATGGCATTGGTAACCGTTGCATGCGTGGTCATTGCTGTACTGCAATACTCTCGCGCAGAGTTTCCACTGCTTGTCGGATCTTTGCTGTTGCTGTCCCAATCTGAGGATCGCCCGACGCTCGAACTTGCCTACTTCACCACGATGACAATTAGCGCACTCAGTTGCATGACTTCGGTCTTCTAATCTTGGCACGAGTGTCTCGCCTCGCTCCACCAAGGCGGCGCGGCACTGGCGACTTTCAAGCGAGATCGATTTGTCTCTCGGGAGACAAGTTCATTTGATTCGGCACCGTGTCGTGTCATCGCAAACCCTTCACCACGGCGCACGATAAACTGTACCTAAACGCCTGGGATTTGCGTGAGCCCGGCTGTTTCCTCGAAGGAAGCCCGATGGACGAGTGATGGCGGCGATAATTCGCCTGCTACGCAAACGATGGCTACAATACAGTCGTGCGTTTGCCGAATTGGCTACTCAAACTTCAGAGCTCAAAAGCACTGGTTAACGACATGAACTGCCGACGAGTCATGCTGAATGTGTTGATCTTGTCGGTGTGTGTCGCTGCCGCCGCAGTACGTGCGGACGAAGAGAAAGACTCAAATGGCAATCGTCCACGCCCAGAAAAACGGTTGATCAAGGGTCGCGTTCTCGATCAAGACGGTCACGGTGTTAAAGGCGCGGATGTTTGGCTGCCGATTCAGTTTGATCGTACGGCTCACACCACGGCCAACGCGGAAGGGCATTTTACACTCATTCTCCCGGAAGCTTGGATCGACGAAATCAGGACGCGCAACCTGTGGGATCTCTGGGCACACGCTCACGGACATTCGATCGGAGTTACGTCCGCATTCACTCGTCTTTTTCACGCCAAGGAGGGCGATGATGCGAGCGAACGAGTCGACATAACACTAGGGAAAAGAAACGGACACGGCGTTCATCGTACTTGATCCCGCTGGTGATCCGATCCGCGGTGTGGTGGTCCGGCCATATCACTTTCGTACACCCACCGCGTTTTCGATCGTCCCCGAAGAGCTCGCTCGGCATATCAGTGCGCGAACGGACGGACTCGGCCAGGCCAAGTTGCTGGCGATGCCGCGTAAAGGGTTTTTCAAGGGCCGCTTAGAGCCGTAAAATACAGGTCTACCAGGCTATACTGCATGCCCAACACAAGGGGGATCATAAAATTGGGTATCCTGTTGATCATGCCATCCTGTCAAAACACTGAGTTGGAGAAGAACAATCATTCAATCAGCAATGGTAATGACCATCTGCCTGGCTTGTTTCATCAGCCGCCCGCTGGCCTTGCTGCACGCTGATGATGCGCCGTCAAAGCAAAAAAGAAACAACGACCTCATGCTCGCCGGAGACTGGCTGCCGGAGTATCCTCACCAGATCGACTACGAAAAGCTCCCGCGGGTCGCTGCAAGACACGCGGTCATCAGTGACGTCCGCGACCAGGCTGGCACTCGCGTTCATCAACATGCGTATCTGGCCCATCACGACGGTCGGTTTTGGGCCATGTGGAGTGATGGTCCGGGACTGCCGAAGCCCGGCGCTACTCCGG
>JACNKX010000009.1 GCA_014381825.1 Planctomycetota bacterium
GTTTAGCGAGATTCTAGAAACGGTTCACGCAGGCTCACCGAAAGGACACGATTATTCGTAAAGTCTTACCCAGCGCGCACATGGTATTCATTGAGGGTGACTCAATTAACCACGACCCTACGAATTGGTGGGTTCAGTCGCGGGAGTGTGTAGAAGGCATGCTTCGTTCCTGCGGATTCTGCAATGTCCAAACAGTCGACTATGGCTGGTCCCGAGGTATTTTTCATGGTTTCTCTCCCACGTATGGAAGTGACGTTGACGAATTCCTGTCAGCTTATCATGAAGACCTCATTCACCAGGCTATTCGGGAAACAAGGGGCAAGGATCTTTCTGACAATTGCGAAATCAAAGTGTTTTGCCCCAGCTGAACGCATTTTGTTTTCCGTGTGCTAGAGTTTAGCACCTAACACGGAGAATGTAGCTATGTCGAAACGACGTCAATTAACGGGTGAGCAGAAGGTAACGATTGTGCGGGAGCACCTACTTGAGGGAGTTCCGGTGTCGGACCTTTGCGACAAGTATCAAATTCATGCGACTCAGTTTTACGCGTGGCAGAAGCAACTGTTTGAGAACGGAGCTTCGGCTTTTGAACGGAAAACGAATGCTTCTAATGCAAAGCGGCAGCAATCTGCTCAGGAGCAGAAGATTGAGAAGCTGGAGGGAAAGCTGCAAGATCGAAATGAGGTGGTTGCGGAGCTTCTCGAGGAGCACGTCAAGTTAAAAAAAGCGAGTGGGGAACTATAAACGGTCGCTGGGTCCCCCACGACACTCGTGATGCAGTAGTCGACTATGTCGGTTACTGGAAAGACCGAACCGGCATTGCTGCCAGGCAGATCCTCCAATGGATGGGTATGTACCAGGCAACATTTGCCAAATGGAAACGATCGTATGGGCAAGAGTACCAGCACAACGGTTGGATACCTCGCGACCATTGGCTTGAGCCCTGGGAGCGTGAGCGGATCGTCCAGTTTCACTTCGAGCACCCGCTTGAAGGCTACCGCCGTTTGACCTACATGATGCTCGATCGGGATGTGGTCGCCGTGAGCCCCTCGACGGTCTACCGGGTGTTGTCGGCGGCCGATTTACTGAATCGCCGCACGAGTCGGACCAAGACAAAAGGCCAGGGGTTCAAGCAACCCACTGGGCCGCATCGTCATTGGCATGTCGACGTGGCGTACATCAACATTTGCGGCACGTTCTACTTCATGACGACGGTCATCGACGGCTTCAGCCGTGCAGTGGTGCATTGGGAAATCCGCGAAAAGATGGAAGAGATCGATGTCGAAACCATTCTTCAACGGGCTCGAGAAAAGCATCCCGACGCCAAGCCGCGAGTCATAACGGACAACGGCCCGCAGTTCATCAGCCAGGACTTCAAGGCGTTCATCCGCTTATGCGGGATGACTCACGTTCGAACAAGCCCATACTATCCACAGAGCAACGGAAAAGTGGAGCGTTATCACCGGACAATCAAGAGCGAGTGTATTCGACCGAAGACTCCATTGACCCTGGAGGACGCTCGGCGAGTGGTAACGGATTTCGTCAAGGACTACAACGAAGTTCGTTTGCACAGCGGAATCGGCTACATCACGCCAGCCGACATGCTAGCAGGCCGAGCCAAGGAAATTCAGCAAGGGCGCGAGGAAAAACTGGAAGCAGCGAAGCGATGTCGCGCCGAGGCAAAACGCCGAGCACGTGAGCAGGACACAACGTATACTACCAGTGCCCGATCGGAGGATAAGGCAATGCTGGGGAGCAACCTGAGCGCCGAGTCGGAGCCCGAGACCGAAAGCGAAGAAGTGACTGTCAGTTAACGCCATCGCCACTCCCGAAGTTTTGCACATTCGGGATCGGCAACAAAGCGTTAACCCCCCGGGCCGGATGCCCGGCACGTCTGCCGACCAGGAGGTCGGCCACGTCCGTACCCCCTCCTTGGAGCACCTAACAGTAGCTAACTCAAGAACGCGGAATCAAACAGTTACGCTGGACCATTACACGACGAGTTCAGACTAACGACGCTCCCGAAGTCGTTAACGAACTTGAAGCGACGGTGGAGCAACTACGTAAACGCTTGGACCGCCTCATCGATGGGTACGAAACTGGGCTACTCGACAAAGCCGAACTGGAGCGACGCATCGTTCCGCTTCGTGAACGCTACAATCGCGAGAACGCTGCCCTCACAAGTCTTCAAGGATCCAGAGAAGAGAGCCTTGACGTGGAGTCCATCAGCGCACTGCTCCAGTCACTCGGCAACGAAGTTTCAACCCAACTCGCAGTGGCGGGGTGGGATCTCAAGCGAGACCTCGTGAAGCTTCTCATTGAACGCGTTGAGATTCATCCAGACGAAATAAGACTAGTGTACAAGGTACCCCCCAACCCTTTTGTCCTCGGCCCCGCTAATCGGGGTCCTTTACAACATTGGTTGTCGCGTACCACCTTAGCCTGGGGCGCGCCGCCCCAGGAACGCATGATAGCCTCGCGGATGTACCAACCAATTCATCGGGCCGCCGTTCCACCGTAATATTCACCGTACCGATGCTGCGGCCCGCATACGCCCGCCAAGGCCAAGTTGACTATGGCGCACAAGAAATCTAGGAAGTCGGTCGTACACAAGAGACTCGGTCGTTCATGCCAACTAGGCGATCAGTTCTTTCACCACTCGCCCATGCACATCCGTCAACCGGAAGTCTCGGCCGCTGTAGCGGAAAGTCAGCTTCTCGTGATCGAGTCC
>JACNKX010000008.1 GCA_014381825.1 Planctomycetota bacterium
AGTCGGACATGTGCAACCGCAACATCACTTCGAATCGCGATCGCCTCGCGCAGGTGCTTGACCGCGGCTGGCGGGTCTGAAGCAGACAGGTTGACCGCGAGCAAATACGGCCACTGAAACTCACGCGGATCAAGTGCTTGGGCATAACGCAGACAGCGTCGTGCCGGTACCTCCGAATTGTGGGCCCAAAGAACCATCCCCAGCCGACCCCACGCTTCAGCCGATCGTGGAGCCTTCAGCGCACGGTCATACGTCGCGGCGATCTCCCGAGCCGCCAACTTAGACAGTCCGTCAGTTGTGATTTCGGGCGGATCGAGCTGGGGACCAGAGGGCCTTCGAATAAACAGAACGGCGATCAGGGCTGCCACCAAGACAACTGAGAAAGCCACAAGTTGTTTTCGACGCTTGGGCACGTTCCCGGAGCGTGTGCCCTTGGACTTGGAGCGGTCGGTCATCGCGACTCTCCTGCACCTCGCGACACAACTCGGAAGTCGTTGACAGGGCCACCGAGAAACCTCTCTGTCGAGCCATCGGGCCAGACGACGTCGACGTGGTCGATCGACTTGACCTTCCCCAAACCGAAGTGAACTCGCGGGTCATGCGAGGAAAGGTAACTGGAACTTGGATTGAGGTATCGTCGCCAACGCTCGCCGCCGGCGTGTATCTCGATCAACGCACCATACGCATCGCGACCGCCATACCTTGGATCCACGGCACGTATGCTCAACCAGTTGCCCGCCTTTTCGGCTTCGTTCAAGAACAAGCGGGCCTGCCCTGCGATATTGGTCACAACTAGATCGACGTCCCCATCGTTGTCGATGTCTCCAGCGACGAGCGCTCGCGACATCGCCTCTCCCTTGAGGAACGAGTCGTCACGACTTACCAACCGTTGAAATGCTCCCGTTCCATCGTTGATTAGCAGTTGGTTTGGTTCAAAGTATGGCGACCAAGGATTCGATCCGCGAGCCGGCTTGCTCCGCAACTCGGAATCATCGGCTCGGCGGGCGATGCGGCCATTCGCAACGGCCAGATCAAGATCGCCGTCGTGGTCAAGATCGAGAAGCACGACACCCCAGCCGGTATAGGGAACGCTGGCCGCTGAAATCCCAGTTCGGACCGACTCTTCCTCGTAATGGTTCTCGTGGCTGAGATACAGGGCGTTCGTTTCCCCGGCCAGATGCGAGATCACGAGATCCGGCTGTCGGTCGCCGTTCAACTCGGCCATCGCCACTCCCATGCTGGCTTGTCCGCAGCCCAAGCTATCGTAGGCCACACCCAGGAGAATTGCTTCTTCTCGAAACGTACCGTCCGGTTGGTTGATCCACAGGAAATTAGCGTGACCATCGTTGGCGACGTAGATATCCGGCCGACCATCGTTGCTAAAATCGGCGCAGACAACACCTAGTCCGGCTCCCAGCTTTCCTGCAATCCCAGACGACTGGCTGGCGTCCGCAAAAGAGACCGGCGAGTCACCTTCACCGCGTTTGCCCAGATTGCGGTACAACTTGTCAGGTGTTCGCGGAAAACTCCCGCAATAGTCCTGCCGCCCTTTCTTGATACACGTGCGTCCAGGCACATAATCCAGGTAGTTCGCAACAAACAGATCGAGCCAACCGTCCTGGTCATAATCAAAAAAGATGGCCGCGCTACTCCACCGGGGGTTATCGATGCCCGCCTCTTGCGTGATGTCGACAAAGACACCTTCGCCTGTGTTCAGTAGCAGACGATCTGGGCCATAGTTGGTCAAATAGACGTCAGGAAGCCCGTCGTTGTTGACATCTCCCACGGCGACTCCCATGCCGAAAACGCCAGGATCCTCAAGGCCGGACCCCTGCGTGACGTCGACAAACTGTCCGTCGGCCTCCTGGCGATACAGGCGATTCGTCATGGACGCATCGGCATCCTCTTCGGCAACATCTTCGCCATCCGCGGCGACCGAATTTGATCGCAGAGTCCCATTCACAAAATACAGGTCGAGGTCGCCGTCGGCATCAAAGTCAAACAAGGCTGCGCCAGCGCCCGAGATCTCCGGTAAGAAATAGCTTCCAAAGCGTCCAGGTTCGTGGCTGAAATCAATTCCCACGGAGGCTGTGACTTCGGTGAAGATCGGAGGCTGATTCTTCGCAGACGTCAGGCCACCTTGCATCGTCCCGCTGCCGGAAGACGTCCCGCTGCCGGAAGACTCGCCTCGGCAACCAAGGAGGAGCAAGGATAGGGTTACCAGCAGGACACCGCCTGTGCGCGGGGATTCTCCGATCATGGTTTGCATCATAAACGATCATCTTTTAAGGGTCCACCGTAACTGTTGATTCCGCGTTTTGGAGTTAGGTGATGCTCCAACGTTAGGGCGAAAAAGAGGGTCTCGCGCTGAGTCGCAACGGCGCGGAGGATTGGCGCGACGTGTCCGTCCTCGTCATTGCGTCCTGCAGTGCTGCGTCTCTGCTTCTCTGCGTCCCTGCGCGAGACTACTTACTGACTCACTTATCCAACTTCCAGAGATGATCTGGGTCTGGATAAAACGTCAGTCCGACACCAACGCCGGCTGAGGCGGCGTTGTTGAGGAACCTCGACTCTTTGTAGCGCACTTGGACGAGCCAACCACCGGGCACTCTGGTACGAAGCGTCATGCTAGCCCCGCGCCCCAATCCTTGGCGGTTAACCGTTTCCCACTCGAGGTTCGCCGAGTCGGCTTGGTTAATCACCTTTGGAAGCGGCTCATCTTGATTCT
>JACNKX010000071.1 GCA_014381825.1 Planctomycetota bacterium
TTGGAATGGCGTATGTGACCTCATTTACGGCTACGCCCCCAAACTAAGTGGCCTGGCAGAACCAGTGGCACCTGATCTGTCAACACAGGTGACACGGAGACGTTTTGAGACGAAGCCTAGGGGACTGGTTGGCCACGCGTCGCGTCAAACCAGCGCTGCCGGACCGAGCGAACGGACAGATTATCGGGCTCAAGACTTTCTGCGTGTTCAATATGACGATTGGCAGCCTCGTGGTCGCCTAGTGTCGTGAGGATTTGTCCCAGCGAGAGTCGAGCATGTAGTTCATCTGGAGCAATCAGAATTCCCGTTTCGAACGCCTCCACCGCCTCCAGTGGTTTCTTCAGTTCCTGGAGCACCACACCCAAATCGAAATACGGTTGTCCGGTGTCGGGCTCGGTTGATGTGTAGACTCGGATTCTATCGGCGGCCTCTTCGGGTTCATGCAACTGCATTAGCGCCAAGCCCAGTCGATAGGATATCTGTGGAGCCTTGGGCTCAATGGCCAGGGACTTTCGAAAGGCGCCCGCCCCATCCTTCCAGTTCAGGCCAGCGCATTGAGCGGTTCCTAGAATCGTCCAAACTTCTGCCTCATTTGGATGCGCCTTGGATGCTGCGACGAGTATTTGTACGGCCTCGGCCCACTGACCTGCGTCGGTTAGGCAGGATCCCAAACCGACCGTTGCCATGACGTTGTCGGGGTCTGTCTCCAAAATCTGGCGACAAAGGACTTCCGCCTCGGCGAATTCTTTGAGTTCAGCTAACTCGCGGGCGCGAGCAAGTTTGCCGCGGAGTCGTTGATGCAGGATAAAGATCTCGTGCATCCACGGATCTTTGATCTCTGCAGAATTCTCCTGGAACAGTTCGGCTCTTTCCTTCCAGTGCTCGGCTGCTGTGAAGTCCCTTTGCAATGCGAATACATTCGATAGTTCTTCTGGAACGTCCCCACCGGCAGTTGGTAAGTCCATCGCACCCATCAGGATGCTCACTGCCTCGCGATATTTTCTTTGGGCGGTTAGAACTCGTGCGAGTTCAAGGTGAAGGATCGCTTCATGCGGCATGAGCTCAACGCTTTGCTCGAAGGCTTTCTTGGATTCCCTCACATTGCCGGCCTCGAACTGAGTCCGTCCCAACGCCACCCAAACTGGGCAGTAATCAGCTGAGACCGTTACCGATTTCTCAAAGGCTGCGATCGCCACTTCCTGATCGGCTGTCCGTCCGGCGATGCCTGCGTAGTACCATGACTTCGCGTCCTTTGAGTCGATGGCTACGGCTTGCTCAAGGCACTTCAGCGCCTCCGCATCGAGCTGGAATGCCAACAGAATCTGACCGTATTTTCGCCATTTTAACCGTGTTGGGTAAGTCGCCAGTTCCTTTCGTGCCACGTTAATGGCCTGCCGCACCTCGTCGCTAAAATCATCGAGAGCTGGTTCTGGGATCTCTGTCCCAACGACCTTAACCAAAGGGGGAGTTGATGATTTTGGGGAGAAATAGAGATAGGCAAACACCCACACCGACGCGACGGCGGAAAGGACTAACGCAACAAACGCGACTCGGATCGCCAGTGCGGTTTGGTGGTCGAGAGTCCGGTCACAATATCCGCAGTCAATTTGTGTTTTTTCGGGGCACTTCCAATGATGCGACGGGTAATGCCAGCGCCGCGCACCAAATATCAGCGAATTTCATTCAGTTTACCCGCGCCTAAAAGACGGCTGATGTTGTTTGGAAACCTCGTTCGCCATTGTTGAATCGAACAAGTATAGAATACACGGGGAATCACGCGAATTCCATTCTAGGTGGCATAGAAATGCGGCACGACGGGAACTTGCGATTTGGCGTGGAAAGTGGGCGTGCTTCGAATAATGCACTCTACGGTGAAGCGACGCTCTTTCCTCGCTGGCTCACCTCGCCCCCGTTTTCTGGGGGAGAGGGGTCGGGGAAGGACGAGAAGTGAGCCGTGCGAAACTCTCGTCGAGTTGAACGGTAGAAAGTCAGCATAGGGCATCCCAGCCGAAAGACCGATCAGACGCCAAAGCAGATCCGAGGGGGGGCGGTTTGTGGTATTCGCGGGCAAGCATAAAACCCACAAACCACGTCTGAGCGCAAGCTTCCAAGCTCCCTAGTTGTGGCGAAAAACGGCAGACCCAATTCCTGATATCCGAGTCACGACACTGCGCCGTATATCGACCTCCGGCTGGTAGAAAATAATCGTGACGGGTTCACCTTTTTCCAGTGCTTTGATAGCCAGTTCGGTCTTCGCCCATTGTTTCGCCATCTGCTCGTCAGTAGCGGACGCGGCGCGAACTCGCGGTCGGTACATCGTGAACTCGCAGTTTTTTGCCAACACTTCGAACACGTTAGCCCGCCGACCACCCACATAGTTGCGGTTACTCTCATCGTTTTGATCTGGCGAAGCGACGAATATCTTGACTGGCCCATCGGCCGTGAAGGTAATCTTTTCATCCTCGTGCACGAGTCCGACAGTGAGAGCCTCGCGGTGATACTCGACCTTGAGGGCCTTATCAATGTGGGCGAACACGTCACCGGCCGCCTGCACGTTCGAAGCAACGCACGGAATAACGGCGATACCAAGAAACAACAAGATGATTCGCTTCAATATCATGAACATGCTCCGGTAATAGAGAATCGCACAAGTTCTAAGAGCCCGAGGTCTTGTGCTGCCTCTCTTGAAATTGGAAATCGCCAAATCGTGAGCTATTCTCAC
>JACNKX010000007.1 GCA_014381825.1 Planctomycetota bacterium
CAACTCGCGAATGGGATCGCGACGGTCGACTAGGAATTGGGGGCGGCCATTGGGGTCGACGAGTTGCGGCTTGGAGACGTCGATTCCTAGATTGTGGTAGAGCGTGGCGAAGACTTCTTGAAGATGAACCGGGCGTTCGGCGACGGACTCTCCATTTTTCGACGACTTGCCGATTGCCTGACCGAGTTGCATGCCACCGCCGGCCAGGAAACCCATCGAGAGTTGCAGCCAGTGATCGCGTCCCAACTTGTTGTTGTTGACTCGCGGTGTTCGACCAAACTCACCCCACATTACGACCGTGACGTCTTGGTCCATACCGCGGACGTGAAGGTCTTCGAGCAGGGCACTCAGTGCGATGTCTAACTTCGGTAGCTGAGTGCTCAGGTGCCCAAAGTTATTGGTGTGTGTATCCCAACTCCCCCAACTGAAGTTGACGGCGCGCACGCCGACCTCAACCAATCGTCGAGCGGTCAAGAACATATTGCCGCTTTTGCCATACCGGTCGCGGACGGCTGCATCTTCCTTATTAAGGTCCAGAGCGTCGGCAACTTTGCCCGACGTGACGACATCGACGGCTCGTTGAGTGTAAGAATCCAACGCGTCCATCTGTCCCGACCGATCCGCGTCGCGACGCAGGCGGTCGAGTTGTCCGAGCAATTCTGTGCGACCACCCAAACGCTCGGCCGTCATTGCTCCACTGAGCCGCAAGTCGCCGCCCTGTGGTTTATACGGTTTGTAGATCGGGCCCAAATAACCCGGGTAGCTTCCGTTGTAGCCGATGAATGCTGGAGCACCGCCTCCGTTTGAGCCAAGCAACTTCGCCGCCACACTGCCAATAGAAGGGCGTCCGCCAACATTCTGCAAGTCCTTCCGCCCGTAGCCGGTTTGAGTGTGGTGGTCGGAGTGGTCGCTGATCATCCCTTCGAGAGAACGCAGGACAGCGAACCGATCGGCCATCGTTGCCAGTTGGGGAAAGTGCTCGCAGATGTCAAGTCCGGGGACGTTGGTCTTGATCGGAGAAAATTCGCCGCGGTACTCGCGGGGGGCACTCGGCTTCAAATCAAACATGTCGAGGTGCGAGGGACCTCCACTTAGGTGGATGTTGATAATCGCTTTTTTGGACGAGCCGATTCCCGACTCCCCTTCCGCTCGAAGAAGATCGGCAAAGGTCAGGCCGCCGATGCCAAGCGCGCCAGCCTGCAAGAATCCCCTTCGTGAAATCCCGTCACAAAACCGCTCTCTCTTGTCCGACAAAATCGTCAACATCGCTCACCTCATCATGTGATTTACGGTACGTAAGGTCGTTTTAACTTACTGGAAGGGAACAAATCAACATGATTCGATCGGTTTTTCGCCAGTCAATTGAACGCCGCCGTCAAAACCGGACCGCGCAAAGCCGCTAGCGTCCTGTCAGGCGAGATGGTGGCGTGACACGTGGGCCCGAACCGGGTGCTCGTCATTGACTCTCTCCTTTCTTCCCTTTCTTCGCCTCGCGAATGAGATCTTGAATCCTCTCGAGCTCTGATTCAGACACCTTTCCGGAGAAAAGCGCGCATTGAACTAAGTCCGTCATCGCGCCACCAAAAAGACGCGTGGCCATATCTCGCACGACATTTGTTTGGATGGACTCTCGCGATACGGTCGTATGATAGACCTGAGGACGCACGTTGGCGTCGCGATCAAGGAACCCCTTGGAATGCAGGACCTGAATCATCTTGAGCGTCGTCGAGTAACTGGTCTCTCCGCGCTCCGCTGATTCGAGAATTCTGTTGTGCGCTTCGCGAACCGTGCACGGCCCATGCTCCCAAAACACTTCAAGGATTTGTAGTTCGACGTCCGTTGGCCGCGGGAATCGTTTCATGCCAGGAACTTCCAAGTCGGGATGGCAGGTGATGGTTGCAAACATTCACGAAAGCCTTAGTGACTTGGAGCTTAGCTTTCACTAAGAGCTTAGTCAACCTGTTTGTCGGGAAGTCGGGTATCACGGTAGGTGGATCTTGCTAAAGATCCTTGCCTGACGGGATCTTTAGCAAGATCCACTACAGAAAACCAAGCCTGACGGGACACGAGGCCTTGCCCTTTTTGGGTTGACGGGCGAAGCCAGCCAGCGGATCCACTCGCTGGCGCTTCGTGCTACTAACAGTCAGAATGTTTGCACGACGCGCAGATTTTCTTTTCCTAGCCCGTCCAGCCCAACGCGCGAACCAACGTTTGGCGTATTCCCATCATCAAACTAAACAGCGTCGGCACGAGGACCAGCGTAAAGATTGTCGAGACGGTCAAGCCGCCGAGGACGACACTGCCCAGCCCGCGGTACAACTCACTGCCGGCTCCGGGGAACACCACTAGTGGTAGCAGGCCCAGGACGGTGGTTGTCGTGGTCATGAAGATTGGGCGAACTCGGGTTCGCACGCTGGCGAGAATTGCATCATCCGGCGACAGCCCTTTTTCGCGGATTAGGTTGAGTGACTGGTGCACGATCAAGATCGGATTGTTGACTACCGTGCCGATCAAGATGACGAATCCAAGCATGGTGAGCACGTCGAGCGGCTGCGCGTAGAACTGATTGAGCACGGTGAGGCCGAGGATCCCGCCGACTGCGCCGAGTGGCACGCTGAGGATAATTACAAACGGGTACAACCACGATTCAAAGAGTGCGGCCATCAGCAAGTAGGTAATCAACAGCGCGATGAGCACGTTGAATCGCAGCGCGA
>JACNKX010000059.1 GCA_014381825.1 Planctomycetota bacterium
TTTTACATGGTGTTTTTTCGAGCTGCCATCATCGGGATCTTGGCAGCTGGTGTTACTATCGGCCTTGGAATGTTGGCGGCGACATTTTTGGAGTGGCAGCCGCCCGTTCATTCCGAATGGGCAAATTGGAAGCCAGTGATCCACGTCATCGTTCGGCCAGTGGATGTCGTAGTTGTTGTGCTCGGCGCGCTAGCTTGTTGTACGCTTGGCTCAATCGTGCCTGCGAATAGGGCCAGCAGAATGGACCCTTTTGATGCAATTGTCGAGGGACGGTTTCGGTGATGCGTTACTTGAAGGAAACCCTTTGGCGAAGTTCGTGGCCGGTCGGCGCTGCGATCATTGCGGCGTTTCTTATATCGAGCGTTTTAGCCTCGTTGAACATGCAGGTGTCAGGCGCTGATCCGGCCCCGCAAACAACTCCACACGACTCGACTGATTCTGCTGGCGCAGGGGAGCCAATGCCTTTTCCTGGGAACGGTAAACCGAAGACGGACGCGATGGACAAAGGATTGGAGCACTTTAGGAAGCAGGAATGGTTGCTGGCGGTTGAACAATTCACCAAAGCGATAGAGCAGTTTCCCGAAGATCCATCAGGATATTTGTTTCGCGCGCGAGCACAAACGAAACTCGGCAAGGCAAACGCTGCAAGAATTGACTACGGCGAGGTTGTCCGCCTAGTTGACGCTCCATCCCAAGTGCCAGCGTTGCGTGCAAGAGCATCTGCGTTCTTGGAATTAGGACGGCACGCCGATGCGCTCCAGGATCTAAAGGCGGCACTGGTTCTGCAGCCTAATGACGAAGATTCGTTAATGCTGCGTGGCCGTACACATGAAATGGCTAAAGAACTTAAATCTGCAGTGAAAGATTATTCCCAAGTAATTCGGTTGTCTCCGAAGTCAGCTGACGCCTTCTTGCGCCGAGGCAACGTTTATTCGCAGGTTGGACGGCATCAGGAAGGATTGGCTGATCAAAAGCGAGCGATCAGACTTGGCGGAATCAGCGGAGGTGAGTTGATCTATCAAGATGCCAATAGTGGTGCCGTGTTTCACTTTGTCTTCATTGCTCCTGCGACTCATTGGATTGGCTACGACGAACAACAACGTATCGCCGTTGCAGGCCAGGCTCGTCAATTGCTATTTGGTCACAATGCCACTCCGATTCAGGAAGTTCAGTTGCGACAGGGTTATTTCATCCTTGATCGAGAGATTACCTTATCACAATATGATGCGTTTAAGGGGAGCCGTTCCGGTGACGACGAACCGGACGAACAACGAGGCGAGGCGGACCTTCGCCTCGGGACAGACGCATCGAAGGTTCCCGAGTCTCTTTCTGCGCCCCGTGATCCGAATGGTCCAGTCACGAATGTTTCCTGGACGGACGCCATGAAGTTCTGTGAGGCGATGCAACAGCGGATAGGACTCGCCGTCCGACTGCCTACCGAAGTCGAATGGGAGTGTGCTGCACGGTACGAACGAAGCTGGCTGTATCCCTGGGGAGACGAAACTGACGAGAATTTCCCCGCATGGGCTGAAAAACCAGACGAGGGGCCTCGTCCGCTGAACATCTCTGTAAATAGAGACGTAACCCCAGCCGGGATACACGACATGGCCGGCAATGTAAGCGAATGGTGCCTTGACGAATATCGAAACTCACTGTTCGAGCAAGCTACTGCAAGGCTTCCTTACGTTCCGACTGCATCTTCACTTGATAGCAACGGAAAGAGGAATGTTCGGGCAACGCATGGCAAGCGAGTGAACGCTCTGTCCGGCGTCTCTTCGCGTGAAATGGACGGGTTCCGAAGGAGTTATCGTGGCGGATCATTCAACGATAATCCATTCAATTGTCAAATTCCGGTAAGGCGAGCAATGCCCGCGAGCGAGGCGAATCCGGCGATTGGGTTTCGACCAGTACTGTTAATGAGGCTTGAAAAATGACGCATCACCGGACTCTTGCTAACAACTTCCGTTCTGCGCTGATGTCGCTTATCGTCGGGGCTATCGCGGTATTGGTGCCGAAGGTTTTGGTATTCGCCGAACCAAAACCTGGCGAACTATTGGAGGTTAAGATCCAAACGCCAAACGGGCCAGTTGCGGTGCGTTTTCGCTACTGTCCGCCCGGACAAGGAATGCGAGGAAGGCCGCAGGCGTTGCCGGAGCCTACGGGAAACGCGTTGTTAGATCAAGTTAAGCGTAAGGCTCTTCTGGCACAACTGAAGGGCTTTTATATGAGCGAGACTGAAGTGTCACAACAGCAACTGGAGCGCATTCTAGGCCAAGAGACTGTCGATAACATCTTCAAGCGAATGGTCGCCGGTGAGGCGGGAGGGAGGGGGAATGAGTTTCCAATTCGCGGTGTAACTGTTGTCGAAGCGGCCAAGTTTTGCGAATCCCTGCGAGATTTTGACGGTCAGAATCAGGCGGGTGGGTTGAGTCTCGAAGCCCGAAAGTTTCGCCTCCCAACGCACGATGAATGGCAGTATGCCTGCCGGGGTATTCGTGATGTAGAGCAAACACTGAAACTGCCCCACTTCAACGTCTGGCCGGAGTTGAAGGATGTTCCAAGGGACGTCGTCGCTGATTGCCAAGATGTATGGACGAAGAAACTAGGTGAGCAGAGCCCGTTTGATGGCAGCCAAGAACAGGTCGTGCGAGTAATCGAGGCGCATGACACCGCAAAGCGGGGCGTCGAGATTCTC
>JACNKX010000075.1 GCA_014381825.1 Planctomycetota bacterium
CACTGGACACCAAGTCCCCAAAAAACTACTCTCGCGTAGTAGCGCTGAACGTACGCGCTCATCTCATTTCGCAAATTCACCCATGACAGTGCTTTGATCGGTCGGACTCATCAAAGACGTCTGACCCCTTTGATCGCGCGCACCATTGGGATCAAGCGAAGACATTACTGTCGATGGCCGAGGCTTTGGAATCGGCACTTCGTCGCTATTTCCCTGCTGCATCGGTTCGGGCACAACAACGTTCACAACAATCGTCAACTGATGTTCTGCCAACACGCGATTTGCATCATTCGAAATCAAGTAGAGATGCAGTTTCTGAGTTACTGAATTCTGCGAATGCTTTTCAACCCACCAGTGCTTGACGATGCGATACGATGCGCCGGGTATCAATTCATAAGGCCCAGTTCCTTGAATGCCATCACAGACTTTAAGGAATTCGTTCGCTTCGGAATCAAATTCCCACTTAACCACTAAGCCGTGACATCGCCAGTTTTCTTCAGTTCCATCCGAGAGTTGAAACGCCCAATCGATCTTCGGATAAATCTTCGACGGATAACTCTCTTCGTCAAATGTAACTCTTAGTATGTGCGTCGATCCAGATTGCGAGATCTCGTACGACTGCCTCTCTGCGCGTGAACGCAAAACCAAGACTGGAGCCATTTGACTGACAAGTCTGACAGATCGGTCAATACTTTTATACGACAGCCAGGCAGCAAGTGCGATCGCCACAAAAGCGACCAAAACCAGCAATGTCGTTAAGCGAAACTGAAACACGACTCGGTACTTGGGGGTTACGGTGACATGTCGGGATCATCAACAACACATTCAAATTTAAATGCAGATTCACGAGTAATCTTCCAATCACCCCACGTCAATCCCCAGCCTGTATCAGCGCCACCTGAAAAGTTCAGCGGAAATTCATCGGGAGGATCGAACGTGACGGAGCCATCGATCGACAAGTCCCGTGTAACTTCAAGATTTGACTCGACCGAGACGGTAACTCGACCGGACACTGCGTTATCAGCGTTGTCGGCACTAGGCTGCGCAGTTTTGAAAGGCTGGGCATCAAGTTCAGCGGATGCTGAAACCGTGTTACCAGGAGTGCCTCCCCCAGCGAATGTGTTGACTGGATCATCGATCTCGCCCCATTCGGAGCAAGCGTATTTCACCTCCCCCTCACCTCTTGCTTGGTATAGCTCATTCGGGATGGGAAACGTACGATCGACGTGGACGTGGATATGCCCCAGCGCAGAGACTCCACTTGACGATTGCTGAATATACGTGGCACCGCCGTACTCAACAGGGCTCTGTTGATAGTGAAACATCCGATTTCCGCCCGTTATCTGTCCATCAATGAGTGGCCCTTTTGCGATTAGCTTCCACTTCGTTTCCTTAATGGTCACTTCGCCTTCGCCCATGTTTGCGGCATGTGAATCAGCTTGCACGGTAAATGTTTCATCCTTCTTCTTGTCTGTATCAATGATTGTGCTTATGGAAAAGCTCCCTGATTCCGTACCCTCGGCAGGTATAGTGAACGCTGTGTTTCCGTACCCAGACGGATCATATTCGATCGGGTAATAGTCGTGATCGGCGTGCGCCGTACCGTCCTGGGTCCGAATATATCCCGTGATTGCTCGTTCAGCGAGCGGCCCTTCAAGCGATACCGCCATTTGAGCAGACTTGCCTTCGGTGACAGAAACATCATCGAGCTTCAATGTGGGAGTCGCTTCGTTGTCTGAAATTGCTCCCAATGCCGAGCGATCATCGGCATCTGATGTGATAACGACGTTCAGTTCCGTGTCGACGGTTGATAGCGTAACACGCAGCTCTTCATCACGAACCAAGCTGCCATTCTCGAACCGAAACTCGTACAGGGCGTCGTCAATCGTTGGCACGTCAACGGTTCCTGTTGTATCTCCGGCAGCGATCGTTGCCGACGCGCTCGTTACAGAAAAATCCTTACCATGGGTTGCCGTAATGCCCGCGATAGAAACCTCAATTGTAACATCTTCAGAAGCCTCTTTGCTAAGATCTACGTTGTATTTGAGCGTTCCACCTTCGATTACGGAAGTAGTAGCACCAGAGATGGTCACGACAGCTTGGTCGTCGTTGGAGATCACACCTGACGCCGAGCCGCCGGCACTTCCACTTCCGCTTCCGCTTCCAGAACCTGCACCAGAGCCGATGCCAACTCCGTTCACGCCTCCACCACTCCCGTCGTGCACTGAATCAAGCGTAAGCGTAAATGTTTCGTTCGGCTCGACAATGTCGTCATCTATTATTCCCACGTCGATGTCGACTGTTTCGCCATCATATCCTTCAAAACTGACCGTTCCCGTTGTCTCGGAGTAGTCATCGTCTGGCGCAGCGCTGATCGCCGACCCATCTGATGTGCTAAAGTCTACCGAGAAGCCACCACAAGGTCCGGTACCACTAAACGTCGCCACGAAGGTCATGGTGCCAGCCGCTTCGCTGGCATAGCCACTATAGACGGTAACGTAACCTGAAGCCGACATGGCCGTGCTGCCAGAGGTGCTACCACTACATGACGCTGTCCCAGTTGTAGTTGTCGTTCCTGATCCACTCGACGAAGCCGACCCGCTGGCTGACGCACCGCCGTTGTCTTCACCTTCTCCCATCATCCAGGCTGGGATCGAAGAGGTTGATGCGACTGAACTGCCAACATTCGACTGTGGCAACTCCGCACCGGTCACGTTGTAGCCTTGGCCGGAGCCGCTGCCGACGCCAGCGCCGAGTTGGCTAATGGGGGAGCGGAAGGACGTGGGGAGGGAAGGAGGAGAGGAGTTATGGAGAGCTGGTCTGGTAGGAGCTGTGTCGATGAACTGGTTGGTGGCGTAGAAGGTGTCGATCAGCGAGTTGGCTAAGAGGGTGTTGGTGGTATTGCTGGGAGCTGTATTGCTCAGCGGCGGTTGGTTGTTGGAAGTGGTTAGCTCGATGCTGGATTCGTCAGCATTGATGTCGAAGTTGGACAATGCGAGTTCCGTGTCGAAGGCTGCGATGGCGGACGTGTCCGCGACTTTTGCTGCCGTAGCGTCGGATTCAATCTCTTCGGGAACGAGTTGCTCGTCGGGCAGCAAATCGAATTGCGAGGCGATGGCGGCACCGGCGAGTAAGTCGAGGAAGCCGCCAGGGAGAACTCGTTTGTCGAGTTGTTCGACGCCGTTGCGGATCTGGCTGCGGACCTGCTTGTTTCGCTTCATTCGCTTGCGGCGCTGCTTGCTCATTCGAGATTCTCCATAAGTGTTTGGTCCGGGAACTGATCAACCTCGAATTGCACGGATCACACGCATGAAACGGAAGAACGACGAACGTCCTTCATGCATACGATTTGTGAAATTCGTGGTTCGATGACACATCGCCGCGACAACGCAAGAACAACGTGCCTCTATAAGTCCTTATGCGCGAGAAGACCGATTTGAACATCCACGTAGAAAAAAAGTTCAAACTTTTCCCAGTACGTTGGAAATCTTGCAAGCCAGATGTTACGCTGACACGCGGACTAACAGGGGCAGTTCAAACTTCGGGGAGGGTATGACGATGGCAGAGTCCCAACCATTTCGCGAACTGTACGAACGCGCCCTTGATGGCGACCGAGATGCTGCGGCCGACGTGTATATCGAGTACGGCGATCATATGCGGCGGGTGATTTCGTACAAGTTGAAGCAATTGAACATCCGTTGGGCCGTTGAACCCGATGACATACTCCATTCGTTTTTTAGGCGTGTCATCAACGGTGACATTCGACGAACCTTCAACAGCCCGTTGCACTTTGTGAACTACTGTGAGTTAGCGGTTCGTAACAAGTGCCAACAGATGTTGCGATCCCTCATGCTACGCCATTCGCGAAGCATTTCCGATTGCCCGGCAGAATTGTTCGAGGACCAAGATGCTACTGAACCGAGTGAACAGTTTGCCTGGGACGAGCGATTGGAAGCCGCTTATTCGCAGTTAACACATTTGGAGCGCGTGGTGTGTTTCTTTCGGCTTGGCGAACACTCGTGGGAAGAAATTGCCAAGCGGACCAGCAAGTCACCCGATGCCGTACGCATGCTTCACCGTCGCGCCGTCGCCCGAATTGGTCAACAGATTCTTGGGGGGGGGGGAGGTAACTTTCTAATATCGGCGATCCGCGCTTCGTTGATGAACCGCGGGATGGGCCGAGTTGCTCGCAACCCGAGAAGTCGCGAGGTGACTTGCGACAGTTCGACACGCGGGCCGTTGGCGACAGCGGTTAAACGATCCCGGAAACCACATTGGGTCGGCAGCGTGAACACTTGACTTCACCGCTTCCGAAGCAACTCTTTCAAGCACGTTGTAAGTCTGTACACCAGGTGTCCCGGCGCATGCGACGCATGCAGCAAGTTTCAACACGTTTGATAAGCGCTACTTGTGTCACGTTGTCTGAGGAAAATTCGAATTGGCCCACCGTGTGCAATAGGATGATACTGCTTATCACCCCTCCAAACTCTCTTCTCTTTTCACAATGGAGTGTGCCATGCTCGTCTTAACACGGAAGACGCAAGAACAGATTCACATCGGCAACAACATCACCATCTCGATCTTGAAGCTCAAGGGTAACACAGTTCGCATCGGCATCGAAGCGCCACGCAACATCCGCGTATTGCGCGGCGAGTTGCCGACGTTCGACGGCACATTCGAACTCGAAGCGACATCAGCCGAGACGATCGGGACCGCCGCTGGCTCGTGCGAATCGGAGTCGTCTGAGGAAGACGCTACTGTGTCGGAGCTTGAATGGGAAGTGTTGAAGAAGATGGCCGGTCACCGCAAGCCGTGCATCCCAAGACGACGCTGCTCGCCGAGTGAGAAGACCGTTGCTCCACTCGCCGCCATCATGCGAAGCACAGCCATCGGCACGTCACCTGTCGCTGCTAACGGGTAGCCGCTTCCCGCCGTCGGTAGGATTGACCCAGATCGTACGAGGCAGGGACTGCCTCTCCTTTTCCGCTCATCTCGGCGATCGCGAAAGCTTGGTGTTCAAGCAGAATCCGTCGCACTTCGAGGATCGCGCGCGGATGGTGGTGGACCGTTAAATGGTCGGCCGGCACGGTAATCTCGGAAGCCACGTCGTCCAGATGGGCGCTATCAAACTCGACGATCCCATCGCTCCCGGCTGCCAGCGACCCGACGAGACCTTCATCTGGAACTAGCCCGATGATGTTGTGATACGTCGTTCTCTGAGAGCGTGGCGAACGAAGCATCACGGGCAACACCGGGGAATCGGGCGCGAGTGAGTCGATGCTGGTCGAAATCGTTAACAAGTCCGTGTTCCGAAAGAATCCCGGGTTTTCGCGGTTTAAGCGACTCGTAGCCGACACCATCATCTCTGGGAGGGCAATCAGTTTTCGAGCCAACCACCGGGTGTAATCGTTCGCATATTCGCTGCCCCGATGCGGAGTGCCAATCGTTACGACGCGGCGAATTGACGGATTTGGCTCGAAGAACACAGTTTGCGCCAGCGCCGCACGGGTTGCGTCATCTGCCTCAAGCTCGTCGAAGGGACGGTCTGTCAGTAAACGCCAATAGTCGTCGCCACTTTCGAGCGTCTGCAACTTCGAAACCAGTCCGCCCATGCTATGGCCGACCAGCACCGTTTGATCGAGCGTCGGCGTTCTTTGCTCTGGATCGAGGCTTTGCCTTGCTTCCGCAAGATGCTCGCGCATCTCGCGGGCACTCACCCAAAACGGCTGCCCTGTTGGGTACAAGTAAAACCAGAACTGGTACTGATTGCGAATCTCGGGGAACGATCGCAGCTCATTGAACATCTCCATCCAAGTCACCGGGCTCGACCACAATCCATGGACCATTACGACAGGGATCTTGTTTGGGTCATATGGTTCGAGCATGAACAAGCCACGCAATGAGTCAGCACTATCAGGATTCAATAACGCCCATGTCGCGATGTTCTTGCGTTCTTCAAAGTCGGGGTTGTCGAGAAAGTATGCGAGCGGCGTGGTGAGATCTGTCTCGAGCGGCACGAGTCGGTTCGAGACGACTATATCGCGAGCATTCAGCGGATCGTGCAGTTCTAGAACGCACTGGTGCGCACCGCCTTCGTGACCTTGCATTCTCGGTGCCACGCGCAGAAACGCCGTCACGGCAAAGCTCAATCCAGGAGGATAGAACTGCTCAGCAGGATCTTCGCCTTCGTGAGGATGCCGCACGGCGATCATGGGCACACCCAGTCCATACGAATGATGGCGCGATGACAAGTTTTCAATCTCGTAGTCCGAAACGAACTCTAACCGCTCGAAATCGTCTTCATGCCAATTGCCGTGCGCGACGACCGATATGTCAAACTGCTGGTTCCCCGTTCCGATCGTGTAAGTGCCACCGGGGCGAAGCTGCGTATCGCGATTTGCCAATCGCATCGCTCCTTCGAGCGCTGCGTTATACAAGTCGCTCGCGCCACGGAATTGTGGATCATACGGATTTCGGAATTGATCAAATCGCTCATCAAAAAGATACCAATAAGTATGGGCCACAGCCGCTCCGTACAACTCCATCGCCTGACCACGACGGCCCAACGCATCAGCTCGTTTAGCGTGTATGTAGGCAAGCTCGGCGAACGAATAGAGTTTGTCGGCGGAAGGATCGTTTTCGATCTCTGCCTGTAATCGAGCTAACACTTCTTCCGAGTCTGCTTTGGCGACGTCATACCGACGAAGAATCTCTTCGGTGCGTTGACTTGGTTGCGGCCCATTAAAGGACAGCAACTGCAACGGGCCTTGTAGCGGATTTCGGGGAACCTTCCGTAAGGTCAGGTACTTTTGCGAGGCACACCCGCCCAACGTACACAAACTCAGGGCGAAAACCGCGCAAACTAGTGTCACATGACGAGAACGTCCATCGCACCAAGCTGCTTGTGCGTCGCTTCGAGACATGGTGGAAGGTTCCGAACGGAGCGGTCGGCGCGGAGTTGGATGCGAAAACTCTCAATGCCGACTAAACTGAGAAGAGATTGGGCGAGCAGAGTATCGAGATGACTGAAACCGAGCAACCGCGTTTTTACGTTTCAACGCCGCGGGCTCTCGAGGCGTGCTAGCATTCCGTGCGTTGGATATAGCATGAGCTGTGCCCACCAACAAAAATTGTGGCCACTGCTCACACCACGACTAAACCGAAACAGAGAATTGATGCAACCAGAACAGCAACTCGCCCTTGTCGGCGGCAATGCTTTGATTCCGGAAGGTCCACCGCTGTGGCCGCTCCCCGATGAGTCGGTACAGGAAGCGTTAATAGCCGCGTTTTCCGACGGCAGTTGGGGGCGCTATCAGGGCCCACACATAGAGCGCCTCGAAGCACGGCTCGCGGAGTATCACGCGGTTCCCTTCGCCCTCACTTGTTGCAGCGGGACATTCGCCGTGGAATTGGCGCTTCGCGCTATTAAAGTAAATCCGGGCGACGAAGTTATCCTCGCGGGTTATGACTTCAGCGGGAACTTTCGCAGCATTGAATCAATCGGTGCAAGGCCAGTTCTCGTCGACATCGATCCATCGACTTCGTCACTGGATGCCGCGATCGTCGAGGACGCAATCGGCTTAACCACAAAAGCGATCGTAGTTTCGCATTTACACGGCGGGATCGCAGCAATGCGTTCGTTGCGCGAGATCGCTGATCGACGTGGCTTGCAGATCGTCGAAGACGCCTGCCAAACGCCGGGCGGAAACGTGGAGGGCCGAATGGCTGGGACTTGGGGAGACGTTGGCGTTCTCAGCTTCGGTGGAAGCAAGTTGCTCACTGCCGGACGTGGCGGGGCAATCGTGACTGCCGGAGAAGACATTCATCAGCGAGCGAAAGCGTATTGCGAGCAAGGTAATAATGCGTTTCCGCTTAGCGAACTTCAAGCCGCCGTTCTCCTACCACAGCTCGACTTGCTTGACGCGCGAAACGGCGTTCGGCGGCAGAACGCTGCGACTCTAATCGAATGTCTACGCGATTCCAGTGGGCTGTCAGCGATCAACACGATGCCGCCGGATAGCGCCGCGAGTTACTTCAAACTTGCTTGGCTATTCGACGAAAACGCCTGGCCGATAGACCGAGCGAGGTTTATCGCCGCGTTGCAAGCGGAGGGCGTCGCGATAGACATCGGATTTCGAGGCTTTACGAGGCGAGGACCACGTCGGTGTCGCCGTGCGGGAGATTTGACGCATTCGGCACGAGCAGCCGAAAGAACCGTACTACTTCACCACCCGGTTCTGCTCGAATCTCCAGCAACGATCGAGCGAGTTACGGAGACATTCAAAAAGGTACGTCGAGCGTTTAGTGAACCGAACGCGGAGTGATTTCCGGCGCAGCTTCAAACTCTGAGATCACCGTGACTGGATCTTCTACTGGCGCTTGCTCACTATCCGCGAACTGACGGCGAATCTTATCCAACTCACCTCGCATGATGTGAACATCGTCAGGAGCTTCGATTCCGATTTGAACTCGGTTGCCGGCGATGCGATTGATGCTGATCGTGATATTGTCATCAATGATCAGCTTTTGACCAACTTTTCTGCTGAGTACTAACATTTTTGTTTCCTCCCTGAACGTGTCGTAGATCGTTCGGATAGTGATTCGGGCAGTACGACTCGGCTTCTCTGCCGATGGTTCGCTGGCTGCTACAGTGATATTGTGCTCTTTCGGCAAGCAAACACCGTGCCGAGGCCTTTCAGCGAAGTGAAACCAATGTTTTACGAAGAAATACCTGATGCGTTCGCCGACCGAGGTGTGTTGCTAGCTCCAATTCCGCTCAGCTACTTGTCGCAATTCGCATCTGGATCTTGGATTCGTGTATCATTTTTGACGACAGGCACTGCATGTTGTCAAACATGCCGCCAGCGAAAGCAGACATTGGAAAGGCTCCTATCGTGACACGAATCCTCGCCTTCTTTGGAATACTCGTCGGAGGAATTCTCTTGCTCAATTCACCGGTGCATGCGAATCCCTCCGCAGAACTTCTGGCACAAGCACAAGTCGCCGCTGCGAGCAGTGACAGCGCGACGGCTGTGCGTTTGGCCTCCGAAGCGATTCAGGCAGACGCCAAATTCGCCGCTGCGTACTACCTCCGCGGCCGCGAGCGGTTTCGGCTCGGACTTGTCGAGCAAAGTGTCGCCGATTTCGACCGTTACATCGAACTACAGCCTGCGACGGCTTCAAGACAGTGGGAACGTGGCATCTCTTGCTACTACGCAAAGCAGTTCGAAAAAGGTGCGAAGCAGTTCGAGCTGTATCAGACGTACCACGACAACGATGTCGAGAACTCCGTCTGGCGATACCTTTGCATGGTACCCCACGATGGTGTGAAGAAAGCCCGCTCGACAATCCTTCCGATCCGAGACGACCGCCGCGTTCCGATGATGCAAGTTTATGAGTTGTATCGCGGAAACCTGAAGCCTGACGAAGTCCTTGCCGCATGCAAACGAGATACTCCTGATGCCGAGACACTGGCCGGTCGATTGTTTTACGCCCATCTTTATCTCGGGCTGTATTACGAAGTCGCCGGCGAAGAGGCACTCGCCGAGAAATACATCTTGCTTGCTGCGGACAAGAAGTTGGCCGAAAATCCAGACATCAACAGCTACATGTGGGACGTGGCGCGAATCCACGCGGGTCTCATGAAGAAGCCACTCAAGCAAGAGAAGCCTGCCCGCTGAGAACTGCCCGATGAATAAACCAGTGCCCGAACTCATCGATCCCGCCCAGGTTACTGAACTCGCTAAGGGCGTCGTCCTGCGAGATCGATTTCCCTACTTAGCCACAATCGACAGTGACCAACCTCGCGTCCGGCCCGTGTCCCCAGTGCGAACGGATGGCTTCACGGTCTATGTCGCGAACCTCCGCTCGTACCACAAGACAGCCGAGATCGAAGCAAACCCAAAAGTCGAACTCTGCTATCTCGACGAAGGACACGATCAAGTGCGGATCACGGGCATCGCTGAAACCGTCATCGATCGCAGCGTGCTCCAAGAACTCTGGGACGCGAATCCCCTAATGCGACAGTATTTGGGATCGCTCGATAACCCCCAGCTAATCGTCTACCGGATCGTCCCATCGCAAGTCCGCTTCATGCGCGAATGGGCACTCGAATATCACGATGTGTCGTTGGAGTAAGCTCACGCGTTCGTTTAACTCGATCGACTAACGTATGCAGTACAGCACGCGGTCAGAGCGGATCAATAGCTCATTGCCACTGGGCGTGATCGATGAACGAAAGATCTCATCGTCTCCAACCGCCATTTGATTCACCGCGGTCACTTCGAGTTTCTTTCCAGGTTTCAACACAAATGCATCGCCCGCTTCGTTAGGAATGTAGATGAGCCCGTTCGCAGAGATCGGTGATGCGGAAAAGTTACCGTCGAGTCGAGTCTTGTCTAATTCCGTTCCAGTCGCCGCGTCGTAACAAGTTGCCAAACCGGGTCGCAAGCTGACCACAACAAGATAGTCGCCGACGACAATAGGGGAGGGGAGGTCGCGCCCCGCTTTGCGTGACGTCCGCCAAACTTCGTGCGTGGCGTTCACGATCCCGCTGCCTCCTGTTCGCATCGCGAACATATCTCCTGGGCGTCCACTCACGGCGATCAAAATATCTTCGTGACGAGTAACCGTTGGCGTTCCGCGGCCACGATCTCCTTTACAGAACCACAGTTGTTCGCCGGTTGCCGGATCGTACGCAGTAACGCCCTGCTCACCGTTCACAACGACCTCCGTTCGTTCCGGGCCGTCCACCAACAGTGGCGTCGACCAGCCTCTCAAACGATCGCGAGGCGTCTCCCAAGTCGTTTTGCCGGTTCGCTTGTCGAGACCGATAATCGAAGACTTGCCTTCCGCATCACAGTTTTGAATCACCAGATCGCCGAAGATGATCGGTGATGCAGCCGTTCCCCAAGGCCCTTTGAACAAGCCCAGATCACGAGACCAAAGCTTCTTGCCGGCCAAGTCATAAGCATGAATCCCGCCGCGTCCAAAGAACGCGATGAGGACTTCACCGTCAGTTGCACAAGTTGCTGACGCGAACATGTTCATAGGATGTGTTCGCTCGGGCTCGCCGGTCCAAGCATTGTCCTGCCACAGCAATTCGCCAGTCGCCCGATCGAGTCCCATGACGATGCGGGTGCCCCCGGCATCGTCGGCGGCAGTAAGAAAGATTTTGTCTTCCCAAACCACGGGTGACGATTGACCTTGCCCTGGCAGTTGGACCATCCAACGAACATTGGAGTCGTTCCACTTCACGGGCAAATCAATCGCTTGGCTTGCTCCCGTTCCGAACGGCCCTCTCCAACCGGGCCAATTCGTCTCGCCGCGCAACGAACAGAAACTTCCTAGTGAAAGGACCATAACGGAGACGATGAAGCGGAGCGTGCGACAATGCATGAGCGACATCCTGGTTAAGCGGTGGGAAGATATTGGCGGGCTACGGTAACTTCGCCGGGGAAGCAGTGGACGTCAGTTGCACTAACGAGTTCAAACTCCCGGAACGAAATCCTTCTATGTCGATTGTAACGAACTTGAAACCGAATTGCCGCAATTGTTCGGCAAGCTGAGAGCGAATTTCGTCTGGAATAAGCTTGGCGATTTCGTCGGCAGGCACTTCGATTCTTGCTAAGTCACCTCGATGATACCGCACACGTACGTTGCGAAATCCTTGCTCGCGCAACAGTCGTTCTGATCGATCGATCATTCGAAGGCGCTCCGGCGTCACTTCTTCCTCGTACGCAACTCGGCTCGAAAGGCACGGTGTTGCCGGCTTGTCCCACACCGGCAGCCTCCAATGCTCCGCTAGCGCTCGGACGTCGTTTTTCGTAAAGCCGCATTCGGCAAGCGGGCTGCGGACATCATGTTCGGTAGCAGCCTTCATTCCGGGGCGATAGTCACTCGCATCATCGACGTTCGCGCCGTTGAGTACGACATTGACGCCTAGCCGTTCCGTCAGCCCGTCCAACTGTCCATAGAGTTCCGTCTTGCAATGATAACACCGGTCTGGAGCATTCTGAGTGTACCTTGGTTCGGCAAACTCGTCCGTCGAAATAATGATATGCCGGATGCCGATTTGTGCTGCCAATGATTCGGCCTCCTCCAATTCTCCTGAGGCTAAACTCGCACTCGTCCCCGTCACGGCGACCGCGTTTTCGCCTAGGGCCAACTGCGCGGCGTTCGCAACGACGGTGCTGTCCACCCCCGCCGAAAACGCGACGGCGGCACTCCCGAACGAGCGAATAAGTTCCAACAACTGCTCCCGCTTTATGGCAACTGGCGACATTGAAACTCTTAACCGCCCAAAAGGAAAAAGGTGTGTTCCGTTGTTTTTGTAAGTAGCAAGAACTCATCCAACATATTGCATTGGACGGCCTCAGGGAAGTTGACTGCAAATGGCATCCGCGTCTTATCTTCTCGTTCTGCGGCAGCCAAGCCCGAAGTGGGAGTATCACATTATGATAGGATAGGCAGGCGATGGCGACTTACAAGTTCGAGACAGCAAACATGCCACAGGAGCCCCTCGACCATGAGTTCTCGTCAAACAATCCACTGGCGCAACACGCTCACCTTAGACGCATCGAGAAAGGTCGTTGCTGGCGACGTGCAGGCATTACGGCGGGCCATTGCTCGCGGTGCGGACTTACGAGTCTATTCCGAGTTCCGACACAATGAGCATATCGACACCAGTTCGAATAACGACGATCTTATCCAGGAAACGATGGACATGCGGGCGACGTATCTCGTCGACGAGTGTTGGTGCGCTGGGGCCACCACGTTACGCCAGCCGGTTGCGTTGCCAAGCGGTTTTGGGCCACGGCCTTCGCTATCGCTGTTTCTTTACAACGAGGATGGTAGCCAGGCGATTGCTCGACCGTTTCTCGACGGAGTTCCGGCTGCAGATAACCTAGGTCCCTCTCGGTCGAGCGATCACAGCGATATGCCAAAGTATCATGAACAGAATCGATGGGACGATCAGACCAATGCTCCATCGAGTAACTTCATTTACGACTTCGATACGTTACGCTACTTCGTGCGCGACGACTGGCAATTGGCGTTGTACCATTCCAGTTCCGGTGAGGTCCTTGCCGGCTCGCACGATCTCCTAGCTCAAGCCTTCTCCCAGGGCGTCGAATGGAAGATTTCCGTCAAGGGACTGTGCGCCGATCTGGCCGAACCGGAGACAGACGCTTTGCCGCACGAGGTGTTCATCCAAGCTGGTTCGTGTTACTTGTATACTGGCGAGCGTTTGATGATCGCCGCCTCACATCCTCTACTCCGAGTTCGCCCAGCAGTCCCGCTGCGATACGCATCTGGCAATTGGGATTACGCTTGGCTCGTTGCTCGCAGCGACGGTCGTGTCTCGCGACTTGTCTATGATCCGTATACCCTGCAGCCGACAGAATCTTCAGGAAAGTACGAAGTCAAATGGTTCTATCGCTAAACTCGCAGAGTTCTCGATCACTCACTGGTATGTCGATCGTTCTTCGGATGGGGCTGATGGGCTGGTTGATCGCTGCTAGTCTGACGGATGCCGTTCGCGCGACCGAGCCTCCGGTCGAGTTTCAAGTCGAGCTCGATGTCGCTCTCCAGGAACTGAGTCCCGACTATTGCTGGTTTCATCCTCGCGTTGCCTCGGTGCCTGAATTGGGAACGGACGGTAATCCTCTTGTCGTACTCACGCTTCAAAAGCACCTCGGGGCGAGCGACCACTACTCTGGCCTGTACTACATGACCTCCAAAGACCTCGGACAAACCTGGACGAAACCCGTACTGCCGAAGCAACTCGAGTGGCGACAAGGAGAAGATCTTGAAACGGTTGGGGTCTGCGATGTGACTCCTGGCTGGCACGCAAGAAGCGAACGCATTCTCGCCATCGGGACTCAGCTTCGTTACAACGAGGCGGGGGTTCAGTTAATGGACAAGTCGAGATCGTATGACGCCGCCTATTCCGTCTACGATCCGAAGACCGACGCGTGGACATCATGGAGGATGCTCGGCATGCCGATGGGAAACGACGGCCAGTTTCATCATATTGCACCCGGCTGCGTTCAGTGGCTTGTTCAAGACGACGGCTCGATACTACTCCCGCTCTATTATCAGGGCCCAGACGGAGGTTCTTATTCGGTAACGGTCGTTCACGCGTCCTTCGACGGTACGACGATGAAGTATATGAGGCACGGCGATGAGTTGCGTCTGAACGAAGTCCGTGGCCTGGTTGAACCTTCGCTAACTCGATTTGAAGGGAAGTATTACCTCACGTTGAGAAACGACGTTCGTGGCTACGTCACTTCCAGTGATGACGGATTGCATTTCGAAGCGATCAAGCCATGGACGTTCGATGATGGCAGCGAATTGGGAAGCTATAACACACAACAGCATTGGGTCACGCACAGTGACGGCCTCTTCCTCTCGTACACCAGACGCGGTGCCAATAACGACCATATCGTTCGCAACCGAGCTCCGCTTTTTGTCGCCCGCGTCGATGTAGAGCAAATGACGGTTTTGCGAGCCACGGAAAAAGTACTGATACCGGAGCGTGGAGTGATGTTGGGAAACTTCGGAGTCGCCACAGTCAACCGGCATGAATCGTGGGTGACCGACTCCGAGTTTATTACCGATGGCAAGTCGCATCAGCGTGGCGCCGACGGCAGCACATTTATCGCCAGGCTTAAATGGAGCCAGCCGAACCATCGGGCTAAGTAGCGCAACGCATGGCAATGTATGAGCGATCGATGGGCAGCGGTTTCTCAGGACGTTTCGCGGTCGGCTCAGGGTAGTCCGCCGTGCCATCGTTATTACTCTTTGCGTTGGTTCCCGGCAAAGATGAATGGTTGCTGCCCAGTGATACTTGCGGTGGTGATCGTAGGGCACCAGTACTTTTCAACATGAGTAATGATGGCGTCGAGACCCGCGAAGTGCTTTCCAGGGTCACGATGATAGGAATCGGTAAGGTCGCGACAGAGTACAACGTTCTTTCCGAGGTACGCCATTTGACGAATCCCGAACGGGCGGCCTAGGACGCAGCGGTTTGTATGCACTCCCATCACGATGACGTTGTCGATGCTTCGCTGTTCAACCAGATTATAGATCTCCTGGCCATCGTCGCTGACCGCGTCCTCGTCGTGGATTTTCAGGGCCACGATTTGGCTGGTCCAAACGCGCTTGTCGGGACCACACGGTTCCGCCAAATCGCAGGAACAGCCCGCTCGCTCGAATTTTTCGGCTAGCTGCCCTTCTCGTTCAGGGTTGAAGTAGTTCCATTGGAACTTGACGTCCGTTTTGACCTCAGGGGCGGACTGCGCCCGCGTGCGAGCCGCCGTTCCTTGGTAAGTCTCCATGCAGCCACTCGGAGCGTGGACGATCAGCACTCCTTTGCGCCGAGCTGCTTCAAGCACTTCATTCATGCTGGGGGCCATCTCGACGACTCGTTCCGCAGCGGACTTACAATGGTGGTCGTTCCACATGTCCACCACAATGATGGCCGTCTGCTCTGGTTCCCAGGTGACCTCTTGACTGACGACACGAAACCCTTGCCGGTCGTCTGCAACACGTTTTCGTTGTTGCAAGATCCAACTGTCATCAGACTTCGCCGCTACTCCGCTCAACAGAATTGCCGTAAGACAACCAAACACGGGAACAAGACGCAAAATCATAGTTGTCTCCCAGAGCGATCTCGCCAAAACTCACGCGATGCTGCGATTATAGCAACGTGAACGACCGTTCGGCTATTCGGCGGTCGGGCGTTTTGCTCGCTGATCTCCCGATGACCTACGATCGTCGGGGCGATTACCCGGCGCACCATCGCGGGAAAATCGCTGAAAGCGTGCAGCGAGTTCCTGCAACTCCTTCTTGTCGATGACGCCATCGCCGTTGGTATCCATGCGATCCCATCGCTGCAGCATTTGCGCTGGAACCTCCGACTTGGAAACCTTACCGTCGCCGTTAGCGTCCATTCGTACCAGCATCTCTGCCGGATTGGGCCGCCGGCCGCCACCTGATCTACCGAAACCGCGAGGTGGTCCAGCGAATCGTCCGCCACGTTCACGAGCCGGCGACGCGGACGAGTTTTCGGAATCCGCTGATTGAGTTGTCTGGGCCTCGATCGCATCAATCAACTCACGAAATGAAACGACGCCATCTTTATCGGCATCCGAGTCGACAGGTGCGTTCTTGACGCGAGTCCACTCGCTCTTGTTAAGCTTGCCGTCCTCGTTTGCGTCGTGTTCACGAAGAATTCTGACGGCAGCCTTCAAACTTCTGCTTCGCCTCACGGCGTCTTCACCGGTGGAACTAGAACGCGCTGTCGACTCGCCGCTGGGTCGTCCGGCGAAGCCGCTGGGAGAACGGCCACCGCCACGCCGTGAACCGCCATCACGATCGCGTTGGAGTGTGACCAGATAATGCTGCGTGACCGGCTTACAGAATGTCTCCGCATCATCGCAAGCAAAGTACTTGACCGTCAATTTGATCGGATCTTTCGATTCTCCGGACAACTCGACGAGGAACTCGCGTGGATCGGCATCCGCCTTCTCTCCGACCGTGGGACCATTACCCTTGAGCGGCGTAATTTCTACTCCCGTTGGCGCGTTGATTTCGTAAGCGACAGGAGCGACTTGATTGTTCCAATGAACTTCATACAGCGGATCAAGGAAGAAACCGAGGTAGAGTTTTCCTTCGCCCACTTTGAAATACTGCGAATCAACTTCTGCACGCAGCTTCACGTACAGCGGCTCTGCGCGAGGGAGATCGCCAGCCACTGCCAACGGAGACAAGGACAAACCCGTTGACGGTCGCACTTCGATCGGCGTCATCCCTCCTGGCAGTTGCAGCCGCGCGACGATACCTTTTGGCGCCGTCTTCGGCGCTTCAAGCCGCTTCATCCCGACGTCCTCAATCGAGGTTGGATTCTCGACCTCTCCGACAAGCTCCTCGAGATCGGCCCGCAACTCGTCGGGGCGACTCCAACGACGGGCTTGAATCACTTTGCCGTCAGGGCCAATGACGAACTCGGAATTCGGCGCATCGCCCAAAGCGTGCTTCGCGTCGTTGGTCATCGTGTCGCAAAGCCAAGTGAATCGCGAGCCAATCTTCTGTTTCGCTTCCGCAACATGCATCAACCGCTCCTGAAGCGTGAACGGAGGGATGTACCCGTTCGTTTCCGGATGAGCGAGGGCTTTGTAGATGTAATAGAATTGGACACCCTTTGCTGAGAAATCTCGTTGGACTGTCTCCAAACTGGGGACATTTCGCAGGAAGGGCGGTCAGGTCAAACAGCCGAATACCAACACGGAATACTGCCCGCGGAGACTGGTCGTCGAAATCTCTTCGCCGCTATCGTCGTACAGCGTGATGTCTGGCAGTGTCGTCCCAATCTTAGGCAGGTTTCCGCCTGCTCCGCGGCTGGCCCCAGGACCACCACGAGAATTTCCCCTTGGTTGAGCAATCGCGTTGCTGGCGAGAACGGTCGAAATTCCAACGACTAGTGTTAATCCGATCCGCAACACGTGAAGTCTCCTGCTTTTTTGGTGCCTTGCTCCAACGTAGTTATTCAACACCGCGAGGGAACGACGGTTTCGCGACGATGAGTTATTTGACGCGAAAAACTAACCAGCTATCCGAGATCCGTCACTGGCTTGCCTTCACTGAGCCGATGCCGCAAGCCCTGCATTTCATCGATGTACTTTTCGGTGTGGTCAATGCCTAGGTGATGCAGAATCGTCGCCGTTAGGTCGGCGGGCGTGACCGGTTTGTCCTTCACGAACGCCGCGTGTTGATTCGTGGCTCCGTAAACCTGTCCGCCGCGAACGCCTCCACCGGCCAGCAACGCCGTAAAAGCGCTCGGCCAGTGATCGCGTCCGGACTTCTTCGTGTTGGAACTCTGCGAAAACTGACCCATGTGAGGTGTACGACCAAACTCCCCAATCGCTACGACCAGAGTCGTCTCGAGCAGCCCCCGATCGTGCAAGTCTTCGATAAAGGCCGAATACGCCTGATCGAAAATCGGACAGAGCAAATCCTTCAACTTGGAAAAATTGCTGTGATGTGTGTCCCAACACGTGTTCACTCCGTCGATCTTCGTTTCGTCTTCCCAATTCACCGTTACCAACGAGACGCCAGCCTCGACCATTCGCCTCGCCATCAGCAGGCTCTGTCCGACCATCGTCTTGCCGTACCGCTGCCGCACTCCTTCCTTCTCGCGTTCCAGATCCAACAACTCGCCGGCGCGATTCTGCAGGAGTTCGTAGGCTCGATCGTGATGCTGCCGATAGTCGTCGATGGCTTCGGCGGAAAGTGCGCGCGGCCCGGTCGTCGTCTGAAGATGGGTGAGCAAGTCGCGACGACGACGAAGCCGTTCGATGGGAACGGTTTCCTGGAGGTGGAAGCCCTCGGTATGAAAGTCGAGATTCTCGGAGTCACCCTGAATCAGCATCGCGTTATGTCGTTCACCCATTCGCGCGCCGCTTTGCCCGGCAATCCTCCGCGATTGACCAGTGAACTGCAGATACCACGGCAACACAACAGACGGAGGCAAACTTCCGCGCGACGATCCATAACGCATTGTCATCGCGCTCAACGACGGCCAGTCCTGCTCGCTGGCTTGGTCAGTCGTTGGCGCGCCGAAATACTCACGGCCGCTGAAAACCTCGCTACATGCTGGGCCGTGCACATTCATATTGTGTGTCATCGACCGCAACAAACATACTTTGTCCATCTGCGAGGCCAACCGCGGCAAGTGTTCGCAAATCTGAATTCCAGGCACACGAGTCGCGACCGGTTGGAAGTCACCGCGGATCTCAACTGGCGCCGCGGGCTTCATGTCCCACAAGTCAATTTGGCTCGGCCCGCCAAACAAAAACAGGAAGACGCACGAGTTGTGCCGATGCTTGGCAGAGGGATCCGACGCCGCAGCCCGCAGCAACTCCAAGTGCGAAGCCGTCAGGCCCAATAAGCTCAGTCCGCCAGCGCGCAGTACCTCGCGGCGTGTTTGCTGCCCTCGCTGTTGTAAACGTAATGAAAGCATCGCATCCTGCAATGAGGTTTTGTTTCGCCGGAGCGTGACGAATACCATTGTTCAGCGTAATGTCTGACGACGTCTTCGTCGACTTCGATCCTCTAGGTTTCGCGGGGTTGGTGATCGTGGAGTGCAAACGCCCTTTACGGCGGGGTGTGTAACAAAGGTGCTTTTGGCGGATCTGACGGAGTTTCTTCTCAGCCTTCGTCGAACTCGCCAAAAGTTCTAAGTTCGATCGTTTCGGCGATTCTCCGTGGTCTTTTCGACTTGCGATGTCGGCCCTTTGATGCAACCTAGGAGTTGTGATCGCTCGACCTTTCAATGAAACTCGGGGTAGGAGCATTTTTCGTTCGTCACCACGCATATGAGCCGTTTCACCATGATCTGCATCCTGCGAACTACCATTGCCTGCCTCGTTGTCACTTGCACGGTTGCTGCCGTCGCGGCTGAACCGCGAGAGGACCACTTTCGTCAACTCGACGATGTTTGGCCAACGCCGAACGACATTCGCCGGCCATCGGGAGCTCCCGGCAAGGATTACTGGCAACAGAAGGTCGATTACGATATCCGGGTTGAGATCGATGACGAGCGACAAATCTTGACCGGTTCCGAGACAATCACGTATCACAACAACTCTCCCGACGAACTGACCATTTTGTGGATTCAGTTGGATCAAAACCGTTACGGACTCGATTCGGATGACTGGTTGTCAACGACAGCGCCCGATCTGAAGCGTCTTTCGTACAATGGGCTGCGAACGATTCTCTATCGCGAGCAGTTTGACGGCGGATTCAAGGTTACGAACGTGCGCGACCAGAAGGGGGGTGAGTTGGAGTACGGTGTTGTACGCACCATGATGCGTTTACATCTGCCGAAGCCGCTCAAGGCGGGAAAGAAGACAACGTTCTCAATCGATTGGAGGTTCAAGATCCCAGACGGAAAAGCGATGCGAGTCCGCGGGGGGTTCGAGTTCTTTGAGAGGGACGGCAACTACGTTTACAACATCGCCCAATGGTACCCGCGTCTGTGCGCGTACACCGACTATCGCGGCTGGCAGAACCGGCAAACGCTTGGTGCAGAGTTCGCACTTGAATTCGGTGACTTTAACGTCTGCATCACCGTACCTAACGATCACATCGTTGCGTCGACAGGCGAGTTGCAGAACGCGGACGAGGTTCTGTCGAAAGAGCAACGCGCGCGACTCGCGAAAGCGACGAAGTCAGATACTCCCGTCTATATCGTGACCGAGGAAGAGGCGACCAAGAACGAATCATCGAAGCCAGCCGGAAAGAAGACGTGGAAGTTCACAGCCTCGAAGGTGAGGGACTTCGCGTTCGCCTCGTCACGAAAATTCTTATGGGACGCGCAAGGCGTCGAACTGGGAGGCAAACAGGTGATGGCGATGTCGTTTTGGCCGAAGGAAGGCCAGCCGTTGTGGGGCCAGTACTCGACCGCGGCCGTGGCTCACACGATCCGCGCTTATTCGCGTTTCACGTTCGACTACCCCTACCCCGTGATCATTTCGGTGAACGGGCCAATTCCCGGGATGGAATACCCGATGATCACGTTTCAAGATCCGCGGCCGGAAGAAGACGGGACGTACACCGAGCGGACCAAGCACGCATTGATCAGCGTTGTGATTCACGAAGTCGGCCACAGTTGGTTCCCGATGATTGTGAATTCCGACGAGCGCCGTTGGCGTTGGATGGATGAAGGGCTGAATTCTTTCGTTCAGTTCCTCGCCGAGCAAGAGTGGGAAGATTCGTATCCGAGCCGCCCGATCCGAGCGGACAGCAAGAAGCTAATGCAAGCCTACCTGCAACGAACCGACATTCGGCCCATTATGTCCGCGGCCGACAATCTGATCTCAGGCGGGCACAACGCTTATGGAAAGCCAACGCTCGCGCTGACGATCTTGCGCGAGTCGGTTCTGGGGCGAAAGCAATTTGATTTCGCGTTTAAGGAATACGCTAATCGCTGGAAGTTCAAACGACCAACTCCGTTCGACTTCTTCCGCACCATCGAGGAATCGTCAGGGCATGATCTTGATTGGTTCTGGCGTGGCTGGTTCTATTCGACGGATCACGTTGACGTCTCGATCGAACGAGTCCGCCGCTTCCGACTCGACACTCGCAATCCCGAAGTGGAAAAGCAACACGAACGTGAAAAACGTGAACTGGCGACGCCTTCGCTGACCGAACAACGCAATCAAGCTATCCTGAAGCGTGTCGATCAGTCGCAGGAACTGAACGACTTTTATACCGACTTCGATGACCTGGCGGTGCTACCGACCGAGCTAGACAGCTACCGCAGCTTAGTTGAGGGCCTGACACCAAAAGAGCGCGAGTTGTTGCAAACGAAGGGCAACTTTTATGTCGTCGACCTTAAGAATGTAGGCGGAGTTGTGATGCCACTCGTGCTCGAGATTAAGTACACGGACGATACGAAACGCACGATTCGAATGCCCGCTGCGATCTGGCGGCTGAACGGCGAGAACATCTCGAAGTTAATCTTCACGCAGAAAGAAATCGCCAGCATTGCGGTTGACCCGCAGGATGAGATGGCTGACGGAGACCGCCACAACAACCGCTTCCCTAGGCTGCCGATTGAGGAGTCGTTTCAATTACAGAAAACAAAGAAATCGAAGAACGCCATGCAGCAACTGAAGAAACAAGAAACGAAGAAGAAAGAGTAACTTGTTTACTGCGAAAGAGTCGAAAGCCTACCCGGCGGCTTTATGCTTTCGATACTTTGGGGCGGCAGAAGAAGGGTGCTTCGACAGAGCGTATGACTCCTAGAAACAAGGCACCCGGTTTCTGGGAAGCGTCGCGCTGGCGAACGGAGGCACAGTTCCAAAAGGCAATTCGATCACGGTTTATGCCAAGAGGCGCCGGCCGGATTCGAACCGGCGAATAACGGATTTGCAATCCGCCCCCTTAAACCACTTGGGCACGGCGCCAGAAGTGGTCAAGTTAAGGAATCAACTCAGTAGGGTCAAGAGGAATAGGTAAGGTGATGGGTTCGCCAGAATTGTGGTGATTGCGGGTGATTGGCACGATCAGGAGACATGCTCGTGCGGGTCTTCTACGAGCCAAACGACGCACACTTTGCCCAGTCATGACATGCCGACGTGATCGTGTCGGAATGAAGAAACGACCTGAACCGATTCGATGCGTAGTAGCAGCGAGACGTGTTTTCGAGACAGCGAGATTTGTCCGGTTGGACCTGATTATCCTTCGACCCATTAAAGTTCGTCGTCGGTTCGTTGGAGCATCCGTCAGTAACTCGCCTAAACATCTATCAGTCGTGGTCGGAAAGGAAGCCTGGATGAGAATGTTTCAGGAAATCAAACAACGATGGACTTCGCACACAAGCCTGCCAGAGATCGCCGGCGAGGTTGCTGATCAATGCCTCGAAGCAGTCTGGCAACGCGTTCAGCATCAAGTCTCAACGCTCTCCACAGCCGAAGCACGCGGATACATACGCGCCCGCGGCGTCGCTGTCGTCCAGCCTCGCTTGGCGTCTGCGTCAACCGAGCATGACGTTCTCGAGCAGTTGCGTCCGCAGTTGTACTTTTTGACCGTTGAAGCGGTAATCGGGCGAGTTCAAGACCGGCTTCGCGAGCACGCACGGGACAGCCGATGGCGTCACGCTGCCTAGACCAATTGTGGGCTGGCTAGAATGACTTCATAAAATCCAGCAAGATTCTGCGAACAAAACGCAGCCACACCGCGTCTAAGATCTCGAAGGGCGGTCAATCGTGGCCGTCGGGATCACAGCGGCAAGAGGGATCGCCGCCATGTCAACCGCAAGGAACGTCGCACGTCCGTCGAGACTGCGTTGCGGGTGCATTGGAATGGAGATCGTACGATGCCTCAGGGCAAGTCTGCTGGCCGAAAACTCGTCTTAGTTGATCACGCTGGGTTGGGACGCGTTCATATCGACATGGAATCGTTCTTCGAGTTCAGTTTCTGGATGGCAGAGGAACTCGAGGATCTCGTCGCCAAATGGGCGCCAGTTGCAGCACCCGACGCGTCACGCGACAAAAACCGTCCCTCGGACTTAAGCCGCAGCTGAACGAAGCTAGTTGTCGTTTAGTCGGCAACTTGGCGATCGATTCTATTCTCTGCTTCGGCTTGTTCCAGCAAAGCTGCTCGTAGCTTTGCGAAGACGCCATTCCAGTCGCCAGCCGTTGATTGGCGAAACAGACGCATCGTCGAATACCAGGGCGAATCTCCTCTTCGATGCATCCATCGCCAGTCCGCTGCGTGATCAAGCGCCAGCCAGACAGGGACACCAAGAGCGCCCGCCAAATGGGCGACCGCCGTATCGCAGCTGACTACGAGGTCGAGATTCTTGATGATTGCGGCTGTGTCCATGAACGGACCAGCATCTCGATCGAGCAACTCTGAGAAGTTGACAATCCGATCGTCCGTGGATTCTTCATCCGGCGATAGGCCGCTTTGATACTGTAGGCTGATCAAAGTGATACCAGCAACTTCGGACAATTCTTGGAAATGTTCGATCGGTATCGAACGTGCATCGTCGCGACGGTGTTCGGGATTTCCCCGCCAGCTTACTCCGACCGTGAAGCTCTTGTGCTTGGCCAGACGCGTTTGCCAATCGGCGACAAGTTCAGCGTCGGCGGTGAGGTACGGCCCATTCGCAGGAATCTCGTCGAGCGTTGTTGTGAAAACGTGTGGCAGGCTGAGCAACGGGGCGTGCAAATCGAACGCCGGCATCTCGTTACCGAGAGGTACGAAGACGTCTATGCTGTCGATGTGTTCGAGGAGTCGCTGCAGTCGAGAGTCAGCTGCGAACAGCACACGAGCGCCAGCGGCCTTGACCAGCGGGAGGTAACGCACAAACTGAATCGTGTCGCCAAGTCCCTGTTCAGCGTGGATCAGAATAGTTCGGCCTTGCAACGGCTCACCCATCCAGCGTGGAACTTGCAAATCGCGGTCTTGGAGTAACTTTGTCCGCCAACGCCACTCGTATTCGCGCCAACCTTTCTCGAACTCACCGCGACGTAACAGGGCAAGCCCTCGCGCAAAACGAGCTTCGGAATTATCGGGATTCAGTCGAATCGCTTCGTCATAGCTTGCCATAGCGGCTTCGAAACGATGCGTGTCTTCCAAGACGTTGGCTAGCCCCACGTGTGCCTCCACCAAATCCCCGTCCAAGTCGATGGCCTGCCGAAACGCCGCTTCTGCTGGCGTGAACTCCTGAACATCGCGACGGGCAGTCCCAAGGTTGCAGTGCGCGGCAGCGTAATCCGAGTTCAACGAAAGTGCTTGTTCGTAACAGGCAATCGATTCCTCAAGCCTGCCGCTATGTTGCAACGCTACGCCAAGATTGTTGTGAACCTCAGGCTCTTCCGGCAGCAGCTCGCGGAGAGACTCGTATCGCTCGATGGCTTCGGTATAGGCTTCTTGATCGACCAGCGCATCGGCAAGATTGGCAAGGGCGTCGGTGTAATCGGGATGGAGATCGATTGCTGTTCGAAAGAGCATAATCGCGGCGTTTGCGTCACCTTGCTCGTGTGCAACCGCGCCAAGGTTGTTGCGGATCTCCGCCGAGTCGGGTAACAGTTTCAACGCGATCGCATAGTCACGACGAGCCTGTTCGAGTTGCCCTCGGACGAATCGAACCGCTCCTAGATTTGCGTAAGCGCGACCGTAGTTTGGATCAATTCGCAACGCGGTCTCATAGCAGGCGACGGCTTTATCCAACTGCCGTCGTGTCTGCCAGGCGTTTCCAAGGTTGTAATAGGCGGCTGCCAGTTGTGGGTTAATCGCGATCGCGCGCTCGTGACAGGAAATGGCCTCGGCGATTTGGCCTTGATCATAAAGACACGCTCCGAGATTGTTGAGTGTTTGTTCGCGATTCGGTTCGAGCTGGATTGCGTGCCGATAGCACGCTGTTGCGTCTGCGAACTCGCCGAGTTTTCGATACGCGGTCCCCAACAGATCATGAAACTCAGCAATTTCCGGCTCGATCTCGATGGCTTTCTGTAGAACGCTAACAGCGGATAAGGCATCATCGCTGTGCAACGCTATCAAGGCTCTTAAACGAAGAGCCGCCGCGGTTTTGGGGGCGGTATCGAGCACAGTGCAGCAAATCTCGTTTGCAGCAATGTGATCGCCCGATTCGTAAAGTTGATGGGCGCGGTCGAGAGCGTCGGCGGTGGGAAGCACTGGTGAGCAATCCGGCAAGGTTCAACGACATGCGCCACCAACTGATGAGAGAAGAAGCCAATGGCCGCTTTTCGAGTCAGTCGCCGCGCGAATACACAGGAGTCGCCGGAGAATTGCCCCAAACGCGACGCGATTGGGACGATTCCCGACTTCGTTGCCTTGCTGTTCGCCTTATTCGACGAATCAGGGGACATCTTAGATTCGATCTAAGGGCTTTTTCACTATTTTCTCTCGACCAGACGGCTTATGCCGGTAAGGCGGAGTCTGCCGCTAGCCGTCCCGATAGAGATTCGTCGTTGTGTGGTCCGATGCAAGCGTTTCGCTGCAACATATTGACAGTTCATCGCTTAGCACGACACCGTTTCGCGACAATGCGATTTTTTTTGCGCGGATTGGTCGTTCTAGAGGCTCTAAGTCGTTCTCGATCACGTGCGGGCGAATGAATGTACGAATCATCACCAAGCAGTGCTAACGGTGTCGCCTATCCTCGCGCCAAGTTGTATGGCCGCGTTGCCGTTCACCGTTGCCAGTTCCAAACATCCCTGCGAACCAATCAAGGCGATCAGAGTTCCGGGTGGATGTTGGGCATACGCTTCGCGAACTCCGGCGATCTGCCGTTTGTTACAAGAGATGATGAAGCCCGCTTCGGGAATCTGATCGATATGGGCTAGATCGATATTCGTAAGCAAGTTTCCGAAGCCATCGATGCCGACAATTTGGCCAATCAAGCGTCGGCCTTCGATGCTTGGTGCCGGCAAGTCAAGCAACACGACATCTGTCGCGGGAGGTCCCAACTCGTCAAGTCCGACACCAAGACTTAAGTGAGCCGCGACAGGAGCCATGATGTCGCGACCGTGAAATGTATTGCTGACCTCCGCCCGCCAATAATTTTTGTTTTGTAATTCGATGAACTCGTGGCTTGAACTCGCTTTGATGCTATGGCTAAGCAAGCCATTGTTCGGCAAGACGAACAGCCGATCATCGCACCGGGCTGCAATCATACTGCGATCAGTTCCAACGCCAGGATCGACGACGGCGACGTGAATCGTTCCAACCGGAAACGCCCGCCACATTTCGCCAAGTGCCATGGAGCCTCGCAAGACATCCTGCGGAGGAACTTCGTGCGTGACGTCGAAGATCATGGTAGCAGGATTGATCGACAGGATGATGCCCTTCATTTGTGCGACATACGTGTCGCGCGAGCCGAAATCTGTGGTCAACGTTATGATCGAATTTGCCATCGTGGGGGCCGTGGTGCGAGCCCGTCGTTCACATGCCTTCGACGATCTTGAGGCACATGTCTTTGAATTGACCAGGGTTCACGTTGGGGTTCCGCTTCTTCGCTTGTCCAATCAGCGATCCGACTGCCTTCGTCTTGCCTGCCTTCAAGTCTTCGACGACCTTCGGATTGGCTTCGAGCAATTCGCGACACAGGCCTTCCGCTTCGGATTCATCGACTTTCTCGATGCCAAGCGCCGCCATCGCGTCGCCGGCGGACATACCTGAGCGAACCATTTCGTCAAACACATCTTTGGCGCGTGTATTGTCGACGTCGCCCGCTTGAATCGACTTCAACAACTCGGCCAGCGCCGTAGCTGAAATCGAGAACTCACTGATTGATGTTTCCTGTTCGTTTAATGTTCGAAGCACGTCCTGTTGCACCCAGTTACTGGCTCGTCGCCCATCTCTGGTCGACGTCGCAAGCTCTTCGTAGTAAGCCACCAACTCGCGTCCTTGATTCACGATGACGTCGGAGTCATAAGGGTCGATCCCATGAGTCGTCTCGAGTCGTGTTCGCATGGCCGCCGGAAGCTCGCCGAGCTCTGCTCGAACTTGTTCGACTTCATCTGGCTTGACGATCACGGGCAACAAGTCCGGGTCGGGAAAGTAGCGATAGTCGCTCGATTCCTCTTTTTCACGTTGCTTCACTGTCACTTGGCGACCGTCATCCCAGCCGCGAGTCGTTTTGTGGCCGCCTGGGCTGTCACCAAGCTTGATTTTGTTCTCACACCAGACTTCGTACTGCCGTTCGGCCTCGTACGCCATTGCTCGTTCGACGGCGCGGAAGCTGTTCATATTCTTCACTTCGGCGATCGGCGTTGCGACTTGGCCCTCTGGCGTATTGATGTGCAAGTTAAGGTTGCCATCGACTCGCAAGCTTCCTTCTTGCATGTTGCAGTCCGAGACGCCGAGATAAGTGAGCAGCAATCGCAGTTCGGTGAGATAGGCCTTCGCCTCTTGAGGCGAGCGGAGATCGGGCTCGCTGACGATTTCCAATAGCGGCGTGCCGGTTCGATTCAGATCGATGCGACTGTCGCTCTTGCCCGCTGCTTCGTCGTGCATACTCTTTCCGGCGTCATCTTCGAGATGAGCACGCGTGATTCGAACGCGTTTTGGCTCGAAGCCGCCCTTCGGATCGCTAATGTCCAGCCAACCGTTCTGGGACATCGGCAAATCGAATTGGCTGATCTGATAGCCCTTGGGCAAGTCCGGATAGAAGTAATTCTTACGATCCCATTTAGTAAACTTCGGAATGTCCAAGTTCAGCGCGACCGCTGTCTTCAGTCCTAACTCGAAAGCTCGACGATTCATCACCGGTAATGCACCGGGCATTCCAATGCAAACCGGACATGTCTGAGTATTAGGAGCTTGACCGAACATGGTACTACAGCGACAGAACAGCTTCGATTGTGTCTGAAGCTGTACATGGACTTCCAGTCCAATGATGATTTCGTACGGTTTGTCGCTCATGGCTCGTAGCTGGATTTGGAAAAAATCAGCAGTTGTAGGTTGTTCCTCTGAACTCTTACGAGTTCAGCTACATCGTTTCTAAGTTATCGAGGCCTTTTCGTGTGCCAATCCGTTGCTTGCTGGAACATGTGAGCCGCGCGGAGTAGCTTTTCTTCCTCGAACGGTGCGGCTTGCAACTGCAATCCAACCGGCAAGCCTTCTCCGGTGATTCCACAGGGAAGTGAGATCGCAGCGATTCCCGCGAGGTTCGCGCTGACGGTATACAAATCTTGGAGATACATCGACAGCGGATCTTCATTCATCTCGCCGAGCTTGAATGCGGGCGTCGCAGTCGTTGGCCCAATGATCAGGTCAACGTCTTTGAAGGCCGCGTCGTAGTCCTCGCGAATCAGACGCCGCACCTTCAACGCTTTCAAATAATAAGCGTCGTAGTAACCAGCGCTCAAAGCATAACTGCCCAGCATCACGCGGCGTTTGACTTCTGGGCCGAAGGCTTCTGAACGCGTCTTGCGATACATGCGGACCAGAGACGTATCCATCGCTTCAAGCTTCGCGCGGTCCCCTGCTTCTTCGAGCGTTTTGCGTTCTTCAGCCAATTCGGCAAGCATCTCCTTCTCGTCCGTTCGATATCCGTAATGGACCCCGTCGTAACGCGCGAGATTACTGGACGCTTCACATGGTGCGATGATGTAGTACGTCGCGATTGCGTACTTGCTGTGTGGCAGCGAGACTTCGCGAACGATCGCTCCCTGAGACTCGAAGACCTTGATTGCTTCACGCACTGCTGAATCGACGCCACCGTCCAGTCCATCCCCAAAGTGTTCCCGAGCAACACCAAGCCGCAAACCTTTGATTGGCTCTCGAACGGAGGCCGTGTAGGACGGAGTTGGGACGTTGGCGGATGTCGAATCGACAGGGTCGTGACCGGCGATCGCTTCGAGCAGCAAGGCGACGTCTTCGGCCGCCATGGCCAGCGGGCCAGCTTGATCGAAGCTGCTAGCGAATGCGACGAGGCCATATCGGCTGACCCGGCCGTACGTCGGCTTCATCCCGGTTACACCGCAGAAAGCAGCCGGTTGACGGATCGAGCCACCGGTATCTGTGCCCACGGACAACGGTGCCATGGAAGCGGCAACGCACGCTGCGGCACCACCGCTAGAGCCACCAGGAGTTCTATCGAGGCCCCAGGGATTATGAGTTTTCTTAAACGCCGAGTTTTCGGTCGAGCCGCCCATTGCAAACTCGTCCATGTTCGTCTTGCCAATCAACACGGCGTCGGCTGCCTTGAGCTTGTTGATGACGGTTGCGTCATAGGGAGGAACAAACTGTTCCAACATTCGCGATCCGCACGTCGTCGTCCACCCCTTGGTGCAAAGGACGTCTTTTACGGCGACCGGCAAGCCTGCCAACAATCCAAGTTGCTCACCAGCTTGTCGCCGTTGGTCGATGGCCTTGGCTTGTGTCAATGCACGCTCGGCATCGACATTCAGAAACGCTCCAATCGCTTCATCGTTCTGTTCGATCTGAGCGAGATAAACCCGCGTTAGCTCCGTTGCCGAGACGTTGCCAACCGTTAGTTCCGCAAGTAACTCAGTCGCAGTGAATTCGAGAACAGACATGATGTGGAGAATTGAAGGAGTTGAGGCAAGGCGACCGTCGTGGATACGAGTTCAGTGTATCAGTCACCAAGGACTGCTGGCACTCGGTAGCATTCATCGTCCCGTTTCGGCGCATTCGCCAATGCGTCTTCGCGATCGAGGCTCGGTCGCGGGACATCGTCAACGAGTACGTTGTGAATATCAGCGACGTGTGCCATCGGTTGAACCGATTCGGTGTCAACTTCTTCGAGCTGGCGAATGTACTCGACAACTTGGCCCATCTGCGTCGTCAGCGTGTCAAGTTCCTCGTCGCTGAATCGCAAACGAGCAAGCAGAGAGACCTTGGCGACTTCATCACGGGTTAGACCCATGATCACTTAGCCTTTGCCTTGCCGTGGCCTGGAACGGCAAACGGCTTTGCACGAACGGCCTTTTTTATGGCACCACTTCGGATGCAAGCGACACAAACACGCATCGTTTTGTTCGTGCCGTTGGGAGTCGTGACTTTGACTCGCTGCAAATTCGGCTTGAACTTCCGACGAGAGATTCCAGTCAGCTTTGTACCAACACCGCCGAGATACTTCCGCTTACCGCGGATTTCGACCGCATTCCCCATTTGGGTGCTTTTATTGCAAACTTCGCAGACGCGTGCCATCGGAACTTCCTCAGTCTCGCTTCAAGAACGATCCCCTTGCACTGACTACCTGCAAGGCAAACCACCAATATAGCCAGTCTGCGCCTGGCTGCAACGCCACCTCGCTCGGGCGGAATGGCCTGCGATTTGGTATGGCAGCAGAGGTCGTGACATCCGGCACAATCGGCAAAGCACGTACCAGCGAAGAATCATCTGACGAGCAGATGTGCGACATGCGGTGAGGCAAGCCGCAGGCGTAACCTATCTTTCAAGGAGACAGATGCCCCACTTGAGCAATCCACGTCGTGCGCGACGCCAAAGGACTCGACACCATGACTGCCCTGATAGAAGCGGATCTATTCGACACGATTAGCGAACTGCTGGCTGAGCAGAACGCGATGAACAATGATGAGAGACGGGCCGGCGAGCGACGAGATTATGACTGTATTCAGCTTCTCGCACCGTACGACGCCAACTGCCTCCCGCTGCAAGAAGACTTCCGCCAGGTCCAATGCCGGGATCTCTCGCCGAAGGGATTTTCGTTCCTTTCCTATCGGCAACCGGATACGGAACACGTCATCATCGCCCTCGGTGCGGTGCCATTTAAGTTTTTTGTGGCAAAAATTGTCCACAATAGTCCTAGCGAGAACGAGTTGAGCAACAACTACCTAATCGGTTGTCGGTTCGTGCGCCGGTTGACCGCGCAAGGCACCTAAGTCCAAGTCTCGGTTCCGTTCGCTGCCTGCTCGATCGCGCGAGCGAGGCCAGCCATCGTGAATTCTTTGGCTTCCACTGCCGGTTCGAAGCCGCATTCTCTCAGAGTTGCAGACGTAATGGGGCTGATGCTCGCAAGACAGGCGTTCTTCAGATTGTTTCCGAACATCGTGGCGAGCGAACGAGCGATCGCTGAACTTGTCACTGTGACCCAGTGAAATCTCCCTGCGGCAAGATCGCCGGCGATCTCATCATTCGGAGATTCGACATCGATACTCTCGTAGACAACCGTTTGCGTGACCTCTCCGCCGGCAGCCGTGATCTCGTCCGCGAGTACTTCGCGGCCACGACTGGCTCTGGCAAGCAAGAACCGTTTGCCCTCTGCCAGTGGAGCTAACTCAGCGGCAAGCGACTCGGCTCTGAACTCGGACGGCTGAAGATCGACATTCAAATGATATCGAACCAACTCGTCGGCGGTGCCAGGTCCGATCGCAGCCAACTTGATAGAGCCTAAAGCTCGCACGTCTGAACCGGTTGCCAGCAGTCGTTCGATGAAATACCTCACGCCGTTACTGCTTGAAAAGACGAGCCAATCGAATTCGCGCAGTGTGCCGATGGCTTTGTCGACGAGTTGCCAATCCAAAGGTTCAGAGATCTCGATGGCTGGTTGAACAACGGCTTCCGCCCCAAGTTCTTCGAGAATTGTGCAGAGCTTGTTTGCTTGCCCTTGCGGTCGTGTCACGAGAATTCGTTGTCCGAACAGCGGTCGCTTCTCAAACCAAGAAAAAGTATCTGCGAGGGCTGACACCTCTCCGACGACGATGATCGCTGGCGGTCGAATACTCTGGGTCTCCAGCGTTTCGACGACTTCGCCAAGCGTACAGCCAACACGTTGTTGATCGGACGAACTACAGCGGCGAATGATTGCGACCGGCGTGTCCGAAGGTTTTCCCGCTTCAAGCAAGTCTTTGGTCCATGAACGCGCGGTTGTGATCCCCATGTAAAAGACCAGCGTGCCGGGAAATGCAGCCAACGCTCGGTAGTCAATCGCCGAGTCTTGCTTGTCGGGATTCTCGTGCCCAGTTACCAAAGCGACGGCGGACGCATGATCGCGATGCGTGATCGGAATCCCAGCGTAGCTGCCCGCCGCCAACGCGGCAGTAATCCCTGGCACAATCTCGAAGGCGACGTCGGCCCGAACGAGCGTCTCAATCTCTTCGGCACCGCGAGCGAAGACGGCCGGATCGCCGCCTTTCAGACGCGCGACAACTTTCCCTTCGCCAGCCAGCCGGACCAAAGCTGCGTTGATCTCCGCTTGGGACCAGATACGGGTCCGACCATGTTTTCCCAAGCAAATCAACTCAGCATCGCGGCGAGCATGTTCAAGGATACGAGCGTTTGCTAAGTAGTCGTAGAGCACGACATCCGCCCGACGCAAGCACTCGACGCCGCGCAACGTGATCAGCCCTGGATCACCCGGGCCCGCTCCGATTAAGTACACCTTCCCTTTCGGTGTCGGCGGTGTGTTTGACATCGAATCTTGCGTCAAATGCCGACCACCTTTCGCCATGTCTGCGCCATCAACGAATGGCCGGCCAAGCTAGGATGCACACCGTCGCCAGCCCAGTAATTCGGCGCTGTTCCAGCCGCGACGGCCTCGTCAAACATGGCCTGAAATGGCACCCAAATCGTCTTTGCATTGACCGCTACTTTCTTTGCTGCCGCGCGCCGTTGATCGAATTCAGGGAACCAAGTGTCGTTGATCGCGCCGCAGCGCAAAACGAAGGGCTCACAGACGACGATCGTCACGTCAGGTAACGCTTCGCGAGTTCGGGCCAACAACGCTGCGAAGCCAGTTTCGTAGTCACTGACGGTCCCGTCGTAACGTCCTGCCAGCTTGTGCCAGATGTCGTTGACTCCGATCAGAATGCTCAGCAAAGCGGGCTTCAAATCGATCGTGTCTTCCTGCCAACGCTTGTCGAGGTCAGGCACTTTGTGGCCGCTGATGCCCCGGTTGTAAACCTGCAATCCTAGGGAGGCGTGATCTCGCAGAAGTTCGGGGCCCAGCAACATCGGATAGCCGGTTCCCAATGCTCTAGCGTGATTGGACTTACCTTGGCTATTACGATCACGACCAGCGTCGGTGATAGAGTCGCCTTGGAAGAGAACGGTATCTCCTTTCGTGAGCGACGCCGAGTCGGCAGCGCGGAGTTGTTTTGGAACGGCAGCGACTGCTGCGGCGACGCCAGCCGCGATTGCTGCGTTTTCAAGTAACTGGCGACGAGACAGGGGGTTGTTCGGATCAGTGTTCATTGGAATTCACCTTTGTAATGTTCGCGCGTCGCGTAAGTCGATTGTGAACGGCTTGATATGATCCGGCAGCTGCGCGGAGCTTCGGATGTGTTGTGTGCCGATCGTTGTCTGATACATCCCGGTGATGATCGTTGAACGGCAGGGAGCACAAACGCCGGCTGCGACGAATGCATGCGTATAGCGGACTCCTTCTGACGCTAACTGGTCGATGTTGGGCGTCGTCGCATACAGGTCGCCATAACATCCGAGGTGTGCGCTGATGTCTTCGCAGCTAACCCAAACGATATTGGGGCGATCGGCGGCGAGCAATTCGTGGCTGCAACCAACGAGGCAGCCAATCAGCAAGAGTTCAATAAAGCGTTTCATAGAATACCGCATGTCCTCTGACTCCTGACGTCTTACCTACTTCTTCTTTTTCTTCTTTCCCTTCCCCGCCTGCTTCTTCTCAGCGCCAACCTCTTTCGCCAAGGCTTGCCAGCGCTCTTTCATCTGGCGGAATTGCTCAGGCCGCGACGTCGATAGATCACTTAACTCCGTTCGGTCTTCTTGGACGTTATACAACTCCCACGGTCCGTGGTTGATGTTGACGAGTTTCCAATCACCCGATCGAAGTGCGTTGTTCTTGCTGTAAAACGTGAACAGCAACGAGTCATGCGGCTCGCGTTGCTGCCCAGCAAAGATCGGTGCCAAGCTCAAGCCTTGCGCCTTTCCAATGCTCTGGCCTGCATAACTTTCCGGATACTCGATCCCGGCCAAGTCCAATCCAGTTGCCAGCAAGTCGACCAGATGAGCGGGTTGTCCGCTGATCGTTCCAGGCTCTTTGATCCCCTTCGCCCAATGAGCGATGAAGGCGGTGGAGATGCCTCCCTCGTGCTGATTCTGTTTGTATTCACGAAACGGTGTGTTACAGGCATGCGCCCAACGCTTGTCGTAAGTCCAGTAAGACTCTGGATCCCACGGCATCAGTTTGTTCTTCAACGTCGCGGCCCTCGTTCGCTGAAACGGGCACGCTCCGTTGTCGCTCAGGAACATGAACAGTGTGTTGTCGTAGCGTTCGGTTTCTTTGAGATGCGCGATCAGCCGACCGATGTTTTGATCGACGCGGTCAATCATTCCTGCGTACGTGGCCATCAGCAAGTCGTGCCGGTCTTTCTCTTCGTCGCTTTCGTCCGCCCACGCAGGAACCTCCTCAGGACGCGGAGCGAGCGGCCAACTGGCGTCGATGATCCCAAGCTCTTTCATGCGAGCATGACGCCGCTTCCGCAATTCATCCCAACCCATCATGTACTTGCCGCGATACTTCTCGACCTCTTCGCGCGGTGCATGAAGCGGGTAGTGCGGAGCGTTATAAGCCACGTAAAGGAAGAATGGCTTCTCCTTGTCAGCTTCCTCGAGAAACTCGATTGCATAGTCTGTATCCGCGTCCGTTGTGTAAAAGCCTTTGTCAGGAACTTTGAAGGGTTCGTTGTCTAATCGAAACGTATCGTCCCCTGTGAAGAAGTTACACGCCCCGCTCAGATGTCCAAAGTAACGATCAAATCCGCGATCAATTGGCGTGCTACTTTGATGCCACTTGCCCGACATGAGAGTTGTATAGCCGCCAAGCTTCATGCCTTCGGCGATCGTGATGCAATCATTCAGCTTGCCAACACCAACCGAAGGATGATACTGGCCACTTAGCAACGTCGCTCGCGTCGTCTCGCACTTCGCACAGTTATAGAACTGCGTAAACCGCAGCCCACCAGCCGCGAGCTGATCGATATTCGGCGTCTTGATCTCACTGCCATAGCAACCAAGATCCGAGAACCCCATATCATCCACCATGATCAAGACGATATTCGGGCGATCATCGGCCAGTGATGAGGCAAGGCAAACCAGGGACAAACAAGCGGTCAGAAGAAGAATTCGCATTTTCGGCGGCAGTTCCAGAGTGGTGATGTTAAGCGTGTCAGTATAAACAGGACCGAAGCGGCTGTCCTGTCCCATTGCGTCACGAGAAGATTTCGCAAAGCGAACAGCGACTGTTACGGCGTCTCGGTGGCCAACATCTTGAGATAGAAAGAAGCGACATGCTGAATCGTATCTATGCGGAACCACTGTCGTGTCAACTTGAAGCGGATGCCTCCGATCGCGCGATCGGGATTGGCTGCCGAATAGACGGAATCAGGAGTATTGCAGAGACGCAGCGTCGCCCATGCAACTTTGTAACAAGCATCGCGGTATCGCTCGATGCGATTCTGGTCACGAACTTTCAAGGCGAGCTGGTACGCACCAAGCAATCCTTCGGCGCGGGCGCCATCGGGATAGGGATGATCACCGTAGTGGTAATAAAACGAGCCCACGTAGTCCGGGTACAACGCGTCCTCTGCCGTATACATCAGGCGAACCATCTGGTCGGCGTCGTCGAAGACGAACTTCTTGTATTCATCTTGCTGGAACTCGGCCACGTCCCACAGGTCGTTGATGCCCATCATTAGCCACGAGTCGGACGGCAGCGTTTGGTAATGCTCCTGGTGTAATCGGGGACGCTCTCGGAGTAGGAATCGCAACGCTTGATGCGTTTTGTCGTAGACGATGCGGCGTTCATCTTCTGCCTGGCAGACATGTTGGCAGTAGTGCGACAGGCCGAGGATCGCTTCCCCCGGATAGTAAAACGAAAAGTAGCGTTGGTTCTCATTCCACGTAACAGGTTCGTCGAGATAGATGTGATAGTAACGGAATTCGCCTTGATCGTTGATCTCGCTGACGAGATGACGGGCGAGTTGTTTGGCTGCGATCGCGTATTGCTTGTCATCGAGCAAGCGCTGGAACAACGCGAGCGAGTACAAGCCAATGCCGCTGCCACCCAGTTTCGCTTTGCGATTGTACAGCGCGTAAGCCGCTTCATTGCCATCGCGTGTCTTGTACGTCACAAGTTGCTCGGCGAAGAAGTTGCAAGCTCGCTCGGTCGCCTTGCGGTGACTTGACGTCTCGTCGCTGGACGCGCTGGAGCCGTAGGCCGGAACAAGTCTTCGCAGTTCCGGCACGGTTTGTTGTCGCAGATGCCGGAACTGCGCGGAGCCTTGTTCCGGCCTACGTCGATCGCGAATCCGATCGCCGTCTTCCTCAAGCCGCAACTGTTCGTCCAACAGAAGCGTGATCACCGCGCCGCTATGACGCAGCAGATTGTAATAGGGATCGGTGTTCGGATCGCGCTTCGGATGTTCGTGATCGCGACACGTGTCCGTTGCCACATCGTAGTAGTAGATAAACCGACCGTCCGATTGCAGATTGTCCGCGATCCACTGGGTGCCCGCTCGCGCGGCTTGTGTCAACGAAGCTCCGTTCACTTCCGGTACGGGCGGCGAGCCTCGATAGAGCGGAAGCCATGTTCCTTCTTCGACACCACTGACAAAGCTCAGCGACCGAAACCGATAGTACGTCAACTGCTCGATATCATCGCCAGGAAACAACTTCTGAATATGCCGTCGGAGTTGCCCGATCCCGAGGATCGAGCGAACAAACGCGTCACCCGGCAAGAAGTAACGCCGCTTCCCTTCCTTCACAATGCGCAGCCCATCAACGCCTAGTTCAAATCGAGTCCGCTGTTTTAGCTCCGCCCAATTCGAAACTTGTACTTGCCACGGCGATCCGACGTCTTCAATGTAGCCATCACTCTCCGAGTGACGAGCCCCACGATCTCTTGAACGGTCGGTCGCAACATCATTGGCAGGAAACTGTGCGAGCGGACCACCCTCGTCTGGCAAGACCGAATCCGATAGCATCGACAATTCGATCGGCTGTGGCTCGTCGACAATAAAATCCACTTGCATCCGGCAGCGTCTCCAATCCGTCAAATCAAATTCACCGAACCGAGGATGTTCCGGAATCCGACGCATTGCTTGCCGAACATTTTCGAATGCAGTTCCCTGTGCCGCCCGCACCACCATCAAGCGATCGACTCCCGGCTGATAGAGCGTCATGGCGAACGCCCAGAATGACTTCGGGAAATCAGTGTTCTCGAATAGTTGACCAAGCCTCGTCTTGTCCGGCTCAACGGATTGATCTTGCAACTGCCGACGCAGCGCATCCAAGAACTCGGTACTTCCTCGCCAGCCCGTCAGCTCTGTTGTGGCTCGCGCGGTTTGTTCTTGCGTATGACCGTGCGCTGTTTGAACGGAGTCAGCAGCCAAGCGGCTTTGCAAACGCTCGACCAGCAGCGCTGGAAGTTTGTCAAATCCTGTGATCCTCTGCGCTTTCACAAGGACGGCAGATGGTTCGCGAACTGCATCCAAAATGAAGTCGATCTGGTCAGGGCACCGCGAGAAGTCTTTCGTTTCGTTGAGCGGTTCTCTGAAGGACTTAACGCGGATCCTAGGATTCGAGATCGTGCGGGCGATCGTGTCTGCAATCTCTCCGAAAGTAATCACAACATCGACTGGTTGTTCGTCAATGAATCGCCCCAGCTCTTCGTGCAACGCCGTTTCCTCGTCACCAAGTTCCAGGCAGTTGCTAAGGATGACAATCTTCTGGCGATCAGGGTAAATAGCAACCAGAGTCTCGATCGCTGCCTTGGTGGAAGCGGGACTGGGATTGCTGGGACAATCGTTGATTACCGCGAGATCCTCCGAAACATTGTGAGTCAGCCATCGGTTGCCCAAGGGTCTGTACTTGTCCAGGCCCCGTGCGATCTCCTCAGGAGACAACCCGAGCATTAGACATGCCTCGATCGCGGACAGAGCGTTAACTACGTTGTGCCGCCCTGGTACGTTCAGCCGGTACTCGCAACCTCGATATGCGAAAGCATACCCATCCCGATCGTGGGCAATTGTCTGAAATGCGTCCGCTTGTATGTAAGTCACGCGGGCATCTGACCTCACATGTCGCCTGATGACGGGAATGTCGGGAAGGATGAGCGGCGCGCCGTCTGGCATGTGAGTCGCGATCGACAACTTCTCCTTTGCAATCCCGTCGAGGTCTCCCATTCCTCTGACATGTTCGTGTTGAATCTGGGTGATGATCGCGATGTCCGGTCGAGTTATCCTCGATCCGATTTGCATTAACCCTGTTCTACGAGTACTCAATTCAATCGTGGCGTACTTCGTATCGAGAGCCATCTCGATAAGTGCCCGAGACGTTGCCGTATTTGAGTTCCAGGTCGTATTCTTGAGCGTCTTGCCTTGCAATGAGAGAATCGCGTTGACCATCTCCGTCGTCGATGTTTTACCAACGCTGCCGGTGATCGCAACGACGACAGGGTTGATCTTCTGGCGAACGAACGTTGCCAAGTCGAAGAGCGCGTCGATGCCCGAGTCAACCACGATCACGAACGCCAACTTCATTTCGTGATTACCCATGCCCTCCAGCATCCGGCGAAACTTCGGATCATCGTAATGGGCTTGGTCGATGATGAAACGTCGGCAGCCCTTCGAGAAGAGCTCCGCCAAAGAGTCGTGCGTATCCAAGCTGGGCACGGTATAGTGGATGCGCTGCTTGCGACGTTGAAACGCAAGGAACACATCGCCCTGGGAAGTGGAATCGGGCTCGTATTGAATTGGAAATCTGCCTGCTGCGTCGTTGGACAACAGCAACCTGCCTCCCGTGGCCGCAAGCAAGTCATCCGCTGTGAGGGTAATCACGCTGGACATTTCAAACGCTGACGGCTCTCCGCTAGTTGGCAGGCCTTAGCTTGGCCCTCGGCGTGGCTTATTGGAAGGATCCGGATTGGACAGGCTCAGGAATTCTGCTCGCATCAACGGCAGCCGCCTCCCGGAGCGTTTCCATAATACTCACGCCAAGATGCCGAATGTTGTCATCAGAAAGCTGCAGCGGTAATCGCATGTCGGCGGTTCTCATCAGCAGCTGGCGGGGGTTAGGGCAAGACTCGTTGTGGTCGAAGAACCTCCATCGCCAAAAGCAACGGGCGTTATGCTCAGAGAGGCCCAGTAGTGAAATCTTGATCCCTTTTTGTGCCATCAGTTCACCGAATCTCGTGATCGCCGCTGGGCCGAGGAGAATCCGGAACTGTACGGAATCGGCCGCAGGGCGAACCGATGGCAAGAACTCGGGTAACTCAATAAACGCCGATTCTCGCAGGAGCGACGTCAAGTGCCGGTAATTCTCATTGTAGCGCGCGACGCGGGCATCAATGTGCTGTAACTGCGGCAACAAGGCTGCGGCCGAGAGATTACCCATCCTGAGATTGAATGCCGGGATGCCGTTGACCAGCGTTCTCAATAAGGCGGCGTCCTCTTCATCATGATAGTGCTTTTGCCAGTTGTCCTCGTAACAACCCGAATAGAGCATCGCCCGGCAAGCAACTTCGCGATCATCAGTGACCAGTAGCCCTCCTTCTCCAGCATCGATCAGCTTGTATGACTGCGCACTGAAGGCTGCGGCGCGGCCGGATTTCCCCGATTGTGTTCCGTTCCATAATACGCCCAGGCTGTGCGCGCAATCTTCGATGAGTATAACACCGTGCCGATCACACAATTTGACGATTCGATCCATGTTCGAGACACGTCCGCGCATATGCGAGAGTAACAAGAACCGCGTCTGGTTGGTGATCTTTGATTCCAGGTCGTCGCAATCGATCACATAATCATCGGTGACTTCGACCAGCACCGGCACACCGCCCGCGTTGACGATCGCACTGGGAACGGCGATGAACGTGAATGCCGGCATCAGCACGCCATCGCCGGGCCGCAAGCCGCAGGAAAGAAGAGACGTCATCAGCGCAGAGCTGCAGGAGTTCATGGCGACGACGTAACGGCAGCCGATGCGATCGGCGAAAGCCTGTTCCAGTTCTGCCGTTGGGCTTTCCAACGGCTGTTGACAATCGTAACGAAACAGTCGTTGGCTTTTCAGAACCGCAAGTACGCCCTCGGTCACATCTTCATTGAGTACTTTCATCGTCGCCCTCTCAACAGTCGCTCGAAAACTACAGAACCCACCCCTTGAGAGACGATCAGAAGTTACCAACGGGTTCGCCGTCGTTGCGGGCACCCAGCTTCTGATAGGTTCCCCAAGTGCTTGGGTTGTTCACGCTGCCGATTTTCGATTCAATCGTCTCGGCAATGAACCTGACCGAACCGTCGCTCAGGGCGAAGAGCGCGCCACCAGGATGTTGACTGCTGAATCCCCAAGATGCGCCGTCGCCAAGCACGTTTCCAATTCCCACGCCGGTCTGAATCTCAAAGCTGACGTTGGCGTTCATCGAGATTGTGCAGTCATTTGGCAACCCAACAAGGCAGGGAAACGACGTGGCGCCCGCCCAGATAGCAGCACCCGGCTTAAAGGCTCCCTTGATCGGAAGCGTCGCGCGTTCGCCTACCGCGAACGTGTTACTCAGCCCGTCCGTGATGTCACGAAACCGAAGGAAACTATTAAAGTAAAAGAGCCCCTCGGCCGGTGCGTTGTTGTCCACACCTTGAGAGCCGACGTAGTTGGATGTCGCTACAGCGACATCCAATCCGCCAGGGTCCAAGTGGCGGTCATCGTTCAATTCCTGGCCCGAATCACTAGGGCAGCGAAAGACGGAAAGCGGCTCTTGGAGCGCGGCAACCTTCGCCGGATCGGACAACGCCTCAAGCAGGCTTTGCGAGTTGTTGGGTGACAGCAGATCGTGGAGCGGATTCTGTTCTAATTGAGGCAACAATGTTACCTGCCATGCCCAAGTAGCTCGATCCGTTGCGAACCGCGTCGAAGGAATCGCTACCGAAGGAAGCGCTCCGTACGAATCGTGATAGTTGTGCAGCGCCAAGACAATCTGTTTGAGATTATTGCGGCAAGACATCCGCCGAGCAGCTTCGCGCGCAGCTTGCACTGCGGGCAGTAGCAACGCGACGAGAATGCCAATGATGGCAATGACGACGAGAAGTTCGACCAGAGTGAAACCGTGTCTTGTATGTTGTTTCATAATTACCTCACCAAATGATATTCAATCGTTCTAATCGTTCGTTGCTGCTTTGTCCTTTTCCGCCTGTTCTCTTGCCAAACGTTCGGCGATTTCCGCGTCGTTAAGCTGTTTCATTTTCGTAGACGAACGACCCTTTCCCCGCGCCGTCCAGCGGGCTGCATCCTTTCTCGCCTCTTCGATAGACTCTCCGTGCTGCTCCAACCATTCGACCAACTTGGCATAGTCCTTCTTCTGCTCTGGAATCGCAAACGCCATGCGCTTTTGATCCCATACGACGATGTGGACAAGTCTCGATAGTTGATCTGGGCGATAAATGGTATGGTCTGCCCCGGCCTCCAAAAGCATAAGTGCAAACCGATATTGCCCGCCCCAGCTTACCGCCTGCATCGCTGGGGTCTTTTCTAGACTACTCATGTGATCCAGATCAGCACCCTTGTCGATCAACAGTTGAATCCGCTCTTCCCTCTGCCCACCAGATCCCTTGATGACCAAAAATAACGGCGTTTCTTTGTATTTCGGATGCACAAGATTCGGGTCGCCCCCGTGTTCCATAACATACTTGAAATGGTGAAACCACGATTTCGCCGCCATGTGCGTTACGGAATCGCCCGGCGCAATGCCAAAACTCTTCGTGTTGAAGTCACTCGTGACGATCACATTCGGGTCGGCGCCATGCTCTAGGAGACGGTTGAATCGCTCAGGTTTATTATCAGGAAAGGCCCACAGCAGAGGTGTCATGTTGCCCTTTCCCTTTGCGTTCACGTCAGCTCCTGCGGCAACGAGCCGATCAATCTCTTCCAGATCCTCGGCTTCTATCGCATGGCAAAGGGCAATCACCTTCTCGTCGGTGAAGTACTTCTCTGCTTTCCAGCCGAACTCCTGGTGCCATGTTGGCTTCGTCGCTGATTTGATTGCGTTGGAAACGCCAGAACACCCGGCGTGAAAGATCACAACGCCAAACAGAAAAGTACCCAGCGCAACTCGATAACTCGTCATCTCAATTTTCACCCATTGGGGGGTAAGTACGGAACTCCGAGGAGGTCCTCTTCGATGGTGTCAAGCCAAATGTTTGCCTCAGTGACCAACAATCCATAGAGATACGAGTTATGATTCTCGACCATGTAATAGATTCCCGGAGAAACTGTAAGCGCACTCAATAATGTGGATGTAACGGGGAGTGAGACTACGGTATCCAACTGCACGAGCAGAGCCAAGATAGGCGGAATAAAGGGAGATATGAAGAGCGTGTGAGGCCCGTTCACTTCGATTCTGTTCCCCAGCGCGCTCGGCATAAAAACGTACGTGTAGTCTTGCGCCGTGCTGAGAATGTCGAAGTCGTTGTAGTACGCGTCAATCATCGCTCCGGATTCGTAGTTCGCTACGGACCCAGGATAGATCTCAATGTAATTCCCATCATCGTCCACTTCCAGTATTCCATTCGCGTCCCGCTTGTAGAGTGTGGTCTTGTTCAGGCCGGAGGAATTGAATGTATCGGCGTGAACTCCCGTGACGATGGCCCCCGCGCTGGCGAGACCGCCACCCATCGACTGGCCCGTAATTACGAAGTTCCCCGCCAAATTCGGGTTACTATTCAATGAGTCGGCGATCTGCATCGCAGGTGGATACTGTTTGCTGTTCCAGCCGAGACCTTGCCAGACATTATTGATCATATCCTCAGGCCAATCGCGTGTACCGGCAAAGGCCAGGATGTATCGATCGGCAATATAATCACGGTACAACCCCAGGTCGAAACCTGGGACCGAATTTGTGCCCAGCAGAAAGCCTCGGACGTCGTCCAGAGTGCTCGGGTCGTCCAGTATGTTGAGATCGTCTAGCTCTTTTTCACCTTGCAGTTGCAATGAGTAGTCCGGAGCATCTCGTGGTGTATAAGAAATCCGCGATGCCAAACCATTTCGGAGAACCGAACTCTGATGCTGCGGCAGACCACTGCTGCCATCAAATTGGAGGCGATGAAGGAACGAGTCCTCTTGAGTAACGATGTATTTGACTTCGTCCGAATCAAAATCACCTGCTGGACCCGCCGCCGTCCTGACCAGCGTTGCCGTTATATACTGCTGTGGTTTACCGTTGGTATCGACTCCCCACAAAGTCTTAATTGCAGGGTTCTCCTGCACACCTGCGATAAACAGAGTGATGTTTGATCCGTCAAAGTAGGGAAGCTCTGACAAACTGTACGCTTGCCCAGGAATGATACGAAACCCGTTGAAGTTTCCGTTGCTATCTAGATCGTCTCGTTGTGCTGTCCAAAGGATAATCTGTCCCGCGTCGGAATTCTCCTCAAAATCAAGTCGAATGCGAATGGGGTCGTTAGACTCGATATTGGAGGAAAGCCGAATCGATATCGGTGTGTAATAGAAATCGGGGTTCGGTATGATGTGATTTTGCATCACGAGCTTGCCCAGCCCGTACTTGTTATCTTCGAGGAGTTCTTCCCAGTCTGAGCCTTCCGGCAATCCGACCCCATCGTTGTTGTCGCTGTCGATATCGAGATCAAGATCCACGATCTTGACACTGATAGAATCTGATGCATAGGCCAGAACGCCGTTTGGTTCAATAACATACGCCAAGACGCTTGCACTCTCTACGGCAAGTCCTTGAACGTAGATCGAAGAGGGGACACTTTCGATTGCGTACTCCGTATTCGATGGAATGACTCCGCTCATGTCGGGACCGGTCGCCATACTCAAGCCAGTACCGAACAGTCGTACCGTAAATCCATCAAGGTATTCCGTATCTCCCAGCTCAATCTTCACCTGAAGCGGGTCTGGGTTGAGTTCAGCCGGCGTCGGATCAACCTCAGGTGGGTTTGGTTTGATTGTTATCAGGTAATCGTCTTCTCCTGGGTCGATCGTTCCGTCGCCATTTCCATCAACTTGCAGATCGATACCAACGATCGTGGCGTAACCTGTGTCCTTGACAAGATTGAGATTCGAACCAACGACCGTCACTTTGCCCTCGAATATCTCGCTGCCTTCGTCGATTTGATCTGGGCGTATTATGGAAGATTCTTTTCGCTCAGTAGAGTGTCCGTAGAAGATGCCGTGGGGAAGGTCGTACGATTTGCTGACTGGGATGTAATCCCCGGTCCAGGCACCGTTAGTGAAGACCAACTCGGTTGCGGAGGCTTCCTTCGTTTCAAATGTTCCACTCTCCTCCTTTTCCGTCGGATTGGTCAACGTGATTGAGAACGTTGCGACTATATTAAGAATCTCGCTGACAATCGGGTTGTTGACTGATAGCTCCGGTATTGGGTCGTTATCGATGATGGTTCCGGCACCAATATCATCGGCGAGTGTGTAGTAAGTAGGGACATCCCAGACAACGACGTCGTAGCCTTCAGCGTATTCATCCGCAAAATCAGGCAAGATAGCAACACTGATCGTTGCCGACGTTTCGCCTTCCTCGATCCATAAGTTCCCGATGGCTGACCACACATCTTCGCCAATTTCTGCGGAGTCGGGACCGTTCACGAGATCTGGGTCCAGCTCACGTACAGAGTAGACAACCGGGATTCGCTTGCCGCTTTCTTCAGAAAGCGTGACCTCAAACTCCGCATATACAGTTCCCTCTGGTGGTCCCTGTTCCGGTGGAGATGAATCTTCGTCTGCTACGGGGTCGCCCTCCACGACCGAGGAATCGCCGATGCTCAACGATGGTGGATCGTCATCGTCAATAATTGTCCCCGTCCCAGACGCCGATATGTCTTCTTCATCTATGTCTCCGTCTGCATCGACATCAACACTTAGCTCAACATTGAAGGTTTCGTCGAATTCGTCCTTGTCGTCGCCATATATAGTGACGCCGAGAGTCGTCTCCCAGTCCCCAGCGGAGACCGTCGCAGTGCCACTCGCCGCTCCATAGTCATTCTTTGCTGACTTGGCAGTCCCGTCGGTGACAGCGTAGCTAATTGAGAAATCGGCTTCGCAAGAGTGCGACAACATGATCGTGAATACTACAGTCGGTGTGTCGCCATCATCACCTTCGATCTCGCTAACGCTATCGATGCTGACGTAGGGCACATCCACAGAACAGTCGTAGTCGTCGTCTGTATCGGTATCGGTATCGGTATCGGTATCGGTGTCGGTATCGGTGTCGGTATCGGTGTCCGTGTCCGTGTCCGTGTCCGAATCAGTGTCCGAATCAGTGTCGCTATCACTATCGGAGTCGGAATCACTGTCGCTGTCCGAATCGGAATCAGAGTCGCTATCGGAGTCGGAGTCACTGTCGCTATCCGAGTCAGAGTCCGAGTCCGAGTCGCTGTCCGAATCCGAGTCACTGTCGCTATCGGAGTCTGAGTCGGAGTCCGAATCACTATCGCTGTCGCTATCCGAATCGGAATCGGAATCGCTGTCCGAATCTGTATCCGAATCCGAGTCACTGTCGCTATCGGAGTCAGAATCGCTGTCTGAGTCCGAGTCGGAATCGCTATCGCTGTCTGAGTCGCTATCGGAATCAGAGTCGCTGTCACTATCTGTATCCGAATCGCTATCGCTGTCTGAGTCACTGTCGGAGTCCGAATCACTGTCGCTGTCCGAATCTGAATCGGAGTCACTGTCTGAGTCACTGTCTGAGTCCGAATCACTGTCCGAATCGGAGTCGCTATCACTATCTGAGTCGGAATCACTGTCGCTGTCACTATCCGAGTCCGAGTCACTATCAGCGTCCGAATCTGAGTCACTGTCCGAGTCGCTGTCGCTATCCGAGTCTGAATCACTATCGCTATCTGAATCCGAGTCACTATCGGTATCGGTGTCAGCGTCGGTGTCCGTATCGGTGTCCGTATCGGTATCAGTGTCCGAATCTGAGTCACTATCTGAATCGGAGTCGCTGTCACTATCTGTATCCGAATCGCTATCACTGTCCGAATCACTGTCCGAATCACTGTCCGAATCGGAGTCGGAATCACTGTCGCTATCCGAATCGGAGTCCGAGTCACTGTCTGAATCCGAATCGCTATCGGAGTCGCTGTCGCTGTCTGAATCGGTGTCCGAGTCACTATCAGTGTCCGAATCTGAGTCACTGTCCGAGTCGCTGTCGCTATCCGAGTCTGAATCACTATCGCTGTCTGAATCCGAGTCACTATCGGTATCGGTGTCCGTATCGGTATCGGTGTCCGTATCAGTGTCAGTGTCGGTGTCCGTATCGGAATCGGAGTCATCGTCGCAGTTATCTGGCCGAATGTGTTCTGGCCAATCACATGGGTTGTCAGGAAGAATCGTACCTGCATACGCGTCGGCAGAGACATCCTCATCTAATTCTAGAAACGCGAATACTAATGTTGCGTCGTCAAGAGATACTGCACCATCCTCGTTCACGTCCAGGTGGTGGAGCGACTCGTTGAGAGCGTCATCGATATTATCGAATGTCGAGATCGCATTGATGACAAGCAAACCGTCCAGCGGAGTCGTGTGGCCGTCAGTGTTGACGTCATAGATCTCGAACGCCTCGGATTGGCCGTCTGGCGTCGGAGACGCGACTGTCGTCAATGCCGCTGCTGGTTCGTTTTCTTCGATGGCCCCGTCCACAACGACGTCGGCGGCCAACACGATTCGCGGACTGAGTGACTCAACGCGAAGCGTGCGCGTTCGACGAACTGATTTGCCCCGTCTACGCCCCCCCCCCCAGTTTCCACGACTTGAGCGATTCCCAGGACCAGAATGAAATCGGCTTACGCATGCCTGCATCCCTTTTTTTGGAGGTATCAGCGTTCAGCCTTACGGCAGAAGCATCTTGCTGATCCCTTGTTCTGCACCCGCCCGAGAAAGCAACTTCCCGCTTTGCTACCCGAACGATCGTCTAACGTCTGCCATCGCCCTGCCACGACAACGGTGAACATGCTATCAGCCCCACAACCGGGCGTCAATCATTTTTTGGGGACAAATCTCAGGCACCTGCGGTTTCTCGGTTGAGGCTGCGTTTGGTGGCGAGTGTCGACGACCTGACCGGCATGGCATCGTGCCACGCCACTTGGGGAGCGCCTGCTACTGTGTTGGGAAGCAATCTGCTTGGCGTTGGCCGGGCGCTGAATCTTGACCCCGATGCCAGTCCTACTACATTACTTCAAGTGAAGACGTACTCCTTTGAAACTACCCTCGGCAGCACGTCGCTGCGAAGACTTGAGTTCCGCCTCGCGAGGACGCAGCTGTGAGATCCCTTGATTTAGTCCACCGTCCTCCCAAAAAAGGTGATGCCTGATGAACTGTACGATTCGCCACTACGTGAACGCCGCATCTTGGATCATCCTTTTCGCGTCTTCTTCGATCGGTCATGCCGCTGGACCATCGGTGGTTCATAGCGAGTTCATCTACGAGACGGCTCCGTTTCCGCAGTGTCACGCATCAACGATCGTCAAAGCCAAGGATGGGACACTTGTATCTGCGTGGTTTGGTGGGACGCGAGAGAAGCATCCCGATGTTGGAATATGGGTGGCGCGAAAGCTGAAAGGAAAGTGGACGGCTCCCGTGGAAGTTGCAACGGGCGTCCAGTCGGCTGACTTGCGGTTCCCCTGTTGGAATCCTGTTCTGATGCAGCCGAAGGACGGGCCGCTGGTATTGTTTTTTAAGGTCGGCCCCAGTCCGAGCGCGTGGTGGGGCGAGACTTTGGTCTCGACGGACCACGGCAAGAGCTGGAAGGATCGGCGACGTCTCCCAAACAAGGGCATCGGTCCCGTTAAGAATAAGGCCGTGCAAATGGCGGATGGTTCAATCTGGTGCCCATCGAGCACGGAACATGACGGTTGGCGCGTGCATCTCGAAGTGTCTCGCGACAATCTGAAGACTTGGACGACGACCGGCTTCCTAAATCAGAAAGAGAACGGAGCGATTCAACCGAGTTTACTGACGCATCGCGGCGGTCGCTGGCAAATGCTCTGTCGCAATCAGAACGGAAACGACGGCAACCTATGGCAAACTTGGTCTGAGGATCAGGGGAAGACGTGGAGTAAGTTCGAATCGACCGGGCTGCCAAATCCAAACGCTGGGACCGATGCTGTGACGTTGCGTGATGGGCGGCAGTTGCTGGTCTACAACCACACGAATCGACGCGGTTCATTTCCGTCGGGTCGCGAGATGCTGAATGTCGCGGTCAGCAAAGACGGACGCAAGTGGTCGGCTGCTTTGGTGTTGGAACGATCGAAGGGCGAGTATTCGTATCCGGCGGTGATTCAATCCGACGATGGGCTCGTTCACATTACCTACACCTGGAGACGTCAACGTGTGCGACACGTTATCGTCGATCCAAGCAAGTTGACGCTCAAGCCGATCGAGGGCAGGGTGTGGCCGGAAGATGTTGAACGACTGGCTGAGGCAGAAGAGACTTCGTCCGAGAAAACATCGGCGGCGTCGACGGCCAAGCTTCAGCGTTTGACGATCAATCGCAGGGATGCGACGAGTTACCTCGGCGTTGGCTTGTGGGCGTGGCCGTTGCCGATTGATTGGGACAGGGACGGCGACCTCGATCTTGTGGTCTCTTGTCCCGACGTGCCGTACCGCGGCATCCATCTGTTTGAGAATCCTGGCGGCGGCAAGATGCCGGTCTTTAAGCCAGCCGTCCTTGTCGGTGATCGGCAGCCCAATATCAGCGTCTCGTACGTGGATGGCGAGCCACGTGTACTCGTACCAGGACATGAGCTGAAGGACTTTCGCGGAACAAAGTTTAACGAGAAGGTAAAGATCCACAACAAGGCAAACATTCACCCAAACAAGATCCGCCAGAATCAATGGCGTTACGTCGACTACGACGGAGACGGCGCGCTCGATGTTACGGTTGGCGTCGGTGATTGGACGGAGTACGGGTGGGACAATGCATACGATGCGGACGGTAACTGGACGAACGGGCCCCTGCACGGCTACGTCTATGTCCTTCGAAATCGCGGCGCGACGGAGAAGCCTAGCTTCGATGAACCGGTAAAGGTATTGGCCGACGGCAAGCCGGTCGATGTCTACGGCATGCCATCTCCAAACTTCGCGGACTTCGATGGTGATGGCGATCTCGATCTGTTGTGTGGCGAGTTTGTTGATAGCTTCAGTTACTTCGAGAACGTTGGTTCCAGAACGATGCCGCAATATGCAGCGGCGCGCAAGCTCCAGCATCATGGGCAGCCGATTAAGATGGACTTGCAGATGATCGTCCCAACCGCCATCGATTGGGATGGTGATGGGGACGTTGATTTGATCGTCGGTGACGAAGATGGACGCGTCGCGCTAGTTGAACACACCGGCCACGTCACTCGTGGCACGCCTGAATTCCTGCCGCCAAAGTACTTTCGGCAAGAGGCGCAGTTCGCAAAGTTCGGCGCCTTGGTAACACCCGTCAGCGTCGACTGGGACGATGATGGCGATGAAGATTTAATCTGCGGCAACTCGGCGGGCCATATCGCCTGGATCGAGAACCTAGATGGAGGCAATCCACCCACGTGGTCGGAACCGCGTTTACTTGCTGCGGATGGCGAGACGATTCGCATCCAAGCGGGTGAGAACGGGTCGATTCAAGGTCCGTGCGAGTCGAAGTGGGGCTACACAACGTTGAGCGTTGCTGACTGGGATCACGATGGCCTGCGCGATCTCGTCGTCAATTCGATCTGGGGAAAGATCGTTTGGTATCGCAATATTGGAAAGGCCGGTTCTACCAAGCTGAGCGCCGCGAAGCCGATCGAAGTCGATTGGCCGGAAGGTGCGTCGACGCCGCGCCCGGCATGGAATTGGTGGACGCCGCGCGGTAACGAACTCAGTACACAATGGCGCACGACACCTGTCGTAATCGATCTTGATCACGATGGGCTGAACGACCTGGTCATGCTCGATCATGAAGGCTACTTAGCTTTCTTCCGCCGTACGCGAGATGATGACGAGTTCCGGCTCGCTCCCGGTGAACGAGTGTTTCGCGATACAGAGGGACAGCCTTTACGGCTGAACGCAGGAGAGGCTGGACGAAGCGGACGCCGAAAGCTGTGTTTCGCGGATTGGGACGGAGACGGCAGACTCGATTTGCTCGTTAATAGCACCAGCATCAATCTACTCCGGAACATCTCGACGTCCGAGAAGCCTTGGACGTTTCAAGACGAGGGACCTGTCGACGACACGCGACTCGCGGGCCACACAACGAGTCCTACGATTGTTGATTGGGATCGTGACGGCCGCGCTGACCTGGTCATTGGGGCCGAAGACGGGCACTTGTATTATCGACCGAACAACTGGCCGTCGGCGGATTCAAGAGAGTAACTGAATCACCGCTCCGATTCGCCGATGGCGGCAAAGTTCGCGTGAGTGTTTACGCTCACGACCGCTCGGCTCGATCTCCCGTAGGAACTGGACTGGTGGTGCGTTGCTCCTATCTGGCGAGTGAGTCGCGAGATAGAATGGTGTAGTTGGCGGCTGTGTTCAATCGAACGCCTGACTCACCTGGAGGACGTCCCTATTTATACTTGCGACGAATGCGACCGAGACTTTTCAAGCTACGAAACGCCCGGGAAATGCCCTGTCTGCGGCGAGTGGGAGAAGCTTGAGTGCGATTCGTGCGGTCACAAGGGCGGAGCAAAACCGTTCTATGACGCCGGTTGCAAGTGTCCAAAGTGCGGTCACAAGGTAAAAGTATCCGGCGCGGATTTTAATTTCTGGATCATCGCCGCGGTTTTGTTTGCGGCTGTCGTGATCGGTGGCGGGATCTATCTCTACGTGAGGACATAAGCCGCCAACGCTACATCGAAGGCTTTGAGCTGCTTGGACCCCCGTTAAATTAAAGGTCTATCTCAAGCAACAGATCATCTCCCGAATCGCTTAATCCCGCAAACCATTGATCGCGAGTGCTAACTCCGGCCATCGTTGACGCAACGCGAAACGCGTTACTTGGCACGGCTTGGACACTGGTGTTCGACGAGGCGTCGGATTCGGCGACGGCTTGAACGCCTACACCCTCCGAGCTGTCCGGCAACGCGACAGTCGGGTTCACCTCGGAATGAGCATGAAGTTCAGTAGCTTCACTCTCGCTGTTGACCTGACTGTTTAGAAAGTTAATGACAATCAACACATCGAGCGGCGTTACATGCGCGTCGCCGTTCACGTCTAGGTACGGCGGCGGCGATCCTGCGGGCGGTGGCAGCGGAAGACGGCCAGATGCATCTCGGAATTGTGGATTGTTCAGCTCATTGATAATGATCAGGGCATCCAGTGGAACGACGAAGCCACTGTCGTCGACATCACGCGCATTCGTTGGGTTCTGCCATACTTCGCCGTCTTCGCCGATACTTACCAGAAACGTTCGTGTAACGGAGTCGCCGTCCGGCTCTCGAACGATCACGGTGACCAGCGCGGAGCCGGGCTCGGTCGCGATCGGCGCAAGTGTTACGGTCCCGGTCGTATCAGGCGACATGTACGTGATCGATGGGTCGGGAAGTACATCGTGATTGTTGCTGGTAACAGTGATTGAGAGCGATTCGTTACCTTCGTCACCGTCGGAGATTCCAGATATCTCGACTTCGTGCGAAGTGATACTCGTGTCCAATATGACCGCTGCGATTGCGTCTAGCGTTGGCGGATCATCTATTTGAATGACAGTAATGACCGCGTTCTCTTGAATCGTGCTGAACGGCGTCGTGCCGCCGGTCGTCGTGGTATCCGCGAAGCCGCCACTTACTCCAGTCGATTGATCCCATGCTCGGAACGAGAACGTAGCTATGCCGTGAAAGTTTGCATTGGGAACAAAACGAATTCGCCATTGAGGTGAAAGGAGCAATGCGGAAGCAGGCGAAGCCGTGCTGGCAGTCCACGAGCTGCTATCGACAGCGTGTTGCCACACGCCATTCGAATTGTCGAGCGCCACGATCGCGATGCCACCGATGACTGGACCATCGATGTCCGTGATCGAGCCCGGCTCCACGATCGAGCTGATCGTGTCTCCAACAGAGTTTGTATCGTCTTCGTCGATGGCGGTCGGTAGGTGGTCCGCGCTAGGGTCGAGTACCGGTGCATCGTTCACACCTTGTACGGTAAGCGTCGCCGTGACGACGTTAAAGCTGAATGCTGTGGTCCCGCCGTTGGTGGATACATCGTGCTCGGCGCCCGCTGAGCCGACGGTTTGGTCCCAAGCTCGGTAGCTGAGTGTTACGGGCCCATTGAAATCTTCATCGGGGACGAAACGCAGTTTTGCGGAAGGTTCAAGCAACCTTGCGTTCGTTGAAGAAACCGTTCCGAGATCGATCCACTGGTCGGTGAGCCAGTATTGCCACGTTCCGTTTCCGGTGCTCGTCTCGACAACCGCAACAGACTCGATGGTATTGCCATCTGGATCGCTGATTGATCCGTCGGTGACCATCGCGGCGACCGTGTCACCGGCGGGATCGGTCGAATCTTCAGCAATCGGAGTTAACGAGGGAGCGGGTGTGTCAGTAACGATCGGTGCGTCGTTAAACGCCGTCAGCGATACGGTGGCAGTAGCCGTGATACTGCCCGATGCACCATCGCTGACAACCGCGGTGATGAGCCGATCGGTTAATTCGGGAGCGTGCGACGCGTTGCGGTACTTGAGAGTTCGTAACACGTCTTGATAAACGGACGAGTCGGCTGTCCCCGTCAGTGTTAATGTTCCCAGAGTCGGGTTGTAGTTTGGGGTAAGCCCCGTTTCGGCGACCGTAACGGTCAACGTTTCATCAGCACCATTCATCAGGTTCGTGATCGTGAATGTTGCCGAAACCAGGGCAGTCTCGTCGACGGTCGTCAAGTCGACGTCCACGATCGCGACCGCTGCTTGGTCCTCTTCGAATGCTGCTGCGAAGCCTGTGCCACTATCGTCGTCGCCGTTCAAGTCGAGTTCGGGCGGCGGGTTTTCGACTAGTAAACTCGCCGCACCTTGCGAGTAAACACGGAACGCGCTGCCATCGATCGTCGTGGGGCTAAGCTCGGTCCAGCCAGTGCCGATGTCAACTGAGTCGTTTGAGTCGCGCAGTACGACGACCCGGTTCGATGTATCGGACAGGTTCAACACTTCTTGCAGCGTGCCGATTGTCAGACGGTTGCTACCCGAACCAGTGATGTCGATTTGCTCGATGCCCGTGATGCGAGTGTCTGGAATCGCCGTGAGGTCAAGTGCCAACCCACTGCCGTCCAGCCGTAATGTATCGATGCCACGACCGCCGGCCACCTGACGAAACGTCAAGTCCGCGACCCCCAGAACATCAGCGCCCTGGCCGCCACGAAGAACGTCCGCGCCGCCCGCACCAGTGAGATCGTCGTCGCCTTGGGCACCGATCAATGCGTTGGCACCGGTCGTTCCTGTCAACGCGCTGTCGTCTTCAGTTCCGACGAGCGGCAGTTTCCCACGAAAGTCGCTACCGAACAATACGTAAGAACGACCAGCTCTTCCTGTGTACGGATAAAGGGACGGGGCACCGATCACAACATCGTCGAACCCGTCGCCGTTAACATCTCCGGCACCCGACACGGAGTAGCCGCTACGATCGAGAAAGAGATCTCCGAGCAACTGCATGCCCTGATCATCGGTTAGCGTCGCTAGTGTTAATCCTGTGGCGAATCCCTCAGGGCGGCCAAAGATCAAGTACGATTCACCGACTCCGGCCGAGCTGGTGCTGTCGACGTAAGGGGCTCCAACCGCGAGATCTGCAAAGCCATCTCCGTCGACATCGCCAACCAAACTGACAGAGAATCCGGCATAGTCGACGCCGTCGATTCCCGCGACGGCGGTCCCGTCAATGCCAGTGATACTGAAGCCACCGCCGGACCCATCCAGCGCACTCAAGTTGATCGTTGCGTCGAATCCGCTTGCTTTGCCAAAGACGACGAAGGCTCGGCCAGCGCCGGCAGGTGTTCCATCGTCGTCATCGTCCCAGGGATTATCTCGGTCACCAGGAGCGCCGACAAGGAGGTCTTCGAATCCGTCGCCATTGAAGTCGCCGGCGGAACTGAGCGAGAAACCTGCGCGTTCATAAGGAATCGCGCCATCAACTCGGAAACCATTCGTACCGTCCAAAACGTTAACGCCTTGTGCGGGATTCGTCCCTCCGAAGATAACGTAAGCGGAACCCGCGCCGAGGACGTTGTTGGGGTTAGCATACGGCGCACTTACCGCGAAGTCATCAAAGCCATCACCGTTCAAATCGCCCACCGAGCTTACGGCGGAGCCGAGGTGATCGTCAGCCGCTAAACCAAACAGTTGTATTCCGTCGTTGCCAGTTAGCTCCCACAGGTTGATCGTTGGATCGAACGCCGTTCCTTTGCCATAGACCAAATAGGCTTTGCCCGTTCCGGCTGTTACCGAAAGATCATCAACTGGTGTGCCGATTAGAAAATCGTCAAACCCATCACCGTTTACATCGCCAGCCGACGCGACCGACGAACCTGCTCGGTCATACTCCAGCAAGCCTTGAAGTAGCACACCGTTGCTTCCGTCCAATTCCGTCAGCAGTGCTGGCGGATCGGCACTGCCAAACAGGAGGTACGCTTGGCCCGTTCCAGCCAGGCTCCCCGTTCCAGTGCTTCGATCCGCGTAGGGGGCTCCAAGGATGAAGTCATGAAACCCATCCGCGTTCACATCTCCAGCATCGCTGACCGAAAAGCCCATGTGGTCGGCGGCATTGAGTCCAAATAGCCACTCGCCATCGTCGGCATTAATTCCTGGAGAAAGGAGAATGTCCTCGAAGCCGGATGACTTTCCGTACACGACATAAGTTGCACCGGTTCCTGTCGAAACGGTGGGGTCAACGGGCGCTCCAACCAGCAGGTCGTCGAACCCATCCGCGTTAATATCGCCCGCGTTGCTGACCGAGAATCCAGTCAAGTCCTGCGGCACAAGATTCGTCAGGACAATGCCTTGCGCGTCGAGTGGCCCAGCATCTCGCAGGTCTGCCAGTGGCAACACCGCCAATAATCGACGGTCTTCTAGTGGCTCGAGAAAGAGCCGCCGATCCCGGCTCCGATGGGTGGCTCGTCCGCCGGTCCTTTGCGAATTTCGTTGCTGTTTGTATGGATTTAGCCGGCCAAACACTGTGGCGACCTCCGCGCGGGATAAACAATTCACCACTTCTCATAGTAATTGGGGATTGAAATCCTGCACACGAAAATGCGCGTAACCACGGGCGACTTTCTCGATACCAGCTAACGATTATTCAGGCGGAATGGCGTGAATTGCTCGGTCACGAGCAGAATCGCCGTACCGACAGATCAGCTTAGTTTCATCGCTGGGGCGCTCTACATCAACGAGCCCGATTGTGGGTCGATGCCAACGCCATCGCAGAGCATCGCCAGGCATTCCATGACGATCAGCAAGGCACCGGGGTCGAGAGGATCGTCTTCGTCCTCGTCGCCACCGATGAAAGAGGCTTGTTCGAAGTGGTAGATATCGAACCGCGAATCGCAATCGCCCAGAAAGTTCAATTTGTCGCGGTCGCCTTCCCCTAGCGTGGATTTTGCGAGTGAATTCAGCAATTCTTCGCGTTGTTCTGTGACTTCTTCACCAGTGACGAATGTGATGTCCATCGCTGACGAATCTTCGGGCGAACGAAGCGTCAGCGATTCCAGCTGGCCGACTTCGTTCGCGACGATGTTCTCGAGCTCGTAATGCGAATCTTGTTCCTTTAGCGTCGCGGCAACAGCTGCGGCCTGTGGTCGCGTCGGCTGCACAAACAAGACAAAGTAAGTCTCTCGCCATTGATAAAGTTTGTTTTCAAATAGAGACATTCGTTACCGCCATTCGTCGTCAAATTCAGCTCCACCTTGCCAAGCGTCAATCGCTGTCAATATGTTATCGCGTTCTTCGCGGCTCGCCCAGACGGACTCTTCCTGTTCAAGCCGAACTTCGTAGTCACCTTCATGCATACAATCACTGTGCCCACAAAAATGCGGGACGTCCGCGATCCACATCACTCGGTACAGCGGGATGTGTTTATCATCGACTGTGCAAAAGACAGATGGCATGACCCATGCTCTCCTTATGATTGGCCCAGTTCCTGAGAACGTTTGGTGGCCGCGTCGACGGCGTCGATCAGCGCCGATCGCAGCCCGTGTCGCTCCAGTTCCTGGAGACCCGCGATGGTCGTTCCACCGGGACTTGTGACGCGATCTTTCAACACGCCAGGATGTTCGCCCGTGGATATCACCATCTGTGCCGCTCCCAAGACCGTTTGTGCCGCCAGCGCGGTCGCTGCCGCGCGGGGCAGTCCCGCTCGAACACCACCGTCACTGAGCGCTTCGATCATAGTGTATACGTAGGCTGGACCGGAACCCGAAAGGCCAGTCACTGCGTCCAATTGCGACTCGGGTACGGGAAACGCGATACCGACCGCGCCCAACAGTCGACCGACAAGCTCGCCATCCGCCGACGATGCCCCTGGGCCAAGCGAGTAGCCAGCGGCACCAGCTCCCACCAAACATGGTGTATTTGGCATGACTCGTACCACGCGTTCAGTCTTCAGACCATCGCAGAGTGCCGCCAGCGGTGTGCCTGCAATGATAGAGACAAATAACGTGCGAGCTGAATTGGATTCGGCCAGTTCCCGCGTAACATCAGAAATACATTGCGGCTTTACCGCGAGAACGACAACGTCCGCGGTATCAACAATTTCCTGATTCGAAGTTGCGATTCGGCTGCCGGAAACGAGTTCCGAAAACTGTGCCGCTGCTGCAGGGATCAGGTCGAAGGCCAAAATATTCTCAGCGGGAACCAGCTCCGCGGCCACGAAGCCACTCGCTAAGGCTTTCGCCATCTGACCGGCTCCGACAAAACCAATGGTCATTTCCGCCATCCAAAACCTCCAACCGCACGAAAACGCCTTAGGAAACTCGAACTCCTAGGGATTCATGCTACGTCAAAGACTCGGCTGGGACAATGAGAAGCTCAATTGTCGCGGCCGCGATCTGGCTCGAAACGGGTGCGGATATATGCGTCCCGCGCCTGGATTACTTCTGCGCGACAGTCGCTACGGATGCGACGCACCGATAGCGAGTCGAAGAGAATTTGTAGACGACGAATCCGAGTCCCGCACCCGCTGTCATGGCGATTGGAACTGTCACAGGCGTCACGACCATCAGCAGTCCCAGGCCGATGTTAGCGCCTCCGCCAGAATAGTTCGCAGCCGCGTACCAAAGCAATCCATAGGGCCCTGCACCCGACAGCAATGCGCCAGCGAAGGCACCGGAAGTTGACCATGCGGCTCGTGGTGAACGAAAGACCCCGGCCGTCAGTCCGAGCAGAATGAAAGGAACGCCGGGCATGACGCCCGAGTAGAAAAATTGAAACGGAGTGGCGGGATCGCCAAATTCGTGTGCCGAGTAGGAGAGTGCTGTCCCGAGTAATAGCGACAAAAGGCTTAAGCCCAGCATGAACTCTCGCGAACTGCGTCTGGTGATCCCAACAAGCATCAACGAACCGCCAAGCGGCAGCGAATACCACATCGCTCTTTCGAATCCGACGTAGCGATAGAGAGTGGCAATGATTGCGGCTCCGAACAGCAAAACGAGTAGGTCGAGAATACTGAACTGCAACGACGTGCGGTGTTCTGCTGTGGAGGGACCTTCTCGTTTTGAACTTTCGTGCGGTTGCGTGCTCATCAAAGTCGTCCTTCTACTGGGCTAGGCGCGTGAATTACGCGAATAGCAGTAGCAAAAAGGATACCAGAAAGCTCAGAGCAACGTTTTGCCCGCATCTGGTAGACCGTTGCAGTCGCGAACGAACACCGCAATGCAGCCATCGCCCTTCACTGATTTCGCTCGAACTCTACGAGGTGAGCTCAGCAGTGGAAGTCTGGTGAATCGCGCGTAGCAGGTTGTTAGCTAAGAGCTACTGCAAGACGAACACTAAGGAATTGTCCCAACTCAGACTCGAGTTCGCGTTGCAGGGTCGCAGCGTCAACTTTAATGGATGGTTCGAATGCAATGCGAGTCGTAGATCGCGAATCCGTTAATTCGGAACTAATTCTGCGTTTGGCAGCAGACGCGTTATTTGCTGGACGCGTCGTCGTTCCTTGCTTGAGGTTTGATGCGGCGAAGTTGCTGACCGAATTCAATTCGATGACACCGACAATGCGGTGGTTCGCATACGGCATAAGTGACGTCCTGAAGGAGAGAGTTGCAGGGACGTGATGAAGACTAGCTATTTTCTTCGACATGAAAACCAAAGAACTCGAACTATTGGTCGAGAAGTGCGAACGAAACGTGGACGTCCACTTCGGTTCAGACGCTCTCGTACGAATGGGACGGTCATGCCGTCCGGTCCACGGGATTCTGACAGCCTTACTTGGCTCGCTCCGCCACTCGAATCTGCGTTCGTGCCTGGATGACTAACCGATCGCGGATCGCCAGTTCCTCGTCGGTTGCCGCAGTTTGCTTCGTCGCCGACGCGAGTTGTGCGCGAGCTGCTTCGGCATCAACGCTTGAACCGAGTACTGCGCGGTTCGTGAGGATCGAGACGACGTTGTCGGCAACTTGGACGAACCCCCCGTCAACGTAGTATCGCGTTTCTTGACCAGCGGCACGAATGCGCATCTCGCCGTATCCGAGCCGACCGATCATCGGACTATGCCCGGGCAAAATGCCGACCTCACCGTCATAAAGCGGCATTGCCACAAACTCCGCCTTCGTTTCGAGCGCGGTCTTTTCAGGCGTTACGACGATACAGTTCAATTCGGCCATGATTTTGTTTTTGTAGTTCGTTACTTGTACTTGGCGTCACCAAGCGATGACAAATGACTATTTAGCGGCCTTGGCGGCCATCGCCTTCGCTTGCTCTTCGGCTTGTTCGATGACACCGACGTACATGAACGCTTGCTCCGGCAAGTGATCCCACTTGCCATCACAGATTTCCTCGAAGCTGCGGATCGTTTCGGCAAGCTTCGTGAATTCGCCCGACTTGCCGGTGAACACCTCGGCCACGTAGAACGGTTGCGAAAGAAAGCGTTCGATGCGGCGAGCGCGATGGACGATCAACTTGTCCTCTTCACTAAGTTCGTCGACACCCAGAATCGCGATGATATCTTGCAGCTCGCGGTAACGTTGCAGAGTCGTTTGGACTCGGCGAGCGATGTTGTAATGCCGATCGCCGACATACTGTGGATCGAGGATTCGGCTGTTCGACGCCAACGGGTCGACCGCTGGATAGATGCCCTTTTCCGAAATCGAACGCTCAAGATAGAGGAACGCGTCCAACTGGCCAAAGGCCGTTGCCGGAGCCGGATCGGTCGGATCATCGGCAGGAACGTACACCGCTTGTACCGAGGTAATTGCTCCCTTGCTTGTCGACGCAATTCGCTCTTGCAATGCTCCCATTTCCGTCGCCAACGTTGGTTGATAACCCACCGCGGAAGGCATGCGACCGAGCAACGCGGAGACTTCACTGCCCGCTTGCGAGAAGCGGAAAATGTTGTCGACGAACAGCAACGTGTCTTTACCCGTCGTATCGCGGAAGTACTCGGCCATGGTCAGCGCCGAAAGTGCGACGCGAAGACGAGCTCCAGGTGGCTCGTTCATTTGACCGAAGACCATCGCCGTCTGCTCAATAACGCTTCGACCAGTATCACCAATTTGAGCTTCCTGCATTTCTAACCAGAGGTCGGTGCCTTCACGAGTTCGTTCACCCACTCCCGCAAACACCGAATAACCACCATGCTCACGCGCGATACGAGCGATCAGCTCAGTGAGAATGACGGTCTTTCCAAGACCAGCACCACCAAACAGTCCCGCTTTGCCACCACGAACGAACGGAGTGAGCAAGTCGACCACTTTGATACCCGTCTCGAACAATTCCGTGCTTGTCGACAGCTCACTAACCTGAGGCGGTTTGCGATGGATCGGCAACCGCTCCGTGGCGTTAACTTCGCCTCGGCCATCGACAGGATTGCCGAGCATGTTGAAGACGCGGCCAAGTGTTTCTTCGCCGACAGGAACTGTCACCGGAGACCCCGTGTCGACGCACTCATGACCTCGTACCATGCCATCCGTGCTTCCAAGTGCGACGCAGCGAACACGTCCGCCACCGAGGTGCTGCTGAATTTCGCCGGTCAGATCGAGCTTGACGCCTTTATGTTCGCTGACGACCTTCACCGCGTTGTAAATCGGCGGCAAATTCGCTTCGTCAAACTGAGCGTCAAACGTTGATCCGATCACTTGGGTTACACGACCGGTTTCTGTTGCAGTTGCCATAGCTTCCAGTTTTCAGTTCTTAGTGTTCAGTATAAAGTTGATTCGAAGTTGGACGTTCGATGTTCGATATTCAACGTTCCCTAATTCTTCAATGCCTCGACGCCGCCGATGATCTCCATGATCTCGCCCGTGATTTGTGACTGGCGAGCACGATTGTAGGTCATCGATAGTTGTTTGATCATATCGCCCGCATTCTCTGTGGCCGCCTTCATCGCGACCATTCGAGCGATCTGCTCACTTACGGCTGCGTCGAGAAAGCACTTAAATAGTTTCACCTTAAAGCTGGTCGGCACGACCTCCTCTAAGATGCTCTCGGCAGACGGCAGGAACTCGTACATCGACTCGCCGGATGAAGCGTCCTTTGCATCGCCGGCGATGTCGGCGCCTTCGATACCGCCAAGCGGAAGAAGAGTTTCGACGATGGCCTCCTGCTTCCCGATGCTAATGAATCGGGTGTAGGCAACCTCGACGCGGTCGAGTCGCCCCGCTGCGTATTCATCGAGATAGCGGTTGGCGATCACTTCGACTTCGGCAAACCTTGGCTGGTCATCGAAGTTCATGAATGACTCGTTAGGCTCGATTCCCCGAAAATTTAATGCGGTAAGCCCTCGCTTGCCGGATACTTCGAGCTGGACATTCGCGACGGATTCCTGCAGCTCCTTGTAGCGGGGAATTGCTTGCCGAATGACGCCTCCGTTGTAACCACCGCAAAGCCCCCGGTTGCCGGTCAGAACGAGCAGCAGAGCGCTCTTGGTCTCTTCACGCGGCTCCATCAAAGGATGTCGCACTTCGAGACCACTGGAAGCTAAGTCCGAGACTAACTGAGTGATTCGACGCGTGTACGCAGTCGCTGCGGTAGCTCGGTCCATCGCCTTCTTGAATCGGGCGGTAGCGATCAACTCCATCGTGCGCGTAATCTTCCGAATGTTACGGACAGACTTGCGGCGTTTGTCGAGTGCTCTGGCGTTGGCCATGACTTAGTTAATCATTCGGAATGTGTAGGGGTATCGAAAACGCTCGCCGCGATTTGCCGCCATGCCAGCTTGGATGCTGTACACGATCGACATAATCAACACGACTAACAGTAGCGGCGAAGCACAAACGGTCGCGACGAGAACCAGCGAAACAATGAGAGCTGACAACTGAAAGTTCAACGCCTCTTTCGCCTGTTCCTCGATAAACTCCGATTCGTCTTTCTTGATGATCCAAATGACAAGCGGTGCTATGCACGACACACCGATGACAAAGGTCAAAAAGTAGGACAAGTGAGCCAGCATTCCCCAAGTCTTTTCATCGCTGGTGACATCCAGCTCGGACGACTTTACGGGCGGTACTTTCTCGGAGTCCACGAAACTAGCTCCTACTCCGCAGGTTTGTAACTCTTCATAAACTCTTCAATCGCAGCGACGACAGCTTGTGTGGTCGGATCGTCGGCTTTCTTCAGTGTGTCGCCTTTGTCTTTGTTCTCGTCCACCATTTTCCACACGGCGCTCTTTTGGTCTCGCATGTACTGGAGGAAAGCGTCTTCCCATGCTGGTACTTCACTGACTGGCACGTTGTCCAAGTAACCATTCACACCGGCGTACAAGCTGAGTAACTGGTCGGCAACGTAAAGTGGTTTGTATTGGCCTTGTTTCAGCAACTCGACCATCCGGTAACCACGATCGAGCTGGGCTTGCGTTGCTGCATCGAGATCGGTGCCGAGTTGAGCGAAGGCTTCTAACTCGCGAAACGCCGCCAAGTCTAATCGCAAACCACCAGCAACATTCTTCATCGCCTTCACTTGAGCGGCACCACCCACCCGCGAAACCGAAATTCCGACATTCATCGCTGGGCGAATACCCGCAAAGAACAAGTCAGGCTGCAGGTAGATCTGGCCGTCCGTGATCGAAATTACGTTGGTTGGAATGTAGGCCGAAACTTCGCCTTCCAGCGTCTCGATGATGGGCAACGATGTAAGCGAACCGCCGCCTAGCTCGTCGGACAACTTGGATGATCGTTCGAGCAAACGGCTATGGCAGTAGAACACGTCACCAGGGAAGGCTTCGCGGCCGGGTGGACGTCGCATGAGCAACGACAACTCGCGGTAAGCGACCGCCTGCTTCGACAAATCGTCATAAACGATAAGAGCGTGTTCGCCTTTCCACATGAAGTATTCGGCCATGGCCGTACCAGCGTAGGGAGCAACGTACTGAAGCGGAGCGGGCGAACTGGCACCGGAGACGATGACGGTCGTGTATTCCATCGCCCCTTGCTCTTCGAGGATTTTGATTACGCCAGCAACGGACGAGTCCTTCTGTCCGATGGCGACATAGAAACACTTCACCCCGGAACCCTTTTGGTTCAGGATCGCATCGATAGCAACGGCCGTCTTTCCCGTCTTTCGATCACCAATAATCAGTTCACGCTGGCCACGACCGATGGGTGTCATCGCGTCGACGGCTTTGATGCCGGTTTGCAACGGTTGCGTAACCGGTTGACGCTCGGAAACACCAGCGGCGATCACTTCGACGGGACGAGTCTCGGTCGAGGCGACGGGGCCCTTTCCATCGAGCGGGTTGCCTAACGGATCGAGCACACGCCCAACAACAGCTTCGCCGACAGGAACAGAAAGCAATTGCCCGAGGGCTCGAACTTCATCGCCTTCTTTGATCGAGAGATAATCACCGAGAATGATCAGTCCGACGCTGTTCTCTTCGAGATTGAACGCCAAGCCCCGCGTACCGTTGGGGAACTCGACCATCTCGTTGGCCATCACGCCGGACAGCCCGTGAACCCGGGCGATCCCGTCGCCGACTTCCAACACTGTGCCGACTTCGCGGACATCAATATTACTGTCGTACTGTTCAATCTCCGCCTGCAAGACGGAAGCAATTTCATCCGCGTTGAATTTCGTCATCTGTAGGATCCGTTTTTCTGTCTTATGATTCAGTCGGCCGAGGCGAAGCGGTCCAGGTTGTCCCGCAGTTGCTGACCGGTTTTGGATAACAATTCATCCTTCAAGCGAACCAGCCGGTTGGCGACGCTTGCGTCGTATACCGTATCGCCAATCCGTAGTTTGACGCCGCCGATCAGCTCCGGATCGACATCGACTTGAAGGTCCACGTCCTTCCCAAGTACTGCTTTCAACCGGTTCAGAACGAGATCGAGGGAATCTTGGTTCATCGGTTCGGCGGAGCAGAAGGAGACTTCGACCCGGTTTCGCAACTCGTTTAGCTGCTGGCGAACTGCTTGTCGAATGGCTTCGATGCAATCAAAGCGACCGTGACGAGCGACCACCTTTAAGAAGTTCAACAGCTCAACGGAGGTTTTGCCGCCGAGCGCCTTGTCCAGCATGGCAGTCTTCGCTTCGGCCGCGACACGGGGTGAAGACAACGTTGAAGCGAGGTGCTCCACCTTTGCAAGGACATCGTCAACGAATGAGTTCAGCTCGTCAAATACGGCTTCGGCGTTCCCGGCTTGTTCGGCAGCACCAAGCAGCGCCTTGCCGTATACGGCACCAAGGTACTGCTTCCCTGTATCAAACACTGCTTTGTCGCGAGCTTCCGTCATTTCGTACTTATCCAGCGCGAGGCTGCCTTGTTATTCGTCAGTTTCGGCTGGGTAGTTGGTCCATGGCTTCACGGACAAGATCCGAGTGATCTTCGGCCTTGAGCTGCTGGCGAACGATCCGACCGGCCAAGTTGACGGCCAAGTCGACGCTCTTTTCCGTCATCTCTTGTAACGCCACATTCTTGGCGACCTGAATGTCATTGACGGCTCGTTCTCGCTGCCGGTCGGCAGCCTCTTGAGCTTCAGCAAGGATTCGGTCCTTCGCCGTTTCCGCGTCCTTCCGAGCCTGAGCAACCAAATCGCGAGCTTCCTCGCCAGCCGCAGCCAATTTAGCCTCGTATTGCTTCAATTGCTCGGCTGCTTGTTCTTGGCCTTGCTTGGCTTCGTCGATCATCGACGCGATGGATTGCTCTCGCTTCTCCAACCCTTCCATGACCGGCCCCCAAGCGAACTTGCCGAGAACTGCCAACAAACAAACAAACACGACGAACGTCCAAATCGCGAGATCGCTCCTAAAGTCATCCGGCGAGTTCATCTTGTCACCGGCATTGGCATGACTCAGATCGTGATCAGCCTCGTGATGGCCCGAGCCACCATCGCTATGGACCGGCTCGTCTTCGCCGGCTCCATGCTCGGCGTTGGCTTCGGGATGAGCCGCATCGGATGTTTCCTCGCCCGGTGCAGATCCACCGCCCTCGGCTGGTTCCGCATCTCCAGCAACTGCCGACTGCGCGGGCTGCTCGTCATCGCCAAGAAGTGGCGACGCGCAAAACACAGCCATTGTAATGACAATGCTACTTACCAATCGGTGGTACATCTAACCGAGCCTCTTTACTTGCACGAGATCCGCGAAACGTGACTACTGAGCCCAAGGGTTTTGGGTCATGCAGATGTACAACGCGAAGAAGGTAAAACCTTCGATCAACGCCGCAGCGATAATCATCGCCGTTTGAATACTGCCGGCGATTTCGGGCTGACGAGCCATGCTTTCGTAGGCCGAGGCAGCCAGCTTACCGATGCCAAGACCAGCGCCGATGGCAACCAGTCCAGCACCAAAGGCACCCGAAAACTCAGTGCCACCGGTCCCTTGAGCCATCGCGGGCGCGACTAGCACAAGCAAGACAACCAAGCTTGTAGCAACAATCTTTGCAAAACCTTTCACAGAACCAGTCTCCTCTTTTCAAAATGTTTAATGGATTGTTCTTTGTTGGTCTAATGGTGGTGAATCGCCGCTCCAATGAACAGCGCGGATAGGAAGGTGAATACATACGCCTGCAAGAATGCGACGAATAGTTCCAAGCAACTGATCAGCACTGCGCCAATTAGGGAGATCGGGGCCACGACTCCCCAATAGTCACTCATGGCACCCTCGATGCTAAAGGCCATCATCATGATCGACAGCAAAACGATGTGCCCAGCAACCATGTTGGCGAGCAACCGAATCGACAAGACCACGTGCTTGATTAGTAACCCTAGTATCTCGATCGCCAGAATCATCGGCTTGAGAAAGATCGCTAGTACGAGCGGCAGCTCCATGCTTGGAATCTGATTCAAGAAAAAACCAACGACACCGAACTTCCGCATCCCGCAGACGATGACAGTACCGAAAGTCACGCACGCCAATGCGAACGTCACGCCCCACGCACCAGTCGGTGCTCCCATCCAAGGCAGCATCCCGAACAGATTACAGCCCAAGATAAAGAAAAACAGAGTTAGCAATAACGGCACAAATCGGTCGCCGTCATGTGACCCAATTGCCGGACGCGCAATTTGATCGCGGATGTAGACGACAAAGACTTCGAGCAGATTCCAAAGACCGCCTTTCGGTCGCCCGCCATCTTCAGTCTGCCGACCGAGCCAAGCGAATACCCCCCAAAGAATGAAAGCGATCACAACCTCAATGATCATGAACTTCGAGATCGTAAAACCGCTCTCTGGCTCATAGAAGTTACGCAACTCGCCAAACGGTTGCGGGATTAAGATCTTGCCGCTGAGATGATTGTTGTAAGCGTCCTTTGTTTCAGAAGACCATTCAATGGTCGTATCTTTTTTGAAACTCACGACCGCATCGTGCCCGCCCGCCCATTCCTTTGCTGTGGCCCACTGAGCACCAACACTAAGTTTTGCAGTCGTCGCGAACCATGTCGCGTAACTCTCGTGCTGTTCGAGGAAACGATCAAACGGCTTTCCATGGTTCTTGTGGTCGTGAGTCCAAACTTCGTACTCGTGAAGTAAGTCGTCCTTCGGCCCTACACTCGGATTTAACTTTGCGAATTCGTCATACAGGCGTTCCGCTTCCCAGGCTTGGAACTGCGGATCGAGCTGTACCCAAAGCGTTGGAAAGTCAGCTTTCGTCGGATAGTGCCGGGGCAAAAGGCCCTTCGGTACTTCGAAGTAGTAGCTGTCCTTGATGTGCAGAATCGCGGATGCCATGAGTTTCGACCTACGCCGCCTTTGAAACTTGTTCTTCCTTGAAGCCATTTACCAGACGAACCGCAAGAAGCGTTTCGACAAGCAGGCCGACCAGATAGAAGCCAACAATCATCCCGAATACGCCCGCTTCAGCAAGGGGCCCATTGAGTTTCGTTAAAAAGAATCCGACGGCCATAGGAATCGCCATACGGAACAGCATCGCCAAGCCGACACCGTTCACTGATTGCTGTGGATCGCGGAACAACGCGAGGAACGTAATCGCAATAAATCCGGCGGCTAAACAGACAACCGCCGCCACGGCTGCTGCCGCTACGCCCGCAAGCCCATGTGTCTGATGCCCGTAGTACGCGAATGCGGGAAACGCGACCGCGAACACAGCAACAAGCAACACCACTGCTCGGGCGAAGCTAAAGCTGGGAGCGGCGGGGGATGGTAGGGTCTGGTTCAACGTAACACCAACATCGGCCCAATCGGCCTTACGGTTTTGTGGAAAGAGTGACGCAACCGCGCGGGCGGGTCTTGCTCACAACATCTTTACGTTACGGAGATACACCGATTACGGGACCGGAAGACGCTCAATCGCTGATACGATTTAATTCGCAGTAAACGATTTATGAGACTCACCTTACGGTGAAATTCGGCCTTAACATCAAGCCTCCGCACTTGGGGAATCGCCCTAAGCTGAAACATTTATACCAGCACTCAATGCATGGTCAACCAACCCCGCGAATAGATTTTGTGCTTTTTTTCACAAAGTTATCGGTCGCTTGTAAGGTTTGGTAGACACGCCACTTACGCAGCCTCTGACGCCAGCAGAACGTGGCTTGATCGATCGAATCACCAGTTTGTATCGCCTGCACCATGCGCCAACGACGGGTAGATGCTTTATGGATTTTATAGAATCTTCTGCAAGCCGTTTTAGAAGCATGATTTAGGTCAATTAGACGATTCGCTTTGGCCGTCTAATGGGGGGCGTTAGATTGCGTGTAATCGTCCAATCGATTACACTCAGATGTATCGATGCGATCCTCATAACCGACCTGATTGGCGGGATGCCAAAACGGCTTGTGAGGCGCACTGATGACGGAATTCACTGAACAACTGATTAGTCCCTTGGCGCTTCGGCAGTCCTGCACCCCTCCAGCCCACAGTCAGCAGAACTCCTACCGCATAATCAGTGAACGCCGTCGAACGGGTCGCCGCCCGTCACCCCTTTGATGCGAATTGTTGCACGATGCCGGTTCGCGTTCCAGAACATCAGATGGTTACGGATTACCGTGTGAGTTCGAGCGTAGTTGGCCAGTCACGGATGGCGCTCAATCACGATAACCTGCCCGGCGGATAGTTCCCCGAACGGGCGACACGGCGGTAACGCGGAGGTCCAGTACTTTGTACACGACAGCGGCACTTAAGACACAAACTGTCAAAGATCTTGGAAAACTTGCAGAGAAAGTTGGGGTGCTGGGCTGGCGTTCCATGCGCAAGGACGAACTCGTCCGAGCGTTGGTACGAGCCGCAAAACGCAAGGCAGCTAAGAAAGCCAGCAAGACAGCGAAAGCATCCCCGGCCGCGAAAAAGGCCGCTCCCGCCAGACGGTCGGCATCGGTCAAGTCGCCTAGCCGGAAGGCAACCCCGCGCCCGAAAGCAGAACCACCCACGGACCCTCGCGTCGCGAAGAAGATTCAGCGCGCGAACGCGCAACGCGAACGTCAAAAGAACTTGGCCGCGTCTGCTGGTAAGCGAAAGTCTGCGATGAACGGGAATGGGCCTAAAAAAGACCGAGTCGTACTGCTCGTTCGCGACGCGTACTGGTTGCAAGCGTGCTGGGAATTACTTGGCGCAAGCATCGAGCGTGCTAGAGCCGCAATGGCAGAGCAGTGGCATTCAGCCAAACCCGTGCTCCGGCTCGTTCGCGCTGATGCAGGAAGCACGACCAATTCGTCAGAGCAAATCGTTCGTGATATTGAAATCCACGGGGGCGTGAAGACTTGGTATATCGACATACCCGGTGGCAGTAAAGGCTACCGCGTTGATGTTGGGTATCTCGCTGAAAACGGGAGATTCTACAGCCTGGCTCGTAGTAATGCGGTCACGACACCTCGTCCCGGCAGCGGTGATTCCGCAGCGAACGATTGGACGGAGATCGCCGACAACTGCGAGAAGATCTACGCGTTAAGCGGCGGCTACAGCGAAGACGGCAACGGCGAGTTGCAAGAGCTGTTCGAGGAGCGGCTTGGTCGCAGAATGGGGTCGCCCGCAGGCACACGTTTTGGAATGGGAGCCGACAAGAGTCTCGGGCGCAAATGTGATTTTGATTTCGACGTCGACGCGGAGATGATCGTCTATGGTGTCACCAAGCCAAACTCGCATGTCACGCTTGCCGGAACGCCGGTCAAGCTCCAACCCGATGGTTCCTTCTCCGCGAGACTGAGCATGCCCGATCGTCGACAGGTTCTGCCCGTTGTTGCCAGCAGCCCCGATGGCGTTGAACAGCACACGGTCGTCCTGGCGGTTGAACGCAACACGAAGGTGATGGAGCCAAAGATTCGCGAATCGAGTGAATAACGAGCTGCGATTGTGGCAGCCGGATGCTCGCACAAGTCTTAAGATTCGCCGTCGGTGCATTTACCGATTCAGCGAGGATTGACGCGTCGCTCGGCGTTTCACGCCAACGGGGCGGTGCAAACTCGTCTCCGTGCGGATGTGGGCAGAGTAGCTTTCCATCCAGTCGAAGGCGATCGCCTCAGCGTGTTCGCGCGACCTTGGCTCCTTCGCAACCGAGATTTGCCCGTCCCGCGTTAAGCCGAATTCACTGACATCGCTGTCGTGTGGGTTGGGCGGATAATCGAGAGCAAAGACCGAGTAGAGGCCAGTAGTCACACAGTGCCGATATTCGAGCGTGTACTCGTCCTGACCTTGGATCTGGTACGTCTCCGTCGCGATAATCGACTCCGTTCGACCGCGGGTGCGACCAGCAAATCGGCACAAAGCTGCACCACCGATAGCAAGCATAAACAGGACGCAAAGTGTGATTAATGTAGCCATGAGCTTGGGTTCTCCTGTCGCGCGGAGGGTCTGAGCGCCGGGTGGCCTGGATTGCCCCAAGTCGGACGATCCGGCACTCTTATTTAGGTTACGGTAACCTACGGACAGGCACCATCCTAGCTTTTGCAAACCGACCCAGCCGATTTTCTCTCAGAGAGGGTGGGAAGGATTCGGTTGTGCCGATTTGTTATCCGAATCAGAATCGATGAAGTTGGGAATCGAACCATCGACACTCGGCTGACTACAAGATAAGCTTCTCTTTTTCATTCCATCCCCGGCAAATTGGTCGGAGTTTTTTTGATCTATGAACCAGACTTCATCTGACCATCGCATGGCTCAAAATGCCAGCGATGACCGCACAGGTCGCGCCAGGTATTCGCTGGCCCTCGGAGTCGTCCTCCTCGGCATCTGGCTGCTCTGGTCAGGGCACTACACCCCGTTGGTGATCGGATTTGGTGTTGTCTCATGTGCAATAGTTTTGATCCTGACCCGTAGAATGAATATCGCGGACGAGGAATGTGCGCCGTTGCTCGGTCTGAGGCCATTCGTCTACTTGCCTTGGCTGATCAAGGAAATCACTCTCGCCAACATTGATATCGCCAAGCGGGTGCTGACTCCCGAAATGCCAATCAACCCACAGATGATTCGAGTTAGAGCCAGTCAGAAAGGCGACCTGGGTCGAGTGATCTACGCCAATTCGATCACGCTCACGCCAGGAACTGTCTCTGTCGATATGCAGGATGGCGAGATCGTCGTCCACGCCTTGACGTCGGAAGCCGCCGACGAAGACAAGTCGGGTGACATGGATCGCCGGGTCACAGCGTTGGAGGGGCTGAGCTGATGTTCGCGATTGCCATGGCAGCCATCTTGGTCACCATGGCCTTAGCCTTGGCGCGCGCCAGGCTGGGCCCGACCGTTTTCGATCGTATTCTGGCTCTGAATATGTTCGGCACCAAAACCGTGCTGCTGATTGCAGTGATTGGATTCCTGACCGAACGACCTGACTTTTTGGATCTCGCGTTGCTCTACGCACTGATGAACTTCATTGGCATGGTGGCCGTGCTCCGTTTCTCGAAGTACGGACATTTCGCCGATACGGAACCCGAAAAGAAGGCCGAATGACGTGGGTATCCTGTTTGACATTCTAAGTTGGACCTGTCTCGTCACGGGGTCGTTCTTCGCGGTCGTTGGGGGAATCGGCATCGTGCGCTTGCCTGATTTCTATACTCGGCTTCACGGCGGCGGAATCACTGACACGCTGGGCGCGGGTTTGGTGTTGGTTGGGCTGATGTTTCAGGCCGCAAAGGGCGGGGTGCTGTCAGCAGGATTCGAAGCCGGCCCTTGGCTCGTGCTGGGGAAGCTGGTGATGATTCTCTTTTTCTTACTAGTTACGAGCCCGACATCCTGCCATGCGCTAGCCAGCGCCGCGTTGACCAATGGGCTGCAACCAGAACTCTCGGAGAAGAAGGACGAACCGTCTCGCTAATCAATATGTCTTTGACCGATGTCGCCACTCAAATAATCGTGATTCTGCTGTTGGCCCTGCTGGTAGGCACAGCCACCACGATTGTGCGCATGCGCGACTTGTGGGCTGCCGTGATGCTGACTGGGATATTTAGTTTCCTGGGCGCTTGCTGGATGTTGATTCTCGATGCACCGGACGTTGCCTTTACCGAAGCTGCGGTGGGAGCCGGGATCGCCACGGTCTTGATGCTCGCCACCTTAGCTCTGACCAGTCGCGAGGCGAAACCCCCGCCGGAATTTCCCATCTTGCCGATCCTTGTGGTCTTCATGGCCGGTGCAGCGTTGGTGTTCGGAACCTTCGACATGCCGCACTTTGGCGATCCCTCCGCGCCTGCCCACACCCACGTCATGTCGGAGTACATGAACGACACCGTACCGGACGTTCGCCAGAGCGCGGCGCATCGCGACAAGACTCACGACGAACACGATGATTCGCAACACAGCGTCGCACATCACGGCGTCGGCGTGCCGAACATTATCACCTCGGTCCTCGCCAGCTACCGAGGCTACGATACTTTGGGCGAGACGGTCGTGATCTTTACGGCAGGGATCGGAGTGTTGTTGCTGCTGCGTGGTAGGCGAGAGCGGCGAGACGTAGAGGAGGACGAAGGATGAAACAACACGCCATCCTGCGCGTCACCTCCAAGGTCTTGATCCCATACATTCTGCTGTTCGCGCTGTACGTCCAGTTTCACGGAGACTATGGTCCCGGTGGCGGTTTTCAGGCGGGAGTCATCTTCGCAGCAGGCATCATTCTCTATGGGCTCGTATTTGGACTCAACGCAGCACGCATTATCGCTCCACCAAGCGTGCTAGAGAGGCTGATCGCGCTCGGCGTGTTGATCTACACTGGGACCGGCGTCGCTACGATGCTCGCCGGAGGCAACTTCCTTGATTACACCGTGTTGCAATACGGCGTCTTTGATGGCACCGTGCTTGCAGACCATCTGCCGCAGGGCCAGCACCTAGGTATCCTCTTAGTTGAGTTAGGAGTAGGGATCACGGTTGCCGCGGTGATGATTTTGATCTTCTACAGTTTCGCAGGACGGGAGCGTTCGCGATGAGGGAGATTCTCGGGCTTTATAACTACTGGGTTGTGATCTTTCTAATGATGACTGGCTTCTACGTCGTCATTGCCCGACGCAACTTGATCAAGAAGGTCATCGGCCTGAACATCTTTCAAATCTCGGTCTTCTTGCTGTACATCACGATGGGGAAAGTCACCGGCGGTACAGCTCCAATACTGCCAGCCAGGCATTTCACAACTGGTGAGGAATTCCAAACCTTCTCGAACCCGCTGCCCAGTGTGTTGATTCTGACGGCGATCGTCGTCGGCGTGGCAACAACAGCAATGGCGTTGGCGTTGATCGTGCGCATTCACGAGGCGTACGGCACGATCGAAGAAGACGAGATTCTAGCGCAGGATCGGGAGCAGTAATGGAGCAGCATCTACCCGTCCTTTTGATCATAACGCCGCTGATCGCAGCCCCGCTCTGCGTTCTCGTTCGCCAGCGTGTGGCTGTGTTCGGCCTTGCATTGGCAGTCTGCTGGGCCGTGTTTGCCATGGCGATCATGCTACTAGCGCGAGTGCTGGACTCCGGAGAGATCACCTATCAACTCGGCGGCTGGGCCGCGCCGTGGGGCATCGAATACCGCATCGACACACTCAGCGCCTTTGTGTTGCTGTTCGTTTCTGGGATCGGCGCGGTCGTGTTGTCTTTTGCTCCCCACAGCATCGCTCGCGAGATTCGCAAGGACCAGCACTATCTGTTTTTCACGGAATACCTGCTGTGTTTAACCGGATTGTTGGGGATCACCATTACCGGCGATCTGTTCAATCTGTTCGTGTTTTTGGAGATTTCGTCGCTCTCGGCCTACGCATTGATCAGCCTGGGGGCGCGAGGGGGCGTACCCAAAACGCGCCGAGCCTTGATCGCGGCCTTTCATTACTTAGTCATGGGCACGATCGGAGCGACGTTCATTCTGATCGGCATTGGTTTGCTGTACATGATGACGGGTACGCTGAACATGGCGGACATGGCTGTGCGACTGCGCGAGACCGTCGAAATCAACGGGTCATTCAAACAAGTCAATGAGACCCGGACAGTACTCGTGGCGTTTGCCTTCCTGTCGGTTGGCATCAGCTTGAAGATGGCGTTGTTTCCCTTGCACATGTGGCTTCCCAACGCCTATACCTACGCGCCTTCCGTCGTGACCGCCTTTCTCGCGGCAACAGCGACAAAAGTCTCCGTCTACATTCTGTTGAGGCTAATCTTCACGATCGTCGGAGCTGGCTTCGCCTTTGAGCGACTGCCGCTCGACACCGAGCTGATGGTATTGTCGATGATCGGAATTGTCGTGGCCTCGGTGACCGCCATCTTCCAAACAAATATCAAAAGGATGCTGGCCTATTCGAGCGTGGCTCAGATCGGTTACATCGCGTTGGGAATCAGCTTCGCATCGCCGGACGGTCTAACCGGCGCGATCGTCCACCTGTTCAACCACGCGCTGATCAAGGGCGGCCTGTTTCTGGCAATGGGTTGCCTCGTGCTGCGGTTGGGTTCGACCGAGCTTGACGACATGCGTGGCATCGGGCGGCGGATGCCCTGGACGATGTTCGCCTGGGTGGTGGGCGGTCTTGGTTTGATCGGCGTGCCAACGACGGCGGGCTTTATCAGCAAGTGGTATTTGATCAGCGCGGCGCTCGAGCGAGGCTGGTGGCCGGTGGCCGTGCTGGTTCTGCTCAGTTCCCTGTTGGCAGTGGCTTACGTTTGGCGAGTCGTTGAGGCTGCTTATTTCCAAGACGCGCCTGAGCAACATGCCGAAGTCACCGAAGCGCCGGTCGTCATGCTCATCCCGACGTATGCCCTCATCGGCGCGACTATCGTCTTCGGGCTGTGGACGTCCGTATCGGCCGGAGTTGCACGACAAGCGGCGGAGTTGCTGCTCGAGGTGACGCCATGAATCCCGAAACAACAATCAAGCTGGCACTCGCGCTGCCTCTGGCGGTCGTGGCGACGACCGTCTTCTTCGGCGAGCGGCAACGCAATCTTCGCGAGTCGTTCACCCTGTTGGGCGGCGTCGCGTTGTTCCTCGCCGTCGCCTTGCTAGTCCCAGCCGTCACGTCGGGTGATCGACCGGCAACCACTCTGTTCGAGATGATCCCAGGCTTGGCAATCGCCTTCGAAGTCGAACCGCTCGGCATGTTGTTCGCGCTGGTCGCTTCGGGACTTTGGGTCGTGACAACTTGCTACTCGATCGGCTACATGCGAGCTCATCACGAAGAACATCAGACGCGGTTCTTTACTTGTTTCGCGATCGCTATCTTCGCTGCTATTGGTGCAGCCTTGGCTGCCAATATGTTCACGCTGTTCGTTTTTTATGAAGTCCTGACGCTTTCGACCTATCCGCTCGTCACGCACCACGGCACTGAAGCCGCTCGCAAGGGTGGCCGGACTTATCTTGGGATCTTGTTGTTCACGTCGGTGGCGTTTCTGTTAATGGCCGTTGTCTGGACGTGGATGATCGCCGGTACGCTGGACTTCCGACCGGGAGGAATCCTCGCGGGCAAAGCCGACAACACGGCACTCTGCGCGCTGCTGGGACTCTACGTTTTTGGAACCGGCAAGGCCGCGCTGATGCCGTTTCATCGCTGGTTACCCGCGGCGATGGTTGCACCAACACCGGTCAGCGCGCTCCTGCACGCGGTCGCGGTCGTCAAGGTAGGTGTATTTACTGTGATGAAGGTGGCGGTCTACATCTTCGGAATCGATCTGCTGAAGACCACGGGGATTTCGGTTTGGCTGATGTACGTCGCCGGAGCAACGATCCTGCTTGCGTCGCTGGTCGCGTTAACAAAGAACAATCTCAAAGCACGGCTGGCCTATTCCACCATTAGCCAACTCTCCTACATCGTGCTCGGCGCGATGTTGGCGAACAGTTGGGGCGTGATCGGAGGAAGCATGCACATCGCGATGCATGCGTTCGGCAAGATCACTCTGTTTTTCTGTGCCGGTGCGATTTACATCACGGCGCACAAAACCGAGATCAGTGACATGCGCGGCATTGGCCGCACCATGCCCTTCACGACCTTCGCGTTTCTGCTCGGTTCGCTCAGCGTCATCGGTCTGCCGCCTTTCGGCGGCTCGTGGAGCAAGTGGTATCTCGCGCTCGGCGCGACCGAAGCGTATCAATGGCCGCTGGTCGCCGTGTTGATGATCAGCTCGCTGTTGAACATCGCCTACTTGATGCCGATCGTGGTGCGTGGCTTTTTCTTCGCTCCTGTCGATGGTCCCGAACAGCCCAAGATGAACGAAGCGCCGCTGCTCTGCGTGGTCCCACTTTGCGTGACCGCTGTTGGCAGTCTCGCTTTGTTCTTCTTCGCAGATGACGTTTATCAATTACTGCTGCCGATTACGTTAGGTTCTGTCCCGTGATTCGTTTAACGGCGAGATGAAAGACGGCACGATGGATTCGGACAAAAAATACTGGCTCGACGATCCTCGCAACGTGAACAAGATTGTTTACACGCTGTACGCCGTGTGCGCGCTCTTGGTACTCGGCGATCTGCTGTACCACAAACATGTGCATTTTGAGTTCGAGTATTGGTTCGGATTCGCCGGCTTCTTTGGCTTCATTGCTTGCGTGGCGCTGGTGCTGGCCGCGAGATTGTTGCGCGTCGTGCTGAAGCGGGAGGAAGACTACTATGATCTATAGTGTTCCTCCGGGCATGTTCCTCATTCTCGGCGCGCTGCTCATCCCCTTTCTGCGCGGTCGTGTTCGGTCAACGGCACTGCTGCTGTTGCCGATCTTAAGCGCGCTGCATCTACTCGCGTTCGTTTCCGTTCCGGCTGTCACACACTACTCGCTACATGTATTCGGTTACGAGTTGACTCCGACGCACATCGACGGACTGAGCCTAGTGTGGGGCTACATCTTTCACATCGCAGCGTTCGTCAGCGCCTTGTACTCACTGCACGTAAAAGACGCCGTGCAGCACGTTTCCGGATTGATTTACATGGGAGCGGCGATCGGTGCCGTCTTCGCCGGCGACCTGATCACGCTGTTCGTTTACTGGGAGCTAACAGCCGTCTCGTCGGTGTTTTTGATTTGGGCCAGCCGCACGGAGCGATCGTATCGCGCGGGGATGCGCTACTTGCTTGTCCAGGTCGGCTCGGGCGTGTTGTTGCTTTCGGGGATTCTGTTTCACTTTCGCGATACGGGATCGCTCGCTTTTGACAGCGCGTTCCGCGAGTTGTTGCCAACGGGCGAAGGACTCTATGTCGGACTCAACTCGCCCGGGACGATCTTGATCTTCATTGCCTTCGGCATCAAAGCCGCCTTCCCGCTGTTGCATAATTGGCTGAGCGACGCCTACCCAGAAGCCACCCCAACCGGCACGGTCGTCCTCAGTGCCTTCACGACCAAGTTGGCGATCTATGCCTTGGCCCGCGGCTTTCCTGGCACGGAGATCTTGATCTACATCGGTGCCGTGATGACCGCCTTTCCAATCTTCTTCGCCGTGATTGAAAACGATCTGCGCCGTGTGCTGGCTTACAGTCTGAACAATCAGCTTGGTTTCATGGTCGTGGGGATCGGCATCGGCACGTCGCTGTCGCTCAACGGAACGGCGGCGCACGCCTTTGCCCACATCCTGTACAAAGCCTTGCTGTTCATGTCCATGGGCGCGGTGCTTATGCGGACCGGCACGATCAAGGGTTCGGAATTGGGCGGCTTGTACAAGTCGATGCCGTGGACAGCTGGCTTCTGCATCGTGGGCGCGGCGTCCATCTCGGCGTTCCCACTGTTCAGCGGTTTCGTTACCAAATCTTTGATCCTGACTGCGGCTGCCCAAGAGCACCATACGGTTGTCTGGTTGGTCTTGCTCTTCGCGTCGGCCGGCGTCTTTCACCATTCAGGCATCAAAATTCCGTACTTCGCTTTTTTCGCACACGACTCGGGCACGCGAGTGAAGGAAGCACCGTGGAACATGCTCGTCGCGATGGGAATCGCCGCGACGCTTTGCATTTTGATCGGCATCGTACCTGGTCCGCTCTATTCCATCCTGCCGTATCAAAATGTGGTGGTCGAACATGTGACGATCAGCATCTTGGACCATCACATTTACACAACGACACATGTAATTACACAATTGCAGCTCCTGTTGTTTTCCGCATTGGCATTTACTGTGTTGAATCGCTGGAAGGTCGGAGGCGCTGCGATCTATCCACCCGAGTTGCCTTCAGTGAACTTGGATACGGATTGGATGTATCGGCGACTGTTTCTGCGGGCGAAGGGGCAGAGCCTTTCTCCCGTCGAGAGGATGCATGCCTTGTTGGGGCGGATGCGCGCCGCGGTCGACGCGCTGGTCGCATCTTTGCTGAGCCAATCGCAGAATATGGTGCGTCACTTCCTCGGTCCGCATGGTATGCTGCCAAGAACATGGTCCATCAGCGCCAAGGCCGCCTGTGCCGTCCTGTTGCTAACCGGATATTTGGTGCTCTACTACGTCTATCTGTGATGCGTGACCTTCTGCACTTGGCTCGCGCTGCTTCGGCTAAGGAAATAATTTCGTGACAATCCTCTGCCATGTTCGTGTTGTCAACGCGATTCTTCGAGGAGCCGATAAGGGCGTACGCCGCCAACGCGAGAGTGTGCTGGAGATGTTGAGGTCTTGGAGAAGCGAGAGCTGCGAGTTCTTCGCAACTCACGCCGAACTCGTTCGTGTCGAATCAAGTTCGAATGCCCACCGCCGCTTGCCTAGGGGATCCGCTGTACGAAGCTTGTCCCCATTTAAAAGTGAGAAGTTTGGTGCGATTCGAGGGCAAGCACGGGAGTACGATCGACGCGCCATGTTTGGTGTGGGGAAGCATTGGCTGGAGCATCTCCCTATTGCGACGGTGACGAGTCGATTTTCAGCCAGATCTTCCACTGAGAAATACTAAGGAGCCTTTTCATGCGAAGGCTATTTGGAGTGCTCACCGCAGTGGCCCTTGCACTGGCAATGACCGTTCTCTTGCTAATCGGTCTCGTAAACTATCTCCCTTCGCCGGACGCGAAACCAACTGGTGGGGTCGACCCGGATGCCATCAAATTGTCGACTAATGTGCCAGGCATCGGGCTGCCGAGATTGCATAAGGCAAGTGAAATTAGACTTGCCGATGCCGATGAGGTTATTGGTGTGGCCGCAGCCAACGAATTTCGTGCCTACCCGATCGCAACTCTGCAAGACTTCCGTTGTCGCATCCTTAATGACGTAATCCGAGACATCCCGATCTCCGTCACCTATTGCGTTCAGGCTGATCATGTCCGGGTGTTGACGTGCGATCTGGCAGGGCGACCGATCGACCTACACAACGGCGGTTTGGACCGACAGGATCTGATGCTCTATTTGTTCAACGGTGCCAGGTATCGGCAGTCTTCGCAGGAAATCCCGTTGCAGGATTATCAGTTTGATCGTACGAGCTGGGGACAATGGAAGTTGCAGCATTCTTCGACTCTTGTTTATGCAGGGGAAATCGAGAGCCGTTCGTTGGAGGGCTACTGATCTCTACGTTCGCCAGCTTCCGATTGTGAAGTCGCGGCCAATTTGTTGGAGTGACGAGGAAATTGAAAGTCCTCGGCGGTGTTGTTCCGATGAGACTGGAACTCGGTCTTTGAGTTCACGTGTACGCCCGAACGGTTGACACCATGACAAATACCCCCCCCAAACGGGTTTGCCTTGGACGTCAACATAAAAACGCCGCGGCAAGGCACGAAACCAGAAATCTTCCAAAAGTTCTTGACTTTCTTAGGACGGTCGCATAGCCTTTTGACTTAGTCATTTTTTCGTCATGTCTACTCGGAGTAGTTCCCTACACATTTAGCTCTTTTTTCTAACTTTTTCTCTATTTCGTGAGGTGTCTGATGGCAAGGTTCAGATCTTACCGAATGTTCTCCGTGAGGATGGCGTTCACTCTTGTTGAATTGTTAGTGGTTATCGCGATCATCGGGATCTTGGTGGCGCTCTTGCTCCCGGCGGTTCAAGCAGCCCGAGAAGCAGCACGACGAATGCAGTGCAGCAACAACCTGAAGCAGTATGGACTCGCGCTTCATAACTACCATGATACGTACAAGCAGTTCCCGCAGGGGAATGCTGGGTTCGCAGCCAACAACAACTGGGGCCGACACGAAAACGGTTGGCAGTTCGCTGTGATGCCTTTCATTGAACAGCAGCCCTTTTACGACTATGTGTCGGAGAGAGCAATAAATGGCAGCCAAGCAGAGCGACAAGTCCACTGGCAGACTATGCCGGATGGACGTTGGTCGCGCGCTCTCACGTTCGCGCACGCTAGGTGCCCCAGCGACGATAGTGAAATCCATCGGGACGGTGATGCAAACTGGGGTTCATTCGTGTCCAGCTATACTGGCAGCCTGGGCTCGCAGAGGATTCCGTCGCCCGTCGCATCATGCAATACGTGGTTGACGCCAGACGTTCACTACGAGAACCCGCAGGGAGCTGCAGATCACGGAAATGACTACGGTAACCGATCCATCTCGGGTATGTTCGGGCGTATCATGGCGAAGGGTACAAGTATCGCTGAAGTCAAGGATGGGACGGCGAATGTCATCTTCGTGGGTGAAATGATGTCAAAGTGCCACGACCACGTTAGTGGTGGTTTTCTGGGCTACAACGGAATGGGGAACGCCCACGCAGGGACCCAAGTACCGCTGAACACAATGACGACATGTGCCCGCGACCAGCAGGATTGCACCGATCGTCATTGGGAGGGTAACTCTGGGGGAGGTGGCGTAGCCACATGCGCCTGTTTTGCGAAGAATAATTGGAATTACTCCTGGGGATTCCGTTCCGCGCATCCTGGTGGATCGCAATTTGTCTTCGTGGATGGCAGCACACACTTTTTGCCAGAGACCATCGACTATGTCACTTATCAGAAGCTGGGTGGCCGAACTGACGGTAGGCCCGTCACGCTCGAAGAGTGATGTTTGCAACCGTTACATGCGCACCGGCGTTTGCCGCGAGGCGAGCGCCGGTGTGTAGGTTTGTTTGGTGATTCATTGAGTACTCTTTTCATTTGCTTGGAGGCGTAGTGTGATTCGATTTTCTTTTGCGGCAATCGCGTGTGTAGCATTGGTGGTAACTTCTGTCGGTTGTGGCGGTTCTCAGACCAGCACCGAGGACCCCGGCCTTGAGCCAACGACGACGGAAGAAATGGAGAAACGCATGAAGGAAATGCAGGGCGGCGCAGAGTACGATAAGATGAAGCAGATGTCGGGACCGACCGCCCCCGGACAGACAGCACCGCCAGCTGGCAATTGACGTTCGCTCCGCTGTGGGCGTCTTGAAGACGAGGCGATTGCGCATTCGAAGAAAACGACCGCATATGTTGCGTCTAACGGGTACGACTCGTGCGCGGGTTGCACGTATTCTGTTGCTTTCGACCTTTCTGGCGTCGCTTACGCTAGGCTCGGTTGTGACTTTGCGTCAGGTGCGCTTTTGGCGGTTGGTCAGCGATACTCGCGTGGCCTTAGAAACGGGAGAGTATCGGGCAGCGATCCAGTCAGTCGAGAAAACACTGCAGGGATACCCCGAGAACGCGGAAGTCCGCTACGTTGCAGCTGTCGTATATCGTCGAGCCGGGATGCTCAACGACGCAGACCGCTCGTTGCGCGAGGCGTCGCGGCTTGGCTGTGCTGATCCGCGCATCGAGTTGCAGCGTTGTCTGACGGTTGCCCAATCAGGGCGCGTTGACGAAGCCGAGCCTCGGCTACGTGAAATTATCCGTGGTGGTGCCGTAGATGACGATGCACACCAAATCTACGAGGCGCTTGTTAAGGGATATATGGTTTCCTATCGACTGAAGGACGCCTGGGATTGTCTCGAGTTCTGGACGGCTTGGCGTCCTGCGACGACGAATGCAATCTTATGGCGAGCGGAGATTTACCAGCGAATTGGCGATTCCAAAACTGCCGTCCGGGAGTATGAAGAAATCCTTGCCGCCAACCCGAATCACTTCGAATCCAGGTTGAAGTTGGCGGAATTGCGATTCGAGCTACGTGACGTCGTGGCGGCCCGTCGAGATTTCGAACACTGCCTCACGGTGGCGCGCGATGCCCCCGCCATCTTGGTTGGTCTCGCAAAGTGTAATCAGCTAATGGGTGACACGAAGCAGGCCGCGAGCTTTGCCGAAGAAGTTCTTGCGGGCGATGGAACGACTCGCCAACAGGCGGACGCTTGGGTAGTGCTGGGGCAACTGAGGTCGACCGCCGGTCAACCTGAAAAGGCGACCGACGCCTTCCGGCACGCCGTCGAGTTAGTTCCGAACATAACCGAGGCACATCACGGCTTAACCCAAACGTATTCCGCGATGGGAAACAAGGAACTTGCCGAGCAACATTGGAAAACGGCTCTTCAAGTGTCCCAGCAGAATATTCGGATTTCGGAAATCGCCTCGGCACTCGCCAAGAATCCTGCTGAGATTGAACTACGGTGCGAATTGGCTCGAATCCTCCTCCAACAGGGACGTCGGGAAGAAGCCGAGAGATGGCTTTGGACAGTGTTTTCGCTGGCTCCAGAGCATGCCGCAGCTCAGCAACTCCTTGCTGCGATTGCTCAGAGCGATTTAGCCGAGACTCCAGCGGCTGTTACCAACGTTGAAGTTCCAGAGCCGTCTACTGGCCAGGACGACCAAGTCGTTCCAACTCCAACGCCAGGTTCAGAGCTTCCGGAATCTTCAAAATGAATTCTCCCCGCTCGCTGGTCCGCAGTTCCCCGCCTTTTATGATCGTCGGCATCGTACTGTCTCTTTGTGGCTGTGGTCGCAGCCCAGACATCAACGAGCCGCCTGTGGATGTCACCTCCGGACCAATTACTGAATTGCCGACCTCACAGCTGAAATTCGAGGACGTGGCCGCCGACTCCGGGGTTCGTTTTACCTTCCGAAATGGTGGCGAATCCGGCCAATGCACGATTCTGGAGTCGCTGGGTGGCGGCGTCGGGGCTCTGGATTTCGACGGGGATGGTTTGGTAGATCTCTGTTTTGCGGGCGGCGGGAAAATTCATAAGGAACAACGGCTGAGCGGGCTCCCAATGGGGTTATTTCGGAATCTCGGAGAGCTGAGCTTTCAACAGGTCACGGACCAGGCAATGACGGTTCGAGACGAACTGTATACACATGGCGTTGCCGTCGCGGATTACAACCAGGATGGTTTCTGTGATTTTCTGGTCAGCGGATATGGGGCAATGGAGTGTTGGGAGAATCAGGGGGATGGTACTTTCCGGGAAGTGGGAGAAGCGGCTGACTTAGTCGATTCGAGTTGGAGCACAAGTCCTAGTTGGGCGGACCTCAATGGGGACGGCAACCTCGACCTGTTTGTCCCGCATTACGTCAACTGGTCGTTCCAAAACCACCCCTTCTGCGAAGGACCGAAATCGGACCAGCGGGACATCTGTCCTCCTAAGTCTTTCGAAGGTAATGCGGACGCGATCTATTTCAACAACGCGGACGGGACTTTTTCGAAGGGGGACGAAAGCACCGGTTTGCAGCCCGATGGGAAGGGGCTGGGATCGTTGGCGGCGGACTTCGATAACGATGGGGATGTCGATATCTACGTCGCGAACGATACCACGGATAATTTCCTATATATCAACGATGGCTCCGGTAAGTTTGAAGAGCTTGGAATTCTCAGCGGCGTTGCCGTCGGAGCGCGCGGAACGCCGGACGGTAGCATGGGAGTGGACATTTGCGATTTCAATTCTGACGGACGGCCCGACATCTGGGTGGCGAACTACGAACGCGAAGCGTTCGGCCTGTACCGGAACGAAGGAAATGCAGTGTTTCTACATGTCAGCCAGAGCATGGGGATCACGGCGCTCGAACATTTGTTTGTCGGGTTCGGCACAGCCGTCGCTGATTTTGATCAGGATGGGGACGAAGACATCGTCGTCGCGAACGGCCATGTAATTCTCTTTCCCTACCTAGCCCCGCGCCGCCAACTGCCCTTACTGCTCGACAACCTGGGGCGGCGATTTGAGCAAGTTCGAGTCGCGCGAGGCTATTGCGCCGCACCTCACGAAGGCCGAGGGCTGGCCGCTGCGGATTTGGATAACGACGGCGACTTGGATCTGGCGATTTCGCATCTCAACGAACCAGTCGCGTTGTTGCGAAATGATGCTCCCCAGGGCCAATGGCTGGCCGTAAAACTCGTTGGCACATCGTCCAATCGCGATGCCATCGGGGCGAGGCTCGTCCTGCAGACTTCCGAAGGTGTCTTGCATCGGTACGTCAAAGGAGGCGGAAGCTACTTGTCGAGTGGTGATCGACGAGTCTATTGGGGAATTGGCAGCGGAGTTATTATTGAGCAGCTGACAGTCCATTGGCCCAGTGGACAAGAGCAGATTCTTACGAACGTTGCGCCTAATCATCAGTTGACGTTGGTTGAGTCAGGACCGTCGAAGTCCGCGGAGACTCGTTAGGCGGACATCAAGCAATGAAACGTAACAAGTTGCCGCTCACGACCTCTCGCAGAAGACGCCGTCTTGTACTTGGGGCGGCGGCGGTCGTTCTCGGGCTAGGTTGTTTGGTCTTAGGAAGATGGCCCGCGTGGGAGTCGCAGCGGGCCGAGCGGGAATTCGGATCCGCCGAAGCTGCGATCGCCCGGGGAGACCTTAAACAGGCACTCCGCATTGTTGAGGATCTGGCATCGTATCACGACTTTGCGCCGCATCGGCATTATCTGCGTGGTCTTTGCTATCTACGAGAGCAACGGTTATCGGACGCACTAGACGAGTTGCAGTACTCCCGTTTCCACCCTCAGCTTGAGGCAAAGTCGTTCGTCGCTTCCGGCCATGCTTTGTACGAGATGGGAAAGGCCGATCAAGCCGTGCAAATGTGGACAAAGACCTTGGCAATCGACCCCGATGTCATCGATGCCCATCGCTGGCTCGCGGTGTATTACTACGATGTGGGAGCGACGGCAGATGCTCGACAATATCTCCGACGTGTCGCCGAGCTTGATCCGGCCGATGGTCGTCCAGATCGCTTGATGGGGCTAATGAGCTTCGATGCTCAGAACTTTGATGAAGCCATCGAGTATTACCGGGAGTCCTTGAGACGAGACCCACAACCATCGGATCGGGAGAGCGTGCTCGCGGAACTGGCGGAGTCTGAGACAAAATTGCACCACTACGATGAAGCATTGGAGGTGCTTAAGCAATGCCAGCCTTCCGTGATTCAGAAGGTGCTGACTGCAGAGTGTTACTTCAACCAGGGAGACGTCCAGCTGGCGATCCGTTTTGTTGATGAGGCACTACGTGACGCCCCCAATGACATTGATGTACTCGAGCTGAAAGGCCGATGTCTACTCCACGAAGGCCAAGTAGAGACAGCCACCAAGGTGTTCGAGAAAGCGGTCGGAGTAAAACCGAAGGATTACATTGTTCGCCTGCAATTGGCGCAGACATACCATCGCCTCGGCCGCACTGAGGAAGCAAAACAGCATAGCGAAATCGGACGAGGGTTTCGTGAAATGTGGAATCGGTTTGCCGATCTGCACGAACAAGCCGTGCGGAAACCGTCCGATGCGGCAATTCGGTTCGAGATGGGAAAACTCGCCATGGAACTGGACCGTCCGGACCTAGCTAAGGAATGGTTTCGCGCGACGATGTATCTGGATTCGGGCCATGCGCAGGCCGCAGCGTTGTTCAACCAGTTGAGTTCACGGGGCGCAGCTTCGCCAGCGAACTGATCGCGTGGTGCTTAAGGCATGGCGGCGTGGTCTATTATTGGCCGCTGTCCCTCGGCGTGTTCCGCCAGAGCGTTAGTGACGGCTCCGGCTCTGATTCACTATCTTTATCCCTCGTTACGAAGTTGCCTACTGCCAGGTCGATGTCGCCATCTCCATCGAAATCGCCGACCTCCAGAGCTGCGTGGCGGCATGAGTCTACTTCGAGTACGTGCCTAATGAACTCACTGGGCGATTTCTGTTCGAGCCAAATCAGTGAATCGAGTTGTAACCCGGCGTTGCGGTCGAGTGCTGCTTGAGGAATGAGCGAGCATGCCACAACGTCCAAGTCTCCGTCACAGTCCAGGTCTGCCTCCAGGGCTCGATGCACGCCTGGCATCTTTGCGAGTTCATGATGTTGCCAGGCCTCGGCTCCTTGGTTCTCCAGCCAGTGAATGGCATGGGAAGTCCGCAAGAAGAAATCGTCAAACATATCCCCGTTGGTGTAAAGAACATCGATATCTCCGTCTCCATCCAAGTCGGTCAATCGGATGCCGGACGATCCAAAGGTCGGCGTATTAGGCCGGAAAATGTGATCGCTCCGAAACAGCCCTGGGCCCTCGTTGAAAAAGACTTCCACCGACTCGTGCTCCTGGCTCACCAACGACACGAAATCCATTTTTCCGTCACGGTTGAGGTCGACCGGCGGAACATGAATCGCGCCATGGCGTGAATCCACGACATGTGTTTCGAAGTTGGGCACGTCGTGGCTGCTCGCCATGTTTTCCAGGTAGAGGATTCTGCCGGTTTGTCGCCACCCAAATTCCGCCACAATTAAGTCTTCATCGCCGTCCAGATCGAAATCTGACGCTTGAACGTCCGCTACTCGGGCCAGCGAGTCCGCCAAGACAACCTCGCGATAGTTACCAGTCTCGCCGCCCACCGGCTGCAGCCAGACAACGCGTCCTCGGTCGTGATCCGCGGGTCGGAACTCTCCCAGATCTGCAACAACGAACTCGCGACGGCCATCGCCGGTCAAATTGCATGATTCGATATGAGCGGGGCTGTCGAGTTTCGTAATAACACGTGAATCGAGCTCGTCCGACCGTACGTTGACTGCCCAAACGTCGCCTGTGCGCATATCCGTGGCGAGCAGCATGTACCCCTCGTCGCTGAACTGTGTCCAATTCAGATGGGAGATAGCCGGGCTGCTTTCCGAAAAAACACCTTCCGTTTTTTTGAACTGCATACCACCGGTTTCGACTCCATTTGACGATTGAGGAACTCGGAGAGAATCCGGCGCATGCATCTGAAAGTACTGCAGCACGTCAGAAAACAAAGGGACTCGAAGGTCATCGCGAGGTGATTGAAAATACAGATCGAAGCCTTGTTGAACTTCTTCGGGCCAAGCCTCTCGCGGAAACTCGTCAGCCGCAGGCACTGGGTGGCAAGCGCCGCAAAACTGCGTTACCTGCTCATCGATCGCGGTCGCATTGTTGGCATTGTGGATCGTTGTGGCCTTCGTTGGCCCAACTGTTGGCGATGGCTCTGCGGAACAACCAGAATAAACCAGTAAGAATAGAATTATCGACCATATTTTTGGCAGGCGGACTTTCAACAGCACCCTCATAGCCTGATAGGCGATCAGCCGGTTAGCATTACGATTTCCTTAATGTACTTGCTTTCGCTTCGCCAAGCCAGCGATAGTGATTTCGGGTAGTGTCTTAATAGTGTGGGGCAAATCTATGGGCGGCACTGATCGTCAATGATCACGACTCTGACGACTCCTGTCCCTTGGCACCGTGGGCAGCGTCCACGCACTGACGAGACACTCGAACCGGCGCAGAGGTCGCATTGGACCATCTTGTATCGTTGCCGATGCGCATTGACGCGTGCCGTTTCTTCAGCAGTTGGCATATGGAGTGCAGTGCATTTGTCTTCCAGCTCACTGACCTCTGGCTCCTTCCATGACACGCCTCCAAGTGGAGTGGAGACGCCAGTAATCCGGAGGTTCCCAATGCGCTTGAATCTGTGCCAGATTAGTTTCCATAGTCCCATACTTCTACCCGCCATGAGTTCTCGAATGCTGTCTGGGCATCCCGTAATTGTATGCGACTCTAGCGGCTGGGTAGAGTTTTTCTGTTAGCACGTTTCGGCAAATTACGGGTACGTGAAAAGCCGATATTGTGTTACACTCGACATTCTTTTCGACGATTTCTTGACCTGAATTCTTGTCCACTATAGAATGCGGGCACGGGAGGTGAGACATGCAAATACTAGAACGAATTAGGCGATGCAAACATTGCGATCGTGACGTGACCAATCAGATTGGCGCGTTAGCGTATGCCGAGAATCCGTATTGCCAAGAATGCTTGCCAGATCGCATAAGAATCGCAGCCGAGAAAAGTGGGCCGAAAGAAATTCGCTACGTCGGCGGCTACATGTTCGCTAGCCCAGTGTCTCGAAAACTTGCTTTAGATGCTTCATAGCACGACCATGACTCAAGCCATCTTGCCAGAGACCACCAGCTTTCCTTGCGCGCTTCTGTTTGCCGATTGAGAAGACACGAACGTCATAGCCGCTGCTTGTTCTGCTTAATTCTACAAGCGTCTTACTGCGGCCAGAAGGCGAGCTTTCCCACCGGATGCGTCCGCTTGGTTCGATGTCGATATCCCAATAATGCACCATCCGTACTTTGGTTAGATCATCGGATAACTCAGATACGGACTGATGCCGGTCTTGCTCTGCGACTGACAATGCCTTGCGAATAATGGTGCGAAAATACTTTGGGACGTGCGGCATAAACTGGCTTCTGTCAGGAAACTTGCCGTCGACCGTTTTTACCATCATGTCGTGGTCTGTGTATGGTGTTTGTCGTTTGAAGAACGGGTCGCCGTTAACTGCTCGATACAGCAAGAGTCCCATGTGATAAATGTCTGTTGCGCGAGTACCAATTGCATTTGAACTGTAGACTTCTGGCGGTGGAGCATCGGGATATAGTGGCGGCATGTCAACGGTTCCACTTGCCGCGACGGCCCTTGCTTGACCGAAGTCAGCCACCATTGGCTTGCCCGTGTTGGAAAAAAGAATGTTACTCGGCTTGATGTCGAAGTGAACGACATCTGCCTGGTGAATCTTACTGACACCGTTAAGTACGCCCTGGGCGACTTGGATCACAGTAGCCACTGGAAGAGGTCCGCTGGCGATCATGTCCTGGAGCGACCCATTTTTGTAGTAGGGCATGGCAATTCCGACATGCGTGCGAATATTGCAAGCGTAGTGAATCGGCACCACGTTCGCAGGATCGTGCGATCTTGCCATCGCCTTGGCTTCAGAAAAATAGTCTCTCAGGTTCTGTTGCCGAAGCAGGTTCTTGCTGATCTCCTTAACCACAATCTCGCGATCCATGAATTTGTCTTGCGCGAGGAACACTTGTGAGTTCATCCCCTGCCCATGACCAATTTGGCGAAGCTTCTTGTACCGAACCTCAGCGGTTACCTCCATCTATTCCCCCAGAGCAGCGGTAGCTACCATGATCGATTCACGCACCTTCGCATCTTTTCGTGGCCACTTAAGCCCTCTGAGGTCGTCGCTTGTTAGGTAATCCTTTACCGCTTGCGTGCCAATATATCTCCCAATAGTCTTGATCGCCCCCGCAACATTCAGAGGAATGTTTGCCGCTGCGAAGGATTCCATTAGCACGCCTTCCATACGCAGTCTAAAATCGTCACCCTTGGTCCCTGAACTCCGCCGATTCGATTCGGGAAAACGGATTGCACCGACATCAACTGACGTGCGCTCAATGGTATCGACGACCCTTTGGCGAATGAAAGCCAGTTGGTCAGAGACACTTTCGTAAGCCGTGGGAAGGACAATCTTGCCATTCTCTACGAGTATGGGCTTCTTCCTCGTTCCCTCGACAACGGCCCAAAACACGCCTGACGGTTCTGCTCGGAATCCTATCGCTCTCATTGTGTTTTAGGCTCCATGTAAGCGGGGTCATCGCGAGCTGCCTTTAGGTCTCTTCTCGCCGCTTGGCGCAACCGCTCTCTCACCCATGCCGATAAGTCTAGCCCAGTTGACTCGGCAGATTCCTTGAATACTTCGTATTCTCCAGGCAGCAGGCGAACCTGTAGCAACTTGTTGCGAGCGTAACCTTCTTGTTTTTGTGGTCGTGCCATAGTGTCGTAATCGTAACGACAAAAAACTTACAAGTCAATAGCGATTTCCACTTGACCGTCATGTTATTGTCGTTACAATAACTGTAGCTCTTTGAAACTTGATGGCATGAGAAAACCCCGGCAAGGCTGGAACCTTGTCGGGGCGAGAACTCAAACCGGCGAATCGCCAGAAGTGAGCCCAGACACCTCCATTCTAGCGACTCGCCATAGAAAGGTGAATCGCTAAATGATCGCTCCAACATGCAAACACGAACGCAAAACTGGCAAAGGCAAAGACCGCAATGGCTTCCAGCGGTACAAGTGCAAGGACTGCGGTGTTAGCTGGACAGATCGGCCAGCCAAGCCACTGGGCGATATGCGGGTCGATCTCGCTAAGGCCAAGCTGGCTTTGCGGATGCTGGTCGAAGGTATGTCGATCCGAGCGACCGAACGGACTGCCGGCATTAACCGTAACACGATTTGCAAGCTCGTTGTCCTGTTCGGCACCGCTTGCCGGAAGTTCCTTGACGACCGGATGCACGGCCTGAAACTGACTCACTTACAATTTGATGAGCAGTGGACGTGGGTTGCCAAAAAGAATTCTCGGCTCACAGTTGACGAGAAGCGAGAACGCCACGACATCGGCGACCAGTTCATTTGGACATGTGTTGATGAACAAACCAAGTTGATGCCGAGCTTCCTCATCGGCAAGCGCTCCGCCGACAACGCGCGTCGATTCATGATGGACGTGTCGAAGCGTCTCGCCCGGCCTGCGCCGCACGCATCAGACGCCCACGGATTCGCCAAGGGCGGCTATCGTCCGATCGTACGAATCTCGACGGATGGCTTTCCAGGATACCCCGAAGCCGTTGACTTGGCTTTCGGCCCGCACGCCAAGTACGGGGTGATAATCAAAGAGTACCGTAACGCGAACATGATCTACACTCCATCCGAAATGGTCGGGACCAAGCGAACCGGCATACGCGGCATAGAGGGGCGGGCGCAGCGGTCGATAGGGACATCGCACGTTGAGCGGCTCAACGGCACGCAACGGGTGTTCATGAAACGCCTCAACCGCCTAACGCTTTGTTTCTCGAAGAAACTGGAGAACCTTGAAGCCGCTTTCGCGATGTTCGCGGCCTACTACAACTACTGCTGGCAAACGCGGCACGCCGACAACAGCGGCAAGGCTGGGACCAAACGACCGAGCGCGGCTATGATGGCAAAGCTGGCTGGTCACGTCTGGAGCTTTGACGAGCTATTCGATGAAGTGCTGGCAGTGCGAAGCGGCTAAGAGTCAAATTGGGGATTTCCCTGCAAATCACCGCGTTTGAGACATATCCATATCAATCGATGCGTTTACCGCACTTGACGCGAGCGGTTTTTAGTGGAAGAAATACCACCACAATGCCATAGTTACTTATGGATGGGTTGAGTTTCGCGTGGTGATTAGGTGGTGGAAGCAAAATGGCTAGTGCATTCGATGTTGCGGCATACATCATCGAGAAACGCGGCCCGACATCTCACATGAAGCTACAGAAGCTCGTCTACTATTCCCAGGCGTGGTCGTTGGTCTGGGACGAACAGCAATTGTTCGATGAGCAAATCGAGGCATGGGTTAGCGGGCCAGTCATTCGGCGATTGTACGCATTGTGTAGGCGGCTTTTCACTGTGTACCCTCAGCATCTAACCAGAGGGTCGGCGCGCAATCTAACGAAACAACAAAAGGACACGATTGACGCAGTTCTGGAGTTCTATGGGGGGCGTAACGCTCAGTGGCTCAGCGACCTAACACACATGGAATCACCGTGGCAGGATGCACGGAAAGGTTTGATCCCAAGTCAGCGAGGGACAAGGGAGATTACGCCAGCGGCGCTGGCCGAATACTACGGAAGCCTTTGATCGCATGGTAAAGAAACCAAAGGCTGGCGCAAGACCATCGCACACCGGCAAGGGTGCTATTCGCACTGGAGCTAATGCGGATGGCAATCTACATAAACGCCCAGTGTGGAAGCTTGATCTGTTTGACATCGACGGGCCGTGGGGGAGGCTGCTACTTGATGAGGAGTCTCTGTGGCAGGAGATATTCCCGAAGCTTCAGAACTACGAATCGATGACGTGGGGACAGATAGATGTTGACAGGAAAAAGAACCATTCGGTGTCAGTAGAAAAGTGCAGTCCTAAGGCGCAGAAGCGGCTACGTGAATTGCGCCTTGAATATGACCAATTGTTTCGCTTTGGTCTGAGCGGGCTTCGTCGCTTGTGGGGCATCCGTGATCGCGACGTGTTTCACGTATTGTGGTGGGACCCAAAGCATGAGGTGTATCCCAGCACGCTGAAGCATACCTAGCTAGGCCCGTCGCTTGCCTTAAACTTTGCCCCACACTATTAAGACACTACCTGATTTCGGGCAAATCGGGATGAATCGATATGGGATGCGAATTCTTCGCACTTGGCGGGCTGGAGCGTCTCTGAGAGAATGCCTTTCGGCATTCTCTGCCATGTTCGTGTTGTCAGTGCTATTTTCTGGGGAGCCGATAAAACGTCCGTAGGGGGACTGGTTTCAATCGTGGTCGCGCGTATATCCAACTCATCTATCTTCGTGGTAGCTCTGATGTTGGCTCATGTGCCCCACGGTTCAGGTTCCCACTTTAAGACTGCGGGCTCTCACAAAACTCACTGCCACGGCATTGCGGTGGAGATTGCCTTTTCTCATGGAATGGTAGAGAATTTGTCGTGTTGAACTTAGCCGACTAACGTTAACAACGATTGGCACGGATTCACCCATAGGTGAGCTGTTCCGTTCCGTTTTCTGTCGAAGTCGACAGCGCTGTCTTCGGCAAGAGCAGCTCTGTTGGCGATCTTTCAACTTGATGTCAAGGAAATAACGATGTTGCGTCTGACAGGAAATCGCCTGCGCATGTGTGACGGTGTTTCGCGGCGATCATTTCTTCAGATCGGTGGTCTGGCGATGGGCGGATTGTCGTTGCCTCAGATTCTTCGCGCTCAACAGCAAAGCGGCGAATCGTCGCAGCACAAAGCCGTCATCATGATCTTCCTGGCCGGCGGTCCGCCACATCAGGACATGCTCGATCTCAAGCCGAACGCGCCCGCCGAAGTCCGTGGCGAATTCGATCCCATCGACACCAACGTACCCGGAATCCAGATCAGCGAGCTGATGCCTCGCGTTGCCAGCATGATGGATCGTTTTGCAATCATTCGATCGCTCGTCGGCGCGGAAGGGCGGCATGATGCATTCGAGTGTTGTACGGGACATCACTTTCGCGGTAATCAACCTCAAGGCGGTTGGCCGGCGATGGGATCGGCCTTGTCACGACTGGAGGGCGCAGTCGATCCTTCAGTTCCTCCATACGTTGACCTATCGCACAAGATGGCGCACGACCCCTGGAACATCAAAGGCCCCGGCTTCCTCGGCATGAGTCACGCACCGTTTCGTCCGGACGGCGAGTCGATGCAGAACATGACGCTCGAAGACATCTCGGTCGACCGACTAGGCAGCCGCACGGCGCTACTTTCCGGATTGGACCAATTCCGGCGAACCACCGACCAGCAACTCGCTGCCGGGCTCTACGACGACTTCTCCGCGCAGGCGCTGGGAGTTCTCACGTCATCGAAGCTCGTCGAAGCGATGGACCTCGAAAAAGAAGACCCCGCCGTGCGTGCCCGCTATGGTAAGGACAACCCCGACGTGCTGGGCTATTCACATGACAAGGGTTATCAAGCGATCATGTCCCGGTTCCTGCAAGCTCGGCGTTTGGTCGAGGCGGGAGCACGCTGTGTGACGTGCAGCTTTGCACACTTCGACTGGCATGGCAGCAACTTCAAGAACGCGCGAAAGGTCGTCCCGCTGCTGGATCAAGGTGTCGCGGCACTCGTTGAAGATCTCCACGAACGTGATCTGGACAAAGACGTCACGGTGGTTGTCTGGGGTGAGTTTGGTCGCACACCGAAGATCAATGAACGTGCGGGGCGCGACCATTGGCCCAGCGTTCACGCGGCTCTGCTGGCAGGTGGCGGCATGCGAACCGGCCAAGTGATTGGTTCGACAAATCGTCTGGCGGAAGAAGCCGCGGACCGCCCGGTCCACATGCAGGAAGTCTTCGCGACCGTCTATCGGAATCTCGGCATCAACGTCGCAAATACAACGATTGCGGATAACAACGGTCGCCCGCAATACCTGCTCGATCGACATGAAGCAATCAGCGAGTTGGTATAGCGCGAATCACTCGACGATATCAGCATCGATGATGGTGCCGTCGTCCGGCAGCACGCCATCGAACAAGTCCTCTACGGTCGGTCGGAGCAACACCAGAAACGTGCAGACTCCGAGTATTAATCCCAAGGGCGCGTGCAAACAGTTGAAGCCAGCCGTCAAGAGGCAGAACGTACGATGCTTTCTTTGCGCGAGGCAACGAGCAGCGTAAACATTCGCAAACGCCATCGCGAACCCGAACACGAGCATGAACGCGCCCATGCCGTACAGCATCGTACTAATCATTGAAAACATTGCCTCCGGTGGCCCATCAGCGAATGGGGATTGCCCGGTCTGAGTGCCTGGCGGTCCTGCAGGACTGCTGCTCGACGACTCTTCAGCTTCCGTCAACTCCTGCTCATCGGCGCTGACTTCAGCCGCTTCTTCTGCGGCCTCCTCTGCCTGTTTCGCCGCCGCGCGCTGACGTTGGGCTTCCGCTTCCACCTCGGCCATCGCAATCGGCATCATGGTCGCAAAAAAGCCGATGTAGACGACGCCTAAAGAGGTCGAACAAGCCATCATCCCAGCGCGAATGTAAAGGAACAGTCCGAGCAGGCGCAAGTGATCGTGATCTCTGTTCATGATTCCGCAGACTCTACGGGGTAACCTGTCGAATGCCTTTCACAAAACTCCAGTGTAACACTGCAACAATTCCGATGGTCTGTGCCTAGCGCTCCGCCAGACAAACGAAATCCAGCCTCGATGACAGCCCGAATCGGAAGCCGTATACTTCTTGGTCCACTCATCGTAAGCCAGCATCTGCCACGAAAGGATTCACCATGTCATTGGTCGAGACCGAACAAGTACTTGTCGTTCCTACCTCGCTGTTCCACGAATTGGGCCACTTTCAAGGTTTTTCCGACGACGTCGCTCGATATCTCGACGAACTGCTCAGCCCGGAACATACCAGCTATCGCCCGCGCAGCGAAATGGAAGAGGACCCCAGCTTCAAGCAGTTGATCCCCTACGTCATCTTTCGGCACGTCGACGCTGCTGGAGAAGTCTCTGTCTTTCAATACACGCGAGGGAAAGGGCAGGGCGAGAAGCGGCTTCATGCGAAGCGCAGCATCGGTATCGGAGGACACATCTCGTCAGATGACGAACAGAGTGATCGCGACCTGAATCCTTATCAGGAAGGGATGCAGCGCGAACTTTCCGAAGAAGTCGAGATCAAGTGCAAGTACACCGAGCAGATGGTCGGAATGATCAACGACGACGAAACCGAAGTCGGTAAAGTCCATCTCGGCGTCGTTCATGTCTTCGATGTCGAAACGCCCAACGTACAACCACGCGAAGACGAGATCATGGACACCGGGTTCCGCCCCGCCAACGAGATGCTCGAAGATCTCGAAGGCTTCGAGACGTGGTCTCAGATTTGCTTGCGAGCCCTATTCGGAGAAGAATAGGCATCACTGACGAGAGGGTTATACAGGGTGGGGCGTTTTCGCCCTACGAATTGAAAGGCTCGCGTTAAAACCATGGTCCAGACGCCGGTCTACATGGACAATCAGGCGACGACGCGAGTCGATCCGCGAGTCGTCGAAGCGATGCTGCCGCTGTTTCACGAACAGTATGGTAACGCGGGCAGCACCAGCCATGTTTTCGGCTGGGATGCGAAGGAAGCGGTTGACCAAGCACGTGAATACATCGCTTTAGCGATCGGCGCAACGGCGCGCGAGATCGTTTTCACGAGCGGCGCGACAGAAAGCAACAACCTTGCGATCCGCGGCTGCGCCGAACGAACGCGTCGGCGCGGCAACCACATCATCAGCGTCGCGACCGAACATAAGGCAATTCTCGATCCACTCACGATACTAGAACGGCGTGACTTCGAGACGACTCTATTGCCGGTTCGACCATCGGGCGATGCGATGGCCGGGGTACTCGACGTTCAACGTGTCGCCGATGCGATCCGCGACGATACGCTGCTCGTGTCGGTGATGCTCGCGAATAACGAAATTGGTGTCGTCCAACCAATGGCTGAGATCGGTGCTCTCTGTAAAGAACGCGGCGTCCTGTTCCACACCGACGCAACCCAGGCAGTCGGCAAGATTCCGCTTGACGTTGACCAGTTAGAGGTCGATCTACTCAGCTTCTCGGCTCACAAACTGTATGGCCCCAAGGGAGTTGGCGCACTTTATATCCGCAGACGAGCCCCAATGGTCCGTCTGACATCCCAGATCGATGGCGGTGGTCAGGAAGGTGGCCGGCGAAGCGGAACGCTGAACGTGCCTGGAGTCGTCGGATTCGCGACCGCTCTAAAAATCTGTCTGGACGAAATGGAGCGAGAATCGACTCGTCTTGCTGATCTCCGCGACCGGCTATTCGATGGCCTAACGAGTTCGATCGATAACGTCACGCTAAACGGGCCAGCGCTGAGCAACAGGAGCGTGCGGCTCGCTGGAAATCTCAGTTGCAGCTTCGCCGATGTCGACGGCGAGGCGCTGATGATGAGCATGCGAGATCTGTGCGTATCCAGCGGAAGTGCCTGCACCTCATCGAATCCCGAGCCGAGTCACGTCCTCCGCGCCCTCGGGCTAGGCGACGATTTGACCCGGTCTAGTCTGCGTTTCGGACTCGGACGCTTCAACACGGTGGATGAGGTTGACTTCGCCATCGGTCTGTTGGCCGATGCAGTCCATCGCCTGCGGAGCATGAGCAGCCTCGCATGAGCTGTTCGTAACCTTATTCTGGGCCAAAGTTTCTGAAAATTGCGAAGAAGATTGAATTGCAGAGGTTTCCTCAATCGAGCCGATTGTATACTTTAGACATAGCAGTGTGTGAAAAACCATAAACCGTTTCAATATGAGGTGTTCAAGATGGCCGTCACATTAACAGAGACAGCGGCGAAGGAAGTCAACCGCGTCCGCGAAGAACAGAAGTTCGAGCCCGAGGTCTTCCTGCGCATCGGCGCGGCTGCGGGCGGATGCAGCGGATACAGCTATCAACTCGAATTTGACAAGGCCTTCGACGCTGAGCGCGACGACGAATATGAGTATCACGGCGTGAAGGTAGTCGTCGACAAGAAGAGCGCTCTACTGCTCGAAGGCACGACGGTCGATTGGTACGAAGGGCTCGATCAACGCGGCTTCAAGTTCGACAACCCGAACGTCACGAAGAGCTGCGGTTGCGGAAGCTCCTTTCAAGTCTGATCGAACTCCCAACTTCTACAATTCCACCAGCCACGGGTGCGCTCGTACCCCGTGGCTGTTTTTGTAGGTTCGGGGCGTTCACGAAGCGCGCGCGGCGGCATAGAATCACGGCTCGTACGCTACACGCTCTTAGAAAGGACTCGCCTTGTCTTCGCTTAAGTTGTCTTCTCCCAAAAAAGTTTACGTGATTGGGATCGGTGATGACGGTCTCGATAGTCTGACCGGAGCCGCGCGGAAACTCGTCGATCAAGCCGAAGTGTTATTGGGCGCCGAGCGTTTTCTGGGGTCGGCGATCAATCAGACGGCAACGCGCATCGAAGTCGGCCCCGACTTTGACGATCTGCGCGCGAAGATTGAGGCCAATGCTGACAAGCAAACGGTGCTATTGGCTACCGGCGATCCACTGTTCTACGGAACGGCCCGTTATCTGTGCGATCATCTTGGCAAAGATAGATTCGAAGTCGTGCCGCACGTCAGCAGTATGCAGCTCGCATTTGCACGCGTTAAAGAAAGTTGGGACGAGGCATATCTGACCAACCTCGCCAACCAATCATTGGACCGAGTCGTCGAACGCGTTCGAACGGCCGAGAAGGTTGGCATCTTCACGACCGAAGAGATATCGCCGTCGGCAGTCGCTAAAGCGATGCTCGATCGTCAAATCGATTACTTTCACGCATACGTCTGCGAGAATCTGGGATCACCGGACGAGCGAGTCACGCAAAGTAATTTGAATGAACTTGCCAAACAGGAGTTCTCCGCACTGAATGTACTAGTGCTGATCCGCGACCCGAACGTGCCCGATCGTCCCTCACAGAGAATCGGCCTGCGGTTGTTCGGAAATCCCGACGAGACGTTTCTGCAATCTAAGCCTAAGCGAGGCTTGCTCACTCCCGCGGAAGTCCGTGTCATGGCCTTGGCCGAAATGGACATTGGACCTGCGAGTGTTGTGTGGGATGTCGGAGCAGGAAGCGGCAGTGTCGCTGTGGAAGCTGCGCAGATCGCCAGTGGCGGCTCGGTCTATGCGATTGAAATGGAAGCCGAAGATCACCAGTTAATCACGGAGAACGCACAGCGTTTCGGCGCCACCAACTTGACCGCCATCCTCGGCCAGGCCCCAGAGGCCTGGGACGGACTGCCCGATCCAGATTCGGTCTTCATCGGCGGAACAGGCCGCGCGGTGGCAAGCATCGCGAAAGACGCGTTTGCGAAGCTTCGCAAAGGTGGACGCGTCGTCGTTAACGTTGGCAGCATCGAAAACGTGGGGGTCGTTCACGAGGCCCTTCGCGAGTGCGCAGGAGACGCCAATGTTTGGATGTTCAACATCGCCCGCGGAACGCAACAACTCGTGCGAATGCGATTCGAGTCGTTGAACCCGACCTTCTTGATAAGCGCGGTAAAGGATTAACGCCGTGGTCGATGTTGTCGAGCAGTACCCAAAACTTGACGTGATTGCCGTCGGAGCTCATCCAGACGACGTTGAAATCGCTTGTGGCGGTGCTTTAGCGAAGCTCGTCAAGCAGGGCTATAAAGTTGGCATCATCGACCTGACCGATGGCGAACCGACACCGAAGTCGCCAGGCCCGGAAGTTCGCCTTGCCGAAGCACAAAGAGCAGCAGAGACCCTTGGCGTTGAGAATCGAGTCACTCTGGAATTGCCGAACCGCCGACTGTTCGATTGCTTCGACGCACGCGTTGCACTCGCGAAGGAGTTTCGCAAGTACCGACCCCAAGTCGTAATCGGCTTTGGTGATAAAACACCACTCGCTTCGCCTGATCATTGGCAAGCGATGCTCATCACGGACGCGGCTATCTTCTATTCACGTCTTACTAAATGGGACGACTACTTCGACGATCTTCCCGTGCATACGATCTCAGCTCAGCTTTACTTCCGGTTAGCCTTCGAACCACAAACACTGGCGGGCTTTCCCAGCCACTTCACAGTCGATATTTCTGACACGCTGGAAGCCAAGATCGCATCTATCCAATGCTACGAGACTCAGTTTCCACCGGAGAAAGCATACGTCTTCGAACGCGTTCGTGGCGCCGCGATGTTGGCCGGAGCTGCATCAGGTTTTCAAGCGGGCGAAGTCTTCATCAGTGCGAGGCCGCTCGGAACAACTGACTTAATGAAGACGGCACTGCCGTTGCGCTAAATCGGCAGCGAGAACTCACTCACCCAACGCGAGTTCAAACCTCCCCGTCGAATCCGCCGATGCTCGTGCCATTGCACCAGTGTTGAACTGCATCGTGATCTTGCCGTCATGAGTCACGGCGATAATGCCGCCGAGCCCGTTCTTCGACGCATCAAGTGTCTTCGTAAGGATCTCGTGAACGGCTTCTTTAACGGGTTGATGTTTATACGCCATTCGCGCTGAGACATCATAGGCGATCGCATTGCGAATGTAGTTCTCGCCGACGCCGGTACACGACACAGCACACGTCTTGTTGTCGGCGAACGTGCCGGCTCCGACGATCGGCGAATCGCCGACGCGCCCGTAAAGTTTATTCGTTAGCCCACCTGTCGATGTGCCCGCTGCCAAGTTGCCATGCGTGTCGAGTGCGACACAGCCGACAGTCCCTTGGTGGTCGTCCGCTTGCTTTCGCTTCACACGCTGCCATGTGTCGTAACGTCGCTGAGTCCAGAAATACTTTTGATCAACGAGATCCACCGCCATTTCTTTCGCGAACTGATCGGCACCATCGCCCGACAAAAGCACGTGCCGAGTTTCTTCCATAACGAGTCGGGCGAGCGAAATCGGATTCTTCACAGTCTTCACGCCAGCGACTGCGCCGCACGAACGATCCCGTCCGTCCATGATCGACGAATCTAGTTCATGTCCTCCAGCACTGTTGAAGACGGCTCCTTTGCCGGCATTGAAGATCGGGTCATTTTCGAGATGCCGGATCACTTGCTCGACGGCATCCAAACTCGTACCGCCGTCCTTTAGTATCGTCTGGCCAATCGTAAGCGCTCGACGAAGCGATGCCTTCGTCGCGGCCTGCTCGGCAGAATCGAGCTTCAACCAATCGCTGCCCGCGCCACCGTGCAGCGCGATCGCATACCGCGCATCTTGCTGGCCCTGTGCGTTCGCCCACGAGGCTGCCAAAAACACGAAAATCAGAGCTACTGGGATTAATGCCTTCATTATGCAACTCCGATTTTCAATCACATGGTCATCCTGCCAGCACTGCCACGCTATCGTTACCTACGAGCGCCACATTTACAAGCAAGAGTCGTGGTCGCCTCGCCCTCAGACGCTAGATTGCGCAGTCTACCGGCCGTCACGGCGGAAATAGTGATTGATCTTGTGCCGCAGGCGTGCTGCGATTACTTTCTCGCCGCCGCAGATCTCTGGCTGCGGCGGCAGGTTCCTGCGCTGATCGATCGTTCGCCCGATGCTATCTACAAGGACTGGTAACCGTGGCTGCTAACTGTTTCACAAAGACCGTTATTCGGTTGATCCTGCCAGCCGTTGCTATCACCGCTCTAGCGTCGACCGGCTGCCGAATAGTCGCAGATGGGCAAAACATTGAAGGCGTTCGCCTACAGCAGCAAGGCCAACACCACGCCGCGCTGCAACGTTTCCAGCAGGCTATTACGTCGAACCCGACAAACGCCGATGCCTACTACAACATGGCGGCCACTTATCATCGCGTTGGGGTTCAGCAGAAAGACCAACGGCAGCTCGACCAGGCCGAATCGCTCTATAACCAGTGCCTCGATCTGAACGAGAACCACGTTGACTGCCGCCGCGGGCTCGCCGTTCTGTTGACGGAAACAGACCGATCGGATCGCGCATTCAATCTGCTGAAAAACTGGGCCAACTCCAGCCCCCAACTGGCCGATGCACGCGTCGAGTTAGCCCGACTGTACGAGGAATCCGGAGATTACGAGACAGCAAAGCTGCATCTCAATAAAGCGATTCTTCTCGATCAGCACAATTCACGAGCCTGGGCCGCACTTGGAAACATTCGAGAGCAGCTAGGCGACACGCAGCAAGCCCTGGCCAACTACCAGCGCTCATACAATCTGAACGGCTTCCAGCCCGGTGTCGCTCAGCGAATTGCTTCGCTGTCGGGCGTGCCGATCGGTGGAGGAGTATCTGGCTCGGGCAACACGCGAATCGTCACGCGCCCCATGCCCGGTCGACAGTTCTAGTCAAAAAGCGACGAATCGCTGAGGTCTTGAGCCTACAGAACTCAGAACTCTAGCGAGTTCCGCGGCGTGAACTGGGTATATTTCTTGTTCGCTGCAGTCTGAAATCGGCGACACTGCCGTCTCGCCGCGTGCGCCAAGTGGGCCTATATAGGGAACTTTCGCAGATCCGTAGCGTTTCAGTTCCCACCGGACCGCTGCTAGAACACCCCTCCAAAGAGCTGTGTTCTGAAACGTGATGTTTGATGCCACGCCGACAAATGCGAACGCCATCGCGCCGGCAGTCCATCTCACCATTTTCGCAGAACACTCCAATTCACTTGCCAAGTCCCTGAATCAACGCCTTCCAAACGCGCCGAGACGCAACCGCAGGGTGCATCACCCGATCCAGTGCGAACCACCACAACCTCTTCAATCCTAAAATTCTACCCAGACTTCTTGAATTCCGCGTCCTGCGTGCTATGTTGTTTAAGGTTACCAAGCGAGAGAAATTTGCGCGTTTGTTACAGCTTACTAGTTATGCGAGGGGATCAACTCAGATGATGCAGTCAAGATTGAGGAAGGTAGCGGCTGGCGCAGCTTGCGCAGCAGCTTTGATGCTCGGTGTGTCCGAGGCGAGTGCCGGTTGGGGTTCGCATGGATCCAGCGGTGGTTCAAGTGGCGGTTCGTTTGGTTCCAGCGGCGGCTCGAGCGGAGGTAGCTCTGGCGGCTACATCAGCTATGGAAGTCATGGCAGCCACGGCAGCTGGGGACATCATCGCCGCGTCGTGGCAAGCTACGGCAGCTCTGGCGGTAGCTCGGGTGGAAGCTCTGGTGGCTGGTACTCGCGATGGCATTGCTATCCGCGCGTACATCATCATCGGATTCGCGTCTATCATCATTCCAGCGGTGGTTCCTATGGCAGCCATGGTTCGAGCGGCGGTTCCAGCGGTGGCAAAGTGATCTACTCATCGCCCGTTCAAAGCAGCGGCAAGTATTACTCGGCACCTGTGCAGGACGACGCAGTTCCCGCAACTCCAGACGCGCCGGCAGCTCCTGCACCGCCCGCCGCGACTGAGCAAACGGGCACCACCAGCGAAGCAACGCTGACCGTGAACGTGCCGAATGAAGCTCGCGTTTTCGTAAACGGCGTGCGAACCACCAGCGTGGGGAGTGAGCGAAGTTATGTTTCGCGAGGCCTGCAATCTGGGTTCAACTACAGTTACGAGGTGCGTGCTGAAGTCGAACGGGACGGCAAGTTAGTTGAAGAGACGAAGATGGTCAGCCTGCAGGCTGGTCGTAACGCTCGCGTAAGCTTTGCCTTCGCCGCTGTAGAAGTTGCACCGTCAACCACTCTCACCCTGAACGTTCCCGCCGACGCCAAGGTCTTCTTAGCTGGCAACGAAACGTCCAGTGCGGGCGAAGTTCGTGAGTTCACCACGTCCAAGTTGGCCACTGGCGAATCGTGGGAGAACTACACGATTCGCGTCGACTTTGAAGTTGAAGGCCAAACTGTCAGCCGTGAAAAGACAATCACGCTGACCGCTGGCGAGGATCAACTCGTTAGCTTCGAGAACGAAGCCCAGCTTGTGGCAGCCGCTAACTAACGGAATCGCTACAGCTAGATTGATATACAAAACCCTCGTGTCGCTCATAAGCGTCGCGAGGGTTTTTGTTTTTCTGTTTGGGCGCTGAAATAGGGCGAAAGGTTCGCCTGGATAATCTGCGCATGCCGATACTCAAAGCAATTCGCCAACCTCTCGCCCGTTCGCTATCTGGCCGACGATGACTGCTCGCAAAACTAGTTGCCCAGAATTTCCTCTACACGGTTACTGGCGAATCGCTGTCAGTTTATTCCTGATCCTTCATGTCGTCGCCATTTTCATGCCGCCGTTTATGCTGCAGGCATCTGGGTCGGGCGGAACTTCGCCGATCGGCGAAGTTGTGATGAATACCCTCAGGCCTTACATCGACTTCGCGTTTCTCAATCACGGATACGCCTTTTTCGCACCGAATCCTGGCCCCAGCCACCTAATCCGAGCACGTATCGAATTCGAGGATGGACGAGAGCCGATCGAGGAGACATTTCCCGACCTCGACGAGCAATGGCCCCGCCTGTTGTACCATCGTCATTTCATGCTCAGCGAGCAGCTCAACGCTCAATATCAACCACCGCAACTGCCACTTGAGATCCGCCAAGAGCCGGAACTTGCCGAACGATGGCAAACTGCTCGACGAATGTACGAACTGAAATGGCGGTCGTTCAAACAGCATCTAGAAGCTAAGCACGAAGCCTCACACGTAACGCTCACGCGCGTTCAACATCGAATGATTGATGTGTTCGAAGTCGGGGAGCAGAACAAACCGCTCGACGCACCCGACACCTTCTACGATCTGCGCGAAGATGGGTTCGTCCCGCAAGTCGAGTCTACGGGAGTCACTCCGTGAACTCACTTCTTCAAGCCAGCAAGGAGTGGACGTCCGACGTTGTCGCGGGATGGAACAAATTCTGGTTCACGCCCAGTGAACCGCACACGCTCTCTTTAATTCGAATTCTTGCCGGAGCGATGCTGCTCTACACTCACTTGGTTTGGTCCAATGATCTCATCGCGTTCCTCGGACCAGACAGTTGGATTCCTGGTGAAGCCGCAAGAGAACTTCAACAAGGCAGCTACGCTTGGAGCCATCTCTGGTACATCGGCTCGCCTGGCGTTCTGTGGGCGCAGCATATCGTCGTTCTCATCATCATGGCGATGCTCATGGTGGGACTCTTCTCGCGCGTCACTTCCGTACTGGCCTGTTTGATCACGATCTCCTACTGTCATCGTCTCGAAGGAGCGTTGTTCGGACTCGATCAAGTCAACGCGATGCTGGCGACGTACTTAATGATCGGCCCTAGCGGCGCGGTCTACTCGGTTGACCGTTGGCTCGCGAAACGAAAGGCCGGCGGCTCGCTTGCGCCCCCCGTCGCCACCACGAACGGTAACATCGCGATCCGCTTGATTCAAGTGCATATGTGTGTGATCTATCTGTTCGGTGGCATCAGCAAGATGCGCGGTGAAATGTGGTGGGATGGTACAGCAGTCTGGTACGCAGTTTCGAATCTCGAGTATCAATCGCTCGACATGACATGGCTAGTTCGTTACCCATGGGTGATCGCGACACTCAGTCATGTCACGGTCTTCTGGGAAACCTTTTACTGCTTCCTCGTCTGGCCTCGAGCGACGCGTCCGATTGTGCTCGCGTTGGCCGCTTGCGTTCATGGAGGAATTGCGCTGTTCCTTGGGATGATCACGTTCGGAGTCGCCATGATCATCGGTAACGCGGCATTTCTTCCATCAAGTTGGGTGGAAAACGCCTTGGCTTCCCTCATAAAACGTTGGAACGCCCCTCTTTCCGCCGAAACTACGACACCGTCACGTCGCCTGCCGAAACAATCGGTCTAAACCGCTCTCCGATTCTTGGCGACGTGAATCCATGCCCTCGTTTCGCGGGTATAATGGCGAGTTCTGTCCTTTCCCCAGCGTAGAACTATCATGAAGGCTCGGTACAAGTTCATCATTTTTTTGCTGCTTCTCGGAGGGGTGTGCGCCGCCGCTTACAAACCAACCGCGGACTACTGGAAGAAACGCAACCAACCGACTTGGAAACAAGTCGAAACTAAGAAGGGCACGATCATCGCGGTCGTCAACTCGACCGGGACGGTCAAGCCTGTCCTTTCGGTTCAAATCGGTTCGTTTGTTTCCGGACCTATTAAAGATCTGTTCGTCAACTTCAATCAGGAAGTCGAAAAGGATCAGTTGTTGGCGACCATCGACGCTCGCATCTATGAAGCTTCCGTCGCAAGAGACCGAGCTGTACTTGCAACTACCATAGCGGAGATTGACCGCGCCGAAGCTCAACTTCAACAAGCGATCAACAGTGAAGAACGCGCCCTATCACTTCAGGAAGAAAACGAAGACTTCATTTCCGAGCAGGAACTCGACCAGCTGAAGTACAGTCGCATCGGGCTCGAAGCGGCGTTGAAAGTTTCGAAGGCGTCCGCCGATCAAGCCCAAGCCAACCTTGACAACTCTCTGGCAAACCTAGGCTACGCCGAAATCCGATCGCCTGTTAACGGAATGATTATCGATCGCAAGATCGACCCGGGCCAAACGCTTGCCGCACAGTTTCAGACACCGGAGCTGTTCGTCGTCGCTCCCGACATGCGAGAGAAGATGCACATCTATGCCTCGGTTGATGAAGCCGATATTGGATTAATTCGCGCGGCCCAAGAAAAGGGGCGGCCCGTCCACTTCACCGTCGATGCCTATCGCGATGACTTGTTCGAGGGTGTGATCGAAGAGATTCGATTCAGCTCGACGGAACTTCAAAACGTCGTGACCTATCCGGTCATCATCGCCGCGCCGAATCCCGACTTGAAGCTGCTGCCTGGAATGACGGCCAGCATTTCGTTTCGCGTCGACGAGAGCGAAGATATAATCCGCATTCCCAATTCGGCATTGCGGTTCTATCCCGACGTCAAACACGTTCGTGAGGAAGACCGCAAACTGCTCGAAGGGAAAAACTGGGAACAAGAAGCGGACGAGGACGACGACGTGGTTTTGTCTGCTCTCGAGAAAGCCGCCACGCGTAAGAAACGGAACCGGCGACACGTCTGGGTCGTGGATGGTGAATTCCTCAAGGCGATCGAAGTCGAAACAGGGCTGAGCGACAGCAAGTATTTCGAAATGGTCTCGGGCGACCTAAAGGAGGGCCAGAAGCTGGTGTCGGGCATCGAGCCCAAAAAGGGCTTTGGATCGTAGTGGTAATCACATGAACCTGTTGCTCACATTTCGCGTTGCCGTTCGCGCCCTCGCAAAGAACAAGATGCGGGCAGGGCTTACGGTGTTGGGAGTCGTGATTGGCATCGCGGCTGTGACGACGATGGTCTCGATCGGCCAGAGCGCCAGTGGCTTGGTGCAGGGGCAGTTCGAGTTACTGGGGACGAATGTAATCCTTGTCTTTCCCGGCAGCCAACATCGCGGCGGCGTCCAACAGGGGTTAAGCATGACGCTCACGGCAGAAGACAGCGATGCGATCAACGAGGAGTGTCCGTCCGTCTTGGCGGCATCGCCGCTCGTTGGTGCGGGTGGACAGATCATCTACGGAAACTCCAATTGGAGCCCGAAGGAAATGCATGGCGTCGATCCGAATTATCTCACAGTGCGCAACTGGCAACTCAAGCACGGAGGCTTCTTCACCGATCGCGACGTCAGTTCTGCCTCGAAGGTCTGCGTCCTCGGCCGTACGGTCGTCAAGCGACTCTTTCAAACGGCGAACCCGCTCGGTGAAACGATTCGAATTCGCAATATCCCGTTCGTCGTCGTCGGCGTTCTGGCAGAAAAAGGCGCGAACATGGTCGGCGACGATCAAGATGATATCGTGCTATTGCCTTTCACCACGGTTCGCAAGCGACTCTACGGCTCCAACTTTAAGGACGTCCACGCAATCTTTGTATCGGCCCGCTCCGTGAAACTAATGTCGGCCGCCGAAAGCGAAATCAACCAATTACTCTACGAGCGCCATCGTATTCCACCCGGCGAGCCACCGGACTTCAATGTGCAGAATACAACTGAGATTGCCAACGTGCTGGGCGTCATTACCGGCACGTTAACGATGATGCTGGCTTCGATCGCTGGTATTTCGCTGCTGGTTGGCGGAGTCGGCATCATGAACATCATGCTCGTTTCGGTCACGGAGCGGACGCGTGAGATCGGTATCCGCATGGCTGTTGGCGCGCGCGGGCGTGATATTTTGCGTCAGTTCCTGGTGGAAGCCGTACTGTTATCCTGCATCGGTGGAGTCATTGGCTTCGGGCTCGGCGTCAGTGCCTCGGCGGGAGTAACAACGCTGATCAACTCGTTTACGTCCGGCACCAAGTGGCCAATCATTGTCTCGTTCGAGGCAGCGGTTGTTGCGATCCTCTTCTCCGCCTCGGTCGGCATCTTCTTTGGCTACTACCCGGCGCGCCAAGCGAGTCGCCTCGATCCGATTGATGCCTTGCGTTACGAGTAGCCGCAAAACCTTTGACATGCGATTCAAGCAACGCCACGCGGGCTTTGGCCTCGGGAATATGTGGCTGCAACTCCGGTCGTACAGAGAGGTTAAGAGACCGAAAACGGCACGACCCGCGGGAGCGACGTAGAATTGAGGTGGTGACGTATTAAACCGTGCAACAATCGGAGGCGTACGATGACTAACAACACCTCTCACGAGTTCCAAGAAACGGTTGAGCTTCAGGGTCACATCATCGACAGTTTGATCCTGCCGAAGGTCCTCGACGCGATCATGATCGGCGGCGGTTCTTTTCAAATCGAGGACATCGCCGTCGGCCAAACGCGCCACGATGCCAGTTCTGCCCGCGTCGTCGTCGCAGCTCCAACGGCCCGTCAGCTCGACGAAATTCTTGCAACGATCTCAGACCATGGCGCCTCCCCAATTGCGAGCCACGACTGTCGATTGGTCAGTGCCGATTTGTCTGGAGCATTTCCAGAAGGGTTCTACAGCACAACCAACCAACGGACCGAAGTTCGTTTGAACGAATCATGGATCGAGGTTCAAGCACAGGAGATGGATTGTGGAATCGTCGTCGATGCAACGAAGAACGAGGCTCGCTGTGTTGCGATGACCGACGTCAAGATCGGGCAGCAGCTCGTGGTCGGCCACGCGGGGGTACGTGTCCGCCCGGAAGAGCGCAGTCTAACTTCGCACGGCTTCGAGTTTATGAACAGCGCCGTATCTACGGAAAAACCCAAGGGTGTCGCGACTCGTCAGATCGCGGAGCAGATGCAGGAAGCAAGAAGCTCTGGCCAAAAGATCCTGATCGTTGGTGGACCAGCCATCGTGCATACGGGCAGCGTCGATCACATGACCTGGCTAATACGGAACGGCTACGTACAAAAGCTGTTCGCCGGCAACGCACTCGCCACTCACGACATCGAACAAGCGATGTATGGCACGAGTCTGGGCGTGCATCTGCAAAGCGGAGACATTATCGAAGCCGGGCACGAACACCACCTACGATCCATCAACCGCATTCGCCGCCTTGGCGGCATTCAGCAAGCGGTGGAAACCGAACAACTGAAGTCGGGTATCATGTACGAATGCGTCAAGAACGACGTCGACTTCCTATTGGCGGGCAGCATCCGAGATGACGGCCCGTTGCCTGAAGTGATCACCGATGCGTTAGAAGCTCAGCGTCAAATGCGAGAGCGTGTGCGCGATGTTTCGTTCTGTTTAATGATTGCCACGACGTTACATTCCATTGCCGTCGGCAACTTACTCCCAGCCTGGGTGAGAGTCGTTTGTGTCGACATCAATCCATCCACTGTCATTAAGCTGAGCGATCGCGGCTCGTGGCAAACCGTGGGCTTGGTGACCGACGTCGAGCCATTCTTGCGAGCACTTGTCGAGGATCTCAAAGGGAGATCGTCATGAGTCATCAAGCTCGCATATTGATGTGTCGACCGGACTTCTACGGAATCGAGTACGAAATCAACCCGTGGATGAACACCGAGCGACCAACCGATCATGCAACGGCCGTCACGCAGTGGAGCGATCTGCATCGGATCCTCAACGAACACGGCGCTCGAATCGAGTTGCTTCCGCCAGTCGCGGGACTGCCCGACCTCGTCTTCACGGCCAACGCCGCACTCATCTACCGCGATCGCGCCATCTGCTCACGCTTTCGGCATGTCCAACGTCAAGGCGAAGAGCAACACGACGCAGCGTGGCTTTCCGCGAATGGGTTTACGGTAGAATCGTTGCCCGACGATCACTTCTTCGAAGGTGCCGGAGACGCATTGTTCTGCGGCGACACTTTGTTTGCTGGTTATCGAATGCGAAGCCAAGCGGCCAGCCACCAACTGGTCGCGAAGCGAATCGGACGCCGCGTGATACCGCTCGAGCTAGTCGATCCGTATTACTATCACCTGGACACTTGCTTTTGTCCGCTCACACAAGAAATGGCGGCTTACTACCCGGGAGCCTTTGACGATTACGGACGCAAAGCCCTCGCCGAGTACATTCCGACATTAATTGAGGTCGACAAAGACGAAGCTCGCTCGTTCGCCTGCAACGCGGTCGTCGTCGGCTCGACGGTGACCACCAACACAGGTTGCCCCTTCTTCCACGAGCAGCTTCGGGCGATGGGATTTACCCCTGTCGCAACGCCACTCAGCGAGTTCGTCAAAGCGGGCGGAAGCGCCAAGTGCCTGACGCTTCGGCTTGATGGCGAGGAAGCCGCGCGCTGGCGAACGCTGAATTCAATCCTGAGCGAGTAGACCGCCTCCCACGTCCTCGGCGAATTCATCGAGTACCGATTCCCGCTGCCGGCGCCGGCGCTTTGACAGCAGTTTCCTAGCGAGATAGAAGACCGAAGCCTCGACGTTGCGGACCGATTTTGTCAATAATATGCTGAGTTCGCGCATCTTGTGGAAAGTTAACCTGCGCACAATACCATCCTGCTAGTTGCCCCCGCCTGGCGATCCATGCTGGAGTTTTGGATGTCTCGACGTTGTATCTTCCCGTTGGTGCTTTTAATGCTCCAATTCTTATCGGCGCCGACGCCGGGTGCCGAAACGGTTTCGAAGTCGGAGTCGCGATTCAAGCGGCTCATTCAGCCAGTACTCGCCGAGCATTGCTTTCGTTGCCACGGGCCGGAAAAGCATGAGGCCGATCTGCGGCTTGATAACCTTGACGTTGACTTTGGTAACGCAACATCCGCCGAGACCTGGCACGATGTACTGAACAAGCTGAATCTGGGCGAGATGCCGCCAGAGGACGAACAACAGCCAAGCGAGGCCCAGTTCCAGCAAGTTGTGGATTGGCTGACCGGCGGACTCGAGCTAGCGGCCGCGGCGAAGCGACGTAGCGGGGGACACGTCGTTTTGCGGCGACTGACACGGTACGAATACAACAACACGATGCACGATCTGCTGGGGATTGACCTCGACTTCGCCAAGGACCTTCCCCCCGAACCATCGTCTGAAGATGGATTCAAGAACAGCGGCGCTGCACTCAGCATCTCGCCATTGCAAATCGAATTCTACTTACAGGCGGCTCGAACTGCGTTGGCGAAGGCAATCGTCACGGGACCACGACCGGAAGTTTATCACCACCACGCGGAAGAAAGTGCGCCGAGCAGGCGGAAGAAAGAAGTCACGTCTAACACGGTGACGCCGGATGCGAGATTCGTTGCACGATTGCTGGACTATCCCACCGAAGGGGAAATTGTCGTCCGCGTGACGGCGAGTGCGATCGTACCGAAAGGGGAGGGCTATCCACCGATGCGTGTCACCGTTGGGTTGCGGAGTGACGTACTCGCGCCGGAGGAGAAACTCGGCGAGATCGACGTGACCGCAACTGTCGACGATCCTCAGATGTATGAGTTCCGCGGACGCATCGAACAGTTCCCTCTGCCAGGTCACAACCCGAAGTATCCTGGCGTGCTAGTCACCGTTTGGAACGACTACGACAACGGAGAGAGGAAACCACTCAAGCGGGCGAGGCGGAAGAAGGGGGACGATCCGCCGCCAGCGCCAGCGAGCAACGTCCCAACGATTGTCATCAAGTCGCTCGACTTTGAGGGCCCCGTATTTCAAAGCTGGCCACCGAACAGCCACACGCGAATCTTGTTTGCTCGCGATTCAGAAGACGACCAACAGCGCTATGTCCGCAAAGTGATCCAGCGTTTTGCGACGAGAGCCTATCGCCGCCCGGCGACTGAGGAGGAAGTCGACTTACTGCTGTCGTTCTTCAACAGGATCCGTGACGAGTCTCCTACGTTCGAAGAGGCAATCCGGGAGACGCTGGCGATGGTATTGATCTCGCCTGAATTCCTGTACCTGATGGAGCCGCATGACGGTGGCAAATCGAAACACCCGCTCACTGATTTCGAATTGGCATCACGATTGTCATACTTTTTGTGGAGTTCGATGCCGGACGAAAAGTTATTTGCTTTGGCCGAACGTGGCAAGCTTAGCGAGCCTGACGTCGTCGCAAAGCAAGTCCGAGACATGGTCGCCGATCCGAAATCGAACAACTTTGTCGAACATTTCACCGACCAATGGCTAAATCTATCGGGCCTGGATCGCGTCGCGGTCAACCCAGAGTACTACCCCGATTTTGATGATCGCCTGAAACCAGAAATGCGGAAGGAGACGCAGCGATTCTTCGCTGAGATCTTGTATGAAGACCTCAGCGCGATGAACCTGATCGACTCCGACTTCGCGATGCTTAATCGCCGCCTGGCGAAGCACTACGGAGTCACTGGACCACGAGGAAGTGAATTCGAGCGAGTGGCACTCGCCGCCGACGATCGGCGAGGAGGTTTACTCACGCAAGGCAGCGTCTTGCTGAGCAATTCGACGGGCGAAGACTCACATCCTATCCGTCGAGCAGTTTGGCTATTGGATCGGCTTCTGGACAGCCCGCCCGCCCCTCCGCCACCCGACGTGCCCGAGCTCAATCAAGGGGAGCCCGATCTGCTAGGCTTGCCGCTGAAGAAGCAGCTGGAACTACACCGCCAGAAAGACTCGTGCAACCGATGTCACCGCCGCATCGACCCTTGGGGCATTCCGTTTGAAAGCTATGATGCGGTAGGTCAATGGCGGTCAGAAGTTTTACGTGTCGCCAAAAAAGGTCGCGACACACGTACACCCGTCGTCGCCAGTGCGATACTACCAGGCGGGCACGAAGTCGACGGCCTTGAGCAACTGAAAGTGTACTTGCTGACGCAGGAGTCCAAACGATTTTCTCGCGCCCTTGTAATCAAATTGTTAACGTACAGCTTGGGACGGTCGCTCGAATTGGCCGATGAAGCAGTTGTAGAATCCTTGACAACGCAATTCGCAGCGGCCGACTACCGACTTTCTGACTTGATCATCGCAATCGCACAAAGCGAACCGTTTCAACACAACTAGCGAACATACCGAGACTTCGATAAGGATAGATGACAATGGCAAAACCTAGCTGGCACTTAGATCGCCGAACGTTTTTGCGCGGCACTGGCGTTTCGCTGGCACTACCGTTGCTGGATGCGATGACCAATCGCGGACAAGCTGCTGAAAGGAGCGAGCGACCTCGCCGAATATGTAGTGTCTATTTTCCTTTCGGTGTCAGCCTGCCGCCCGATGATCATGAGCACAGCGAGTGGAACTGGTTCCCCCAAGGCGAAGGGAGTGAATTCCGCTTTACGAAAACCTTGTCCTCGCTAAAGAGTCTCAGGCAGGACGTGACGGTACTCGGCGGATTGTCTCATCCACATGGTAGAAGTATCGGCGGTCACGATACGGGTGACATTTTTCTGACTGGCGCTAGTCTCAAGGGAAGCAGCTACGCGAATTCAATCTCGCTTGATCAACTGGTAGCTCAACAGATCGGCGATCAAACTCGCTTTCCGTCGCTGACGCTTTCCAGTGACGGTGGTGTGGGCGAGCCAACGCGATCCACGACCCTGTCATTCTCTCGCAACGGACGCCCCATTCCGGCATTATCGAAGCCCCAACAGATCTTCGACCGGATGTTTGGCGAAGGGGACGGCGAAATCCAGACACAGCGTCGAAAATTGGAGAGTTCCGGGACGATGCTCGACTTAGTGCTAGAACATTCCCGCTCGTTGAAACGGCGTTTAGGCAAGCAGGATCAACAGAAGTTCGACGAGTACATAGCCTCGGTGCGAGCGATCGAGCAACGCGTCGAGCGGTCACAACGATGGCTTGATATCCCGAAGCCAGAAATCGATTCGTCGTCGCTGGCTTTGGAATCATCGCCCGAAGGGCCCATGGAGTACATTCGCACGATGTACGACTTAATCTACCTCGCGTTCCAAACCGATACGACTCGCGTCGCGACGTACATGCTAGGGCAAGTCGCGGGCGCGACGACCGTGGCCAATACATTTCCCGCGTTTCTGGGTCTGGCCGGAAACTGGCACGGATTGGCTCATGGGGCGGGTAAGAAAGGTGGCTACGAAAACCTCGGTCGCTTCGACCAGTTCCTCGCCGAGCAGTTGAGCTATTTCCTTACGCGGCTGAAAGAGACGCCCGAAGGTGACGGGTCGATGCTCGATAGCACACTCGTCTTCTACGGCAGCAGCAACAGCCGAACTCACAACAACCACAACTATCCGCTGGTCCTCGCCGGTGGCGGACAATTGGGATTGAAGCACGGCCAGTATCTTCGATTCACCGAGAAGACGCCTCTGTCGAATCTGTTCGTAACAATGCTTGATCGCCTGAACGTCTCACGCGACTCGTTCGCCGATAGCACCGGCGAGATGTCAGAACTCCTGGCGTAGCGCAATTAACATGGTCTTCCCGTAGGGTGTCGGCGTCAGGCGCACCGCTAACCTGTCCATTGGTGCGGCTGACGCCGACACCCTACATCTACATCACCAGCTTGCCGTAGCGTTGTTTCCTCGCTGGTTGATTTCCTTTCGTCGCGCTGAGCAGTATGATGCGTACAAATCTTCGAGCAACCGGAACGGCAGCATGCATCATCACGAACAGCGTGCGAAATCATGGCGAAAGTACACTCCCTGTGGATGCGTGCTGCTGCTGTTCGCAGTGGTAGTCGCGATTCCGGTTATCGGATGGATGGTGTGGTCCATGAACGCTGCGCGCTTGGTAGAGGACGAACTCGCAAAACTTCGTGCGGCGAACGAACCGCTTGAACCCTCTGACTTGGATCCGTTTTATGCAATCCCTCCCGGAAAGTCCGATGCCACACGATTGTGGGTGGATGTAAATCAGACCTTCGAGAGTGCTTCCTTTGCAGAAGCCGTTCGCCAACTTCCGATTGTCGGTGAGGGAGCGGAAATACCGCCCGTAGGTGAAGACTGGGAGCAGCTCGAGGCAGTCGAAGCGTTCTTGGCCGATCACTCGGACGAGATGTCCAAGGTCCACAAAGCTGCAAGCCTGGGCGGATATGCGAGATTCGACCGCGACTTCGACGACGGCATCGCGATGCTCTTACCGCAAGTACAAGGGATCCGCAGCGCCGCGCGGATGCTGATACTCGAAGCCCGCGTCGCCGCTCATCAGGGAGACGCTGACGGAGTTGCTCGATCGATTCATGCAATCTTTGCGACCTGTCGCGCCGTCGAAGAGGATCCGATTCTGATCTCTGATTTAGTGCAAGTGGCGCTGGCCGGCATCGCCGTGAGCGAACTGGAAATCGCCGTCGGATCTGTCGAATTCTCCGACGCCGATTTGCAGATGCTAAGAGAGGACGTTCGGTCCATCGATTTCCAGCGCAGCCTGGAGAGGGCTTTGATGGGCGAAAGGGTCATCGGCATCCTTACCTTTCGCAACCCAGGCAAGTTCGACGTATCCGAAGAAATGCCTTTTCCGATGCGAGCAAACAATGAAGATCTAGCGTTATATTTATCAACGCTGGCAAAATATGTGGAGGCGTCGAGACAACCGTTTCCAGAAGCCTTGGCGACCGCCGAAGAAGCAACCTTAAACGTCCAGGAAGTCGTTGGCGACTCTGGCGTGAACAAACTTCGCTACGTCTTTACCAATCTGCTTCTGCCCGCACTTGATGCGGTGTTCGGGGCCAACGCACGAGGAACGGGATCGACTCATTGCGCCGATACTTCGCTGGCAATCGAGATGTATCGCCGTGTGAATGGGAAACTTCCGCAAACCCTAGCGGAGTTGGTGCCAGAGTTTATGGACATCGTTCCGATTGACCCGATGGACGGCGATCCACTGCGGTACGTTGTTAATGACGACGGCTACATGTTATACAGCGTGGGGCGCAACCAAGTCGACGACGGCGGTGTAATGGGCGACGAGCGATTGGACGAAGTCTACTCGATTGAAATCGGAGCAAGGAATGCGTCGTCCGAGGTAAACAAGTAGCAGCTTGGGATTGGAGGATGACAAGTCATGTCAGTTCAAATCGCAACCATCGAAGACGTCCGCAGTGCCGAACGAATCATCCGCGAGCACGTTTCGCCGGCACCGCTGATTCGCTCCTACGCGTTGGAGAAAGAACTTGGCCTGCGGACTGGTCGCCGAGTTTGGCTGAAAGATTACGGTTGGACACCAGTTGGTTCGTTTAAGCTGCTCGGCGCCTTGAATTGGATGGCACAAAATCTCGAACGAATCGGCGAACGACCCGTCGCAGCGCACTCGTCGGGCAACTTCGCTTCCGGGATTTCGTTTGCGGGCATGCGATACGACAAACGAGTCATCATCGTCATGCCGGACACCGCCGCACAGGTAAAGTTCGAATTGACTCGGTCGTTTGGTGCCGAAATTCGAACCTACGACATTTCGCGAGACCACGAGACCGGCGAACGTGATCACATTACTCGCGAGATCGCGGAACTGGAAGGAGCCGTCCAAGCGTCACCTTATGACGATCCGCACGTCATCGCCGGCAATGGCGTCGGTGGACTAGAAATCGTCAACGAATTGCGGCGTCAAGATCGAGAGGTATCGCAATTTCTTTGTCAGGTCAGCGGCGGCGGCTTAATGGCTGGCCACGCCTTGTCGATCGCAGATGGCTTTCCGCAGGCCACGATTATCGGCGTGGAACCTGACGGTGCGGGCGACTTTCGTCAATCGTTGGAAGCCGGAGAGCGCGTGCGATTGGACCGACCGACCAGTATTTGCGACGGTCTGCTCTCTTACGACGTCGGTGAACACAATTGGCCTATTCTACAAGAGCATGTCTCCCAATCGGTCTTGGTTTCGGACGCAGAAACGCGAGCGGCGATGAACTGGCTCTACAGTCGCCATGGTTTACGTACGGAACCATCGGGAGCGATCACACTCGCCGCCGCGTTGACAGGAAAAGAGCAACTTGACGGAGAAGGCGATATTGTGATCGTCATCAGCGGCCGAAACGTCGATGATGGTCAGTTTCAAGAATGGATCAGGGTGTAGATTCGCGGAACTCACGAGAACATCTGCTACGTTCCACTCGTTCGCCGGTTCCCGGCTCGGGAGGACCCAGCCAGTTAATCCACGTCGGTCGAAACGACGAACGCAACAAGTACCTTTGTCTCAGCAACCACCGGCAGTCGTCCGAGTTGCATCAATGTTGCGCGGATGGTTATCTGTCGCTCGCCAACAAATTGTGGGGCAACCAACGAAGTCACGCTCAGCGACGGGTTCAATTGCTCCGCCTCAACGCTAAGACGATCGGCCACGAAGACGCTGCCACCCTCTCGATCAGTCACCAGTTCAATCGCCGCTACCTCGGTCAGTCCCTTTGCACGGCTGATCGTCAGCGGAATCTCGAATGGCTGACCGGCGATGACTTCGATTTCCGGCGCATCGCAATCGATCTTCAACAACGCACCAGTCGGCAGAAACCCGATACGAGTTTGCAGTTTGCTCGACAAGTAGCGAACTCGCCCTTGAGGATCAGCTACCTGAGCGACGCCGTTCACAACCATCCGGGACGTGCGAGTCGTCTCAAGCCACTCCGGCAGGAAGACGGGATACAGGATGCGATCGACAGCAGGCGGTATCGTCAACTCTGGTCCATTGATTCCCTGCCGATGGCGACCTTGCTTGGCAGCCATCTCAAGAACGATGTTGCCATCGAACCCTTCGTCTCTCTGGATCAAAACCGGAGCGGGAAACGTCGTGCCCCGTGGCCACTTCGTGACGTCGTTCTTTCCCTCTGCATCGATGGAGAAGGGCGGCTTCATGGTGACAGCCACCAAAACGGGCTTCAATTGTTCGGTCACATCGACTTCGCCAATCCGTGCTTGCCCGGACACATGGAGCATCGCGGCCACTGTTTCAGCGTCGGCCGCAACCGACAACTCGATCTTCACATCGTTCTTTCCAGCAGCGATGATCGTTTGGTCGGGAATAACCACACCGTTAGGCAATCCGTCAATCTGAAGATTGATTGGATCCTTGAATCCACCAACGCGAGTTGCCTTGATCGCCAACTGCGTCTTACCGCCGAGCAGTACGTTTACGAATTCGGGACCGCTCAGCGTAAACTTTGGCGTGGCCGGACGCACGGCGAGTCGATACGTTGCCGCGCGATTGCCGCTTTGACCAGATGAATCGCTGACGATCAATTGGTAGCTGCCGTCCGCTGGAACGACAAACTCTAACCCCGCGTCGGTCGTTCCTGGCAGATCGTCAGAGCGTTTGAGTTCTTTGCCTTCTCCATCGAGAACGCCCAGCGCGACGTCGAGCGTGGAGCCGATCGCTTCCGCTTGGAGATCGATCGCCCAAACGTCTCCCTTCTTGCCGCCCACAACATATCGATCGGAACCGAAACGCTGATCAAGAACGCCAGTTATCGCCGAGGGTATCGACAAAGACGTTGCTTCGTCGCCGCGGTGAGCTCCTTCGACGGCCTCGGGAATATCGCTGAGTATCAATGCAACTTGGTCGCCGAGACCAATCGGAGTTTCAAGTCGCGTGAGGAACGAGTCTGTTGGTTCATCTGGAAACGTAACCGAGCGAACGATCGACTCTAACATCGCACCGCCGGTAGCAACTCCATAACCGACAAACTCGACGTCGCGAGTTTCGCCTCGCTTCCCAGCCGCCGGAATCGCCGCGACAACCTGTGGGCCCGGCGTCAAAGCCAGTCGATAGACGAATGAACGGTTTCCGCGAAAATCGACGTCGTAGATGCTGACGAGGTAGCGTTGCTCGCCCTTGGCGGCGAATGTAATACGAAGGTCATTCTTCGCTGTATCAGCTCCTTCCGCTACGAGGTCTCCGTTCTCGCCGCGCACCTCAACGGCCGCAGTCAGCGGGGAACCAATTGCAGCGGCCACGAGCGACAAAGTTATCGGACCATCGTGCGGAGCGACGAAGCGAAATTGATCGACCTCCTCGATCTTGCGAATCTGACCGGAAACGATCACAGGAAGTACGTCGAGGTCATGCGGTCCCTTTCGCTTTGCCTCCTCCTTCACCTCCCCCAATTCCGACACGACAAAGCGTCCTGTTGCCGTCCCACCGTTCGCATTTGCGGCTTGCCAGCGGTAGATTCCCGGTTTCGTGTCGGCCGGAATCGTCAGCTTCGCTGGTGTTTCGCGAGGCATCGGGAACGGACCGCGACGTGCCTTCTTCTCGAACCAGTAAGGTGGCTCTGGAACGATGACCGGTCCTGGCGTTCCCGTGAGTTCGAGAACTATCCGAGAGTCATGCACGAATGGCTGGGTGTCCGGTGTCCAATCGTAGCCGCCCAACACAACTTCAACGGTCGTTCCTGCCTGTCCACCTGATGGATAGATGTAGCCGATCGCGGGAGCTTGTTGCTGCGCCAGCGCCGTCGCGACGCACGACATGGGAAGAGCCAAAACTGCCGCGGCGTATAGAAAGCGAGGGGAGAAGCGGAGAAGTAAGAGAGGCATCTGCTGCGTTTCCCGTGGACCTATGAGACTGACACCTCAAACCAATTCACGAACCGTCTTGCCACCATCCACTAAAGGAACGGGACGACCAAGTGGTCCGTAATAGAGCCGGTCTGGATTGATTCCAAGCAGCGTATGGATCGTGCGCAAAAGGTCGTTGACGCCAATCGGTTCTGTCGTTGGGGCGGCCGCTTGTGCGTCCGTTGCACCGATCACTTGTCCTGGCTTCGTCCCGCCGCCGGCAAAGATGACAGTTTGAGCCATTGACCAATGGTCGCGACCGGCTTGGGCGTTGACTCGCGGCGTGCGTCCCATTTCGCCCATCATCACGACAAGCGTTTCGTCAAGCAGTCCGCGTTCTTCGAGATCCGTAACCAATGCGCTGAAAGCACGATCGGCATAGGGAATCAGATCCGTCTGCAAACTCGGAAAACAATTGAAATGAACGTCCCATCCAGGAGCATCGACTCCGACGAACCGACAACCACCTTCGACCAATCGTCTGGCGAGGAGAGCACACTGGCCGATCTGCGTATGGCCATAACGCTCTCGCATCGCGTCCGACTCGGCATGAATATCAAATGCCTTCTTCGCGTCGGACGACGTGATCAGGCTTCGCGCTTTATCGTAATACGTGGACATCGTCTTCGCGCGCCCCTCGACGCCACGTTCTAATTCATCGATCCCGGCTAGTAATTTACGCCGTGTCGCGATTCTGCTTTGCGACAGTCCTGCGATCGGCTGGAGGTCTTTCACTTCGAAGTCTGGCTGCGTTGGATCCGATTCGATAACGAAGGGAGCGTACTCGGCTCCGTAGAATCCCGGTCCTCCCGCTCCCATCGGATGCGGCACGCTGATGTAAGGTGGAACCGTGCTCCTTGGACCCAACTCCCGCGAGACAACGGAACCGAGGGAAGGGAAGAAATCGTTGTTCGGAATCGGGTTGTCGCCATCCGCGAAGTTCGCTCTGCGCCCGGTCATCACATAGTGATAACCCGTCGTATGCCCGTTATCACGATGGCTGTGACTGCGGAGGATCGTGTACTTGTCGGCAATCTTTGCACACAGCGGTAACTGGTCCGTGACGATGGTGCCTGGAACATTTGTGTTAATCGGACGGAAGGGGCCGCGAATTTCTTCCGGTGCGTCCGGCTTTGGGTCCCACATGTCTTGATGAGGCGGACCACCTTCCAGAAAGAGAAAGATGCACGACTTGGCCTTCGCGCCTGCAGGCGAAGCGGCCTGGGCTTGCAACTCTAGCAGTCGTGGTAGCGTCAAGCTGCCGAACAGGCCGGTCGCGCCAAGGCGCAAAGCGTGGCGCCGTGAAACTCCATCACAGGATTTCGAGCGCCGTGATCCAACTTTGATCTTCCACATCGTACGTGTCTTCTTAGGTAGGCCGGAACAAGTCTTCGCAGTTCCGGCGTCTGAGAAACCCTGCCGGAACTGCGAAGACTTGTTCCGGCCTACAAGTTACGACCTAATGATTGAACATGAATTCCTTCGAGTTGAGCAGCGCCCATTGTACGTCTTCGGCGGCTGCACGGCGATCAATGGCTGCATCTCCAAATGCCTGCAACATCAACGACCGCTCGTTGTCAGTCGGTCGACGCGACAACATCCCTAGATATAACTCGTCGATAATCGCGTCGGGCGTCAAATCAGAACTAGCCAATTGGCGAGATTTTCCGTGTCGATCCTGAACCTTCGCCATGATCTCGGGCGAATTCAACAAATGGAGCGATTGGGCAATGCTTGGTTCGCCGCTTCGCTCGCACTCGCAAACGCTGGCGCGAACCGGTCTTCCAAAAATCCGAAAGAAGTACGAAGGCATCCGGTTATCCCAGACCTGAATCGCCCGATAGCCATCTGGCCAGCCGTTGAACTTTTCGGGGACGCCCGTGGATTGGCTGATCGCGTCGAGCAAGACTTCGGCGGGTAACGTCTTGTACGTCGCATGCGAAAAATTTTGGACATCTGCTTCATTCGAGTTGTTCGACTCAGTGTTCAACTGGTAGGCACGTGATTGCAGTAACGTTCGAGTAAACGCCTTCAGATCGTACTTAACTTCACGCATGTACTCAGCCAAAGCATTCATCAGCGGTTCGTTTGACGCGGGATTTGTATCGCGCATATCGTCGATTGGTTCAACCAGTCCACGTCCGAAGTAATGCGCCCAGATTCGATTCGCGATTGCCTTAGCAAAGAATGGATTCGACTCGGAGGTCATCCAAGCGGCCAACGCGACGCGTCGGTCACTCGCAGAAGCGAAGTCAGTTGGCTCACCACCGAGCGGACGCGCGGCAATTGTTTCGCCAGTTCGAGGATGCGGCAGATCCTTGCCACCGAGTGACACAACCGCTTCGTTACCATTGGGCAGTTTCTTCAGCTTTAGCCCGGTAAAGAAGCCTGCGAGCCCGACGTAATCCGTTTGGCTCCAGCGCTCGGACGGATGATGGTGACATTGAGCACACTCGATCCGCACGCCCAGCAACAACTGGCTGATCGAACGACTAGCTTCGTCGGGCTTCTTCAATATTTTGTAAAACGAAGCTGGCCCTTCGGCGGTCGTGTTTCCTTGAACGGTTAGCAGGTCGCGAGCAAACTCATCGAAGGGCCGGTTCTCGCGAAACTGTCGTCGCAACCATCGTTGCATCGCGACCGTCCCCTGAGGCGAAATCTGTAATTGGTCCGCGCGCAGAATATCGAGCCAACGCATGGTCCAATAATCGACGTACTCGTCTCGCTCAAGCAGTCGGTCGATCAGGCGCGTTCGCTTGTCGGACGAGTTGTCTGCAAGAAACTCAAGGACTTCGCGAGACGTTGGAAGCGTACCGATCGCGTCGAGATAGACTCGACGGAGGAACGTGGCATCATCGGCGGAGTCACTCGGTTCGATCCCAAGCTGCTGAAGCTTGTCCCAAACGAGACGGTCGATAAAGTTGGCTTCGGGCGGGCGTTGAAACTCGACGTCGGGGCGGGGCAGGGTGATGCGGCTAACGGCAACATGGCCAAGATAGCGGACAAGAATCGCGGCTTCGCCAGGAATGTCACTGGCCTCGACCAACCCACGTTCATTGACTTCGGCGATTGAACTCGCATTGGATTCGTATTCAGCCTCGGCCGTCACGCAGCGCCGGCTGCCTGCACCATCAACGGCCGTCACACGAAGCTGCTGCGATCCACCGGCAAGAAGGCTCTGTTGGAGCGGCTCGACTTCGACGGCGACGATTCGACTAGTTTGCAATTCATCGTCATCAAGGCGAGCTCCCTCGGTGATCCATCGCTTTAATCGTTCGTACTGATAACTTTGGGGTTCGATCTTTCGACCGCCGCCATGCGGAATTTCAGCAGCGCCCTTCCGTAGCAACAGACTGTGAGCTGGGACCGTCACCGAGACTCTTCGGCCACGCCCTTCCTTAACGATCGCGGCGAAGTCGGCTGCCACATCGAAGCCGAAAATACTTAGCTTGAAACCGTTCTGGCCCTCGGCCTTGCCATGGCAACCACCGGCGTTGCAGCGTGCCTTTGTCAGCAGAGGAACAATCTCGTTGTGAAATGAGACCGGCTCAGGAGCGGTCAGGTGACGCACTTCGAGTGGCACACGCACTTCTTCGCCGTTAAGGCCGACAACAATCTCAGTCTGTCCATTACTCAGCGGATGAATCAGTCCAGTTGAATCGATGACGGCGATCGCGGGCTGTGCGATCTTGTAGGTCGCTGATCGCGACACGTCGATCGTCATACGATTTGTTTGCGAATCGCTGACGAGGAGCTGTTGCGACGACTCGGGACGGTCCAGCACGACCGACTCGGGACTCACCACGATGCGAGCGAAGCTAGAACTGCTGAGCGATACTGCAAAGAGTGTCGACATGAGAACGAGGAAGCTATGGTGCCATACTCGAAACATCGGGTAGCAATCGGTGGGCTTGAGGGCAGGAAGATCGGCGTATGGTCGAGGCTTCGCATTATAAGACAAGCCGCTCGCCTTGTCGAAGCGAAACACACTCAGTTGGTTGCGAAGCGTCGCATCGTTGGGCTAGCGTGATTCCCTCGCCTAGAAGTCCCTACTAGGATGACTCACATGAATTGAACGTACACGAACGTTTTGGAGATGTTTGGTCATGCCGATCTCGTTTAGCTGTCCTCATTGTGGCCATGCAACCCAGGCTGCGGACCATTTCGCGGGCCAAACGGGACCATGCGTTTCCTGTGGCGCTCAAGTGACGATTCCGATGGCAGGAGGGTACCAGGGCGGTGGCCCACCCGTTAGATCCTCGTCATCGAGTTCGGCGGGAGCGATGGTCGGCTTTGTGCTCGTGGCGGCTCTGGGAGTCATGATTGTCGGTGGCGGGGTGCTGGCACTGTTGTTATTAGCCGTAAAGACGGGACCGCAACGCGCGCCTCGAAATGAGTGCGCGACCAATTTGAAACAGATCGGCCTAGCGATGCATAACTATCATGACGTGTACAAGACGTTTCCGCCGGCCTTCATTCCGGACGAGAATGGCGAACCGGAACGCAGTTGGCGAGTCCTCCTCTTGCCCTTTCTCGACCAACAGACAATGTTCCAACAGTACGACTTCAACGAACCTTGGGACGCACCTGAGAATCAGTTCGCCGTCAGCACAGACGTGCCAACGTACCGCTGTCCGTCTGACCCCACCAGCGCGCCAACAGATACGAGCTACGTCGTCCTAACAGGACCAGGCACGATTTTTGAGGAAGGCAAAGATCCCTCGATTCGTAACATCATCGACGGGACATCAAACACCATCATGGCGGTGGAACTAAGCGGATCAGGCATCAACTGGTGCGAGCCCAAGGACTTGGATGTCGCGGAATTCGTGGCGATGTTCGGGACCAGCCGAACTGGCATGTCGTCGAGCCCGCACCCTGGCGGGTTAAACGTTCTCATGGCCGATGGCTCCGTGCAGTTCTTGAGTTTCAATATCGACGCCACCCTGGCGGAAGCATTGGCGACATGCAACGGACAAGAGCCGGTCGGCGCGTGGTAAGAGACTAATTACTGGCGCATCACATTACTGGCGCATAACAACTCGCCAAGAGGCGACGTGTTATCGCCCGGCTCGCCACACGGCGGAGCGGGGCAATCCCCTTTTTCAATGTCATCGTCGACATTGCCATCACGTCGGATGCTTGGCCATTTCGAAACGCGCAACTAGGCGCCGTACTTACCAAGCCGTCCGGCGTTTGCAAGCGCTAGCGTCATTAGGTGCTTCGCTTCGAACTGGCCAAGGCCCCCGCGAATACAGGTGTCCTCGCCAAACGACGTTAGTCCGTCGGGGCGGCAGCAACCGGACGCGAGCAGCGTCGGGACGGGATGCCAACTGTGGTTGCTTAGAAAGCTGGGAGTGCTGTGATCGCCGGTAACGATCGTTACTGTTGGATTCAGATCTAGGACGCGAGGGATAATCGCGTCGAACTCTTCCGTCCGCTTCACTTTGGCATCGAAGTTGCCATCTTCGCCCGTGCTGTCGGTGTACTTGAAGTGAATGAAGAAGAAGTCGTAGTCGTTCCAATGCTGCTTCAACACATCCATTTGATCGTCCAGCGTTTGGGCATGGCCAACAATGTCCATTCCAACCAGCCGTGCCAGACCTTTGTACATCGGATAAACGGCAATCGCAGCGGCCTTCAAGCCGTAAACCTGTTCGTAACTGGGCAAGTCGGGCTTAGCGGCGAAGCCTCGCATCGTGTGAAAGTTGGCTCTCTCTTCGTCCTTCAGAATCTCGCGAGCTTGAGTCAGAAATTGCTTGGCAACATCAACCGTCTTTTGGCTCGCCTCGTCGTCGGCGACTGGATCAAGCGGCGGGACGCCGGTCGCTTGTGGATCAGTATCGCGGACATTGCCGCCAAGTCCCGCGCCGCGCAGCACGACGACGAAACGATGTTCTTTCACGGGTTCGACGAAGATCTCGATTCCAGGAATTGAAACCTCGCGCAACTTGATCGCCAGCGGAGCGCTCTCTTCCGTTGGGATTCGGCCCGCCCGGCGATCCGAGATGTTTCCATCGGCATCCAACGTGCAGAAGTTGCAGCGGATGGCGACGTCGCCTTGTTGCAGTTCGAATCCGATTCCCGTCGCCTCAAGCGCGCCGCGTCCGATCAAGTACTTAATCGGATCGTAGCCGAACAAACCAAGATGGCCGGGCCCACTGCCAGGACTGATGCCATGCGCGACGGGAATGCTTGCACCTTGAACGCCCTTCTTTGCCAGAGCATCGAGGTGTGGGGTGTTAGCCGCTTCAAGTTCCGTCTTGCCACCCGCTTCCCAAGGCAGTCCGCCAAGCCCATCGGCAACGAGCATGACGATCTTCGAGTCGTTCTTGATAAACAACTCACGTGTGAGAGTATGCGTGTCCATATTTTGATCCCTTAGGGCGTTCGCCGTGCTCCGAATTGATCTGACTCGTTTAACAGCAAGGTGTTTGATTCAAGCCAATCTTCCTACCACAAACGTGCGTTTCGACCAAGGTGTGGCGAGTGCGAGGCGGGTAGTAAGGTCTGACATCGTCAGCTATCTTCGATGGTTGATCGGGCAACAATTTTCACGGACTGGACAAGGATCATCCGCATGAGCGATGACAAACTGTTGAGCTACAATCCAGCGGGCGTTTTCCTCGACGATACCGGCATCTCTCAGGCGGATCTCAAAGCACTCGCACCACAACTGGAAACCGCTCGCCGTGAAGCGCTCGCCGACGTTGAACTGTTTCGCTCGGGCGGTGCCATTCCGTCTGAGAAGGAACCGCTCGATTCGGCATTCATCGACATGCCAAATCGCTTGCTCGCGGAGTACCAGAAGGATCGTGACGCGAGCGAACTCGGTCGAATGCTGAAAACCGCAGAGCAGTTGCGAGAGTCGGTCGACCGAGTCGTCGTGCTCGGGATCGGAGGATCGTACATGGGGGCTCGAGCATTGATGGACGCCTGTTGCGAACCCTATTTCAACGAATTGTCGCGCGCCGAACGAGGCAGTCGGCCTCGGATGTACTTTGAAGGCAATAACGTCGACAACGACGCATCGCAGGGCTTGCTGCGGCTGCTTGGCAATGGGAAAGTCGCCAAAACGGTCGGTGATCGCTGGGCGATTGTTGTCATCAGCAAGAGCGGAGGGACCTTGGAAACGGCAGCTGCATTCCGACAGTTCCTTGCGAAGTTGCGAAGTTCATGCGGCGGCGATGAAGCTGCCTTGGGCAAGTTAGTCGTACCCGTGACCGGAACGAGCGGTCGGCTGTTTGAACTTGCTGGCGCACTCGGCTGCCGCGATATCTACAACGTGCCGGACGGAGTTGGTGGGCGATTTTCAGTACTGTCAGCTGTTGGATTACTCCCCGCAGCCGTGCTTGGCTTGGACGTCGTCAAACTCTTGGAAGGTGCCGTGGCAATGAACAAACACTTCCAATCGGCGGCTCCCGGTGAGAATACGGTGCTGGACTTCGTTGGCGTCTCGCACTTGCTGGAACAGCAACGAGGAGCGAGCATCCGCATCATGTCGGTCTGGTCAAAGGCGCTCGAAGCCGTCGGCCTCTGGTACGACCAATTACTCGCCGAAAGCTTAGGCAAAGCGGAGAAGGGAGCGACGCCGCTGACGACCGTAAACACGCGCGACCTCCATTCGCGTGCACAACAGCATCAGGAGGGGCGACGAGATAAACTGGTTACAAACGTCATCGTCGACAACTGGCGCTGCGATTCACTCGCGGTCGGGCACAGCGATCTCGATCAAGACAAGCTGAACGACCTGGCCTATAAGACGCTTCCAGAGTTGATGAGCGCGGCAATCCAAGGCACAAACGAGGCCTACCGAGAAGACAATCGCCCGACGGCCGATATTCATCTACCAGATACGTCCGAAGCTTCAATCGGCCAGCTGTTCCAGATGCTGATGCTCGCTACGGTCGTTGAAGGTCGACTGATGGGAATCAACCCGTATGGCCAGCCCGGAGTCGAAGGCTACAAGAAGAATATGAATCGGATTCTTGGCAAGTAGCGGCAACGGTTGACACGGCCGTCAGCGCCCGTGCTGAAGGAGTAAAGGGTTGAACTACGTTTGATTGTCTTACCCCGCTGCGCGTTGCACTACGCCGAACGTGACTCCGCCTTGCAGCCGTGGCTTGTTGGACGACTCGACGCTGCTATTGATCTTCGTCTTCGAATACGCCCAAAGGAATCTCGCTGGCGTCTTCATTGTGATCGTCGAAGTACCACGAATTATTGCCAAACGCGTATTCGCGATATGCGAACATATCAGACGGGGCGAAAACGTCGCCAAGCTGGTTGACATCTGAATAGACGTTGAGAAGGCGAGGCGAGAAGCAAAGCAGCGGATAGACGCGTTGCCCCTCGGATTCGAACCAGTATTGGTCGTGGAAGTTGCCCATTGCGAAGACGAACTGTTCACAGATCTTGCGCCGGACGGCTGCGTCGGAGATGCCGTGGTCCTTAAGTGCCCCGTTCAGGTTGTTGATTTGAATGCACTGGTATGCGGACCCCATTTCCTCGTAGGCGTCATCACGAATGAGCTTCGTTTCGAACATGAATGAGTTTCCTCTGAGTCGTGCAATGGTTGGCACGACCGTCACCGAGCGTGCCGAAGGAGAGAGGTTAAACAGCCAATGATTGTATCAAGGAGGGCGACGTTTGCATCAAGACGAAGGTGACTCCGCTTTGCGGTCGGTGCCGTGTTGGGCGATCACCGTCGTGATTCATGCGGAGGCCGACACCAAAGTACGACGAGCTATGAGCGTAGTCGCCAATGCTCCCAACGCGAGAATTACGATGCCCTCGCCAATTAGGATGGAACGTGCAGAGTGGCTCGTTCGTAACATCGACGCGGACGGAATATCGACGCGAATAACCGCGGCGACTTCACCTGGAGAGAACGAGCGGGCATCACAATCATCGGCCGATGCGTCGACTCCGTGGCATGACAGACAGGATTGCGCCGCACGTATTGGCTGGTAATAGCGATATGCTGAGTCGTCTCTGGATGGTGGAATTACGTAGGAAACGGTAAAGTCAGACTGTTCAGATAGCTCGGGTATATATGGTTGACTCTTGAAGTGTTCCACAACCGCATGCTCTTCGTCATTGCCGGTGTCGATTGGTACAAGTTGCCAGTTGAGATCGCTGCCGGAGAATCGATCTGACAGCGTTTCGTCGGAACTATCGAGCGCCTCAACTCGGTTCGGCCAATGAAGCTCTGTGAGTGCGGTGTTGGCAGTCCATCGACCCTTGCTAAAAACCTGGTCATTAACCACTTGTTGAACGACATAATCGGCGCCGTAGATGGTCGCGCTGATCACTAACACTAATACGACAATCTGAGAGTGGAATTGCAACCGTGGTCTCGACTTGTCGTGAGACTCGACGCCAGTGTGGTCTGGAATTGAGTGGGACATTCGACACGCCCAACATTGTTCCCACCGACTACCTGTCGCAATGTACGGTTAAGCTAGGCAAGCTTGCTGCGGCTTCGGTCGACAATGAAAATTATTGACTTGCAATGATGGTTTCGCAACCGACCTCGGTCCTTTTGCGGCGTAGAAGTTTAGAATCAAACAACCATCAGGATAACCAGTGACGCCGGAAGGTCGTCAATGACAATGGTCAAGGGTGCCACAAATCTAAGTCAGGGGCTAGAATTCGGTTTTCTCGATTCAAACGGCGGATGAAAGAACATGCCAATACAACTCACATGGCTAGGGCACGGCTCGTGGGCGATTTCGACGGGCGAACACAACGTACTGATCGATCCGTTTCTGAACGATTCACCGACGGCTCCCATCAATGCCGACGATGTCGAGGCAAACTATATTCTCGTGTCGCACGGTCACTTCGATCACGTGGCGGATGTGGCGTCGATTGCGAACCGAACCGGCGCGACCGTCGTATCCAACTACGAAATCGCCACTTGGTTCGCGAGCCAACATCGTGTTCAGAACACGATTGGCATGAATCTCGGTGGCGGAGTTGATTTGCCGTTTGGTCGTGTGAAGCTGACCATCGCCCATCACAGCTCGCAACTTCCAGACGGTTCGTACGGCGGCAACCCAAGTGGCTTGCTGCTCACCATCGGAGACAAGAACATCTATTTCGCGTGCGATACAGCGTTGTTTTCGGACATGAAGCTGATTGGAGCGGCGGGAATTGACTTGGCAGTTCTCCCGATCGGCGACTTGTTCACAATGGGCCCCGACGATTCGATCGAGGCGATTAAGATGCTCGAACCAAAGAAAGTCGCGCCAGCACATTACAACACTTGGCCGCCGATCGAGCAGGATGCGGCGGCTTGGTCTGAACGCGTCAAACAGGAAACAGCAGCGGAACCGGTCGTCGTCGAGCCCGGTGGAACGATCAAGTTATGAGATTACACCTTCGATTACTGATTTGCAATTTACTTTTGATGGCGAGTCTCGGGCAGGTCGCTAACGCTGAGACGTTGCTTCGCTGGAAGTTTACGGAAGGCGAGACGTTAGAAGTTACAGTCGATCAACACACAGTGACTGCGACGACAGGGGCTGGAAAGCCGACCGGCATTGATATCACAATGCAGTTGCGCATGGCCTGGACGATCGGCGCGGTGGCCGAAGACGGCAGCGCTCGAATGACGCAACAGTTTGAGCGATTTGCGGTGACGATGAAATCAGGAACCGCGGAAGCAATCGAGTACGATTCCGATTCAGAATCGAAGCCCAGCGGTTCGGCTGCCAACATCGCGGCGGCGGTGAGTCCCGTGATCGGAGCCGAGTTTGCGGTCACGATGACGAACCGTGGAGCAATCCGCGACGTAAAACTGTCGGATGCGGCCAGCGAAGCGTTCAACTCGGTCGAATCACCCGCGTTGAAACAGCTATTTTCGGCCGAAGGCATTTCGCGATTGCTGAGTCAGGCAGCTGTTGAGTTTCCGGAAGCGGAAGTTGCGACCAACAGCGAATGGGCGACCACGCTCGTGACTCCGTCCGCTCTCGGCACGCTTAAGCAAGACAGAACCTACACACTTACAACGCCAGAAGACATTAATGGAAAGACGTTGGAGCGAATCAACCTCTCGGGCCGACTGGTGATCGAGGCGGGCGAACAAGCTCCCAGCAAGTCAACGCTCATCGATCAAGAACTCACTGGCACAATGCTCTTTGATGCAGAAGCAGGGCGATTGGTGAGCAGCCAGTCTACGCAAAAGCTCACCACCGAACGACCCTTTCGCGAGTTCAGAATCAAGGTCCAGACGACGGCAGAAACGAAAACGTCGATCAAGTCTCGATAGAATTCTCGCCATTCCCGTTCGGCGGTTCCTTGTCCGGTACGTTAACCCGAATCTCGTCGCCTTGCACGTGAACGTCAAAGCTGTCGATGCTGATCTTTGGGTTGTCGCACCAAGTTCCGTCGCACGTCTTGAATCGCCAAGCGTGCCAGGGACAGCTCACGATCCCATCTTCGACATATCCCCCGGCCAGCGATGCTCCCATATGCGGGCAGAAATCGTCAATGGCCTGGTAATTGCCGTTCTCGAGAAAAACCGCGACCATGCGACCGTTGACCGCATAAGCGCGCCCCTCACCATCGGGGATGTCACCGACTTTGGCAACGGTAAAGAACTCTGACATCGAACATAATCCAAAGTTGAACGGCAATTCGCGGAACCTCAGCCACATTCTATCGACGCCGCCTGCCTTGCAAAACGGGGCCCAACCCGTACGGTAGGCAGCTTGAACCAATCCCGGCTACCTCGCGTATGAAGGATCGCGTCACGTGACAGAAGCAGACAACGTCGGCCAGAGTAACAGCATCGACCCGAGTACACCGTCAGTCTCTTTGGACGACTTTCAACAGCTCATCCGCAAGATGTACTTTGAAAAGGACGAAGCTCGCGGCATCGATGGAACGTTTATGTGGCTGATGGAGGAAGTTGGTGAACTTGCGGCTGCTCTTCGAAGCGGTAGCCACGAAGACAAAATGGAGGAGTTTGCGGACGTCCTCGCGTGGCTGACGACCATTGCCAACGTGGCCGAGATCGACCTGAGCGAAGCCGTTGCAAGGAAATACGGCGATGGCTGCCCAGGTTGTCATCGTTTCGTATGTGATTGCGATGATGCCGCAAAGCCCTAACTAGTGTCGCGGTACTATTTGCGCAAGCGATCACTCTGATTATCCTGAAGCGTATCCCGTTCAGACATCACTTCCTCGTTCCAAACCCTTCACCTGAATCAGCGTCTCTCCAACCCAAATGCCGCAGCACAGTCGCCCCACCTTCCTACTGCTCGCGGCATTTTTCGCCGTTCTCGGCACGACCGTTTCGGTTGAGGCACAGGGTTCGTCGGTCGGTGACATTCGTGACGTGACGATTGGATTCAGCGGAGCTTACAAAGTCGGGTATTGGACACCAGTTCGAGTAACGATCGCAGCCGGCTCTGAAGACCTGAATGGTCAACTCGCGCTAACCACCAAAGACGGCGATGGTGTCCCTGTCACCTTTCGTGACGCAGAACCAATCCACGTCGCCGCAAACGGAACGGGTTCGTTTACGTGCCACGTCAAATTCGGCCAACTCAACCGTGAACTTGCAGTTGAACTGCTCTCTGGTAAAGAGTCGACAATCCGTCGCGTTCTCGGAGGCAGCGAATTGTCTCAAGCGATGGTATCCGATCGCGACTGGATACTCACCATCGGTCCGGATATTGGAGTGACGGAGGCAGCTCAATCGTCTCGGGTGACCGCCGTCGCGGATGCATCGACGCTGCCGACACGATGGTTTGCTTACGAGGCGGTCGACGCAATCGTCCTCTCAACAAGCGACGCTTCGGTCCTTTCGTCGATCGCCCCCGAGCAATTCGCGGCATTGCAGCAGTGGGTGGAGCTAGGCGGACGACTCGTCCTATGCGTCGGTGCAGCGGGCGAGGAAGTTATCGGAACGGGTAAGCCACTCGCCCAACTCGCACCTGGAACATTTTCACGTATACAAACCGTGCGAGGCCTGACCGCACTGGAGAGTTACGTCGCCAGTTCGCAATCGCTCGACGCCATTAAAGTCGACGGACACTCTCCGCCGCTGCAGATCTGTCTATTAGAAAATGTCTCGGGCAAGTTGTCGGTCTATGAACAGAGTTCGGAAGCCGTTCGACCGATCGTGATTCGCGCTCCAACGGGGCTCGGCCAAGTCGTCTTTATCGCGGTCGACCTCGATCAGGCACCGTTTTCAGACTGGGAAGATCGCCCGCGGTTGATCGAGAAGCTATTGCGAGGCGATTCTGATCAGAACCAAGAGCGTTCGGCGACGACGGGCGCGACGGGACAACTAGTCCACCTCGGATACAACGACCTCGTCGGACAACTTCGAACTGCCGCAGAACAGTTCTCGGGTGTCGAGTTGATTCCATTCTCGTTAGTTGCCGGACTGATCGTCGTCTACATCCTGCTAATTGGGCCGGCAGATTACTTCTTCCTCCGCGACGTCTTGCGCCGCATGAGTTGGACGTGGGTGACGTTTCCGAGCGTGGCGGTTGCATTTTGCTTGCTCGCCGTGGTGATTCACAACAGCTTTAAGGGGCAAGATCCCAAAGTCAATCAGATCGACCTCGTTGACATCGATCTAGAGCGATCCCTTGCTCGCGGGACGACTTGGACTCATCTTTATAGCCCAGCGTCTGCAAGCTATGACGTACAACTCGCATCGTCATGGCTCGACACGAAATCAAACTCCGCAGGTTGCTTGCTGTCTTGGCAAGGCTTGCCGGGAACGGGTCTTGGAGGGCTCGAAGCAAAGTCGGCAACGCTGTTCCCTGCTCCTTATACGATTGCAAGTTCGGCAACTGACGGTCAGATTCGGAATACACCGATCGAGATCGACGGCACGAAAGCGTTCGTCGCTCGGTGGTGGAACGATGCGCCGCTCGAATACACGGCAGATCTACAGCTTGACGCGGGAGGGTTGCTTCGCGGTAACATCATGAATCCGCTTTCCGTCGAGTTGTACGACTGCATGCTGCTGTACGACAACTGGGCATACAGGTTGGAGCGAAAGGGTAGCGTTCTTCAGCCGGGTGACACCACAGACATCCACCTTGAAAAACCGCTCAATTTCAACTGGCGCCTCACTCGCCGACGTGTTGTCGATATAAAAGACATTACAACGCCCTGGGAGCAGCGTGATATGGACGTCCCACGAATTCTGGAAATGATGATGTTCCACAGAGTGGCCGGCGGAGACAAATACACACAGTTGCATCATCGCTACCAGAACTATCTGGACTTAAGTGAACACCTCGCAAACGGTCGAGCCATTCTGCTGGGACGAAGCCGGCAACCTGCGAGCGAGGTCGTTCTAAATGGACAAGCTACCGACGAGAGTTACGATCAGCGTTGGACCTTCTATCGTGTCGTGCTTCCAGTCGATGCGTCACGCGCAACTTCTTCGAGATAAGCCATGCCAGAAATCGCGATCGAAGCCAAAGGGCTCACCAAAAAATACGGCGACATGTTTGCCATTCGCGACATCGACCTTCAGCTAAACCAGGGCGATCTGTTCGGCTTTATCGGACCGAATGGAGCGGGTAAAACAACGACGATGCGAATCATCGCAACACTACTAAACCCGACCTGGGGCGAAGCTTACGTCTGCGGGAACTCAATCTATACGAGCCCGAAAGAGATTCGCCGTTTGGTCGGATACATGCCTGACTTCTTTGGCGTGTACGACGACATGAAAGTGATCGAGTATTTGGAATTCTTCGCCGCCGCTTATCGCATCCGCGGCCCGGAACGCCGAAAGCGTTGCGATGAAATGCTGGACATCGTCGATCTCGACTTTAAACGCGACGCGTTCGCGAACACACTTTCTCGAGGACAGACGCAACGCCTGGGATTGGCTCGCACTTTGCTTCACGATCCACAGGTCCTGCTGCTCGACGAACCGCTGAGCGGTCTCGACCCGCGTGCGCGGATCGAGATGCGAAACTTGCTCCGCCGCCTCGGTCAGATGGGAAAGACCATTATTGTTTCCAGTCACATCCTTCCCGAACTGGCTGACATTTGCAACAAGATTGGCATCATTGATCGTGGCGTCATGAGCCACAATGCCAACGTCGCCGATGTGATGAAACAAGTACGTGAGCGAACGGTCTTGATCATTAAAATCAAAGGTCATCCAAACGCAGCAAGCACTCTGCTCGAGCAACACGACATTGTCGAAGGTGTCGAGGTGAGAGAGGAGCAACTGAACGTTACGCTCCGACAGGGCATCGAAGACTACAGTGAACTTCCAGTGCTGCTGGTTGAGGCAGGTCACAGACTGACTCTATTCCGCGAGGAAGAAGTTAATCTGGAATCGGCATTTATGACGCTGACGAAAGGGACGGGAGCGAAGATCTAACGCAGGCACTCCTAATTCGGTTTGCTCAGCCCTTGAATCTCATTTCCGTGAACTCGCGCACCCGATCTCGAATCGCCGGCTCGACCGGCAATCGTTCCATGCTACTTGCTCCGTAGAATCCGACGATTCCTTCTGTGTTGTCCAAGATGAACTGAGCGTCGGAAGGCTCGGCGATCGGGCCACCGTGACACAGAACGAGAATCTCTGCGTTCACCTTCTTTGCGGCATCATGCATCGCCTGAACACGGCGTGCAGACTCTTCAAGCGTTAGCGCCGTCTCCGCGCCGATTGCCCCTTTCGTCGTCAATCCCATGTGTGGAATCAAGATGTCGGCACCGGCTTCGGCCATCGCGGTCGCTTCATCCGGGTTGAAACAATATGGAGTCGTTAACAGCCCCATTTCGTGAGCTGTTTGGATCATGTCGACTTCCAACCCGTAGCCCATTCCCGTTTCTTCCAATCCTTGGCGAAAGCCACCGTCGATCAGTCCAACCGTGGGAAAGTTCTGTATGCCTGAGAAACCGGCCACATCAACGTCGCGAAGGAACAACTTCATCACTCGGAACGGATCCGTTCCACAGACGCCTGCCAGCACGGGTGTCTTTGTCGCGACTGGAATAACTTCGCGCCCCATTTCCATCACAATGGCGTTCGCGTCGCCGTAGGGCATCATCCCCGAAAGCGATCCACGACCGCCCATGCGGAAGCGTCCCGAGTTGTAGATCACCAGTAAATCGACCCCGCCAGCTTCCGACATCTTGGCGCTGATGCCAGTTCCCGCACCGCCACCAACAATCGGCTCGCCTGCCGCAACCTTTGCACGCAATCGAGCAAGAATGTCTTCGCGTTTGAACAATGCCATATATGTCTCCCAAAGTAGCCATCACTCTCCGAGTGATGAGCCCGTTTAGATTAACTCTGCTTCGGATGTGGGCGCACGGTCCTAATTCGATCTCGTCTGAGTGGGACTCGTCACGGCGAGGCGTGACGGCAACGTTCATCGCATTAGCTGAATCAGTTTTTCCGCCGCTGCTTCGGCGAAAGCATTATCGTTGATGTGTTCGTTCAGTTCGACAAGCTCGACGCTTCCGTGACTTGAACGAATTGCGTCGAACAACGCCTTTCGTGCCGCGGGGTCGTCGAAAGATTCACCCTCACGATCGATAGCGGAAACGCCTTTGAGTGGCAACAGAATCGCGGCTGCTCCGGATGAAGCGGATACTTTATGTCCAATCTCTTGCCCGAGCATCGCGTTCTCTTCGGGCGTCGTTCGCATCAGTGTCACCGTTGCGTTGTGCTGGTGAAACTTGCGCTCTTTGAATTCATCCGAAATGGTATCCGGAGCCCAGAAGTTGACCATATCGGTGGCTCCGACCGAGACGACCTGGGGAACTCCCGCCTCTGCAGCTGCCGTCAGGCGGCTCGGGCCCGCTGATAATACGCCGCCAACAAGGTCGTCAGCCAACTCCGTCGTGGTCATATCTAGTGCGCCCGCGATCAAGCCATCACGAATCAACGACTCCATCGCCTTTCCGCCATTGCCCGTCGCGTGAAAGACCAAGACTTCGTAGCCCGCCTGCTCAAGCACTTCTCGCGCGCGCTGTACGCATGGTGTCGTCACTCCGAACATTGTTGCGGCGACCAGCGGCTTGTCTTCCGTCAATTTCGGAGCGCGATGCTTTACCATCCCGGCCATTGCAGCAGCAGCATTCGACAAAATCAGCCGGCTAATTCGATTGATCCCAGCAATGTCGACCACTGAGTTCAACATCAAGATGTCTTTGTCACCAACCCACCGGCGCACATCACCCGATGCAAGAGTACTCACCATCAACTTCGGCACACCAATCGGCAACGCTCGCATCGCTGAGGTTCCGATCGTCGTTCCTGCCGACCCGCCAAGTGCGATAACGCCGTCGACTTTTCCTTCGGCAAAGGCGGAGAGCACAATAGAGGTCGCTCCCTCGGCCGCCTGCGTTACGGCCACTCCGCGATCACCTTTCGCAACCGCTTCTGCGAGTGAAGTTCCTGAAGCTGCGAAGATCGCTTCTCGGGAAACATCCGCGAGAAACGTCGGCTCGCCGATGCAGCCGGCGTCAAGGACGACAACCGCGATGCCAAGCGTTACCAGACGGTCGCGAACCAATTCCGCCTCAGGACCCTTGGTGTCCAATGTTGCCAGTAGATAGACGCTCATTAAGATTCTCCACCGCTGCCCGCCACAACACGCAAGTCATAAGAACTAATAACGCGCGACATCCTTCGCGTCTTGCTCGGGGTACAGCGTCTTTAGGTATTCCTGCGCCTTGAACGTCATCATCCGGAGATCGCTACCAACGGCAAGAAACTGCATCCCTTGTTCGGCTCGCTGCACGGCCGATTCGGGGTCCATCGCGTGGATACCAGTTGGTGTGCCGACTTTTTTGCCGACCTCGATCACGCGCTGGATCGCCGCTTCGTGTTCTTCCGGTGTCGGGAACGTTCCGTCGGTGGCTCGCATCTGAAACCGCAAATCATTTGGACCGATGAAGATCGCGTCGCAACCGGGCAAGCTGTAGATCTCTTCGGCATTCTCTACGCCCTGCGGGCTCTCCGTTTGCAATACCACTAAGATTTCGTCGTTCGCTCGTTGATAGTATTCTCCGGCCTCGGCACCGAAGTTCATGGCGTGCATTCCGCCACCGACGCTTCGATTCCCTTCCGGAGGATACTTGGCGGCGGCGATTGCGATCTTCGCTTGCTCAACCGTGTCGACCATCGGCACAACGATTCCCCACGCCCCGGCATCGAGAACTCGCTTGATATAGTGGTGCGTTCCCTCAGGAACACGAGCCAGCGGCACGCAGCCAGCGTCGGCAATCGCTCCGAATAGCGAAGTAGCTTGCGACCAATCGATCGCGGAATGCTCGATATCGAGCGTCATCCAGTCGAATCCAAGGCGGGCCAGTACGCGTGTGGCGTACAAATCACCGAGAGCGAGCCAAGTCCCAAAGGATGGTTCGCCGCGGCGGAGTTTCTTTTTGACGGGATTGGTTTTCATGGCGTAACTCTCGCAGGTAACGGTTATGTGGATAGGATCATGTGACTCGAAGTGGCGGCTTGCAGTTTTCCAGACCCCGCGCGCACACGCAAGACCCCGCTCCGGCAGCGTGCCATACTTAAGGCAAGGTTATAATGAAGTCCAAGCTAATCAGGGGACGCAAAAGTAGATCGGAATGACCAAATCAATGGCTAATCACCAAACAAGACTGACCGGCTGTCTGATCGTACTACTGACGCCCTTCGGTGCCCTGGCTCAGACTGAATCGCAATTCGAGACGGCCCGGTCGCGGATGGTTCAGGAAGTTGTCGCTGGAGCTGGCGTCAAAGACCCTCGAGTACTTCGTGCGATGCGCGAGACACGTCGGCATGCGTTCGTTGCCACGAATCTGCGGAAGCAAGCGTATTACGACATGGCGTTGCCAATTGGCTTTCAGCAGACTATCTCGTCGCCGTTCATTGTTGCCTACATGACTGAATCGCTCGATCCGCAACCGACGGACAAGGTTCTGGAAATTGGCACGGGAAGCGGCTATCAAGCGGCAGTACTCAGCCCGCTCGTGAAGGAAGTTTATTCGATCGAAATTGTCGAAGGCCTGGGCCGTAAAGCCGAACGGACGCTGAAGCACCTGAAGTACAAAAACGTATTCACTCGAGTCGGCGATGGATTCAAAGGATGGGCCGAGCATGCGCCGTTCGACAAGATCATCGTGACTTGTTCGCCCGAAGGACCACCGCAGCCGCTGATCGATCAACTTGCCGAGGGAGGATTGATGGTAATTCCGGCGGGCGAGCGATATCAGCAGACGCTCTACTTGATGCGAAAGAAGGACGGAAAGCTAGAGAAGGAAGCGTTACGTCCGACTCTGTTTGTCCCGATGACAGGCGCGGCCGAGGATCTGCGACGCGTTAAACCGGATCCCGCAAACCCGCATGCTGCCAATGGTAACTTTGAGGAACCGATCGGAGAGAATGGTTTTATCCCCGGTTGGTATTATCAACGGCGGACAGAGTTGATTACGGCTAGACTCGCGCCCGAAGGGAAAAACTTCGTAAACTTCAAGAACGAAGAAGCCGGGCTCTCGTCACACTTGCTTCAAGGCCTGCCGATCGACGGTCGGAGGGTTAACGAAATCGAGTTATCGGCAATGGTGAAGCATGAAAACCTCTTCGTGAACACTCGTGAGGGGGCAACACCGTCCGTCGGCATCACGTTCTACGACGAGAACCGTAATGATCTCGGTTACAACTGGATCGGCCCGTTTCGTGGCTCCTCCGATTGGAAACTTGTCAAGAAGCGATTTCGCGTCCCAGTACAAGCACGAGAGGCGCTCTTGCGTATCGGGCTATTTGGCGCGACCGGTGAACTTTCTTTCGACGCCGTCACGCTCAAGCCGATTGCTAGATAAGCAAGCATGTACCGGCGAGTGGGAATTCCCCCGAGATGGTTAAACGTCATTCATCGCTACCGCTCAATTGGCGCAATACGGTCGGATCAGCATTTACGCTGACTTCGCGGGTCGAATTATCGAGCAGCAACATCAGCACGGTGTCGCTTCCTCGGACGGGCCCAAAGCCGAGTGGCTGGGTGTTTGGAGTCTGGAGCCAATCACTTCGCAGCCCTTGATGCAAGTCGCGACACATGTTCGGGTGCCCCCAAGGAACAAACCCAGCATTGACTTCCGCAACCAACATGGTGTTGTCATCCAGTTCGTCGAGACGTTTGGGCGTTCCTTGAAACACATTTGCGTTGCCGGCGAAGTGACTGAGGCCGAACCCATCCAGAGATTTGCTGGGCACTTCCAGTGACGGGTTAATCAAGTCAGGCATTGGGCGTCGAAACAACGGGGCATTTTCGGGTGAGTTCCAGGGAAGTTCGCTGTGGACCGGAGACCTCCCGAAATCGTCGAGCGTATACGTCGAGAACGGCATGATCGCAGTGACCCAGTTGCCCGCGAATTCTTGCTGGTCGACCGTTCCAGGTTGATAGTTCGACCTCGCGCTGTCTGCTGCGGACTGCGTCACGGACTCGGACCAAAGATCGGGAGATGTTCCCAACCATATCGCTTGATGCGTGATCCCTATCAAAGAGATTCCAACGACGAAAACGAGCAAGATCATCGCCAGCAATGTGCCGGTCGCAACCCAACTCCAACGTGGAGCCGAGGACAAGTCGCTCTTTAACGATTCGCTCGATAACCAATTCAGAAAGGATCGCGCGCAACAAAGCGAAATCAGAAACGCCACGCAGAAAATTGTGATACCATCCCAACGGATCGTCACCTGAGGAAACACTCGCAGCACGAAAGCGAACCATCCGAAGAGCAATCCGACAAGCATGCCCAGTCCGGTCATGGCAAGACCTCGCTAAGACCGGCGTCAGATGTAACACCATCGATGTCTGATTCCGAGGCCGCATCCGGCGGAGCGACCGTGTATGTCAATCCTTTCTTGTTCCAGGCCCCCGGCGTCAGCAACTCACGAGCGCCAGAAATCATGGTGAGAACAACAACAAAAAGCGAACCTAAAAACAGAGTCAGGCAGGCCGCACGCAGAGGGCTCAATCGAGGCAATCGAGAAAAACTGCCAGCCAAGTTATTCCAGAGCAACCAGAACGCGCCAGTCGCGAAGAAGAAGACGAACGCGAAGAAAGAGATCGACTGTAGGCGATGCTGCACATTGTCGTTAAGACGAAACACTTGTGCAAAGTCTTCAGGCAAAGCGCCGGGCATCCCGGCCATCGCGTTGCGAGCCGCGAGGGCTGCCAAAACGCAAAGCAAAATCGGAAGGCAACGATTCACGGTTTCATTCCGTCAGCATGGCGATCCAACTCGGCAAATAGCTCACTCAGCGACAGCGTGAATCCAGGCAGCACCTCGGCGCCAGTCAACGAATCGCTCGCGCCAAACTCGGTGTATTCATCCGGTGACGTGTAGACAACCGCAGTTCGCTGGCGCGGATCGATCATCCAAACGAGCAACACGCCCGCTTCGAAGTACTCGCGCCGCTTCCGTTGCATCTCGCGATCCGTGTTGGAAACGCTGAGGACTTCTACGGCAAGATCGGGGGCGATACTTGGAGCTGGTTCATCCGGCAACCGACCTCCGGGAAATCGCGACCATGATGCAAACGCCACATCAGGCATTCGTATCAACCCAGGAAACAGCCGCAGCATGCCATCCGAACCGGACACGCAGCCAAGATTCTTTGGAATGACGAACTTCCTCAACATGGACGCGATCGCCAACGCAATAATCGATTCGTGATAACCCGCTGCCTTCTCCACTAGCGTACTATCAACAAGTTCGCAAAGACGATTCTGCCTGGTCTCGCATTCGACCGCATCTTGCTCCGTCGCCGTTCCCGGAGGTGGGTTCATCAAGATTCGTTCCGGCGGAATATCGCCCAGCGCGACTAGCATATCGGCGATCGTTCGCGGCTGCTGCGGTGAGGCAATGCTCATCGTTTCTCCTTGGTATCGCTATATTCTAACCAAAGTCGCACTCGCGGAACCAGTGGAACGCAAATCACTCCAGATGCAAACCAAGTAACAGCCAGTGGTCGCGAGAACTGCCTTGCGATGATAGAACGTTAGGCGGTTTTCAAATCTTGCACAGCTCTGGAGCCAAACATGTCGTCGGATCTATCTCTCTCTGGCAAACGAGCTCTCATCCTAGTCGGAGAAATCTACGAAGACCTGGAACTCTGGTATCCGAAGTTGCGGCTGATCGAAGCAGGCGCGGAGGTCGTCGTCGCTGGCCCAGAAGCTGGCGTTGTTTACGCCGGAAAGAATGGCTATCCGTGCAAGTCGGATTCCGCGATCTCGGATATGAAAGCGGATGATTTCGACGGACTGGTCGTGCCAGGCGGGTTCATGCCGGACAAGCTCCGAAGGGATCCAGGATTGTTACAGCTCGTTCGCGACTTTGCTGAAGCAGACAAGCTCGTCGCGGCCGTGTGTCACGGTGGCTGGATTCCGATTTCGGCCAAAGTATACGAAGGCGTGCGCGTCACGGGGTCGCCGGGGATCAAAGACGATTTGATCAATGCCGGTGCGATCTGGGAAGATGCAGCGGTCGTCGTCGACCGGCACTTCGTTTCGAGTCGCAAACCCGACGATTTGCCGGACTTCTGTCGCGGGATTTTACAGGTACTTAGCTGAGGCTTTGATGGCGGACTCACAACGACAGCTCTCGTTCGCGACGTCGGACGACTCGGCTGACAAACAACCAGATACGGCGATCGACGAACCGGTAGATCTGCCACCGCCAACCGAGCAAGCTTCTGGCAATTTTCCAGAGAGCCTCGAAGGCGAGACGGTTTATGTCATCGATTCGCATTCGTTGATCTATCAGGTCTTCCATGCGATGCCAGCTCTGAGCAGCCCAAGCGGACAGCCGATTGGTGCCGTACAAGGCTTCGTTCGCGATGTGATCGACATCATCGAGAACAAACGGCCGAACTATCTGTTCTGCGCCTTTGACTATCCGAAAGAGATCACATTCCGTCATGACTTGTACAAGGAGTACAAAGCAAATCGCGAGTCGATGCCCGAAGACTTACGCCCTCAGATAGGCAGTATCCACCGCATGCTTATCGCGATGGGAGTTCCGGTTTTGCAGCTTCAAGGCTATGAGGCAGACGATATCCTCGCGACGATCGCACGGCAAACGGACGAACGTGGTGGAAATTGCATTGTTGTGACAAGCGACAAAGATTGTCGTCAGCTCATCACTGAACGAGTGAAGATGTACAACATTCGCAAACAACTGGTCTTCGATGCGGAAGCGTTGATGGAAGATTGGGGCGTTCGTCCTGACCAAGTTGTCGATTACCAAGCGTTAGTTGGTGATTCCGTCGATAACGTTCCCGGTGTCCCGTTGATCGGCCCGAAAGCCGCGAGAGAGCTTTTGGAGAAGCACGGAACGCTCGACGCTGTACTTGAAAACGCGGATCCCAACAGCAAGAAGAAACGAGAACTGAATCTGACGACGTTTCGCGATCAAGCGTTACTGAGTCGCGAGTTGGTTCGTTTGGTAAACGATGTGCCAATCGAGATTGATTGGAAGCAGGGCAGGGTAGGGGGCGTCGATACGGAGGCGACTCTCGAACTATGTCGCGAGTTCGGCTTTCGCCGACTGGCCGATCAATTCGCGAATCTCACCGCCGCAGAAGCGCCAACCGAATGGAACGCAGATTATCGAATGGTCGCAACGGAAGAAGACCTGACCGATTTGATAAAGGAGATGTCGCAGCAGAAACGCATCGCGATCGACACCGAGACGACTTCGACGAACCCGCGCTGGGCAGAGATTGTTGGCTATTCGTTCGCGTGGAAGTCTGGCGAGGCGTACTACGTTCCCGTTCGCGCACCGCAAGGTGAACCGCAGCTCGATCCACATTCGGCGAATAAATCGCTGCGCGCTGTCCTTGAAGATCCGGCGATCGAAAAGATCGGCCAGAACCTCAAGTACGACATGATCGTACTCCGCAACATCGGCATCACGTTGCGAGGCGTCGCGTTCGACACGATGGTAGCAGACTACTTGCTCGTGCCCGGCGAGCGGAGCCATAGCATGGACGATATGGCGAGTCGCTACTTGAATCACAAGACGATCTCTATCAAAGAGCTTATCGGAACTGGCAAGAAGCAAATCCGAATGGATGAAGTCCCGGTTGCCAAGGTCACCGAATACGCGGCCGAAGACGCCGACGTGCCGGTGCGACTGACCGCGATCTTGGAAAAGAAGCTAAAGTCAGAAGGACTCCACGAGTTGTTTAGCAACCTTGAGCTGCCGCTGATCGAGATCCTTGCGGAGCTGGAGTTCAATGGGATCAGGGTGGATGTCGAGCGACTGCGTGAGTTGAGCGATCGATTCGGCGAGCGGCTCGAACAGCTAGAAGTCGAGATTTATCAACTTGCTGGCGGTGAGTTCAACATCGACTCGCCAAAGCAGTTGAGCAAGCTGCTGTTCGAGGAGCTTGAGTTGCCCGTTATCAAGAAGACCAAGACGGGAGCGAGTACGGACGTCGAGGTCTTAACGGAGCTTGCGAAGCAACATCCTCTGCCGGCAAAGATCATCGAGTATCGTCAAAACGCCAAGTTGAAGAGCACTTACGTGGACGCGTTGCCTGAACTCGTGCATCCCACGACTGGTCGCATTCACAGTTCGTTCCGACAAGACGTCGCTTCGACGGGTCGGCTAAGTTCAACCGAGCCAAACTTGCAGAACATACCGATTCGGACTGAAGAAGGGCGTGAAATTCGCTCGGCGTTCTTACCAGGCGGGCCGGGCTGGCTTCTGATGACGGCAGACTACTCGCAGATCGAACTGCGCGTATTGGCACATTTCTCCGGTGACGAAGCGATGTGCCAAGCGTTTGCGGAAGATCGCGATATTCACACACAAGTTGCTGCGGAAGTCTACGGAGTGCCGCTGGACGAAGTCACCCGCGACATGCGACGCAGTGCGAAAGCCGTTAACTTCGGCGTGATTTATGGGCAAAGTGCCTTCGGATTGGCAAAGTCCCTTGATATAGAGCAGGACGAAGCGGCGGAGTTCATCGAAGCCTATTTCGCTCGCTACACGGGCGTCGCCGAGTTTATGAAAAAGGTACTGGAGGATTGTCGGGAGAATAGTTATGTTAGTACCATCCTAGGCCGCCGTCGCGCGGTGGACGGAGTTCGTGACCCATCACGATACGGCGACTCCCGCCAACGAACCCTCCCAGAACGAATCGCAATCAACACGGTTATCCAAGGATCGGCTGCGGACCTGATCAAACAAGCCATGATCAATGTCCACGGACGCCTGGAGCGCGAGAAGCTGCGGGCAAAGATGTTACTGCAAATCCACGACGAACTAGTGTTCGAAGCCCCGTCGGAAGAACTCGCCGAATTGGCTGCTCTGGTTATCGAAGAGATGACCGCCGCCGGTCACTTGGATGTTCCGCTGAAAGTGGACGTCAAAGCCGGTAAGAATTGGGCCGAATGTGAGCCCTGGGACTAATGGCGTATGAAGATCATTGGCATCTTGGGCGGTGTCGCCAGTGGAAAGAGTCTCGTCGCGGAGCAATTTCGTCACCTTGGAGCTATAGTCCTCGACGCGGATCAAGTCGGCCACGAAGTACTCCGCGAGCCTGAGGTCATTCAGGCAGCGCGTGGGCGCTGGGGCGACGTGATCCTTGCTCAGGACGGACAAATCAATCGATCAGAAGTCGCGAAGATCGTCTTCGCCTCGCCGCCGAACGGACCGCAAGAATTAGCGTTTCTGGAGCATCTTACTCACCCTCGGATCGGCGCTCGGCTGGAACATTTGATTGAACAGACGCGGCACAGTGGCGATGCAAAAATGGTTGTCCTAGACGCTCCCGTCATGCTGAAAGCCGGTTGGAACGAGTTCTGCGATCACATTCTATTTATCGATGCACCGCGTAGTTTGCGCCTACAACGAGCTCAGGATCGGGGTTGGACTGATGCAAACTTTGCAGCTCGTGAATCCGCTCAACAGTCGCTTGAAACGAAGCGATCCGCCGCAGATCACGTCATTGACAACTCGAATTCCGCCGATTCGACTCGCCAACAAGTAGAATCCTTCTGGTATTCACTCGACTAGAATTCCCCTCTTAGGCTACAATTCACATAACTCCACCCGCCGCCAGCGCTTTCAATGTGCCGGCCACCTGTTACGTCCCTTCTCAGGAGTCTCTCTCATGTCCGGCCAACGCAGCACTCGCCCGCCCGGCGAGAAGACGGCAGATAGCGCCAGCGAAAACCATCGCAATGTTTCGGAAGAAGTTGTATCGCAACTCGATCGTCTACCTGAATTAGATGACGAGCGAGAACCCCTTTCGCTCGCCGAAGAGATCGCCGCGGAAAGCGGAAACCAGCGAGGGGATGAAACAAACGACCGCTACGAAAAGATTAAGCAGGGCGAAATCCATATTGCCGAGTTGCAACGACTGAGCATGACCGACCTCATTGAAGAGGCGCGGAAAGAGAACGTCAAAGACGTTTCTGGCTTGAAGAAGCAGGATCTGATTTTTCGTATCCTCAAAGAACGCGTGAAGATGAACGGGCTGATGTACGGCGAAGGAACGCTGGAGATCCTGCCCGATGGTTTCGGCTTTCTCCGCAGCCCTGACTATCACTATCTTTCTTGCCCGGACGACATCTATGTGTCGCCCAGCCAGATCCGTCGCTTCGGGCTTCAAACCGGAGCGACCGTCTCCGGCCAGATCCGACCGCCGAAAGAGAACGAACGCTACTTCGCTTTGCTGAGAGTGGAAGCGATCAACTACCAGGATCCAAACTCCATCTCTGAGAAGATTGCGTTCGACGACTTAACACCATTGCATCCGAATCAACGAATCGTCATGGAGACGGACGCAGACGAAGCCTCGACACGCATCATTGATTTGGTTTGTCCGATCGGGTTTGGGCAGCGTGGTTTGATTGTCAGCCCTCCGCGGGCTGGAAAGACGATCTTGCTGCAAAAGATGGCTCGTTCGGTGATCAAGAACTATCCAGACGCGTACGTCATCATGCTCTTGATCGACGAGCGTCCCGAAGAAGTGACCGACATGGAACGCGAGGTGAAAGGCCGCAATTGTGAAGTCATCAGTTCGACATTCGACGAGCCTTCGTCACGCCATGTCCAAGTTCAACAGATGGTCATCGAGAAAGCCAAACGGATGGTGGAGTATGGTATCGATGTCGTGATCTTCCTCGATTCAATCACGCGACTGGCTCGCGCTTGGAATGCGGAGTGTCCGCAGTCTGGTAAGATTCTTTCCGGCGGTCTCGATTCCAACGCGATGCAAAAACCAAAAGCGTTCTTCGGATCCGCTCGCAAAGTTGAGGAAGGCGGTTCGCTGACGATTCTCGCCACCGCGTTGGTCGACACCGGCAGCCGAATGGATGAAGTGATTTTCGAAGAGTTCAAAGGAACGGGAAATATGGAGATTGTCCTGGATCGGAAACTTGTCGACCGGCGGATTTGGCCCGCGATCGACATCAACCGTAGCGGTACTCGCCGCGAAGAGATCCTGATGGACCCTGAAGAATATCGCCGCGTTTGTGTGCTACGTCGTGTTTTGAACGACATGAATGCGCCCGATGCGATGGAACTGCTCGTGACTCGCTTACAGAAAACGAAGACCAACGCGGAGTTCCTGATGAGCATGAACATGGGGTAACGCTTCGCTCAGTGACCACATTCGAATTTCCAATGACCAAAGAATTTCGTGGCGACATGCGTCCCAAGGATGCTCGCTTTGCCATCGTAGTATCGAAATACAACGACTCGATTACGTCGAAGCTTCTGGCGGGAGCCGTCGAGACCTTGCGCGAGCACGAAGCTGCGGATGACGCGATCGACGTGGCCTGGGTTCCCGGTGCTTGGGAGATCCCGCTTGTCGCCGACCGCTTGGCAAAGACACAACATTACGCAGCGATTATCTGTTTAGGTGCGGTGATTCGCGGCGAGACGACTCATGACCAGCATATTAATCGTCACGTTAGTATCAGCCTCGGGCAAACGAGTCTTGAAACCGGAGTCCCCGTGTTGATGGGCGTGCTTACATGTAACTCGCTCGAACAAGCGATCAACCGATCGGGCGGAACGGTCGGGAACAAAGGCGTCGAGTGTGCGGAAGCTGCCCTGGAGATGGTGAGCCTGCTTCGCCAGTTGCCAAGCAACAAGTAACCACGTACAGTTCCTTGGCTGGTTGCGATCTTGAAACTGCTCCCCGCCGATTTGCCCACCGTCTGCACCCTACCTTAGAAATACCTCTACGATGCCGCGTCGAACTCGAGCCCGCGAAGTTGTCCTGCAATTGCTGTATCAGGATGACTTGAACCCAGCGCCCGATATCGAGGCCATCGAAGAGTTTCTGAGAGTACGGCTGAACAATCGCGAAGATCTTATCGAGTTTGGAACTGACCTTCGAAAGGGAGTACGTTCCAAACGAGAGGAATTGGACGCGCTCTTGCAAGAGCGGGCGGCCAATTGGAGCTTAGAGCGAATGGCGGCGACCGACCGAAACATCCTACGGCTCGGTGCCTTCGAGATACTGCATACCAAGACTCCCGGTCGTGTCGCCATCAACGAAGCCGTCGAGCTCGCGAAGCGCTATGGGGCGAAACAATCGCCACAATTCGTGAACGGAATCCTTGATCGCGTGCTGCACGATTTTAAGCAGGATTCGTAGGTCGATGTCGAGACGCGAACGCTTTGTGCTACTGAGACGACTGTTGCTAATTGGCTTCGGCGGCGTGATCGGGATACTGCTCGCCGAGACGACTCTGCGTTTCGTTGGCATTGCCGATCCATCGCCCTATCAGCCTGACCGGATACTCGGCAGTCGTCTTAAGCCCGACTATGCCGGTTGGAACACGAAGGAAAACAGCGTGTTCTTCCGAACGAATCGTGTTGGCTTTCGAGATCGAGAGCATGCCGAAGCAAAACCGGACGACACGATTCGAATCGCAGTATTGGGCGATTCCTATTGCGAAGCGCTTCAAGTCGAATTGAATGAGACGTTTTGGGCAGTTTGCGAGCAAGAGCTGAACCAATGCGAGGCGACATCTGGCAAAAAGATCGAAGTGCTGAATACCGGCGTGTCGGGTTATGGCACAGCGCAAGAGCTTCTGATGCTACGCAATGAACTCTGGCAATACGAACCGGATATCGTTCTTCTTGCGTTTTTGACAGGCAACGACGTCCGAAACAACTCCAAGGAATTAGAGTCGGACAGCTTAAAGCCATTCTTCACACTCGAAGGCGATACCCTGGTATTGGACGACTCGTTTACGCAGCAGCCGTTCTTTACATCATTTTGGATTCGCCTCAAGGACAGATTGATCAATTCGTCGCGTCTGTTGACTTTGACATATCGGATTCGACATCGTGACGAGTTCATCGCTCCGGCTAGTGTGAACAGCGGGTTCGAGGCCGGCCTCGATGATTTCATCTACTCTGAACCGAAGACTCCTGCGCAGCGAGATGCCTGGAGCATCACGGAAAGCTTGATCGACCAGATGCATTCCGACGTAGAAGCAAGAAGTGCCAAACTGGTCATTGCTACGCTCACAAACGGTATTCAGGTTCACCCCGATCCGGCAATTCGCGACACATTTGCAGCAAGCCTTGGTGTTGCTGATCTTGGTTATGCGGACCGCCGAATAGCGACTCTTGCCGACCGTCTGGGCTGCCGCTCGATAATTCTTGTGGATCAGATGGCACGGTATGCTCAGAAGCATAACGTGTTCTTGCACGGCTTCGAGAAGACGCGTCTCGGCACAGGGCATTGGAACGCCACGGGGCATCGTCTCGCCGGTGAAATCATCGCCATGGAACTCTGTGGCGACAAAGACCTGTGGGATAGGTAATCGCTCCCTGGTTAAAACTATTCATGGGCCATCGCCAAGACCATCAAGACAAGATGGAATCCCAGCGATAGAATGCGGCCTTCCTCATTCCTCCATCAACATCGTTTTCGCAAAGCACTATGAGTTTATTCGATCGCATCACGGGCAAATCCCCGGAATCGCAAACGGGACCGGAGACTGCTGCCAGCCAGCCGGAAGCTCCGAAGAAAGGAATCTTCGGGCGGTTCAAGCAAGGACTACAAAAGACCGCGCAGTTATTGAATACGGACATTCGTGACCTCTTCAAGCAAGAGGGAGCGCTAGTCGATGATGACTTCTTAACCGAGTTGTTCGCGATCTTGATTCGAACGGACATGGGAGCGGGGCCAGCTGCCACGATTCGCGATCAAGTAAAAACCGATTTTCGCGGACGAGTGGTCCAAATGAACGAAGTTCTCGCTGTAATCAAAGTAAAACTTCGTGAGTTGATGGAACAGCCTGAAGTGCCGATCGAGTTCGCGGCATCTGGCCCGACGGTCGTGATGGTGGTCGGTGTGAACGGATCCGGAAAGACAACTTCGATCGCAAAACTTGCGACGATGTTCAAACAGCAGGGAAAGAGCGTCGTGTTGGGCGCTGGTGACACGTTTCGCGCGGCCGCAGTCCAGCAGTTGACCATCTGGGCAGAAAGAATCGGAGCCGAGATCGTCACTGGTGCAACGAACAGCGATCCGGCAAGCGTCGCCCATCGCGCGGTCGCCAGAGCCCTCGAAACGTCGGCTGACGTGTGCATCCTCGATACAGCTGGACGCCTGCAAACTCAAACCAGCCTCATGCAGGAGTTGTCAAAAATCCGACGCGTGATGACGAAGCAGATCGACGACGCGCCTCACGAAGTGTTGCTCGTACTGGATGCGACGGCGGGGCAGAACGGGATCAGCCAAGCGAAAGGCTTCTCGGAAGCAGCGGGGTGTACTGGTATCGTTTTGGCAAAGCTTGACGGTACGGCAAAGGGTGGCGTCGTCGTTCCAATTCGTCAACAGTTCGAATTGCCCGTCAAGTATATCGGTGTTGGGGAACAGGCAGAAGATTTGGCCCTATTTAATGCGGACGAGTTTGTTGACGCATTGTTTGCTGAAGCAAGTTCCGACTCCGCTTAGGCAGCGCATTGCTCATCGCTTCAAACACTAGGCAATCCACGGGCAATCGCTAGCTCGCGTTTTCACAACGAAGCCGTGCGTCAACTCCCGTTGAACGGATGCAATTCTTGCTGAATTCCGGCCTGCCATCCGCACACCGCGCCTGATTCTTCTCGCAAGCGGTACAGCTTGCCGCGAAACCCCGCATGCAGACGGATCTGTGAGTGTAAAACTTGGCATTCTAGTAAACGACGATTGTTCAGGGCGTCGATAGCAACATAGACAACTATCGATTGCCGAGCGTCATCCGGCCGAGTGCGATTCGAACAGTTGCCCCCCAAAGAACCCCCCATCGACGGTCGCTGGACCGTTGATACTGCCGCCTCGCGGTGGTCCCGCCAGCAATCACGCCTCCATGTTCAAAGGATTGGGAGACAGGACGATGAAGTTCACGAGAATAGCTCTTGCGGCGGCCGCTTGTTGTGGTCTCGTCGCGACTGGTGCTCAGGCTCAGGGGCTGCTTCAGCCCGGGTCCGTGCAACCAGTAGCCCTAACTTACGACTACTATGCACAAGACAATGCTGCGCCTTCGCCCAGTGATCTTGCCGCAGCTGACTCCAGCGACCTCACGTTCGTTGGCGATGTCAGCCAAAAAGACGGCAAAGGTTGTGGCTGCGACGCCAAGGGTGGCGGCAAAGATGGCGGAAAAGGTGGGAAGGGATGCAACTCTTGCACTCCTTGGCGCGTCTTCCCGACGATTGGGAACGGTTGGACTGTGGAAGGTTGGATCGCCGCTGGTGCCACCGCCAATGCGGACAATCCAGTTTCCAATTACAACGGCCCGAACACATTCAACGATCGAGCCGACGAAGCGATGATGAATCAACTCTACCTCACCATTGGCCGTGAAGCCGACAACGGCGGTTGTGGCTGGGCGGGGGGGGGGGGGGGGGGCTTGTTCTTTTGGGACGACCCCATCTTTCTCCCAGCCCGGGGGCTGGGGAAGGACACCCACCACACAAGAAGCAGGGAAAACATGCAGACATATGGGTTTGTAG
>JACNKX010000006.1 GCA_014381825.1 Planctomycetota bacterium
GTTCGGCAGCCGCCTGCGAAACCATTGAAAGACCGCGCATCGGTTCGACTCGTGCATTGTCAAACCGATCAAAAGCGGTATCAGGAACACCACGGATAGTTGGATGAGCGTCCCTGCCGCGTGTGTTCCGACAACCCGATCGTCAACGACTTCCAACGCGCCGGCGAGACCGAGTCGTCGGCCGGCCGCATCCAACCCAAGCTCGATTGCCCCGAGCCAGAGCAGATGTCCGGCGAACAGGCCCACCAGGGATTGGACATCCGGATTCCTGATCCAGCGACCGGACCACGCCATCACTCCTCCGAGCGCCGAGTACACCAGTGCGGCAGCAAGCCAGAACTTTGAGTTAGGCAGGGCGCGAGCCACCGCTGTTCCATTCGTGGGGATGTCGCCCACGATTCGCTGATAAGAATCCTCAACGGCACCGTGACCGACCCATGCGATTGGGACACCGCTCGTTCGATACGTGTCTGCCGAAACGGCTCGGTCCAGCGAGACGGTCGCCTTATACAATCGATGCCCCGCCGCGCTCAGCGTCAAGCACAAGCCCCAGAACAGGCACGCGATAAGCAGTCGCGATACAGGCGCTCGCGATGGGTAAGCCGGGTGCGATTGGTTGCCCACGGGGGCATCGGAGTGAACTGCGGTTTCCATGTTGGCTCGTGTGTCTGTCATGATTTCTCTCGGTTCGCTCTGGTCCAACCTCGCTAACGATGAGGGTACACCAGCAGCAAGTGTGACGATGGTCAGGGGATAGTGACCGCTTCGCCCCCGGCCCGAGTACTCAACGCGCGCCACGTACTTAGCTCGATCGAGTCACTAACGAACCGTACGCTGCCATCCGCGAAGGCCGTGTTCACTCCGTTGACATGCCGACTTCGAGCAGCAACCCAACCGGGTGAGAATGAAAAGTGAACGATGCAGTCGGATCGCGGACTGTTGGGCGACAAGTAGGCGTTGAAAAAGCCGCTCAGATGGCTCGCGGACGCCCAGGTGTTCCCGCGTGTCACGCCAAACGCAGTTGCCGAGTTGCACGCGGAATCCGACAGCGTTGATGTTACCCACGGGAACAGCGCGGCCCAAACGTCTTCTGGATTCGACGGCGGTGTGGAAACGGTAAAACCGCCCGGCCCGGGATCGCCAAGCCCAAGCGTTGTCTCGGAGATGGCGAGCGTATTCGAGAGGCCGTCGATAATATCTCGCGGACGTGTGCGGGAATTCGAATAGAACACGCCGTCAACGTCTTCGTCCGCTCCCGCCGCCTGCAGTGGCGTTTGGACGCCGCTTCCCAAACAACCGACGTAGTTCGAGGGGCGGTAACGGATGTCGAGAATCGTCTCAAAATCAGTTGGGCACAAGAACAAGCCGACGGGCTTGTTCACCAGGTCTTGATGCTCGGGCAGTATTGGAAAAAAAGGAGGAGCACCAAGCAGAGGTTTGTCCAAGTGGAGCTGGTCGTGCAGGACATCTTGCTCCACGAAGGGCAAGAGATTCGCGAAGAGTCCCCAGGCCCAGTGCCCCGTGGACCACGTTGGCTGCTGAGCCCACGTCTTACGGATCACGCCGGATGGAAACTCGCGATGTGTGCTCTCATGGTTGTGCAGGGCTAGATTGAGTTGCTTGAGATTGTTCTGGCATTGCATTCGGCGTGCCGATTCGCGGGCTTGCTGCACCGCCGGAAGCAGCAGGGCAACCAGGATGCCAATGATGGCGATCACGACAAGTAGCTCGATGATCGTAAACCCTTTAGTGCATTTATCTTGCGGCATGTCCAGACCCCTCCAAGTGCGATGGTACGAAGTTTGTCTTGTCGAACTATAAGTTTTGATTAATCAAAAGATATAATTTGATGACTAAAAATTGTCAAGCGGAGTGCTGGGTTAGGGAACGCGGGCGATCGTGACCACCGAATCTAAGAGTCTATCCGGATATTGGATGCAGGTTTTTCTGGGACTATACGGCGGTCGCTGAATAGTTGAAGTCAGGTTGTTTAGTCGGCGCACACCTCCGTAGCATGATTCCTAGGTGACTGATCTGGATCATGGCTTCGCTTGAATCGGGGCGGCGCTCGTAGTCCTTGCTGTTGCGACGACAACGTCCATGCCACGCATTGCTGCGCTCCACCACCCAGCGGATTCGCACGGGCGAGAATCCTTTGCTGCCTGGAGGTGGCGACTGGACATCGATGGACCAACTCGGACGCTCTTGTTCCATCCACGCCCGAAGACTCTTGTTGTTGTATTTGTTGTCCCCGAAGATGACAGACAGTCGTGGCAGTGCGTCTTCATCGACTCGTTCGAGCAGGCGAGGGGCTGCGGTTCCATCGTCAGCGTTGGCTGCCGTGACAACAACCGCGAGCAGAAGTCCTAGCGTGTCAACAAGCAAATGACGCTTTCTGCCTTTGATTTTCTTGCCTCCATCGTAACCTCGTTCTTGCCCACCCATCTCCGTTGTCTTCACCGACTGGGTGTCGATGCAGGCCGCACTTGGTGTCGCCTCTCGACCTTCCTGATGGCGAATCCGAGTGCGCAGTAACGTTACGACTTCATTCCACTTGCCGTTATCTCGCCATTTCGCAAAATAGTCATAGACCGTACTCTTGGGAGGCAGATTGAAGTGGACCCCAATAACTGGACAGGGCAATAAGGGGTAGAATCGCCCGAATTC